>CAVZJA010000021.1:0-155325 GCA_963775355.1 uncultured Actinomycetota bacterium | reverse complement strand
AACGATCACCGACGGCTCGGCGGCGAGCGCACGGGCGATCGCGATGCGCTGGCGCTGGCCGCCGCAGAACTCGTGCGGGATAGCGGCCGGCGGCGCGCCGGCGACATGCCGACCCGCTCGCAGCAGCTCGGCGACGCGCTGCGGCCGCCGCGCCGGCCGGCCCCGGCCGAGCGTCGTCGAGCCCGTCGGCGATCTGCGCGCCGACCTTCCGGCGCGGGTTGAGCGACGAGTACGGGTTCTGGAAGACCATCTGCAGCCGCACGAGCTCCCGCGCGCGGCCGCGGCGGCAGAGCGGCGTCGACGTCGCGCCCCTCGAAGACGATGTTCCCGCCGTGGGCGGCACGAGCCCGACCGCCGCGCGGGCGAGCGTCGACTTGCCGCAGCCCGACTCGCCGACGAGCCCGACGATCTGCCCGCGCTCGACGGCTGAGGCTCGCGCCGGCGACGGCGCGGACGGGGTCGCGGCCGCGGCGCTCGTAGACGACCTCGACGTCGTGCAGCTCGAGCAGGCTCATGCGGCCGCGCGAACGGGTCGACGGGGCAGGCGAGCAGCCGGCCGTCGCCGCCGCGACGAGCGGCGGCACCTCGTCGCGGCAGGTCTCGCGCGGCGTAGCGCGCAGCGGGGGTGGAACGCGCAACCGGACGGGATGCGCCCGGGGCTCGGCGGCGCGCCCGGGATCGCGACGAGCTGCGGTCGCGTCGGCGCCTCGGGATGCGGCAGCGCGTCGAGCAGCGCACGCGTGTACGGGTGGCGCGGCCGCTGCAGCACGTCCGCGCGGCGCCCGACTCGACGACCCGGCCCGGCGTAGAACACCGAGACGCGGTCGGCGATCGACGACATCACGCCGAGGTCGTGGGTGATCAGCATCGACGACGAGCCCGTTCTCGCGGCGCAGGCGGTCGAGCAGCCGCAGGATCCCGGCCTGCACGGTCACGTCGAGCGCCGTCGTCGGCTCGTCGGCGATCAGCAGCTTCGGCCCGCAGGCCAGCGCGATCGCGATCGCGATGCGCTGGCGCATGCCGCCCGAGAACTGGTGCGGGTACGCGCTGCAGCGCCCTCGGCCGTCGGGGATCCGCACCTGCTCGAGCAGCTCGAGCGCCCGCGCGCTCGGCGGCCGCGGCGGTCGAGCCCGAGATGGAGGCGCACGTGCTCGGTCAGCTGCCGGCCGACCGTCAGCATCGGGTGCAGCGAGGTCATCGGGTCCTGGAAGACCATCGCGATCTCGCGGCCCGCGATGCTCGCGCAGCGCGCGTCGCGACAGCGCGAGCAGGTCGCGGCCGCCGAAGCGGACGCTCCCTTCGACCGCGGCGCCCGTCGGGCAGCAGCCCGAGCAGCGCGAGCACCGACATCGTCTTGCCGCTGCCGCTCTCGCCGGCGACGCCGAACACCTCGCCCTGCTCGACGCGGTAGTCGACGCCGTCGACGACCGTGACCGGCCCGCTCGCGCCGGGCAGGCGCACGCGCAGCCCCTCGACCTCGAGCAGCGCTCATGCGTCTCCGCGCGCCGCGCAGCCCGGTGCGCGGGTCGAAGACGTCGCGCAGGCTGTCGCCGAGGAAGTTGAACGCGAGCACGACGGTGAAGATCGCGAGGCCCGGGAACGTGCCGATCCACCAGTACTGGAAGTACTGCGTCCCGTCGGCGACCATCGCCCCCCACTCCGGCGGCGGCGGCTGGGCGCCGAGCCCGAGGAACGAGAGGCCCGAGAGCAGCAGGATCGCGTTGCCGAGGTCGAGCGTCGCCAGCACGAGCACCGGCCCGGCGACGTTCGGCAGCACGTCGCGGACGAGCGCGCGGCGGGCGCTGCGCGCCGAGCAGCCGCGCCGACTGGACGTACTCCGTGTCGCCGACGGACATCACGAGCCCGCGCACGACGCGGGCGTACGTCGGCCACGCGACGATCGACGAGCGCGAGCGCGGCGTTCGCGAGGCTCGGGCCGAGCACGGCCGTGACGACCATCGCGAGGATGATCGCCGGGAACGCGAAGACGAGGTCGGTGATGCGCATGAAGAGCCCGTCGACCGACGCCGCGGAAGTAGCCGGCGACCGCGCCGAGCGATCGCGCCGACCGTCGCCGCGAGCGCGACGAGCAGCAGCGCGAGCGGCAGCGTCAGGCGCGCGCCGTAGATGACGCGGCTGAGGATGTCGCGGCCGAGCTCGTCGGTGCCGAAGAGGTGCTGCCACGACGGGCCGATCGAGCGGCGTGAAGGTCTGCGCGAGCGGGCTCGTCGGGCGCGATCAGCGGCGCGAAGATCGCGATCGACGACCCAGGCCGCGACGATCACGAGCGCCGACGATCGCGAGCGGCTGGCGCAGGCCGGGGTGGATCCGCCGGACGCGCTCGACGCAGCCGACCGGGCGCGGAGCGGCGACCGGCGGTCATGTGACCCGGATCCGCGGGTCGATGACGCCGTAGAGGACGTCGACGATGAAGTTGACCGTCGACGTAGACGACGGCGACGAACAGGCTGACGCCCATGATCGCCGGCACGTCGAGGTTGACCGCGGCCTGCGTAGGCGTACTGGCCGATGCCCGGCCACGAGAAGATCTTCTCGACGAGCACCGCGCCGGTCAGCACGTTCGCGAAGACGAGGCCGAGCACGGTGACGACCGACGGCAGCGCGGCGCGCAGGATGTAGCGGAGGACGACGATCCGCTCGGGCATGCCCTTCGCGCGCGCCGCGCGGACGTAGTCGTTGCCGATCACCTCGAGCACGGCCGAGCGGTGAAGCGCGTGAGCAGGCCGACGTTGAAGGCGGCGAGCACGAGCGCCGGCAGGAGCAGGTGGTGGAACGCGTGCCGAACAGGCCGAGCTTGCCGGCGAGCAGCGCGTCGACCGTGTACAGGCCGGTGATGCTCGGCGGCGGGTTCGTGCCCGGGTCGAGCCGGCCGCCGCCGGGCAACCAGTCGAGCCGGAAGAAGAAGACGTAGAGCGCGACAGCGCGATCCAGAACGTCGGCATCGAGATGCCGGCGAGCGAGACGACGCGCAGCACGTGGTCGGTCGGCCTGTTGCGCCGCAGCGCCGCGATCACGCCGAACGTGACCCCGACGATCGCCGCGAACAGGATCGAGAAGATCGCGAGCTCGGCCGTCGCCGGGATGAACTGCCCGAGGTCGTGCGTGACGGCGTCGTGGGTCAGCGACGACTGGCCGAGGTCGCCGTGCACGAGGTGCTCGAGGTAGATCAGGTAACGGACCGGGAGCGGCTTGTCGAGCCCGTAGTGCTGCTCGAACGCCTCGACCGCCGCCGGGTCGGCGGCGGCCTGCTCGCCGAGGTTCGTCGCCGCGGCGTTGCTCGGCACGAGCTCGGTGAGGACGAAGGCGACGAGCGTGATCCCGAGCACAGCAGCACGAGCGCGCCGAGCCGGCGCAGGACGAAGCGCAGCGAGGCTCGGGAGGGCGCAGCCGGCGCCGGCGCGCGGCGGGAGCCGCTCCGTTACCGGCGCGACCGTCATGCAGGATTACGGTAACCCGTTAGGATCGTCGGCCGTGCCGAGCGGATCGCACGACGAGCTGCCCGAGGTCGAGATCGTGCCCGGCTACTCGAGCCGGCTCGCCGACTGGGGCGGCATGACGGTTGCGTTCGAGAAGGCCGCACGCGGGCCAGGACGCCTCGAGCATGGTCAAGGGCCTTCCCGACGACCGCTGCCAGGCGCCGCACTGGGGCTACCTCTTCTCCGGGACGGATGGTCGTCGACTACGGCGACCGGCAGGAGACGATCGAGGGCGGGCAGGCCTACTACGTCGCGCCGGGCCACATGATCACGTTCGAGACCGACTGCGAGGCGCTCGAGTTCACGCCGACCGACGAGCTCGAGCGTGACGCTCGAGGCGGTGCGCCGGAACTTCGCCGCCGGCGCGACGCTCGAGCCTTGAGCGACGTCACGGAGCTCTTCGACCTCCGTGTCACGGTCGAGCGGATCGAGGGGCGTTCGGTCTGCGGTCTCGAGGTCGGCGACTACTTCGAGCTCACCGAATCGAGCCGGCTCCGGATCCCGGCCGGCAAGCATTTCTGCATGTACGCGCTGCAGGCGGTGCTGCCGCTTCTGCCCGCGAAGCAGCGGGACCTGGCGGACGGCGACTGGCTCGCGCAGGACTCGCTCGTCTGCTGCCCCGACCCCGAGGAGCGGCTGATCATGCGCATCGAGCGGATCGGCCGCAGGCGTCTGCTCACCTCCGACCTGACGTGACGCCGAGCGCGCGAGCTCGGGCTCGGCCTGCAGACGAACAAGCGGCCCGGCGAGTATGCCGCGCTCGCGCGGATCGCCGAGCACGGCGGCTTCGATGTCGTCACCACCTTCAACGACCTCTGGTACCAGCCGGCCTTCCCGCGCTGCTCGAGATCGCCGCCGCGACCGAGCGCGTCCGGGTCGGGCCGTCCTGCCTGAACCCGTTCACCGGTTCACCCGGTCGAGCTCGCGGGGCAGACCGCGGCGCTCGACCTCGCCTCGGGCGGCCGCGCGTTCCTCGGGCTCGCCGCGGGCGCATGGCTCGGCGACCTCGGCCTCGAGCAGCGGCGCCCGGTGGAGACGATCGCGGAGGCATGGGAGATCGTGTCGCGCCTCCTCTCCGGCGATCGTTCAGGGTTCGAGGGCGAGATCTTCCGGCTCGGCCCGGGCGTCGGCCTCGCGTTCCCCGCGAGCGCGACCGGGTGCCGCTGCTGGTCGGCACGCTGGTCCCCGCGCCTGACGTCGTTCGCTGCCGGCCAGGCGGCGGAGCTCAAGCTCGGCGGGAGCGCAAACCCGTCGATGGTGCGGCTCGCCCGCGAGCGCCTCGGCGCCGCAGAAGTCGGCATCGTCGCGGGAGCGGTGACGGTCGTCGATACCGACGACGCGCGGGCCCGGGAGCACGCACGACGCCGGGTCGCGATGTATCTCGAGGTCGTCGCCGGCCTGGACCCGACCGCCGGCGTCGACCCCGATCTGATCGCCGCTGTCGCGCGCGCGAGCTCGCCGCCGGCGATGTGGCCGGCGCGGCGGCCTCATCTCCGACGACGTGCTCGATCTGTTCGCGTTCTCGGGAACGCCCGACCGGATCGCAGCCAGGCCCTGGCGCTGTACGACGCGGGAGCCCGGCGGGTGGAGTTCGGCACGCCGCACGGCCTCGACGAGCGGCGGGCGTCGAGCTGCTCGCCGCCGAGGTTCTGCCCCGGCTCGAGCTTTAGACGGTTGACGTCGCGAAGGATGGAGGCGATGATGCGGAACAGGGGGCAGGCGGAAGTGGAGTCCTGTGTTTCCGAAGGTTCGTGATACGCGCAGTGTCCAGCTCCCGAAGAGGACGCAGCTCGACCTGAGCCGACCGGCGACCGGCGATCCGAAGCGTCTGCCGAAGATCGCACTGTCCCGGCTCGGGGCCGTCTGTAGCGGCCGCGTCGTCTACGAGCTGAACGGGGTGCTCAACTACCTACACGTCGGCTGGTGGCTGCCTGCGCACGGCTTCTCCTCGGCTACTCGGACTCAGTCGCGAAGTGAGTTGTTCGAGCTCATCGCCTCGGAGATCAGCGAGCGCGAGGTGCTCTACCTCGAGTTCGGCGTGCACGAGGGCAACTCGATGCGCCTTTGGGCAGAGCTACTCAAGAACCCGCGAAGTCATCTACACGGGTTCGACAGCTTCCTCGGGCTTCCTCACGACTGGAGTCTCGAGGGTCACGAACGCGGCTATTTCTCGACCGAAGGCGTTCTGCCGAGAATCGACGACCCGCGTGTCCGCTTCTATCCAGGTTGGTTCGAGGACACCTTGCCGGACTACGAGTGGCCCGAACACGAGGTGCTCGTCGTGATGCTGGACGCCGATCTCTACAGCTCCACCACCACCGTCCTCAATTTCGTGGCAGACAGACTCGTTCCCGGCTCGTACCTCTACTTCGACCAGTTTCATCACCGAGCCGACGAGCTGCGTGCCTTCGCCGAGTTCTACGACGAGCACGACCTGAGCTTTCGTCTGCTCGGCACTACCCGCGACTGCAGCAGCGTCCTGTTTCAGCGAACGGCATGATCCTCTAACCGGTGAAGGTCCTAGACAGAGCAACCAGCCGCCTTCCACGCCCGTGGAGAACGGCAGCCGACTGGCTGATAACCCTGGTTGTCGCGATCGGAGTCGTGCTGATCTTCGAGGCCGAGGTCGCCAAGCCCTACCGAATCCCCACATCCTCGATGGAGCCGACCCTGCACTGTGCACGCCCCTCGGACGGCTGCGAGGCCCGCTTCTCCGACCGCGTGATCGCATGCGAGCTCTGTTACCGATTCTCCTCCCCACGGCGCGGGCAGATTGTCGTCTTCCATGCGCCTCAAACCGCGCGCGACTGCGGAGAGGCACCCGGCGTATTCGTCAAACGCCTGATCGGGCTCCCGGGCGACACGATCCACGAGGACGCCGAGGCCAGGATCTGGATCAATGGGAGTCGACTTTCGGAGCCCTACATCGCCCCGGGCAGCCTCATCTCCGACGATCATCGCGGCCAAACCTGGCACGTGCCCGCAGGCTCCTACTTCATGATGGGCGACAACCGAGGCGGCTCGTGCGACTCCCGCATGTGGGGCGCAGTGCCGCGGTCGAATCTCATCGGGCCGGTCGTGCTCACTTACTGGCCGCCAACCCGGCTCACCATCGACGGGTAGACCGCAAAGATCCAGCGGTCAGAAGCTGCCGGCGTACCCGTTCAGCGCCGGCTGACCACCGAGATGCGCGTACAGGACGCGCGAGCCAGGCTCGATGCGGCCGTCCTGCACCAGGTCGATGAGTGCCGCCATCGACTTTCCTTCGTAGACCGGATCGGTCAGCATCCCCTCGAGCCGGGCGCAGACGCGAATCGCCTCGATCGTCTTCGCGTCGGGGACCCCGTAGATGCCGGCGTGCCATTCGTCGAGGAGCACGATCTCGTCGTCTGCCAGGGCGCGGCCGAGGCCGATCGCCTCGGCCGTCCGGCGCGCGATGCGGGCGATCTGCGCCCACGTCTGCTCCACCGTCGCCGAACCGTCGATGCCGAGCACCCGACGCGGCCTGTCCTGCGCTGCAAAGCCGGCGATCATCCCCGCCTGCGTCGACCCCGTCACCGAGCAGACGATGATCGTGTCGAAGAAGACATCGAGCTCACGCTCTTGCCTTGCAACCTCGTCGGCCCAGCGGGCGAAGCCCAGGCCGCCGAGAGGATGGTCGGACGCGCCGGCCGGAATCGCGTACGGCTTCCCGCCGCGAGCCTCGACATCCTCGAGAGCCTGCTCCCAGCTCGGACGGAAGCCGATGTCGAACCCAGCCGGGCTGAGCCTCACGTCGGCGCCCATGATCCGCGAGAGCAGGATGTTGCCGACCTTGTCGTAGACGCTGTCCGGCCAGTCGACCCAATGCTCCTGGACGAGGACGCAGTCGAGCCCGAGAAACGCTGCGACCGCCGCGACCTGCCGCGTGTGGTTCGACTGCACGCCCCCGATCGAGACGAGCGTGTCGCAGCCCGTGGCGAGCGCGTCGGCCGCCAGGAACTCGAGCTTGCGCGTCTTGTTGCCGCCGTACGCCAGCCCCGAGTTGCAGTCGTCCCGCTTCGCCCAGATCTCGACCGCGCCGCCGAGGTGCTCGCTCAGCCGACGCAGCGGATGCACCGGCGAGTCGCCGAACAGCAATTCCACGCGGTCGAACTCGACGCTCATCCGCGGCGAGTTGTACCAAGGCGGATCGCGGAGCAGGGAGCCCCGAGACTTCCGCGGCTCCCTGCTCGAACGGAATGTCTAGGCGAAGCACTCGCCGGCGAACGCTGCCGCCTGCGGCTTGCCCTTGTGGCCGGCCCTCTGGATGATCGGCGGGACCGCGGGATCCGAGACGAAGCTCTGCCAGCCGTCCGCATCCCAGTCGAACATCACCCAGACGCGATCGGCCTCGTCCGGGTCGCGGAAGACGAGCGCTCCCTTGGAGCCGTGCTCCTGGCGCTTCTCGGCGCCCTCGGTGGTGAAGATCTCCATGAACCGGTCGAAGTCCTCGATCTGCGTCGTTGCGAGTAGCACCTGTTGCTCCCTTCGTCGTGTGTGAGTGATCGGTCGCCGTCGCCTGGTCAGCCCACGAGGGCCGGCAGCTCGACGAGACGCTCTTGCGGATCGATCGCGCCGAGGGTCTCGACGATCTCGAACCGGCCGTTCCGGGCGCGCGCGATGTACATCTGGAGCCGCGCGTGATGCTCGCCGGGCACCATCGCCGCCGGGCCGCCGGGGCCCTCGGCAATCTCGGCGTGGTCGAGGGCCGCAATGACCCGCGGCTGCTCCAGCGTGCCGGCCTCGGCGACCGCGGCCGCCCAGAACCGCATCCCGCGGTAGAGGCCCGAGCAGCCGCTGCCGCCGGTGAACTTGGCGTCGCCGGGATACAGCGCGTCGTACTGCGCGAGCAGCTCCCGGCTGAACGGGTCGTCAACGGCCTGGTAGTAGTCGAGGCAGCTATAGAGCCCCTCGACCTGGGCCGCGGGAACCATGTTCAGGAAGTTCTCGTCGAAGTAGGTGCAGACGAGATGCCCGCCCCGGCTTGAGAAGCCGGAGCCGTGAAGGAGCTCGAGGAACGGGGCGACCCCCGGCGGGACGATCGTGTTGAACACGACATCGGCTCCGCTCTCGGCGATCCGCTCGACGGTCGCCCGATAGTCCATGTGGTCGAGCGCGTGGTACTCCTCGCCGACGATCGAGCCGCCGTTTCCCGTCACGGCCTCGCGTACACGCCCGTTCAGGATGTGCGGCCAGATGTAGTCGGACCCGGGAAGGTAGAACGTCCTCGCGCCGGTCTCGCGCATCAGCCATGGGATGAACGGATCGACCTGCTGCGCCGGCACCGGGCCGGTGCAGAAGATCAGAGGGTCGGACTCCTGCCCCTCGTACTGCTCGGGATAGATGTAGAGGGTCTTGCCTTCGACGACCGCCGGGCCCTTGATCGCCTGGCGCGTCGAGCTGTAGATGCCTCCGAAGATGACATCGACCCTGTCCTCCTCGACGAGCTTCCTCGCTGCTGCCGCGGCCAGCTCGTCGTCCGTCCCGCCGTCCTCGACGATCAGCTCGACGTGCCGGCCAAGCAGCCCGCCCTTGGCGTTGATGTCGCCGACGACCATGCGGGCGACGTTGGCGTTCGCGGCTCCGACGAACGAGAGGGGGCCGGTCTGGTCCGCGATGACTCCGACCTTGACGGGGTCACCGACGGCGTTTGCTGCCGTCATGCTTGCCTCCTTAGAGATTGAGAGCGGCGCCTTCTGTTTCGATCTGCGGCAACGCCCTAACTGAGGCAGAGCGTAGAGTGGCCGCTCTGCGAAAACATCGGGAGGACTCCCCATTTCTCAGACATCGCTTCGCCTGAGCGAATTCGTCGCAACGCTTGCGCTGGCGCAGGACAACGCCTTCGGCCAGCCGCTCGAGTCCCAGTTGCGCTCATGCCTTCTTGCTTCGTGGATGTGCGAGACGGCGGGGTTCGACCGCGAGGTGCGCGAGAACGCCTACTGGGTCGCGCTGCTGCGCTACATCGGCTGCACCGGGCACGCGCACGAGGTCGCGACGCTCTTCGGCGATGAGATCGGGATCCGCGCGCAGACGCTCGTGCACGACGGCGGCGACCCCGCCGAGGTGATGCGCGACGTGTTCGCGTACGCCACGGCCGGACGCTCCGATGAGGAGCGCGACGAGATCGTGCGCATGCTTCAGGAGACGGCGCACGAGTGGGCCGTCCACAACTTCACGTCCGGGTGCGAGGTGGCGGACATGCTCGTCGCGAGGCTCGACTTCGGCCCGGGCGTCCGCGACTCGCTCGCCTTCACGTTCGAGCGCTGGAATGGAAAGGGCTTCCCCAAGCATCTCGGCGGCGAGGCGATCCCGCTGCCGATGCGGGTCGTCCACCTCACGCACGACATGGAGGCGATCGGCCGGATCTTCTCACCGGAGCGCGCCGTCGCAGCCGCTCAGGACCGACGCGACCGCACCTACGACCCCGCGCTCGCGGACCTGTTCGTCGAGCACGGGCTCGAGTGGTTCGAGCAGCTTCGCACGACCGAGCCCTGGGATGCCGTTCTGGCCCTCGAGCCCGAGCCGCGCCGTCTGCTCGAAGGAGCTTCGATCGACGACGCGCTGGCGCTCGCCGCCGACTTCATCGATCTCAAGTCGCCGTACATGATCGGGCACAGCCGTCGCTGCGCGGCCCTCGCCATCGACTCGGCACGCGTGCTCGGGCTCGACGACGAGGAGGTCACCCGGCTCGGACGGGCCGCGCTGGTGCACGACTTCGGCACCACGGCCGTGTCGAACTCGATCTGGGACAAGCCGGGAGCGCTCACGCGAACGGAGTTCGACCGCGTCGAGCTCCACCCCATGCTGACCGAGCAGATGCTTCGACGCTCCCCGGCCCTTGCCGAGCTCAACCCGGTCGCGTGCACGCACCATGAGCGCTGCGACGGCTCCGGATATCACAAGCGCATGCGCGCGGACACCGGCAACCTCGGGGCCTGCGTGCTGGCTGCGACCGAGGTCTACGTCGGGATGACCACCGAGCGTGCCGACCGTCTCGCGCACTCGCCCGATGAGGCAGCCGCCGAGCTCCGTCGGCTCGAGCTGGAGGGGGCGATCGAGGCTCGGGCGAGCCGAGCGGTGCTCGTGGCCGCCGGGCACGGCGCGCCGCACTCGAACGCCGGCAAGCGCCAGCAGAACCCGGGTGGGCTCTCGCGGCGCGAGGTGGAAGTGCTGCGCCTCGCAGCCCTCGGGCTGACAACGCGGCAGATCGCAGAGCGGCTCTTCATCTCGGCGAAGACCGCCGACCACCACATCCAGCACATCTACACCAAGATCGGCGTGTCGACCCGGGCCGCGGCAGCGCTCTGGGCCACGCAGCACGCCGTCGTCAGCTAACCCCGTTCGGGCTCTGAGACCTCAGGGTCGACGATCTGCCCAGAGCCGCAGGAGGGTGCTCTGGCTTCCGAACGCCATCTCGTCGGGCAGCTCCTCCGGCGCGAACCAGGCGAGCTCCTCGATGTCGTCGGCCGCGGACGGCCTGCCCTCGCCGCTCACGATCCAGGTGAGGCTGAGAACGAACGAGGGCCCGTAAGGGTCGATCGAGGCGCCGAGCCACTCGACGGGCTCTACTGCGATGCCGGTCTCCTCCACGAACTCGCGGCGCAATCCGTCCAGGGGCAGCTCGGCCTCCTCGAGGAAGCCTCCCGGAAGGTCCCAGTGGCCTTTGCGCGGCTCGATGCGGCGGCGGCCGATCAAGACCCGGCCGTCACGAACGAGCAGCCCCTGAACCGCGGGCTTCGAGTTCGCCCAATAGCTCGATCCGCAGCCGGCGCAGTGGAGATGACCGCCGTGGAGCGGTTCCAGCCCATTCCCGCAGCGCGGGCAAAGCTTCCAGCCCTCGAGATCGGTCACCGGGCGAGCCTATCCCGCCCCTGCGGTCGATAGCATCGTGTCGTGGAACCGGCGCTGGACCTGCCGTCGAGCTTCCGGCTGGATGGACGGGTTGCGGTGGTGATCGGCGGCACCGGGGTGCTCTGCGGCGGGATGGCCGGGGCGCTCACCGACGCCGGCGCGCGAACGGTGATCGTGGGGCGCGACCGGGCGAAAGCCGAAGCGCTACTCGCCGGGCGGGGCGGGCCGGGCAAGGGTGAGATGACCTTCGAGCCGTGCGACGTCTCGAGCCGCGAGGGGCTTCGCGGCCTCGTCGCGCGCGTACTCACCTCGCACGGGCGCATCGACGTGCTGGTCAACGGCGCCGGCGTGAACTCCGCGACACCGTTCCTCGAGATCACCGACGACGAGATCGAGCACGTGATCGAGGTCGACCAGCTCGCCGTCATGCGCGCCTGCCAGGAGTTTGGCCGGTACTTCGTCGAACGTGCCGGCTCGTCGGGCGAGGGAGCAAGCATCATCAACATCGGCAGCGCCTCCGGGCTGACTCCGCTCTCGCGAGTCTTCACCTACTCGATGGCGAAGGCCGCCGTCCACAACCTGACGAAGAACCTGGCCCGCGAATGGGGCCCGCTGGGCATCCGCTGCAATGTGCTCGTCCCGGGGTTCTTCCCCGCGGAGCAGAACCGGGCGATCCTGACTCCCGAGCGGATCGAGAAGATCCTCGGCCACACGCCGCTCGGCCGGTTCGGCGAAATCGACGAGCTCGCGGGAGTGACGCTCCTGCTCGCCGGCGACGCCGGGCAGTTCATCACGGGCTCCGAGATCGTCGTCGACGGCGGCTTCAACGCGATGACGATCTGAACGCAGCGGGATGGACGCTGGATTCCTGACGGACGACTTCCTGCTCTCGAGTGAGACCGCACGCACTCTGTTCCACGAGGTCGCCGAGCACGCTCCGATCGTCGATCTTCACAACCACCTCTCCCCCGCCGACATCGCCGAGGACCGTGTCTACGAGACGCTGTCGGATCTCTGGCTCGGCGACGACCACTACAAGTGGCGAGCCATGCGCCTCGCGGGGTTCGAGGAGCGTCTCATCACGGGGGACGCCGATCCGTGGGAAAGGTTCTCTGCCTGGGCGGCCACCGTACCCCGCCTGATCCGCAACCCGCTCTACGTCTGGTCGCATCTCGAGCTGCGGCGGGTCTTCGGGATCGATCTCGAGCTCAACCCCTGGACCGCGCGCGAGATCTGGGAGGAGGCGAACCGGCAACTGCCCGGCTGGACGGCGCAGAAGCTCCTTTCCCGTTTCGACGTCCGCGTTATCGCGACCACCGACGATCCGGGCGACGACCTCGCGGCCCACCGGAGCCACACCGCGAAGCCCGTGACGATGATCCCGACGTTCCGCCCTGACGGGGCACACCGGCTGCTCGGCGATCCGCCGGCCTGGAACGCCTGGATCGACCGCCTGGAACGGGCAACGGGCACGACGATCGACGACCTCCCCTCACTGCTCGCCGCGCTCACCCGCTCGTACGCGCGCTTCGCGGCGCTGGGCGGACGGGCGAGCGACCACGGCGTCGAGTCCCTGCCCGACTTTCCCCCTGACCGCTCCCTCGCGGACGCCGCGATCCGCAGCGTGCGGGCCGGCGAGGCTGGCACCCCACTCGAACGTGCCGTCGTCATGCTCGAGGTCGTCGGGCTTGCCGCCCGGCTCGCATTCGCCGACGAGTCCGTGTTGCAGCTGCACCTCGGGCCGCTGCGCGACGTGTCGCCGCGGCTGCTTGCGCGGGTGGGTCAGGATGCGGGAGGCGACGTGATCGGCGACGAGCGCCAGGCACCCGGGCTGGCCCGGTTCCTCGCCGGGCTCGAGCGCGACGACGCCCTCCCGCGCACGATCCTCTACAACGCCAACCCGGCCGACAATGCCGTGTTCGCCGCGATGGCCGGCGCCTTTTCGAGGCCGGGAGTCCCCTCGCTCGTACAGTGGGGACCGCCGTGGTGGTTCAACGACCACGAGCACGGCCTGCGCCGCCACCTCGACGATCTCTCGCAGATCGGTCAGCTCGCCGGCTTCGTCGGCATGCACACCGACTCGCGCTCGATCCTCTCGATGACGCGTCACGAGCTGTTCCGGCGGGTACTGTGCGATGCGATCGGACGCGACATCGATGAGGGCCGGATCGCGGCCGACCTCGAGTGGTGCTCGACCATCGTCCGCGATCTGTGCGTCGAGAACGCGGTGCGCTACTTCTCGCTCCCGTCCACCGAACTAGGATGAGAACGCTCGGCCGGATCGTCGTCATGGGCGTCGCGGGCTCGGGTAAGTCGACCATCGCCGCCGCTCTTGCCGCGCATTGGGAGATCCCGTACATCGAGGCCGACTCGCTCCACAGCCAGGCGAATGTCGCGAAGATGGCGGCGGGCATCCCGCTCACCGACGCCGATCGCTGGCCGTGGCTCGCGGCGGTCCGCCAGGCGATGCGCGCCGAGCCTCAGGCAGTGATCGCCTGCTCTGCGCTCAAGC
Organism: uncultured Actinomycetota bacterium; assembly: GCA_963775355.1. Classification (GTDB taxonomy): domain Bacteria; phylum Actinomycetota; class Thermoleophilia; order Gaiellales; family Gaiellaceae; genus PALSA-600. Next base: position 141,444 of record CAVZJA010000021.1, on the reverse strand, counting down.
GCAGCTACCGGAACTCGCTGCGCACCGCGGGGAACGTGCGCTTCCTCGATCTCGTCGTGGATCGAGACGAGGTCGTCCGGCGGGTCGAGGAGCGGCCCGCCCACTTCATGCACGCTGCGATGATCGACAGCCAGTTCGAGGCCCTCGAGCCTCCCGGGCCCGAGGAGACCGATGTCGCGCCGGTCGACGCGAACGGTGAGAGCGTGTCGGTCGTCGATCGCGCCGAAGCGGCACTCGCCGTCCTTCGCCCGGGTACGGCCACCAAGCCGTTGCGCAGCATCGGTGGCCCCGAGCGGGCGATCTCGGGCGACGAGCTGCGAGAGATCGTCGAGGAGCTCGCGACCGCCGAGCTACTCGCCGCGAGGCGGGTCTTACTCGTTCCGCCCGACCTGACCCGGCTGCACTCGCGGGCCGGCGAGATCACCGGCCTGTTGTTCGAACGGCTGTCGGACGCCGGTTGCGAGGTTGCGGTTCTGCCCGCTCTCGGCACGCACGCTGCAATGACGCCCCGCGAAGCGAAGCTGCTCTTCGGAGACCGCGTTCCCTTCGACCGGATCCTGGAGCACCGCTGGCGGGAAGGGTTGGTGCAGGTCGGCGAGATCGGCGGCGACGAGATCGCCGCCCTCTCTGCGGGACTGATGGCGAACCCGATCCCGGTCGAGGTGGACGAGCTGCTGCTGGACGGGTGGGATCTCGTGGTGTCGATCGGTCAGGTCGTGCCCCATGAGGTGATCGGGATGGCGAACTTCACGAAGAACCTCGTGATCGGCCTCGGCGGCGGTCTCACGATCCACCGCAGCCACTTTCTCGGCGCGGTCTGCGACATGGAGACGATCATGGGCTGCCCGCACGGCCCGGTGCGGGACGTGGTCGACGCGGCGTTCGACCGGTTCCTTGCGCCCGGGATCCCGGTGCTCTGGGTGCTGACCGTGACGGAGGACACGCCCGACGGCGTTGTGCACCGCGGGGTCTTCGTCGGGCGCGGAGGCTCCGGTGAGTCGGGCGGAGCCGCCTACGAGGCGGCGGCCGAGCTCTCGGCCCACTGCAACATCGAGGTCGTCCCGGAGCCTCTTGCCCGGGTGACATGCTGGCTCGATCCGAACGAATTCAGAACGACGTGGGTCGCGAACAAGGCGATCTACCGAACGAGGATGGCTCTCGCCGACGGCGGAGAGCTCGTCGTGCTCGCACCGGCGGTCTCCCGCTTCGGCGAGGACGCCGCGATCGATGCCCTGATCCGCCGTCACGGCTACCGTGGGACTCCGGCGGCTCTCGACGCCATGCGACACGACCCCGAGCTGGCCGCGAATCTCGGTGCGGTCGCGCATCTCATCCACGGCAGCAGCGAGGGCCGCTTCCGCATCGTCTATTGCACCGACCCGACCAGCGGCAGCCTCACCCGTGAGGAGATCGAAGGCGCCGGATACGCGTGGCGCCCGCTGCCCGAGGAGCTCGACCGCCTCGGCGTCACGGGCAGCACGCCGACCGGTGCGCGAACCGATCGCGCCGGCGCCCCGTTCACCCACATCGCGAACCCCGCTCTCAGTCTCTGGACCGCGCCTTCTCGCTAGGAGCCGTCCACGATCAGGTGAGCCGACGAGATCGGGTCGTCCTGCTCGACATACCGATCCTCGCTCGGCATCCACCGGGCCTCCCAAACCTCGCGCGCCTCTTCGCCGTCCCGCGCGATCCCTCGCGCGAGACGTAGCTCGCGGGGAGCCTCGACCCAGATTCGCAGGTCGTAGGCCTCGCGAAACATCGTGTGGAGCGCACACACGCCTTCGATCACGATGACGCCCACCGGCAGCACGGCCCTGACCTGATCGAAGGGCCGCTGCAGCTCCCAGGAATATGCGTGGAACTCGGCCGGCTCTGCGCGCAGGATCGGGTCGACGACCTCGGCTCGGAGCCGGGAGAGCTCGAAACCCTCGCCATCCCAGAACTCGTCGGTGCTCACGATCTGCGCGCCGGGAACCGCGCGAGCGAGGGTCGTCTTTCCCGATCCTCCCCGGCCGCCGATCCCGACGAGCAGAAACCCACGCCCGACCGACGCGGCAGGTGCGAGAGCGGCGACCCGGTCGAGTACCGGCTCCAGATCCATCTCGCGGCACGGTAGCCGCCAAACGCCGGAGCGGCCTCGATCGGGCCGAATACGCCAATCCTTGCGGTTTGAGGCGGGCCGCGGCCATCGGGAGCCGCAGCTACTCTCAGCCAGAGCGCAGACCCGGCGCCGGCGAAGGGAAGGGCCCACGCGCTTCCTTTCACCCCCTAAGGGCCTTCGTGCACGCAAGCGCGGTGTCGCCATCCCGGCGCTGCCGTTCACACGAACGGGAGGCTCCGATGCCGGGAGTACGCCGCCTTGTCGCACTGCTGTCCGTCCTCGCAGTAGCGGTCTCGCTCTCGGGCAACGCTGCCGCAGGGCCCTGGCCGAACCTGCTCGACAACAACACCGGTGGGAGCTACAGCGTCGCTGTCTCCGCCGTCGCGCACCTCCTGGCACCGTTCGCCTGCCCGCCGATCACATGCAAGGTGCAGGCCGGCGGTCGCGTCGTCGCGAACCCGAAGATCGTCAACCTGTTCTGGGACGACAACTGGGACGCCCACAACCCGGGCTCGCTGACGAAGGCCCAGACCAACGCGACCGTTCAGCTCCTCACGTCGAGCGAGTACCTCGACGGGGCGAACCAGTACGGCGTCCATCGTGGCAACTTCGTCGGAGCGCACGCGTCCTCGACGCTCTGCCAGACAATGCGCCCGACGGCACACAACGGGAACGCCGCCTCGCACACGAACCCGGGGACGATGAATCTGAGCTCCTTGCTCGGGTGGGTGACGTGCGAGATCCAGGGCTCCATCGGCACGGGCGTGCCGCTGCCGGACAACAACACGATCTACTCGGTGTTCCTGCCTGAGGGTGTCACGATCACCGGGTCGCCGGGAGCGGACTGCCACAGCGTCGATGCGTTCCACATGACCGCGGCGGTGCTGTTGCCCAACGGGGACGCCGACCTCCTTCTCGGCATCGTGCTCAGGCTCGTCGCCTTCCCGGTGATCGTGATGCCGGCCGAGTGCATGCTCGGTTCCACTCCGGCCGCCACCAAGGACCACTTCAGCGAGGTGTTCGCGCATGAGCTCGCGGAGGCCGCGCTCGACCCTGTGGCACCGACCGGCTGGATCGACAACAAGTGGGCCCCGGATATCGCCAGCTGGACCTCCAAGGGAGAGCCGGGCGACATCTGCGAGGGCAACGCGTACAGCGGTGTCCCCGGTATCGCCATCAGCCCCGTCCGCCTCCGCAGCAACGGCCTCTCCGTCCTCAGGTACTGGTCGAACAAGGACAAGCAGTGCATTCCGATCGGCGTGGCCGCCCCCATGACGACAACGACGACGCCCGCAGGCACGACGCCGACGAAGACGACGCCGACCAAGACGCTTCCGATCACCACCACGCCGTCGGCACCGCCGGCGGTTGCGAGCCCCCCGCTCGCGGGCGCCTGGTCACACGTTGGGACCGGCGGCAAGGCCGGAGTCCCCTCGCTCGACGGCGCGGTGTACACGCTGAACGCCGACGACCCGGGCGTTCTCTTCGCCGGCGGGAGCTTCACGAGCGCCGGCGGCAACCCCAAGGCGGCGCATCTCGCGAAGTGGAACGGATCGACCTGGAGCGCCGTCGGGCCGACGCTCAACGGCGATGTCCACGCGATCGCCTACAAGGCGGGGAAGGTCTTCGTCGGCGGCGTCTTCACCAACGCGGGCGGCGACCAGAACCTCGATTTCGTCGCGCAGTGGAACGGCGTCAAGTGGGGGCCGGTGTGCAACTCGCAGGGGCCGCTGATCACCGCCAACGTGAATGCACTGCAGATCATCGGCTCGACGCTCTATATCGGCGGGTCGTTCGCGAACGGCGCGGGAATCGCGTCAGCCGACTTCATCCTCGCCTGCAACCTGAGCACCGGCGCCGCGAGCTCGACCGTCCTCAAGGACGGCGACTTCGCCGGTGGCGTCTATGCCCTGGCCGCCGACAGCCACGGCACGCTCTACGCCGGCGGCGGGTTCAGCAACGTGTCCGGGATCGCCGCCGCAGACAACATCGCCGCGTACTCGGGCGGCTCGTGGCACGCGCTCGGCTCGGGGCCGAGCCCGGGCGGAGGCCCCATCGACGACTTCGTGCGCAGCCTCACCGCATCGGGAACGAATGTGTACGTCGGGACGGACTCGAAGAACGTCGGCGGAGTCGCGCAGGCCGACCACGTCGCGCGCTGGAACGGCGCAGCCTGGAGCGCCGTCGGCTCGAACAAGAACGGCAAGGACGGCTGGTTCCCGGCCACGTCCTTCATCTACGCGCTGACAACCTCCGGCTCGCGCGTCTTCGCAGCGGGCTCGTTCCAAAACGCGGGCGGCGACCCTCGAGCCGACCAGATCGCCTACTTCGACGGGGTGGCCTGGCACGCTCTCGGCTCGAGCGGTGGCAAAGGACCATTCAGCGGCAACGGGCTGGCGCTCGCAACCGCCAATCAGAAGCTGTACCTGGGAGGTAACTTCACGAGCGCCGGCGGTGACACGCAGGCTCGCGGCATCGCCTCCACCTCACTCGCCGCGCATGCTCCCGTGAAGTGATGCCGTTGCGGCTCCCACGATCAGCGGCCGGACGAAGGCCGGAGCCTTGGCGAGCGTCGTGCGCTCGAGCTGCGAGACCTCGAAACCGGCTGCCTGGATCGAATCGAGCGTGGTGCGGTTGCAGTCGCAACCGACGAGGAAGTGGTTGAGGCCGTTCATCCGGTCCTGCTTTCGCGCAAGGCCCGGCTCATCCGAGCGGACGTGCTCGATGAACAGCAGCTTCCCGCCCGGCCGCAGCACCCGGTGCAGCTCGCGCAGCGCGCGCGGCTGGTCGCTCACTCCGCAGAGCACGAGCGTCGAGACTGCGGTGTCGAAGCTGCCGTCCTCGAAGGGCAGATCCTCAGCCGGCGCACGCAGCACGGTCGTTTTCGGGGCTTGCTCCACCACCCGGCGCTGCAACCGCTTCAACATCGGCGACTCGGGCTCGGTGACCGTGAGCGCCTCGACCTCCGAGCCGTAGAGGCCGAGGTTCGCGCCGGTTCCGGCGCCGATCTCCAGCACCCGCCCGCTCGCCCCGGCGAGCAGCGTCTCCCGGTGGGCATGCAGCCCTGCGCGCTCGAGCTTGGCGCTCATCCGATCATAGGTCAGTGCGAAGAATCTGCTCTGCAGACTCATGGCTCCCTCGTTTCGTCGCTCTCGGTCCTGCCAATCTACGGCGGCCGGGGCGAAGCCGCATGAGGCGAACGCCTCATCTTTCGCGGCGTGGGACCGGAGGCCGGCGCCCGCTCGAGTGGCCCTTCACCCATAAGCTCCCGCCGATGAAGCCGACGATCGGCCAAGCTTGAGAGCGCTGATCTTCGACTGCGACGGCGTGATCGCAGACACCGAGCGCGACCTGCACCTCCCGGCGTTCAACCAGGCGTTCGCCGAGGCGGGGCTCCGATTGCACTGGTCGGACGACGAGTACGCGGAGCTCCTTCGAATCGCCGGGGGCAAGGAGAGGATGGCGGCCGCGCTACCCGGCCACAGCCGCGAGCTCGTCGAGGCCCTGCATCGGCGGAAGGCCGAGATCCTCGAGCAGAACCTCGTGGAGCACGGGATCCGCCCGCGCCCTGGTGTCGTTCGGATGATCGGCGAGGCCGACGCGGAGGGCTGGAAGCTGGCGGTGGCCTCCACCTCCTCGGAGCGGTCGGTTCGCGCCGTTCTCGCTCACGCCGTCGGGGCGGAGCCGGCGCAAAATCTGTTGGTCCTCGCCGGCGACGTCGTCGCCGCGAAGAAGCCGGACCCGGAGATCTACGAGCTGGCGGTCGAACGGCTCGGAGTGCGCAAGGGCGAGGTCGTCGTGGTCGAGGACTCGCGCAACGGGCTGCTTGCGGCCGACGCTGCCGGCCTGCTCACGGTTATCACCGTGAGCGCCTACACCGCGAGCGAGGACTTCTCGGAGGCCTCACTCGTCCTCTCGGATCTCGGTGACCCTGGAGCGCCGATGACGGTGATCGCCAACCGGACGACGATCGTTCCCGGCGGCCATCTGGCGCTGAGTGATCTCGAGAGTCTCGAGCGCCCCTAGCCCCTCGGGCCCAGCACGCCGACCAGCGCTCCGATATCGACGTCACGCTGAAGCGGCAGTCCCAGCGGCAAGTCGGTCCGCACCGTGTAGAGGTTGCGCCGTCCTTCGCGCTGCCGATCGATGTAGCCGGCTCTTGCGAGGTCGGCGACGATCCGCTGGGTGGCGCGCTCGGTGACGTTCAGCAGCGCGGCAATGTCGCGCATGCGGATCCGCGGATCGTCGGCGATCAGGAGCAGCGTCTTGCCATGACTGGTCAAGAACCCGAACTCCGGGACCGGTGGTGTGATAGACGACATAGAGCTTCGCGACATAAAATAACACGAATCTTAGTTTCGTATGTTATGGTGAGCTCATCGACAACCTGAGCGCGGCCAATCCGGCCCGGACGGTCTCGACCTCACCGAGGAGAAGAACGAATGAGTTACTTCACGAGACTGATCGGATCGCTCGGATTCGGGAAGCCCGCCGCCAAGTCGTCGGACGTGCCGGCCCCGCCCCCCGCGTCGGAGCCGATTCAAGAGCCGAACAGGCCCCTGGCAACGGTCGCGGCGAGACCCACGACGATCGCGGGAGATTAAGAACACTTCTGTCGACGACGCCGTTGTGACGCCTGCCAAGGCGGCGCGGCGCAGTAAGGCCGGGCTCGGCTGGTGGTGGACCTTCGCAGCGGCACTCATCCTCGCCGGGGTGGTGATCGTTGCGATCGCGCAGAACAGCCACACCGTTCGCGTCCACTACATCGTCTGGCAGTCGAACGTCTCGCTGGTCGTTGTCGTCCTGACGACCGCACTCGTAACGATCCTGCTCGACCAGGCCGGCGGGCTGATCTGGCGCCGGAGGCGCCGGGCAAGGCTCTCTCGACGCGACGAGCTCGCCGATCTGCGCACGCAGCACTCTCCGGAGGACGAAACCGCCGACGCGTCGCCCGCGCCGGCTTCCAACTCCCTCGTCTGAGGCACGCGTGCGACCCAAGGTTTTCCTCGAGACCCGCACAGGGTCGCGAGGCATGCAAGCCAACGAACCTAAGCAATTCCATACAGAGAGGCATTGGATGAAACGCATTCCACTTCTGCTGGCCGCACTTGCCGGCCTCCTCATGGTCGGCGCCGGATCGGCGCTCGCGTCGGCCCGCCACGCGGCCGCGAGCCCGACGAACACCTCGGCTCCCACCATCACCGGAACCGCCGGCACGGGCGCGACGCTCAGCGCGACGAGCGGAGCCTGGAACGGTGCGACTCCGATCAGCTACGCGTACCAGTGGCAGCGCTGCAACTCCTCGGGGAGCAGCTGCGGCACGATCTCGAGCGCGACGAACCAGAACTACGTCGTCTCGAACAGCGACGCTGGCAGGACGATCCGCGTCCAGGTGACGGCAACCAACTCCGACGGCTCGAACCAGGCGCTCTCGGGAGCAACCGGCACCGTCGCCAACACCGGTGCCGTCCCGGCGAACACGAAGCAGCCGGACCCGTCGGGCAAGCCGGAGGACGGCCAGAAGGTCACCGTCGACCCGGGCAGCTGGTCGGGCCGGAAGCCGATCGCGTTCAGCTACCAGTGGCAGTCGTGCAACGCGGCAACGGTCTGCACCGATATCGCCGGCGCGACCAGCCAGAGCTTCCTCGTCACCTCGAGCCAGGTCGGCTCGAAGCTCCGCGCGATGGTCACCGCCGCCAACTCGGCCGGTAAGGCCACCGCCTCGTCGAACCTGACTGTCGCCGTCGTCGCCAAGACGACGGGCTCGCCGGTCAACACAACGCTGCCGCTGATCTCGGGCTCGGCGCTCGTCGGGCACACGGTGCAGTCCTCGACCGGCGTCTGGACGGGCGTCACGACCACGTTCGGCTACCAGTGGAGCCGTTGCAACACGAACGGGACCAGCTGCGCCAACATCTCCGGCGCGACCGGCCAGAGCTACGGGATCGGCACGGTCGACGCAGGCAACGCGCTCCGCGTCAGCGTCACCGCGACGAACTCGACCGGATCGGGCAGCGCGACCTCGGCCGCATCGACGATCACGGCGACCTTCGTCCTGAAGGCCAGCTTCTCCGCGACGCTTCGCAGCGGCCAGGAAGTCCCGCGCCCGCACGGCACCCGGATGGGCGCCGCGGGCCACTTCACCGCGAAACTGACCGGCAGGACGCTCCGCTGGACGCTCAAGTTCACGCACCTCACCCGCAGGCCGACGGTCGCCGGGCTGAACAAGGGCCTGCGCGGCATGAACGGCGTTGCGTTCAAGACGCTCTGCCGCAACTGCTACTCGCCCTCGCACGGCACGCTGACGCTGACCGCCTCACAGCGCGATGCACTCGTGCGCGGACGGACGTACGTCAACGTCCACACGATGAAGAACCGCCTCGGAGAGATCCGCGGCCAGATCAACCGCGTCGCGTAACGCAGCGCAGCCCGAACCTCCTGCCCGTGCGACGCCTCGCGTCGCACGGGCAGGAGGGGCGCTACGAGCTCGGCTCTTCGCCGGCCGGCTCGGGTATTCCGCGCCACGGTCTTGCCGTTGATGGGGCCCGGTCGCTTCCCGTGACCGTGAGATAACCGACGAGCGCCGCGATCAGCAGGCCCAGCACGAGTGCCACCGGGCCGTCGCCGAGACCGAGACCGCCGGCGTGCCGCGACTTGCCCATCCAGTCGGCGAACGAGGCGCCGAGCGGCCGGGTCATCACATAGGCGAACCAGAACGCCACGATCGCGTTGAGGTTGAAGAAGCGGTAGCCGATGCCCGGCAGGGCGAACACGACCGCGAACATCACCCCGGCGGACAGGAAGCCCAGCCGCGCCGTGTAGGCGGCGAGATCGCCGGCGGCCGTGCCCATCGCGAACGTCGCCAGGACTGCCGCCCAGTAGAAGAGCTCGCGGCGACGTGTGTCGATGCTGTGGATCGAGAGCGTCCCCTCGGTCCGGTACCAGGACGCGAACACGATCGTGAGCGCAAGCGCGAAGAAGATCGTCGAGACGATGTAGGGAACATGGAACTCGACGTGGAGGACATCTGCCGCCATCGTCCCGAACACCGCGACCATCAGCACGGCGAGCCAGTACGCCCACGGCACGTACTGCGGCATCCGGAGCTGGATCGCCATCGCAATCACGAAGGCCACGAACCCTCCGGTCACGGCGAGGTAGGGGTTGTAGCCGTGCACGAGGTAGTCGGAGGTGCCCTCGCCCATCGCCGTCGTGAGGATCTTGATGATCCAGAAGAGCGCCGCGACCTCGGGCACCTTGACGACGAGCGAGCGAGCAGGCGCAGGCATGAGGTTCCCCCGTAGAAAGCCGACCGACGAGCCAAGAATGGCGAACGCAGGATGAGACGAGGGTGAAGGGCGCGTTAAGAGCTTCGTCCCGCCCGCAGGACGGACTCGGCCAACAAGGCGATCACGGCGAGCGGGAGCAGCCACCAGGCCGAGATGGACATGCTGACGAGGATCGCCGTCAGGCCGAGTGCAGCAACGAGGCCGACCGCGATCCGCCAGTCGTCACCGACGACGAAGTCGTACCAGAACAACCCGAATGCCTTGAGCCGTCTCATGAGGAGTCCACGCCGACGGCACGGAGCGTCCCGCGCTCGTGCCGGAGGATGCGCACGAGGGCGAAGGACGAGAGCGACACGAACGCGAGAACGCCGAGCAGCGCCAGATCGTCTCCGGGCCAGTCGACGCCGATCCCCTCGCCGGCCCAGAAGATCCCGAAGCTCGTGAGCAGCACCCCGACGACGAACTTGATCGTGTTCTCGGGTACGCGGCTCAGCGGCGCGCGCACGAGGACTCCGGCCGTCGCGACGATCACGAACGCCGCCAGCGCCGCGCCCGCAGCCAGCGGCACGTTCCCCTGGCTGCTCCCGAACGTGACGACGATGAACGCAACCTCGAGCCCCTCGAGCAGCACGCCCTTGAATGCGACGGTGAACGCGTACCAGTCGAGCCCGGCGCGGCTCTCCGCGGGCGCGCCGATCGCATCGGCGCTCTCGCGCTCGAAGATCGCCGCCTCGTCGTGCATCGCCTTGAAGCCCCCGGAGCGGAGAATGGCCTTGCGGAGCCACTGCAGCCCGAATACGAGCAGGAGCGAGCCGACGATCAGCCGGAGCGTCTGGATCGGGACCAGCGTCAGCGCCGGCCCGAGGAGGGCGACGATCACCGCCAGGGCGAGCGCCGCGACGCCGACGCCGATCAGCGTCGAGCGCCAGTCGCGCGTCACGCCTACGGCGAGCACGATCGTGAGCGCCTCGACCATCTCCACGGCGCAGGCCAGGAAGGCGGCGGCGAAGAGAAGGACGTTGCCGGTGGTCACGTGCTCAGCGTGGCCGCAGGCCCGTTGCGACCAGGCGCCGGCCGTCCTTCTCGTAGATCACGTCGACGCTGTCGTGCTTCCTGTAGTTGCCGATCCCGACCGTCACGAGCGCCCATTGCCGGCGACTCATCTTCACCTCGGGAACCAGCTCCCGCGGGAACACGAGGGTCTGCTCGATCAACTCGAAGTCGACCCCGGGCTGCTGGACGATGCCGTTCACGTACACCTCGAGCGGCCTGTCGATGTGAGCCGGCAGGTCGATCCACGACTCCGTCGGCGCCTCTGGCGCACTCGATCCGTTATCCGCAGTCAAGGCTCCAACCTAGCGAACCCGCCCCTGGAACCAGATCGTCGCGGGCTCGTCGCCAGGTCGTAACATCGCTGCGTCGAGCGCCCGCGAAGCGCCGGATAGTCTTGCCCCGCTTGAGCGCCGAGGAGGATCCGCCGGAGTTGGCGCACGCGATGAAGCGTGCGCGGCGGCGTCCGGTCGCTGTCACGCTGGTCGGCTTGCTCGCCCTCGGAGTCGGCAGCTATCACGCCGTCGTCGGGATCGTCATCCTCACCCGGGGCGGCAGCGCGAGCAAGCTCTCCGAGGGAGCGGTCGACCTCGCGCTCGGCCTCCTCGCGCTCGCAATCGGGCGTGGCGCCTTCCGGATGGCGCGCTGGTCCTGGGCAGCCTTCATGACCTGGGCCGTCGTCGGGCTCACCCATCAGCTCCTGCGCCATTTCTTCTACACCGACGCGAACTACGTCGTGATGGCCGTCGACGCGGTGACCGTGATCGCGCTCACTCCGCTCGACATCCAGACCGCGTTCGGGGTCCGCCCTCCACCAAAGCTCGTCCTCGATCGTGGATCACAGGATCTCGTCGGCGGCAGCTGACGTCGACATCCTTCGGGCGTTCGAGCCCGTCGTGCACTACACGCACGGCGAGAAGTTCTTCCCGATGGACGTCGAGCCTTATGTCCGCGCGAGCAGCCTCTGGCTGCACGTGCCCGAGGGCACCGACGAGGAGGTCGTGCCCGAGGGGCAGCTCACCCTCGAGCGGCTCGTCGAGCGCCGCGAGGCGCCGTTCGGGTCGCTCTTCTACCTCCGCTTCGTCCATCCGCTCGACCTGACCGAGAGCGCCTCCGCCCTGGCGGGCGAGCGGCGCCTGGAGCGCGAGCAGGGAAGCGAGTTCAAGGCCGGCCTCGGCCGGCTCGCACGCGGCGGCCTGCTGCCGCGCCTCGGCGACGGGCTGTTCTCGCTCTCGCTGCTCCTGCGCGGCACCGTACCCGGGGCCACCGCCGCCGCTGCGGCCCTCAAGTACGACGAGATCCGCAAGAGGGACGGACGGTTCGTGTATCAGGGCCGGGTCGTCCGGCAAAGCGGCTGGACAGTCTGCCAGTACTGGTTCTTCTTCGCGTACAACCCCTGGCGCTCGGGCTTCCACGGCGTCAATGACCACGAATCGGACTGGGAGATGATCTCGGTCTACCTCTACGAGGACGAGGAGGAGCTCGTGCCGGCCTGGGTCGCGTACGCGTCGCACGACTTCCACGGCGCCGACCTCCGGCGCCGCTGGGACGACCGCGTCGACCTGGAGCTCGTGGACGGGCACCCGGTCGTCTACGCCGGCGCCGGCTCGCACGCGGCGTACTTCCGTCCCGGCGAGTACCAGGCCGAGGTCGCCGATACCGGCGCCGCGGCGGGTCAAGCGCCTCGCCGAGGCGCTCGACGGCTTCTGGCGCATCCGCCTCGGCCAGGGCGACGAGACGAGGCGGCCGCTGCGAATCCCGTTCGTCGACTTCGCTCGCGGCGACGGCCTCTCGATCGGCCCCGGCCAGGAGCACGAGTGGACGCCGAACGTGATCGATGAGTCGACGCCGTGGGCCGCCGAGTACCGCGGCCTCTGGGGCCTCTTCGCGCGCGACCCGATCTCCGGCGAGAACGCGCCTGCCGGCCCGATGTACGACCGGGACGGCTCGGGTCGACCCTCCTGGTTCGATCCCCTCGGCTTCGCGGGCCTCGCCCAGGTGACCCCACCGCCGCAGGAGCTCGCGGTCATGGAGAAGGAGCTCCGAAGCCTCGAGGCCCGCCAGGTGGAGATCGAGGGGCTTGTCGCCGCGGAGACGACCGCGATCCGCGAGCTCGGCGTACGGCTCGACAGCATGCGTGGAAGCCCGCACCTGGCGGCCGAGTCGGCACGGATCGAGGAGCAGGCGGCCACACAGACCGAGCGGCTGACGGCACTCCGGCGTGAGCGCTCGGAGAACCACGCGGTCATCGAAGGGCTCACCCGCAGCATCGAGCGGAGTCAGGCGGGCGACGCCGAGGACGGCCGCGCACATATCCGTCACGCTGCCGCGCCTGTCCCGGCTGCCACCATGCGCTTCAGCCACGCGGCCGAGGTCTGGGCGGCGATCTCGATCAGTGCGCTCCTGATCGGCCTCGCGGTCCTGATCCTCGCTTCGCCGTCGAACGTCTGGGCCGAGCTGATCGTGCTCGTCATCGCGTTCGTGATCGGTGAGTCCGTGCTTCGCGGGACGTTCGTCCGGACGATCAACCGGATCGGGGTGATCCTGGCGCTCATCGCGATCGTCGTGCTCTTCGTCGAGTACCTCAAGTACGCGGTCGTCGGGCTCCTGATCGCACTCGCGGCGTTCCTGCTCTACCAGCGGGTCACGCGAGCTGCGAGCCTGAGGCGCCCCATCCGCTAGCTTCCCGGCGTGGATTGCCGGGTCGTATGCGTGTCGGGACCGGACGGGGCGCAGATGCGCGAGATCGCGCGCGGTGTCGCAGACACCCTCGGGTTCAAGCTCGTCGACGAGGAGATCATCCTTCGCGCTGCCGCAGGTGCAGGCGTCGAGCCGGGCGTCATCTCCGACGCCGAGCGCCGCCGCTCGTTCATGTCCCGCATGCTCGACGGGCTCGCATCGGGCGACACGAGCATGTTCGGCGTCCCGGGTGGGACGGACGTCACCCCCGGGCATCTGAGCGCCGAGCTCCGGGAGTTGATCCGCAGCGCGATCGAGGAGACCGCCGAGACCGGCGAGGTCGTGATCGTCGCGCACGCCGCCTCGCATGCGCTTGCCGCCCGGCCCGACGTGCTGCGCGTCCTCGTCAGCGCCTCGGTCGAGACGCGCCGCTCACGCGTTGCCGACGACGAGGAGCTGAGCGAGAAAGACGCCGCTCGCGCGGTCGATTCCTCCGACTCGGCGCGGGCCGACTACCTGAAGCGCTTCTACGGCACGAAGAGCGAGTCGCCGACGCAGTACGACCTCGTCGTGAACACCGACCGGCTCACGCCGGCCGAGGCCGTCGCGACGGTGAGGCGAGCAGCCGGGCGCTGAGCGTGGGCTCGTCCGACCACCACAGCGAATACCTCGCTCGCACCGTCGCAGCGCTGACACCGGAAGGCAACGCGCGGGTCGACGCGATCCTCGCCCAGCTCGCCCAGTCCGCGGGGCACGACGAGTGGCTGGTCAAGTTCGCCATGGCCCGCGAGGTCGAGGCTGACGCGCATGCACTCGCGCCGCTCGAGGTCGAGCCCGGGCAGATGCTGACCGAGGCCGAGATCGACGCGCTGACCGCCGGTTTCATGACCATCCGCGACACGGAGCATCTGGACGACGTCGCCGACTGGGCGAACGCGGTGCTCGCCCTCCTCCAGGACGAGCGCGAGCACCACGGCTTCGGTTGACCGCTCCGCCGGAGCGTAAGCCACACGCCGCCTCCCGTGCCTGGAGCCGCGCCGCCGAGGTCAAGGGGCGCAGCGCCGGGTGGGTCGCGCGGCAGGAGGAGTACTCGCGCAAGGGCGTCGCGATCGGAGCGTGGCGCCGTTACAAGGGAGTCGACGGGCCGCTCCAGTCGCTCCTCCTGACGACGTACGTCCTGATCGCCGTGATCCCGGCGCTGCTCGTGATGGTCGAGTACCTCGAGCGGCAACCGGCTGCGTTCGCGCGGCACCTGGTCGAGAACTACAACCTCTCGACACCGACCGCGACCCTCGTCCGGAGCGTCCTCGTCGAGGACTCGTCGCACAAGCTCAGCTCGGCCCTGCTCGCCATCGCCGGCGCGCTCGTGTTCGGCCTCAACTTCGGCCGCGTCCTCCAGCTCGTCCACCTACGAGCCTGGGGTATCGATCTGCCGTCCAGGAAGGGCGACCAGACCCGGTTCGCGCTCGTGCTGCTCGCGCTCTACGGGCTCTTCCTGCTCCTGTTCGTGCAGGAGGCAAGCCTGTCCGGCCGTCTCTCGTGGGGTGGATATGCCCTCTCCCCAGGCTGGCTCGGACTGCTCGTCCTGTACTTCGCCTGGGCGCCCTGGATCCTCACCCACCGGCAGCTCGGGTGGCGCGAGCTGCTTCCCGGCGCCATCCTGACCGGGCTCGGGCTCGTCGCGGTGATGCTGATCTCGAGCTTCGTGCTCGAGCACTGGCTCAACTTCTACGCCCGCGACTACGGCGGGTTCGGGGTCGTGATGGCGATCTTCTTCTGGATCGGCTTCGGCTCGTCGCTGATCGTCTGGTCGTGCGGCGCTCGGCCCTGCTCTCGCCGTTCGCCGCGAGCGCGCTCCTCAGCCGGTCTGAGGTTGTTTCAATCCGGTGCAGCACGTGGCAACGCCGAGACCGGTCTGATAGACCACGGGCTCTGGGTAAGGAGCGCGTGCGGCGGCTCTGGAGAGCCTGCGACAGCCGCGCCCATCAACGAGGAACAAGGAGCAAGCGATGCCGAAGGCCTTCCAGGGAACGATCAACGTCGACATTCGCGACTCGGAGCCCGGACTGGGCCCCGTTCGAGCCGCCGACGCGCGCCGGAGGGCGCGCCGAACGTCCTCTACATCGTCCTGGACGACGTCGGCTTCTCCGCGATGAGCCGCTACGGCGGCCCGATCCCGACGCCGAACATCGAACGCATCGTCGAGAAGGGCATCCGCTACACCCAGTTCCACACGACGGCTCTCTGCTCCCCCACTCGCTCCTGCCTGCTCACGGGCCGCAACCACACCCGAAACAGCATGGCCTGCATTACCGAGGCAGCGATCGGCTTCCCGAACGCGAGCGGCACGATCCCGCCCGAGAACGGGATGCTCTCGGAGATCCTCGGCGAGCTCGGCTGGAACACCTACATGGTCGGCAAGTGGCACCTCTGCCCGACCGACGAGATGAATCTCGCCTCGACGCGCCGCAACTGGCCGACCGGGCGTGGCTTCGAGCGCTGGTACGGCTTCCTCGGCGCCGAGACGAACCAGTGGTACCCCGACCTCGTCTACGACAACCATCCCGTCGATCAGCCGAAGACACCGGACGAGGGCTACCACCTCACCGAGGACATCACCGACAAGGCGCTCGAGTTCATCCGCGACGCCAACGCCGTGTCGCCCGAGAAGCCGTTCTTCCTGTACTACGCGCCCGGCGCCTGCCACGCGCCCCACCACGCCCCGACCGAGTGGATCGACAAGTTCAAGGGGCAATTCGACATGGGCTACGAGGCGATCCGCGAGACGACGCTCGCGAACCAGATCAAGCTCGGCATCGTCCCGGCAGACACGGAGCTGCCGCCCGTCAACCCGATCGGAGACCAGACCCGCACCGGCCCCGAGGGCAAGCCGTTCCCGATGCTCGACGTCACGCGCCCCTGGGACTCGCCCTCAACGACGACGAGAAGCGGCTCTTCTCACGCATGGCCGAGGTGTACGCGGGCTTCCTCGCGCACGCCGACTTCCACATCGGGCGCCTGCTCGACTACCTGGAGCAGTGGGACATGCTCGACAACACGCTGATCGTCCTCGTCTCCGACAACGGAGCGAGCGGCGAGGGCGGGCCCGACGGCTCGGTCAACGAGATGAAGTTCGCGAACGGCGTCCCCGACGACCTCGCGCAGAACCTCGCCCAGATCGACGAGCTCGGCGGAACGCGGACCTACAACCACTATCCGAACGGCTGGGCGATGGCGTTCAACACGCCGTTCAAGATGTGGAAGCGCTACGAGTTCAACGGCGGCACCGCCGACCCGTGCATCATCTCGTGGCCGGCCGGGACGAAGGCGCGCGGCGAGGTTCGCGAGCAGTACGCCCACGCAATCGACCTCGTCCCGACGATCCTCGACGTGCTCGGAGTCGAGCCGCCAGAGGCGATCAGGGGGCCACGCAGAGCCCGCTGGACGGTGTGACGATGCGCCCGTCCTTCGACGACGCCTCCGCGCCGTCGGGACGCTCGACCCAGTTCTACGCGATGCTCGGGTCGCGCTCGATCTACCACGAGGGCTGGAAGGCGGTCACCACCCACCCGACGATCGCGGGTTGGGGGAACTTCAACGACGACGAGTGGCAGCTGTACCACGTCGACACCGACCGTGCGGAGCTGCACGATCTCGCCGCCGAGCAGCCCGACAAGCTCCGCGAGCTCGTCAAACGTCTGGTTCTCCGAGGCCGGCAAGCACGGGGCCTTCCCGCTCGACGACCGCTCGGCGGTCGAGATCCTCGGTACACCCAGGCCCCAGCTCACCAAGCCCCGGAATCGTTACACGTACTTCCCGGACACGGCCCCGGTCAGCGAGTGGCAGGCGGTCAACACCCGCAACCGCTCGTTCGTGATCGGCGCCCTCGTCGACATCCCGGCGCCCGGCGCCCAGGGCGTGCTCTTCGCGATCGGCGCTCGCTTCGGCGGTCACGCGCTCTACGTGAAGGACAACCGCCTGCATTACGTCAACAGCTTCGTCGGCGCCGAGGAGCAGCTGATCGTCGGCACGGAGGACATCCCGACCGGCGACAACCTGATCCTCTCGGCGTCGTTCGACAAGGAGGGGATGGAGCCCACGCACGCCTTCGGGACGCTCTCGCTCTACCACGGGGACAAGAAGGTCGGCGAGGGCAAGATCAAGACCCAGCTCGGGGCGTTCGCAATCGCGGGCTCGGGCCTCTATGTCGGCCGACACGGCGGCGAGCCGGTCACCGACGACTACCCGGGCGAGTCTCCCTACACCTTCACCGGCGGGAGAATCGACCGCGTCGCAGTGGACGTCAGCGGGGATCCGTACGTCGACCTCGAGCGCGAGGCCGCGATGCTGATCAGGTCGCAGTAAATGGCGCTCGATTCCTGGAACGACACCGGCTCCCGCAAGGCGATCTTCGACTTCGTCGAGCGTGTGACGACGGACGGCGGGCCGGACTATGTCCCGCCCGCCGAGCGGATCGCGGTCTTCGACAACGACGGGACGCTCTGGACGGAGAAGCCGATGCCGATCGAGGTCGGCTTCATCCTGACGCGCCTCGCCGCGATGGCAGACGCGGACGAGTCGCTTCGAGAGCAGCAGCCCTGGAAGGCGGCCTACGAGAAGGACTATGCGTGGCTCGGGAACGCGATCACGAAGCACTACCACGGTGACGAGAGCGACGTGAAGGTGCTGCTCGGCGGGATCGTCCAGGCGTTCGCCGGGCAGACGGTCGACGAGTACTCGGTCGCAGCGCACGACTTCCTGCATCTCGGCAAGCACCCGACCCTCGGCCTCCCGTTCCACGAGTGTGGCTATGTCGCCGATGGTCGAGTTGCTCCGCTATCTGACGGCAAACGGCTTCACGAACTACATCGCCTCGGGCGGCGACCGTGACTTCATGCGCCCGGTGACGGAGCTGATGTACAGCATCCCCGCCGAGCGGGTGATCGGCAGCTCGAACGCGCTCGAGTACGCCGACGACGAGCACGGCGGCACGATCTCCTATCAGGCGGCAATGCGAGTTCTTCGACGATGGGCCGGTCAAGCCCGTGCGGATCTGGAGCCGGATCGGGCGGCGGCCGATCATCGCGGGAGGCAACTCGAACGGAGACATCCCGATGCTCCGGTACGCAGGCGGCAAGGACCAGCCCCGCCCTCAGGCTGCTCGTGAACCACGACGACGGCGAGCGCGAGTTCGCCTACACCGGCGGAGCCGAGAAGTCGCTCGAGTACGCCGCCGAGCACGGCTGGACGGTCGTCAGCATGAAGAACGACTGGTCGACCGTGTTCGCCGGTCAGTAGCTCAGACTTCCGGGGTGCCGCAGGTCGATCCGCACACCTGGGCCGCCGAAGCCGAGGGGCATCCGAGGCTTCGTTCCGATCCTGATGTGGCTCCCGGCGGTGGTGCTCGGGATCGTTGTCAGCTCGGCGCTCCGCCTCTCGAAGCACGGAGTCGATGTCGCCGCGAACGTTCGACCTTGACGCTCGGGCGCCGCGGGGATGATGCTCGTCATCTTCGGCGAGTCGCTCGGCGAACCCGAGAACTTCGCCTCCAAGTTTCCGGACGATCGACCAAGCCGTCCACGCCCTCAGTCGACCGTCCGGGAGGCACCCTAGGCTCGGCTGATGCCGCCTCGCGTCAGCACCGCCGTCAACCCGATCGAGCGGCGGATGACCAAGTTCATGAGCAAGCCGCCGTCGGTCCGCGTCGCGGCGAGCGTGATCGTGACCGCCACTGCGACCGTCGTCGTCGCGAGCGGGATCCTGATGCGCCTGATCGACCACACCGAGTACTCGAGCATCTGGGTCGGGATGTGGTGGGCGCTGCAGACCGTGACGACGGTCGGCTACGGCGACGTGACCCCGGTCAAGCCGAGCGGACGTTTCGTAGCCTCGGTCGTCATGCTCGAGGGAATCGCATTCCTGGCAATCACCACCGCGGTGATCACGTCGGCCTTCGTCGCGCGCGCCGAGTCCGAGCGTGCAGCCAAGGCGGCCGAAGACGATCCGCTCGACGAGGACCGGCTCGTGCAGCTCGAAGCCCAGCTGAACCGGATCGAGGCAATGCTGCGCGACCAGAGCGCGCGCTGACGAGGCCGCGCACGGCCTAGACTCGGCCCCGATGCAGCTCGACCTCCTCCTGCTGGCCGTGCTCTCGGCTTTCTGGCCGACACTCGTCCTCGTCGATGTGATCGCGTTCCAGACGAGCAAGCCCGAGCGGATCCTGCTCGGCTTTCTCGCCGGTGGGCTCATCGCGACCGTGACGATCGGCTCGCTGGTCGTGTTCTCGCTCGACGAGACGTCCATCGGCTCGAGCTCAACCGGATCGTCGACCTCCGCCGTCATCGACTTCGTGATCGCCGGCTTCGCGTTCATCTGCGCGTGGATCCTCGCGCACCGGCCCGAGAAGGCGAAGAAGCCGCCGAGCGCGAAGAAGCAACGCCGCGCCGAGAGGACGAAGGCCGCGATCGAGCGCGGAGCCCCGCTCGCGTTCGTCGCCGGGATCCTGCTCAACATCGTCCCCGGCCTCTTCCCGATCATCGCGCTCAAGGACGTCGCCTCCTCGGGATACACCCACGCCGAGGTGGTCGCGACGCTGTTCGTGTTCTACGTGATCATGTTCAGCCTGATCGAGCTGCCGATCGTCGGCTACGTGTTCGCGGGCGACTGGACGAGCACGCAGGTCGGGCGGTTCAACACCTGGCTGACGAAGAACCGCACCAGGGTCGCCGTCTGGATCCTGATCGGCGGCGGCTGCTACCTCGCCGGCCGCGGGGTCTACGCCGTCGTCACGTAAGGTCGAGCGTCTCACCGGGCGCGAGGATGCGCACCTCGACCTCCGGCGCAAGCTTCGCGGCCCGGTCGCGGAACTCGGTCTCGGGATGCCCCGGATCGCCGCGCTCGGAAACCGGCCGGAATGTGCCCCAGTGAATCGGGACGGCCATGCGCGGCTTCAGCAGGCTCGCCGCCGTGGCCGCCCGCGCAGCATCGAGGTGCCCCGGGCCGAGCTTCTTGCCCCACCCGGCCACCGGGAGCAGCGCGAGGTCGAGCGATCCGCCGATCGCCTCCATATCGGCGAACAGGTCGGTGTCGCCCGCGAAATAAACGCGCTTCGAGCCCGTGATGACGAACCCGAGAGCGGGCGCGCTCACACCGAGAGGCCCGCGGCGGCCGTCATGCTCGGCGGGAGTGGCGGTGACCTCGACGCCGCCGATCGTCAGCTTCTCCCCCACGTCGACCTCGCTGACCTCGGCGAACCGGAGCTTCCGTAGAAGCGCGCCCAGGCCGCGGGGTGCGACGACACGCACAGACCGGTCGAACCTGCGGAGCGAAGGCAGATCGAGGTGATCCCAGTGGGCGTGCGAGAGCAGGATCGCGTCGACCTGCCCGAGCGACCCCGCCGAGACGGGCGGGGCGATCCGTCGCAGATGAACGACGCGAGGCCGTAGCACCGGGTCGGTGAGGAGCCGGACGCCGTCGAGATCGATCAGGATCGTCGCGTGGCCGACATAGGTGACGCGGCAGCCGCTCATTCAGGCCGATAGGCCTCCTGTCCGAGGTCGACAAGCCAGCGGCGAAGCTGCTGGTGCATCGCCCCAGGGCCGACGATCGGCTCCTTCGGAAGCTGAAGGTCAGTGGGAACGAGCGCGAACGGGTAGGCCTGCTCCCCGCCCATCCCGCCGTGCGAGCCGACGAGCTCCTCGAACGCCGCCACCTCGTCCGTCTCGGCCCAGTACGTCGAGTTGATCATCAGGTCGCCACAGTGCGGGAACCCGTCCGAGCGCTTGACGTGCTTCGCGGCGTTCGGGCCGAACGGCGCAAGCGGGTCTTCTCCCTCGGCGCGGCCCTGATCGAGGAAGTTCGTTCCGGCGGCGCCGAGCGCGATCGCACCGTCGGCCTCGGAGCGAACGAGCACGAAGCCGATCCCCGGGTGGTTCTGCAACGCCGGGATCAGGTTCGGGTAGTTCGCGTCGATCCACTCGCGGGTGACACGGCCAGGCTCGTGCGGGAAGAAGACCAGGCCGAGGCAGCCCGAGGCCATCACGACGACCTCGGGCGGGCCCACGTCCTTGCCCGCCTCGCCCGCGTCCTTCCGTGCCGCCTTGCCGTCGGGGCCGACGAGCACAGCCCCGTCCACGGTCTGGCCCTTGGTCATCGTCCGCATCGACGTGCCCAGGACTCCCGTGCCGCCGGACTGCCTCGGTGAGCGATGCGCCGAGGAACATCAGGCCTTCGTCGCCCTGGCTCGAGTTCTGCACGCTGGCCGAGGTGGCCTCGGTGACCAGGTCGGGGAGCGAGATGCCGTAACGGTCGCGGAAGGTCGTTCCCTGCGTCTGTCCGTGATCGGAGAGCACCGCGAAGCGCACCGGCCTGGGCGCCCCGGCCGCCGCACGCTCGAGACGGGCGAACTGTTGGTCGAGCTTGCGGAGGATCTTCAGCGTCTCCGGGCGCTCGATGCCCGAGTGATGCGCGACCTCGTCGTAACCGGTGAACGTCGTGTAGAGGACGGGGCGCCCGGCGAAGATGTCCCCGACGACGGACGCGACCTGCAGATCGCGCTGGACCACGGTCGTCCACGCGCGCACGAAGGAGTACTTGAGGCCGCGGTGCACGCGGGGCCGGATGTCGAGCCGCTTCTGCTGCGCAGCCTGCCACAGCTCGCTCGAGATGTCGGCGATCACGAGAGCGATCGTGCGCGTGAGGTTGTACGGGTTCGCGAAGTACGCGAAGTAGTCGCTGCCGATGCGGCCCGGGCGGTCGCGCCGGAGCACCGTGCTCATCGTCAGCAGGCTGTACGGCGCGTCACCGGAGTACATGTTGGCTCGGCTCGCGCCGTCCGCATAGAGCAGCCCCTTCCCGTTCGAGATCCGCTGCTCGATCGCAGCGACGTCCCGCGGCCGCGACGACGAGACCTCGCGGCCGGCCTCCTTGTCCCACCAGCGAAACGCCGGGATGTCCTCGTTCGTGCCGTGCAGGATGCCGGTTTGCGCGGCTCCGGTCTGCGACGACCAATCGCACTCCCAGCGGATCAGGTGATGGCTGCCGTCGTTGATCCATCGGGCCATCGTGGGCGCGTTCCCGTCCCGGATCGCCCGCATCAGCACGGCATGGGCGAGGCCGTCGATCTCGAGGAAGTACAGGGCCGGAACGTCGGTCTCGACCGCACCGTGCTTCCGCGCCTGCCGGCGGATCACGTTGCGGTCGTAGAAGTTGTCGTCGTCGATCGCGAGCAGCGTGGTCCCGAGCGTGCCGACGACCGTGAGGCCAATCGCGACGACGATGCCCGTCCAGACGTTGTCGATGGTGACGCCGGGCGCGAACTCAGCGACAAGCCAGACGACGAGGCCGTTCAGGACCAGGACGCCGAGACCGAGCGTCAGCACGGTGAACGGCAGGGCCACGGCGATCAGCGTCGGCCAGACCAGAGCGTTCACGAGACCGATCAGGGCGGCGGCGCCAAGCGCCGACCAGAACGAGTCGACGTGGAATCCGCTGAGCAGCCAACTCATCAGCAGGAGAGCCGCCGCGCTGGTCACCCAGACGACGAGCAGGCGCAGGACGATCGTGCGGAGCTTTGGCCTGGGCACTGCGCACTTCCTACCAGCAGAGCGACCTACTAGGCTCTGCCGAGTGAGCGCAGCCCCCGCAGTTCATCCCGCCGCACCGAGCTCTCGCCGCCGCCGGTTCGTGAAGATCGGGGCCTGGGTTCTCGGGATCGCGATCTTCCTCTTGATCTGCCAGCTGCTCGGCTTCGACATCAAGGGCTGGATCGAGAGCCTCTGGGATCAGATGTCCGCGATCCCGCCGGGCTACCTGATCGCCGCCCTCGTCTTCCAGTCAGCCCAGACCGTCTTCGCAGGCGTCTCGTACTACGGGATCCTCGGCGCTGCCTACCCCGGAGAGGTGTCCATCCGGCCCGATCGTCACCGCGTACGCCGTCGGTGTCGCCGGGAACAGCTTCCTGCCGGCCAACCTGGGGACGCTGGTGACGCTCCTGATGTTCGTCGCGATCATCCCGTCCTGCACGTTCAGCGGCTCGGTCGCCGCCTACCTCGTCCAGAAGATCTTCTACACGATCATCGGGACCGCGGTCTACCTGTATCTCTTCCTCTCCGTCCCGGGCGAGTTCGACATCAGCTTCGGCAAGGAGCACGCACACCCGGCATTCTTCTTCGGGATCGTCGCCGGCGGAGTGTTCCTGATCGTGCTCGTCGTCCGCATCTTCTGGCGGCAGGTGAAGAAGCTCTGGGCGCAGGCCAAGAAGGGCGGCGCGATCCTCGCGCAGCCGAAGAACTATCTTCAAGCGGGTCGTCTGGCCCGAGGCTCTCAGCTACGCCGCCAAGATGGCGGTGATCGCGATCTTCCTGGCGGCGTTCGCGATCCCGGTGACGTTCAACTCGATCATGTGGGTGATCGGCTCCGGCTCGCTTGCGAACGTCGCATCGTTCACGCCCGGCGCGATCGGTGTCACGCAGGCGACGAATGCGCTCGCACTGAAGACCTGCTGCAACGTCCCGAACAACACGGCTGTCGCCTACTCGACCGCGCAGCAGCTCGTCACCTCGGCCTGGAACGTCGCGTTCGCGCTGATCCTGGTCGTCTGGGTCTTCGGCTGGACGGGCGGGAAGCAGCTCGTCGGCGGCGCTTACACCGATGCCAAGGCAAAGGCGGCCGAGATGAAGGAGGACCGGAAGCGCAAGAAGGACGAGAAGAACGCGCAGAAGACAGCCGGTGAGGAAGCGCATTCCCCCGAGGCCGGCGAGTAGCAAGCGTCCATGACGCAGGCCGAAGACCCGCCACGCAGTAGGCGGATCCTCCGTCTGATCGCGGCCGAGCGCGCGATCCGCGGCCTGCTCCTGATCGCCGCCTCGATCTACCTCTTCAACCACCTGCACAGTGACTTCGGCCGGATCTCCGACCACATCATGCGAGCGATCGAGCTCGATCCGAGGCGTCCGTTCCTGCACCGGATCGTCGTCTACTTCCACGATCTCGGTGCGAGCGAGATCCGCGTCGCGGCCTTCGCGGCGCTCGGCTATGGGATCCTCGAGCTGGTCGAGGGCACCGGCCTCTGGCTCGATCAGCTCTGGGCCGAGTATCTGACCGTCATCTCCACGTCGCTCCTGCTGCCGTACGAGATCTACGAGCTCGCCCGCAAGCCGACGCTGCTCAAGGCCGGCGGGATCGCGGTGAACATCGCGATCGTGGTCTACCTCGCCGTGATGCTCCGGCGCCGCCTGAGACGAGAGCGGGCGGCCAGGGCGGCGGAGGTTCAGCCGGCTTGATCAAGCGGTTCCTGCGCGTCGTCGCGGGCGCGCTCCAGCAGTTCTTCGCCGACCGGTGCTCGCAGCAGGCGGCGGGAATCGCCTACCGCCTCCTGTTCTCGATGGCCCCGCTGGCGATCGTGCTGGTGTCGATCTTCGGCCTCATCCTCCAGGACGAAGCAGTCAGGCAAAGCGTCGTCAACCAGATTGTCGATGCCCTGCCGATCTCGGCCAGCGGCTCGAAGGACGTCGAGGACGCGATCACGACGATCGCCACTCCGGTGAGCGCCGCAGGCCTCGTCAGCCTGCTCGTGTTCGCCTGGGCGGCGACCGGCGTGATGACGTCGATCCGGCAGGGGCTCGAGCGCGCGATGGGCGTCACGGAGGGCCGGCCTGCGGCGCGTGGGAAGCTCGTCGACCTGGTGCTGGTGATCGGGACGGCAGTGCTCGTCCTCGTGACGGCGGGGCTGACGGTTCTCGACAGCCTGGTCCAGCGGGCAGCGGGACGCGTCGCCGACGTGCTCGGCTTGCCGACGACCGCGCTCGCCGAGACGATCCTGCACCTGTCGTTCTTTGCGCTCTCGGTCATCGTCGTGCTGCTGCTCTACCGGTTCGTGCCGGCCCGCGGTATCAGCCTCCGCGACGGGATCGTCGGTGCGATCGTGACGGCGATCCTGCTGCAGGCGATCTCGCTCGCCTCGAGCCTGATCCTCGACAAGACGAACCAGCTGAGCGTGATCTACGGGACTCTGACTGCGGCGCTCGTCTTCGTCTACTCGATGTATCTGTACTCGTCGGCGCTCCTGCTCGGCGCCGAGGTCGCACGCGCGTGGACGAAGCCCGAAGGGCCGCCGGGCGAGCCGCTCGGGACTCAGGTGAAGCGGGCGATCTTCGGCCTCTTCGTCAGGCAGGATCAGCCGCCGCCGCAGCCTCCGGACGCCGAACGGCGTCCGTGAGGCCGCGACGGGCGGCGAGGCCTAGGCCAGTTCCGCCTCTGGCTCCCAGCGCACGAACAGCGCGTAGAGAACCATCGCCTGCAGGAACAGGATCGTCAGCGCCCACAGCGTGTACTGCGAGCCGCCGGCGAAGCCGAGCTGCGCCAGGAAGTTCAGGCTGACGACGACGATCGTGAACCAGCGCGCCCATCCGGCGCCCGAGAAGAGCCCGAGGCCGGCGAGGACCAGAACGATGCCCCAGAGCATCATGATCCAGCCCCAGGTCCTCATGTCGAAGACGACGATCTGGGTCGGCGTCAGCACGAAGTAGCTCTTGCGGATCACCGCGATCAGCCCTTCGAAGAAATCGAGTGCGCCGATCACGAGCAGCATCCAGCCCGCGAAGGCGACCCATCCGCTCATCCTGCCGTTCTTTGCCATTGACATCTCCCTTTGGAGCAGTCGATTTTGGGCCGTATTCTGGGCTGGCAGGCAAGTCCCTTCGTGGCGTCGTAGACTGGCCGCAGTGCCGCAAACGCCGACTCCGGTGACAACGCCCGACGGGCGGACGCTCACGGTGCGCGAGGGCGGAGATCGGGACGGCGTGCCGGTGCTCCTGCACGGTGGGACGCCGAACTCCAGCCTGCTCTACGAGCCGCATCTCGCCGACGCGGCGGAACGCGGGATCCGGCTCTTCTCCTACGACCGGCCCGGGTACGGCGGGTCGACGCGGCAGCCTGGACGGTCCGCCGTCGACTGCGTGGCCGACGTCGTGGCGATCTGCGACGCGCTCGGCGTTGAGCGGCTCTGCGTTTGGGGCGTCTCCGGTGGCGGACCGCACGCGCTCGCGACGGCGGCGCTCCTACCCGAGCGCGTGGCGGCGGTCGCGTCGATCGCCTCGATCGGCCCCTATGACGCCGAAGGGCTCGACTTCACAGCGGGAATGGGCGAGCTGAACGTCGAGTCGGTCGAGGCGATCCTCGAGGGCGACGAGGCGCACCGCGCCCGGATCGAACGGGATGTGGCCCAGCTGCTGAGCGCGACACCCGACGGCCTCGTCGAGGCATGGCAATCGATCCTCGGGCCGGCCGACCTGGCGGTCCTCTCCTCCGATCTCGCCGAGTTCGCGATCGAGCAGCTGAGGTCCGGGCTGCTACCGAGCACGGACGGCTGGTTCGACGACGACCTCGTGTTCATGACCCCGTGGGGGTTCGACCTCGCGTCGATCGCCGTGCCCGCGCTCGTCGTTCACGGCGAGCAGGACAGGTTCGTGCCGTTCGCCCACGGCGTCTGGCTCGCCGAGCACGTTCCGGGCGCCGAGGCGTGGCTCTCCGCTGACGACGGCCACCTGACGGTTGCGTTCACCGCGATCGGCGCCGTCCATGAATGGCTGCTCGCACGCTACGAGGCGGGCGAGACGCTCTAGGCGCCTCGCCCGCCCCCGGCTCAGACGTTGATCATGTAGAAGCCGGTCACGTCACCGCAACGGTCGAATCGGAAACCTCCGGCGTGTTAACGACTGAGGGCCGCTCGGGCGGCCCTCAGTCGTTGCACGGATCGAACACGTCTCGGCCAGCCATGGCGGCTTCGAACCGCCAACGAGGTTGGCCGTGGCTCACGCGGCGTCCGGGCGGTTGGCCTGTGAGGAGGGCCGCAGGCGTTCGCGGCGTGCCTCTTCACGGGCCCGAAGCGCGATCACCTTCGCAGAGCGCTTGGCTTCCGCGGGAGGCGACGGCTTGACCGGCCGGACCAGGTGAATGCGATACATCCTGGTCTCCTTTCGCTCTCAGTGGGGGCCTCGCGGCGCGCCGTGTTGAGAGCGCTCCGCGGGCGAAGTCCGAGATCAGCTGCGGCGTCGCCGTGTCGAAACGACGCTGTCGAGCCGCCCCGGGTCGTTCGGGTTGGCAATTGAGAAGCCCTTCGAGACGATTCCGACCACGACGAGCGCGGGCACCTCCACGGCTGAGCTACCCGAGCACGGAATGCTCCGGGCGCCTGCCCCCCGAAGGACGCCGGCGCTTGTCACTTGAGCGAGGCCGGAGGCGAGAAGTCGGAAATCAGGTGCCGTCGGCGGTCCCGAGGAACCAGGCGATCGATGGCGCGACGAGTTCGCGCAGCGCGTAGGCGAGCGCTTGCCCTGCAAACCCGTTGCCCGCGGTGTCCTCGGCGGCGCGATCAAGGCCCGCCTTGAGGGCGGCGTCGATCGTCGCCTGATCCCAGTGGATGCGCTCGGTGCCTGCATTGGGAACGAAGGAAAGGACGAGCTCCTCACGGGTCGTGTGGAGCTGGCAGGCCGCACCGGCGAGCGTCTCGAGCGCGAACCGCTGCGTGGCGCCGTCAAGGCCGCCCCCCGAGAACGCGGGCTTGGAGGTGCACGGATCGGCGAGGTGAGGCCGGCCGAACGAACGCGCGCCGAGCGCAAGCTCGAGCACGATCAAGGCGGCAGCGGCCGTACCCAGCACCAGCAGCGCGAGCGTTCCTCTGCGAGTCGTCACTCGGCCGCCCTCCTGCGAACGGCCAGGATCGGCACAAGTGCGAGCACTGCGAGCAGTGCCGAAAGCGCGAACGACGAGCGGAAGCTCCGGGTCAGCGCGTCCTGAAGCGCTCCGATCAGCTCGTCTCGCACCTGGCGCAGGCTGGGGTCGGTCGCGGCGCCGCGCTTGTCGAACGGCGCGGCCAGGTCGGGCACCTTGCCTTTCGGCGTCTTCGCGAGCGCATTTCTCAGGTCGAGCGCGATCGGGACCTTCTGACGGATCGGCGCATTGCCGTCGAGCGCGACGCGCGTGGCGCCGAGCAGCGCATCTCGCGCACCGTTCTGGAGGCTGTGCGAAAGCAACGGTGCGACGAGCGCGAGAGCGACAACGAGGCCGGCGTGACGGGCACCGATCGTGATCGTCCCGTCGTGGACGAGCCCGTCGTCGGGCTGGACGGCACGGCGAGTGAGCGACGGCACGGCGAGTCCGAGGCCGACTCCGCAGAGCGCGAGCGAGCAGGCGGCGAACGCCGTGCTCGTCGAAGGAAGCAGCGCGAGACCGAGCAGCCCGCCGGCCAGCAGCAGCGCGCCCCCGGCACGCTGCTCGGCGAGGTGACAGCTCCCCCGTCAGCGGCCGGGCGCCGAGCGCCGCGAGCGGCAGCGCGCTCACGACGAGCGCGCCCTCGATCGGCGTCAGCCCCCACACCGTGATCACGAGCAGCACCGCCAGGAACAGCGCGCCGACGAGGGCGCCGAAGACGAGCGCGAGGCCGAGATTCGCAGCGAGGCGCCTGCTCTTGCCGCGACCCACGCTCGGGTGCTCGTGCGACTCGAACGCCGCAACGAGAGCGAGTAGCGCGACCGGCGCCTGGAAGACGAAGATCGCCCGCCAGTCGAAGAGCTGGGTCAAGATCCCGCCGAGCGCCGGCCCGAGCGCGGCCCCGAACGTCCCCGCGGCCGTCCAGACTGCCAGGCCACGCGCTCGCGAGCCGCCGAGCGCCGAGAGGAGCGCGAGCGACCCCGCGAGCAGCATGGCCGCCCCCGCACCCTGCAAGCAGCGGAAGACGATCAGCACCGGCAGCGACCACGACGCCGCGCAGCCGGACCGACGCGGCGCAGAAGAGCAGAAGCCCACCCCTCGTCATCCACGCGACGTTCATCCGCTTGACGAGCGGCACGAGCGCGAACGCAAACAGCGCCACGACAACGTTGTAGGACGTGATCACCCACGAGACGCCCACGAGCGAGGTGTTGAACGCGCCGTAGAGCTCGGGCAACGCGAGCACGACGATCGACGAGTCGGCGAACGCGACCGCAACTCCGACCGCGACGAGGATCGAGAGCAAGCGGCGGTGTTGAAGCGACTTCATCAGGACAGATCATGGAGAAGGAGGGAGTCGAACCCTCGTCTGCCGCTTGCAAGGCGGCGGCTCTGCCGGTTGAGCTACCTCCCCGGGGCGGAGCGCAGATTGAGCGAACCGAGACCGCTCACTGCGCTCTCATCGGCTCCCTGCAACCTCATGTCATGTCGAACGCTTGTCCGGGTAAGCAACGAAAGGTTGGAATCGAGATGCGAATGCTCATTTCTGTCGGAACCGCAGCGGTGCTGCTGTCCGCCTTCGCGGTTGCCACCGCGATGGCGGGAGCACCGAGCCCGAGCGGCATGGTGAAGCTCTCCGTCGCCCAGGGGGCCCATACCTACGGTCAGAAGTCCGTGACTGCGAAGCCGGGCCTGGTCGAGATCTTCTTTACGAACAACTCGACGGCACCGCACAACGTCAGCCTCGAGCACAACGGCGAGTACGAGTTCGGCTCGACGCTGACCATCCGGAAAGGGAGCACGGTCAGCTTCCTGACGCTGGCGAAGGGCACGTACCACGTGTACTCGTCCGTCGGTAAGGACGAGGACAAGGGAATGGCCGCAACCCTGGTCGTCAAGTAGCGGCCCGACGAGAGCAGCGCGCAGGCGTTCAGAGCAGGGCGGCCGACCGGATTCGAACCGGCACAGCGAGGATCACGACCTCGGATGCTGCCGTTACATCACGGCCACCAGGAAGAGGATGCTTTTGAACAGTGTCTTTTCGAGCCATGGCCGCTCCGGCCGGTACGGTCTCCGGAGCGATGGCTCTGCGGCCGCTGCTCCTCGTTGCTCTGTGCGCCTGCGCGTGGGCGCTTCCCGCCTCGGCGACTGCACCCTCGACCGGCTGGACGACCGGCCGGATCGATCACGTCGCCGACGGCGACACCGTCGACCTGACGAACGGCGAAAAGATCCGGCTCGTGCAGATCGACACGCCCGAGGTCTACTTCTCCCCCGAGTGCTACGGCGAGCAGGCATCGGCGCTCACGAAGCGGATGCTGCCGCCCGGGACGCTCGTGAAGCTCTACCGCGAGCCGGCCACCGACTCGATCGACCAGTACGGAAGGCTCTTGCGCTACGTCGTTCGCGCCCGCGACGGGCTGAACGTGAACGTGCAGCTCGTCCGTGTCGGCGCCGCGGCGCCGTACTTCTATGACGCGCGCCGGGGGCGTTATGCGAGCTTGCTCGAGCGGCTCACCCTGCACGCGAAGAGCCTCCATCTCGGGCTCTGGGGCCTCTGCCGAGGGACCCCGTATGACCCCGATCGCGGAGTCGCGACGGGCTCGGTCTCGACGAGCGGCTGAAAGCGGGGACGACCGGACTCGAACCGGCGCCGTCTCACTCGACAGGCGAGCGCTCTTCCTCTGAGCTACGCCCCCGGGAACTACGAATGGCGCGGGTGGGATTCGAACCCACGGTCTCGAGCTCATGAGGCTCACGGGGACAGCCGCTCCCCTACCGCGCTCCGGTTGCTTGCAAAATCTGACAGGCAGGAGTCGAACCTGCGGTCTCCGGCTCCCGAAACCGGCGGGGTGGCCTCACACCTCTACGACCGGTCAAAGCACCCCCACATTGTGATCGGGCGGAGCGAATCGGCAGAGCCGGATTCGAACCAGCAACCTCCTGCGTGTGAAACAGACGCTCTACCGTTGAGCTACCCGCCCGTGGTCAATCCGGGCAAGCGGTCGAACCTCGATCTCCACATTCAAAGCGTGGCGTCCTGCCGGTTAGACGACCCCGGAACGAGAAGGTGCGAGCTCGCCCTCCGTCCACCTCCGTCATCGGAGGTCGACGCAGCGGCGCGTTCGGCACCACCTCGCATTTGCATCTGTCACGCCCGCATTCCGCGAACGATGTTGTTCATGCCACTCGCCTGCTCTTCGACCCTGGACCGGCCGCCGCAGCTTGCGCAACTGCGGGTTGACCGTCCTACGTGGAGGAGCTTTGAAGCCCGGCGCTCGTGTTGCGAATGAAAAACTGCATGCTAAAGCAGATCGTATTTTACGATCGCTTAACCGTGCGCATCGCACAGAGGACCTTTCTCTCTCAGGCGGGGCCTCGAGCCCTTCTCTGTTTTCTCAAGCTGAGCATCACCTCTCTGAAATCGTGGAGAATCTGGTTCCGAAACGACGAAGGCGACCCGCTGGGTCGCCCTCGAAGAAGTCGCACTATGGCCCACTTACTAAGCCTGTGCGCCCCTTACAAGGGCCGGCATCCGACCGACCTGACGATCGCCCGTGACTTCCGAGCTCCTGCCCGGCAGCACGACGGCCGCCAACGCGAGGCACTCGGTTCGGTAGGTGGTATGGAAGGCTTCTCTGGACATAGGTGAACGCGGTTGTCGCCGCAGGATAGATAAAGAGTCGGCCGAGGTCAATATTCCAAAAGAATCTATTCGCGCATCCACGCCGAACGGATGAAATCCTGTCGAGAAACAAAGGGGCCCGGTTTCCCGGGCCCCTGAGGTCTACCGTTGAGGGCAGGCTAAATGACTCCCGCTGCCTTCAGCGTCGCCCGCACGCGTCCCGGCGTCATCGGTGCTTCGTGCAGACGCACGCCCGTGGCGTCGAAGAACGCGTTTGCGATCGCACCCGTCAGCGGGCACGTGACCGGCTCACCGGAACCGAGCGACGGCTGATCGGTCCGCTGGACAAGAACGTTCGTCACGTTCGGATGGTCCTTGAAGCGGAGGATCGGGTAGCTCACCCAGTCGATCGAGGTGACGTTGTTCTTGTTGAACGTGACCTCCTCCCAGAGTGCACGGCTCGTGCCTTGAATCACGTTGCCGATCATCTGGTTGTAGATCAGGCTCGGGTTCACAGCGAAGCCGGAGTCCTGCGCCGCATAGATATGCGTGACGAGGATCTTCCCGGACTTCTTGTTCACCTGGATATCGACCACGCAGGCCGCGTACGCCCCGCCGTGATGGCTGTTGGCGATACCGCGACCCGTGACGACGTTCTCCTTGCTCAGGTTCGAGCCGGAGACCCACGGCTT
This sequence comes from uncultured Actinomycetota bacterium, assembly GCA_963775355.1. Taxonomy (GTDB): domain Bacteria; phylum Actinomycetota; class Thermoleophilia; order Gaiellales; family Gaiellaceae; genus PALSA-600. The sequence continues at coordinate 109,299 of CAVZJA010000021.1, read as the reverse complement.
CCAACCGGCCGCTGTCGCCGCCGCCTGGAGCACCGCCGCCCATCGCTGGTTCGTAGGGTCGGTCTGCATGTTCTGCAGGCGGAACTCAAGCGAGTCCTTGCCTGCCGCGACGGCCAGCATGTCGATCGTCTGCGCGTCGGCAAACGTCATCTGCTGGGCACCCGGCGCACGCAGCGGGCCGCTGTGGAAGATGCCCATCGTCGAATCGATCGGCTTGCTGATCAGCTTGTAGTTCGTCTGTGACACCTTCATCCACGGCGAGCTGTTTTCCGTGTTGGCTCCCCCGCCGTTGACCTTGGTCGGGATGGCGTTGGACGTCGGGGTCGGAGCGCCGACCGGGCCCGCGAGCTCGCGGCCGGTGTAGATCGACGTACCGCCCTGACCGAACCCGGTCGCCTCGTACGCCGTGATGTTCCCGTTGGCATCGACACCGGCACGCATGTCGTAGAGGTTCGCCGGCCCGTAATGCGTCCAGCCGTGCTCGTCCCAACGCATCATCTGCAGACGCACCGGCTTGCCGAGCGCCTTCGACATGATCGCCGCCGACTCAGCCGTGTCGAACGCGACACAACCGTTGCCGAACGAGCCAGAGCCCTCATAGAAGATGACCCGGATCTGATTACCCGACAGCGGAGAAAGCACGTTCGCCAGGTCAGAGTTCAGGCTGTAGACGTTCTGCGTGTTGCTCCAGATCGTCGCCAGGTTCGACTGAACATCGGCGATCGCACAGCTCGGCCCGATCGGCATATGACCCTGGTAGTGGTGAGCGAAGCTCCCCGACACCGTGTGCGCCGACGCGCGCGAGAGCAACGTCGACGTTGCCCTTTTGCGTGCTCCCGACTGTTGCAGGGATCTTCCCTTGCGCGTCCATGTCGCGGTAGTGCTTCCACAGGTTGCCCGTTCCGGGAAGGATCGGGTTCGTGTTCCAAACCACCTTGAGCTGAGCAGCCGCCTGGATCGCGTCGTACTCCTTCGGCGCAACAACACCGACGAAGTTATTCACATGCACGACCTGAGCATTCGGAATATGGGAGATCGACGATGCATCGACGCTCACCGGGACATTCGAGTTGTACGGATAGGCACCCTGACCACGCGGACGCACCATCCGCCCGTGCAGCATCCCCGGAACCCGGACCTGCTGCACGTAGGTGTACTTACCCGACACCTTGTCCGGAATGTCGATCCGGGTCACCGGGTTCGGATCCTTCAGCACCGTCTTGTACGCGCTGAACGGCTTCGCCGGCGCGACACCGGGCTGCAAGGCCGTGTTCGCGCCCTTGACGTTCAGCAGCTTGCCGCCGACCAACTGGCCGAACGAGACGCTCTTACCACCGCCGGAAATGACGCCCTTGTCGATCGTCAGGTTCGCCGCCGGGACGCCGAGGCTCGTCGAAGCCAGGCCGAGCAGCGCCTGACGCGCAAGCGCACCGACGTTGCGGACCTTCGGCCCGGTGCCCGACATCGCGTTCGAGCCACCCTCCCCGCCCGTCGAGCCGGCAACCCAGGTATCGACCACCGTATGGCTCGCCTGGTTGAACATGCCGTAACGCATCTGCGACATGTCGGCGTCGAGCTCCTCCGCCAGAACCTGCAGGAAACCCGTCGTGATCCCGTTGCCGACCTCGATCTGGCTCGTCTTCAACACCACGGTCTCGTCAGCGTTGATCGTGATCCACGAATCGACCTGATTCAGATCGGGATTGAAGCCTGCCGGGGTGGGCGGAGTGGCCGGGAACTTGGCCGACGCCTTCCCCGCAAAGGCCGCCCCCGCGACCGAGAACCCGATGATCAGCGCGCCGCCGCCCTTCACGAACGACTTGCGCGAGAACTCCTTCTCATGCATCAGACCCGTCATCACGCACCTGCCTTCGCCATCACTGCCGCGGCCTTCTGGATCGCGGTCAAAATCCGCGGATACGTCCCGCAACGACACAGATGCCCGTTCATCGCCGTGCGGATCTGATCCTCGGACGGATTCTTCGTCGTCGCAAGCAGATCAGCAGCCTGGATCATCATCCCGTTCTGGCAGTAACCGCAATGCGGCACCTGAACATCGATCCACGCCTGCTGCAACGGATGCAAAGCCGGAGCAGCCGCCGTCGTACCACGCTGCGCCGCCCACAAAGCCGGCAGCCCCTTCGAGCGTCGTGATGTTCTTCCCCGACACCGCCGCGACCGGAGTCACACACGACCGGATCTCCTTCCCGTCCAGCAGCACCGAGCAAGCACCACACTGCGCAAGACCACAACCAAACCGCGGCCCATGCAGATGGAGCTCGTTGTGCAGAACGTACAGACAGCGGAGTATCGAGGCTCGCGCTCACACCATGCGTGAGCCCGTTCACCTTGATCTTGATGCTACTCGCCAATTGATCCTCCCTCTGTCACATATCAGGATCTGAAAGGCCGCACGACAAAACTCGGCTCGCCAAGCCAACTGCGGCACGAAACCACGATATGACTCTCCGAAAAATGCTGCCGCAAGATTCGTTGAGCAAACGCCTCAAGAAAACTTCAGGATCGAGACAGAGGCTTCGAAAAGCGCGGGCAGCGACTTAACAAGAACGGAGTGGCCCGAAGTGCCTCGGACCACTCCGTTCTTCCTAGGAGAACGGCTGGCGAGTGCCGTTCACGAGGCGTGAAGCGTCACCTCCACGCCACATCTGTGCGGGACTGGGCGGCCTAGACGACTCCTGCCGCCTTGAGCGTCCCGCGGACCGTCGCCGGCCTGAGCGGCGCCTGGCGAATGCGAGCACCGGTCGCGTCGAAGAACGCGTTGGCGACCGCCGATCCGATCGCGGCAGTCGGCGGCTCTCCGGAGCCCGTCAGAACCCAGCCTTCGTTGAACGCCGCAGTGTTTCCCGCGGCGACGCTCGTCTCGAGGCCGCCCGAGCTGAGGTCCGGATTGACCGTGACGTACTGCCCGGGGTGAACGTTGACGAGGGTCACCTTCGGGCGTGTCGGCAAACCGAAGGATCGGGTAGGAGACCCAGTCGAGGCTCGTGACCCGCTCGTTGCTCCACGTCGGCTGCTCCCACATCACCCGAGAGAGACCCTGAATTGCCGCGCCGCTCATCTGGTTCGCGACCAACTGGGGTCCCGCCGTGATCCCGTTGTTCTGGGCGATGTACAGGTGCTTGACGAGGATCTTGCCCGACTTCATGTTCACCTCGACGTCCGCGACGATGCCCACCTGGCTCGAGGCAAACTGCCCGAAGCCGAACCCGCGGCCCATGCGGATGTTCCCTGTCTGCGCGACCGAATTGGCCACCTTCGGCTTCCAGCCCGCTGCGATCGTCGCCCCGTCGAGAACGGCGAGCCACCGGGCACCGGCGAGGGTCGTCGCGTCGATGTTCTGCCGGCGGAACGCGATTGGATCCATGTTCGACGCGTGCGCTAGCTCGTCGACGATCTGCTCGCTGGCGAAGTACTGCTGCGGTGCGCTCGGTGCTCTCAGGTAGTTGCACTTCAGCGCTCCGCCGTAGAGCGGCTGGGTCTTCGCGAGCACCCGCCGGTTCTTCATCGCCAGGCTCGTGTTGTAGACCGCCGAATCGGACGGCGCGATTCCGCCCATCCCCGGAGTCGCGGGCCAGGTGGCTGTCCCGAGGAGGCGCTTCATCTCGTCGATGTTGCTCTGCGCCTGCCCGTACGTCGTCCAGTCGGCCGCGACGATGTTGCCCTTCGCGTCCGCACCCATCGTGACGTCCCAGAGGTTCGCCATGCCGTAGTGGTCCCAGCCGTGCTGATCCCAGCGCATCCACTGCACGCGCACCGGCTTCCCGAGCTTTGCCGACAGGGCGACGGCCTCCTCGTTCACCTCACCGGTCTGGCCTCCTCCGAACGAGCTCGCGCCCTCGTACCAGACGACCCGAACATTCTCCGCGGGAGGCGTCTTGCCGGTGACCGTGCCGATGATGCCGGCGAGGTTGCCCGGCAGCGCCTGCAGGGCCTGCGCCTGGACGTAGACCGTTCCGCCGTTCGCACTGACGTCCGCGACCGCGGCGTGCGGGCCGATCGGCATGAAGCTGTTGTAGTGGTACCTGTACGTGGCGCTGACCTGCTTCGCCGCTCCCGCAAGCGCCGTCGTCGGGTTGCCGACGTTCGTCGTGTACCTGGCGGGGCTCTGGGCGTTGGCGTCGCCGACCTGGCGGAGCCACGACCAGAAGTTGCCAGATCCCTGCGGGAACCCCTTCGATGTGAGCCACGTCACCCTCAGCTGCGCCGCGGCCTGAATTGCGTCGTACTCCTTCGGTGCGACGACGCCGATGAAGTTGTTGATCCTCACGACCTGGGCGCCCGGGATGTGGCTGATCGACGACTCGTCGATGTTCAGCGGCGTGTCGTTCTCCACCGTGTTGGCGCCTGCACCGCGCGGACGGACACGCCGCCCGTGCAGCATGCCCGGGATGTGGACGTTCTGGATGTAGGTGTAGGTGCCGTTGACCTTCGCCGGGATGTCGATCCGCGGGAACGACTTCCCGATCACCGTGTACTGGCTCACGGGCTTCGCGACGCCTTCACCGGGAATCGCGGAGGTCTGCTTCGTCGACCCCATGTTGAAGTTGAAGAGCTTGCCGCCGAGCAGGTCGCCGTACTTGACGCTCTTCCCTCCGCCGGTGACGACGCCGGCGGAGACCGTCAGGTTCGCGACAGGCACGCCGAGGTTGGCCGAGGCCAGGCCGAGCAGCACCTGCTTCGCATAGGCGGATGCGGCACGGATCTGGGTGGACCGCTTTGCGATACCGCCCGAGCCGCTGCCGCCGCCCGTGGCGTTCAGCCACGTCTCCGGGTGCGCGAAGATCATCTGATCCATGCTCAGGTTCATCTCTTCGGCGACAACCATCAGAACGCCGGTCGGGGTACCGTGGCCGAGCTCGGTCTCGCCGTGCGTGACGATCACCGTGTTGTCCGACTTCACCGTGATCCACGAGTCGATCTGGTTCAGGTCGGGCAGGAAGTCACTTGGCCCGCGCTGACCGAACGGGGTCAGGCCGTTGGCTGCGGATGCCTTGCGGGCGCCGAGTACGCCGAAGGCGCTGAAGCCGACGACGAGTGCGCCGCCGCCCTTCAGGAAGCTCTTGCGTGAGAACTCCTTCTCGTGCATCAGACCCGTCATCACGCACCTGCCTTCGCCATCACGGCCGCGGCCTTCTGGATCGCGGTCAGGATTCTCGGATACGTACCGCAACGACACAGATGCCCGTTCATCGCCGTGCGGATCTGATCCTCGGACGGATTCTTCGTCGTCGCCAGCAGATCAGCAGCCTGGATCATCATCCCGTTCTGGCAGTAACCGCAATGCGGCACCTGAACGTCGATCCACGCCTGCTGCAACGGATGCAAAGCCGGCGCCGCCGCAGTCGTACCACGCTGCGCCGCCCACAAAGCCGGCAGCCCCTCCAAAGTCGTGATGTTCTTCCCGCTCACCGCCGCAACCGGCGTCACGCACGAACGGATCTCCTTCCCGTCCAGCAGCACCGAGCAGGCACCACACTGCGCAAGACCGCAACCAAACCGCGGGCCATGCAGATGGAGCTCGTTGTGCAGCACGTACAACAGCGGAGTATCGAGGCTCGCGCTCACGCCATGCGTGAGCCCGTTCACCTTGATCTTGATGCTATTCGCCATAGATCCATCCTCCCTCTGTCAAGACAGAGATCACTTCGACAACGGAAGCACGCTGTGGAATTGATCCGACCCGGATCGGCTTCGACAAACCAACAGCACCACACCACGATAGGACGTACGCGAAAGACCAACCGCAAGATCCGCTGAGACTCCACCTCAAGAAATCTTCAAGGTGCATGAAAAACTGCGGGGGCCTTTTGGCCCCCGCAGTTGATCGTGACAACGGTCTGGACCTACTTGATGCCTGCCGCCTCGAGTGCGCCCTTGACGACGGGAGGCCTCATCGGCGCCTGGCGGATGCGGGCACCCGTGGCGTCGAAGAAGGCGTTCGCGACTGCCGAGCCGACTGCCGTCGACGGCGGCTCACCGGAGCCGGTCAGCAGTTGGCCGGTGTTGAACGCGTTGGTGTTGCCCTTGCTCACGTCCGGGGTCATGTCTCCCGGGGTGACCGTGACGTACTCGCTCGGGTGCGCGTTGACCAGCGTCACCTTCGGGCTTTCGACGAAGCGCAGGATCGGGTAGGAGACCCAGTCGAGGCTCGTGACTCGGTCCTTGTTCCAGGTCGGCATCTCCCACATCGCCCGCGAGAGGCCCTGGATCGCGGCGCCGCTCATCTGGTTGGTGACGAGCGAGGGGCTGATCGTGATCCCGTTGTTCTGGGAGATGTAGAGGTGCTTGACGAGGATCTTGCCGGTGCTCTTCGTCACCTGGATATCCGCGACGACGACGGACTGGCTGGAGGCGAACGTCCCCATTCCGACGCCGCGGCCGGTGACGACGTTGCCGCTCTGCAGGTTGGAGGCAGCCACCTTCGGCTTCCAGCCGGCAGCGATCGTTGCGGCGTCGAGCGCCTGGAGCCAACGGGTTCCGAGCAAGCTCGTTCCGTCGATGTTCAGCTTGCGGAACGCGACCGGGTCCATCCCCGCTGCGTGTGCGAGCTCGTCGACGATCTGCTCGCTGGCGAAGTAGGACTGCGGGGCGTTCGGAGCACGGAGGGCGCTGATCTTCAGCGAGCCGCCGTAGAGCGGCTGCGTCTTGGCCAGGACCCTGCGCTGGTAGATGTACGACGAGCCGTAGCCGGTCGCCCCGTAGATACCCGTATCCGACGGCGTCGGGCCGCCCGATGCCGGTGCTCGTGGCCAGACCGCGGTACCGAGGAGCTCCTTGGTGGTGTCGATCGTGGAGCCCGCCTGGCCGTACGATGTCCAGTCGGCGACCGTGATCTTGCCGTTGGCGTCGCAGCCCATCGTGACGTCGTACTGGTGGGAGGGGCCGTAGCTGTCCCAGCCGTGCTGATCCCAGCGCATCCACTGGAGGCGAACCGGCTTGCCGATCGACTGCGAGATGATCGCAGCCTGCTCGCCGGCCTCACCCTGCTGGCCGCCGCCGAAGGAGCTCGCACCCTCGTACCAGATCACGCGCACCGACCCGGGCGTGAACTGCGAGCCGAGCATGGTGGCGAAGTTCGGGGGGAGACCCTGCAGAGACTGACCCTGCACGTACACGACTCCACTGTTCGACTTGATGTCCGCGACCGCCGCGTGCGGGCCGATCGGGACGAAGTTGTTGTAGTGGTAGCGGTAGGTCGCCGTCACCTTGTGCGCCGCCGAGGCGAGCGCGGCGGGGACGCCGCCCGTGTCGGCGGTGTAGCGGGCCGGGTTGACGGTGTTCGTGTCGCCGGCCTGGCGCATCCACGACCAGTAGTTCCCCGACGGCGTGAACTTCGGATCGTTCTTCCACACGACCTTCAGCTGCGCTGCAGCCTGGATCGCGTCGTACTCGCGAGGAGCGACCACGGCGAGGAAGTTCTTGATCTGAACGACCTGAGCGCCCGGGATATGGGCGATCGAGGACGCATCCACGCTCTGCGGCTGATGATTCACCGAGGTGTTCGCACCCGCCCCACGCGGCCGCACCGAACGAGCATGAAGCATGTTCGGGATCCGGACGTTATGGATGTAGGTGTAGGTGCCGTTCACCTTCGCCGGGATATCGATCCGCTGCACCGACTTGCCCACGAGCGATGTACTGGCTCACCGGCTTCGTGATCCCGTCACCCGGTATCGCCGAGCTGGTCGCGGTCGACATCGTGTAGTTGAACAGCTTCCCGCCGAGCAGGTCGCCGTACTTGACGCTGCCGGATCCGCCGGTGACGACACCGCCCGAGACCGTCAGGTTCGCGACGGGGACGCCGAGCTTCGTCGAGGCGAGGCCGAGCAGCACCTGCTTCGCGTACGCAGCCGCGGCACGCGTCTGCGTTGACCGTTTCGCGATACCGCCGGAGCCTCCGCCGCCGCCGGTCGCGTTCAGCCACGTCTCCGGATGCGCATAGATCATCTGATCCATGTTCGTGTTCATCTCTTCGGCGACCAGCATCAGGATGCCGGTCGGGGTGCCGTGACCGAGCTCCGTCTCACCGTGCGTGACGATGACCGAGTTGTCCGCCCGAACCGCGATCCATGAGTCGACCGCGTTCAGGTCGGGCAGGAAGTCACCGGGGCCACGCAACGCAAACGGCGTGTTACCGGTCGCGCCCTGAGCCTTGCCCGCTCCAAGAGCGCCAAGAGCGCTGAAGCCGACGACCAGAGCGCCGCCCGCCTTCACGAAGCTCTTACGTGAGAACTCCTTCTCGTGCATCAATCCGGTCATCGTTATGCACCCGCCTTCGCCATCACGGCCGCGGCCTTCTGGATCGCGGTCAGGATTCTCGGATACGTCCCGCAACGACACAGATGCCCGTTCATCGCCGTGCGGATCTGATCCTCGGACGGATTCTTCGTCGTCGCCAGAAGATCAGCAGCCTGAATCATCATCCCGTTCTGGCAGTAACCGCAATGCGGCACCTGAACGTCAATCCACGCCTGCTGAACGGATGCAAAGCCGGAGCAGCAGCCGAGGTGCCGCGCTGCGCCGCCCACAAAGCCGGCAGCCCCTCCAGGGTCGTGATGTTCTTCCCGCTCACCGCAGCGACCGGAGTCACACAGGAACGGATCTCCTTCCCGTCCAGCAACACCGAGCAAGCGCCACACTGCGCAAGACCGCAACCAAACCGCGGCCCATGCAGATGGAGCTCGTTGTGCAGAACGTAGAGGAGAGGGGTATCAAGGCTCGCACTCACACCATGCGTGAGCCCATTCACCTTGATCTTGATGCTATTCGCCATACCATCCTCCATTGATGATCAACGAATGCTTACGGCGCGGCGGGTCGCGTATGAGCACTATCGATTACCCGTCGTCGGCCGCCAACGAGCATAATTGTTTGGAGTAAATAAGGGGAACTGCGCTAGAAATCTTGAGCTTGCTATCTCAGCGCGCCAAAGGAAGGAAGAGAGCCTGGAGCGACATCCCCGCTCCAGGCTCTCCCTCTGGGTAGGCTAGCTCGATCTAAATCGGATCGAGCCGGGCGACAATGGCCTTCCATCGAGAATCCACATGACACTCCAGAGCGAACTGCACTGGGATCATGAGATCGAACCGACTCCCTTTCCACTGCCACTGACTGCACTTCTGCACAAGTAGCAACCAATGATTACTGGCATCGAATGATCGATGCAGGCTGAGCCTAGTGCAGGGATGAGCGTGCAACCGCAAGAGTTCTTGAGATCGTCCGGTTCTGAGCAGATCTTGAGATTTGCGCGCGAGCGCAAGAAATCTTGAGCATGCGCTTTTGCCGGTCGAGCTCACGATTTCAGCAAAACTTGAGGGATGCGCATGCGACCCGGCTTCATAGGTATGCGATGGTGGCTCGGACTCGCGTTTGCAGGGGTCGCTGCATTGACCGCCGTCGCGGTCGTTGCGCTGCTCAGCGCCCATTCCGAGCAAGCGTTCCGGCGGTATGGAAAGGAGTTCGCCCTCGGGAACAGCGTTGCGGCAGCCGAGTCCCTCAAGGCGGACAAGACCCCGGAGGGCGTCGCGCGCCACGCGATGAGAATTGCCGAAGCACAGCACTTGGCAATTTTCGTGTTCGACAGCAAAGGCAGGCAGATCTCCGGACCCCGCTCGTTTGGGCTTCACTGGGACGAAGTCACAGGCGGACACGACGCACTGAGGACCGCGCTCTCGGGCTACCGTTACATCCACGGTCGACGCGACGGTTCCAGTTACACGATCGGGCTGCCGATCCATCGAGGCGCCGGCGCAGCCCTCGTCGCCTACTCGCTGCGGCCCGAGCTCCGTCAACAGCTCGGGATCGTTCGAACCGAATACCTCCAGTCCGCCCTGATCGCATTCGGCGTCGGTGCCGCCCTCGGTCTACTTATCGCCAGCTTGACCGCTCGGCGCCTGGCCAGAATCGCCCGTGCGGCCAGCGACATCGGGGCTGGAAACTTCGGTGTCGAGGTGACCTCGAACTTCCCCGACGAAGTCGGAAGCCTCGCGCTCTCGATCGAGCAGATGCAGACGCAGCTCCAGGATGTGTTCCGGACATTGGAGGGCGACCGCGATCGTCTCGAGCGCCTGCTCGACCGGCTGAACGAAGGCGTATTGGTCGTCGACCGGGAGCTGAAGATCGAGTTCGCCAACGATCGCGCCCACGAACTGCTCGGAGTCGGCGACTCCGTCGAGGCACTCGGGTCCTCCCACTCGCCGACAACTGCCGCTATCCGAAGCATCGCCGTCGATCTCTTCTCGATCGGAATGCCGGGTCATCTTCGCGTCGTGACGGATGACAAGACATTCCTCATCTCCGGGATCCCGCCGAGCGAGGGAAGTGACAGTGCGATCGTAGTCGTCCTCGACGAGACCGAGCGCGAACACAACGAGCGCGTCCAGCGAGAGTTCGCTACGAACGCCGCCCACGAGCTCCGGACGCCCCTCGCATCGATCGTGACCGCCGTCGAGATGCTCCAGACCGGTGCAAAGGACGATCGCTTGGCTCGCGATGCATTCCTCGATGTGATCGCGCGGGAGGCGGATCGGCTAACCCGGCTGACGCGCGCCCTTCTTGTGCTCGCCCGAGCCGAGTTGCGCGACGAACCGCTCCGGCTCGCGCAGGTCGAGCTCCGCCCGCTCCTCGAGCAGATCGCCGCGTCGCTTCAGGCCCGTGATGGAGTCGGGATCTCCGTCGACTGCCAGCCGGCTCTTGCGTTTGCAACGGACACCGACCTCCTCGAGCAGGCCCTGTCGAGCGTTGCAACGAACGCGGTTCAGAACACCGACCACGGACGCGTCAGCCTACGTGGCGCGCGACAGAACGGATCGGTCGTGATCGAGATCGCCGATACGGGGCACGGGATACCGACGGAGCAGCAGGACCGGATCTTCGAGCGCTTCTATCGCGCCAGGAACAGCCCGGGAGGCTTCGGGCTCGGGTTATCCATCGCCCACGAATCCGTCGCAGCGCTCGGCGGGGAGATCAGCCTGGCGTCGCAGCCGTCCAGCGGCACCACCGTCCGGATCGTCCTGCCGGCCGGCGAGGCCCAATGAGCCCCCGTATCCTGATCGTCGACGACGAGCCCTCGCTCGTCCAGGGCCTCAGCTACGCGCTCACCCGCGAGGGGTACGAGATCGTCGTCGAGTCCGACGGCGAAGCGGCGGTCCGCACCGCTCTTTCGAGCGAACTGGACCTGATCATCCTCGACCTCATGCTTCCCAAGCTCTCCGGCGTCGAGGCGTGCCGTCGGATCCGCGCGGCGAGCGCCGTTCCGATCATCATGCTCACTGCCCGAGACTCCGAGCTCGACCTCGTCAACGGGCTGGAGGTGGGCGCCGACGACTACGTCACCAAGCCCTTCTCCGCCGCGGAGCTGATGAGCCGGATTGCCGCCCTCCTACGCCGTCGCGAGCTCGACCGCGACGCGAGTGGCCGCACGACGCTGACCGCGGGTGGGCTCGTGGTCGATCTTGTCTCCGACAAAGTCACCGTGGACGAGAAAACCGTTCTTCTGACGCCGTCCGAGTTCAAGATCGTCTGCCTGCTCGCCGCCGCGCCAGGCAAGACGTTCTCGCGCCGTGAGATCATGGCGCACCTCTGGGGAAGCTCGCATGTCGGTGACGAGCACACCTGCGAGGTGCACGTCTCCGCGCTTCGGCGGAAGATCGAAGCGGACCCCGCCGAGCCGAGACGGCTGCTCACCGTTCGCGGCCAAGGGTACGTCCTTGTCCCGGAATAGCAGGCGCCGCGCAGCGTTTTAACTTGCGCAAGCAACAAAGGAGCCTGAAGATGAGAACGGGAATTCATCCCGAGACGATGATGGGCACGGCTTCGTGCTCGACGTGCGGCACGACCTTTCTGCTGCGCTCGACGGCCGGCGACCTGACGGTCGACACGTGCTCGCAGTGCCATCCCGCCTACACGGGCCGCGCCGCGCAAGGTGACGGGCGGCAGCCGCATCGAGCGGTTCGAGCGCCGGCGGCGGCTGCTCGAGCTCGCCCGCTAACGGGAATAGCGTAGTCGCTTCAATAGTTGAAGCTACTATATGAGACGTAGCTTTCAACGGAAGCTTTCAAACGGAAAGTTGGTGATCGCGTGAGCTCGTTGCTCCTCGTACCTCTGGACGACCTCGTCGTCTTCCCCAACATGAACGTCACGATCGCCGTCGATGTCGGCGACGACGAGGAGCGCGTGCTGCTCGTCCCGCGCCACGAAGGCGTCGTACGCGAAGGTCGGCACGGTCGCCGAGGTAGGCGAGCGCGTGCGCATGCCCGGCGGGGGCCGCGCCGTGACCCTGAACGGCCTGCACCGCGCCGAGCTCGGCGCCGCCCACACCGATCCGCAGGGCAACCTCCGGGTCGAGGTCGTCGAGCGGCCCGACGAGGAGCCGCCGGGCGTTCAGACGCGCGAGCTCGAGACCGAGTACCGCGCGACCGTCGAGGAGATCCTCGAGCTGCGCGGCGACGACGGCCGCATCTCGGCGTTCGTCCGCGCGATCCGCGAGACCGGCACCGCTCGCCGACACCGTCGCCTACGCGCCGGACGTTGACTTTCGACCAGAAGATCGAGCTGCTCGAGACGGTCGACGTCGTCGAGCGGCTGAAGCTGGCGCTGAAGCTGCAGCGCGAGCGGCTCGCCGAGCTGCAGGTTCGCAAGCGCATCCGCGACGACGTCGAGGAGGGCGCCGCGAAGCAGCAGCGCGAGTACGTGCTGCGCAAGCAGATGGAGTCGATCCGCAAGGAGCTCGGCGAGGACGACGCGTCCGTCGCCGAGGACTACCGCACGAAGATCGCCGAGGCCGGCATGCCGGACGCCGTCCGCGAGCAGGCCGAGCGCGAGGCCGCCCGGCTCGAGCGGATGGGCGACCAGATCGCAGGAGTCGTCGATGATCCGCACCTACCTCGACTGGCTGCTCGCCGTGCCGTGGGGACAGCGCTCCGAGGAGCGGCTCGACCCGGTCCATGCACGCGAGGTGCTCGACTCAGACCACGCCGGGCTCGAGGACGTCAAGGACCGCATCGTCGAGTACCTGGCCGTCCGCAAGCTCCGGCAGGAGCGCGGGATCGCCGAGGACAAGCGCTCGGGCGCGATCCTGACCCTGATCGGGCCTCCCGGCACCGGCAAGACGTCGGTCGGCGAGTCGATCGCCCGCGTCGCTGAACCGCGAGTTCGTCCGGATGTCGCTCGGCGGCGTCCGCGACGAGGCGGAGATCCGCGGCCACCGCCGCACCTACATCGGCGCGCATGCCGGGACGGCTCGTGCGGGCTCTGCGCGACGCCGGAGACGATGAACCCGGTGATCCTGCTCGACGAGGTCGACAAGGTCGGCGCCGACTGGCGCGGCGACCCCTCGGCCGCACTGCTCGAGGTGCTCGATCCCGGCGCAGAACCACTCGTTCCGCGACCACTACCTCGACGTCGAGCTCGACCTGTCCGAGGTCGTGTTCATCGCGACCGCGAACGTCGCCGACACGATCCCGGGCCCGCTGCTCGACCGGATGGAAGTGATCCGCTTCGACGGCTACACGGTCGACGAGAAGGTCGCGATCGCCCGTGGCTACCTCTGGCCGCGCCAGCGCGACCGCGCCGGCCTGCTCGAGGACGAGGTCGCGATCGGCGACAAGACGCTCGAGCTCGTCGTGTCCCAGTACACGCGCGAGGCGGGCGTTCGCCAGCTCGAGCGCGAGCTCGGGAAGCTGCTGCGGAAGACCGCGACCAAGCTCACGACCGGCGATGTCACGCTGCCGATCGACGATCGACGAGCCCGCGCTCCGCGATGCGCTCGGGAAGCAGCGCTTCTACCAGGAGGCGGCCGAGCGCACCGCGGTTGCCAGGCGTCGCGACCGGCCTGGCCGTGACCGGCACCGGCGGCGACGTCCTCTTCATCGAGGCGACCACGATGCACGGGAGCGAAGGCCTCGTCCTGACCGGACAGCTCGGCGACGTGATGAAGGAGTCGGCGCGGATCGCGCTCTCCTACGTCCACTCCCACGCCGACGAGCTCGGCCTCGAGGAGGATGCGTTCGAGGGCTCGAGCTTCCACGTCCACGTCCCTGCCGGCGCCATCCCGAAGGACGGCCCGAGCGCCGGGATCACGATGACGACGGCGCTCGCCTCGCTGCTGACCGGCCGACCGGTGAAGCACACTGTCGGGATGACCGGTGAGGTCACCCTCCAGGGCCGGGTGCTGCCGATCGGCGGGCTCAAGCAGAAGGCGATCGCCGCCCACGCTGCCGGCCTGACCGACGTGATCATCCCCGAGCGCAACCGCGCCGACCTCGACGACATCCCCGAGGACGTCCGCAACGAGCTCACCTTCCACCCGGTGATGACTCTCGGCGAGGTGCTCGAGCTCGCGCTCGAGCCCGCCCGCGCCCAGACCGGCATCCATGCGGTGTCGTAGCTGCTCGCCTCTGCCCGAGGAGGTCCGCCGGGCGGCGGACCTCCTCGAGCGCCGCTGGACGGTCTCGATCCTCGTCGCCTCCCACGAGGGCGCGGTTCGCTTCAACGAGTTCCTGCAGATGCTCGGGCCGGTTCCGCCGGCGACGCTCGCGAGCCGGCTGCTCGAGCTCGAGGGCGCCGGCGTGCTCGAGCGGGTCGTCGTCGATGCGCGGCCGCCGCGGGTCGAGTACCGGCTGACGGCGCGCGGGCGGCGGCTTGGGCACGGTCGTCGTGGCGCTCCAGCACTACGCGCTCGCGGAATAAGCCCGCGAGGACCGCTCCGGAGCTCGCCGGGGATCAGACCCGCGTCGAGCCCGACGTAGTTCTCGGCCAGCATCGTGGCGGCAGCTGTTGACGTCGTGACGTAGCGAAGCTGGGCGAGCTGGAGCCGACGCCCGAAATCGCCGGCCTCGTCGTCGCGGTGCAGCATCGAGGTCATCCAGTACGAGAAGTGCTCCGCCCGCCAGACGCGGCGAAGGCAACTCGTCGAGTAACCGTCGAGCCCGCTCCGGTCGCCGCTCTCGAACCACGCGACGAGGGCCTGCAGCCAGGAGCCCGACATCGCCGATCGCCAGGTTGAGCCCCTTTGCGCCTGTGGGCGGCACGATGTGCGCGGCGTCCCCGGCGAGGAAAAGCCGGCCGTGCTGCATCGGCTCCGCGACGAAGCTGCGCATGCCGGTGACGCCCTTCTCGAGCACGGGCCCGTCGGCCAACGTCCAGCCGTCGAGACCCAGCCTGGCGTGCAGCTCGCCCCAGATGCGGTCGTCGGGCCACTCGGCGATGTCCTCGTCGGGCCGGCACTGGATGTAGAGACGTGAAAGCTCCGGTGAGCGGAGGCTGAGGAGCGCGAAACCACGCTCGTGATTCGAGTAGATCAGCTCGTCATTCGAGGGCGCGACGGCGGCGAGGATACCGAGCCAGCCGAAGGGGTAATCGCGCTCGAAGGTCCGGAGCACGCCTGCGGGAATCGCCGGGCGGCAGACGCCATGAAACCCGTCGCAGCCGGCGATCACGTCGCATTCCAGCTCCCGGCGGGCGCCCTCCTGGGTGAAATGGATCCGCGGCCTCCCGGTGTCGATCTCATGCACGCTCACGTCGTCTACCTCGAACAGGAGCGGCGCACCGGTCTCGACCCGCGCGGCGATCAGATCCTTGACCACCTCGGTCTGGCCGTAGATGACGATCGAGCGCCCCCGTCAGATCGGTCAGCGGGATGCGGTGGCGTTCCCCGTCGAACTGGAGCTCGATGCCGCGGTGGACGATGCCCTCTCGCCGTAGCCGGTGTCCAACGCCCGCGGCATCGAGCAGGTCGGCTGTCCCCTGCTCGAGTACACCCGCCCGGATCCGGTGCTCGACGTACTCGCGGCTGCGATTCTCGAGCACGACCGCCTCGATGCCGGCCTGCTCGAGCAGCCGACCGAGCGTCAGTCCGGCCGGGCCGGCGCCGACGATCCCGACCTGCGTGCGCATCAGCCCGCGGCCCGCTCGAACAGCGCCGCCTGGCCCTGCCCGACGCCGACGCAAAGGGTCGCGAGACCGTAGCGGCCGCCGCGGCGGCGAAGCTCGTGGAGGAGCGACACGACCAGCCGGGCGCCGCTCATCCCGAGCGGATGCCCGAGCGCGATCGCCCCGCCGTTGACGTTGACCTTCGCAGCGTCGAGCCCGAGCTCGCGGATCACCGCCACGCTCTGTGAAGCAAAGGCCTCGTTCAGCTCGACGAGATCGAGGTCGGCCACATCGACACCGGCACGGCCGAGCAGTTTGCGAACGGCGGGAACGGGGCCTATCCCCATCACGCGCGGGTCGACGCCGGCCACAGCACTGCCGGCGAAGACCCCGAGCGGCTCTGCACCGAGAGAGCGTGCTCGCTCCTCCGAGGCGATCACGAGTGCGGCGGCGCCGTCGTTGATCCCGCTGGCGTTTCCGGCGGTGACGGTGCCGCCCGCCCGGAACACCGGCTTCAGAGACGCGAGCTTCTCCGCATCCGTGCCCGGCCGCGGATGCTCGTCGCGTTCGAGCTCGCCTACGGCGACCAGCTCGGCCGCGAACCGACCCGCCTCCTGGGCCTCCGCCCAGCGCCGCTGCGACTCGGCGGCGAAGGCGTCCTGATCCGCACGCGAGACGGACCAGCGCTCCGCGACGTTCTCGCCGGTCTCCCCCATCGACTCGAGGGGGAACATCGCCTCGAGCCGCGGGTTCGGGAACCGCCAGCCGAGCGTCGTGTCGTAGAGCATCCGGTCACCGCGCGGGAATGCCGTTTCGGGCTTGGCGGTTACGAACGGCGCTCGCGACATCGACTCCACTCCACCGGCGACGAACAGGTCGCCGTCCCCTGCCGCGATCGCGTGGCAGGCGGCGACGACCGCCGACAGCCCGGAGGCGCAGAGCCGGTTGACCGTCACCCCGGCGACCGATTCGGGCAGCCCGGCCAGCAACCCAGCCATGCGGGCCACGTTCCGGTTGTCCTCCCCCGCCTGGTTTGCGCACCCGAACCAGATGTCTTCGATCTCGTCCGCCTCCACCCCGGCACGCTCGACAGCAGCGGAGATTGCGATGGCAGCAAGATCATCGGGCCGAATGCCTGACAGCGCCCCGCCATACCGCCCGACGGGCGTGCGAACAGCCGAGATCACAACTGCGCGGCTCATCCGTCCACCTCGTCCTCGTCGAGCACCCGCTGCGCAATCGCGAAGGCGGAGTTGGCGGCCGGGACGCCGCAATAGATCGCACTCTGGAGCAGGACCTCTTTGATCTCTCCCTCGGTCAGCCCGTTGCGAAGCGCGGCACGGACGTGGAGCTCGAGCTCCTCGTCTCGGCCGAGCGCCACGAGAGCGGTCAGCGTGATGGCGCTTCGCGTGCGGCGATCGAGGCCGGGCCGCGACCAGATCTCGCCCCAGGCGTACCGAGTGATCAGATCCTGGAAATCGGCGGTGAACTCCGTTGTGCGCGCGACCGCCCGGTCGACGTGGGCGTCACCCAGCACCTCCCGCCGGACCTCCATTCCACGATCCCGCTCGTCGCTCATCTGCCCGGCCTGCGGTAATAGCTGAGCGCAGAATCGACGAATTCGCAGGCAGAGCCGAGATAAGTCCCGGGGTCGAACGCCTCGATGAGCTCCTCTGAGGTCAGGTCCCCGGCGAGCGAGTCGCGCAGAGTTCCGCCCGACTCGGCCGCGCGAGCGGCCGCATCCGCGACGGCCTGTCTTGCGTTCGCGTACCCGACCCGGCGCGCAAGCAGGAACAAGACGCGCTCGCTCATCACGCCGCCCCCACCGGCCTCGAGGTTATGAAGCATCCTGCCTGCATCGACCTCGAGCGACTCGAGCACGCCGCGGATCGCAGCAGCCGCGCCACCGGCGTAGGCGAGCGCATCCGAGAGCGCGCCCCACTCGGCCTGCCAGGCGCCAAGCGCGCGCTCGTGCTCCACGACGAGGCCCGACTCGAGCACCCCTGCCGCGCCTGACACCCGCCGTCCGCACGCGATCGCGATCGCCGAGCCGACCGGATTTCGCTTGTGCGGCATCGTCGAGGAAGCGCCCGGGCCGGCTGGCTCTCGGACCTCGCCCACCTCGGTCTGCTCGAGCAGGGCGACGTCGAGCCCGATCTTCGCGCACGAAGCGGCGGCGACCGAGAGCGCCGAGCCGACCTCCGCAATGCGCCCACGATCAGAATGCCACGGCACCACCGGCTTCTCGAGCTCGAGCTCGGCGGCGAAGAAACCCGCCACTGAGACTCCGTCGGCACCGAGCGCGGCAAGCGTGCCCGCAGCCCCGCCGAGCTGTGACGGAAGTCGGGAGCGGAGCTCCCGGAGCCGCGCGGACGCGGTCAGGATCGAGATGAGCCATCCCGCCGCTTTCAGGCCGAAGGTCGTCGGCACCGCCTGCTGGAGGAGCGTCCGCCCGGCCATCGGCGTCAGCCGATGGGCCTCGGCGAGTGCTGCGCACGCAGCGGCCACGCCTCCGAGCTCATCGCCGATCAACTCGAGAGCCCGCCGCGAAACGAGCATCGCGGCGCTGTCGACGACGTCTTGGCTCGTCGCACCGAAATGGACGTAGCCGGACGCCTCGCCGCCGACAACCTGCCGCAAAGCGCGCACGAGCGGCTCCGCCGGGTTGCCGGCAGAGCGCCCCGCCGCGACGATCGCGTCGACGTCGAAGCCCTCGACCCGGCAGGCGTCGGCGATCAGGCCTGCGAGATGGGCCGGCACGACGCCCGCAAGCGCTTCGGCGTTCACGAGCGCGCGCTCGACCTCGAGCATCGCTTCGATCCACGCGCGGTCCGAGACCGCCGCTCGGATCTCCTCCGGCACGAAGATCGCGTCGAACGTCACAGCGCGAAGAACACCGTCTCGTCAGGCCCCTGAAGGTGGACGTCGAATCGGAGTGAGCCGTCGGGCTCGGGAACAGCGACGAGCGTCGCGCGCCGCCCCTCGTCGACACCTGAGAGCACCGGATCGGCCGCGTTCGCGTTGACCTCGTCGGGAAAGTACATCCGCGTAGCGACACGCTTGAGCAGTCCGCGTGCGAACACACTGACTCCGAGATAGGGCGCCTGACCGTCGAGCGGCTCCGGCTTGACCGCGACCAGCTCGAAACCACCGTCGCGCGTATCGCTCCGACCGAACGATCCGCCCGGCGCCGAGATCTCGATCAGGGCATCCGGAAGTGGGTCTCCGGCACCGTCGAGAACGCGCCCGTGGATCCGCACGTCGCCGTCCGGCATGGCAACCGCGCCGAGCCCGATGTGCAGGTAAGGCCCGACCGTCTGCGATGGCGTGATCCCGTTCACTCGTCGTGATCCTCGTCCTCGAACGGCGTCGAGCGCAGCACGATGTCGAAGGTGAACCCGAGCGCCTCGTCGGGAATCGTCGTCTGCAGGTCGAATCGCGAGATCAGCCGCTCGCGCACCTTGGGGTCGCGGATCGAGCCGAAGATCGGGTCGTAGGGGAAGAGTGGATCGTCCGGGAAGTACATCTGCGTCACGAGCCTCTGCGAGAAAGCCCGGCCGAAGAGCGAGAAGTGGATGTGGGCGGGGCGCCAGGCGTTGGGATGGTTCGGCCAGGGGTAGCAGCCGGGCTTCACCGTCAGGAACCGGTAGCGCCCCTCTGAATCGGTGAGGCAGCGCCCGGCGCCGTCGAAGTTCGGATCGAGGGGCGCATCGTGGCGATCAGCGTCGTGACGGTAGCGGCCGGCCGCATTTGCTTGCCAGATCTCGATCAGCGAGTCCCGCACGGGCCGCCCGTCTTCCTCGACCACACGTCCGCTGACGACGATGCGTTGTCCCTGCGGCGGGGCGTCGTGGCGGCACGTCAGATCGTGATCGGTCTCCGTCAGATCCGTTTCGCCGTAGACCGGGGCGCCGAGATCCCCGAGTGAGCGAGGTAGGAGCAGCAGCGGACGTTCGGGCGCCCGCAACCGAGTAGCCACGTATTCCTCGTGGAGATAGGGCGGGTCGGCTCCGTCTTCGCCGGAGATCTCTGCGAGCCTCTTGGCCATCAAGCGCCATTCTCCATCGTCTTGAAGCCGCGCAGCGCGGAGAGCTCCGCGCCAGTGGGGTGCGCGCCCTCGAGAACGCGTTTCGGACACCTGGAGCTTCCACCCCGTCGCGGCGCGCACCGTGTCGGTATCGACGCCTGGGTGCAGGCTCGTCAGCACGAGCTCGCAGGTACCCGGGTCGGGCTCGAGGACGCCGAGATCGGTGATCACCGCCGTCACCCCGTCGCCGGAGAACCCGAGCAGCTCGCGGCTGCCGATCCCCTCTCCGAATCCGACCGTCGAGCGGAAGTCGAGCTTCTCGACGAACGTCCGCCGCGACTGCGTCAGCAACACGAAGGTCTCGTGGCACGACGCCGCGATCTCGGGTGCCCCACCGCCGCCCGGCAGCCGCACGGCGGGATGCTCGTAGTCGCCGATCACGGTGCTGTTCAGGTTGCCGTAACGGTCGATCTGCGCCGCTCCGAGGAAGCCGACGTCGATCCGGCCGCCCTGAAGCCAGTACGCGAAGATCTCCGGCACCGAGACGATGGTGTCCGCGGTCTCCGCGAGCTCACCGTCACCGATCGACAGCGGCAGGTGCTGAGGCTTGGCGCCGATCGTGCCGCTCTCGTAGATCAGGACGATGCCGGGCGCATGCGTCCGCCGGGCGAGATTCGCTGCGCGGCTCGGCGCGCCGATCCCGACGAAGCACGTGACACCGTCGCGCAGGCGGCGCGCGGCGGCGACGACCATCATCTCCTCTGCCGTATACGTGCTCGCCTCGGCCATCGCGGTCATGCGATGTCGGCCGTTTCGTAGACGTGCTCCCGCATCCAGGCGCCGAACCGGTCGCGGTCGCGGCTGATCGCATCCCACTCGACGTAGAAGGCGTTGTCGCGCTCGTAGTAGCCGTGCGCGTACGACGGGTGCGCGCCTCCGGGCGCGAGGGCGACGGCCGTGATCGCCCAGCCCGGCAGCACCACTGCCCCCGGCCGAGCCTCGAGCTCGGGAACGATTTCCTCAACCGTGACGATCGACCGTGCCGAGGCGAGCACGACCTCCTTCTGGACGCCCGTGATCCCCCAGAGCTGAACGTTGCCGCGCTCGTCGGCCTTCTGAGCGTGGACGATCCCGACATCCGGCCGGATCGAGGGCACGGCGGAGAGCCTCTCGCCACTGAACGGGCAGTCGATCCGGGCGACCCGCGTGCGCGACTCCAGATCGGTGCCGCGGTAGCCCCGCAGCACGGCGAAAGGCAGGTTCGCCGCGCCCGCCGCGTATGCCGCCGCCATCCCCGCATGCGAGTGCTCCTCGAGCTCGAGCGGAGCCGGCCAGTCGTGCTCGACTGCGTCCCGGAAGCGATGCAGCGAGCCCACCCCCGGGTTGCCACCCCACGAGAAGATCAACTTCCGCGCGCAGCCGGCCCCGATCATCTGGTCATAGACGATGTCGGGCGTCATCCGCACGAGTGTCAGATCACGGCGCCCCTGCCGCACGATCTCGTGCCCGGCTGCAGTCGGGATCAGGTGCGTGAAGCCCTCGAGCGCGATCGTCTGCCCGTCCTCGACGAACGAGGCAACCGCATCTGCCAGTGTGAGGAGCTCGGCCATCGGCTCAGAATGGGAATGGATGGGTTCCGCTCTGCACCGTGATCCAGCGGAGCTCGGTGAACTCGTCGACGACGGCCTGGCCGCCGAAGCGCCCGAAGCCCGAGTCCTTCACCCCACCGAACGGCATCTGCGGCTCGTCTCCGACCGGCTGGTCGTTGACGTGCACGATCCCGGCCTCGATCTGCTGGGCAAGCGCAAACCCGCGGTCGGGATTCGACGTGATGATCCCCGAGGAAAGCCCATAGCTCGTCGCGTTCGCGCGCTCGACGGCCTCCTCCGGGCTGTCGACGATCTCGATCGCCGCCACCGGGCCAAACGTCTCGAGGTTGGCGAGCTCAGAGCCGGCGGGCACGTCGCTGACGAGTGTCGCCTGGAAGCACGGGCCGACCGCCTCTCCACCTGCGAGCACCTTCGCTCCACCGGCGACGGCGTCGGTCACGCGTTTCTGCACCGTCGCGAGCGCGCTTTCGGTGATGAGCGGCCCGATGATCGTGTCCATCTCCTTCGGGTCCCCTGCTTTGAGGCCCGCCGTCTTCGCCGCGAGCCGAGCGACGAACTCCTCGGCGATGGGCCGCTCGACGATGATCCGGCGCGCGGACATGCAGATCTGGCCCTGGTGAAGAAACGCGCCGAACGCCGAGGCTGCCACCGCGTACTCGAGGTCGGCGTCGGCAAGGACGATCAGCGGGTTCGATCCTCCCAGCTCGAGCAGCACGCGCTTGAGGTTCCGGCCGGCCGCTTCGGCCAGCCGACGCCCGGTCGAAGAAGACCCCGTGAAGTTGATCCGGCGCACGGCCGGGTTCTCGACGAGCTCGTCGCCGATCGGGCCGGCATCGCCAGGCGCGTGCGTGACGATGTTCAACACGCCCGCGGGAAGGCCCGCCTCGGCGAAGATCTCGCCCCACAGTAGGCCGCCCGAGTACGGCGACCACTCGGACGGCTTCAGGACGACGGTGTTCCCGAGGGCCAGCGGAGCCGCGATCGAGCGCGCAGAGAGGATCAGCGCTGCGTTCCAGGGCGCGATCGCCCCGACGACTCCGACCGGCCTGCGGATGCCCATCGCCACCGTCCCCGGGTGGTCGGACGGGATCACCGTGCCGAGCGGCGCATAGGCGAGCGCCGCAGCCTGGCGGAACAGCCCTGGCACGAACCCCATCTGGAACATGCCGAACCCGAACGTGCAGCCCGTCTCACGCGCCAGCCACGAGACGACATCGTCGCGTCGGCTCTCGAGGATGTCCGCGGCCGCAAGGAAGATCCGCTGGCGCTCCGCCGGCACCGTCTCCGCCCAGCCGGGCGCGGCCGCCACAGCTGCTGCAACCGCCTGGGCCGCCTCGGCTCGCGTACCTGCCGCGGCGTTCGCGACGGTCTCGCCGGTGAACGGGTCGCTGTCCTCGAACGTCCCGCCCGAGCTCACCCATTCCCCGCCGATGTAGTGAGCGAGCTCCCGTACCTCCGTCTCAACGCTGGTCACGTTCGTCTCCTTTCACGTCGTAGAGCGGTCGCGTTCACGAGGCCTCCTCGGCCGGAGCCGGGATCGGTGTGGAGGCAGCGCCGGAAAGCTGATGCCCGACCGGAAGCAACTGGATCTTGAAGCGGTCGCGGACAGTGCCCCACAGCCCCCGTGGGAGCAGCAGGGCGAACAGCATCGACGCGACTCCTAGCCCGACCAGGTACCAGGCGCCGCCTGAGCTGTAGTGGTTCTGGATCAGGAAAAGCACGACGGCGCCGATGATCGGCCCCTCGAACGTTCCGAGGCCGCCCACGAGCACCATGAAGACCATGTAGGCGGTCCAGTTCACGCCGAAGATCGACGTCGGCTCGATGAAGAGCGTGTTCGCGAGGGTCATGGCCCCGGCGCCGCCGCAGCCCGCCGCAGCGAGGACGAACAGGATCCTCTTGCAGGCAACCACGCGCACGCCGACCGAGGCAGCGGCCTCCTCGTCGTCCCGGATCGCCTGCAGCGAAGAGCCGAACCGGCTGCGCAGGAGGACGAAGAGAACGCCCAGGAAGAACACTGCCATCCCGAGCGTGAGCCAGTAGGTGTACTCCTGGCGCGCCCCGGGCGAGTAGTAGTTGAGCTCGATCAGGGAGGTTCCCGTCCCTGCGCCGAGCGACTGGTCGAACGAGACGAGGATCGCCGCGATCTCGGCCAGCACCCACATCCCGATCGCGAACTGGGCGCCGCGGAAGCGCAGGACGAGCAGTGAGACCGGCAACGAGATGGCGCCGCAGAAGAGCGTTGCAACCACCATCGCCTGGTACGGGCTCATCCCGTGGTTGCAAAGCCACACTGTTCCGTAGGCGCCGAGACCGATGAAGCCCTGCTGCCCGATCGAGACCAGGCCGCCGTAACCAGCGAGGGCGTTCCACATCGCCGCGAGCAGCACGAGGATGAGCAGTGTCGTCATCTTCGCAGTCGCGTTCTCCGACAGGAGCACCGGGACGAAGATCAACGCGATGACAAAGGCTGTGAACGATCCGGTGAACCCGGCGGAGAGCTTACTCCAGCGGCGGACGCGCAAGTTGCCCGTCATGACGCCACCCTCGCGCGGAAGATGCCGCCGCGCGGCGAGGCCAGGACAGCGAGGAACACGAGGTCACCTGCGAGGACCGAGTACTGCGGATCGATCTGGGCGCCGATCGTCTGTGACACACCGAGGACGATCCCACCGACGAGCGTTCCCCACAGCGAGCCGAGGCCGCCGATCACCACAGCCTCGAACGCAAAGATCAGCTGCGTCGATCCTGCATAGGGGTCGAAGGTCGAGCGCATCGCGAGGAACATCCCCGCGAGCGCCGCGGTGCCGACCGCGATCGCGGTTCCCCACGCGTACACCGAGCGCGAGTCGATCCCGACGAGCTCGGCGGTGTCGGGGTCCTGCGCGGTGGCGCGCATCCGGCGACCCGAAGGCGTTCGTGAGAGGTAGAGCTGCAGCCCACCGAGCGTCGCGATCGCCACGACGAGCGCGAGCGCTCCGATCGCCGGGATCGAGATCTGATTCGTGATCTGCCAGCTCGCGGTGGTGATCCAGCCGGCGTCGCCACCGAGCGAGCGAACGTCCGGCGAGAACTTCTCGAGTAGCAGGTTCTGGATCACGATTGCGAGCCCGAACGTCGTCAGTAGCGGCACGAGCACGCCGGAGCGGAGGCTCCGCTCGAGGATCACGCGCTGGAGCAGGTAGCCGAGCGCGAGCATGATCGGCAAGACCGCGACAAACCCGACGAACGGCGAGACGCCCCAGTGGTCGAGCACGACGGTGATCAGATAGGCGCCGAGCACGGCGATATCGCCGTGAGCGAGGTTGACGATTCGCATCAGCCCGAACATCAGCGACAGCCCGCACGCCAGCAAGGCGTAGAACCCGCCCAGGAATACCCCCTGGATCACGGCGTTCGTCCAGGTCACGTCGGCGCCTTTCGCAGCCCGAAATACGCCTCGGTGATCTGCTCGCGTGTCAGCTCGCTGCCGCCCTCGAGAACGAGCCTGCCCTCGAGCATGCAGATGACGCGGCTCGCGACCGACGTCGCCCGTTTCAGGTCCTGCTCCACGAGGATGATCGTGGTTCCCCCTTCGATCAGCGTCGTCAGCGAGCGGTAGACGGCGTCGACGGCTATCGGGGCAAGGCCGAGCGAGACCTCGTCGAGCAGAAGCAGACGAGGGTTCGAGATCAACGCCCGTCCAATCGCAGTCGCCTGCTGCTCGCCCCCCGAGAGGGTGGCCGCTCGCCGGCCGCGCAGTGGTTTGAGCAGCGGGAAAGCCTCGAGGACCGTGTCGAGGGTCCACTGTCCCTTCCGGTCGGAGCGGGCCGCGACGAGCAGGTTCTCCTCGACGGTCAGGTCGGGGAAGAGCCTGCGCCCCTCGGGCACGAGCGCGATCCCGCGGCGGAGGCGATCATGGGCGCGGACGCGGGTGACGTCGTCCCCGTCGAACCGAATCTGGCCGGCCGCAGACTTGTGGGCGCCGGCGATCGTGCGCAAGAGCGTCGTCTTGCCGGCGCCGTTCGCACCGACGAGTGCGACCGTTTCGCCGTCCGCAACATCGAACGACACGCCGCGCACCGCCGGGAGCAGCCCGTGGCGGGCCTCGAGCCCCTGCACCGAGAGCAACGAGCTCACAGTGCTACGCCTCCGAGGTAAGCGTCGACCACGGCCGCGTCCTGCATCACCGCGTGTGGGTCGCCGTCGGCGATCACCTTGCCGGAGTCGAGACAGACGAGCCGCTCGACAACTTGCACGAGAACGTGGACGATGTGCTCGATCCACACGATGGCGACACCGCGGGAGCGGACGTCGCGGATCGTTCCGACGAGCTCGTCCGCCTCCGCGTCGGTAAGCCCTGCTCCGATCTCGTCGAGCAGAAGCACGACCGGACCGGTTCCGAGCGCCCGCGCGAGCTCGAGCTTCTTGCGGTCGAGGAGGCCGAGCGTGTCGGCCCGACGGTTGGCGGACTCGACCAGGCTGCAAAGCTCGAGCACCTCGATGCAGCGCTCGTAGGCGACCTGGCCGCGAAGTCCGCCGCCGGTCGCAGCGCCGACGAAGACGTTCTCGAACACGGTCAAATCGCCGAAGGGCTTCGGCACCTGGTGGGCACGGCCGATCCCGAGCCGGCAGCGCTTGCTGACGCCCGCGCGGGTGACGTCCGTGCCACGGAACGCGACCGAGCCCTCGGACGGGCGAAGGGCGCCCGAGAGGACGTTCAGCAGCGTCGTCTTGCCGGCGCCGTTGGGGCCGACGATGCCGATTGCATCGCCGGCCCCAACGCTGAAATCCACTCCGTCCAGGACCACGAGCGCCCCGAACCGTCTGTGAATTCCGGCGGCGGCAAGGATCGGTTTGTCTTCCGACCCCACGATCCCGCGGAGTCTAGGAGTACGGCTGCAGCTTGGCCTGGATCGGAACGTTCTTGTCGTCGGAGTGCTCGCAGAACACCCAGTTCAACTTGAACGGGCCGCTCTTCGCCTTGATCCACTGACCTCCGGGAATCGGGGTCTGCACGACGTTCGGCACCGGCCCCTTGCCCCAGCGGAGATGACCCACGGGCGTGGAGACGGAGAGTGTCTTCATCGCGTTCGCGACCGCCGTCTTGTCCTTCGGGTTCCCGCTCGCCTTGAGCGCGGCCACGCCGACGTCGAACAGCGCGAGGCTCGGCCCCATCTGCTGGTTCCACTGCTTGCCCGTCTTCTTCGTGTAGCCGGCCGCGAGCGCCTTGTTCGACTTACCGGTCAGCGGCGAGGAGTAGGGCCAGGTCGGGCCCCAGTAGGCACCGCTCGCGAGGTTGTAGCCGAGTGAACCGAGCGCCTCGACCTGCGAGGCGAACAATCCCGTTTTCGCAATCTGGGCGATCTTGATCTGCTTGGTCAACCCCTGCTGGGCGGCCTGGCGCCAGAAAGTTGCGAAGTCGGGCGGGATCGGGAACGTGTTGAAGATCTGGATCCCCGCCGACTTGAACGTCGCGATCTGGGCCGAGTAGTCATTCGTCCCGTCCTGGTAGGCGCCGGGATCAACGATCTTGTAGCCCGCCTTCTCGAGCAGCGGTAGCAATGCACCCCGGATCGCGTTGCCGTCGGCGTCGTTCGGCAGCATCACGCCGACGATCTTGTTCGTCTTCACCTGCGGCCAGAGATGCGTGTAGGTGTTGAAGAAGTTCTGAACGCCGAAGCAGAAGTGGTAGGTGAACCGGAACGGCGAAGGCTTTCCGGGCTTCGCGCCACGGCCGAAGTACCAGGCCTCCCATGGCACGACGGTCGAGATGCACGGAACACCGGCCGCCTCGCAGGCATCCGAAACCGGGTTGACGACCTCTGGCGTCGACGTGGTGAGCATCAGATCGACGTTCTCCGAGTGGATCAGGTCGTTCGCGACCTGCGCGGCGACGCTCGGTGTCGACTGCGCGTCCTTGTTGACGACCTCGACGGCGTACTTCGTTCCGCCGATCGTCAGCCCCTTCGCGAGCGCGGTCTTCGCCAGGCCGAGCACGTACGGGTCCGGCTCGCCGAACCCGGAGGCCGGGCCTGTGAGCGGGCTGACGAAGCCGATCTTGATCGTCTGGTCGGCTTCGGACACCCGCGGCGCCGCCCAGATCTGTGGCGCCGCGACGCCCGAAACCGCGAGCCCTCCTGCGCCGATTCCTGCGCGCTTCAGCAGCTCGCGCCTCGAAATGCCTCTTCCTTCAGCCATTCACTCCTCCTCAATGGGCGTTGTGCCGGGGGGCGAGCGGGAACCTACGCCTCTAATGTCCCACTTGTCAAGACGGTGTTCCGATAGCTAGAACATCGGGTGTGAGTACCGTCACCTCCCCGCGCGAAGCCGCCACCTCGCAGTCCCTGGAGCGCGGGCTCGCGATCCTCTCGGCGTTCACCTCGACGCGCCCGCTCCTCGGCGTGAGCGAGCTCGCGCGCGAGGTCGGGCTCAGCCGCTCGAGCGCCCACCGCTACATCGCGACGCTCGCACACCTCGGCTATCTCGAGCAGGACCGGACAACTCGGCGCTACCGGCTCGGACTGCGGGTGTTCGATCTCGGGTTCTCCGCGATCAACTCGATGGAGCTCCGGCAGATCGCCGCGCCCGACCTTCAGGATCTCTCGGACGCGACCGGCCACACGGTGAACATGGCCGTCCTCGACGGGGCGGACATCCTCTACATCGAGCGATGCCGTAGCGCGAGCCAGGGGCAGCGGGAGATCGACCTGAACCTCCACGTCGGGTCCCGGCTGCCGGCCTACTGCACCTCGATGGGAAAGGTTCTCCTCGCGAGCCGCTCACCCGAGGAGCTCGAGGCGCTGGTGGCGCGCGTCGACTTCGTCCATCGGGGGCCGAACACGATCACGGCGCGTGCTGCCCTGCTTGCCGAGCTGCAGCAGGTTCGCGAGCGCGGCCTCGCCGTCAACAACGAGGAGCTCGCCTACGGCCTGCGTTCGATCGCTGTCCCCGTGCACGGCCAGGACGGCGCGGTCGTCGCCGCGATCAACCTCGCAGTGCACCGCTCGCTGGTCTCGGTCGAGGATCTCGTCGTGCGGCTCGCCCCGGCCTTGCGGGCGACCGCTCGGGGTATCTCGTCGAAGGCCGGCTTTCGCCCGGACATCTCGGCGCCTCCGCCGGAGCGGTAACACGCGTTATCGTCTCGGTGTGGCCGTAGTGACCGGACACCACGAGAGGCTCCTGATCGGCGGCGAATGGGTCGAGGCGACCGGTGGCGGCCGCTTCGACGTCACCGACCCGGCGACGGGCGACACGGTCGGCTCGGTTCCCGACGCCGGCCGCGACGATGTCGAGGCCGCGATCGACGCTGCCTCTGCGGCGTTCGAGCCGTGGAAGTCGCTCGCCGCGATCGAGCGCGCACGGATCCTGCGCCGCTCGGCCGACCTGATGCGCGAGCGCAAGGACGCGATCGCCGCTGTGATGACCGCCGAGCAGGGCAAGCCGCTCGCCGAGGCCGCCGGCGAGGTCGAGTACGCGGCGAGCTTCTTCGAGTGGTTCTCGGGCGAGGCCGAGCGCCTCTACGGCCAGATCGTTCCCGCCGCAGAACGCGCGGAACCGCGTGCTCGTGCTGCGCCAGCCGGTCGGCGTGACCGCGGCGATCACGCCGTGGAACTTCCCGGCCGCGATGATGACGCGCAAGCTCGGGCCCGCGATGGCGGCAGGCTGCACGAGCATCGTGAAGCCCGCGAGCGCGACGCCGCTCACCGCGGCGCTGATCCTGCGCACGATCGAGGACGCAGGCGCGCCTCCCGGCGTCGTGAACCTGCTCACCTCGCGCTCCTCGGGGATGGTCGCCGAGACGCTGTTCGGCGACCGCCGCGTCCGCAAGGTCTCGTTCACCGGCTCGACCGAGGTCGGCAAGGAGCTGATCCGCCTCTCGGCCGGCCAGGTGAAGCGGCTCTCGCTCGAGCTCGGCGGGCACGCGCCTTACATCATCTTCGACGACGCGCCCGTCGAGGAGGCCGTCGACGGCCTGATCGCCTCGAAGTTCCGCAATGCGGGCCAGACCTGCGTGTGCGCGAACCGGATCTTCGTCCAGCGGGGAGTCTACGACGAGGTTCTCTCGCTCCTCACGGAGAAGGTGAGCCGGATGGTCGTCGGGCCCGGAGACCGGCCCGGCGTCACGATCGGGCCGCTGATCGACGACCGCGCAGTCGAGAAGGTCGAGGAGCACGTCGAGGACGCGGTCGGGCACGGCGCCCGGCTCCTGACGGGCGGCACTCGCGCTCGACGGCGACGAGCTCGCCCGCGGCGCGTTCTACGCGCCCACGGTTCTCGCCGACATGACCTCCGAGATGCTGATCTCGCACGAGGAGACCTTCGGCCCGGTCGCCGCGGTCGCGCCGTTCGACACCGAGGAAGAGGCGATCGCGCTCGCGAACGACAGCATCTTCGGGCTCGCGGCCTACTTCCACACGCGCGACTACGCGCGGCTGCTGCGCGTCGCCGAGAAGCTCGAGTACGGGATCGTCGGCGCCAACTCGGGCCTCGTGAGCGCCGCGAACGTGCCCTTCGGCGGCTTCAAGGAGTCGGGCTACGGGCGCGAGGGCGGCGACTTCGGGATCGACGAGTACGTGGACGTCAAGTACGTCCTCGTCGCCGGCGTCGACTAGATCCCTAGCCCTGCGGCGACCGGAACTTCAGCAGCAGCGGTAGATCGTGCGCGTAGTCGGCCGGCTTGAAGCCCTGGGCGTAGACGACGTGCGCGCGCCCATCGGGGCTGTAGGCGAAGAGGAAGCTCGAATGCTCCACCTGGTAGCCGGCGTTCTTCCCGGCGTTCGGATCCTTGATCGCGGTCGGGATACCGGCCTGATGCTCGACCTCGCCGATCTGCCGGAGGGTGCCGGTCACACCGACGAACGAGCGTGCTGTAGTGGTCGAGCCACCGCCGCAGGACGGGCCCGGTGTCACGCGTCGGATCGACGGTCACGAACACGACCGCGACCTGGCGCCGGATCGCGGCCGGCTGCTGGTGGAGCGCGTAGGTGAGATAGCTCATCGTCGCCGGGCATGCGTCCGGGCAATGCGTGTAGCCGAAGAAGAGGTAGGTCAGCTTCCCCCTGGTGGCGGCATCGAGGTTGTACGGCCGCCCCGCCGTGTTGGTGAGGACGAACGACGGCTTGATCGGGAGCGGCGTCGGGATGAGGCCTCTCAGCCCGTCGGAGGGGGCGTTCGCGGCGGTCGTCTCGGGCGCGGTCGTCGTCGTCTGCGCCTGCTTGCTCGAGCCGCACCCCGCGAGAGCCGCGGAGGCGGCCAGAAGGAGCGCAGCACCGGTTACGGCACGGGCCCGGAACCTCGATGAACGGCCGGCGGCGGTCATCCACGGACACTATGCCCAATGGAAGCGCGAGCCGGGCTGTTGGGCGTTAGCGCCGGACGCCGAAGTCGGTCGTGATGACGGTGACGGCGCGCCCGCCGTAGGTGCCGGGCGCCGACGGCGAGTCGACGGCCGCGATCCCGATCTGCCGCCAGGCAGGGTTGAGGATGTTCGCCCGGTGCTCGGGGCTCGCCATCCACATCTCCATGCTCTGGCTCGGCGTGGCCTGTCCGGACGTCCAGAGCATGTTCTCCCCGACGGCCCAGTAACTGAAGTCGCTGTTCGGGTAGTACTGACCGATCCGCTTCCAGAACGACTGCCCGTTGGCCGAGTTGTGCTCGAAGTAGCCCTTGCTGACCATGTCCTGGGTGTGCACGAGCGCCGCCTGACCGAGCTCCGGGCTCAAGCTCAACGGCCGCAGATGGTGCTCCACCCGAATCTGGTTCAACTGGGCGAACACCCCGCTATCGAGTGCAGCGGTAGCACTCGTCTGATTCGCCTGGTCCGCCCGCGCCCCAAGCGCAGCCGAAGGAAGCAACAGAAAACAAGCCCCCAGAGCAGCCAGCAACCCAAGCACAGCTCTCCCGCGAACCATCCAAGAGGCATCGGCCCCTCAGCGAAACCGTTGATCACTCATCCGAGTGAAGAAAAAACCGAGCTTTCCTGCCCTTCAAGGTTCGGGTGCCGGCCCAGCCGGCGCCCGAACTAGAGCAACCAGCGGTCAACCCGACCACGAACGCACCACCGCGCCGGCAGCCCACCTGAGGCGCGAGCCGTCGGACGCTGCCAAGCCGCGTCACAAGGCGGGCGAAAGATGTCGGAGAGGGGGGCTCGTGGGGGGAAACCGGAGGTTTCCACCCACGGTTAAACGCATCGAGCCGGTGGCGCTTTCGTCCACCGCCTCCACTGACCTTCGGCCTCCGGCCTTGCGGCCTTCCGCGTCTTGCCCTTAGAAGCAGCTTCGACCTACTCGCGCTCCGGCTCGATGCAGGCGGGACAGTAGTCCGAGGTCGGCCGTGTCCGCAAGGGCGGCTGGAGGAGAAATTGTTGCTGCGAGCGTGAAAAATGCCGGAGGGCTCGAGGCAGGGCGCTACCGGCCGTAGCCGCCGTACCCGTAGCCGGGGTCGGTCGCGGCAGCGGTTTCGGTGCTCCACTTGACGGTGAAGCCTGCGCCCGTCTTGCCGAGAGCGCTCGGCGTGGCGAGGTCGGGCGTGACGGGTGTGCGGTACCGGTCGAAGGTCGGCCCGGCGATGTCGCTCTGGAGGGTGAGCGCGGTGGGGCTCCACTCGGGATCGGAGATCGTGCCGGTATGGCCGTTGCCGTCGGTGAGGCTCGACTGAGAGAAGCGGACGGTGCCGAAGTTGGTGAGCGGCGCCTGGCGGCAGTCGGTGCCGGACCTCGTGCACGCGGATGGTGCCTCGGCGATCCACTCGGCAGAGGTCGTGTCGGGGGTGGCCATGCGCAGCACCCGGCTGAAGGTCGTCTTGCGTGTGAGGTTGCGCATGACGACGGTGACCTGGGATCCGGAGACCGTCACCGATGCGTTGATCCGGTCGCCGGGCATGACGACGAGCTTGATGGGCTTCGAGAGCGCCGGGACGAGCTCGTACCAGGCCAGGTAGCGCGGCTGGGCCGCCGCGCTGCAGTCGACCTCGGTCCCGATCTGCTCGAGCGCGTTCGAGGTCTCGGAGTTGCCTCCGAGGCCGACCCAGAACGCCGAGGCGGTCGGGGTGCCGGCCGTCGCCGACGAGCAGTTGGGCGTGGGCTGAACCCACGTGCCGGAGATCGTCGAGAACGTGCCCGACAGCCCCGTGACGGGGTCGACCGGCGGGGTCACGACGTAGCCGCCCCAATTCGCCGTGACGTCGCTGGCGACGGTCGAAGCGGAGGCGGGCGCAGCCAGCACGAGCGCGGCGAGAGCCACCACGAGGCGGGCGCGAGTCACGCACCGAATCAGATACGCGCGGCCTTGGAGCAGCCTTGGAGCAGGCTGAGAACTCTGTAAGAACCGCTATCCGGCGATGTTGGCGGAGAGCACCGCCAGATCCCGGTCGCGGTCGGTGATGCCGCCGGCGGAGTGCGTGACCCAGCGCAGCGTGACAGTCCGGTAGGAGATCCGGATGTCGGGATGGTGGTTCTCGCGCTGGGCGAGCCGGGCAACCGCGTTCACGAACGCGATCGCGATCGGGAAGGTGTCGAAGGTGAACTCGCGCTCGAGCGCACCGTCGACCTCGGCCCATCCGTCGGGGAGGGCCTCGCTCAACGCTCGCAAACGGGATGGATTGTCTCGGCCACCTCCGCATCCTGCCAGGACGAAAGCAGCGCGGAGAGGCGCAACCTGCTGCTGCGGGTTTTCCACAGATCTCCCCCCACACTCTTACCTTGGTCTAAGCTCGGCGCCGCACACTCGATTGGTTCGAGTTCGCACTAGACGGGTAGGAGGTGACGGAATGCTTCGGATCTGCGACCACCCGGACTGCACGACGTTGACGCTGGGGCCGTTCTGCGTCACACACGATCCGCCTATCACAGCCGAGCCGTACCCGCGGGGACGCCCGTTCCCGCGATCGAAGCCGCACACGCTCCAATCGAGGCCCGCCGCGGAACAGTCGGATCCCGCGCAGCCGACACCGGTGCGGGCCGTATCCTTCGGGGGTGGGAGCTAGAGCGAGAGCGGGGCTTCGTGGTGCCGCGGCTCTCGCCGCGACCGCGATTCTCGTTGCGCCCGGAACCTCGCAGGGCGCGTCGGCAGCAGGCCCCGTTCCGATGGTCGGGCCGAGCGTCCTCGGCATCGCTGCGGCCGGTAAGCAGCTCACCGGGCTGAGCGGCACGTGGGGCGGCTTCGACGCGATCGCCTACCACTTCCAGTGGTTTCGCTGCAATGCGGCGGGCGCCGGCTGCCTCTCCGTCCACGGCGCAACATCGCCCACCTACTCGCTCGGGAACAGAGACATCGGCAAGACACTCGGCCTGACGGTCTACGCGACCGACTCGACGGGCACCGCGTCTGCCTTCTCGAGCCTGATCGGCCCGATCGCGCCGTCCCGGCCGCTGCTCGAGTCGACCGCCCAGCCGCTCGTCACCGGCCCACCGGCCGTCGGGAAGGTGATCCAGGTGACGACCGGCAACTGGAGCCCAACGCCCCCGACCCTCACCTACCGCTGGGAGCGCTGCAACGCGAATGCCCGCGCGTGTGCCGCGATAGCAAACGCCACGACCAGCTCCTACACCGTGGCGA
The DNA here is from genome assembly GCA_963775355.1 of uncultured Actinomycetota bacterium. Classification (GTDB taxonomy): domain Bacteria; phylum Actinomycetota; class Thermoleophilia; order Gaiellales; family Gaiellaceae; genus PALSA-600. The sequence continues at coordinate 75,235 of CAVZJA010000021.1, read as the reverse complement.
AGGCTGATGCGGGGCATTCGCTGCTCGCGATCGTCCAGGCGACGAACGGCTCGACGATCCAGAACGCGTTCAGCACGGCGACGCCGGCCGTCGTGTCACACGCCGGCCACGGCCCGCTGGCGACCGTGAGCCCGACCGTCAACGGCGCTGCGATGGTTGGGCAGCAGATCAGCGCGCAGGCCGGGATCTGGCAGGGTGTCGGCTCGATCGCGTTCGCGTTCAGCTGGTACCGCTGCGACCCTGCGGGCGCCAACTGCAAGGCGATTCCCGGCGCCACCCAGAACGTCTACACGCTGGGCGCCAAGGACACCGGCAGGACGATCGGCCTCGCGTTGACCGCGGCCGACTCGATCGGCAAGGCAACCGCGTACGCGAGCCTGATCGGGCCGGTGGCTGCCGCCGGCTCGCTCCTGACACCGATCACGCTGCCCACGATCTCCGGCACCGCCCGCGTCGGCGGCGAGCTCGACGTCGATACGGGCCAGTGGTCGTCGAAGCCACGCAGCTACGCCTATTCGTGGCTGCGCTGCAACACCAACGCTCGTCTCTGCACGGTGATCGCAGGCGCGACCGGAATCTCGTACAGGCCCGTTGCCGCCGACGCGGGACACACGATCGTCGTCCAGGTAACGGCGAACGCGGCCGGAGCGGCGACGCAGTCGGTACTCACCGCAGCAACCGCGATGATCGTCAAGTGACGGTAACGGGGGAGCGGCGGGCGCCGGTTGCAAAGAGCCTCGCGCTCGCGTCCGTCTGCCTCGTCCTCTTCCTCACGTTCCTCGACAACACGATCGTCAGCGTCGCGCTCGCGGACATGCAGACGTCGCTGAAGGCAGGCGTCTCGAGCCTTCAGTGGATCGTTGACGGCTACATGCTCGCGTTCGCCGCGCTGATGCTGACCGGCGGGACGCTCGGTGACATCCTGGGACGGAAGAAGCTCCTGCTCGGCGGGGTCGCGCTCTTCTGCTGCGGCGGGCTCGTCTCGGCGCTCGCCTCGACGACGACGATCCTGATCGTCGGGCGCGTCATCATGGGCGTCGGCGCTGCGGCGTCCGAGCCCGGCACGCTCTCGATCATCCGACACCTGTATCCCGACGGCCGCCAGCGCGCCCGCGCCCTGGGGATCTGGACCGCGGTCTCGGGGATCTCCCTCGCGGTCGGTCCCGTGCTCGGCGGCGTTCTCGTTGGTTTCGCGGGCTGGCGCGGGATCTTCTGGTTCAACGTGGGGCTGGGCCTGATCGCCCTGGCCGCCTCGGCGTGGACGCTCGAGGAGAGCGCCGACCCGGAAGGCAGGTCGATCGACATCCCCGGCCTCGTCGCCGGCGCCGTCGCCGTCCTGGCCCTCACGTTCGCCGTGATCGAGGGCGAGAGCGCAGGGTTCACCACCTGGTGGATCCTGCTGCTCTTCGGCGTCGCTGCTGCGTCCCTCGTCGCGTTCGTGGTGGTCGAGCTCCGCAGCCCCGATCCTGTGCTGCGACTCGACTACTTCCGGATCCCGACCTTCAGCGCGGCCAATCTCGTGGCGTTCGCGACCAGCTTTGGCCTCTTCGCCGTCTTCTTCTTCACGGCGCTCTACCTCCAGATCGTCTCCAAGTTCTCGGGGTGGAAGATCGCGCTCCAGTTCTCGGCGATGGCAGTCGCGGTGATCGTGGCGGGCCTGATCGCAGGCCGCTGGACGGCGTCGCGTGGCCCTCGGATGCCGATGATCGTCGGCTGCCTGGCCTCGGGCGGCGGCATCCTGATCGTCGATGCCCTGCTGAAGCCGTCGGTGTCGGTCGGAGCGCTCGCGGCCGCGCTCGCGCTCGTCGGTTTCGGGCTTGGTCTGGCGCTCGTCGCGGTGACGAGCGCAGTGCTCTCGATCGTGCCGGCCAGACGGTCCGGGATGGGCGCTTCGACGCTGAACACGAGCCGTCAGCTCGGCGGCGTTCTCGCGGTTGCGATCCTCGGAGCGGTGGTCAACGCGCGGCTCGTGAACGAGCTCGGAGCGAAGCTGACGGCAATCGGCGTGCCCGGCTTCTTCCAGGGCGTGATCATCCATGCGGTCACGGGTGGTGGGCTGCCCGCAAATGCGTCTCAGGCTGCCGCGTCGAGCCCGGTCGCCGCCGCGGCGGCTGCCTCGAACCCGGGCCTCCTGGACAAGGTGCTCGCTGCCGCCACCACGGCGTTCGGCGACGGGCTGCACCGCGCGCTCTTGATCGCGGCCGTGATCCTGCTCGTGGGCGCGGCCGTCTCGCTCGTTGCCGGTCGCGCGGACCAGGCGCCCGCCTGAGAGGCTAGGCCGGATCGACCGCAGCCGCCATCCGGCGAACCGCTTCCTCGAGCAGCGCCGAGGACGTGCCGAAGTTCAGGCGCGCAAACCCGTTTCCCTGAGCGCCGAACGGCGGCCCCGGGCTGAGCGCGACTCGCCCGCGCTCGAGGAACACCGCGGCCGGGTCGTCGCCGAGCTCGAGAGCACGGCAGTCGAGCCAGGCCAGGTAGCCGGCCTCCGGCGGCCTGTATCCGACCTCGGGAAGGTGCTCGGCGAGCAGGCTCGCGATCGCGACCCGATTCCGCTCGAGGTGCCGTACGAGCGCGTCGAGCCACTCCCCTCCGTGCTCGTACGCCGCGATGTTCGCGAGTACGCCGAAATGGCCCGCGTGGAAGGCCAGATGAGACGGCAACTCCTTCCGCAGCCGCTCGTGCATCGTGTCCGAGGCGGTGACGATCTGCGCGCATTTCAACCCGGCGAGGTTCCAGGCCTTCGAGGCCGAGACGAGCGCCAGCCCGTTCTCCGCGGCTGCATCGCCGATCGAGAGGAAAGGGACGTGCTCCACCCCGGCCATCGTCATCGGGGCGTGAACCTCGTCGGCGATCACGACCACTCCGTGAGCAGCCGCGAGCTCCGCGACAGCCTCCAGCTGCTCTCGCGGGAACGACGTCCCCGTCGGGTTGTGCGGGTGGCAGAGCAGGTAGGCCTCCGCCCCTGCCGCGAACGCCTGCTCGAGGCCGTCGAGATCGAGCCGCGACCCGTCGCCGGTCTCGAGCAGCGGAACCTCGACCACGGTGCGACCCACCTCGCGTGAGGCCAGGAAGAACGGCGGGTAGACCGGCGGGTTGACGACGACGCCGTTGCCCGGCTCGACCAGTGTGCGCAACAGCTCGGCTACCGCCGACATGATGTCCGCGACGAGTCGAACCCGCTCGGGATCGACCTGCCAGCCAAAGCGGGTAGCCGCGAAGCCGGCGAACGCCTCCCCCAGCCGCCCGAAATCGGCATACCCGGTGTCGTCGCGCGCGAGGGCGGTCTGCAGAACCTCGCGAATCGGGAGGGCGAGCGCGAAGTCGAGCTCGGCGACCCACGCCGGCAGGACGTCCGGGTCGTACTTCGTCCATTTCGCGCTGCGCCTCGTGCGGAGGAGCTCGAGCGAGACGTCGTCGAACGGGTCGAGCCCGGCCGCCGCCTCAGACACGGGCGGTGATCGTGATGCCGCCTCGCGCCTTCTGCTCGAGCGCGATGCTGACCCGGTCGGCGGGGAGCTCGAGCGCGGCGGCTACGTCGTCGCGGATCCGCACGGCGAGCGCCTCGCAGAACACACCCTCGTTGCGAAACGAGCTGAGGTAGAGCTTCACCGACTTCGATTCGAGGCAGAGCGCGTCGGGCTCGTAGCCGATCGCGACGGTGTAGAGGTCGGGCTGGCCCGTGATCGGGCAGACCGCAGTCAGCTCGTCGCTGACGAGCTCGACTTCGCAGACGCCGGGGTTTGCGAACGTCTCGAGCCCGGCGAAATGTTCGTTGCCCGGATGCCCGAGTGCGACGAACTCGTCCGACCGTGACGTCGTGGCCATGCCGGAAGAGTAGTCGGTCGGCAACGGGCTACCATGGGACAGGATGAAGCGGCTCGCAGCCATGGCTCTCGTGTTGCTCTGCACCGCGACGGGCGTGGCAGCTGCTGCCGGGCCCGCCTCGAAGCACACGGCCTCCGGCACCACCGCCGCACAGGCAAGCCTCCTCACGCTCGCCGACCTGGGCAAGGGCTGGACATCGAAAGCGGGGAAGACGAGCGGGATCCAGGTTCGCTGCGCCGGTTACCAGCCGAGCGGCAAGGGAATCGTCGAGACCGGAGTCGCCTCGACACCGACCTACGCAGCCAGCACAGCCGGGCCGTTCGTCGTTCAGGAGACGAGCGAGTACGCGACGGCTGCACAGGCGAGCTCCTACTGGAAGAAGGCCGTGACCGCAGGGCTCGTGACTTGTGCCAAGCAGTCACTCTCGGGGCTCACGGCACAGGGCATCAAGCTGAAGGTGATCTCCGCGGCCTCGCTCGCGATCACCAAGGTCGAGCGGATGACCGCCGGCTACCGCGTGGTCGCGACGCTCACCTCGGCGACCCAGAAGAACCTCAAGACCTACCTGGACTGGATCTTCGTCGGTCATGGCGCGGCCGTGACCCAGATCGTGGTCAGCAGCTTCCAGCCTCTGCCGGTCAAGTACGAGCACGCACTCGCCGTGCTCGCCGACCACCACATGTCACTGCCGACCGCCTGAGCGGGCGCGCTACTGACAGATGGGGGTGCCCGGCGAGGTGATAGCGAAGCCGTAGATGGATTCGCCGGATGTGTAGATCGAGGTGATCGCCTTGCCGGTGCGCATGCTCATAGCGCCGTAGCCGATGCAAACCGACCAGGTGAGATTGCTGCCGTAGAGGCGCTGTGCGTCGGAGACGCCCTGGCCGATGAGGAGGCCCTGGGCGGTGCGCCAGCCGGCCGGGGAGCCGAGCGTGAAGACCGCGTTGACCCGGCCGGCCGGATTGAACCGGACAGCGGCTCCGAGCGGCTCGCTTCCACCGTAGACGTAGTACCAGACCGTGTCCGCGCCCTTGCAGACGTTCTTCGGGCAGATGCGATAGCTGTGCCCCCAGTGCTTCATGACCTGGACCTTCGTGTAGCCGATCTGGAGGCCGCCGAGGCTGACCCCGGGCGAGAGGATCCCCGTGGTCGGGAGCGTTCGTCCCGCCGGCGAAGCCGACGCAGCGGCTACGAAGCCGACAAGCGACAGGGACACAGCGGATACCAGAAGCAACCTGCTCTTCATGCGAGATGGTCTCCCCGGGACAGCGGACCCAATCAGCTTAGCGTGCGAAGCCGCCGGACGACAAGAGCTCGGCAACGTTTTTTGAGCGTCGCACACGGTTCACGGGCTGCCGGTGCTACCGTTGACGTATGAGCCAGTTCGGCAGCTATTCGCTTCCTCCGACGGCGATTTGCCCTGGTTGCGGCGCCATGGTCACTCTCCCGGCCGAGCCGATCTATCCGGACTCGCCGCCCGCGATCTGCGCCGCCTGCGATACCGAGGTGCCGGACTACCGGCGCGACACGTATGACCCTGCCGCAGCCGCCCCGGCGCCGTTCGAGCCGGCTCAGCGGCACATCCCGCACATGGCGCCGGTTCAGGCGGTCGCGTCGGGAAACCCCCTCGAGGGCAAGAAGGTCTCGCGCGCGGGGCTCTTCCGGTCGCTGGGCGGGATCCTCGCCGAGCGTGGCGCCGATGCGGTCGAGAACACCAGGGACCGCATCAGCGACACGATCGAGAAGTCCAGCTCGAAGCCTCGATAATCCGGGTAGCCGCTTCCGGACGGCTCGTTCGAGAGCCTGCCTCAGCCGAGCAGCACGGCGAGCTGCTCGTGCGTGAGCGGCTCTCCTGCGGCGATCAGGGCGGTCGCCGCGTCGACCTTCCCCCACGTGTCGACCAGAAGGAACCCACGCGGACGGCCGCCCTCGCCCAGGTAGCCGACAACGCCTTTTCGCAGCGGAGTCGTCCATTCGGCCAGCGTCTCGCGGCGCGAGTCGACCTCGCCGACCGCCTCGTAGCCGAGCTCGAACAGGTCGGAGTAGAAGAACGGAAGGTGCGTGTAGGGCTCGTCGGCGCCGGCCATGTTGGCCCCGACTGCCCGGCCGTGGCTGTTCGCCTGGTCCTCGTGCTCGACACGGATGTCCGTTCCGAGCACCTTTGACGGGAAGCGCGCGACGTCACCGGCGGCGTAGACATCGCCGCTCGCGCCCGCGCGGCCGTACTCGTCGACGACGATCCCGTCCGAGACCTCGAGACCTGCCGCCTCGGCGAGCTCGGTCGCCGGCTCGATGCCGAGGCCCGCGACGACCGCGTCCGCGGCGAGCGTCCGCCCGCTCTCGAGGCGCACCGAGTATCCGTCGCTTCCCCGCTCGACACCCGAGACGAGCTCGCCCGGGAGCACCTCGACGCCGTGGCCCCGGTACAGCTCGTTGACCGATTCGGCCAGATCGGCCGGGAAGAGCCGGGCGCCGATCCCGGCCTCGGGCAAGACCAGCGTCACCTTGCAGCCCGCCGTGTTGAGCGCCGCCGCGACCTCGGAGCCGATGAAGCCTCCACCGATCACGACGAACGACGCCTCCTCCTCCTCGGCCAGGGCCGCGCAGCCGACGGTAGTCGGGGAGCTTGCGGAAGTAGACGATGTCGTCGCCCGTGTCGCCCGGAAGTCGCCTCGGGCGGCCGCCGGTCGCGAGCAGAAGCCGTTCGTATCCGTAGCTCTCGCCCTGGTCGTCGGTCGCCCGGCGAGCAGCGAGGTCGAGCGAGACCACGCGTCGACCGAGGTGGAGATCGACGCCGAGCTCCGAGGTTCCGCGCCAGACCGAGCTCTCGTCCTTCCCCTGCCAGAGCGCCTTCGAGAGCGGCGGACGGCTGTAGGGCGGATCCGGCTCCTCTCCGACGAGGCCGATCGACCCGTCGGCGTCGCGATCGCGAATACCGCGGCACGCCGCGTCGGCGGTCATGCCGCCACCGACGATCAGATACCGGTAGTCGGGCACGACCCGATGCTAATCGAAGCCGCCCGGGTGACCCTTCTACAGCTTTGCTGCTGGGTTGCCGACAACCTGTTCGTGCAGATCTCGATGCGCGAAAAGCTCGGTCCGGTGCTGCTCATCGGGTTCACGGTGGCCTTCCTCCCGGCGGTCGCCGAGCTCGCGTTCGGTCACACGACGGTCTCGATCCCGGCAGATGTCCATTTCTACGCGGTCGGCATGACCGCTCTCGGCGCAGCAGCCGCCTCGGTGGCGCTGACCGCGATCGGGGCGCGGCTGTCCGACACGCGCACGGTGGTGATCGGGACGGCGTTCGCCGTCATGGCGGCGCTCCTCGCGTTGCACGGGATCTCGACCCCGGGGGTGCTCTTCCCGAGCTCCCAGTACGGCGCGGTGATGCTGACCGGCGGCGCGACGCTCCCGGTCGGGGCCACGATCCTCGCTCTCTCGGCGCTCGAGCTGCCTCGGATCCTGCGCGGCGTGAAGCCGCTCCTCATCCTGCAGGCCGTGCTGCTGACGCTCGTGATCTCGGTCGGCGCCCTCGGCCTCTTCTTCCCGAGCATCCTGCCGGAGGTGCCGGCGGCGAACAGCCCGGCCGCCATGTCGTCTCGTCGGCGCGGGCCTCGTGCTGTTCGGGGTGCTCGCCCTTGCGCGCTCTCCGCACCTTCCTGCTCACGCGCCGCGTCGCCGACCTGCTCGTCATGGTCGGCCTCGTCTGGCTCGGCACCGCGCTCGTCGCGTCGCTGACGCTCGGCTACTCGGACCTCGGCTGGTGGCTCGGCCACATGTTCGAGCTCGACGGGATCCTGATCGTCGGCATCCCGGTCGCACTCGACCTCGCGCACACGGCCTCCGTCGCGCCCGCTCGCCGGCGACCTCCATGCGGCCGATCTCGTCGCCTCCGAAGAGGTCTTCCTCGGCTCGCACGTCCGCGCGATCACGCTCCGGCTCGCCGAGAAGGACGAGTACACCGAGCAGCACACGCGCCGCGTCGCGCTGCGCGCCGTCCAGGTCGGCGAGCAGCTCGGCCTCTCGTCGAGCCGGCTGCGAACGCTCGCGATCGGCCGCGCTCGTCCACGACATCGGCAAGCTCTCGGTCCCCGACTCGATCCTGAAGAAGCCCGGGCCGCTCGACAGCGACGAGTACGAGGTCGTCAAGCGCCACGCCGAATGGGGCGCGAAGCTGATCGAGGAGCTCGGCGGCTTCTCGGACTCCGTGCGCCGCCTCGTGCGCGACCACCACGAGCGGCTCGACGGCAAGCGGCTATCCCTCCGGCCGCACCGCCGACGACATCGCGCTCGACACCCGGATCCTGACCGTCTGCGACGTCTACGACGCACTCATCTCGTCCAGGGTCTACCGGCCGGCGTGGACGTCCGAGGAGGCGCTCGCGCTGCTGCACGAGGAGTCCGGCACCGCCTTCGATGCCCGCTGCGTCGTCGGCGCTCGAGGAGGTTCTCGCGCTCGAGAGCACGGCCGCCCGAGATGCTCTCGAGACAGCGCCCGCGCGCACGTCGCCCGCCCCGACCGCCGTCCCCGCGAACGTCTGGAGATGAGCACGAGCCAGGTATCCCACCTCCGCACCGACCCTCGCTCTCTCCGGGGTCGAATCGCTCGCGTCCTCCGACGTTTCGCGCTCTCGCCGCGCAGCTACCCGTCGGCATCCTCGTCGCCGGCCCGGCAGGCGACTACGAGTACGTGAACCAGCGCTGGTGCGAGCTCTCCGGGCTCGACGCCTCGCGCGCGCTGGGCGCCGGCTGGCACGCTGGCACTCCATCCCGACGATCAGGAGCGCAGCCCTCGAGGTCTGGGCGAAGGCGACGTCGCGACGGAGAGGACTCGGTTTGCGAGTACCGCTTCAAGCGCCCCGACGGATCGGTGTCCTGGATCGAGAGCCACGCGACGGCGCTCCGGAGCGATGCGGGGGAGGTGATCGGCTGGCTGGGCACCTGCCTCGACATGACGGCCCGTCGAGAGGCCGAGGAGGCCGGCCTCGCCGCCGGGGAACGGTTCCGAGCGGCCTTCGACAACGCGCCGATCGGGATGGGGCTCGTCACGCCGGACGGCGAGTGGCTTCAGGTCAACGCAGCCTTCTGCCGCCTTCTCGGCTACGACGCCGGACGAGCTGCTGACGCTCAACCTCGCCGACCTCACCGTCCCGGGAGACGAGACCGTCCAGGTCGACGAGGCCGAGGAGATGCGGAACGAGACGCGCTACCTCCGCGCCGACGGCACGGCGCTGTGGGTCGCCGCGTCGACGACGCTCGTCCGCGGCAACGAGGGCGAGCCGCTCTACTACGTCGTCCAGATCGAGGACATCGGCGACCGCAAGCAGACCGAGCGGGAGCTGCGCAGGCTCGCCGACCACGACTCGCTCACCGGCCTGCTCAACCGCCGCGGATTCATGGACGGCCTGCGCCGCGAGCTGCGCCGGATGGAGCGCAAGGGCGAGTACGGCGCGCTGCTCCTGCTCGACCTCGACAACTTCAAGCTCGTGAACGACACGGCCGGCCATCTCGCCGGCGACCAGGTCCTGCGCTCGACGGCAGACGTGCTCCGCCGCCGCCTCCGCGCGAGCGACGTGATCGGGCGGCTCGGCGGCGACGAGTTCGCGGCGCTCGTGCTCAACGTGACGCCGCGCCAGGCGAGCGAGATCGCGGCCGAGACGACCGACACGATCCGCTCGATGATCGTCACGGTCGGCGACCAGACGATCGAGGTCGCGGCCTCGATCGGAGTCGTGGCGATCGACGAGATGCGCGACGAGAACGAGGAAGACCTGCTGGCTGCTGCCGACCGCGCGATGTACCGCGTCAAGAGCCTGCGGCGCGAAGTCTGAGGCGGGCGTGGCAACCGCAGCGCAGCTCGAGTCCGCCTGGAGCGTCGAGCCGCTCGTGCTCGCCGGCGTCGCGGCGGCTGCGATCCTGTTCGCGCGGGCCTTCATCCGGCTGCGGAGGCGCGGCCGCTCGGATCACGCGAGCTGGGGCCGGGCAGCGCTCTTCGGCGCCGGTCTCGCGCTCCTGACGCTGGCGCTCGTCTCGCCGCTCGACGCCGCGGGCGACGACGACCTGCTCTCGGCGCACATGCTCCAGCACATGCTGATCGGCGACGCCGCACCGGCGCTCCTTCTGCTCGCCGTCCGGGGGCCGCTGATCGCGTTCCTGATCCCGGCCGCCGCGATCCGCTTCACCGCGTCGCCACGCCGCCGTTCATGCGGCCGTCGACCGGCTCGGCACGCCCTGCGGTCGCGCTCGCGATCTGGGCGGCCGCGATGGCGGTCTGGCACGTGCCCGCGCTCTACGACGCGGCACTGAGCCGCCCCTGGCTGCACTCGTTCGAGCATGCGAGCTTCGTCTTCGCCGGCTTTCTCGTCTGGGCGCTGCTCGATCGACCCGGCCGGACGAGGGCGGCTCTCGGTGAAGGGGCGCGCCGCGGTCGCGGGCTGCCTCTTCATCTTCGGCCAGGTCATGTGCGACGTGCTGTTCCTCAGCCCCACCCCGCTCTACCCGGCGTACGCCCGCCAGCGCACGGGCTGTTCGGGCTCACTCCGCTCGCGGACCAGCAGTACGCCGGCTTGCTGATGAACTCCGAGCAGTTCGTGACGCTCGGCACCTGCCGATGCACGCTGCCTCGGAGCTAGGGCGTCTCGGCCTTGGCGAGCGCCGCCTGGAGCGAGATGCGCCAGGAGACGGTCGTGTGCGTCGCGCCGGAGATGTTCTGGAGCTTCGTGCCGGCGGACGCCTGCAGTGCATGGTCTCCGCTGGAGCAGCGGCAGCGCCTGAGCGTTGATGTACTTCGACTTCGGCGTGTGGTCCGGGTAGACCGGCCACGAGACGCCGGTGATCTTGATCGTGACGACCGGCTTGCCGCCGGTCGGCGTGACCACGGTCTTCGTCACCTGCAGCTGCACCGTCATGAAGCCCCACTGGTGGCACTTGACGTTCGGGCCCGTGACGGTGATGTTCGAGACGACCTTCTTCTTGGCCGCCGTCGGAGCCTTCGCCGTCCGGGCGAGCGCGAACGCGTTGCCCGCCAGCGCCAAGAGCACGGCGGAGCAGAACACGGACGGTCAGTGTCTTGCGCAGCACAGCTACCTACAGCTTACAGGGCGAATCGTTCGACGTGTAGGTGTTGTCGCGAAACATTTGCATTTCGAAGGTTCGGGACGATGAAGTCGATCATCGCGACCGGGCCGCAGATGAAGACGTCCCGTTCGGCGATGTCCGGGACGAGCTCCCTGAGGTGCGCCGGCGAGAGCAGATCGCGGCCCTCGGCGCTCGCGTGGTCGCCGACGATGTAGTTCACCTTCGCGCCCGCTCCTCGGCGATCCGGTCGAGCTCGTCCGAGAAGACGATGTCTCGTCGGAGACGACCCGGTACAGCGCGACGACGTCGCCGTCCATCTGCTCGAGCAGCGCGCGAACCGGCGTGATGCCGATCCCGCCGGCGATCAGGAGCGCCTTGTCGACGGTGCGGCTGTCCTCGGTGAAGACCCCGAACGGCCCCTCGGCGAAGACGCGCGTGCCGATCGGGATCTCGCCGAACCTCGCGCTGTGATCGCCGAGGTTCTTGACCGTGATCCGGAACGAGTCGCCGTGCGGCGCCTCCGAGAGCGAGTACGGGTGCTGCGTGTACCAGAAGCCCTTGCATGAAGAACCGCCAGAAGTAGAACTGGCCGGCCTTCGTGTGCAGCCTGTCGAGGTTCCGCCCGGTGATCCGCATCGAGACGACGCCGGGCGCCTCGTGGATCACCTCGGCGACGCGCATCCCGTAGCGGAACGTATGCCAGACCGGCCTGAACAGCCGGTACCAGAGCACCAGAGCGAGCGCCACGACGAAGAACGACTTCCAGACGAACTGCGCTTGCTTGTCGACGATCAGGTCGTTGCCGTCCGGGATCATGTGGAACCAGGCGAGCGCGATCCCGGCGTACGCGGTGAAGTGGATCGCGTACCACCACTCGTAGGAGAGCTTGCGGCGCACGATCACGAGCGAGGTGACGAGCACGAGCACGAGGAGCGCTGTGCCGATCGTCGCGGTGATGATCCCCGGGTACGGAGATGTGGTCGGGTGGGTGTCGATCGAGAGCGGCGGCAGGCCGCCGGCGCCGCCGGAGGAGATCGAGCTGGCCGCGTGCGGCTGGGGCAGGGTGAGCCACTGCCAGTACTCCGTGAACCAGTTGGTGCCGTCCTGCTTCGCGTACCCCCAGACGGTGAAGACGACGTGCGCGAGGGCGAGGTAGATCACGGCGTGACCGTTCCAGCGGTGCCAGATCGTGAGCCGGTCGAAGCCGACGTAGCGCTCGAGGAACGGCAGGCGCGCGAGGAGCAGAACCTCGATCAGGGCGAAGTACCCGGCGAGGAACGCCGTCAGGCGGCCCGCGCCGAGCAGGAAGTTGTCGAAGCTCGTGAACCAGTGATAGGCGACGCCGTCGCCGTCTCCCTTGCCGAGCAGCCAGAGCAGCCACACCAGGGCGCCGATCACGACGACGGCGATGCAGCGTCAGCGCGATCGTGCGCTTCCGCTCGAAGCGGCGGTGCGCAGCGGCACGATCGATTGGCGGCCGGACGGACGCCGGTGGAAGACTCATGTCGGTCATGTCGGGACGGCGCGCCGCTCGGGCGAGAGCGGTTGCGACAGGGGAAGCATAAAGCGCGGCCCGGAGTGACGGTCGACCGTTCGAGCAGCGGATCGCGCTCGTGGTTCCGGCCCCGGCGCGACACGGTTGTCGCGAAGATGCGCGCATGACGGAATCCGTCCGAGAGGAAGGCCCCTACGGCCCGTTGCGCCGGGACGTGCGGCTGCTCGGATCGCTGCTCGGACGCGTGCTCGTCGAGCAGGAAGGCGAGGGCTTCCTCGCGGCGGAGGAGCAGATCCGCGCGAGCTCTCGCCGCTCGCGCGACATCGGTGACCCGTCCGTCGTTCGCGATGCGGTCAGGCAGCTCTCTCCGCGCGGGCAGGCGCGGATGCTGCGCGCGTTCGCCACCTACTTCCAGCTCGCGAACACCGCGGAGCAGCACCACCGGATCCGGCGGCGGCGCGCCTATGCCGAGGAGGTCGAGACACCGCGCGAGTCGCTCGTCGAGGCGTTCGAGCTGCTTGCCGAGCGTGCCCGCCGACACCGTCCGGCGGCGTCTCGAGCAGATCTCGATCGAGCTCGTGCTGACGGCGCACCCGACCGAGGCGACCCGGCGGACGATGCTGCGGGCGCACGTGCGGATCGCAGGCCTGCTGACCCGTAACGACGACCCGGACCTGACGGCCGACGAGCGCCGCGAGCTCGAGGACGCCCTCGCCGAGGAGATCACGATCCTCTGGCAGACGGACGAAGTGCGGAGCGAACGGCCGAGCGTCAACGACGAGATCCGGCACGGGCTCTGGTTCTTCGAGGAGAGCCTCTTCGACGCGGGCGAGCGGCTGCTGCGCGAGTACCGCAAGCTCGCGCCCGGGCTGCCGGTGCCGTTCTCGTTCGGCAGCTGGATCGGCGGCGATCTCGACGGAAATCCCGAGGTGGGCCGCGAGACGATCCTCGCGGCGCTCGAGCGGGCGCGCGAGACCGCGCTCGCGCGGTATCGGTCCGACGTGCTCGCGCTCGGCTACGCGCTCGCCCCCAGCCGCTCGCTCGTCGGCGTCTCTCCGGAGCTGAAGGATTCGCTCGCGCGCGACGAACGGGAGCTCGCCGCGACGCGACGGGGCCGGTGCAGATGACGTCGGGCGAGGCGTACCGCCGGAAGCTGATGTTCATGTGGTGGCGGCTCGGAAACGACGGTTACCAGGGCCCTGAGGACCTGCTCGCCGACCTCGCCGTGATCCGCCGCAGCCTGGAGGCCAACCGCGGCCACCGGATGGCAGGCGGCGCGCTGGCGGCGCTCGAGCGGCGGGTCGAGCTGTTCGGCTTCCACCTGGCGAAGCTCGACGTCCGGCTCCACTCGAGCGAGGTGCTGGCACCGACGGAGCGGACGCGGGAGGTATTCGCGGCGGTCGCGGCGGCGCGTGCGCGCCACGGCGCGCAGGCTCTCGACACGGTCATCGTCTCGGCGACCCAGACGACGGAGGACGTGCTCGGCGTGCTCGACCTGACCGACGAGCCGGTCGCCGTCGTTCCGCTCTTCGAGACGATCGGCGACCTCGAGTCTGCGGCGGACACGGTTCGCGCGCTCCTCGCCGATCCACGGTACGGCGCGCGGGTCGCGGAGCGCGGCAACCGGCTCGAGGTGATGGTCGGCTACTCCGACTCCGGCAAGGACGGCGGCTACCTCGCCGCCCAGTGGGCGACCTACCGGGCGCAGGAGGCACTCGCACAGGTGGCGCGAGAGGCCGGGATCGAGCTGACGATCTTCCACGGGCGCGGCGGCAGCGCCGGGCGCGGCGGCGGGCCGACCCACGCGGCGATCCTGGGGCAGGCGCCCGGGCATCCGCCGGGACGGCTGAAGGTGACGGAGCAGGGCGAGACGATCTCGGTCAAGTACGGCCTGCCGGGTCTCGCGTTCCGGAACCTCGAGGCCGCGCTCGCAGGCACGGTGCTGAGCGCCTTCCCCGAGGTCGTCGGCCGGACGCCCGACGGGTCGGAGCGCGCGGTGCTCGAGCGCCTCTCCGGGCTCGCGGAGACCGCCTACCGCGCCCTCGTCTGGGAGAGTCCCGGGCTTCGTCGAGTTCTTCCGGGCCTTCACCCCGGTCGACGAGCTCGGGCTACTGGCCATCGGCTCTCGCCCCGCTCGCCGGCCGGAGGGGAGCGGCGACTATCTGGGCGCGCTGCGGGCGATCCCGTGGGTCTTCGCCTGGACGCAGAACCGGACGCTGCTCCCGGCCTGGTTCGGCTGCGGAACGGCCTTTGCGGCCGCGGATACCGCGGAGCTGCGGCGCCTGTTCGAGGAGCTGCCCTTCTTCCGCTCGCTGGTCGGGAACCTGGAGATGACGCTCGCGAAGTCGAGCCTCGAGGTGGCTCGCGAGTACCTCGAGCTCGTGCCCGAGGAGCTCGAGCCGGAGCGCTTCTTCGGCACGATCGCCGCTGAGCACGAGCGCACGGTCGCTGCGGTGCTCGCGATCGTCGGCGAGGAGCGGCTGCTCGAGCGGAGCCCCGTCGTCCGCCGGTCGATCGGGATTCGCAACCCGTACGTCGATCCGATGAACGCGATCCAGGTCGAGCTGCTGCGCCGCTATCGCGCGGGCGACGAGGAGGCGCGTCTCCCCCTCGGCCGCTCGATCGCCGGCATCGCGGCGGCGTTGCGCAACACGGGCTGACCTCAGACGAGAATTCCGGTGCCGCCTTGCCAGGGCTGCCGGCAGCGCTCGCGCCCGTCCCAGACGAACCGCTTGAAGGCGTCGCGGCCGCGTTGCGGGCTCGGCCCGAAGTGTGCGAGCAGTCGCGTTACGGCGAGCGCCTCATGAGGCCAGTCGAGGCCGGCGGTCGCGCGGAAGCTCGACCAGCGGGAGTCGCCAGGGTGAGCGCCCACGCCGCCTCGGGCCGGATTCCAGAGCGTGTAGCGGACGCTCGCCAGGAAGTGCTCGTCGGTCTCGAGCTTCACGCTCCAGAAACGCTGACCGAGGCAGTGGTTGATTCGATCGAACCGGGCGTTGGACGCGCGGGCGAGGGCAAGGTTCAGTCGCTGCATCCCATCCGACATCCCGCTGTCGCCCACCTGAAGCACGAGGTGGAAGTGGTTCGTCATCAGCGCATACGCGTACACGCCCCAGTCGTGGCTCTTGGCGACGGCGCCGAGCCGGTCGAGGAAGAAGCGGCGGAGAACGTCGTCGAAGACCGGCTGCCGGTTGTTCCCGCGCCCGACGACGTGAAAGTAGGCACCCGGCTCTTCGTCTCGCGGCGGCCTCGGCATGAGCTCAAGATAGCCGGCCCTGGTTGCCTTGTCAGGCAATTTTACACTCTTGTTTCGATAACCTGGCACCGGACGTGGCCACCGGGGACAGATGCCCCATTCGCAGCGCCCATGCGGATTCTCGCCCCCGATCGCAGCCGCCGCCCAACGCCCGCGCCACACGCGCACCGCAGTTCGTTTTGTGCCTGGCACCGGACACGGCCCGGGGAGCCGGTGGCCGTTCGGGACGGGCCTCGCTGGGGCTCCGGCACGCGCGCATTTGCCGCGCCTGGGCGTGAATCGCGAGAATGGGCGCCATGGCCGACGCCGCTGTAGAGCTGCCCGGGTCGCACGAGGTCATCGACCGCGCTTCGGGCGAGAACTTCTCGGTCGCCTCGCTCCTCGTCGGGCGCGAGACGCGCCGGCACCTGCTCGCGATCTACGGGTACGCGCGGCTCGTCGACGAGGTCGGCGATTCGAGCCGCGGCGACCGGCTCGCGAACCTCGACGCTTTCGAGGCCGATCTCGATCGGGTCTTCGACGGCGACGAGCCCGTGCACCCGATCCTGCGGGAGCTCCAGCCCACGGTCACAGCGCTCCAACTGCCGCGCGGGCCGTTCGACCGGCTGATCGAGGCCAACCGGCGTGACCAGACACAGGCCACGTACGTCACGTTCGACGACCTCGTCGGGTACTGCGACCTCTCGGCGAACCCCGTCGGCGAGCTCGTGCTCCACGTCTTCGGGGCCGCCACTCCCGACCGGATCGCGCTCTCCGACCGCGTTTGCACCGCGCTCCAGCTCGCAGAGCACTGGCAGGACGTGGCCGAGGATCGCGCCGCCGGACGCATCTACCTTCCCGCCGAGGACCTCGACCGCTTCGGCGTCGCGCCCGAAGACCTCGACGGCGAGGCCGCCAGCCCACAGCTCCGGGCGCTGATGGAGTTCGAGGTCGACCGCGCCCGCCGCGTGCTCGACGAGGGCGCACCCCTCGTCGGCCGGCTTCACGGCCGCGCCCGGCTCGCGGTCGCGGGCTACGTCGGCGGCGGCCGCGCCGCCCTCGATGCCATCGCAACGGCAGACTACGACGTCCTGGCGGGCGCGCCGAAGGCCGGACGCGGCAGCCGCGCCCGCTCGACGTTTGCGACCTACCTCCGGAGGGGATGAGGTGAGCGGAGTGGAGCTGGCATACGAGCACTGCCGCCGCGTCGCCCGGGACTCCGGATCGAGCTTCTACGCCGGGATGCGGCTGCTCCCTCCGGATCGGCGCGCCGCACTGTTCGCGATCTACGCCCTTGCTCGGCAGATCGACGACATCGCGGACGGCGCGCTCCCCGAAGACGAGAAGCTTTCGGAGCTCGCCGCAGCGCGCACACGCGCTCTGAGCCCAGCCGAGAGCAACGAGGCCGTGTTCGTCGCCGTCGCGGACGCCGCAGACCGCTTCCCGATCCCGCTCGACGCCTTCGGCGACCTCGTCGACGGAGCCGAGGCCGACGTGCGAGGCGACCGCTACGAGACGTTCGACGAGCTCGAGCGCTACTGCCGCTGGGTGGCAGGCTCCATCGGCCGTCTCTCGCTCGGCGTCTTCGACTGCACGGACCGGATCGCCGGCTCAGCCCTCGCGGACGACCTCGGCGTCGGCCTGCAGATCGGGAACATCCTGCGCGACGTCGGCGAGGACGCAGCCGCCGGGCGCCTCTACCTTCCCGCCGAGGATCTCGAGCGCTTCGGTGTCGAGGCGGACGGCGCGACCTTCGAAGGGCCGGTCGAGCTGCTGATCGCCTTCGAGGCGGAACGCGGCCTCGGCTGGCTACACCGCGGGCTCGACCTCGTTCCCGCTGCTCGACCGGCGCAGTGCCGCCTGCGTGCTCGCAATGGCCGGGAAGTACCGCCGCCTGCTCGAGCGGATCGCCGTGGAGCCGACGCTCGTCCTACGCGGTCGCCTGTCGCTCCGGCCGTGGGAGAAAGGCCTCGTCCTCGCCCGCAGCCTCGCAGGGTCGAGAACGTGACTGCGAAGCGCATCGCCGTGATCGGCGGCGGGCTCGCCGGGCTCGCGGCCGCGATCGAATGCGCCGACGGGGGCGCAGGCGTGACGCTGTACGAATCACGGTCGCGGCTCGGCGGCGCAACCTTCTCCTTCGAGCGCAACGGCCTCGAGCTCGACAACGGCCAGCACGTCGCCCTCCGCTGCTGCACCGCGTACCTCGGCTTCCTGCGCCGGATCGGCGTCGAGAGCCTTCTCCCTTTGCAACGCCGCCTGCACGTCCCGATCCTCCGCGAGGGCAAGAGCCCGGCGCTGATCGCGCGCAACGGCCTCCCTAGCCCGCTCCATCTGGCGAAGACGATGCTGCTCTACACGCCGCTGACGATCCGCGAGCGCCTCGCTGCGGCACTCGCCGCGACCCAGATCAAGCGGCTCGATCCCGAGGACCCGCGTCTCGACGAGCAGACGTTCGCCGGCTGGCTGCGTGCGCACCACCAGTCCGAGAACGCGATCGACACGCTCTGGAACCTGATTGCGCTCCCGACTCTCAACCTCCCCGCCGACCAGGCGTCGCTCGCCGCCGCGGTGAAGGTGTTCCGCACGGGGCTGCTCGACAGCGCCGAGGCTTGCGACATCGGCGTTCCCGCCGTCCCGTTCCGCCGGCTCCACGCGGAGCCCGCCGCCGCCGCGATCGAGCAAGCCGGGGGCCGGATCGTGATGAGCACCCCGATCCAGTCGGTCACCGCCGACCGCCGGCTCGTCTTCGACGGCGGGGAAGATCACGCCGATGCCGTCATCCTGGCCGTCCCGCACGAGTCGGCTCCAGAGCTCGCACCACCCGGAGCGCTCAACGCCGATGCGCTGGAAGCGCTCGGCACGAGCCCGATCGTCAACCTGCACATCCACTACGACCGCAAGGTTCTGAACGACCCCGTGGCTGCCGCCATCGACTCGCCGGTGCAGTGGATCTTCGACCGCACGAACGCCTCCGGAGCAGGCAGCGGGCAACTCGTCGCCGTCTCGCTCTCGAACGCGGTCGACGAGATCGGCGTGTCCGTGGCCGACCTGCGGGCCCGTTATCTACCCGCGCTCGAGCGCCTCCTTCCCGCCGCCCGCAGCGCGAAGGTCATCGATTTCGCCGTCACGCACGAGCCGCGCGCAACCTTCCGTGCCGCTCCCGGCTCCCGCAAGCTCAGGCCCGGCGCGCACACGGCGGTCGAGGGCGTCTACCTGGCCGGCGCCTGGACGGACACCGGTTGGCCCGCAACGATGGAGGGCGCCGTCCGCAGCGGCCTCGACGCGGCACGCGCCGCCCTGGGAGGAGAGCGCGCATGAGCGTAGGCTTGACGGAGCTCAAAGCGGAGGTGCCGGCTGTGCCGGTGCCGGAGCAGAGACTCCTGTGACGGTCACTGCCGACCGCGCGATCGACGCCTACCAGGCCGCGCTGAAGCGGGCGACTCGCCGCCTGCTCTCGCTCCAGAGCGATCAGGGCTGGTGGAAGGGCGAGCTCGAGACCAACGTCACGATCGACGCCGAGGACATCTTCCTGCGCCACTTCCTCGGCCTGCTCGACCCGGCTGCGGTCGCGGCGACGGCGAAGTGGATCCGCGGCCATCAGCGACCCGACGGCTCGTGGGCGACCTACTTCGGCGGCCCCGGCGATCTCTCCACCTCCGTCGAGGCGTACGTCGGGCTCCGGATCGCAGGCGATCCCCCGGACGCCGAGCACATGGCCCGCGCCGCCGCGTTCATCCGCGAGGCCGGCGGCGCCGAGCAGAGCCGTGTCTTCACCCGCATGTGGCTCTCGCTGATCGGCCTCTGGTCGTGGAAGGGCGTCCCGACCCTCCCGCCGGAACAGATCCTGCTCCCGCCCCGCGCGCCGCTCTCTGTCTACTCCTTCGGCTGCTGGGCGCGCCAGACGATCGTCGCGCTGTCTGTGGTCACGGCGCTCGAGCCCTCGCGCCCGGTGAGCTTCGGGATCGACGAGGTGCTCTCGGGCGGCCCCTCCCCGTCGGTCGCTTCGGATCTCTGGGGCAAGGTCTTCGTCCTCGTCGACCGCGCGGCCCACGCCTATGCCCGGCGGCCGGTCGGCCTACTGCGAAGGCAGGCTCTGAAGACCGCGGAGCGCTGGATCGTCGAGCGGCAGGAGCGGGACGGCTCCTGGGGCGGGATCCAGCCGCCGTGGGTCTGGTCGATCGTCGCGCTGCATGCGCTCGGCTACCCCCTCGACCACCCGGTTCTCGCTCGGGCGATCGACGGCCTCGACAACTTCACGATCGAGGACGACGAGGGCCGCCGCCTCGAGGCCTGCCAGTCGCCGGTCTGGGACACGGCGCTGTCGGTACTCGCCCTGCTCGACGCAGGCGTCGATCCGGATGACCGGGCAATCGTCCGTGCGTGCGAGTGGCTCTCGGCGCAGCAGGTCGGCACGCGCGGCGACTGGGCGGTGCGCCGGCCCGAGCTCCCCCGGGCGGCTTCGCGTTCGAGTTCGCGAACGAGAACTACCCCGACGTCGACGACACGGCAGTGATCGTCCTCGCGCTGCGGCGCGCCGGGCACGACCCGACCGACTCGGCGGGCCGCGGCCTAGAGTGGATGCTCGGGATGCAGAGCAAGTCGGGCGGCTTCGGCGCGTTCGACGTGGACAATGAAAGCCGCCTGGCGGCGAAGCTCGCGTTCTGCGACTTCGGCGCGGTCACCGATCCGCCGAGCTCGGACGTCACCGCTCACGTCCTCGAGACGCTCGCCTTCGAAGGCCGT
This sequence comes from uncultured Actinomycetota bacterium, assembly GCA_963775355.1. Lineage (GTDB taxonomy): Bacteria > Actinomycetota > Thermoleophilia > Gaiellales > Gaiellaceae > PALSA-600. Next base: position 54,863 of record CAVZJA010000021.1, on the reverse strand, counting down.
GCCGCCGACGGCCCGGCCACCCGCGCGCTCTCCTGGCTGCTCCGCCAGCAGGAGCGGGACGGCTCCTGGTTCGGCCGCTGGGGCGCGAACTACATCTACGGCACCGGCGCCGCCCTCCCGGCTCTCGCCGCGTGCGGGCTCGCCGACCACGAGAGCGTCGCCGCCGCGGTCGGCTGGCTCGAGCAGGTTCAGAACCCCGGCGGCGGCTTCGGCGAGGATCTGCGCTCCTACAGAGACCGCTCGTGGAGCGGTCGCGGCGTGTCGACCGCGTCGCAGACGGCCTGGGCGCTGCTCGGGCTTCATGCCGCCGGCGCGGGCGAGAGCCCCGCAGCGATGAGCGCGGTCGAATGGCTCGTGGAGACGCAGCAGGGCAGTGGCGGCTGGGATGAGCCGCACTTCACAGGCACAGGGTTCCCGGGCGACTTCTATCTCCGTTACCACCTCTACCGGGACGTGTTCCCGTTGATGGCGCTCGGACGGATCCTCGAGGCCGCACGGTGAGCGGCCCGCTCCTCGTGCTCGTCCCGCTTCGCATCGAGCAGCTCGCGCTCGGCGAGGTTCCGGGCCTGGCGGTCATCCGGACGGGAATGGGCCCGGATCGCGCGCGGATCGCCGCTGCACGGGCCCTCGGGCATGGCGCCGCGGCAGTTGCCGTGGCCGGCCTCTGCGCCGGGATCGACCCGGCGCTCGAGGCCGGCGACGTCGTCTGCCCGACCGAGCTCCTGGGCGACGACGGCACGACCGCCGAGGTCGCCGAAAGCACAGTGCTCATCGACGCGCTCCGGCGACGGGGCCTCCGCGTTCACGCCGGAGCGCTCGCATCGACCGACCGGATCCTCGGCCCGGCGGAACGGGGACGCCGCTTCGACGGGGCTCTGGCCGTCGACATGGAGTCGGCCTGGCTCGCCGCCGGCGCCGACGGCCGACCGTTCGCGGTTGTGCGCGTTGTCGCGGACAAGGCGGGCCGGCGCCTGGCCGACCCGCGAATGGCGCTCGCCGGGCCACGAGCGCTCCGGAGCCTGCGCCGGGTCGGCGGCGCGCTGGCCGAATGGGCGGTAGCGGTAGCGCCGCGCGATAACCTGACAGAGCCGCTGCCCGGCGAGGCGGTGGCCTGAGAAGATGAGCGTCCCGCTGCGTCAGAGCGTCACGGTCGGCCGGTACCTCGTGCAGCGGCGGCTTAGGCGCGAGGACAAGTTCCCGCTCCTCGTCGAGCTCGAGCCACTCTTCCAGTGCAATCTGGCGTGTTCGTTCTGCGGGAAGATCCAGTACCCCGAGCACATCCTGAAGAAGCGGATGCCGGTCGAGCAGGCGCTTGCCGCGATCGAGGAGAGCGGCGCGCCGATGGTCTCGATCGCGGGCGGCGAGCCGCTCGTCCACCCGGAGGTCCACCTGATCGCCCGGGAGCTGATCAGGCGCAAGAAGTTCGTCTACCTCTGCACGAACGGGATCCTGATGAAGAAGAAGCTCGACCTGTTCGAGCCGAGCCCCTACTTCGCGTGGGTCGTCCACCTCGACGGGATGCGCGAACGGCACGACGAGTTCGTCGAGCGCGAAGGCACCTTCGACAAGGCAGTAGACGCGATCCGCGAGGCGCAGCGCCGCGGTTTCCGGGTCAACACGAACACGACCTTCCTCACCACCGACACGCCGAAGACCGTCCGCGATGTCCTCGACTTCCTGAACGACGAGCTGAAGGTCGACCAGATGATGCTGTCCCCCGCGTACGCCTACGAGAAGGCCCCCGACCAGGAGCACTTCCCCGGTGTCGCGCAGGCGCGCAGGCTGTTCAGCGAGGCCTTCGCGGGCGGCCAACGCAAGCGCTGGCGCCTGAACCACACGCCGCTCTTCCTCGACTTCCTCGAGGGGAAGGTCGACTTCCAGTGCACCCCGTGGGGGATCCCGAGCTACTCGCTGTTCGGCTGGCAGCGGCCCTGCTACCTGATGGCCGACGGGTACGCGGTCAGCTACAAAGAGCTGATCGAAACCACGGATTGGTCGAAGTACGGACGCGGCAACGACCCGCGCTGCGACAACTGCATGGCCCACTGCGGGTACGAGCCGACGGCGGTGCTCGCGGCGACGAAGTCCGTCCGGCAGGCAATCCGGGCGATCGTCGCTCCCCGCTAGAAAGAAACGATGAGCGCAAAGCTTCCAGCACTAGCCCTGCTCGCACTGACGATCGCAACGGCCGCTCCGGCCGCGACGACCGCCGGCACGCCGCGCTTCACCGGCGAGGCGCTCCTCGCCGCGAACGTGCCGTGGACGACGGTTCAGCAGGTCGCCGGCAAGAGCTTCTGGCCCGAGCTCCCCGCCTTCAACACGACGATCGACGAGGAGGAGCCGCAGCCGCTGGCCGCCGTCAGCCAGGTGTTCGACGACATCAAAGGCAAGACGACGATCACCACACGGCTCTACGCCTACCCGAGCCCGGAGATCAGCCTCGAGTTCCTGCAGTCCGCGGCGATCGTGCCCGGCTCGATCGACCAGGACTCCCCGGCAGTCGGCGACCAGCATTTCTATTACGTCACCTCGCTGACCAGCGGAGTCCATTCGACCCGGCTCTACTTCGTCCACAAGCAGATCGGCGTCGAGCTCCAGGTCGACGGGGCGCTATGGAGTCGCAGCAAGATCGCCGCCCTGGCCAATCCGATCGATCAGAGACTCGGCCAGCTCCTCGCAGGAGCGCTGAAGGCGCCGGCGGTTCCGGGCGCGGAGCTGGCCCACCTGCCGACGCATGGGCTGCCGGGCCCGGTGCTCGGCACCGCGATGGTTCCCGCCGAGGCCTGGGCGAACATGAGCCACAACGGCTCGATGAGCGCAATCCGCAGCAAGCTGGTCGCGACCGGAAACGCGACCTTCCCGTTCCGCCGCTACCTGCGGCAGGGCTCCCGGACCGACGTCGTCGAGGTGGCGCTTCTCACCTTCCCGTCCGCTGCGGCCGCGCTGTCCTGGAACCGGCCGTTCTCGGCAGGCGTCAAGGCGCACCCCCAGGACGCGCTCGACGCAGGGGCGACGGGCAGCCATTCCGCGTTCCGCTTCGAGCTGGACAACTACGAGCTGCAGTTCGTCTCGGGCCGCTACGTCGCCGACGTGTTCTGTTACGCGCCGTTCGTCGCCCATGCGTCACCGGCCTGCGAAGCTGCGGTGCGGACGCTAGGCTCGGCCTGGTACGCGCAGCTGCGCTAGAACAAGCCTGGAACAGGCCTGCACGAGCTCAGTGACAGGGCGAGACGGACGGCCGCGTCAGCGCAAACCCGTAAACGGCCGCGCCCTGCGTGAGGATCGACGTCACGGAGTCGCCCGACGAGTGAGTCAGCTGGGCGCTGTAGCCGGCGCAGGAGAGCCACTTGCCCTTGCTCTTGCCGTCGAACTGGCTGCTGAGGACCTCGCCGACCTTGATGCCCGTCTCGGTGTGCCAGCCGGCGGGGCCCCCGAGCGTGAACACGGCGACCACCTTCCCGTTCTGGAACTCGACACCGGCCCCCACGGGGTCTTGCGGGGGTGGGTAGAAGTAGAACCACATCGCCGGCTTGCAGCTCCCACAGCGGGTGAAGTGGCCTCCCCAGAGCTGCTTGACGCTCGCCATCGTGTCGCCGAGCCGAACGCCGGCGAGGCTCGCTCCGCTCACCAGCACTCCCTGTTTCGGGAGAGCAGCGACATGATGCACAGTCGATCCACCGGCGCTGGCAAGCGCCGGCCGAGGCTGCTGCGCTGAAGGGCTCGCGGCGACTACGACCAGCGCAGCCGTGGCGGCCGCAGCCCCGGCCAGGAACGCGAGCCCGTCGCCGTAGCGCGCACGGACCTCACCGGCGAGCCGGGCCGCCCGGACGCGAGCGAGAGGAGGACGAGGCACGAGGAGCTCGGCGACAACGGCGTTGACCGGGCGGAACCTGCCCTCGAGGTCGAACGGATCGACGAAGTGAAAGCGTGGAGGCTCCGCAGCATCGGCGAAGTGGGCGCTGCAGGCGGCACCACGGTCGCTGTCGAACCAGACCGGCTCGGCGCCGGCCGCGCGCAGCCGTTCGACGTCGTCCAGTTGGTCGACGCCCTCGGCGCGCCAGGTGATCACCACGCCGTGGCGGCCCTCCTGCAGACGGGTGAGCTCGGCCCGCAGCTCCGATCTGCTGAGGTCGAGCAGCGCATCGCGAGTCTCCTCTTTCTCGAAATCGAGATGAACGAAGCCGCGCTCCTGCGCAAGATATTGGCCGACCGGACGCTTACCCGTGCCGGGCGTCCCGATCAGGAGCAGCACGTTGCCGGACTTCTTTTGCCCCCCGCTGAAAAGCCCTCGCTGCATGCCGTGGGTCGCCATTTCGAGCCACCGAGGACGGTACCAAGAGAATCGACGGTGTGTCAGAGATTGTTTTCTCTATGAATCGTCACGGGAGCGTCAACGTGAAGACGCTCCGCTTGGTCGAGCTCGGGCTGATCGAGATCGTTCCCCTCGCGCCCTTGTAGAGCCCGGTCCCGCCGACGACCGGGATCGTGATCGTCGGCTGCGCGATCGAGATTCGCGTGCCGTTCGCAACCACCGTCCCGCCCGGGAGCGTGGAGACGGTGGCGAAATCGGCCGTCGCGGTGCAGTCTGGAGTGAATGCGGCGCACTGGTGGCGGATCGTGTAGCTGAACCGCATCGAGCCTGCGACGGCATGCGGTCCTAGCCCGAGCTGCGGGGTCTTGCGGTTCACGAGCGACAGGCTCGAGTCGAAGGTGTCGCCGACCTCGCCGGAAGGCGCGTGGGCTTCGACCATCGTCGGCCCCTGACGGGTCTTGAACGACAAGGTCAGCGTGCTTCCGGCCTCCGCACCGTAGGCGGGCACTGCCACCAGCAAGAAAACGACGCAGGTCGCCCAGACCTTCCGCATCTCTCCATTCTCCACCTCGGGGGCCCCGGCTGGAGCCGGGATGCGGAAGGTGTCTCGTCAACTGCCGCTCGAGTTGACACAATCATTCCCAGTGTCCGACGACTTCCCCGACTCCGGCTGGTTCCCGACAGCGATCCCGGACCCTCCCAAGCAGATCTCGACCGCGACGATCGTGCTCGGGACGATCGTCCCGATCGCGGTGATCGCGATGCTGGTGCTCGCCCTCGTGACGCACAAATCCCATTCGAAGACCCCCGCACGCTCGCTCGCAGCGTTCCAGTCCTGCCTCGGAGACCAGGGGGTGATGACGTCCTCGGCCGAATCGAACGACGCGCTGCTTCGCCAGGCGGCCATCGCCTGCCGCGCTCACGTTCCGCTGCTCCCGACGGGCGTCGACGAGACGAAGGCCGCGCAGCAACAGCTACAGGATTGCCAGAACGCTGCCTCGTCGAAGCTGCGAAGCTCGGCCCAGAGGATCAGCCCGTTCCTCGGTCCTCCCTCCCGCCAGGGCTATGAGAACGCGGTCGCAACCTGCCGTGCCGAGTCGATGGTCCTCGGGAGCGACGTAACCCCGGGCGGGGTCAACGGCTCGTCAGGCTCGGTTGCCTGAGCTCACGATGCGCAGGCGGGCAGCCCTCTTCTGCGCCGTCGCCGCCCTCGGGGTTGGGCTCGTTGCGGCTTCGACGGCCGCCGCTCCGACCAAGCCCGACACACATGATCGAGCGCTCGCCCATCAGCTCAGCGCGAGGGTCGCGGCGTTCCGGCGGATCGTCACCAAGTCGGGTGCCGGGCTACAGAAGTCGATCGACACCTGCCCGGTCGCAAAGAAGGACCCGTCGCAGGCCTTCGCCCTCGTCATCGCCGCGGTGCCGGCGCTTTTCACCGAGATCGTGACCGACTACAAGCCGCAGATCGTGGCCCTCCGCGACACGGCGGCCGCGATGCATCCCGACGCGCCGGTCTTCACCACCTGGCTCACCGCGCTCGGAAAGAGCTTCGATCTTCTGCTCGAGTTCGACAACCACGGGAAGCACGTCGACATCTGCAAGGCGGCGACCGTGCTGCTCGACAAGCACTCGACGGCCGCGGACGTCAAGCGCGTGCTCGGCATCGACCCGGCTCTGATCGGGCAGCTCTTCACGAACAAGCCGCAGGCGCAGCTGACGAAGCTCGAGCCGAAGATGACGGCGTTCTTCATTGCTTCGGGCCTCTCGAAGAAGAACGCGCAGATCCTCACCTCCTCCTCCTCGTAGCGCTGCCCGGCAGTTCAACTCGGTCACCCGCATCGACTCGGGCGAGGGCCCGAACCACGGCACACGCTCGCGATCTAGATCTAGACCCTGGAGCGGAACCAGCTCGAACCGCTCGACGTCGACGAGCCCGCGATCCGTGATCTTGAGCGCGGGGATGACCGACAGCGAGAGGAACGCCAGCATCTGAACCGGTTGCGGGAACGTGATCCCGAGCGTGCGGATCGCAGCGCCGAGCTCACGGCTCGCCGCGAGCACCTCGGCGAGCGGCCGATCGGAGAGCAGCCCGGCCACCGGCAGCGGCAGCTCGGCGAGCACCCGGTCTCCCTCCGCGACGACGAGCCCGCCGCCGAGCTCGCGCAGCCGCTGCGCCGCGGTGAGCATCGAGGAGTCATCGGCGCCGACGACGATCAGGTTGTGGGCGTCGTGCGCGACGGTCGAGCCGAGCGCGCCGCGCTCGAGGCCGAAGCCGCGAACGAAGCCCGAGCCCGACGCGCCCTGTCTGGAGGTGGCGCTCGAAGACGGCGATCTTCGCCAGGTCGCGAGCCGGATCTGCGACCGCGAAGCCGTCGACGACGGTGAGCTCGTCCTCGAGGGACGCGGTGATGATCTGGTCGGGGACGAGCCCGATCACCCGCGCCCTCCCGCCGCGCCACGGAACGGCGAACTGCGCAGCCTCGATCCGGTCGACGTGCACCGTTCGCCGAACCCAGTCCGGGACGGCGACCGCTGCGATCTCGACCACCGGCCGGCCTCGCTTGAGCACGCGCTCGGGAACGAACGAGACCAGGTCGTCGAGGAAGAGGATGTCGGCCCGGCGGCCCGGCGCGATCGCGCCCAGGTGATGGAGCCCGTGGTAGGCGGCGGGGTTGAGCGTGGCCATCACGATCGCGTCCTCCGGCGGCAGGCCGAGCGCGACCGCATCCCTGACGATCGCGTTGATGTGCCCGTCGTCGGCGATGTGCTCCGGCTCGCGGTCGTCGGTGCAGAAGGCCATGCGGCCCGGGCCGTACTCGAGCGCGAGCGGCGCGAGCGCATGGAGGTTGCGGGCGCTCGAGGCCTCGCGGATCAGCAGCCAGAGCCCTGCACGCAGCCGTTCGCGGCCCTCCTCGAGCGTTGCCGCCTCGTGATCGGACTCGATCCCCGCCGCGGCGTACGCGTTGAGCGCCTTGCCGGTGACACCGGGCGCGTGGCCGTCGACGTGCTGCGCCAGGGCGAGCTTCTCGAGCTCCGAGCCGGCACCTGAGACCACGCCGGGAAAGTTCATCATCTCCGCCAGACCCAGCACGTGCCGGCGTCGCAGCAGGCCTTCGAGGTCTCCGGGCGAGAGCTCACGGCGGGGCGACTCGAAGCTGGACGCGGGCACGCAGGATGAGGCCATGAAGTAGACGTCGAGCGGGAGCTTCGCAGCCTCGTCGAGCAGCCAGTGAACGCCGTCCGTGCCGAGCACGTTCGCGATCTCGTGCGGGTCGGCGACGACCGCGGTCGTGCCGAGCGGCAGGACGAGGCGGGCGAACTCGTCGATCAGGAGCTTCGACGACTCGACGTGAAGGTGCGGGTCGATGAACCCGGGGATGAGGTAGCGCCCGGCCGCGTCGATCGTCTCGACGCCCTCGTAGTCGCCGAGCCCCGCGATGACGCCGTCGACGATCGCGACGTCGCCCTCGAGCCATTCGCGCGTGAAGACGCTGAGGACGCGGCCGCCGCGGATCACGGTGTCGGCCGGCTCATCCCCCCGCGCAACAGCGAGTCGTCTTCGGAGATCGACCGGCGACACGCCCGGATGATCGCAGTTTGTCGGCTGTATGGTTGGCCCTCTCCCCGGATGGGCCCGACTTCCTGATGCGGATACGGATCGAGCGACGGCTGAACCAGCCGCGCTGGCTCACGGTCGCGGTGCCCGTCGCATCGGTGCTCGTCGCCTTCGTGCTCGGCGGGATCGTGCTCCTGATCACCGGGCACAACCCGCTCACGACCTACAAGCAGCTGTTCGAGGCCGGCTTCACGCAGACCGGTGCGATCGGGCAGACGCTGATCACGACCACCCCGCTCGCGTTCACCGGCCTCGCAGCCGCGGCGGCATTCCGGATGCGGCTCTTCAACATCGGCGCCGAGGGTCAGCTCTTCATGGGGGCGATCTTCGGCTCCGCAGCGGGCCTCTACCTCGGCGGCTCCGGCAGCACGTCATGGCCCGTGATCGCCGCGATGGTGCTCACCGGTGCGATCGGCGGTGCGCTCTGGGCGCTGATCCCGGGCGTCCTGCGGGCGTTCTTCAAGACCAACGAGATCATCACCTCGCTGATGCTCAACTACGTCGCCGGGTACATCCTCACGTACCTGATCTTCCAGAGCGAGTCGTACTGGCGCGACACCGAGGGCTTCAACGCGTCGGTGTTCCCGACGAGCAAGGACCTCCCCAACTCGGCGATCTGGCCCCCGTGGACGATCGACGTGCAGGGCGGGATCGCGATCCCGCTCGGGCTGATCATCGCCTGCGTGATCGCCGTCGGGCTTTGGGCGCTCTACAACCGGACGCGCTTCGGGTTCGAGGTGCAGGTGCTGAGCGACTCCGAGCGGGCCGCACGCTACGGCGGCATCAGCGTGCGGCGAAAGATCCTCGCGGTGATGGCGATCTCCGGCGGGATCGCCGGCATCGGCGGCGCGAGCCAGGTCGGTGACTTCAGCCACTCCCTCGACGGCGACCCGAACGGCCTGCAGAAGCTCGGGTACGGCTACACGGGCATCGTCGTCGCCGCGCTCGCCCGGTACAACCCCTTCGCCGTGCTCCTCGTCGCGTTCCTGATCGGCGGGCTCGAGAACGCGGGCAACACGCTCCAGGGCGCCGACTTCCCGGCCGGGCTCGTCGGGGTGCTGCAGGGGATCATCCTCTTCTGCGCTCTCGGCGGCGAGCTCTTCATCCGCAACCGCGTGCGGCTCGTTCGCCCGGCCCCGACCGTGGCCACGCCGGAGGCGGGCGCCGCATGAATCACAGCCTGCTCGTCGTCGTCATCGCCTCGGGGATCGCCTACGGGACGCCGCTCCTGTACGCGTCGCTGGGCGAGCTGCTGACGGAGCGCTCCGGGGTGCTGAACCTCGGCGTCGAGGGGATGATGCTCGTGGGAGCCGTGATCGGGTTCTGGAGCATCGATCGGATCCACGCGACGAGCTCGGTCGCCCTCGCGATCGGCGTCGTGCTCGCGGCGATCGCCGGAGCGGTGATGGCGTCGATCCACGCGTTCCTCGTGATCACGATGCGCGCGAGCCAGATCGTCTCCGGGCTCGCGTTGACGATCTTCGCGGGCGCCGTCGGGCTCTCGTCCTACCTCGGCAACGACCTGAACCTCGCGGGCGTCCCCGCAACGCACACGTTCACGCCGATCTTCCCCTCGTCCATGCAGAACTGGCCGATCGTCGGCCCGATCCTGTTCGGGCAGGACCTGCTGGTCTACGCCTCGTGGGCGCTCGTGCTCGCGCTCATCTACTACCTCAACCGCACCAGGTACGGCCTCAACGTGCGGGCGGTCGGCGAGTCGCCGGGCGCCGCCGACGCGATGGGGATCAGCGTGCCTCGCTACCGCTATGTCCACACGATCGCCGGCGGCGCGCTCGCCGGCGTCGCGGGCGCGACGTTCACGCTCGCGATCACGCCCCAGTGGGTCGACGGGATCACGGGCGGCGCGGGCTGGATCGCGATCGCGCTCGTCATCTTCGCGTTCTGGCGGCCGGAGCTCTGCCTCGTCGGCGCGTACTTCTTCGGTGCGCTCCAGGCGCTCGCACCCGAGCTCCAGGCTCGCCAGATCAACCTGGGGCCGACGGTGCTCTGGACGAACGCCCTCCCCTACATCGCAACGATCGTCGTCCTCGTGATCGTCTCGGCGAGCAACGCGTCGCGGCGCCTCGGCGCCCCGGCCGCGCTCGGCGTGGCCTACACGCGCGAAGACCGCTAGCGCAGGCCGACGGTCTCGCCCGCGGCGTCGATGTCGATGACCTTCGCTGCGGAGCTCTTCGGGAGGCCCGGCATCGTCTGCATGTCGCCGCACATCGCGACGATCCAGCCGGCCCCGGTATAGGGCCGGAGCTCGCGCACGGGCAGCGTGAAGCCGGTGGGTGCGTTGATGAGCGCCGGATCGTGGGAGAGCGACATATGCGTCTTGGCCATGCAGATCGGCGTCCCACCGAGCCCGGCCGCTTCGAGCCGCTCGACCTGGGCGCGGGCGGCAGGGGCGAGCTCGACCCCGTCGGCGCCGTAGGCCTTCGTCGCGATCGCAGCGATCTTCTGCTCGATGGGGGCATCGAGGTCGTAGAGGAAGCTGCGTCCGGGAACAACCGGCGGGGCCGCCGCGACGACGGCTTCGGCCAGCTCGACCGCGCCCTCGCCCCCGCGCTCGAAACCGTCGTTCACGGCAACGCCCTGAACGGGAAGCTCGGCCGCGAGGCTGCGGGCAGCCTCGATCTCGGCAGCGGAGTCCTTCGAGAAGCGGTTGATCGCGACGACGCACGGCAGGCCGAAAGCTTGAACGACCCTGAGGGCCGCGCGGAGATTGGCGAAGCCGAGCTCGAGCTCGGAGAGGCCGCCGTCGACGTCGCCGCCGTGGTGCTTCAGTGCCTGGACGGTTGCGACGAGGACGACCACGCTCGGCCCGAACCCGCCGAGACGGCAGACGATGTCGACGAACTTCTCAAAGCCCATGTCGGCGCCGAAGCCGCTCTCGGTCACGATCCAGTCGCCGAGCTTGAGGCCGAGCCGGTCGGCGACGAGCGAGTTGTTGCCGTGGGCGATGTTGGCGAAGGGCCCGCAATGGAGGAGCGCCGGCTGACCCTCGAGCGTCTGGACGAGGTTCGGCTTCAGCGCCTGCTTCAGGAGCACCGCCATCGAGCCCGCGGCCCCGATCTGCTCGGCGGTCACGGGCTCGCCCTCGTAGGTCGAGCCGACGGTGATCGCGCCGAGCCGGGTGCGAAGGTCGCCGAGATCGCTTGCGACGGCCACGATCGCCATCACCTCCGATGCGGCCGTGATGTCGAAGCCGGTCTCCCGCGGGACACCGTTCGCGCGGCCCCCGAGGCCGACAACCGTCTGGCGGAGAACCCGGTCGTCCATGTCGACGCAGCGGCGCCAGGTGATCGAATGCGGGTCGAGCCCGAGGTCGTTCCCCTGCAGGAGGTGAGAGTCGACCATCGCCGCGAGCAGGTTGTTCGCGGCCCCGATCGCGTGGATGTCGCCGGTGAAGTGCAGGTTGATCTCCTCCATCGGCACCACCTGGGCGCGCCCGCCGCCCGTCCCGCCGCCCTTCAGGCCGAAGACCGGGCCGAGAGACGGCTCCCGCAGGCAGAGCAGCGGCTTCTCGCCGATCGCGCCGAGCCCCTGCGTCAGCGAGATCGAGGTCGTTGTCTTGCCCTCACCGAATCGAGTCGGCGTCATCGACGTGACCGACACGATCCGGCCGTCGGGCCTGCCGGCGAGCCGGTCGATCGCCGAGAGCTCGATCTTCGCGGCCGACGGGCCGTACGCGAGGACCTCGTCGGGTTGGAGCCCCAGCGAATGGGCCAGATCGGCGATCACCGGCGCATTCTCTAGATTGCAGCCGTGGAGGGCGAATCGATCGGCGGCTGGCTGGACGCTCTGGCGTCCTCGGCACCCGCACCCGGCGGCGGCGCGGCGGCCGCGCTCGAGGCTGCGATGGCGGCCGCGCTGCTCGAGATGGTTTGCAACCTGACGATCGGCAAGCCCGCTTACGCCGAGCACGACGACACGATGACCTCCGTGCGCGACCGCGCCACGAGCCTCCGCTCGGACGCGCTCGGGCTGGCACAGGAGGACGCGGAGGCGTTCGGTGCCGTGATCGCCGCGTACAAGCTTCCCAAGGAGACCGAGGACGAGGTCGCCCAACGGCGCCGCGAGATCCAGCATGCGCTCGTGGCCGCCGCCGAGGTCGCACGCTCCACGGCGGACGTCGCGATGCAGATCCTCGACCTGGTCGAGAGAATCGTCCCGCTCGGCAACGTCAACGTGATCTCCGACGGTGCAGCCGCCGCCGGCGCAGCCCGCGCAGCGATCCAGACCTCGCTGCTCAACATCGACGCCAACGTCGCCTCGATCTCCGATTCCGAGACACGCGAGACGTACGAGCGGTTCGCCGTCGGCGCCACGGAGCGCCTCGAGCGGGCCGACGCGATCGTTGCGGCAGTGCGCGCCCGGTCTGCCGGATGACGCTGCTCGACGGCCGCCCGCTGGCCGCGGAGATCCGGGCGCAGGCGGCCGACGGCGCCGCTGCCGGCAACGCGCCGGTGCTCGCGGTCGTGATCGCCACGGACGATCCAGGTGCGTCCTGGTATCTGGGCTCGATCGCGAAGGCGGCCGCGGCCACCGGGATCGAGTTGCGCGAGGAGCGTTTGCAGCCCGACGGCTCGGAGGTTCTTGCCCGCCTCGACGCGCTCTCAGCCGACAGCACCGTCGACGGGATCCTCTGCCTGACTCCGCTCCCCGACGGGCTGACCCTCGCCGAGGCGGGCGAGCGGATCGCGTTCGGCAAGGACGTCGACGGCGCCAGCCCGGTCAGCCTCGGCCGGCTCGCCTCCGGGCTGCCGGCGTTCTCGCCTGCGACCGCACAGGCGGTGATGGAGCTGCTCCATCTGGCCGGCCCCGCGCTCGCGGGCGCCGACGCGGTCGTCGTCGGTCGATCGAACGTGGTGGGCAAGCCGCTCGCGATGCTGCTGCTCGCGGAGCACGCGACGGTCACGATCTGCCACACCCGCACGCGCGACCTCGCGGCGGAGACACGTCGCGCCGACATCCTCGTCGCGGCTGCGGGCCGGGCGCACCTGCTCGGCGCCGAGCACGTCAGGGCCGGCGCGATCGTGATCGACGTCGGAACCAACGAGGCCTCCGACGGGAGCATGGTCGGCGACGTCGACACCGCTGCAGTCGAGCCCATTGCCGGCGCCGTGACCCCCGTGCCGGGCGGCGTCGGGCCCGTGACCACCGCCGTCCTCCTTCGCAACGTGGTCAGCGCCGCCCGTTCCCGACCCGGATGAACCGCCGAAGCGCGGCTCACTTCGGTTTGTGCCTGGCACCGGACACGTCCCGAACGGCCCCTCGGATTTCCAGGTGATTTCGGCCGGATAGAGGCTTCGCGCGGCCGGTTGTGACACTTTCGTTGCGGTAACCTGGCACCGGACACGCCCCGGCAGGGCAGTGGCCGGAAAGGACTAGCTCGCGCCGAGCTCGCGGGCGATCACCATGCGCTGGATCTCGTCTGTTCCCTCGCCGATCGTGAGGATCTTCGCGTCGCGGTAGAAACGGCAGACGGGGTACTCCTCGATGTAGCCGTAGCCGCCGTGGATCTGGACGGCGTCGTCGGCGGCCTTCACCGCGACGAGGCCGGACTTGAGCTTCGCCTGGGCGGCAGCAAGGGCGAACGGCCGGCCCGCGTCCTTGAGCAGCGCCGCCTTGTACGTGAGCAGCCGGGCCGCCTCGATCTCGGTCGACATGTCGGCGAGCTTGGCCTGGATCGCCTGGAAGCGCGCGATCGGCTGCCCGAACGCATGCCGTTGACGTGCGTACTTCAGCGACTCGTCGAACGCACCCTGCGCCAGGCCGACCGCCATCGCGGCGACGCCGATCCGGCCGATGTCGAGCACCTGCAGGAACTGCTTCAGCCCGGCGCCCCGCGGCCCGAGCAGGCTCTCCTCCGGCACACGGCAGCCGGCGAACGACAGCGGCCTCGTGTCGGACGCGTTCCAGCCCATCTTCCGATACGGCTCCCCCACCTCGTACCCGGGGGTGCCGTTCGCGACGAGCAGGTTCGAGATCTCCCGGCGGCCGTCGCTCTCGCCCGTCACCGCGGTGATCGTCACGAGCGCCGAGATGTCGGTGCCCGCGTTGGTGATGAACTGCTTGGCGCCGTCGATCACCCACTCGCCGCCGTCGAGCCGGGCATGGGTGCGCGTGTTGCCGGCATCCGAACCGGCCTCGGGCTCGGTCAGCCCGAACGCGGCGAGCCGCTCACCCGAGGTCAGCCGCGGGAGCCATTCCTGCTTCTGCTCCTCGGTCCCGAACAGGTAGACGGGCTGCGTGCCGAGCGACGTGTGCGCGCACAGCGTGATCGCGACGGACGAGTCGACGCGCGCGAGCTCCTCGACCGCGACGGCGTAGGCCAGCGTGTCGGCGCCCGCCCCGCCGTAGGCCTCGGGGAACGGGATCCCCATCCAGCCGAGCTCGCCGAGCTTTCTGACGATCTCGTACGGGAAGGCCTTCGTCCGGTCGAGCTCCCCGGCCACGGGCGCGATCTCCCGCTCGGCGAAGTCGCGGACCGTCTCGCGGAGCGCTTCGTGCTCTTCGGGTAGGTCGAAGACCACCGGCCAACCGTACCTGTCAGCCTCGCCAGCTCGGCGGTCGGCGTTCGAGAAACGCGCCGAGCCCCTCTTGCGCCTCGTCGCTCGCGCGAAGATCCGCCAGCAGCTCGGCCAGCTCCCCGGCCTCCACCGGCTCGCGCGCGATCCGCTTCGCGATTCGCACGGCCTCGGGCCCGCCCGCGAGAACCTCCGCGACGACACGCTCGACCCCCGCATCGAGGTCGGTCGCGATCTCCGCGATCAGGCCGATGCGGAGCGCCCGGTCGGCATCGAATCGCTCACCCGTGACGAAGAGGGCGCGAGCGTGACCCGAGCCGATTCGCGCCACCACGAACGGGGACACGACCGCCGGGACGATCCCCACCTTCACCTCGCTGAACGCGAACCGCGTCCCGGGCGCGGCGACCACGACGTCGCAGCAGGCGAGCAGGCCGCACGCGCCGCCGAGCACGTTGCCGTGTACCGCGGCCACGACCGGCACCGGGCACCCGTCGACGGCTTCGAGTAGCGCACGCCAACGCCGGGCGTCCACCAGCCGCTCCTCGCGGGTCGACTCGAGCCCGGCTCGCATCTCGTCGAGATCCGCCCCGGCCGAGAAGGACAGCCCGGCGCCGCGCAGCACGACCACCCGCTTGTCTCCGACATCCGCGAAGGCTGCCGTCAGCCCGACGAGCAGCGCCGAGTCGATCGCGTTGTGCTTCTCGGCGCGGTCGAACGTCAGCCGGAGGACCGGCCCATCGTGCTCGATTCTCAGGCTCATCCGCTCACTCTTCAAGCTCCACGAGTACCTCGCCCCTCGCGACGGTATCGCCTTCGCCCACATGAACGGCCTGAACCGTCCCGGCGTGCGGCGCGAGCAGCGGCATCTCCATCTTCATGGCCTCGACCACCACGAGTGGATCGCGCGCGCCGACCTCGTCACCGACCGCGACGTGAACGCGAATCACCGTCCCCGGCATCGGGGCCACGATCTCGTCGTCGACCTCGCCGCCTCCGTGGGCATGCGCAGGATCGTCGAGATCCGGCGGAGCCGCAACCGGGGCGGCCGGGAGATTGAGCCGGAACGACCCCCGCCAGGACGGCTCGGGCAGCGCCGGTGGGCTGAGTGAGAGGGGCGGGTAGCGGGTGAGGAAGTCGGTCGTGGTGTCGGCGGCACGGAACGCCGGGTGAGCGACGAGCCAGCGCAGGAACGGCAGGTTCGTCGTGACACCTCCGACCTCGGTCTCCGCGAGCGCCACTCGCAGCTTTGCGATCGCCTCGTCCCGTGTGCCGCCGTGGGCGATCAGCTTCGCGATCATCGGGTCGTAGCGCGTCCCGATCGTGTCGCCCTCGTCCACCCCACGGTCGACGCGCACCGAGCCCGGCAGCCGGAGCCGCTCGATGTGACCGCTCTGGGGCAGGAAGCTTCGTGGATCCTCGGCGTACAGCCGCACCTCGATCGCGTGCCCGCTCGGCACGCTCGCCGCCTCGAGCTCGTGGCCCTCGGCGATCCGGATCTGCGCGGCGATCAGATCGAGCCCCGTGACCGCCTCTGTCACCGGGTGCTCGACCTGGATCCGTGCGTTCAGCTCGAGGAAGAAGAACTCGCGCCCGGTGACCACGAACTCGGCGGTGCCGGCGCCGCGGTAGTCGATTGCATCGGCGAACCGGAGCGCCGCCTCGCCGAGCTCGTGCCGGAGCGCCGGATCGACCACGGGCGACGGCGACTCCTCGAGCACCTTCTGGTGCCGGCGCTGGATCGAGCATTCCCGCTCCGGAAGCGCAACGCCATGACCGTGGGTGTCCCGAAGGAGCTGCACCTCGATGTGGCGTGCCGACTCGATGTACCGCTCGAAGAAGACCGTGTCGTCGCCGAATGCCGCCTTGGCCTCGCGCCGGGCAGCCTCGAGCGAGCCCTCGAGCTCTCCCGCCGATCGCACGACCCGCATCCCGCGTCCGCCGCCGCCGGCGGCCGCCTTGATCAGCAGCGGGAGCCCGAGCGTCTCGACGTCTCCTGTCTCGACGACCGGAACGCCGGCCTCCTGCGCGATCCGTTTCGCGGCCAGCTTGTCGCCGCCCGACCGGAGAGCATCCGGTGGCGGCCCGACCCAGATGAGCCCTCCGGCTTCGACCGCCTCGGCCAGCAGCGCGCTCTCCGACAGGAACCCGTACCCGGGGTGCACCGCATCGGCGCCGGTCTCGAGCGCTGCCCGCACGTGCTCGGCCGGGTCGAGGTAGCTCGCGATCGCCACCGTCTCCCCCGCGCTCCGTGCGTGCAGAGCCCCAGCGTCATCAGGCTCTGCGACCGCAACGGTCTCGATCCCGAGCTCGCGGCACGTCCGGAAGACCCGCAGGGCGATCTCTCCCCGGTTTGCGACCAGCAGCTTGCGAATCGCCCGCAGGCCGCTCACATCCGGAAGATGCCGAACCGCGTCTCCGGGATCGGCGCCTCGAGCGCGGCCGAGATCCCGAGGGCCAGGGCGCGGCGGGTGTCGAGCGGGTCGAGGATCCCGTCGTCCCAGAGCCTCGCGGTCGAGTAGTAGGGGCTTCCCTCGGTCTCGTACTTCGCGCGGATCTCGTCGGCATCGGCATCGCCGATCGTCGTCAGCACAGTCGCAGCCTGCTCCCCGCCCATCACGGAGATGCGCGCGTTCGGCCACATCCAGAGCTGCCGCGGGCTGTAGGCGCGCCCGCACATCGCGTAGTTGCCGGCGCCGAACGACCCGCCGACGACGACCGTGAACTTCGGCACGTCCGCACAGGCCACCGCCATCACGAGCTTCGCGCCGTCGCGCGCGATCCCGCCGGCCTCGTACTCCTTGCCGACCATGAACCCGGTGATGTTCTGCAGGAACAGGAGCGGGATGCGTCGCTCGCAGGCGAGCTCGATGAAATGCGCGCCCTTCTGCGACGACTCGGCGAAGAGAACGCCGTTGTTGGCGAGGATCCCGACCGGGTAGCCCTCGATGCTCGCCCAGCCGCAGACGAGCGTCTCCCCGTAGAGCTGCTTGAACTCGTCGAGCCGCGAGCCGTCGACGATGCGGGCGATCAACTCTCGCGGGTCGATCTGTGTGCGGTGGTCGTCGGGGATGAGCCCGTAGAGATCTCCGGGATCGACGGCGGGAGGCTCGGGCCGGCCGACAGGCCACGGCGGTACCGGGGAGCTGCCGTGGAGGTTCCGGACGATCCGGCGGGCGATCGCGAGCGCATGCTCATCCGACGTCGCGTAGTGATCGGCGACCCCCGAGCGACGGGTGTGCACCTCCGCGCCGCCGAGCTCCTCGACCGAGACCTCCTCGCCCGTCGCAGCCTTCACGAGCGCCGGCCCGCCGATGAAGATCGAGCCTGTGCCGCGGACGATCACCGTCTCGTCCGCCATCGCGGGCACGTACGCCCCACCCGCGGCGCAGAAGCCCATGACGACCGCGATCTGCGCGATCCCCTTCGCCGACATCCGTGCCTGGTTGTAGAAGAGGCGGCCGAAGTGCTCGCGATCGGGAAAGACGTCCGCCTGGAGCGGCAGGAACGCCCCGCCGGAGTCGACCAGGTACAGGCACGGCAGCCGGTTCTGCTCCGCGATCTCCTGCGCACGCAGATGCTTCTTGACCGTCAGCGGCAGGTACGCCCCTCCCTTCACGGTCGCGTCGTTGGCGAAGATCACGCACTTGCGGCCCTCGACGACGCCGATCCCGGTGACGATGCCGGCCGACGGCGCGCCGCCCTCGGCAACCTCCCACCCGGCGAGCGCCGACAGCTCGAGAAACGCCGACCCGGGATCGACCAGGCGGTCGATGCGCTCCCGCGCGTGCAGCTTGCCGCGCTCGTGATGACGCTCGAGCGCGGCTGCGCTTCCGCCGCGGGCCACGAGCTCGGTGCGCTCGCGGAGCTCGGCCACGAGGGCCTGCATCCGGTCGCGACGGCGCAGGAACTCGGAGGCCTCCGTGTCGATGCGGGAAACGAGCTCGGTCATCTGCCGAGACCGTATACCCGCGACCGGAGCCCGGAAAAGCCGCGAGACTTCCACTCGTGACCTTCGGTGTCCTCACCGTGATCGTGATCGCCGGGCTCGGAGGGCCGCTTCTCTCGGCCAGCGAGCGCGTCCTCGTCCCTGTGGTCGTCGGCGAGCTGCTGGCCGGCCTCGTGATCGGACGTACCGGATTCCACTTGATCCATCCCGCAGACCCGACGCTCGCCTTCATGGCCGCGATCGGTTTCGCGATGCTGATGTTCGGCGCGGGGATGAACGTGCCCCTGCGAACGCCGAAGCTCGGTACGCGTCTCGTTCGCGGCACGGTCGCCGCAGCAATTGCGGGCGTGTTCGCCGCGATCGCCGGGGTCGCAGCGGCCAAGATCTCAGGTCTCCCCCACGGAGCCGTGTATGCCGTCGTTCTTGCGAGCGGGTCGGCTGCGGTGCTCGTCCCGAGCCTCCAGGAGGCCAACCTGCTCGAGCGGAAAGAGGGGCTGATCGTCGCCGCGCAGGTCTCGGTCGCCGACGTGGCGGCCATCGTGGCCGTTCCGCTGGCACTCTCCCCGGCCCATGCGCTCCGCGCGCTCCTCGGTGCTTGCGCTGTCGCAGCCTGCGCGGTCGCGCTCTACTTCGGCATCCGCGTGGTCGGCACGGCGGGCTGGCTCGATCAGATCCGGGATCTCTCGAAGAATCGGAGCTGGGCACTCGACCTGCGCCTGTCGCTGATCGTGCTGTTCGGCCTCTCCTGGCTGGCATTGCGATCCGGCGCGAGCATCCTGATCGCCGGGTTCGCGGTCGGTCTCGTCGTCGCCGCCGTCCAGGGGCCCAAGCGGCTTTCAGGCCAGGTGACCGGCATCGGCAACGGCTTCTTCGTCCCTCTGTTCTTCGTTGTCCTCGGCGCCCGGATCGATGTCCGCGCGCTGGCGCACGGCTCGCTGATCGCCTTCGCCGCGCTGCTCGTCGTCTTCAACGTCGCGCTCCACCTCGCAGCAGCTGCACTGACGAAGCAGCCGCTCGCGGCTGGGCTCGCGGCAACGGTGCAGCTTGGCGTCCCCGCGGCCGTCGCCTCGCTCGGGCTGCAGAGCGGCGTCGTCTCACCGGGAGCGGCAGCCGCGATCATGGCGGCGGCGCTCGTGAGCATCGCGGTGAGCGGCCTCGGAGTCTCCTTGCTCGATCGCAAGGCCGAGGTAGCTACGGCGTCCGTCGCTTGAGCGTCGCCGCGGCGAGCGCAAGCGCGACCAGCGTGGCGCCGACGGTGACCCCCACATCGAGGACGAACCGCCAGCCGTACGGCCCTCCAGCGGCAACCTTTGCGAGCGCGTCGTACGCGTAGGTCAGCGGTAGAGCGGCAGCGACCACCTGGAGCCACCGCGCCATGCTCTCGCGGCTGACGAACAGCCCGCACAGAAGCAGCTGCGGGAGCACGATCGCGGGCATGAACTGCACGGCCTGAAACTCCGAGGTCGCGAACGCGCTCACCAGCAGGCCCAGCGCCATCCCGAGCACGGCGTTACCCACCGCGAGCGCTGCAACGGCCCATTCCGGCCCGACAACGTTCAGGCCGAGCAGCCCGAAGGCCACGGCGCTCACGATCGCCGCCTGAACAGCCGCGAGCAGGCCGAAAGCGAGCCCGTAGCCGCCCAGCAGGTCGAGCTTGCGGATCGGCATCGTCATCAGCCGCTCGAGCGTCCCGGATGTCCGCTCGCGGAGCATCGTCACCGACGTGATCAGGAACATCGAGATGAACGGGAAGAGACCAAGCAAGGGCGGCCCGATCTTCTGGAAGATCTGCGGCTCGTCGGCGAACATCGCCTTCAGCAGGCCCTCGAGCACGCACGGGACGAGTAGGACGAGCGCGAGAGACCGCGGATCGCGCCGCAGCTGCGTCAGGACGCGAGCTGCCGTCGCCGACACGTTCATCCGGCGGCTTCGACCAGGCGCAGGAACACGTCCTCGAGCGACTCGGCGCCGGTCTGCTGACGCAACGCCGCAGCGGTTCCCGAGGCGATCACCGCGCCCTCGCGGAGCAGGAGCAGCTCGTCGCAGCGGTCGGCCTCGTCCATCACGTGACTCGAGACGAGCAGCGTCGCGCCCTCGTCCACGAAGCGGTGGAAGAGGTCCCAGAGCTCGCGCCGGAGCAGCGGATCGAGCCCGACCGTCGGCTCGTCGAGGACGAGCAGCTCCGGCTTCGGCAGCAGCGTCGTCGCGAGCGATACCCGGGCGCGCTCGCCGCCCGAGAGGTTCGCGACGACCTTGCCGGCGACGGAGCCGAGCGAGACCGTCTCGATCAACTCGTCGCAGCGGCTCTCGGGAACGGAATACAGCCGCGCGAAGTAGCGGAGGTTCTCGCGCACCGACAGGTCCGCGTACACCGACGGCGACTGCGTCATGTATCCGACCCGCCGGCGCAACGCGGGCGAGCCCGCAGGCTCGCCGAGCACCGACACCTGTCCGGCTTCGACCTGCTGCACGCCGACGATCGAGCGCAGGAGCGTCGACTTCCCGCCCCCGCTCGGCCCGAGCAGGCCCGTGATCTTGCCGGCCGGCACGTCGAGCGACAGCCCATCGAGCACGGACGCCCCGCCGCGGACGACGGTGAGGCTCTCGACACTGATCGCGGCGAGCGGTTCCGTCACTCCAGGTCGGCCGAGTACGCACCGACGCGCGCGGCGCCGTTCAGCTTCGCGCGCTTGTAGTACGCGGCCTGACCGGCTTCGCGGCCCTCGGCCCGTCCGCCCCAGGCGGCAAGGGCGGGCGCCTGCAGCGCGCGACCGTACGAGAACGAGAGCTCCCATGGATGCGGCCCGCGCTGAACCATCGCGTTCAGGTGGGCGGTCGCGTCCTCGTCCGTCTGCCCGCCGGACAGGAAGCAGATCCCCGGGACGGCCGCCGGGACATGGCGATAGAGAACCTCGAGCGTCCGCTCCGCCACCTCGTCGATCCCGGCCCGCTCGGAGGCGGAGTAGCCGGAGAGCACCATGTTCGGCTTCAGGATCGTGCCGAGCAGATCGATCCGCTGATCGTGCAGCTCGGTGTAGAGCGCCTGCAACGCCCGGCCGCTCGCTCTTGCGCTGTCGTCGATCGAGTGGTCTCCGTCCATCAGCACCTCGGGCTCGACGATCGGGACGATTCCCGCTTCCTGGGCCAGAGCGGCGTAGCGCGCAAGCGCGTGCGCGTTCACCCAGACGCAGTACTCGCTCGGGCGGCCGTCGCCGATCGAATAGGTCGCGCGCCATTTCGAGAACCTCGCGCCGAGCTCGCGGTACTCCGCAAACCGGTCGCGCAGCCCGTCGAGCCCCTCGGTCACCGTCTCCCCGGTCGAGAGCGCAAGCGGCTTCGCGCCCCGGTCGACCTTGATCCCGGGGATCACACCGAGCCCTGCCAGCAGTGCCGGAAAGGGAGTTCCGTCGCCCGCAGACTGGCGGATCGTCTCGTCGAACAGGATCACGCCGCTGATGAACTCCTCGGCGCCGGGCGTGGTGAACAGCAGGTCGCGGTACGAGCGGCGCAGCTCCTCGGTCGACTCGGCGCCGATCGCAGCAAACCGCTTCGCGATCGTTCCGGAGCTCTCGTCCGCGGCGAGAATCCCCTTGCCCTCCGCCACGAGGGCGGCAGCCGTCTCATGAAGGTCATGCACCGTGCCTCCTACCGTATCCCAGCCGGGGCACCGCCGCCGCATCCCGCTCGAAATGACCACTATTCGGGCAGAACGCACCCAGGGAAAGGAGCGGAAATGACCGTTGTCGTCGGCGTCGACGGCTCCGACGGGTCGATCGGGGCCTTGAAGTTCGCACTCGAAGAGGCGCGCATCCGCGGCGCCGGGATCAAGGTCGTCAACGCCTGGCACATCCCCCCGGGCATCTACGGATCGGGCTGGTCGCCAACGCCCGTCGATCTCGACGAGTACAGGAAGCTCGCCGAGAAGGCGCTCCTCGCCAGCGTCGAGGAGTCGGGGATCGCCGACTCGGGCGTCGAGGTGACGACGATCCTTCGCGAAGGCCACGCTGCCGACGTCCTGTGCGAAGAGGCGACAAGCGCAGATCTGCTCGTCGTCGGCTCCCGCGGCCTCGGCGGCTTTCGGGGTCTTCTGCTCGGTTCCGTGAGCCAGCAGGTCGTTCAACACGCTCCCTGCCCAGTCGTCGTCGTGCCGGGGCACCACGCCGACGACGAGCAAGATTGAGCGACAGCGTGGGAGCGGCCGACGACGGGCCGTTCAGCGACGACCTCGAGCGCTGGCTCCTCAGCGACGAGCCGAAGACGCTCGGGGCGATGAACGACGTGTTCGCGGAGAAGAGCTTCGCGGTCACGATCATGCTGCTGATGTTCGTGCCGGCCCTGCCGCTCCCGACCGGCGGGGTGACGCACGTCTTCGAGGCGATCACCGTCCTGCTCGCCGCCCAGATGGTGCTCGGCCGGAGAACGATCTGGCTGCCTGCCCGCTGGAACCGGCGCGATCTCGGCGCAACCGCCACCACCAAGACGATCCCGTTCATCGTGCGGCGCGTCCGGCAGGTGGAGCGGTTCTCGCGGCCGCGCGGCACGCGGTTCTTCGAGAACCGGTGGTCGATGCGGGCTCTCGGCCTGCTGCTGATGGCCTTCGCGGTCGCCGCCGCAGTTGCGCCGCCTTTCTCCGGGCTCGACACGCTGCCCGCCCTCGGGGCGGTTGCGATCGCACTCTCGATCATCCTGGAGGACGTCGTCGTGCTGGGCATCGGCCTGCTACTCGGAACCGGGGGCATCGTGCTGATCCTGACCGTCGGCGCCGCCCTCTTCAAGCTGCTGAAGGGACTCTTCTAGCGCGTCTTGGCGAAGCGCCGCACCGCCTCGAGGAGCTCGGCGGTCTTCGCGGCCGCAGCTTCCTCGTCACCCGACGCGAACGCTCCCGCGACGCAGTGATTGACGTGATCGTCGAGGATCTGGAGCGCCACCGACTCGAGCGCCGTCGAGACAGCGGAGATCTGGGTGAGGATGTCGATGCAGTAGCGGTCGTCCTCGATCATCCGCTCGATGCCGCGCACCTGGCCCTCGATCCGGTGCAAGCGCTTGACGAGCGCCTCCTTGTCCTCGGCGTAGCCGTGCTCGGTCACGTCCGCACGCTCCGGAACCGGCGTAGGCGAAGGCTGTTTCCGACCACGAACAGGCTCGAGCAGGCCATTGCCGCAGCCGCGACGATCGGGCTCAGCAGGCCCGCGACCGCGAGCGGGATCGCAGCGACGTTGTAGGCGAACGCCCAGAACAGGTTGCCCTTGATCGTGCCGAGCGTACGGCGGGCGAGCCGGATCGCGTCGACGGCCGCACGCAGGTCTCCCGTGACAAGCGTGAGGTCCGATGCCTCGATCGCAATATCGGTGCCGGTGCCGATCGCGATCCCGAGGTCGGCTCGAGCGAGGGCGGGCGCGTCGTTGATCCCGTCGCCGACCATCGCCACGACGCGGCCGTCGCGTTGCAACCGCTCGATCTCGGCGGCCTTTCCCTCCGGGCCGACGCCGGCAAGCGTGAGCTCGATCCCGACCTCGGCGGCAATCTCCTCCGCGCGCGCGACCGAGTCGCCGGTGAGCATGACCGGCGCGAGGCCAAGGGCCTCGAGCTCCCGTACCGCTACGGCGCTCGTAGGTCTCACGACGTCGTGCAGCTCGAGCACGGCGCGGGGCTCGCCGTCCCAGGCGACCTGGATCGCTCCGGCGTCACGGCCGACCGAGACGTCGTGGCCGTCGACGAGGCCCGATACGCCTCGTCCGGGCTCGTTCCGGAAGCCGGCGACCGAAGGCAGGTCGCCGATCTCGGCGCGGGCGGCTCGCGCCACCGCCTGGGCGATCGGGTGCTCGGAGGCCGCCTCGAGCGCTCCCGCGAGCCGCAGCACCTCGGTGCGTGTCGTGCCGTTCAGGAGCGCAACTCCCACGAGCTCCAGCTTCCCCTCGGTGATCGTCCCTGTCTTGTCGAGCACGATCGTGTCGATGCTCCTCGTCTGCTCGAGCACCTGCGGCCCCTTGATCAGCACGCCGAGCTGTGCACCGCGCCCGGTCCCGACCATGAGAGCGACCGGCGTCGCTAGTCCAAGGGCGCACGGGCAGGCGATGATCAGGACGGAGACCGCCGCGGTGAACGCATCCTCGGTCGTACCGCCCGCCACGAGCCAGCCGGCGAGCGTGAGCAACGAGAGGATGATCACGGCCGGGACGAAGATCGCCGACACTCTGTCCGCAAGCCGCTGGACGGGCGCCTTTCCCGACTGCGCAGCGTCGACGAGAGCCGCGATCCGGGCAAGCGCGGTATCGGCTCCGACGCGCGTCGCGCGAACGACGAGCCGGCCGAAGTCGTTGAGCGTCGCTCCGGCTACCTCACCGCCGGGCTCGACCTCGACCGGGACCGACTCCCCGGTGAGCATCGAGCGGTCGACCGCCGACTCCCCCTCGACGACGACGCCGTCGGTCGCGATCTTCTCGCCCGGGCGAACGACGAACACGTCGCCGACCTCGAGCTCGCTCACCGGGACGAGCTCCTCCCGGCCGCCGCGGACGACGAGAGCGTCCTTCGCGCCGAGCTCGAGCAGTGCCCGGATCGCCTGCGATGCACGGCCCTTGGCCCGCACCTCGAGGTAGCGGCCGAGCAGGATCAGCGTCGTCACGGCGGCGGCGACCTCGAAGTAGGTGTCCGCGGAGATACCCCCCACCAGGACGACGGTCGACCAGCTCCAGGCCGCGAGCGTGCCGAGCGAGATCAGGGTGTCCATGGTGGCGAGCCCGTGGCGCGCACTGCGCCAGGCGAGCCGGTGGAATCCGAGCCCGCCGTAGAAGACGACCGGGGTCGCGAGGGCGAATGCCACCCATTCCCAGTCCGCAAACCGGAGCGCCGAGACCATCGAGAGGAGCACGACCGGGACGCTCAGGACGGCCGAGACGGCGAGGCGCGCCCTGATCGCGTCGAGCGGCTCGTCGTGGTGCACGTGGCCGCCTGCGTGCGCCTCATGAGGCCTTGCGCCGTACCCGATCGACTCCACCGCGGCGACGAGCTCCTCGACCGGGACGGGCGGCTCACAGCGCACCGTCGCCTGCTCGGTCGCCAGGTTGACGGTCGCCTCGACCCCGTCGAGCTCGTTCAGCCTGCGCTCGATCGATGAGGCGCACGAGGCGCAGCTCATGCCCTCGAGGTCGAGCCTGAGCTGTTCTGACACGGCCATGACAGTAAAGATACCCTATAGGGGTATCTAGGCAAGCAGGACGGCCGCGGCATCAGGCATCGTTTCCCGCTTGACCCCGGACGGGCCGAAGACAATCGAGCTGCGCGCAGATCCGGCCTTCCGGCTGCCTCCGCTCGCAGGCGAGTCGCTGCCCGGCCGCGTGCTCGTGTCCACCTACTACGACACCCCGACGGGCTCCCTCACCCGCGGCTTCATCTCGCTTCGCAGGCGCCAGGAGCAAGCCTCGAGCAGCTGGCGCCTCGAGCTGCCGACCGATGAGGGCCGCATCGAGCTCGAGGAGGATGGCCCCGCCGACCTCGTTCCGGCCGAGTTCCTATCGCTTCTCGCCGCTCATCTACATCGCAAGCGCCTCGTTCCGGTCGCGACGCTGCGGACGCACCGGGCCGAGGTCATGTCCGCCTCCGGCGGCGGCCGGGTTCAGATCACCCACGACCGTGTCGAGGTGATCGACGGCGTTCCCGGGGTCGCCGACTTTGCGCGCATTCGCGTCGAGCGCCTCACGGGGCCGGCCGGCGCGGCCGACGAGATCGTCGAGCGCCTCGTCGAGGCGGGGGCGCGGCCGCTAGGGAGAGCGGGCTCGCAGGTCGTTCCCGGCCTGGCCGTGCCCGAGCCGCGCAAGTCGGGTGCGTGGTTCGCAGAGCAGCTGGACGACATCCTGTCCAACGATCCAGGCACCCGCCTCGGTGTCGATCCCGAGCACCTGCACGCGCACCGCGTCGCGATCAGGCGCCTCCGGGGCGCGCTACGCGAGGAGCCGCTGAAAGGCGAGCTCGGATGGATCGGCGGCGCGCTCGGAGCCGTGCGCGACCTCGACGTGCTCACCGAGCGGCTGCGCCACGAGGCGGCGCTCCTCGACGGCGCCGAGCGCGCCGCTCTGCGCCCGGTGCTGGCCCGCCTGGCGCGGCGGCGAGCCCGTGCTCGTGCCGAGCTGATGGAGGCGCTCGGATCGCCTCGGTACTTCGCGCTGCTCGATGCGCTCGAGGAGGTGGCCGCCGCGAGGTTCGAGTCGAGGCGTGACCTGACCGAGCTTGCACGCCATGAGTTTCGCCGGCTCCGACGCGATGTGAAGAGCGCGGGCCCCGAGCCGGCGGACGAGGTGCTGCACGAGCTGCGCAAGCGCGCGAAGCGGATCCGCTACGCCTCCGAGCGCGCCCGCAAGGCGGGGACGACCTCGCTGGGCAAGGTCGTCGAGGAGGCGAAGGCGCTTCAGGACGTGCTCGGTGCGCATCAGGATGCGGTCGTGATGGAGAACGAGCTGCGCGATCTCGTCGGCGAGACCGCAACGCCGATTCGCGCGATCGCGGTCGGGCGCCTGATCGAGCGCGAGCGCGCGCTTCGCGAGTCGTCTGCCGCACAGTGGCGCGCGGCCTGGAAGCGCCTCGAGAAGGACGGGAAGAAGGTGTTTCCGAGGGCAAAGCGCCGCAAACGCCGCGCGCCGAAGCCCGAGGGCGACCCGGCCCCGGCGTCTTCGACCGACGCCGAGCCGCCCTCCTAGCCGGATCTACGCGCGCGAAGGCTCCATCGGCGGCCGGGCGATGATGTAGATCAACGCGCCGATCACCGGGACGAACAGGAGCAGTGCCGTCCAGCCGGCCTTCGCCCAGCCGGAGTGGTCGTGGCGCTTGAAGTTGTCGACCAGGATGAAGATCAGGAATGCGACCCAGATCACCCAGGCGAAGAAGATGAACATCGTCCACATGATGTCCAGAAACGGGTAGCTGTCGGCGATCACGCTCATTGTCGGGGGCTCCTCTTTCGAAGGGTTGGTAACAACGGGCCTTCTGACGCTCACTACAGCACCTCCGACGGACGGCTCGGCCGTCGCGAACCCGGAGGCTGTGGAGCATCGGGCCTCGTCCGCGCGCGCACGATTGGCGCGCACGGACGAGGCGTCATTGCTCTCTAGCGGCGACGTGCGACGCGGCGCGACGTCCGCCGTGCGACTCTGCGTGCTCCGAACATTCGATCCTCCAGACGGTCGTCGGGGTCAGCTCGCGGGCGAGGCTGCGGGCTTGGCGGCGGTGTGCGTATCGACGTCCTCGGCTGCGAGGAGGCCGATCGCGATCAGGTCGACCGGGCTGATGAACCCGTCGGAGATCCGGAACCCGCCCGCACGCGCCACGGCATCGCGCAGCGGCACGGCCCAGTGGTGCTCGATCAGGATCAGCGCCGCGGCGCTGTCGTTCGGGATGTCGTCGAGCACATCCCACGCGTCTTCGTCCGAGAAGAAGTCGACGCCGTCGGCGGTCGCCTCGGCGCCTGCCTCCGCACCGGCCTCCATCCCCTCCTCGCCGGCGATCCCGAGACCGATCAGCGCGCCGATCTTGGTCCCGACCTCGATTGCCTCGTCGCGGGTGAGGTTGCTGAGATGCTCGACCTCGAGCTCGCCTGCCGCGTCCTTGTAGACGACGAGCGAGTCGATCACGCGCACGGTTCCGCTGTCATGGAGCCGCTCGAGCTCCGCAATGATCTCGCCGTGGAAGTCGGGCTCCGAAAAGCCCAGGACGATCAGCTGTACAGGTCCGATTGCCATCGTGCTCCTTTCAGTCGATCTCTTTTCAGTCGATCTCTCGAATCAGC
The DNA here is from genome assembly GCA_963775355.1 of uncultured Actinomycetota bacterium. GTDB lineage: Bacteria > Actinomycetota > Thermoleophilia > Gaiellales > Gaiellaceae > PALSA-600. The sequence continues at coordinate 26,672 of CAVZJA010000021.1, read as the reverse complement.
ACGGAGTATCGCTACGTACCCGCGGGCGTGCATCATCCGATCGGGGTCAGAGGCGCCCTAACCGCCGGCGGGCCGGTCACGCCGCCGCCCGAGCTGCGAGACGAGTACTGCCAGGACCGTCACCAGATAGAGCTGGCCCATCAGTGCTTCGACGATCGCGAGCATCCGGCCGAGCTGGTGCGCGGCCGTGTAATCGCCGTACCCGACGGTCGCGAGCGTGACGAAGCTGAAGTACTGGAACAACGGACGCGACGCCGACGCGGTCTGGACGAAGAACGCCGAATCCCCCAGGTAGGCCGACGCGCCGTACACGTAGACGAAGAACATCCCGATCAGCAGGTAGACCCCGATCGCGCCCGTCACCGACTGCGAATTGACGGACTCCTGACGCGAGACGCCGAGCGCGATCACGACGATCGTCATGAGCGTGAGGGCAGCGGAGTAGAGCGAGACGCCGCCCGATACGCCCCTGCTCTGCTCCCACACCTCCCCCGCCACCGCGACGATCACCGAAACCCCGATCACCAGGTACTCGATCCGGTAGACGCTCTCACTGCCTCCGGTCCACATGGCGAGCGCGAGCATCAGGGCCTGGAGGACGACGATCACGGTCAGAGCCCACGGAGCCGTCGGCGCAAGCGCCGAGAACGTAAACACGATGATCACGAAGCCGAGGACGGCCGCGTAACGATGGGCGTCGTGCATCTGGGCCAGGCGGCGAGATTTCTGCTTTGCTCTTAGCTCCTTGGCTGTGGGGGGTGCGTCGGCCACTTGAAGCCGCGATCATAGGGTCCGATGAGCCGCGCGAGAACGCTCTATCTGCTGCGCCATGCGAAATCGAGCTGGGACGACCCTGAGCTCGCGGACCACGACCGTCCCCTCGCACCGCGCGGCTTGCGAAACCTCCCCGCGCTCGCCGCACACGTCCGCGCAAGAGGGATCTCGCCCTCGCTGATCCTCTGCTCGTCCGCGCAGCGGGCCCGGGAGACACTCGCCGGTGTGCTGCCGGCCCTCGACACCGAGGTCGAGATCTTGATCGAGGACGGCCTTTACGGCGCCGGTGCGGCGCAGCTGATCGCACGGCTACGGGAGGTTGGCCAGGCGGTCCCCTCGGTGATGCTGATCGGGCACAACCCCGGCCTCGAGGAGCTCGCCGCTCGCCTCGACGGCCGCACCTCAGGGGCACCGCTCCCAACGGCCGCCCTGGCGACATTCGAGCTGGCGGGCGGCTGGGAGGCGCTCGCGGCAGGCAACGCAACGCTCGTCGACCGCTATACGCCGCGCGGGCCCGGGTGACAGCCGCGACGAGTTCGACGAGAATGGGGAGATGTCGTCGACAGAGAGCGTGATCGATCCCGAGCCGGACACTCCTGCCACCTCGACGCGGATCGTTCACGAGACAGTTGCCGAGCGGGCAGAGAGCGGCCGTCGGGCCAGAGCCGCCTGCCCGCGGGCGAGTCACGCAGCGCTCGAGCCCGGAGAGCGCGACCCGGTGGCACTCCTCCAGGAGCAGGCCGCTACGCGCGTTCCCGAGCTCCTGCCGATCCGGTACGGCCGCATGCTCGTCTCGCCCTTCACGTTCTTCCGCGGCGCCGCGGCGGTGATGGCCCACGACCTCGCCGCCCTGCCCAGGAGCGGACTCGAGGTGCAGCTCTGCGGCGATGCACACCTCGCGAACTTCGGCGGCTTCGCCTCCCCGGAACGCGATCTCGTCTTCGACCTGAACGACTTCGACGAGACGCTTCCCGGCCCGTTCGAGTGGGATGTCAAGCGGCTCGCAGCAAGCTTCGAGGTCGCTGCTCGAAACCGCAACTGCACTGACGCCGAACGCGCGGAGATCGTGCAAAAAATCGTCCGGGTCTACCGCGAGGCGATGCGACAGTTCGCCGGGCTCGGGAACATGGACGTCTGGTACTCCCGGTTCAGCGCGACGGAGCTGGTGGCGAAGCTTCGCAGCGAGCATGACGAGCACCAGGCAGACGCCCTCGAGCGAGCGACCGCCAAGGCGCGAACCAAGGACAGCATGCGCGCGTTCAAGAAGCTGACGCACCTGGTCGACGGGGAGCCGCGCATCGTCTCCGATCCGCCGCTGATCATCCCGATCGACGAGCTCGCCCAGGGGATCTCCGACCGGGGCGCCCTCGAGGCCGTGGTGCGGTCGGTGTTCCGCGAGTACAGAAAGACCCTTCCTCCGGATCGCCGTTGGCTGCTCGAGGAGTTCCGATGCGTTGACGTCGCTCGCAAGGTCGTCGGTGTCGGGAGCGTCGGGACCCGCTGCTGGATCGTGTTGCTGCTGGGGAGGGACGAGAACGACCCGCTGTTCCTGCAGATCAAGGAGGCCGAACGGTCGGTGCTCGAGCCATATCTGAGGCCCAGCCATTACTCCAACCACGGTCAGCGCGTGGTGGCCGGGCAGCAGCTGATGCAAGCGGTAAGCGACATCTTTCTCGGGTGGCACCGCCTGATCGGGCTCGACGGCCACCAGCGCGACTTCTATTGCCGGCAGCTCTGGGACTGGAAGATCTCGGTCAACCTGGAGACGATCCTCGGCCGCGGCCTCCTGATCTACGCCGAGGTGTGCGGCTGGACGCTCGCCCGCGCTCACGCGCGCTCGGGCGACCGCGTCGCGATCGCCGAGTATCTCGGCAAGGGAGACGCGTTCGACAAGGCGATCTGCGAGTTCGCGCGGGCCTACGCCGATCTGAACGAGCGCGACTACAAGGCGCTCGAGCAGGCCGTCAGGGACGGGCGGATCGAAGCCGAGGTCGGCCTCTAGGCAGTCACAGCTCGGGCCGCTGCACGCGCCTCGCGATGTGCCGACAGCGACGGCGAGAGCGCGGCTGCGATCACGATGATCGTCGAGGCGATCATCAGCCAGAAGAAGAGCGCCATCACGATCCCGAAGCCGCCGTAGTAGCTCGAGTACCAGACGAGCCAGTTCACGAACAGGATCTGGGAGATGATCCGCATCCCGACGAGCCCCAGCGTCGTGAGCACCGCACCGGGCAAGAGCTGCCTGACGGTGATCTGGCGGTGCATCAACATCCAGGGCAGGAACGTGAAAACGGCGAGCACCACCACGAACCAGACCGGGATCAGCGCCCAAGTCGCCCACGAGGACAGCCCGGCAGCCCACTCCTCGCCGAGCAGGAACGCCGTCAAGAACACGACCATGGTCAGCAGCGCGACAAAGTAGAGCCCGAGGTCGCCGAGGAGGTCCTTCTTCACCTCGACGCCCCACGACCGGGCGTGCGCGAGCTGCAATGAACGGCCGAAGCCGAAGCCGAAGAAGACGAGGTTCGCGAGAGCGAGCAGCGTGGCGCCGAGCTGCTTGGTACCGACGTTCGAGAGCACGTCGCCGAAGAGCCGCGCAGTCGATCCGGTCAAGTTGAGCCGGTGCGATCACGTGGTTCGAGAGCGACGAGGGATCCTTCTCGGTGTATGTGGAGACGGCGATGATCGCCGGGACGAACGTCAGGAGGGCATAGGCGGCGATCAGCAGCGCGTAGAGCTCGCCCTCGGCGGCGCGGTAGCGGCGCGCCCAGCCGATCGTCGCGCCCTTGCGGCTCGCTTCGTCCTGGCTGTCGACCCAGGCCCGCCCTTTCTCGTAGGCCGACGTCCCCCGCTCGTAGGTTGCGACTGCCTTGCCCCGCAGCTTGCCGTACGAGGGCCGACCCGCGTCCGACGGTCCCTCGCTCGACGTCATGAGAGAGCGAGCTTCTTGGCCTGCTCGTACTCCTCTGCGCTGATCGCGCCCTTGTCACGCAGGTCGACGAGCCGGGCAAGCTCCTCCGACGGCGACTTCGCCGCCGCGGCGGGAGCCGCGTGCGGCTTGTGCGTCGCCGCGCGGTGTGCAGCCGAGCCGGCGCCCGCCGCCACTCGCGAGGTCAGGGTCTCGTGCGCGTCCGTGCCCGCCTCCGGGAACTCGACCAGCGTCTGCTTGCGCAGCACGTAGACGCCGGCGGCCAGCAGCGCTCCGATGATCAGGATCCCCGACCAGGTGCGGAGCGCGTGGGTTCCGCCCCAGAGGATCAGGAGCAGCCAGACGAACGCGACGATGCCCCAGGTCAGGCCGGCGCGAACGTTCAGGACAGGCGCGACCTCGCGGCGAATCCCGGTCGCGATCCGCGACGGCCCGGCGACCGCGGAGCCGATGACGATCAGGATCCCGTAGAGGATCACGGCCCAGCCGATCTGGCCGAGGATTTGGGTCACGATCAGCCAGACGTGATGCGTGGGCGTTCGATACTGCGGCTGCGCGAGCGAGTTGATCACGTAGTTCCCGATCACGCGCCGGGCGACGAGCACGAGCAGCCCGACGACGACAATACCCCAGCCGATGTGAAGGAGCGTCTTGCGCCTCTCGCCGCGCGCGAGATAGATCGGCGAGGGCGTAGAGCAGGAACACGAGCACGAGCAGCCAGACGCTCAGCACCTTGATCGCGCGGATGCCCTGCTGCGCGTACGAGAGCTGGTCAGAGCTCATGATCGTGATCTGTCCGGCGTTGGCCGGAAGGTTGTCGAGAGCCGACTGCGGCACCCCGAGCTCGAGCCCGAGCTGGGTCAGCAACTGGCTCACGTCCAGCGTCACCTCGCCGTTACCTGTGTCGATCCCGTAGCCGGTCTTGTTCTCCAGCACGTTGACGAGCTTCTGATGCGCGACCGTGCTCGCATCGATGAACAGCTGCTGGAATCGTGGCTGCGCGAGCAGGTACTCGACCGCCTTCGTCGCCGGCTCGCGGAGCGCGCCTGCCGCCGGTGCTGCGAGCTGCTGCAGGTTCTTGGGCAGCCGTGTCTGGAGCTGCGACGCGACGTTGACGTTGTTGTAGAGCTGATTGACGAGCTGCGTGGCGACGGCGCTCCGGACCTGCGGGTCCTGAATCACCTGCGCGCTCGCCTTGTTCCAGGAGGTGTTGTCGAGCAGCTGCCGGTTGACGAAGGTGGTCAGGATCGACACGAGGCCGATGATCGACGCCAGGATGACCAGGGACCAGACGCCGACGCGGCGTCCCCGTGTGAGCTTGCCGGGTGCGGCCGGTGCGGACGGTGCGGCGGCCGGGGGAGTCGCGACGGGGCTTTGCTCAGACATGATCCTCGATCCTTTCGGGGGCGGCTTCGGCCCGCATCATCCCATGAGGGCGATTTGCTTGGCCAGGTGAGTTGTTGTCAGCGCACGTACGGCGACCGATCCCCCCGGATCGCGCAGCCGCAACCGTATCGTGTCGCGCGAGCCGGCGAACGTCTCCTTTTCTTTTTCGCCCGTGCGCGCCTACTCTGACGGCTCCACGGGAGCCGCGCCTCACCCGGAGAGGGTGATCTACCCTTGTCCCGCGAGCTCGACGGGCCTGCCGGCCCAGACGCGCCTGATCGCACGCACGAGGAGTGCAGCGAACAGGAGCTGAAAGGCGAGCTCGCTCGGGATCATGTAGCTGTCAAGCCCGATCTCCGCCGTCAGCATCGTCATTGCGGCCACGCACTGGAGGGCGAAGAGCAGGCGCGATCGCGCGTCGTCGAGGCAGGTAAGAGCGAGCCAGCCTCCGATCGCAAGCCCGGCCGCGAACAGGATCGACGCCGCGCCGAGATGGAGCCAGTCGAGGACGGGATCGAGCCTGAACGGTGTGAGGGGTATCGGCACCATCAGCGCGAGCACCGTCACCGCGGAGAGCCTGACCTTCCTGGAGACGACGGCGTGCGGACGCAGGCGCCGGAGACCGGCAGCGCTGAGGGCGATGCAGAGCGCGAAACCGCCCACGTACGGCACCACGGTCGGCAGGCCGTTGCCGTAGTAGCTGAGCCCGCAGCGCAGTGCGGGCCACGAGGGCTCGATCGCACAGCACGCGAGCATCGTCGCCACGAAGAGGGCCTGGCCGGTGATGACGAAGCGAACAGCGTCGTCGGCGTCGCGCCGGTTGCGATCGTCGAGCATGTGCTCGTTGTTTCCCGATCGGCGAGAGGAAAAACCGCCGGGCGCGGCGATGCGGCCGCTACTTGACGGTGAAGTACGTCTTCGGCGCGGTCGCCGACGCAGCGAAGTACCACTTGCCGGCGGTCAGGTGCAGGTTGCGGGAGCTCCTCCCGACTGCAGCTACTCCGCTGAGCCGGGTGGGTAGCGAGCCGAGCTTGCCGACCACGAGGCCGACCTTCTTCGAGTGATCGATCACTGTGAACTTGTAGAGGCCGGCCTTGGCGGTCTTCACCGTCTTGCCGCCCACCATCAGCGTCGGCTTCCCCGCTGCGCTTACCGCTGCGGCGAACGTCCCGAGCGTCTTCACCGTCGCGCCGCCCGAACTCGCACCGCCACCCGAGCTCGCACCGCCACCCGAGCTGGTGCCGCCGCCGGAGCCGGTCGTCGAGCCGCCGCCGCCGGAGCTGGAGCCACCGCCACCACCGGCGGCCATCACTGTCGCGGAGGTGCTGAATCCGACACGTGACGATGCCCCCATGTTGGTGTCCGAGATCGTGAAGCTCGAGTTCGTCGGCAGGTTGAACGGGCCGAAAGTCGACGGCACGTCGATTCCCATCCCGGTGCTGTTCAGGTCGCTCGAGACGGAGACGCCCGGGCCGGTCATCGAGAACTTCGGGTTCGGGAAGTCGCCCGAGTCGTACACCTGGATCGTGTACGAGCCTGCCGGAATCGTCGTGCCGGAGGAGATGACTGCGCCGGAGTCGGTCTTGACCTGCAGCGAGTTCGTCGTATAGATGACGTTGATCGTCGCGCCGTCGGCGATCGTCGTGTCGGCCGAACGGGCGCTGCCGGCGGTCAGCGCGAGCGCACAGCTGCACAGCGCAAGCGCAACCAGGGAAAGGCGTTTCCGCCCGGTGCCGGGACCTACGGGCATTTACCCGTTGTAGCAGGTCGAGGCGCTCATCGCGTGGGGCTTTACACCCCGATCACGTGCCGCTCAGCTGACGGTCAGGATGCCCTTCATCCCTGCTGCGGCGTGCCCCGGGAGCGTGCACAGATACTCGTATTTGCCCGACCGCAGGAACGTCACGACGAGCTTGCCCTTCGACTTGGGCGAGATCTGCTTCGTCCCCTTGCCGTTGCAGCTGTTCGCGGTGCCGCCCTTGTTGCTCGAGCAGACCTTGAAGTCGTGGGGCAGGTTGCCGTTGTTCGTGATCGTGAACGTCACGATCCCGCGGCTGACCTTCGTGGGCTTGACGGTGAAATGGAACTCGTTCGAGCTGTTGATCGTCACCGCGACCGACTTGACCAGCTTCGCGTTGTCGGTAGCTGCGGTGGCGGTTCCGACGCACGCGACGGCGAGAGCCGCAGGCGGCGAGAAGGCGGGTCAGGAATCTCATGATGTCGTGTCTCCCTCAAAGAGTCGTTTTGCGCTGCAGCACCATGCTATTCGAGCGGCGAGGTCCCGCGCGCCTGCCGGGTTGCCCGGCTCCGCGACCGATGTGCCTCGCGGAGACGGGCAGAGCCGAGGCCGCGCCTAGACGGCGGCGGCCTCAGGCTCGAGGGCAGGAGCTGCGGCAGCGTCGGTCGGAACGGTCTGGATCGTCTGCAGGATCCGTCCGGCGATCTGGTACGGATCGCCGAGCGAGTTCGGCCGGCGGTCCTCGAGATAGCCCTTGTAGTCGTTGTTCACGAAGCTGTGCGGGACACGGATCGAAGCCCCACGGTTGGCGACGCCGTAGTTGAACTTGTCGATCGACTGGGTCTCGTGGAGCCCCGTGAGCCGCATGTGGTTGTCAGGGCCGTACACGGCGATGTGATCGTCCTTGTACTCGTCGAACGCCTTCATCAGCGCCTCGAAGTACGCCTTGCCGCCCACCTCGCGCATGTACTGAGTCGAGAAGTTCGCATGCATCCCGGAGCCGTTCCAGTCGTGCTCCATGCCGAGCGGCTTGGGATGGAAGTTGACATCGACGCGGTGCTGCTCGCAGAGGCGAAGCAGGAGGTAGCGGGCAATCCAGACCTCGTCGGCGGCGCGCTTCGAGCCCTTGCCGAAGATCTGGAACTCCCACTGGCCCTTCGCAACCTCGGCGTTGATCCCCTCGTGGTTGATGCCGGCCGCGAGGCAGAGGTCGAGGTGCGTGTCGACGATCTTGCGCGCGACGTCGCCGACGTTCTTGTACCCCACGCCCGTGTAGTACGCGCCCTGCGGCTCGGGGAAGCCTTCCGGCGGGAAGCCGAGCGGACGGCCGTCGCGGTAGAGGAAGTACTCCTGCTCGAAGCCGAACCACGTGCCGGGGTCATCCGGGATCGTCGCGCGGCTGTTGCTCGGATGCGGCGAGTCGTCGGGAAGCAGCACCTCGCACATGACGAGCGCGCCGTTCTCCCTGGCGGGATCGGGGAAGACGGCGACCGGCTTCAGCATGCAATCCGAGTCGCGGCCTTCGGCCTGGCGGGTCGAGCTGCCGTCGAAGCCCCACATCGGGAGCTGCTCGAGCGTTGGGAAGGCGTCGAACTCCTTCACCTGGGTCTTGCCTCGAAGGTTCGGAACCGGCTCGTAGCCGTCCAGCCAGATGTATTCGAGCTTGAACTTCGGCATTACACCTCCCTCGTTTGAGCGTTAAACACGAAAAAGGCCCAAGCACTCCTCGATGGGAGTCCTCAGGCCTCGTCGCCTTGCGCTGGCCACGGGGTCAGCGCGCCCACTTAAGGTACCGAGCGCGCTCCGGCCACGTCAAACCGGAACCGTGCCGCTGCGCCTTCGCGCCTTGACCGACGCGTCAGGTCTCGATCGCCGGTGCCGCTGCGTACTCGTCGGCGGTGACCGCCGTGCCCCACGTCGCCGCGTTTCCCGCGTCGTCGACCTGGACGATCGCGAGGTGGGTCATGAAGCGGTTCGGCGCGGCGCCGTGCCAGTGCTCTTCGTCCGGCTCGAAGAAGACGCGGTCACCGGGGCGGATCACCTCGACCGGGCCGCCGCGGCGCTGGGCGAGCCCGACTCCTTCGGTGACGAAGATCGTCTGCCCGTTCGGATGCGTATGCCAGTGGGTGCGCGCGCCGGGTGAGAAGTGGACGCTGCTCGCGCTCACGCGCGAGGCACCGGAGGGCGCCGCCACCGCGTCGACGCTGACCGAGCCGGTGAACCAATCGCCCGGCCCCGGCATCGTCTCGACACTGTTTCTGGTGATCTGCAACGGTCGGCCTCCCGATCGAGCTTACTCTCGCCCGGAGCACAGCCTCACGGTAGCGCTCCGCCTGCCTCGTGTGGAGCACGATCTCCGGCGGGTCGCCCCAGTTCGCACCGCTCTCCGGGAACGGCACGTCGATGCGCAGCGCCGTGTCGTCACCGTCGCCCTGAACCTGGACGTTCTCCGCCGAGAACGAGTACGTCGGGTACCCGTTGGCCAGCTGGAACTTCCGCTTGTAGGCCTCGTATCCGGTCTCCGGGACGGGCGGAGCGGGGCTCGTGTAGTCGAGGATCATCAGGATCACGAACTTGTGCTTTCCCTCGGGCCCGCCCGTGGCGAGCAGGATGCGAGAGTCGGTCAGGACGGCACGCACGCGGAGGGTCGTGACGCCGCCGCCGCTCACCGACACCCGGCGGAAGCGGTGGTAGAGCTTCAGGCCCGCCTCCTCCAGCAGGACGTGCTCGTCGTCCCCGATCGGGAGCCGATCGACGAACGCGCCCTTCTGCTTCGAGCGGACCCACAGCACGCCGCCGACGACGAACGCGACCACGACGACGGCGAACACTGCGACGGGCATGCGTCAGCGATCGGCGGAGCGTTCGATCGCCTGCAGCGCAAGCTTCTCGTCCACCTCGCCGGGGAGACCGCTCACCCCGACCGCCCCGACGCGTACCTCGCCGTCGAAGACGGCAACGCCACCGAGAAAGAATGTGAAGAACGGATCGAAGCTCGCGCGCTCGACGGCATCGTCGGCCACCTTCTCGGCGAGCTCGCGCGTCGTGCGCGCATCCGAACGAGCAGCGGTGTACGCCTTCCTCTGGGCGTTCAGGCGCGTGTCCGGCGCAGCGCCGTCCATCGTCGCGGCGGCGATCAGCTCTCCGTGGTCGTCGGCGACGAACACGGACACCGGCCCGGGCGCAGCCGAGACGACCGCGTCGACGATGGCGAGCGCGCGGGAGAGCTTCATCCGACGGCCCTTCTTCACGAGCTCGCCGATTCGCGCCTCCTCGGCGGCTGTCAGCTCCTTCAACGCAAACGCGGTGGGCCACATCGCACCGTCGTCGAGGTTCGCCCTCTCGTTGAAGCCCAACGTCGCGTACCTCGTCTTGAACTTGTGGCCGCTCTGGAAGAAGCAGACGACCTTGCCGTCGAGCGCGTAGGCGGGCATGCCGTACCAGGTCTTCGGGGAGAGCGCCGGAGCGCTGGCCTTGATGATTGCGTGGAGCCGGGTGGCCATGGCGCGATCCGGCTCGGGCATCTCGGCGATCTTCGCGAGCACGTCCTGCTCGCCGTCCGCCTTGCCGGCGCGGCCGCGGCGCGCAGCCGCCTTCTGCTCCCGGGCGCGCTCCTTCATCGCGGCGCGCTCCTCGGCGGTGAATGCACGTCTCTTCTCAGCCATCGGCGTTGCGACCTTTGTTCAGGGCGACGGCGGCGCGAACGAGGGCCTTGAAAGCCGTCTCGTCGATCTCCTCGCCTTCGCGAAAGTCGATCGCGCGCCTGACGTTGCCTTCCAGGCTCGAGTTGAACAGGCCCGAGGGATCCTCCAGCGACGCGCCCTTGGCGAACGTCGTCTTCACGACGCTCTTGTAGGTCTCGCCGGTGCAGATGATCCCGTCGTGCGACCACACGGGCACGCCCGGATTCGTGGCCTTTCGCCACTTCCACTCCTCGATCACCGTCCGGGTCGGCCTGCTTGATGAGAGCCCGGATCCTGGCGAGCATCTCACCGCGCCAGTCGTCGAGCTCGGCGATTCTCAGGTCGATCTGCTCTGAGGCAGACTCGGGCTCCTGCGGGGGGCTCTTCGTCACGACCCTGCGGATCCTAGGCGGGACGGAGAGACGGTCGATCGGCTAGCGCGTTCTTCCGGACATTCGCTCGTCCCAACTCGGGATCGGGAGCGGGAACCTGAGCCGAATTGCGTCGAGTCGCTGCTCGAGAAGCGGATTGTCTGCAGACCAGGTCTCCGCGAACGCTTCCAGCTCCTGCGCGCGTGCGACGATCGAGCAGTAGAGATCGAAGACCGCGCCCGCCGCCTGCTCCCTCGCCTCGCTGTCGGCGTCCTCGTCGACCAGAGCGTCCAGCTCGGCTGCGATGCGTGCAATGACGAGCTCCCAGCGGAGCTTGTCCGATTCCGACCGCGCGCCCCAGTGTTCCATGGGCCTCAGCCTTGTACCGGCGGCCTCGCCGCGCGCTGGCGGTGCGGCTGGTCCAACCCGCCCCCATGGGCTGGAACGCTGGGCCCGGCGGCGTGCTGCTGCAGGTCTGGTGCGGCCCGATGACCGGCAATGCGGTCGACCATCGCGGCTGCGGCCGCGAGACCCGCCGTGATCCGGTCGTCGCCGGGCTGGCCCAACACGACGCCGGTGATCGTCGCCCGCTTGCCGTCGATCCAGCGGACGGCGCGGAACGCGAAGCAGCCGCCGGCAGCGTCGTCCGAGCCCGTCTTGACGCCGACGAACCCGTCGTACCCGAGCAACGTGTCGGTGTTATGGACGGTTCCCGCGACCGGGAGGGTCGCGCTCGGGGTGGAGACGATGCTCGCGAATACCGGCAGGCGCATGGCGCGCTCGACTATGCGCACCTGGTCGGCGGCAGTCGACACGGTTGCGTCGTCGAAGCCGCTCGGGTCGGTGTAGCGGGTGCGGATCATGCCGAGCGACCGGGCCGCGGCATTCATCCGCGCGACGAACCGATCCTCCGAGCCGGCGTCCCAGCGCGCCAGAACCGCGGCGACGTTGTTCGCCGACGGCAGCAGCAGGGCCTGTAGCGCCTGCAGCTCCGTCAACTGCTCTCCGGCCTCGATCGACACGATCGACTCCTGCTGCTCGCGGCGGCGGTCGGTGTCGGCGACATCGGCGTCGGTCAGCGTGATCGTCGGGCCGTCCTGGCCGAGGCCGAGAGGGTGGTCGCGTAGCACGAGATAGGCCGTCATCACCTTCGCCACGCTGGCGATTGCAGCCGGATGCTGGTTCGGGCCGGCGTGGAGGTTCGACTGCCCTGTTTCGACGAACGCGGCTTGCCCGTATGCCGGCCAAACCGTGCGGGGCACAGCTTCCCCGGCCGCACCGGTGCGCTCGGCGCGAAGGGCGTCGATAGTTGAGGCAGCCCTCGAGGACGGCTTCAGGAGCTGGTATCCGATCGCGGCAATCGCCGCGATCACGACCAGCAGGCCGGCGAGCCGCATCCAGCGGATCCGGATCCGGCGGGTCGTCCGTCGCGCGCGTTTGCGGTACGCCATCACTCCAGTCAAGAGAGCGCGGCGTTACAGGGAGGTATGCGGTTTTCGATACACCGACGAAACACGCCAGCTCGTACCATCAGAACGTGCGCGTGTTGATCGTCGAGGACGAGCCGTATATGGCTGAAGCCATCCGCGATGGGCTACGCCTGGAAGCGATCGCGGCCGACATCGCCGGTGACGGCAACGCCGCGCTCGAGCTCCTCAGCTTCAACGCCTACGACATCGCCGTCCTCGACCGGGACATCCCCGGCCCTTCCGGCGACGACATCGCCGAGCGCATCGTCGCCTCGGGGAGCGGCATGCCGATCCTGATGCTTACCGCTGCCGATCGTCTCGACGACAAGACCACCGGGTTCGAGCTCGGCGCCGACGACTACCTGACCAAGCCGTTCGAGCTCAGGGAGCTCGTGCTCCGGCTCAGAGCGCTCGACCGCAGGCGCGCCCACAACAGGCCACCCGTGCGGGAGATCGCGGGTCTCCGGCTCGACCCGTTCCGCCGAGAGGTCTACCGCGACGGCCGCTACGTCGCCCTGACCCGGAAGCAGTTCGCGGTGCTCGAGGTCCTCGTCGCTGCCGAAGGCGGTGTCGTCAGCGCCGAGGAGCTCCTGGCGCGAGCTTGGGACGAGTTCGCCGACCCGTTCACCAACGCCCCCCGCATCACGGTCTCGGGACTGCGCAAGCGCCTTGGCGAGCCGTGGATCATCGCCACGGTGGCCGGCGTCGGCTACCGCATCGAGGCTGAGCCAAACCCCGGGCGGGAGACAGACGAGCGTGAATAGGGCCCCTGGGTTGAGCGTTCGCCTCAAGCTAACCCTCAGCTACGCAGGCTTCCTCATGCTCGCCGGCGTCTTGATGCTCGCCGCCGTTTGGGTGGTCGTCCTCCGTTACATCCCCGACGGTCAGCTGTACTACATGCATCCCTCGTGGTGGTTCGTGGTCAACCGCTCCGACCCCCTGCACGGGTTCGGCTCGGTGGCGGTCATCGTCCTGGCGTTCCTGCTGGCGTTCGGGCTCCTCGGAGGGTGGCTTCTCTCCGGCCGGATGCTCGCGCCCCTGGCTCGCATCACGGACGCCACACGCATGGCGGCGAACGGATCGCTCTCGCATCGGATCGAGCTCGAGGGGCACGACGACGAGTTCCGTGAGCTCGCCGACGCGTTCGACGCGATGCTCGCGCGGCTCGAGGCGCATTTCGCAGAGCAGCAGAGATTCGCAGCCAATGCCTCCCACGAGCTGCGCACCCCGCTGGCGATCACGCAGACGCTGCTCGACGTGGCCCGCAACGATCCGAACCGCGATACCGGCGAGCTCGTCGACCGCCTCCGCGCCGTCAACACCCGGGCGATCGACCTCACCGAAGCACTACTCCTGCTCGGCCGGGCCGACCAACGGTCGTTCACCCCGGAGCATCTCGACCTGTCGCTCATCGCGGAAGAGGCCACGGAGACGCTCCTCCCCCTCGCGGAGAAACGCGGCCTCACCATCGAGACCTCCGGCGACCTGACCCCCACCGTCGGCTCACATGCGCTTCTGCTGCAGCTGAGCACGAACCTGCTGCATAACGCGATCGTCCACAACCTGCCCGAGCGGGGCAGCGTGTGGGTCACGACCGCCGTTCACCCCAGGCGGGCGCTGCTCACCGTCGAGAACACCGGCGAGAAGCTCACGCCGCAGGCAGCATCCACCCTCGCCGAGCCATTTCTGCGCGGCACCAACCGCATCCGCACCGATCACGCAGGTGTCGGCCTCGGCCTGGCAATCGTCAAGAGCATCACCCAGGCACACGACGGGATTCTCACCCTCACACCCCGGGCCGAAGGTGGGCTCCGCGTCACGGTGCAGCTCCCCGCCGCCCCGTCGCGGTCGCCGGCTTCCTAGGCGTCAATCGGCCGTGAGCGGCGGCCCGAGCAGCGTCATCTCGTACTTCTCGAAGACCGCTGCGACGGTTGCGCGGTCCGGCGTCCCGTTCCGCGTGAGCGGACCGAGCTCCTCGTAGAACTTGTGACCGCCGCCGGGGGTGTAGACCACAACGATCTCGCCCGGGTCGTCGGTCAGGTTGAGAAATGCATGTGGAACACCCGACGGGAGGTACGCGAAGCCGCCTTCCTCGATGTGGAACGTCTCGTCGCCGATCTGGATCTTGTAGTGCCCCTTCAGAGCGTGGATCGTCTCCTCCTGCTTGTGATGGACGTGAAGCGGAGGCCCGCCCCTGGGAGCGACCTCGACGATGAAGTAGTCGAAGGCGCCGCCGGTGTCCTCGCCTGTGACCTTGAAGATCAGATCTCGTCCTGGGCCGGACTGAAGCCGTAGTCCCTCGCGTGGCTCCAACACCTTGGGAGCAAGAGCTGGCATGTCGTCTCCTTTGGCTTTGCCGAGCGGTTCGCGCGGCAGATATATTTCACACTCGCAAGTAAAGTATCGGGGATTTACTTCACAGTGTCAAATAACTCTCATGATCCATCGGGCTGGCTCGCAGAGCTCCCGGAACCCGACGCCTTCAGCCCGGAGGAGTTCCACGCATGGCGCGGCCTGATCCGTCTGCGTGAAGCGGTGATGCGCGAGATCGACCACCGCCTCCGGCAGGACAGCGACCTGTCGCTCGCCGACTACGGCGTCCTGGTCACGCTCGTCACCGCCCCTGACCTGAGGCTGCGCATGAGCAGCCTCGGCGCTCAGCGAATGCTGACGCCCAGCGGGATCACCCGCGTGGTCATCCGCCTCGAGGAACGGGGTTTCGTTCGCCGCGAGCGCGACCCGGAGGACGGACGGGCGGCATTCGCCGTCCTCACGAAACCCGGGCTCGCGGCTCTCCGACACGCGCAGGTCGTCCACCATGCCGCAGTCCGCGAGCTCTACCTCGGCCGGCTCACACAGCACGAGCTAGACAGGCTCGCTCGACTCTTCGAGAAGGCGCTACCGGGCGTTGTCAGCGCGCCGATCTGGCCGCCGCCGGCTATCGGCACCTAACCGGGCCGCGGCCGACGCGTCGATGATCGCCGACAACATCACGATCTACGAGCACAGCTCGGATTCCGACAATCAGGGCGGAACGGACACCAACCAACGCCCCGACGAAGGCTACCCCGTCGACCCCGACAACACAGACGACCCAGGTGGCCCCGAGGGGTCGAGTGAAGGTGGTGAAAGCGGAGAGAGCGGTGTCTCCAGCGGCGGCTGCTTTGCCGGCGGCACGCTCGTCGCAACCGCCGCCGGAGGGCGCGCACGGGCGATCGAGGGGCTCGCCGTCGACGACCTCGTCGCCTCGCGCGACGAGACGACCGGGATCGATGCAGACCGCAGCGTCACCCGCGTCTGGATGCACCGGGACAGGCCGATGGTGGCGCTACGGCTAGAGAACGGGGAGACCATCCGGACGACCAGCGTCCACCGTGTCTTCACGGCTGTCCAACCCGATCCCCGATTGGGCCGAGCACGGCGCCGACCGGAAGGCCGTGCCCTACACCGTCGCAACGGACATGGACGCGCCGAACCCGGACTCGGGCGAGGAGTGGTACCACACCAACACTCAGCTGTTCAACGTCATGGACGAGCACAACCGCTTCAAGATCGGTGAGGGGGTGACCGCTCCGTGGAATGCGCCGCCAGCGGGCGCGACGCCGACGATGGACGGGTTCGTGACCGACTACATCAGCACCTTCACCGGTGAGATGGGCCGTCAGCCGACCTACGACGAGTACTCGCAGATCATGACCGGCTACACCCCGGAGCAGGTACCGGTGCTGAACGGGATCGCACGCGAGTTCGGTGTCTTCGACCACTGGTTCTCCGAGGTGCCGTCGCAGACGTTCATGAACCGCTCCTTCTGGACGGCTGCAACCTCGTCGGGATTGGTCGTGAACGCTCCGGCGAAGAAATGGTTTTCGAAGAACGACGCGGAGACGATCTTCTAACGGCTAGAGCAACATGGGAAGAAGTTGCATCCTTCTCGAACTCGGCGAACGGCACCACGTTGGTTGCCAGCCGGTCCTTGAGCCGGGAGTAACACCACGCTTCTGATCGGCTGGGACGAACCCGGCGGCACCTATGACCACGTTCCGCCCGCGCCCGTTCCGCCCCCCGACCCCGCCGCACCGGCCGGCGAGCTCGGCTTCGAGTTCGACCGCTCCGGCTACCGCGTCCCGGCGATCCTCGTCTCCCCCTGGGTTCCGCAAGGCTCCGTCTTCAACGACGAGTACCGCCATACCTCGTTGATCGCCACGCTGAGAAAGGTCTGGAAGCTCGGCGAGCCCCTTACACAGCGGGACGCGTCGGCACGAACCTTCGACGACCTGTTCACCCTCGACCAGCCGCGCAACCCGGAAACCTGGGCGACCGGCGAGGCCCTTCCCGTCCCGACGTGGCACCTCGATGAGGATCTCCTCAACAAGGGCCTCAGCGGCCTCGGCAACACGATCGGGCCCGGCATCATCGAGCACGCCCGCGAAATCGGCGTCGACCTCCCGCCGCAACTCGACGATCCCAACGCCGAGCTCACCCCGGCACTCATCACCGAGGTGCTCAGAGAGGTGGCTCTGCACTATTTCCCCCTACTCGCGCCGGCTACAGGCTGAACGGGCCCCGGACAAGATAGGTAGGCGCCGCTCGAAGTTTGGGCGCAAACCGCCCACGACGTGCTGGCGTCGGCGGGCGTACCTTCGAGAGATGGACAAGCGGGAGTGGGTGCGCCTCGCGCCCCTGGCACTGGCGACGATGGCGTCGCAGGCGCTGCTTGTCGTGCTCGGGCCGATCATGGTGGCTGTCGGAGCCGATCTGGGTGCGTCGGTCGGCGCGATCGGGCAGGCGCGATCCATCACGGCGGTCGTCGCGATTGCTGTGTCCGCTGCGGTCGCGAACAAGGTCGACACCGTTGGTGTCTCACGGCTCGTCGCCATCGGCGGCGCGTTTGCGGTCGCCGGCTGCGCGGCGATCGCGAGCGCGCCCACACTTGCCACGTTCCTCCTGGCCCATGTACTGGTCGGGATCGCCGTGGCCTGTCTGCTCTCGGCCGGATTCGCGGGCACAGCCGCCTTCGTGCCCGAGCGACGTGGCTGGGCGATCGGCTGGGTCGCGGGCGCGAACGCGCTCGCATGGATCGTCGTCGCGCCGGTCGTCGGCATGGTTGCGGCCCGGGGCTCGTGGCGGACTGCCGAAGCGATCCCGGCAGTCGTCGCGCTCGCCGCGATTGTCGCTGCGCGGGCCGCCGACTCGTCGTCGAGCGCACCGGCAGCCGCGCGACTCCGAACGCTCGTCGCGCACCGGTCGGCGCGACGCTGGCTGTTGGCCGAGGTCGCCGCATACGGGGCCTGGGCGGCGCTGCTGACGTTCGTCGGCGCGTACTTCGTCGAGCGCCTACGCGTCGGCGAGGGACTCGTCGGCTGGCTGCTTGCCTGCGGCGCGGCGAGCTTCTTCGTTACGGCTACGC
Organism: uncultured Actinomycetota bacterium; assembly: GCA_963775355.1. Taxonomy (GTDB): domain Bacteria; phylum Actinomycetota; class Thermoleophilia; order Gaiellales; family Gaiellaceae; genus PALSA-600. The sequence continues at coordinate 8,915 of CAVZJA010000021.1, read as the reverse complement.
GTGGCGGCCGCCTCGTCTCGTCGCTGCCGCGCCGGCCGTTGATCACGGCGGTCTCTCTGCTCATGGGCGTGCTCTTCGTCGTCGAGCTCGGTGCGGGCGGGTCGGCCGCTTTCGGCGTTGCCGCGTTCTGCACGCTCGGACTCGCTGCAGGCGTGCGCACTCCGGCCTCGAGCGCACTCGGGCTCATTCAGCTTCCCGACCATCCAGGGGCGATGATGGCCGCCAGAACTGCGGCGAACCAGCTCGGCTACCTGCTCGGCGCCCTCGTCGGCGGAACGGTGATCACCCTCGCCGGCTACGGCGCCTTCGGCGTCGTGCTCGCCGCCGCCATGTCGGTCTCGGCGCTGCTCATTCTGCGGGTAGACGACCCGACGTAATCGCCCCGAACGAGATCGAACGGCGCCCAACCCTGTCGTTCGAATGTCTCAGCGCTTGTCCACGGTGGCAACCACGATGCGGCCCCGCGGGGGGCATGCGACCCCTCGGATCACCGCCACCGTCTACGGCCGGCGTCGGTCACATTCGGTCGATCATTGCCCGGCCGAATGCCGAGCACGAGACCTGGGTTGCTCCGTCCATCAGTCGGGCGAAGTCATACGTGACCTGCTTGTCCGCGATCGCTGCTCCGAGCGAGCTGATGATCAGCTCGGCCGCTTCGACCCAGCCGATGTGGGTGAGCATCATCTCGGCGGACAGGATTAGCGAGCCGGGGTTGACCTTGTCCTGGCCTGCGTACTTTGGTGCTGTTCCGTGTGTGGCTTCGAACATCGCGACGTCGTCGGAGAGGTTCGCGCCGGGCGCGATTCCGATCCCGCCCACCTGCGCGGCAAGCGCGTCCGAGATGTAGTCGCCGTTCAGGTTGAGCGTTGCGATCACGTCGTACTCGGCCGGCCGGAGCAGAATCTGTTGGAGGAATGCGTCGGCGATGACGTCCTTGATCGTGATCGTGCGTCCCTGGTGCTCGATCGCAAGCCAGGGCCCCCCATCGAGCGGCTGCGCGCCGAACTCGCGCGCGGCAAGGGCGTAACCCCAGTCGCGGAACGCGCCCTCGGTGTACTTCATGATGTTGCCCTTGTGCACGAGAGTGACCGAGTCGCGTCCGTTGTCGAGCGTGTACTGGATCGCCTTACGCACCAGCCGCTCGGTGCCTTCACGTGAGACCGGCTTGATCCCGATGCTGGAGGTGTCCGGGAAGCGGATCTTGCGAACTCCCATCTCGTTCTGGAGAAAGTCGATCACCTTGCGCGCGTCAGGGGTCTCTGCCTCCCATTCGATGCCGGCGTAGATGTCCTCGGTGTTCTCGCGGAAGATGACCATGTCGGTCTGCGACGGGTCGCGAAGCGGGCTAGGGATGCCGGCGAAATAGCGCACCGGGCGCAGGCAGACGAAAAGATCGAGATATTGGCGAAGTGCGACGTTGAGCGAACGTATGCCGCCGCCGATCGGGGTCGTCAGGGGGCCCTTGATCGAGACTGAGTACTCTCGGGCTGCCTCGATCGTCTCGTCGGGAAGCCACACATCGCTGCCGTAATGGCGGGTCGCTTTCTCGCCGGCGTAGATCTCCATCCAGTGAATCCTTCGGGCAGCGCCATAGGCCTTCTCGACGGCTGCGTCGACGACCGCCTTCATGACCGGCGTGATATCGACTCCGATCCCGTCTCCTTCGATGAAGGGGATGATCGGATTGTCGGGCGTCGGCCTACCCGGCTCGATCTTCGCGCCGGCTGCCGGCACCTCGAGGTGCGATTGGGGGCTCATTCGCCTACCGTGTGCTCATGGGTTTCGAAGGTTCACCGGAGAGAGGGGTTGGATCGAACCGACGCCCGCAGGCTATCGCAGCCGTTCCTGATGCTGATCCCGATCCGACGCCGCCAGTCGACCCGGTAGCCCACTCTTTCGCAGCGGTTGTGCTTGAAGGCTTCGACAAGCACTACCGGCTCTTCAGCCAGACGACCGCCCAGGCCAAGGAGCTCTTCGAGACAGGCGCATGGGCTGAGGCACAGCGAGCCGTCCAGGAACGAATTCGCTTCTACGAGGAACGGGTTGGAGAGTGCGTCGATCGCGTTCGCGAAGCATTCGAGATCGACTCGATCGGGATCGACACGTGGCGGGAGACGAAGCGCTCCTACATCGGGCTACTGGTCCACCATTCCCAACCGGAGCTTGCAGAGACGTTCTTCAACTCGGTGCTGACGAGAATCCGGCCGCGGATCTACACCGATGACGACCTGATCTTCGTGCGTGCCGCGATGTCGACCGAGTACATCGATTCCGACCCACCGATCTACCGCTGCTACTACCCGGCCGCCGGAAGTCTGCGCCAATCCTTCGAGCAGGTGTTCCTCGACTTCCGCTGGAACTGTCCGTTCGTAGATCTCGAACGGGACCTCTCGCACATGCTCCGGGCCATCGACGACCAGCCCGGTCAGCCCTGGGCCCACCTGGAGCCCAACCACCAGATCCAAGTGCTGAGCTCCGCCTTCTACCGCAACAAAGCCGCCTACGTCGTCGGCAAGATCATCAACGGCTACGAAGAGCTTCCCTTCGTCGTCCCAGTGCTCAACGAGGCAGGCCGGCTCGTACTCGACGCGATCGTCCTCGAAGAGGAACAGCTCAACATCCTCTTCTCGCTCTCGCGCGCCTACTTCATGGTCGACATGGCCGTGCCCTCCGGCTACGTCAAGTTCTTGCGACGGATGATGCCGACGAAAGCGCGCGCCGAGCTGTACACCATGCTCGGGCTCGGACGGCAGGGCAAGACCCTCTTCTACAGGGACCTGCGCCAGCATCTACTCCATTCCCAGGACACCTTCGTGCCGGCACCCGGCATCCAGGGCCAGGTGATGCTCGTCTTCACGCTCCCCTCCTACCCCTACGTCTTCAAGGTGATCAAAGACGTATTCGGACCGAGCAAGGAAACCGATCGCGCCACAGTCGAAGGGAAGTTCGCCCTGGTCAAGCACGTCGACCGAGTCGGCAGGATGGCCGACACCCTCGAGTTCACCGACCTCGCCCTCCCACGAAACCGCTTCTCCGCCGAGCTGCTCGACCAACTCGACGAGCTCGCACCATCGATGGTCGAGAACGATGACCCACTCGTGATCCGCCACTGCTACGTCGAACGACGAATGATCCCACTCAACATCTACCTCGACCGCGCAACTCCTGCCCAGCTCGAGTCCGCGGTGCGCGACTACGGCAACGCAATCCGCGACCTCGCGATCGCCAACATCTTCCCGGGGGACATGCTCTGGAGAAACTTCGGCGTGACACGCCACAACCGCATCGTCTTCTACGACTACGACGAGATCGAATACCTGACCGACATCAACTTTCGACGCGTCCCGCCCTCCCCGAACCCCGAAGCCGAGCTCGCTGCCGAACCCTGGTACGCAGTCGCCCGAAACGACGTCTTCCCCGAGGAATTCGCCACCTTCCTGCTCGGCGACCCAAGACTCCGCAAGGCATTCCTACGCCACCACGTTGCCCTGCTCGAACCAGAGTTCTGGCAGGAATGCCAGCGCCGGATCAGAGCCGGCGAGATCGTCGACTTCTACCCCTACCCCGAAGCCCTTCGCTTTCGAAACCAGCCCACTTTGTAAGCGTAGGCCCACGTCAACGGCGGAGTCTCACAGTTGGAGTGATGTACCATGATATGGTCTAATAGGGACGCAGGGAGACTCGGTGGTACCTCCTCCGATTCAGTCTGGTGGCAGCAGGCGCAGATACCCACTACCGCGCGCCGACGTGGTTTGACCGCAAGGTCACGAATCCGCTGATCGCGGGTCTGACGAGGCTGGGCGTGAGCTTCTGGGGTTCGCGGATCTTGGAGGTTCGCGGCCGCAAGAGCGGCGAGCCGCGCAGAGTGCCGGTCAACCCCCTCCCGCTCGACGGCAGCCGTTACCTGGTCGCGCCGCGCGGGCATACGCAGTGGGTGCGGAACCTACGCGAGGCGGGCGAGGGGTATCTGCTGCTTGGCGCGCGCCGCGAGAAGTTCACGGCTGTCGAACTCGACGACAGCGAGAAGGAGCCCGTAATGCGTGCGTATCTGCGCCACTGGAAGTGGGAGGTCGGCCAGTTCTTCGACGGCGTTGGTCCCGAGTCGCCTAGCGAGGAGTTCGCGCGGATCGCGCCGGATCATCCCGTCTTCCGGATTTCGACATGACTCGTCTACAGAAACCACATCGCTTGATGGCCGCTGCTCTCGCAGCAGGAAGGTTGGGCGCCTAGCGACGTCCAACGACACTGCGGTGCACGTCTGCTGAACCTGTGCAGGCGTTCGCCGCCAAGACCGGGAGTCTTCATGACCAACACCGCACAGCTCGCTTCTGCCGATTCGGTCCCCCGGGTGCGACCCGCAACTGCAGCACTTCCATTGTTCGCCGCGGCGTTCACGCTCTCAGGGGTCTTCTTCCTCCTCTACCCAGCGATCCGCCCCTTCTCCAGCGAGGTCGGCATGGACGGCGCACGCGCCTTCGCGTCGTCCTCGTGGATCGCCGCACACACGCTCGGCATCCTCGGCTTCGTGTTGCTCGCGCTCGGCGCGCTCGGCCTTCACGAGCGCCTACGGGATAGCGCCGTTACCGATCGCGGCTTGCAAGCGGTCGTGCTGGTCTGGCTCGGCGTCGGGCTAACGATCCCCTACTACGGCGCCGAGGTCTTCGGCTTGCATGCGGTCGGCCAGCGCGCGATCGCCGGGAACGACCCGGCACTCGTAAAGCCGCTCATCCACTCGATCCGCTGGGAGGCCGGGATCTGGTTCATCATCATCGGGCTGATTCTGCTCGCGGTCGGGGCGATCATCCTTGCCACGGCAATCTGGCAGTCCGGCACGGTCCAACGCTGGTCCGGTGTCCCGCTCGCAGCGGGGCTGGTGCTCTACATCCCGCAGTTCACCGGTCCGCAGTCCATCCGCGTCGCCCATGGGCTGTTGATGCTCGTCGGCTGCTGTTGGCTCGCCTGGAACCTCGCTCGCCCAGTGGTTCGATGAGCAAGCGCGACTCGCTCAACCTGTCCCTGCGCGTCCTCATGGAGGCCGGCGTCGTCGCGGCGTTCGCCTACTGGGGCGTACACACTGGCAGCAACGTTGGGACGAAGGTCCTCTACGGCATCGCTGCACCCGCAATCGGATTCGGTTTCTGGGGCGCAGTCGACTTCCACCAGGCGGGCCGCTACGCCGAACCGGTGCGGCTCATCCAGGAACTCTCCATCTCCGGTCTCGCTTCGGTCGCCTGCTATTCGGCCGGGCGCCACCGACTCGGTATCGCCCTCGCACTCCTCTCGATCGTCTACCACGCGCTCGTCTACGCCTCCGGCACACGACTGCTGAAAGCAGCGCCTGGACGACTCGCCGCCGATCCGACGCTAGAAGCGGGCGCAGACGACCGGCTCGATACGGCGTGATTCACGAGTTGCGCGCGAACCCGCGAGCCGGGCGGAATCGGGGAGCGGGCTGACCGGCCGGACATGGCGACGCCCGGGCAGCGCTCCGCGTCCTCCGTCGCCCTGGTGAGCCCGCGCCAGAACCGCGCCCGGCGCTCCTGGTCGATCGCGAGGCGCAACCTCCTGCGCTCGTCCTCGGTCACCTCACCAGGCACCCGAGACGCTGGAGCCCGGCTCTAGAACCTCCGGCCCGTGGCGCGAGATCATCGGCATGACCTTCGCGAGCGCCACCTCCTGGGCGCCCCCGGCCGAGTCTATGGGCACTAGTGCCCATAACGCTCTCCGGTGCCTGTCTCGGACGAGGTGCTGCCCACGAAAAAAGCCCCGCTTGGCAGGGCTTTCGTCTTATGGGCGGTACTGGGCTCGAACCAGTGACCCCCAGCTTGTCGATTTGGAGCAGCGTTCGCGCCCGTTCGCTCAGGTGCGCTCAAACCGCATGGTTGAGCGAAATCCGTCCACGACCGAACGCCTGAGCGAACGCGAACGAACGCTGAACCTTGCCATTCTTGCCACGCGGTCCCAGCCTTCGCGGCTGGTGCTCGTTTGCCAAGAACACGCCTCGTTTCGACCGATGGTGATCCACCCCACGATGGTAACGAAGCGCAACGGATCAAGCGCCGTTCAGGAACCCGTTTACGAGCACCGCGAACTCGGTCGGCGAGGGAAAAGCCTGACAGCCCGCTGAGGCGCCGGGTGTTCCCCGGCATCCTCGCCGCTCGCGAGAGCCGCACGGAAACGGCGGCTCTCGCGCTCGTGCAGCCTCCGATCATCTGCTCGCGCCCTGAACCAAAACGGCCACCACGGCTCTCTCTAAACACCTCGGGTAATCTCAGGGATCGTATGGGTGTGAGCGACGACGCCCGGCTCGTGGAACTTGAGGTTGTCTATGAATCCCGCCTCGATGATTTCGTTCGTGCAGCGGCGGCGATCACCGGCAATCTCGAGTCGGGCCGCGACGCGGTGCATGACGCGTTCGTCTCCGCGATCCGTAACCTCGACCAGTTCCGGGGCGAGAGCAGTCTAGAGGCGTGGGTGTGGCAAGTCGTCGTCCACACGGCGCTCAAGGCGCGGCGTCAGGGCAGGCAGCGAGCCCGCCACGACACGGTCGAGGCCAATCGCGGAGAAACAAACGGGCACCCCGACAAGATCGAGGGCCTGCAGGCGACGATCGCTCTCCTGCCTGAACGACAGCGACTGATCCTGTTTCTTCGTTACTACGCCGACCTGGACTATCAGCAGATCGCGGACGCACTCGGCCTACGCCGCGGAACGATCAGCGCTGCGCTCCACGCCGCACATCAAACACTACGCCAACGCCTTGAGGAGGTGCCTAACCGATGACCGATCGTGACCCCCGGATCTCCGCCCTGCTGGAGGCGATGATCGCGCCCACCCCGCGAGATCCGCGACTGGAACGCACTACTTGCAGATGCAGACGAGTCAGACATTGTCACGACGGTCGGCGCCCACGAAGCTGGCGCGGCGGCACCACCGGCGGGTACTGATCCTGGCGGTCGCGCTTGGCAGTCGCTGTCGTGATCCCGCTGACCGCACTCGCAGTGGGCTTGGCTACCGGGCAGGACTGGTGGTTTCTCTCTGCCTACACCCCAAAGCCGGCCGGGGCCGTTCGTGGTTGTCAAGTCAGGAAGCTGGGACAAGACACCGTGGAGTCTGACCGCGTTTCGAGCGAGCACCGGTGCGGTCTGTTATGCCGTCACTGCCAACCCGGCCGGACATCTCGAGCCCCCGGGTTCGACCGAAGCGTGCGGGCCGATCACCAGTGAGCTCCTCGATCACGTTCCTGAGAGACACAGGCCTCATGCAACAACCAAAAAAACCTCACGGGACCAAGCCACCGCTGAGTCGGAGTGCGGTCGCTCCCCCTGCCGGTAACTCCAGCGCCTTCGTTTCCGGATTACATCGTCGGCACCGTGACCAGCTCAGCAGTATGAGATCGACGTTGCTGGCCCCCACACGGCGCTACAACGGATCCCGACCGTCCCGGCACCCAACGGGCTGAAGGCGGATGTGCGCTTCTTCATCGCAGAGCGGCCAAAGAACGAGGACGTCAGCAGCCTGACAGCCCGCAACGCCCAAGGCGCAGCGATCGCGACGACAGTCGGTCCAGAGCCCCTATCAGCTCAAGAACTACCGGCTCATCAACGCCGGCAAGAAACTGCCGCTGACCCAGGCAGCGATTCACCAACTCCGTCTGCAACATCGAAGCCCCGACATCTATCTGCTCGGCAGCCACGACGGGCTGAACGTCTACCGGCTTGGGACGACGGGAAGATGCTTCGGCAGCGGCCGCGCCAGCAATATGCGTTGGATACCGCCAGACCGCGTCTTGCGGATCGTAGGAGAGCATCGGCTGTGGATCCGGGTTCCCCTCACCAACCAACCCGATCCGCGAGGACTCGATTTACGGCCAAAACGCCGGCCAGAGACTGATGACTCTCTACCAGTTCTCTGGGATTGCAAGCAACGAGGTCGCCGCCATCGACCTGATCGACGCCGAACGGGACGATCGTAAAGCGGGTCCCCGTCACCTCGAGCGGCATCTTCAGCGCCAACCCCGTCCCCGGCAGGAATCGTCGACGTCGTCGCCGTCAACGCCGGCGGCGTCTGGGTCGCAAACTGCGGCTTTGGCAAAGGCTCCTATCCGACAACCAGAGCCTGCTGACCTACGCGAACGAGCCGAGAGCTGACTGTCGGACCGGCCGGTCGACCCCGCTATCAGATCGACAAATCGGACCCACAAATGCCAAGTCCTGCGAACCCGAGGGCCCACAGGACTTGACGCGCGAGACTCTACTCGTCTCAGGCCCGAACCTGTCAAGCAACCTTGCTTGTCAGGTTTCCGGACGCTGTGCGTTGAGGCGGACGAGCGACAAGTACGGGTAGCGCCTCTGATATCCGGAAACAAGACCTGACGCCTCCTTGATGGGTGTCACATCTCGGCCGGTACCGGCCATTCTTCCTTTGTGACCACCCCATCTCTTCTCGAGCCTGAAGCCCGAGGTTGCGCGGCAGCGACTCGCCGTCCTCTTTTCGCGCGCACCATGAGGCAAGTCGCACGGTATGTCCGGCCAGAGCAGAAACGTCGCCTGAATTTAGGATCGACGGAGCGCTGTTGCGGGCCTTCCTCCGTTGAGCTTGCCGCCGGCCGGCGGCTGTCCCAGCTGATCCGCTTCCGTGGCTTCTTGGGGTGGCCCGACCGTGGTACTCGCGACGCAGAGGTCATCGAATCAGCACAGAGACGCGTCGCACTGACAACCCGGCTTGCCATCTTTACATCAGATCGACCCGAGGATGCCGCGCCCGAGAGTTACCGGAGTGGAGATGGCAGCGACGGATGCCCTGTTCCGTACTGTCCGAGGCAGCCGACCGCGAAGGCGATCACGCTCCATCGCGTGGGACGACCTCTCGCCGGCCCACGCAGCCGTTGTGCTCGGGGTCAGCCGCGTCGCGTT
>CAVZJA010000020.1:0-853666 GCA_963775355.1 uncultured Actinomycetota bacterium | reverse complement strand
GCCGGAAGCGGCTCGGGCATGAACGCCTCCTTCACGACCCGCAGCACCCGCGCGCGCTTGCCTTCCTCGACCGGCTGGAGCCCGCCGAGCTCGAGCCGCGCCAGTCCGACGCGGCCGGACGTGCGCACGACCCGGAAGCCGAAATCACCCAGAAAATCAGCCGGAAACACCGTGCGATGAGCGCGGAAGCGACCCTCGGGGCCGTCGCTCTCGACCCAGCGGTAGGCGAACGCCTCGATCGCGGTCGCGCCACGGTCGCGCGCCTCGCCGATCGCGGCGAGGATCAGCGACTGCAGCGCCCACGGCGCCGACTCGTCGACGAGGTACGCGCACGTGACGAGCATCGCGTCGTCCGAGGGCGGGCCCGCCGGCAGCTCGTACGCATGCGGGAACAGAGGCGCCGGCCCGTACTGGATGACGCCGAGCGCACGGCCGTCGTCCCCGTAGTAGACGGTCCCGAACGCGCCGAACTCGTCCTCGACCTTCTCCATCCACCGCGTCTTGTCGACCCGGCGCGAGCCACGCGACTGCCACCACACGCATTCGTGGCAGACCGAGGGCGCCGTCTCGAGCGTCAGCTTCGTCAGCCCCGTGAGCCCTGCCTGAGTCATGAGACCTCCTCGACCACGACGTTCACAGCGGCGGGGCGTGCGTCGGTCATCCGCTCGAGGTAGTCGGCGACCCCGGCTTGCACGGCCGCCCCCACCGCCGGGATCGAGACCCCCCAGCGGAGCGCCAGATGCAGCACGATCTCGCCGCCGTCGACCCGGATCCCCTTGCGCACTCCCTCGACGATCCCGGTGACGCCGTCCACCTCGCGCGCCGCGTCGGCCGCATAGCGCGCGACCACGTCGGGCGAGATGACGCTCTGCCCCACTCAGCCCTCGAGCTTCTCGATCACCGGTCCGACGGGAACGACATGGCGCTTGAACTTCAACGCGGACGCCGGCACGCCGGCGGCGACACCGATCAGCTGCGAGAGATGCAGGATGGGGATCCCGAACTTCCGGCCCGTCGTCGCCTCGAGCTTCGACTGCCACGCATCGAGCGAGAGATGGCAGAGCGGGCAGGGCGTCACCATCGCGTCGGCGCCGGCCTCGATCGCCTGCTCGATCGGCTGGATCAGCTCGCCGAGAGCCGTCTCCTCACGCGCCTGGATGATCGGGAACCCGCAACACTTGAGCTTCGCCGGGTAGTCGACAGCCTCGCCCCCGCACGCCTCGATGATCCGCTCGAGCGACGACGGCTGATCCGGGTCCTCGAAGCCCATCACGCGTGACGGGCGCAGGATCTGGCAGCCGTAGAACGGCGCGATCTTCAGGCCCTTCAGCCCCTTGTGCGCCGCCTCGACGAGCGCCGGATAGCCCTCCTCCCCGGCGAGCTCCCAGAGCAGGTGCCGCACGTCGATGTCGCGCTCGTAGGCCGGGACGCCGACGGTGACGAGGTTCGCGTTGACACGATCGCGTAGCTCGGCGTCGCCCATGAGCTGGAAGTTCGCCTGGCGCAGGTTCAGCGTGCAGACGTTGCAGACCGTCATCAGCGTGTCCGCTCCGGTCGCGGCCCCGTAGGACAGGATCCGCGCGTTCAGATGGAGGTAGTAGTCGGGCTCCGCCTCCTGGATGTCGCCCGCGCCGCAGCACGTCACCGACTCGAGCTCGATCAGATCGAGCCCGACCAGCGGAGCGAGAGCCTGCGTCGAGGTGTCGAGCTCCTTAGCGGACAGCGAGGCCAGGCAGCCCTTGTAGTACGCGACCTGCTTCAACGCGCCCTCTTTTCACTCGGGAGATACGGCTTCGGGAACGAGCCCGAGGCGTACGGATCGGCGTCGTCGTCGTGATGGCCGTGAGCCAGCTTCGCCATCGCCGCCTCGCCCTGGACGATGCCCGCGAAGCCGCGCTCGTCCTGCTCGAACAGAAGGTCGTGAAGCCGCCGTGACTCGCGCACATCCTTCGCAACATGCGGCGGGAACGGCGTCGGCACCTTGCCCTTCTTCAACAGGCCGAGTGCGAACTTCGTCTGCCGGATCGACTCGACGATGCCCTGCGTCTTCGGCACGAGCTCGGTCTCGCGGAGCCACCCGGTCGTCTTCGCCGACGTGACGAACCACTTCGCGTGCTTTGCGCCCATGTCGCGGGTGATCCCTTCCTTGATCGACTCGGCGCCGAGCTTCGCGATCGCGTCGCGCGGGTCGACGCCCTTGGGGCAGCGCTCGTTGCAGAAGTAGCAGCGCGTGCACTCCCAGATGCCGTGTTGATGGTTGAGCTCCTCGAGCCGGCTGTTCTTCGCGCCGTCGCGAGGGTCGCCGACGAAGCGCATCGCCTTCGCGAGCGCCTGCGGGCCGACGAAGTCGGGGCTCGACTCCATCGCGTTGCACTCCGACACGCAGGCGCCGCAGTTGATGCAAAGCGACTCCTTGTGGACGGCAGCCATCCGCTTCGGCGAGATCACGTGCTCCCGGCCGGCGGGCGGGACCGTGTACCCCGGCTGGAGATACGGGTTGACGGAGCGGAACTTCGACCAGAACGGATCCATGTCCACGACGAGATCCTTGAGGATCGGCATGTTCCCCATCGCCGAGATCACCGGCGCCTTGCCCGCGTCCGAGAACTTCTTCATCGGCGTCTTGCAGGCGAGCACCGTGACTCCGTCGATCCGCATCGCGCAGGAACCGCAGATCATCATCCGGCAACTGCGGCGATAGGCGAGCGTCCCGTCGTGGCGGTCCTTCACCAGGTCGAGCACGTCGAGCAGCGTCGCCTCCTCGGACGCGTCGACCTCGTACTCCTTCAGCTCGCGCTTCCCGCTTGCGGCATCGGAGCGCCAGATCTTCAAGCCGACCTGCATCAGTAGCTCCTCTCGACGGGTTCCCACTTCGTGATCGTGACGGGGCTCCAGGTGTGCGAAGGCTTCCCGTCCACCCAGCGGATCTCGGAATGCTTGAGGAAGCTCTCATCGTCGCGATCCGGGAAGTCGTCGGGCCGCGAGTGCGCTCCACGGCTCTCCTTCCGCTCGATCCCGCCGCGCAGCATGCAGGCGGCGAGCTCGAGGCAGCCGCCGAGCTCGAGTGCCTGGGTCAGGTCGCTGTTGAACACCTCGCCCTTGTCCTCCACGACGACCTTCTCGTACCGCTCGAGGAGCGCGTCGATGATCCCGACCTGCTCCTGCATCTGCCCCTCGCGGCGGAAGACGCCGAAGTTGTCGAGCATCGATGCTCCGAGCTCGTCGCGGATCTTCCAGGGGCGCTCCCCGTCCGTCCGGCCGAGCAGCGTGTCGAGCTCAGCCTGGGCATCGCTGAGCGCCGAGTCGGGGATCTCCGCGGGCGCCCGGGCGATCAGCGACGCCTCGGCGGCGGCGCGTCCGGCGCGCCGCCCGAAGGTGATCGTCTCCATGAGCGAGTTGCCACCGAGGCGGTTGGCCCCGTGCACCGACACGCACGCCGTCTCGCCGGCCGCGTAGAGCCCCGGGAGCTCGGTGAGGCCGTCCTTGTCGGTCGCGACGCCGCCCATGTGGTAGTGGGCACCGGGCCGAACCGGCACGGGCTCGTAGATCGGATCGACGCCGGCGTAGGTGATCGCGAGCTCCCGCGATCCTGGCAGGCGGTCGATGATCTTCGACGCGCCGAGGTGGCGCATGTCGAGCATGACGCTGCCGTTGATGCCGCGCCCCTGGTCGATCTCGGTCTGCTCCGACCGGGAGACGACGTCACGCGACGCGAGCTCGAGCGCGTTCGGTGCGTAGCGCTCCATGAAGCGCTCGCCGTCCTTGTTGATCAGGTAGGCGCCCTCACCGCGGCAGCCCTCGGTCATCAGGATCCCCGTCGGGTAGAGCGTGGTCGGGTGGAACTGCATGAATTCCATGTCCTTGAGCGGCAGCCCCAGCCGAAGCGCCATCGAGGTGCCGTCGCCGGTGCAGGCATAGGCGTTCGTGGTGATGCGGTAGATCCGGCCGATCCCGCCGGTCGCGAGCACGACCGAGGTGCCGGCGATCGCCTTGAGCCCGCCGTTCAGCAGATCCCAGGCGATCACGCCCTGGATGCGCCCGCCGTCCTCGACGAGCTTCCAGGCGTAGAACTCCTCGTACACCTTGATCCCGCGCTTCACGAGCTGCTCGTAGAGCACCTGGATCAGGACGTGGCCGGTGATGTCGGCCGCGAAGACCGTGCGGGGCGAGCCGGCGGCGCCGAACGGCCGCTGCGCGAGCTTCCCGTCCGGGGCACGCGTGAACATCGCGCCCCAGTGCTCGAGCTGGTAGATGTCGCCGGGCGCCTCGCGGGCGAAGATCTCGACCGCATCCTGGTCGGCGAGGAAGTCCGACCCCTTCACGGTGTCGAAGGCGTGCGACTCCGCAGAGTCCTCCTTCGCGTTCCCGAGCGACGCGTTGATGCCGCCCTCGGCCGCGCCGGAATGGCTGCGGGTCGGATGCAGCTTCGAGACGACTGCGACGTCGGCTCCGGCGTCGAACGCCTCGATCGCAGCGCGCATGCCCGCACAACCGGCGCCGATCACGAGGACATCGTGCGCCGTTTCCACGGCCACGACGCTAGCGGAATGCCGGGTTGCTGCGCGTCATTCGACGGGCCCCGCCGCGGCAACCTCGGGGTCGACACCGGTGAACTGGGCGAAGTTCTCGCGGAACATGGCCGCGAGCTCGGCGGCCTTCGCGTCATACGCGGCGGGATCCGCCCAGGTCGAGCGGGGATCGAGCAGCCCCGTGTCGACGCCGGGAGCCGTGACCGGCACCTCGAAGCCGAACACCGGATCCGTGCGCGTCTCGGCACTCTCGAGCTCGCCCGAGAGCACGGCGTCGAGCAGCGCGCGGGTCTCCCGGATCGGCATCCGGTGACCTCCGTGGCCTGCGGGGCCGCCGGTCCACCCCGTGTTCACGAGCCACACCGACGGCTTGTGCTCGGCCAGCTTGGCCCTCAGCAGCCGGGCGTACACCGCCGGCGGCTGCGGTAGGAACGGCCCGCCGAAGCACGGCGAGAACACGGGAGCCGGCTCGGTGACGCCGATCTCCGTTCCCGCGAGACGCGCGGTGAATCCCGAGAGGAAGTGGTACGCAGCCTGTGCGTCGCTCAGACGTGCGATCGGCGGCATCACGCCGAACGCATCGGCGGTCAGGAAGACCACGTGCGACGGATGGCCGCCGCGCTTCGACGGCACCGCGTTCGAGATCGCGTCGAGGCTGTAGGCGCCTCGCGTGTTCTCGGTCTTCGCATCGCTGTCGAGGTCGAGCCGGCCGTCCTCGTCGATGACGACGTTCTCGAGCAGAGTCCCGAACCTGCGGGTCGTCGCGTAGATCTCAGGCTCGGCCGCCGGGGAAAGGCGGATCATCTTGGCGTAGCAGCCGCTCTCGAAGTTGAACACGCCGGAGTCGCCCCACCCGTGCTCGTCGTCGCCGATCAAATGCCGTTTTGGATCGGCCGAAAGAGTGGTCTTGCCGGTGCCGGAGAGCCCGAAGAAGATCGCCACGTCGCCCGCATCGCCGACGTTCGCGGAGCAGTGCATCGGGAACGCGCCGAAGATCGGCAGCCGGTCGTTCATGGCGGTGAAGATCGACTTCTTGATCTCCCCGGTGTACGCCGTGCCGCCGATCAGGACCTGCCCTCTGGCCGGATCGAGGGCGATGAAGGTGCCGGAGCGAGTGCCCTCCTCGGCCGGGTCGGCCTCGAGCGCCGGGGCGTGCAGCACCACGCATTCCGGCGTGAAGGACTCGAGCTCGGCCTCCTCCGGCGCGATGAACATCGTCCCGGCGAACAGCGCGTGGAACGGGCTCGGCGTCACGATCCGCACGGCCATGCGATACGCAGGATCGGCGCCGGCGTAGGCATCGACGACGTACAGGTCGCGCTCGCCGAGGTATCCGGCCACCTTGGAGCGCAGGCGTTCGAAGCTCCCGGGCTCGAGCGGCTGGTTGACCTTTCCCCACCAGATCCGCTCCTCGGTGCCGGGCTCCCGCACGACGAACTTGTCGTTCGGCGAGCGGCCCGTGTGGTTGCCGGTCTCGACGACGAGCGGGCCCCCTTCCGCGAGGACTCCATCGCCTCGGCGAACGGCCTCCGTGATCAGGGCCGCGGCCGCGACGTTCCGGCGCACCGCGCCGGAGGCATCGATGCCGTGCACGCTCAGATCGACGATTTCCGCCACGGGCGCCAATAATAGGCGCGGCTGGATCTAGATCTGCCAGTCGCCCCCGCGAAGGACGGGGATGCGCTCCCCTTCCGCAGTGAGCCCGGTGACCTCGAGCTCGTCCGAGCCGACCATGAAGTCGATGTGGAGGCCGCTGACGTTGAGGCGGTCGCGCTCCTCCTCGGCGGCCGAGAACGCATAGGCGGCGCCGAGCGCGATGTGGCTCGCGGCGTTCTCGTCGAGCAGGGTGTCGTAGAACACGGTGCCGAGCTTCCCGATCCGGCCGTGGCGATCGACGAGCGCGAGCTCGCCGAGCCTGGTCGCACCCTCGTCCAGCTCGACCTTGGCACGCAGGGCCTCCGCCCCTTCGTCGGCGTCGATCTCGACCGCCTTTCCGCCCTCGAAGCGCACCTTGAGACCGCGGACGATCGTCCCGTCCTTCAACACGAGCGGCTTCGTCGACGTGACGTGCCCGTCCGCCCGGAGCGGGTCCGGCGCCGTGAACACCTCCTCCGTCGGAAGGTTCGGCAGATGCCGGACACCGAAGCGAGTCACGAAGTCGCCGGCCTGCCAGTGCGAGGTCGGCAGCAGGCCGACCTTCAGCTCGGTGCCGTCGCCTCTTAGCTCGATCGCGTCGAACCGGCGGTCGTTGAGCGCCTCGGAGGACGTCTTCAGGAGCGCGATGCGTGCGTCCCAGGCGGCAGCCGGGTCGGGCTCGTCGAGGCGGAGCACATGCCAGAGCTCGCTCCAGAGACGCTCGTACGACTCCTCGGGCTCGAGATCGGGGAACACGAGCTCGGCCCAGTCCTGCGTCGGGCACGGGACGATCGTCCAGTTGGTCGACCGGTCGTTCAGGACCTGCATCGACTCCTTGAGCCAGGGAAGCTGGTCACGGCCGAGCCGCGCGCCGTCGAGGCCCTCGAGCGCCTCCGGCGAGACAACCCCGCCAAGGCTGATCCGTGCGGCGCTCGCCTCGGCAAGGGCGAGCAGCCGTGCGCTCAGCCAGTCCGGGACGTAGTCGAGCGAGTCGAGATCCGCGTGCTCGATCCGGGCACGCTTCACGAACGGGTCGAAGTAGAGAACGTCCACGAACTTCGCACCGCGCCGGTATGCGACCGAGGCAAGCGCGCGCGCCAGCTCTTCCTGTCCCAGTGAGGCGCTGACGCCGACGAGCTGGCCGGGCTGCACGTTCGCGCCGTGCACGGCCAGGCCCGCCAGGGTCTCGAAGCGGTCGTCCACGGCAGGCGATCGTAGCGCGAGGGCGAATCCCGCCGGGGTGAGGCTCGAGCCCGCGGTGGAGCGGTACTTGTCCTCGGCGGGCATCGCCGAGTCGACTCGTCGCGGTTACGCGGCCGATCTGGCCGACTTCGCCGAGTGGTACGGCAACGGCGAGCTCGAGCAGATCGACTTCCGCGTCCTCTCCGATTACACGGCCGACCTCGGCCGCGCGCGCCCCGGGGGAAAGCTCGCGCGAGCCACGATCGCTCGGCGGCTCTCGGCGGTTCGCACGCTCATTCGCTTCTCGCTCGGCCCGGGAGCCGTGCCCGATGTCCCGTTCGCGGAGCGCCGCGGCCGGCGGCTCCCGGAAGCGCCCAAGGTGGAGGAGGTCGAATCGATCCTCGCGGACGCACTCGGCGAGGGAGATGCGCTCGGAATCCGCAATCGTGCGCTGCTAGAGATCGTCTACTCGGCGGGGCTGCGCAGCTCGGAGGCGGTCGGCCTCGATCTCGGCGACGTCGACTTCGAGCAGGAGCACGTCCACGTCCGGAACGGCAAGGGCGCGAAGGACCGGATCGTGCCGCTCGGCGAGGACGCGGCGCACTGGATCGCCCGGTACCTCCGCGAATCACGCCCCGAGCTGGCGCGGGGCGCGATCGACGCCCTGTTTCTCTCGACGCGGGGCCGGCGCCTCGACACCTCGACGCTGCGCCGTCTGACTCCACACCCGCACCGGCTGCGACACGCGTTCGCGACGCATCTGCTCGAGGGCGGCGCGGATCTGCGCACGATCCAGGAGCTGCTGGGGCATTCGTCGCTCTCGACGACACAGATCTACAGCCACGTCAGCGCCAAGCGCCTGCGCCGCGTCTACGACAGCGCGCACCCCCGCTCATGACCCGGCCACCGGCACGTGACGTGAAGCGCAAGCGGGATCTCGAGGTCGAGGGCTTCCTGGCGGTGCTCGGGGCCCGGCGCGCACCGCGAACCGTCGACGCCTACCGCCGCGACCTCGCCCGGCTCGGCGCGTTTCTCGACCACGGCGTCGCGACAGCGACCGTCGAGGAGCTCGAGCGCTACACGGCCGAGATGCGCGCCGAGGGCCTCTCATCGGCGACCCTCGCCCGGCGAACCGCCGCGGCGCGGAGCTTCTTCGGCCACCTGCAGCTGATCGGGGTGCGCAGCGACAACCCAGCCGCCGAGATCGAGCTGCCGCGACGCACCCGCCGCCTGCCGCGCACGCTCTCCGCCGGCGAGGCGGAGCGGCTGATCGATGCTGCGGCCGGGACGACGCCCCGCGCGCTCCGGAACGCCGCCCTCGTCGAGCTCCTCTACGGGGCCGGCCTACGGGTCTCCGAGGCGACGGGCCTCGAGAAGAACGGCGTCGATCTCGACGAGCGCGTGATCCGCGTGCTCGGCAAGGGCGGGAAGGAGCGGGTCGTCCCGGTGGGGCGCCAAGCGGTCGAGGCGCTGCGGCGCTACCTGTCACGCGGCCGGCCCTATCTCGACCGCCGTCACCGCTCCGAGTTGTTTCTGAATGCCAGAGGTGGCGCGCTGACACGCTCCGGGGCGTTCCTGATCCTGAAAGGGCTCGCCGAGAAGGCCGGCCTCGAGCCCGGACGCGTTCATCCCCATCTGCTCCGGCACTCATTCGCGACGCATCTGCTCGAGGGCGGCGCCGACCTGCGGAGCGTCCAGGAGATGCTCGGCCACGCCGACCTCAGCACCACCGAGCTCTACACGCACGTCTCGGACCGGCGCAGGCGCGAGACGTACTTCGCAGCGCACCCGCACGCGAAGCGGAAGCAGGAGACCTGATGGGCTACTTCGACGGACCGGCCTTGCGGCGAAGCCCCTGGGCGACCTTCGAGGCGGTCTCTCGCAGCTCGCGGCCGGCCTCGTCGTCGTCGGCCAGAGCGGACAGGATCGCGATCGTGTCCCTCTGGGCCGAGCCGTTGCGCAGCGACACCACCGCGAGCCTCCTCACCGCGTCGTTCTCGTCGTGCGTGACCATCTCGTGGAGCAACGGCCGCACGCCGTTCACGACACTCGGGTGATCGCGCGAGAGCAGCTCGAGCGAGAGCAGCGCCGAGCCACGGCAGGCCGGGCTGACATCTTCGAGCCCTCGCCGCAGTAGCTCGATCTTCTGCCTGAACCGGAACTGCCCGATCGCCCGGTAGGCGACGACACGCTCCCGGAAGTCCTGAGCTCGGGCCGCGGCCTCGAGCTCGTCGTCCCACTTCGAGCGCAGCTCGGACAGATGCTGCTCATCGCCCTGCTCCGCGAACGCAGCGGCCTCTGCCGCTGCGTCGGCAAGCGTCACGCTTCCGCCAATGAGTGGGCCGGCACCCCGACATAGCGCGCGGAAGGGCGGATCAGGCGCCCGGTGCGCCGCTGCTCGACGATGTGCGCCGACCAGCCGGCCACGCGGGCACAGCCGAACATCGCCGGGTACATCGGCGGCGGGATCTCGGCGATTTCGAGCACGACGGCGGCCCAGAACTCGACGTTCGTCTCGAGCGGACGGTCGGGGGACTTCTCGCGCAGCGCCGCCAGAGCGGCGCGCTCCAGCTCCTCCGCCACCTCGACGCGTGTCGACCCGAGCTCGCGGGCCGTACGGCGAAGGACGCGGGCCCGCGGATCCTCGGCCCGGTAGACACGGTGGCCGAAGCCCATGATCCGGTCGCCGCGATCGAGCAGGCCGCGGACGTAGGCGTCGGGATCGCCGCTCGCCTCGACCTCGTCGAGCATCAGCAGGACGCGCGTCGGTGCGCCCCCGTGCAGCGGGCCGGACAGCGCCCCGACGGCCGACGAGAGCGAAGCGGCGCAGTCGGCGCCGGTCGACGCCGTGATCCGGGCGCAGAAGGTCGATGCGTTGAGGCCGTGCTCGGCCGCGGAGACCCAGTAGGTGTCGATCGCCTCGGCGTGCCGGGGATCTGCCTCCCCGCGCCAGCGGATCAGGAACTGCTCGGCGGCGTTCTCGCCCCGCTCGACCTCGGCCTCGGGAACCGGAGCCTGATCTCCGCGGGCGGCCTGCGCGACGATCGAGAGCGCAGCCGCCGAAAGGCGGGCCAGATCGTCGCGCGCCTGCTCGGCCGAGATGTCGACGAGCTGGCGGAGCTCCCATTTCGGCCCGAGCGTCGCGAGCCCGGCCTGGAGGTCGGCCATGACCGAGCCGCTTGGATCCTGCAGCTCGATCCGCTCGGCGAAAGGCATGCCCGACTCGAGGCTCCCGTCGACGAGCAGCCCCCAGACCTGCTCGAACGGGTAGCGGCCGACGAGCTCCTCGATGTCGACGCCGCGGTAGCGGAGCGCCGATCCCTCGCGATCCGGCTCGGCGATCTCCGTCTCGAATGCGATCACTCCTTCGAGGCCGGGTTTGAAATCGCCGCTCATCTCGGAAAACGCTAGCTGAGAGGCGGCGAGCCGCTTTTTCGACGCTCTCCCGAAGGCGCAATTGCCGGGGTACGTAGAATCCGCGGCCCATGGCTCATCGCGTCACTCTCATCCCCGGAGACGGCATCGGCCCGGAGCTCACCGAGGCAACGCGCCGCGTGCTCGAGGCGACCGGTGTCGAGTTCGAATGGGACGTCCAGCCCGCCGGCGCCGACGTGATGGCCGACCACGGAGGCAACCCGCTTCCGGAGGAGACCCTCGAGTCGATCCGAAGGAACAAGGTCGCGCTGAAGGGCCCGATCACGACCCCGGTCGGTGACGGCTTTCGCTCGGTGAACGTGGGCCTGCGTGTCGCGCTCGACATGTATGCGCAGGTGCGCCCGTGCAAGACCTATCCCGGTGTCCGCACCCGCTACGAGGACATCGACCTGGTGATCGTCCGCGAGACGACCGAGGACATCTACGCCGGGATCGAGTTCGAGCAGGGCTCACAGGACGCCGAGGAGCTGCGCGCGTGGCTCGAGTCGCACGGCGAGAAGCTGCCGATGCCGGACTCGGGGATCTCGATCAAGCCGATCTCGATCACCGGCACGCGCCGGGTCTTCGAGTTCGCCTTCGATTACGCCCGCAAGATGGGCCGCCAGAAGATCACGGCCGTCCACAAGGCGAACATCATGAAGTTCACCGACGGCCTCTGGCTGCGCGTCGCGCGCGGCGTCGCCGCCGAGAATCCCGACATCGCCTTCGACGACAAGATCGCCGACAACATGTGCATGCAGCTCGTCCAGTGGCCGGAGGACTACGACATGATGGTGCTCCCGAACCTGTACGGCGACATCATCTCCGACCTCGCCGCCGGGTTGATCGGCGGCCTCGGCGTAGCGCCGGGCGCGAACTTCGGGACAGGACGTCGCGGTGTTCGAGCCGACGCACGGCTCGGCCCCCAAGTACGCCGGCCAGAACAAGGTCAACCCGATCGCCCAGATGCTCTCGGGAATGCTGATGCTCCGCCACCTCGACGAGATGGATGCCGCCGACCGCCTCGAGACCGCGATCGCCGACCTGATCCGCGAGGGTAAGAGCCTCACCTACGACATGAAGCCGTCGCGCGACGACCCGACCGCCGTCGGGACGAGCCAGGTCGCCGACGCGCTGATCGAGAAGCTCCAGAGCCCCGTCTCGGTATGAGCCGCGCGAAGGTAACCGTCGTCGGGGCCGGGAACGTCGGCGCGACCTGCGCTCAGGTGCTCGCGACGCGCGACTACGCCGACGTCGTGCTCGTCGACATCAAGGAAGGGCTGCCGCAAGGGAAGGCGATCGACATCGCCCAGATGGGCGCGGTGCTCGGGTACGAGCCTTCGATCACCGGCACGAACGGGTACGAGGAGACCGCCGGGTCGGCGGTCGTCGTGATCACCGCCGGCGTCCCGCGCGGCCCGGGGATGAGCCGCGACGACCTCGTCGCGACGAACGAGAAGATCGTGTCGGCGGTGACGCGCGATGTCGTCGCGCAGTCGCCCGACGCCGTGCTCGTCGTCGTCTCGAACCCGCTCGACGCGATGTGCCATGTCGCGAAGAACGTCTCCGGGCTGGCCACGTGAGCGGGTGCTCGGGATGGCCGGGATCCTCGACACGGCGCGCTTCTCGACCTTCGTCGCCTGGGAGACGGGATCGTCCCTGAAGGACGTCCAGACGCTCGTGCTCGGCGGCCACGGCGACCAGATGGTGCCGCTCGTCAGCGCCACCCGCGTCGGCGGGGTTCCGCTGACCGAGCTCGTCACCGGCGACCGGATCC
This sequence comes from uncultured Actinomycetota bacterium, assembly GCA_963775355.1. Classification (GTDB taxonomy): domain Bacteria; phylum Actinomycetota; class Thermoleophilia; order Gaiellales; family Gaiellaceae; genus PALSA-600. The sequence continues at coordinate 841,129 of CAVZJA010000020.1, read as the reverse complement.
AGGCGATGATCGAGCGCACCGCGAAGGGCGGCGGGGAGATCGTCAACCTGCTCGGCACGTCGGCCTGGTACGCGCCGGGCGCCGCCGCAGCACAGATCGTCGACTCGATCGTGCTCGACGAGAAGCGCGTGCTCCCGTGCGCGGCGTATCTCGAGGGCGAGTACGGCATCGACGGCCTCTACGTCGGCGTCCCGGTCCGGCTCGGCGCCGGCGGGATCGAGAAGATCGTCGAGCTCCAGCTGACGGGCGACGAGCATGCGGCCCTCCAGGCCTCGGCCGCCGCGGTGCGCGAAGTCGTCGGCGTGCTCAGCTACCTGAGTTAGTCCGCGAGCCTAAGAAGCTCCTTAGGGAAAGGTTGGCAAACGTGCCGACCGTCTACAGTGAATCTGTGGAAGCGGCTGCTCGCCCCCATCCTCGCTCCCGTCCATGGGTTTTCCGCGTCGTCACCCCCGGACGGGTGCTCGCGCTGGTCGGCCTCATCGTGGCCGGCTTCATCTCGCTCAACTTCATCTCGTCCGACCAGTACATCTTCCTTCCGGACAAGGCGCACCCGGTCGGGCAGCTCGTGAAGGTCGCGGGCACCCACGATCGCGCCGATGCCGGCGGTATCTACTTCGTCGACGTGCTCGTCCGGAAGGCGACGATGCTCGAGCAGCTCTTCGGAGGGCTCCACAACGGCGCCGACCTCTACCCGGCCGACGAGATCGTTCCGCCCGGAACCTCGACTGCGCAGGAGAATCAGGTCAACGACGACGAGATGCGGACGTCGAAGCAGGTCGCTGCCGCAGTAGCGCTTCGCGCCGCCGGCAAGAAGGTGAGCGTGATCGAGAACGGCGCGATCGTCTCGCAGACGGAGCCCGGGTTCCCGGCCAACGGAAAGCTCGTGCCCACCGACCTCATCGTCGGGATCAACGGCGCCGAGGTGCATTCGCCGAACGACGTCTTCCATGCGATGACGGGGAAGCCGATCGGGACGCACTTCCGCTTCACGGTGCTTCGAAACGGGCATCAGGCGCTCGTGCGGTTGACGACAGTGGCTGCAGCGGCCGGCTCCAAGCGCGGCGTGGTCGGCGTCCTGCTCGCCCCGAGCGAGAAGATCAAGCTGCCGGTCAAGGTCTCGATCGACACGCCGGGGGTCGGTGGGCCGTCGGCCGGCCTCGCCTTCGCGCTCGACATCCTCCAGCAGCTCGGGCGCAACGTCGACCGTGGCCACAAGGTCGCCGCGACCGGAGAGATCTTCTTGAACGGCGGCGTCGGCCCGATCGGCGGAATCAAGCAAAAGACGATCGGAGCGCGCGAGGCGGGTGTGGATGTCTTCCTCGTTCCGGTGTCCAATGCGGCCGAGGCCCGCAAGTACGCACATGGGCTTCGCATCGTGCCTGTGAAGAGTTTTCAACAGGCGTTGCACGCACTGGCAACCTTGCCGCCAGTCCGCTAGAAACCTGGGTATTTCGGCCGTCCGAAAGGCGCGGAAACTGCGCGTTTTCTTTCCTGGCAAGCCCTTGGTCAACGGGCCGCGCATGCGTAGGATCGCATCTCGTCGGAGGCCCCCTAGAGGAGTGTCATGAGCAAGAACCCCCCTACCTGCCAGGACTGCTACTTCCATCGTCATGCGCTGTGCGCGCTCGCACTCGAGCGCCCCTGCCCGACCTTCAGGGCCGCAGAGCGCGTTCTCTCCCCACCGCCACAGCCGCGGCTCGTGCCGCGCCCGCTGCCGCTCTCTGCTGCTGCTGCGACTGCTCTAGGCGATCGCAGCGGCGAGCCGCTGGACGCCTTCTTCGATCTCGTCGGGCGAGACGAAGCTGTACGCGAGGCGGATCGAGTTCTCGGGCCCGCCGAAGTCGGTCCCGAGCACCGCAGTGACTCCCTCGGCGCGGTCGAGGACCTCCTTGGCGTTCGTGCCCTCCGGAAGCTCGAGCCAGATGAAGTAGCCGCCCTCGGGGCGTGACCAGGTCGAGCCGGCCAGGTGCTTGTCGAGCGCGGCGAGCATCGCGTCGCGGCGGGCCTTCAGGAGGCCGTTGACGCGGACGAGGTTCGGCTCGAACCTCCCGCGGCGGATGAACTCGTACACGACCGCCTCGCTGATCTGGACGGGCGTGATGTAGGTCGAGTTGGCGACGCTCGGTGAGGGCGCGCGCGAGGTTCTCGGGGAGGATGTACCAGCCGACCCTGAGGCCCGGCGAGATCGTCTTCGAGAACGACGAGGTGTAGATGACGGACTCGGGCGCGAGCTCGTACATCGACGGCGGCGCGGTGCCCTCGAACCGGATGCGCCCGTAGGGGTCGTCCTCGAGGAGCGTGACTCCGGCTGCCTGCGCGAGCGCGACGATCTCGCGGCGCCTCCCCTCGGGGACGGTGCGGCCGCTCGGGTTCTGGAAGGTCGGGATCGTGTAGACGAACGCCGGCGCGGGGTTGGCCTTGAGCGCGCTGTCGAGCGCGGCGGGGATCAGACCGTCGTCGTCCATCGCCATGGTGACGATCGGCGAGCCGACCTCGTTCAGGATCTTCAGCGGCCGGTCGTAGGTCGGCAGCTCGACGAAGACCGACTTGCCGCGTGCGAGGAACTGCACCAGCAGCACGAAGCCCTGGAGGCCGCCGTTCGTGAGCAGCACCTGGCTCGCCGGGACGCCGTGCCATTCGCCGATCACCTCGCGCAGCGGCGCGTAGCCGTTGCCTGCGCCGTAGGAGAGGATCGTCTTGCCGTCGCGCGCGACGACCTCGCGGGCGCAGTCGGCGAGCTCGTCCTCGTCGAGGCACTCGGGGGCCGGGACCCCACGGGCGAACGAGATCGTGTCCATGCCTCGAATCTATCGGCTCGAGGCGGCGTTGTCCGGACGCAACCGTCAGCCGACGCGCTCGGCGACGAGCTGCGCGACCTCGGTCGGCGTCGTCCCGACGGCGATCCCGGCAGCCTCGAGCGCCTCTTTCTTCGCCTGCGCGGTGCCGGCCGAGCCGGAGATGATCGCCCCCGCGTGGCCCATCGTCTTCCCGGGCGGGGCCGAGAAGCCGGCGATGTAGGCGAGCACGGGCTTGGACAGCTTCTCCGTGACGTGGCGGGCCGCTTTCTCCTCCTCTTCGCCGCCGATCTCGCCGACGAGCACCACGATGTCGGTCTCGGGGTCGGCCTCGAACAGGTCGAGGATGTCGACGAACGTCGAGCCGATCACCGGGTCGCCGCCGATCCCGACGATGGTCGAGTTGCCGACTCCGAGCTGGGCCAGCTCGTTGCCGATCTGGTAGGTCAGCGTGCCCGAGCGCGAGACGAGGCCGACCCGGCCCGGCGGCGAAGACCTCGGCGGGGATGATCCCGGCGTTCGCCTTGCCCGGCGAGAGCGCGCCGGGGCAGTTCGGGCCGATCATGGTCACGCCGCGGCGCGCGGACGTACGCGCGGAGCCTGAGCATGTCGTGGACCGGGATGTGCTCGGTGATGCAGATCACCGTCCCGATCCCGGCGTCGACCGCCTCGTAGACGGCGTCGGCGGCGAAGCGGGCGGGCACGAAGACGAGCGACGTATTGGCGCCCGCTTCCGCGACTGCGTCGGCGACCGTGCCGAAGACGGGGATTCCTTCGACGCTCTCGCCTTCCTTGCCGGGGGTGACCCCGGCGACGACGTTCGTCCCGTAGGCGCGGTTGCGCAGCCCGTGGAAGCGGCCCTCGGTCCCGGTCAGGCCCTGGACGACGAGGCGCGTCTCGCGGTCGACGAGGATCGCCATCAGGCCGGCCGCGCGCGCAGGATGATCCGGTCGAGCCTGAAGAAGCCGCCGTCCATGCGGTCGGCGAGCAGCTCGCGCGCTGCTTCGGCCTCGGCGCCCGTGCAGCTCGTGCGAACGAGCCAGGGCTCGAGCTCGACCGGGTGGTCGAAGATCTGTACCTCCTCGATGACCAGGCCTGCGCCCTCGAGGAAGGCGCGCCACTCGGCCTCGCTGTAGTTCCGGACGTGCGAGGGGTCGCGAAGCTTCTCGGCCTGCTCGAGCTTCTCGCCGTCGTAGATCGTGTCCGCGACGATGACCCGCTTCGATGCGACCCGGCCGAGCTCGCGTGCCGCCTGCGCCGGATCGGCGAAGTGGTGCGCCGCGACCCGCGTCACCGCGAGGTCGAAGGCCCGGTCGGCGAAGGGCAGCTCCTCGGCGAAGCAGATCACGTCCGGCTGCATCCCCGGCGCCGGGTCGCAGCTCACGACCTCGAGCCCGGCCTCGCGCAGCCGCCGCGCCACATGCCCGCCGCCGGTCGCCACGTCGATCGCCGTCTGACACCCCTCTGCCCACTCGACGATCAGATCCAGATCCGGCCCCTCGGCGTGCGCCGCACTCGTCCGGTACATCTCCGCCCGCTCGCTCCACGGATCACTCATGCAGATATTCCCCCCTCCCCGAATTGGTTTCGCGCCCGCATTTCGAGTGCTCTAAATCGGTGTCTGATACCGCCGTAAACCGTTTGTCAGTGCCAAAAACTCTGCTGTTTGTGACACTCTTGTGACGGCCTCTGACACCGACTTTCCAGACGTGGCTCATGCGGCGAGCTCCACGGCGCGGCGGGCTGCCTCGAGCATGGTCGGCTCGAGCACGAGGCCCTCGCGGTCGGCCTCGGCCAGGATGCGGCGGCCCTCCTCGGCGTTCGTGCCGTCGAGGCGGACGACGATCGGGACGTCCAGGTCGATCTCGTCGAGGGCGGTCAGGATGCCGCGCGCGACCTCGTCGCAGCGCGTTATGCCGCCGAAGATGTTGAAGAGGATCGACCGCACCTGGCTGTCCCTGGCGATCACCTCGAGTGCCGCCACCACGCCCGCAGCGGAACCGCCGCCGCCGAGGTCGCAGAAGTTCGCGGGCCGGCCGCCCGCGACGACCACCACGTCCACGGTCGACATCGAGAGCCCGGCCCCGTTGCCGAGGATCCCGACCGAGCCGTCGAGCTTCACGTAGATCACGCCCCGCTCCCGCGCGAACGCCTCGAGCGGATCGGCCGCGGCCGTGTCGCGCAGCTCCGCGAGATCCGGGTGACGGAAGAGCGCCGAGTCGTCGATCGTGACCTTGGCATCGAGCGCGCGAACCTCTCCCGCCGGGGTGACGATCAGCGGGTTGATCTCGCAGAGCGTCGCGTCCGAGTCGACGAAGCAGCGGTACAGCGCCGTCACGATCTGCTCGATCTGCGCGCGCTCGCCCTGGTCGGCGACGGTTTCGAGCAGCTCGCGCACGTGATGCGGCTCGAATCCTTCGAGCGGATCGACGTGAACCCGGGCGAGCGCCTCCGGGCTCTCGGCGACGACCTGCTCGATCTCGACACCGCCCTGCGTCGTGAACATGAGCAGCGCCTGCCCAACACCGCGGTCGAGAGCGACGGAGAGGTAGTACTCGCGCTCGATATCGGAGGCAGTCTCGATCCAGAGACGGCGCACGACGTGACCCCGGATGTCGAGACCGAGGATCTCGGCCGCGCGAGCCTCCGCCTCGTCGGGCCCCTCGGCGAGCTTGACGCCGCCGGCCTTTCCGCGGCCGCCGGTCAGCACCTGCGCCTTCACCACGACAGGCTCGCCGAGCTCCTCCGCGGCGGCGCGCGCCTCGGCCGCCGTGGTCGCCACACGCCCCGCGGAGACCGGTATCCCGAAGCGCGCCAGCAGCTCTTTCCCCTGATGCTCGTACATGTCCATGCCGTGGAAATCTAGATGTGGTCCTTCGCGAGCGTATTCTGCTCCCCAGATGCCGTTCGCAGACCAGCTCACCCTCGCCCGGATCGCCTGCGCCCCGCTCGTCGTCGTCCTGTTCTCGGTCAACTTCGAGCGGCACGACTACTGGGGGACAGCCGTGTTCTGCGTGGCGATGTCGACGGACTGGTTCGACGGCCGGATCGCCCGTCGCTCCGGCCGGACGACCTCGTTCGGCTCGCTGCTCGATCCCGTCGCCGACAAGGTGCTCGTCCTCGCGACGCTGATCGTCCTCCTCGACCAGGGCGTCTTCCCGGCGTGGATGGTCGCGGCGATCGTCGCTCGCGAGCTGCTCGTCAGCGGCCTGCGGCTCGCCGCGATCGAGCGCGGCGTCGTGATCGCAGCCCGCGACCTCGGCAAGCTGAAGACGTGGTCGCAGGCGCTCGCCGCCGCCGCAGGCGGTCTCGCCGCCGCCGGCGTCTGGAGCGACAGCGTCTCGTGGTGGCTGCTGCTCGTCGCGGTCGTTCTCACCTGGGTCTCCGGCCTGGACTACGCACGGTCGGCGCCGAGCGTCCTCCGCGGCCGCGCCGTCGCCCCGCTGTAGTCGCGCGCTCCGGGTCGCCACGGTCTGATCGCACCTGTAGCCGTGACGGACAGTGTTCGCGGCGGCTACAGTCGCGCGATGGGGGCCGTCGACCGTTCGACGATCTGGCCGTACGACGAGCACGGCGACCCACGCGAGTTCTTCTACCAGCGCTACGCCCACCCGACCGGGGCTGCGGGGGAGGCGCGGCTGGGTGAGCTGGAAGGCGGCGAGGCGCTCCTCTTCGCGTCCGGCATGGCCGCCGAGACCGCGGTCGCTCCTCGCCTTCGCGCGGCCGGGCGCAACGGTCGCGCTGGCCGAGGGCGCGTACTTCGGCACGTCCGTCCTGCTCCGGACGCTCGAGCCGTGGGGGCTCCGCTACGTCGAGTACGACCAGACGGGGCCGCCCCCGCCGGATGCCGACATCGTCTGGGTCGAGGCGCCCGCCAACCCCACGCTGACCGTGCCGGACTGGGATGCCGTCCGGGCGCACGACGGGCTCATCGTCTGCGATGCGACCGCCTCCACCCCGATCTACCTGCGCGCGCTCGACAGGGCGCCGACATCGTCATCCACTCCTGCACGAAGTTCCTGACCGGCAGCCACAACGCCCTGCTCGGCGCGGCGGTCACGCGCTCGCCCGAGCGGATCGAGGCTCTCCGCACGATCCGCACGCTGACCGGCGCGAACGCGTCGCCGCAGTCCGCGGCCTCGTTGCTGACGGGCATCGACTCGCTCGAGCGCCGCATGCGCCGGATCACGGAGACGGCGACGGAGCTCGCCGGCAGGCTCGACGCGCACCCCGCAGTCGAGCTCGTCCGCTACCCCGGCTACTCCGGGCTGATCTCCTTCGACGTCGCGGACCCGCGCCGCGTCGAGACCCGCACGCGGGTGATCACGAACGCGACGAGCCTCGGCGGCGTGAACTCGACGATGGAGAGCCGCCACCGCTGGGAAGGCGACCGGATTCCCGTCGGGCTGCTCCGCCTCTCGGTCGGCCTCGAGGATGCCGACGACCTCTGGGCCGATCTCGTGCAGGCGCTCGGATGAAGCACGCGACCGAGTACCTCACCTTCGAGACGCCGAACCGGCGCGACTACGTGAACATCACGGACCGCGTCGAGGCGTTCGTCCGGGAGTCGGGGATCCAGCACGGGCTCGTTCTCGTCAACCCGATGCACATCACGGCGGCCGTCTACGTGAACGACGACGAGAACGGCCTGATCGCCGACATCGACGACTGGCTCGAGCGCCTGGCTCCGCACGAGCCGGTCTCGAGCTACCGGCACAACCGCGGCGAGGACAACGCCGACGCGCACCTGAAGCGCCAGCTGATGGCGCACCAGGTCGTGCTGCCGATCACCGACGGGCAGCCTCGATCTCGGCCCGTGGGAGCAGGTGTTCTACGCCGAGTTCGACGGCCGCCGCCGCAAGCGGGTCGTGCTCAAGGCGATCGGCGAGTGACATGAGCCTGCGCGACAGGCTCGAAGCCTCGGTGCGCGGCGAGGTCTCCACAGCGGATCTCAGCGCGTTCGCATCGGGCGAACCAGGACGCGTACGAGCTTCTGGACGAGCTACCGCCGCAGGGCTCCGCTTCGCTCGCAGCCTGGTGCGCGTTCGTCCTTCAGTCACACGCCGACAACCTGCTCGGGTCGGGATCGAGCCACGGCCATTGCGCGGAGCCGGCCTACGAGGAGGCTCGCGTCCTGATCCAGCTGGCGACCGCATGGCTCGAGCGCGCACGCTCGGCGCTCTCGAGTGCCGAGTACCGGCTGGACGTCGTGATTCCGCAGCCGTACCCCCGCCCGTACGGTGCGCAGCACATCGACGAGCTGCGCGCGATGAGAAAGACGCTCGAGGCGGTCGAGGCCCGGGCGGGAACCGCGATCGAAGCGCGGCGCGGCGAGCCGGTGTACGAACGCCTGCAGCCGACGCTCGGCATCATGCGCGCCGCGCTCGATGCAGCACTCGTCCTGGCCCGCGGGCACACACCCGAGCCAAGCATCGAGCTGGCGCTCGTGCAGACGGTCCACGCCGCGCTCGACCGCGGCTATCAGGCCGGCCAGCTGCTGGCGATGCCGGAGCTCCTTGCGAAGGCCCGGATCGCACCGCCTGTGCGTGACTCGAGCCCCGCATCGCTGGCGCTCCTTCGCCCCGGCGATCCCGCGTTCGACCCCTGGTGCCTGACCGACCCGGTCGAGCGTCGACGGTTGGCCGCCATCGCCACATCCGTGGCCAAGCTGGACGACTTCTGGGCGAAGCATCCGGAGGCCGAGCAGCTGCTCGCGCTCCAGTCAGAGATCCTGGCGGCGCTCCAGGCCGGAACTGCCGACTACTTGCCCAGCGAGGCCGCCGGGTCGCTGAAGCAGTTCACGTCGAAGTGCCCATGGCCGGCGGCGCTCTGGGCGAAGGCCTCGATCTCGATCGGCGGACAGGCATTCGACGAAGGCGATCGCTTCGTCCTCTCGGCCGGAGGTGGCGATGAGCCGTTCCGCTGCGCGTTCGTGCGGCTCTCCGCTCGGTCAGCTGCCCGGCTCGAAGAGGAGGACGCAGCGAGAGCCGCCACGACGAGCTCGGGTGGGTCGGGGCTCGGAGATCTCGTCGGGAGCGCGCTCGAGGTCCTTTTCCTTCGGCCCTGATGGACACCGCAATCGACTCCGCCGAGACGTTCGAGCTGCTCGACTGGAAGCGGCGGATCTTCGGTCTCTACGCCGAGGCGCGGCTCGCCTCCGACCCCGTGGCTGCCTGGCTGACGCTGGCGCAAGGTTCGCGACGAGCTCTTCCGGACGCACCCGCCTCACCGGTCCCGTCGGAGGAGCGTGCGTCTTACCCCGGCATCCCGTGCTTCGACTACGACCCGGCGTTGCGCGTCCTCGCCCTGGTCGACCCGGTCGCGGTCTCGGCGACGAGCAGATCGGGAGCAGCGGGACCGAGCAGATCGCGTTCGCGCGGTTCGCGGTCGCGCGCTTCGAGCTCGCCGGCGAGGAGCACGCGCTCGAGCTGTACTGGCTGAGCGCGTACGGCGGCGGGCTCTTCGTCCCGTTCCGCGACGCCACCTCGGGCGCCGAGACCTACGGCGGCGGCCGCTACCTGCTCGACACGGTCAAGGGCTCCGATCTCGGCATGGACGGCGACCGGCTCGTACTCGACTTCAACTTCGCCTACAACCCGTCGTGCAGCTACGACCCTCGCTGGGTCTGCCCGCTCTCACCGCCGGCGAACCGGCTGCCGCTCGCGGTTCGCGCCGGCGAGCGAATGCCGACGGTGAGAAGAGCCGGAGGCGGGACTCGAACCCGCGGCACCCGGTTTACAAAACCGGTGCTCTGCCAGCTGAGCTACTCCGGCGCTGCGGCCATCGTAGCCGCGAGAGCTACGCGAGAACCTGGCGCTCGCGCTGGTGGTTCAGGATCTTGCGCTTGACCCGCTGGAGCGCGTTGTCGATCGTCTTCGTGTCGCAGCCGAGCTCCTCGGCCATCGTCTCGTACGAGCAGCCCTCGAGGTAGAGGCGCAGCGCGTCGGACTCGAGCGGCGAGAGCGTCGTGCCGAGGCAGCCGACGAGGCTCTGCAGCTCCTCGGTCGAGATCACGCAGATGGCGGGGTCGTTGACGTTCGAGCCCGGGAGCGCGTCGCCGAGGGTGCAGTCGCCGTCGGGGTCCTGGCCGGCGGGTGTGTGGCTGAACGAGACGTACGTGTTCAGCGGCGAGTGCTTGAAGCGGGTGGCGGTCTTGATCGCGGTGATGATCTGCCGCGTGACGCAGAGCTCGGCGAACGAGCGGAACGACGTCTCCTTGTCGGGGCGGAAGTCGCGCACCGCCTTGTAGAGACCGATCAGGCCCTCCTGGATCAGGTCGTCGTTGCCGCCGCCGACGAGGAAGTAGGCGCTCGCCTTCAGCCGCACGAACGGCGTGTAGCGGCGGATCAGCCCGTCGAGCGCCGCGTTGCTGCCGTTCCGGGCCTTGAGGACGAGCTGCAGATCCTCAAGCTCTCGTTGAGCCTTTGCCGCTGTCTTGGCGGGCGTAGCCGCTCTTGCAATCACGCTTGGAACCCCCATGTTGAGCCATTTGAAGATCTCCGACAGTCGAGCCTCGACCAGAACCCTCACCCTTAAGTCGAGGTGAATCTAGCAGGGACCGTCAGAAAAGACAAGCCCTACTTGCAATGGACCCGCGTGCAACGTCTAGCTGTCGCCGCGGCGCAGGCGCTCGAGCTTCGCGCGGGTCTCGTCGTCGAGCTTGTCTGCAAGCCCACCGGGCGGTGCCGGGGGCGTCTCGGGCGGCTCGCAGGTCGCGGAAGAACGTCTGCGAGGTGAGGCTTCGCCACCCGTGCGCCCGGCGGTGCCCTGAGACGGTCGCGTCCGACGAGACGAGCAGCACCCGCTCGCGCGAGCGGTTCTCCGCGGCGAGGCGCTCGAGCAGGGTGTCCGCGTCGGGGGCGAAGCGCACGGCGAGCGGGCCGAGCTGCGTCGTCGTCACCGGCGCCGTCGAACACGACCACACCACGAACGCCCCGCGTCGCGACGAAGCTCGCGAGCGTGTCGACCAGCTCGCGCCGGTCGTCGAGCGGCCCCGCGTGCAGGAGGTTGTAGCCGTCGAAGAGGTAGAGCGTCGGGTCGGCCATCACGAAGCGGCGCGGCGCTGGCGCCGCGCTTCGTACAGGAGCACCGCTGCGGCGACGCTGACGTTCAGCGACTCGACCGCGCCCGTCGAGCGGGATCGAGACGAGCGCGTCGCAGGTTCGGCGAACGAGCGGGCGGAGCCCCTTGCCCTCGGCGCCGAGCACGAGCGCGACGCCGCCCGTCAGGTCGGTGTCCCACATCGTCGCCTCGGCATCACCGGCGGCGCCGTAGACCCAGAGCGACGGGCCCTTCACCTCTTCGAGGTAGCGGGCGAGGTTCGTCACGACGGCGATCGGCAGGTGCTCGATCGCGCCCGCCGACGACCGCGCCACGGCCGGCGTCACGACGGCTGCGCCGTGCGCCGGAACGATCGACCCCGGTCGCACCGGCGCCCTCGGCGCTCCGGCAGACCGCGCCGAGGTTGCGCGGATCGGTGACCTTGTCGAGCACGGCGAGCAGCGGGCTGTCGCGGCTCGCGAGCTCCTAGGCATCGGCGTAGCGGTAGGGCTCGACGCGGGCGACGACGCCCTGGTGGTCGCGCGTGCCGGCGAGCTCGCGTCAGCTCGCGGTCGGGCCGCACCTTCGGGCGCGCCTCCGCGAGCCACGGCCTCGGAGGCGACCGCCCGCTCGCTCGCGAGCAGCTCGAGCACCTCACGCCGGCCGCGCAGCGCCTCGCGGACTGCTCGGCGCCCGTAGACGAGGTCGGTGCTCATCGCTTGCGGACGAGCGTGTAGCCGCCGCCGGGCTCGTCGCGCATCTCCCAGCCGGCGTCGTCGATCTCGCGCGCGCAGCCGGTCGGCCGACTCGAAGTCGCGCGCGGCGCGGGCGGCGACCCGCCGCTCGGCGAGCTCGACGATCTCGGGCGGCGCCGACGTCGAGCGCGCCGAGCGACCCGAGCCCGAACACGTCGAGCGCCGCGGCGCAGCAGCTCGTGGTCGCGCCAGCCGTGCATCAGCGCGAGCGCCGCGGGCGTGTTGAAGTCGTCGTCGAGCGCCGCGGCGAACGCGCTCCCAGTCGCCTCCGACGCTCGCTCGGGCTCGCGGAAGACGTCGCGGAACCCCTCGGCCTGCGCTGCCGCCTGCTCCATCGTCTCGTCCGAGAAGTCGATCGGCTTGCGCCAGTGGCCGCCGAGGAAGAAGACGAGCGCCGTCTCGCGCCCCCAGCGGTCGAGCACCTCGCGGATCGTCGCGATGTTCCCGAGCGACTTCGACATCTTGTCGCCGGTGAGCTGGAGCATCCCGTTGTGCGCCCAGATGTCGGCGAACTCGTGGCCGAGGGCGCGCGACTGGGCGACCTCGTTCTCGTGGTGGGGGAAGACGAGGTCGAGCCCGCCGCCGTGGATCTCGAACGCGGGCCCGAGCAGCTCCTCGGCCATCGCCGAGCACTCGATGTGCCAGCCCGGCCGGCCTTCGCCCCACGGCGAGGACCAGTGCGTGTCCTCGCCGAGCTTGGTCGCCTTCCAGAGCGCGAAGTCGCGCGGGTCCTCCTTGAGCGGCGTTCGGCTCCTGCTCCTCGACCTGGTCCGGCCGCTGGCCCGAGAGCCGGCCGTAGTCGGGGAAGCGCGCGACGCGGAAGTAGACGTCGCCCTCGACCGGGTAGGCGAAGCCCGCCTCGACGAGCTGCTCGATGAAGTGGACGATGCCCGGGATGTGCTCGGTGACCTTCGGCAGGTAGTCGGGCATCCCGAGCCCGAGGTCGCCGTCGTCCTCGAGGTACCAGGCGGTCGCGCGCTCGGCCAGCTCCGCGCTCGCGTTCGGCGCGGCGTCGTAGATCTTGTCGTTGACGTCGGTGATGTTGTGGACGAGCTCGGCGTCGTAGCCGGTCGCGCGCAGCCACGAGCGGAGCCACATGCCGATGCACGAACGGCCGCGCGTTGCCGATGTGCGCGCGCGCGTAGACCGTCGGGCCGCAGAAGTACATCCGGACCGGGCCGGGCGGCGCGGGCAGCTCGACGAGCGAGCGGGAGTAGGTGTCATAGAGCCGCATCGACCCTCCGCAAAGTCTCGTCACGCGGGAGCGCCGCCAGCACGGCCCAGAGCTCGGGCCCGCTTTCGCGTCCGGTCAGGGCCTGGCGCACCGCGCGGAGGTGCCCGCCGACCGCCTTCAGCTCGCGGACGATCGCCTTCGCGCTGTCCCGGTCGAGCCCGTTGGCGAAGCCGGCGCGGAGCTCGCGGAACCGCTCGAGTGTCTCGCGCTCGTCCGGAAGGGAGATGGCCGGCGGGTCGAGGATCGTCCGCGCGAGCGCGCCGGCCTCGTTGAGGTCGTGGGCGCCGCGCAAGGCCGGGACGACGGCGACGGGAACGCCGACGCGGCCGGCGAGCTCGTCGTCCGAAAGGCCCGCGATCACGTCGACCGCGAGCGAACGGATCCGGGGCAGGTCGAAATGCACGTCGTGCTTCGGGATCCCGAGCTCCTCGAGGTAGCCGCGCACCGCCTCCGGCGGGATGCCGTCCTCGCGCAGCGCGGCGATCGAGGCGCCCTCGGCCCGCTTCGACATCTTCTTGCCGTCGGGCCCGAGCACGAGGCCGAAGTGGAGGTACTCGGGCGGCTCGGCGCCGAGTGCGCGCGCCAGCCCGCGATGGAGCTCCTCGTTGGGCCGGTGGTCGGAGCCGCGGATCACGTGCGTGATCCCGAAGTCGATGTCGTCGACGACGCTCGCAAGCTGATAGGTAGCGGTGCCGTCGTCGCGGAGCAGCGTCACGCCCTGGAAGCGCTGCGGCATCCCCGTGGCGGCTTCGCGGTAGCGCTCGAGCCGGTCGCTCTGGCGGACGGGGCCTTCGTCCCAGCCGATCCCGAGCCAGCCGAGATCCTCGAGGATCGCCTCCTCACCGCCCGGCAGGTTGCGCGCGGGATCGGTGTCGTCGATCCGCAGCAGCATCGTCCGCGCCGAAGTTGCGGTTGATCACCGCCCCGAGAGCGTTGCCGATGTGGAGCGATCCGGTGGGGCTCGGTGCGAAGCGGACCTTCATGCGCTGAGTCTAGGCGCGGCACGTTTCTTAGCCCCCGTTAAGACTTCGGCGTAAATAGATTCAGCGACCGTGCGGCTGACCTCGAAGCAACTCTCGACGTTCTCGCCGCGCAAGGCCAGGCAGGCAGCCGGCCCGACCCGGGGCCATGTCCCCCTCCCGCGACTGCGCCTGCCTGGGCCGGCCTACCGCTAGCCGACGTTGAGACTTGGGGGTGTCCTGCCCCGCGCGGTGCTCGCGGGCGCTCTGGTCCTGTGCGCCAATGCACAAGGCGCCGCGGCGCCGTCGCCGCGCCGGCGCCGGCGTGGACGAGTTGGGGGAACGGCCCGGCCAGGATGGGCGACGCCGCGACCGAGCCGGCTGCGCTCACGCGCGCCTTCGTACTGCCGTTGAACGGTCGGATCACGAACCAGGTGCTCGCCGCCGGCGGCGCCTACTTCGTGGGGACTTCGTCCGGTGAGGTTGTCTCCTTCACGCCCGCGGGAGTCGTACGCTGGCAGGACCAGCTCGGTCAGCTGACGAGCAAGTGCGCTCAGCTCGACGGGATGGATGCGTTCGGGCGACTTCATGCGCTCTCGCTGTCGACCGGAGCCGAACGGCCGGGCTGGCCGGTGAAGGTCTTCACCGACGACCGGCGCGAGCTGGACTGGGGAGCGCTGTCACTGGTCGACGGATCGGTCTACGTCCCGACGGCGTCGTATTGCGACACGGCGGGAACGCCCGGCGCCGTCTACCGGATCGACACGGCGTCAGGGGCGGTGACGCAGTGGCTCTCCGTCCCGGTTGCCTCCGGCGGCGGCGCGGGCCCGTGGGGTTGGGGCGGCCTGGCGTTCGACCCGACGCTCGACACGCTGTTCGCTGCGACGTCCGGCGCGTTCGACGGCGGCACGAACTCGGGCGGCGCCTTCACCGAGCTCGCCCGCCACGGAGACCAACTCGTCCAGCTGGATCCCGATCTGACGGTCGCGGCGGGAAGTCACCCGACCGACATCCCCGACCGGATGGACCTCGATTTCGTCGGCCGGTCGCCGAGGTCCCGATCGAGACCTACAATGCGGCCGATCCGATGCTCGCCCAGCTCGCCTGGTCGCCCGCATTGAACTCGCTCTACACGGCCACGGGCACCGAGCTGGTGCGGATCACGATCTCCGCGAGCTGCGCCGCGGCCATAACCTGGCGTGACCCGCTCGGGACGCAAATCGAGAACGGCTCGCCGACGGTCAGCGGAAACACCGTCTGGATAACAGTCAACGGCAAGCCGACCCTCGATTCGTACAACGCGAAGACCGGCAAGCGCGTCTTCCAGACCCGCTCGGCGGCACGACTCTCACCGCGCCGACGATCGTCGGGAACCAGCTCGTGGTCGGCACGTTCACCGGCCTCGTCGAGGGCTTCTCGTTCGCGGATGCGCGGTCGGTGCAGAGTGCAGGCACGTCGGCTTCGACCGCTTCCGTGGTCAGCTGGGCGAGCACGAAGGACGCCTGGGAGACGCGGGCTGCTGGGGTGTTCTCAACGGAGAACGGAGACCACAGCTGGCATCAGATCTACGCGGCCCCTGCCCTGACGGTGCTCCGCCTCTCCGCGGAGCTCGGCCTGATCGAGCTCGGGACGGCGCCTTCGAAGTGCATGTGCACGACCCACCATCTCTGGACAGACGACGACGGTCGGACCTGGCACCTCACCGACGCGATCAGCCAGGACTTCACCGGCGGCGGGGGCAGCGTCTACTGGTGGGAGGGCGGCGCCCTCCGGGTCATCTCGCCCTTCCCACCGGCCGACGACGACAAGCCCCTCGATGCCCGAGTCGCGACCTCGCTGCCCGACGGCACGATCCTCGGCGGCGTCCGCACGCCGGCGGGGTTCGCCTTCCTCGTCTCGAACCGCGTGTCAGGCCAGCACTGGGACACCAACCCGCGAGTCATCCTCGCGGGCGGCGGCTCCACGGAGACCATCCGCCTCCCGTCGGCCCCACCCGGCGAGATCCTCGCCGAGTCGATCACCGAAAGCGGCGGCACGCTCACCGTGTCGGCAACCGACTTCGGCACGGATCCAGTCTCCCCGGTCGCATGGACATCGACCGACGACGGCCAGACCTGGGCCCTCGACTCCTAGCCAAAGGCAAACCGGACCTGGCCGTCCGAGATACGCAGGGGGACTGTCCCCAGACGCGTCTCGGCAGGACGTGACCGTTCGAGCCACGGCGGGGGACTGTTCCCATGCCACACAAGACCAACAAGCCATGCCCATCGGCGATACGTAGGGGGACTGTCCCCAGACGCGTCTCGGCAGGACCTGGCCGTTCGAGCCATGTCTGGGGACTGTCCCCTTGCTCGTCTAGCGTCCCGTTCATGAGAGAAGCCCTCTTGGCGTGGTATGCCGCGAACGGCCGCGACCTGCCTTGGCGCCACACGAACGACCCCTACGCGATCCTCGTCTCCGAGGTGATGCTCCAGCAGACGCAGGTCGATCGCGTCGTCCCACGCTGGAAGCGGTGGCTCGAGCGGTGGCCGGCGGTGGAGGATCTCGCGGCCGCATCCACGGCCGACGTGATCGTCGAGTGGCAAGGGCTCGGCTACAACCGGCGGGCGGTGACCCTGCACCGCGCGGCGCAGGCGGTTGCCAAGGACGGCTGGCCCGGCGACCTCACCGTCCTTCCCGGCGTCGGGCCGTACACGGCGGCAGCCGTCGGGAACTTCGCCTTCGGCCGGGACGTTCTGCCGGTCGACACGAACGTCCGCCGCGTGCAGGAGCGCACCGGCGAGACATTCGACGGCGCCTGCACGCAGGCGCTCTTCGATCTCGGCGCCACGATCTGTCTCGGGCGCATCCCGCGTTGCGGCGAATGCCCGCTCGCCGAGGCGTGCCCTTCGCGCGGGAAGCGCTACGAGCCGCTCCGGCGCCAGTCGCGGTTCGAGGGCTCGTTCCGCCAGCGTCGCGCTCTCGCGCTCAGAGCGGTCGCCGCAGGCTCCGACCCCGCGGACGAGGACGCCCTCGTCTCGCTCGCCCGCGATGGGCTCGTCACCCTCGCGGACGACGGCACCGCGGCGCTCCCGGTCTGAGCCCGAACTGTTAAGCCTCCGTGTTCCAGGGCGGCAGACCCGAAACCAGCCGGCCGCGCCCGACGTACCTCCGGGCAACTCAACCACTCGGAGGAGAAAATATGTCCCGGCTCAAGCTCGCCGCCGTGGCGGCAGGCGTCATCGGAATCGTGAGCGCAGCAAGCGCTGCGGCCGCTGTGCCCTCGATGCTCAACCTCGGCCCCGCGGCGAAGGGCACCGCCAATACCTACGCCGGCTACTACGACGGCCACAAGAACACGTACGTCGTCACCGACGTCTCGAGCAAGTCACAGGCGTCGGCGATGAACATCAACTACTCGCCGCCGCTCGCGAAGGTGAAGGGCGCGCCGCCGCAGTACTTCATCGAGGGCAAGGCCGCGACCGGCCAGATCGCCGTCTTCGGCTCGGAGCCGGGCGAGAGCGACTACAACCCGCTCTGGGAAGAGCTGATCGTGACCTGGAAGCCCGGCGTCAAGCCCGTGCTCCTCGTCCAGGACGACCAGATCAACGGCCTCGCGAGGAAGGGCCAACTCACCATCACGGACGCGCACGTCGTCCTGAACGCGCCGATTACCAAGGTCGGCACGGAGAAGTAACCACTACCTGCGTTCGAGCAGTGCCACGGCGTGGGCCGCAAGGCCCTCGCCGCGGCCTGGGAACCCGAGCCGGTCGGTCGTCGTCGCGCGGACGTTGACCTCACCCTCGCCGATCGCCGCTCCGAGCCGACGCCGCATCTCGTCGCGATGGGCCGCGATCCGCGGCTCCTCGCCGACGAGGACGCAGTCGGCGTTGACGAGCCGCCAGCCGGCGCCGGAGACCTGCGCGTAGGCCTCCTCGAGCAGCGAGAGAGAGGAGATGCCATGAAAGCGCTCCTCGTCGGACGGGAAGAGACCACCGATGTCTCCGAGCCCTGCGGCCCCGAGCACGGCGTCGATCAGCGCGTGCGCGATCACGTCACCGTCGGAATGCCCGGCGAGCCCGCGCGGATGGTCGAAATCGACCCCGCCGAGCACCAGCGGCACGCCGTCGGCGAGCGCATGGGCGTCGTACCCCATCCCGATCCGGATATCCGCCACGGCGTGAGGCTACTCAGCCTCGAGCTCGGCGGCGAGCAAGGCCTCGACGCGGCGGAGATCATCGGGCGTCGTCACCTTCAGCAGCCGCTCGTCGCCGGCGATCACCTTCACCCTTCCACCTGCCGCCTCGACGAGCGACGCGCAGTCCGAGCCTTCACCCGCCGCAGCCGAACGCAGCACGCTCGCTACGAACGCCTGAGGGGTCTGAACGGCGACGAGCTCGTCGCGGCTCGGCGTCTCGATGACGATCCCGTCGCGCACGCGCTTCACGGTGTCCGCAACCGGTAGCCCGGGCACGGCGCCGTCGAACCCCTCGCCCAGGGCTTCGAGCAGCCGCTGCACGACGTCGCCCGGCAGGAAGGGCCGGGCCGCATCGTGCACGAGCACGACCACGGCGTCCTCCGGCACCTCGTCGAGCCCGATCCGCACCGACGCCGAGCGGGTCGCGCCGCCCGTCACGCATGCGGTCACCTTCGAGGCTCCGATCTCCTCGGCGACGAGGATCGCCGGCTCCTCCCACTCGGGAGGAGCCACGACCACGATCCCGTCGATCCAGTCGCTCTCGTCGAGCCGGCGCAGTGGCTCTGCGAGCAGGGGAAGATCGCCGAGGCGCGCAAACGCCTTCGGGCGCTCATCCCCTAGCCGCTCTCCTCGCCCCGCGGCGACGAGCACGACCCAGACGCTCACCTATGCGGCAGCTGGCGTCTTCGGTTTTGGAGCTGACGCCGTCCGCCGGGCAGCCGGCGTACGCTTCGCCGGGGTGTCCGGCCCCGTCAGCACGCCTTCGAGCCAGTCGAACGCGTCGTCCTCCGACAGGTTCTTGGCGTACATCAACTCGGAGGCGAGGATCTTCTTCGCCTTGACATACATCTGCTTCTCGCCGGTCGAAAGCCCCTTCTCGCCGTCGCGCAGCGAGAGGTTGCGCACGACTTCTGCGAGCTCGAAGATGTCGCCGGTCTTCATCTTGTCGCGGTTGTGCTTGAAGCGCCGATTCCAGTTCTTCGGCATCTCCGTGCCACCGCTCGTCAGGTACTTGACAACCTTCTTCACGGCCTCCTCGTCGATCACCTTGCGCAACCCGACCCGCTCGGCGTTGTCCGCCGGAACGTTGACCGTCATATCGTTGTGCAGGATCTTGATCGTGAGGTATTCGCGAGTCTCTCCGAGGATCTCCCGACGTTCACGCTTCACGATGGTGCCCGCCCCGTGGTGCGGGTACACCACCTTGTCGCCGACCTTGTACAAGCTGACTCCCTCTCCCGTGTCGTCAAAGCGCCGGCACTCATGAAGACTGCCGGCGAAGACGGAAGTCTACCAAAAATCCGCATAAAAGGCCGTTTTTTGCAGGGGTTTTGGAAAACCCCTGCTCAGGCGGACTTCTGAGCCAATCCGGCGGCGAGAGCCTGGCGGAGCGACTCCGCCTGAAGGCTGGCCCCCTCGGTGCCCTCCGGGGCCAAGACGGAGGAGATGCCGAGCTTGCGGCATTCCTCGAGCCGCCGCGGCGCCTGGGCCGCGGCGCGGAGCCGGCCGGTGAGCCCGATCTCGCCGAACGCGGCAAGCCCGTCGATCACGGGAACGCCGCGAGCGGCCGACGCGATCGCCAGTGCGATCCCGAGATCCGCTCCGGGCTCGTCGATGCGGATGCCGCCTGCGACGTTGACGAAGACGTCCGCGTTGCCGAGCGGCAGACCGGCGTGGCGGGCGAGCACCGCGACGATCATCGCGAGCCGCTTGGGGTCGACACCGGTGCCGACACGGCGCGGCATCGCGAGGTCGGTCGGCGCGACGAGCGACTGGATCTCGATCAGAAGCGGCCGCGTCCCCTCGAGCGCGCACGTCACCGCGGCGCCGATCTCTCCGGGCACGGTCTTCCCGAAGATCGCCGAGGGCTCGGCGACCCCGACGAGCCCGCCCGCGGTCATCTCGAAGACCGCCAGCTCGTTCGTCGAGCCGAAGCGGTTCTTCGTCGCGCGCAGTATGCGGTGTGAGTTGTAACGGTCGCCCTCGAACTGGAGGACGCAGTCGACGAGGTGCTCGAGCACGCGCGGCCCGGCGACCGAGCCGTCCTTCGTCACGTGCCCGACGAGGAAGGTCGCCACCCCGGCCTCCTTCGCCACGCGCAGGATCCGCGACGCCGCCTCGCGCACCTGAGAGACAGAGCCGGGAGCCGAGCCGATCTCCGAGGAGTACAGCGTCTGCACGGAGTCGATCACGCACACGCCCGGACGCTCGCGCTCGAGGGTGGCGCACACGGTGTCGAGCTCGGTCTCCGCGAGGATCTCGACGGCCTCGCAGCCGCCGAGCCGCGAGGCGCGGAGCTTGACCTGGACGACCGACTCCTCGCCCGTGACGAGAAGCGCGCGCCGGTCGCGCGAGATCGCCCCTAGCGCGGAGAGGAGAAGCGTCGACTTGCCGACGCCGGGCTCGCCGCCCACGAGCACGAGCGAGGCCGGCACGAGCCCGCCGCCGAGCACCCGGTCGAGCTCCTCGAGCCCTGTCGGGATGCGGTCCGCCTCTTCGGCTTCGACCTCGACGAGGCGCAGCAGCGGGCGCGCAGGTGCCGCGGTTGCGGCGCCCCGCGCCGGGACGGCCTCCTCGACCATCGTCCCGAACGCGCCGCAACCGGGGCAGCGCCCGAGCCAGCGGCCGGAGTTGGTGCCGCACTCGGTGCAGGAGTGCTGAAGAGAAGCTGCCTTCGCCATGGGGGAGTCACTGTACGCCCGGCCCCCGACGGCGAGTGTGCCAACTCCGCAACAGTTTCTCCCCGACGCTCAGCCCTTGATCCCGATCACTCCGCCGTTCGTCTGGATCTCGACGGTCGCGCTGCTCGACCTGCCGCTGCCGTTCCAGAGAAACTTGAGCCCGGTGTCCTCCGAGCTGCCGACGCTTCGCTCCCCGGTCACGGTCACATGGGCGCCCGGCCCAATCTTGACGCGGCCGCCGATCTCGAACTCGAGCGCGACGCGGCCGTCCTGGCTCGTCAGGAGCTCGTCGCCGAGGTAGATCACGTCGCCGCTGTGCAGCGCGACGACACGATCGGTGCCCGCGCGCTGCAGGTAGAGGTGGCCGGACTTGATCTGGAGAACCTTCGCGACCTCGACGCGCTGCTGCACGGTCACCGTGACATCGAAGGCGCCGGTGTTGTCGGCAAACGCGCCCTTCACGTCGTTGATCCCGAGCCAGATCGTTCCCGGCCCGTCGACTGTCTTCTTCTTGCCGACCAGGAAAGCAGGGCCGTCGCCGAGGCGTCCGATGAGCGCGCCGCAGCCGCCGCTCACCGGGCAGATCGACTCCGCCGCACAACCCTCGGGCGGGATCGAAGACCCGGCGCAAGCGGGATTCTGGCTCCCGTACGAGATCGTCCCGGTGGCGACGATCACGGCAGTCTCGCCCTGACGCAGGGTCACGCCGGTGCTCGCGAAGGTCGTCCCAGCGTTGACGGCCAGTCTCGTGGGCGCCGGTGCCGCCACACACACAGCCGAAACCGCCAAGACCGCAGCGACGACCTGAAGGGAGCACCAACCGAAGCGCTTCACGATCATCGATCCTAAGCGCTTACGCGGGCGACGGACGGCGATACCCGGCGGGTGGCCGCGCCATCGCCAGTAGATTGGAGCCCCCGAGCACGGAGGCACACATGAGCATCCTCGTCCGCTTCACCGGAGCACCGAGCATGAGCACCGAGAAGTACGACGCGACGATGGCCGCGCTCGAGGCGGCGGGTGAGTTCCCGACCGACGGGCTCGAGTTCCACGTCGCATTCACCTCAGGCGGCAGCTTTCGCGTGAGCGAGATCTGGGAGTCGATGGAGAAGTTCGAAGCGTTCAGCCCGACGCTGATGCCTCTCCTCGAGGAGAACGGAGTCGAGCTCGCCGGGCCGCCCGAGATCGTCGAGGTTCACAACATGGTCAAGCCGTAGGTCGCTACGGCGACCAGATGTACGGCGTCGTTCTCGTCACGACGGTGAAACCGAGCCGCTCGAGGATCGGGCGGCTCTCGTCCGATGCGTCCACCTGGACGAATCGGAGGCCGCGCGCGGCGGCCAGATTCGCGCGGTAGGCGACGGCCGCGCGGTAGATCCCGCGGCCGCGCCAGCCGGGGAGCGTTGCGCCGCCCCAAAGCGTCGCGAACCCCGCCGCAGGCTCGAACCTGACCCAACAGCCGCAGACGACCTCGCCGCCGGCTTCGACGATCAGGATCGTGATGCCATCCGGATCGGCCGCGCGCTCCGCGTCGAGGCGCTCGGCCATCCTGTGGCGCTCCCCGCCCCAGATCGCGTGCTCCATCGCCTCCAGCCTCCGAAGGTCGCGGAGCTGGGTCACCTCCCGAAGCGTGGCGCCCTCGGGGAGGCTGACCTCTCCCGCGATGTCCGCCACCCGCGCGATCAGCACCGTCTCCACGTCTTCGGGCACGAATCCCGCAGCGAGCAGCCGGTCGGTCAGGTCGGCCGGGCGGTCGTGGGATCGATGCTTCCACTCGAACCTCAACCCACGCTCACCGAAGAACCGCACCTGACGGGCGATCAGCTCGTCGAGCTCGGCGCCCTCGAGCCCGTCGAGATCTCGGTAGTCGACGAATCCGCGCTCGTCGAGCCCGACGAACCGAACGAGCGGCCCGTCCCGCTCGACGCTCACGCCTTTCGGCAGCGGGTCGGGAATGCGGCCTCTCAGCCGCGCGTCGTAGGCCTCCAGAAGATCCTCGCCCCGAGCGCTCCGACATGGCGCGAACTCTAGGAGATGACGGGCCGCGCCACCTTCGCGGTGTCAACCTCGCCGCCTATAAGCAGGTCGTTCCGGCTCGCCCCTTGCGGGCGTGTCTGGGGACAGTCCCCCGACACGGCCCGGAACGGCATGGCCTCCCGAGACACGGCTGGGGACTGTCCCCAGACGCGGCTGAAAATGACACGGCCGATCGAGGCTTGTCCGGCGCTTGCCGCTAGAGCGTCAGCGTGATCTTCGAGAGGCCGTGCGGGTTGTCGAGATCGCTGCCGTTCAGCTGGGCGAGCCGTAGAGCGGCGAGCTGGCCGGGGATCACGGTCGTCAGCGGGCTCAGCCATTCGGTGACGCCCTCGACCAGGCGGAACGGCGCCAGGCCGCGGGAGAGCACGTCGGGGCGGTCGGCGATCGTGATCAGTCGGGCGCCCCGGTCGGCGAGGCCGGCGATCGCGGTCTCCATGCTGTCGAGCGCCGGGCCGGACGGGGCGACGGCGATCACGGGCCAGCCGGGACGGACGGCGGCGACGGGGCCGTGCATCAGGTCGGCGGCGGAGTACGCCTCGAACAGGAGCCCCGACAGCTCGCGGATCTTCAGCGCGATCTCGAAGGCGGTGCCGTAGTTGATCCCACGCGCGACGACCGTTCCGCCCTGGATTCCTGCCAGCTCGTCGAGCCCGGCCGCATCCTCGAACGACAGGGCGATCTGGTCCGCGATCCGGAGCGGCATCCGCTCGAGCTCCGCCAGCGCCTCCGCATCACGCGTCGACCACGCGAAGAGGAGCGCGATCGCACCGACGGAGTTGAGGTAGGTCTTCGTCGCCGCGACTGCGAGCTCCGGCCCCGCCTCGAGCGGGAGAACAGTCTCCGCCGCGCGGCCGATCGGCGAGTCGGGCGAGTTCGTGATCGACAGCGTCGGCCGCCCCTGGCGGCGCGCCTCGTCGATCACCGCGCGCACGTCGGGCGACTCACCCGACTGCGAGATGCCGATCACGAGCGCGCCGTCGAGACGCGGCGGCTGCTCGTAGAGCGTGTAGAGCGACGGTGTCGCGAACGCCACGGGAACACGGCTCGCGCGGCCCAGGAGGTACTGCGCGTAGCGCGCCGCATTGGACGAACTGCCGCGCGACGCGATCAGGAGGTAGCGAACGTCCCGCCTCCGCAGGAGCGCTCCGAGCTCCTTCGCCCGGCCGCGCTGCGAATCCAGCAGGCGCGCCAGAGCCTCCGGCTGCTCGCGGAGCTCCCGCTCGAGCTGAGTCGAGCTCATGCAGTCACCGCCACGCGCTCGAGCAGAACGTCGGCCAGGACCTCGTAGCTGACCCGGCTCCCGCCGTACGTCGCCGCGTAGCCACGCACCGCGGCAGGCCGCCAGACGGGAAGCCCGACCTCGACGAGAACCGACGACGGCAGCCTGTCCGTGAACTCCTGCATCCAGCGGTGTCGATGCGCGTCGCGAACGACGATCACGACCGGCCTCGCGCCGGCCATCCGCTCCGCCGTCGCCGGATGGGCGTTCGCCTCGTCGAAGACGACCGCCTCGCTCCCCGGGAGCCGCTCCTCGATCACCGCGCCGAGCGAATGAACCGCCTCGCCGGCGGCGATGTTCGCCTGCGGCCGAAGCTCGACCACGAACGGCGCACTCTCGAGCGACACGTCGCCGTCGATCTGGAGCGCCAGGCGGGCAGCCTTCTCCCCCGCCCCGCGGTCGACGGGCCCGCCAGCCGGTGCAGATGCCGCCCACGCGCCGACGCGCGCCACGCGACCCGCCGCCTCACGCAGCCGCGCCTCGGAGACCGACGAGACCAGCGCCCGCTGAACCGCCTCGACAGCATCCTCTCCCAGGTCGTGCCCGATCAGCAGCGCATCGACGCCCGCCTCGAGCGCCAGCACCGCCCCGCGCTCGATCCCGACCGAGTCGCTCAGCCCCTTCATCTCGAGCGCATCCGCGATCACGACCCCGTCGAAGCCGAGCACGTCCCGGAGCAACCCCTGCACGACGGCCGGGCTGACGGTGGCCGGGGCGTCGTCGAGCGCGGGAACGCGAACGTGCGCCGTCATGATCGTCTTCACGCCCGCCTCGATCGCGGCCCGGAACGGCGGCAGCCCCTCGCGCGCATCGCCGACGACCACCGGCAGCTCGAGATGCGAGTCCTGTTCGGTCGAGCCATGGCCGGGGAAGTGCTTCGCGCACGCCGCCACTCCCTGGCGCTGCAGGCCGCGCACGGAAGCTGCGACATGGCGCGCGACGAGCTCCGGGTCGGAGCCGAACGAGCGGATCCCGATCACCGGGTTCGCCGGGTTGACGTTGACGTCGGCGACCGGGGCGAAGTCGAGGTTGACCCCGACCGCGCGAAGATCCGCGCCGATCGCGGCCGAGACGCGCTCGGTCAGCGCGAGATCGTCGACGGCCCCGAGCGCGCCGGCGCCCGGATACGAGCTGCCCCGATCGCCCTCGAGCCGGGTGACGTCGCCGCCCTCCTCGTCGATGCCGATCAGCAGGTCGCCGCGGACGGCGCGCAACGAGGCAGTCAGCGCGGCCAACTGGGCGCCGTCGCGCACGTTGTAACCGAAGAGGCAGATTCCGCCGAGCCCGCCCTCGACCCGCCGCAGCACCCACTCCGGCGCCTCGAGCCCCGGGAAGCTCGGGAAGATGCAGCCCGCCGCGAGCCGCTCCAGACTCACCCGCGCACCGCCCCCGCGGTCAGCCCGAAGGCGATCCGGCGCTGCACGATCAGGAAGAAGATCACCACGGGAATAGCCGTCAGCGTCGCCCCCGCCATCAGCCCGCCCCAGTCGGTCCCGCGACTCGTACCCAGGAAGCCGGCGAGCCACACCGTCAGCGTCTGCTTCTGCTGGTCGGACAGCAGGATGTAGGCGAAGATGAACTCGTTCCAGGCCTGGATGAACGCGAAGATCGACGTCGCGACGAGGCCCGGCGCGACCAGCGGCAGCAGGATCCCGACGAACGCGCCCGTCCGGCTCTTCCCGTCGACCATCGCCGCCTCCTCGAGATCCTTCGGGATCCCGAGGATGAAGCCGCGCAGCATCCAGATCGAGAACGGGAGCACGAACGTCAGGTAGGTGATGATCAGCCCGGAGAGCTGGTTCACCTGGTGGTACCGCGCGAGCACCACGTACAGCGGGATGATCAGCGCGCTCTGCGGCAGCATCTGGATCAGGATCACGAGGACGATGAAGATCTTCCAGCCGCTGAAGCGGTACTTCGCGAGCGCGACGGCCGCGAGGAACGCCAGCACGACCGAGAGCACGACGACCACGGACACGACGATCAGGCTGTTCTCGAGGTCGTCCCAGAAGTACGGCCGGTGGATCGCGTCCGAGAAGTGCTGGAGCGTCGGGTGGTACGGCACCCAGTGCGGCGTGTAGCTCGTGATCTCGATCCCCGGCTTGAACGCCGTCGCGACCATCCAGTAGACGGGGAAGGCCATGACCACGAGCACGACGAGGCCCGCGAGGTTGAGCGCGACGCGGCGGGCCACGTGCCGCCGCGAGCGGCCCGGGCGGCGCCGCCGAGGTGCGACGGCAACTGTCATGCGATCTCCCCCACGCGGATCATCTGCCGCACGTAGAAGAACGTCACGCCGACCATCACGAGCAGCATCACGAGCGCGATCGCCGACCCGAGCCCGTACTGGCTGATCCCGAACGACTTCTCGTACGCGTAGATGCTCATCAGCCAGTAATCCGGATCCGGCCGTTGGAGCCGCAGCAGGAACGGCTGGGTGAAGACCTGGAAGTCCCAGATGATCGAGAGGCTCGCGAGGATGACGAAGATCGGCTTCAGGATCGGGAAGGTGATGTCGCGGAAGCGCTTGAACGCCCCGGAGCCGTCGATCTGGGCCGCCTCGAGCAGGTCGGCCGGCACCTGCGTCAGCCCCGCGTACACCGTGATCGCGACGAACGGGACGGCCCCCCAGACGATGAGGGACGTGATCACCCCGAACCCGACCACGGAGTTCGCGAACCAGTCGTACTGGATGAAGTTGCCCAGATGGAGCTGGGTGAGCGTGTAGTTGAAGACGCCGTTCTCGTAGTTCGTCATCCAGAGCCAGAGCTGCGCCGCGACGACGACCGGCATCGCCCAGGCGAGGATCAGCGCGACCGTGACCGCCGTCCGCATGAAGGTGCCGAGCTCCTTCAGCAGCAGCGCGATCAGAGTGCCGATCCCGAGCGTCAGCCCGACGTTCACGGCCGTGAAGATCGCCGTCCGAAGGAGGACGTGCCAGAACTGGCCGTCGCTCAGCGTCGTCGTGAAGTTGTCGAACCCGGCCGAGGTGCCCTTGTGGGCGATCAACTGGAAGAGCCCGTAGTGCTGGAACGAGAGCCGGATCAGGAAGTAGATCGGGTACCCGAGCACGGCGACGATCACGATCACCGCCGGCGCGATCAGCGCATACGGCACCGTCGCCTCGGCGACACGGGCCCGTCTGAGACGGCGATGCCGCCGGAGCTGCCGTGAGGCTGCTCCGGCGGCATCTGCGCCTGCATGAACTGGAACCGGTTCAGGCGCCATCCGTCTCTGGCGATCTCTAGCTGCTTGCGTTGAGAATCGAGGTGATCTTGCTGCTGGTCGAGCTGGCGGCCTGCTGCACGGTCTGCTTACCGGTGAGGATGTTGGTGAGCATGGTGCGGAGGACGTTCGAGCTCTCGACGTTCGCCCAGTTCTTGGCGGTCGGGACGAACCAGGTCGCCTTGGCCGAAGCGGCGAGCGCCGTGCCGGGCGTGCCCTTGACGAGGTTCAGGAGCGCTGTCGTGTTCGGGATGTTCCCCGCCTTCACGATGATGGCCTCACTGGCGTTCGACGTGAAGTCGGCGATCCACTGCTCGGCGAGCGACTTGTTGGCGCTCGAGGCCGGGATCGCGAGATCCGAGCCGCCGAGGAAGCCGGGCATCGTCTTGCCGGGCGTATGGCTCGGCATCGGGAACGCGCCCATCACCGGCTTGAGCTTCGGGTTACCGGCCTTCGGGTCGAGCGCGTAGCCGTACTGCCAGCCGGGGCCGACGAACGACGCGGCATGGCCCTGCGAGAACGGCGTGGTCGGGAACGGGTTGGCCTCGTCGGTCGACTTGCTGGCCTTCGAGAGCGCGAGGAACGTGTTCTTGAACGCGTTCAGCCCTGCGATCGCGCGCGGCTTGTCGAGCGTGCCCGTCCACTTGCCGCCGGACTGAGTTGCGATCTGCCCGCCGAAGTCGTAGACGAAGCCCATCGCGGTGTACCAGTCCTTGCCGGCGATGTACAGCGGCGAGAACGTGGTGTCGGAGCTATTCGCAGCGCCGATCTTCTTGCCGTCCGCGACGAGCTGCGCAAGAGAGGTCGGGGGCTTCGTGATCCCGGCTTCCTTGAACATGTCCTTGCGGTAGATGACGATGCGCGTGCCGGCGTAGTAGGGAACGCCCATCAGCTTGCCGTCGTAGGTCGCCGAGTCCGTCAGGCCCTTGAGCCAGGTCGAGGAGTTCGGGAACGTCGACTTGTCGGCGGTGAGATCGGCGAACGCGCCGGCCGCCATGTACTTCGTCATCTCCGAGTTGCCCATCTCGATCACGTCAGGCGCGGTATTGCCCGCGAGCGTCGCGTCGAACTTCTGGAGATGCGTGTTCCACTGCTGATACTGGACGTTGACGGTCACGCCCGGGTTCTGCTGCTGAAACGTCGCGTTGGCAGCGGCGACGGCCTTCGGCCAGCCGGACTGCGCATCGACCTGTAGCCAGACGGTGATGCTGCTGGCGGTCGTCTTCTTCGTCGCCCCCATAGCCGCCGTGACGGCGGCTGCGGCGACCGCGCAAAGGCAGAGCGCGACGATGATGTGTCTCTTCACCTGGAAGCCTCCAGAGTCAGGCGGCCCGGTCGCTCGCTCCGCGAGAGTCCAGCTCCGCACATTTGGTCAGTACCACACTTCATTCGGCGGGATCCTGACACATTGGTGACGAAGATGTCAATACCAATATTGTAAGTTGTTGCGCCATAGCGCTTGGCTGCACGAAAACCCGTGACCGCCGATTCAGTTGCGGTGGTAAGTACCACTACGCGAAGTCGTCGATCGCGCGAGACGCGAGACCCATCGAGATCGCCGGGCGCCCGCCCACCCCGAGCTCTGAGACCAGCCGATAGCGGTCGCCCCGGTAGATCGAGCTGGTGAACTCGACGATCTCTCCTCCTGCTGCGCGCGTCACGCGCTCGAACAGGAGCGCCGGCGAGTGCAGGGGGACGGCGAGCTCCTTCGATTCCTCGTCGTTCGTCACCGTCGGCTCGACCGTCTGGGTCCCGCCGACGATCTCGATCCCGTAGCGGTTTTCGAGCAGGTCGTAGAACGAGCTCTCCTCGAGATCCGCGGCCGTGAGCCCGGGGAAGAGCGCCTCGGGAACGTGCAGCAGCTCGACGGCCATCGGCTCCCCGTCGGCCAGGCGCAGCCGCTTGACCGACAGCACCGGCTCCGACGGCGAGACGTAGAGGATGCGCCCGAGACGAGCGCCGGCCGTGATCGTCCGGAACTCGAGTGTCCGGCTCCCCGGGGTCAGGCCTCGCTGACGCATGTCGTCGCTGAAGGAGGTGATCGTCATCTCCTTGGCGACCTTCGGCTCGGCGACGAACGTGCCCGCACCGCGGCGCCGCGTCAGGAGCCCCTCGCGTACGAGCTCGCCGAGCGCCGCGCGCAAGGTCAGGCGGGACACGCCGAGCTTGATGCTCAGCACCCTCTCCGGCGGGATCGCGTCGCCGACCTGGAGCGCCTCGATCAGCTCGAGCACCTGGTCGCGGGTTTCGCGCTGCTTCGTCATCGGAGCGCAGTCAGCTCGGCGGGAGCGGCTGCCGCGCGAGCTCCGGTCAGCCGCAAGCCTGTCTCGCAATCGAAGAACTGGAGCCGTTGCGGGTCGACGGCGAGCTCGACGCGGCCGCCGACGCGGGCACCGGTTCGAGCGTCGACACGGGCCGTGAACAGGGCTCCCGACGCCGGGACGAGCCCGCGGGCATCGTCGCCCGCCTCGAGCGCCTGCGGCGTGATCGAGCGGGCGGCAACCGAGAAGAACACGAACGAATCGGAGCCGAGCTCCTCGAGCACGTCGACGGAGACGTCGAGCGTGGGCAGGCCCGGGGCATGAGCACTGTCCTCGAAGTCCTCGGGCCGGATGCCCAGGATCACCTCGCCGTCCGGGACGTCGGCGCCGGGCGCAAGCGGGATGCCGAACTCCGCGAAGCGGACGACCCCTCCCTGCACCGTCGCCTCGACGAGGTTCATCGCGGGCGAGCCGATGAATCCCGCGACGAAGACGTCACGCGGCTCCGAGTAGAGCCTCTGCGGCGTGTCGACCTGGACGATCTTCCCGGCCCGCATGACGGCGACACGCTGGCCGAGCGTCATCGCCTCGACCTGGTCGTGGGTGACGTAGACGGTGGTGACGCCGAGCCGCTGGTGCAGCTGCGCGAGCGAGGCGCGCATGCCGACGCGGAGCTGAGCGTCGAGGTTCGAGAGCGGCTCGTCGAGCAGGAACGCCTGGGGCTCGCGCACGATCGCCCGGCCCATCGCGACGCGCTGTCGCTGCCCGCCCGAGAGCTGCGCCGGGCGCCGGTCGAGCAGGGCCGACAACCCGAGCAATTCGGCGACCTCGTCGACGCGCCGCGCGATCTCGGGCTTCTCGGTCCCCCGAGCTTTCAGCCCATAACCCAGGTTCTGGCGCACGCTCATGTGGGGGTAGAGCGCGTACGTCTGGAAGACCATTGCGATGTCGCGATCCTTCGGCGGCAGATCGGTCACATCGAGGCCGCCGATCGAGATCCAGCCGTCGGTCGTCTGCTCGAGCCCCGCGATCATGCGGAGCAGCGTCGACTTCCCACAGCCGGAAGGGCCGACCAACACAAGGAATTCGCCGTCGGCAATCTCGAGTGAGACCTCGTCGACGGCCTTGACGCCGCCGAAGGCCTTGCTCACGTGGTCGAGGTTGATTTCGGCCATCGAGGCTCGATGGTATAGACCGAAACGGCCGAAGACAAGAGAATTCGCAAAAGTGGTATTGACCAAAGGGGGGAATTGGTCTTAGACTGTCGCCGATGCAGCAGGTCGCCCCATGAAGCTCGGAGTCGAGGCAGCGCTCGTCGACGGCACGTTCGTCGAAGGAGATGTCGAGATCGAGGACGGCCGGATCGTCCGCCTCGGGCTCAGCTCGCCCGAGGGGCGCGGCCTGGCGGTTCCCGGCTTCGTCGATCTGCAGGTCAACGGGTTCGGAGGCGTCGACTTCCTCGACGCCGACACCGACGGCTACCGCCGCGCGGGCGACGCGCTGCTCGAGACCGGGGTCACCGCCTATCTCCCGACCCTGATCACCTCGCCCGAGGAAAAGCTCCTCGCCGCGCTCGCCGAGGTTCCCACGGCGGCGGACTATCCGCGCATCGCCGGCGTTCACCTGGAAGGGCCGTTCCTGTCCCCGCACCGGCTGGGCACCCACGACGCGTCGGGGCGACGCGATCCCGACCTGCAGCTGCTCGACCGGCTCCTCGACGGCGGGCCGGTCCGGCTGATGACGCTTGCACCGGAGCTTCCCGGGGCCTTCGCGCTGATCTCGCGCCTGCTGGAGCGGAACGTCACCGTCTCCCTCGGCCACAGCGACGCCACCGCCGAGCAGGCGACCGAGGCATTCGATCTCGGCGTCGGAACGGTCACCCATCTCTTCAATGCGATGCGCCCGTTCCTGCACCGTGACCCGGGCATCGTCGGCGCAGCGCTCGCGCGCGACGACGTGATCGTGCAGCTGATCCTCGACGGCGTCCATCTCGCCTCCGAGACCGTGCAGGTCGTCTGGCGCGCGGCCCCGGGCCGGGTGGCGCTCGTCACCGACTCGATCACCGCCGCCGGTGCAAGCGACGGCGCGTACTCCTTCGGCTCGCTCGACATCCAGGTCACGGAGGGAGCCGTTCGCGGCCCCGACGGCGTGCTCGCCGGTAGCGTGCTGACGATGATCGAGGCTGTGCGGAACCTGCACGCGCTCGGTGTACCGCTTGCGGACGCGGTCGAGGCGGCCACGTCGGTTCCGGCGCGCGTGCTCGGCGCACGCGAGCTCGGCCGGCTCGACGTCGGGCTTCCGGCGGACGTGGTGGTCCTCGACGACAACCTCGAGATCGCTCGCGTGCTCGTGGCCGGCAACGTCCTCGTCACCGTGTGAGGCTCTACGGGGCGCTCGCGGCTGCCGCACTCGTAGCCGCGTCTCGGCGGCTCGAGCGAAGCGGACGCAGCCGGGGTCTCCCCCGCCCGCCTCGCCGGCCAGTCGATCTTGACCGGCATGACCGGCCTGACGCCGGCCGCCGCGCTGCTCGCCCGGATCCGGGCCGGGCAGGTTGGCGGCGTGATCCTGTTCGGGCGCAACATCGGGAGCAGAGCCGAGCTGACGGACGGCGATCGACGAGCTGCAGGCGGCTGCGGCCGAGGGCGGGAACCCTCCGCTCCTGATCGCGGTCGACCAGGAAGGCGGCTCGGTCCGACGGCTGCCGTACGGGCCGCCCGACCTCTCGCCCGCCGAGATCGGCGCCGCCGGCTCCACGGCCAAGGCACGCTCCGAAGGGAGTCAGACGGCCGGCTACCTACGGTCGCTCGGGATCGACGTCGACCTGGCACCCGTCCTCGACACGCCCTACTCGCCCAAGAGCTTCCTCGGCACCCGCGCCTTCAGCCGTGATCCCCGGACGAATGCGGCGATGGGCAAGTCCTTCATCCAGGGCCTGCAGGCCGGCGGGGTGGCGGCGACGGCGAAGCACTTTCCCGGTCTCGGAACCGCGCGCACATCCACCGACGACCGCGCCGTCATCCTCAGCACCTCCCAGCGTTCGCTCGCTGCGCGGCTCCCGCCGTTCGAGCAGGCGATCGGTGCGAAGGTCGACCTCGTGATGGTGAGCAACGCCGGCTACGCGGCCTACGACCCGACGGGCACCCCGGCCGTTCTCTCCCGGCCGATCGTCACCGGCCTGCTCCGGCAGCAGCTCGGCTTCTCGGGCGTCGTGATCAGCGACGCGCTGGAGGCACCCGGGCCGGCGAGCCGAAGCGACGCTGCGGTGCGTGCCGTCAACGCCGGCGTGGACGTCCTCCTCTTCACGAACGAGCGCGATAGCGCCGCGGCCTACTCGGAGCTCGTCGCCGCGAGTCGGGAATGGCTCCCTCCCGCTTGCCGCGCTGCAGGCGTCGTCGGCGCGCATTGCTGCGCTGAAGAGCCGCCTGCCTGGCTAGTTGAGGCTGATCTCGGTCTCGGGGCCCTCCGCGGCGGGCATCCCGAGCGGGCGCGAGTCGGGGCTCACGCCGGCCTCCTCCCACCTGCCGCCGGAGAAGTCCCACTCGCCGGCACCGGCAAACTGCGCGACGACGGCCTCCGCCTCGGCGCGGTCGAGGAGGAACCGCTTGTGGAACTGCCATTCGAAGCCGGCAACCCAGACGATCACTCGCCCCTCCGCGGGCCGGGATGACCGGCGCAGGAAGTACGGGCCGTCCTGATCTCGTGCGTTGATCACATAGCTCCCGTTCGAGCACGAGACGTGCAGCCACCGGTCGGCATCCCGGTCCTCGAACGAGGCCAGCGAGCACTCGTCCGCCTCGATCGACGCGACGAGCCCGGTCGCGGTCTCGAGGTCGACCGGATCGACCTCCTCGCGCTCGACCCGCTCGAGCGGCGAGCCTCCCCACCGCTCCAGCGTCGCCACGCAGCCCGGGATCGCCGTCATAGCGAGGACTCTAGACGAGCACCCTGCGCCAGCCTCAGGAGGCGCTAGCCTCAAGGCAATGGCCCGTACGAAGCTCCGGAGCCGCCGCGACGTGCTCGACCGGATCCGCGCGCTCTCCGAGCCGCTCGACACGGCACTCCGGATGCTCCCGTCCGAGGAGCACAACCCGGCAGTGATCGAGGCGGTCTGGCAGGGCGAAGGCCTCGGCATGCTGCTGTGGGCGCTCGGGCTCGTCGAGCTGGAGCCGTTCGACCACCCGTTCGACCCGGAGTGGCTCCTCGCAACTCCCACCGCTCACGGCACGATGCGCGCCCGCGCAGAGATCGAGCACGAGCGCGAGACCGCCCGCCTCTGGCACTGGCGCGTCCGCACAGACCGGCTCCGCGACAACGGCGGGGTCGAGCTCCCGCAGGACTGGGACTCCCACGAGCAGCTGATCGCCGTCGCGGCGATGCGCGGCTTCGAGCGTGGGTTGCTTCCCTCGCCCCTGCGGGGAGACTTCCCGGCGTTCGGCACGGGCTACCGGGAGCTGACGCCCGAGCAGCGGGCCGAGGTGTCGTCGATCGTCTACGAGCGCCACCGGGCACTCAACTGGCTCTGCGGTCTCGGAAGAACGTGGTCGGAGACCCCGACGCCGAGCTGAGTAAAGCTTCTGTTCAGACGGCTCCGCGGCTACGGCGCGCGCGTCATCATGGAAGAGGAATGCGCCGGCTGACCCTGTTCTTGCTCCTGCTCGGACTGACTTTCGTAGCCTCCAGTACAGCGGCCGCGAAGCCGCCGATTCTCTTCGTTGCGGGAATCGAATGCCCGGCACATGTGACCTGCACGGGCAAGGCCCTCTACTTCGACCGTCTCCGCCGGATCCTCCGGGTCGGTTTCCCGGCGATCGGATTGGCGACAGGCCCCTTCAGCGATTCCGAGCCGGCATGGTCACCCGACCACAAGCGGATCGCCTTCGTCCGCGAGTCGCACAACGGGCTCTCGTACACGGTCTGGGTGATGAACGCCAACGGCACGGCTCAGAGGCAGCTGACGAAGGGAAATCGCCTCGACTCGACACCGAGCTGGTCACCCGACGGCAACCAGATCGTGTTCCGCGGTAACTCGCCCAACCGGCGGACGTTCGACCTCTACACGATCAACGTCACCGGCACCGGGCTGAGGAACGTCACGAAGAACCCCGACAGCGCCGGCGCGATCAACCCGGACTGGTCGCCGAACGGGAAGCTGATCGTCTTCCAGCGCTCGAAATCCGGCTCTGGGACGGGCACCGGTATCTACACGATCAGGCCTGACGGAACCGGGCTCAAGCGGCTCCGGATCGGCGGCATGAACCCGGCCTGGTCGCCGAGCGGCGCGAAGATCGCCTTCGAGCTGCCCGGATCCCGCCTCGGGCAACCTGATCGAGATCTACACGATGAACGCCGGTGGAACGGGCTCCGCCAGACTGACCGCCGGCAAGGAGAGCGTCTCCCCGGCCTGGTCACCCGACGGAACCCAGATCGTCTGCATCCGCAGCAATCAGGTCACGCTCGTCACGGTGAAGTCACGTGTGGTCAAGCAGCTGACGCGGCCGTTGAAGGGCTTCGCGTTCGTGGCCGACCCGGCCTGGTAGGGAGCGCCTGCGACCCACCCGCTTAATCCACTCACGATACGCGCGCGCTCCCGGTGAGGCGGCGCGAGCCCACCGGAGAGGCAGAGACCGGGGAGGCGGCTGCCGAGCAGGCCGTCCCCGAGCCGGCGCATCCGTCCTCGCGCTTCAAAGCATGGTCGGAAACAGGGCGACCAGCCGTGCAATCGCCCGCCGGAGATCAGCCGACGGCGGCATCCCGCAACATGCCGGCCTCGACATCGCGCCGATCCTCGCCGCGCAGATCCCGGAGCTGCTGCCGCTGATCAAGGCCGACGAGATCCAGAAGATGCAGCAGGCCTACGACGCGGCTCAGAACAACGCCATCCTCGACCAGCACGTCCGGGCGAAACGGGCCGACATGCTCGCGCACGGGATCCAGGATTGGGGCGGCGAGATTGGCCGAGAGATGATCGTGAGCGTTCCGGGCCAGTACGAGTCGGAACAGGGCCCGATGTTCTTCGAGGTCGAGACCAAGGATGTGCTCTCGGACGACATCAAGCAGGAGCAGCCGAGGACCGAGCCGCGGAGAAGGCCTTCCGGGAGTGGATGTACGACGACCTGATGAAGGCCCAGAAGGTCCACATCAAGATCGAGGCCAACCCTCGCTCCGCGATGGCCGGCGGCGGCTGGGGGCACGACGCTGAGCTCTACTCCGGCGGCCGCTCCCTTCCGCACACGAAAGGCAAGGTCCACTTCAAGGATCTCGTCGAGAGCAGCTATTTCAGCAAGGAGTACCACGATCGTGTCACGAACTCGCCCGACCTTCAGGAGTTGAAGAAGGCGACCTACGAGATCCAGGTCGGGATCTCGGAGCTCAAGTCCGAGCACCTCGAGCGGATCAAGCTGAACAGCGACCACCCGGTCGTGCGGCGCGTGGCGGAGTTCCTGGGCGGCCCGAGCATGACGGAGGAGGTCGAGTTCATGCTCGACATCATCCAGCACCCCGAGAAGGGGTCTTTCGAGGATCGTCAGGACGAGCTCTCAACGGTCTGCCCTGATCCGGACATCTGGTACGGGCCCGAGATCGGCGCGAAAGCGACGCTGGACAAGCTCGAGAACCAGGACATCGAGATGGGCCTGCTGCAGTACATGCGCACGGAGGCCTCGTTCGAGCGGGCCGCCAGGCAGTACCAGCGCTACGAGGACCGGGTGATGAAGGGCGCCGGGATCGCCGTCAAGTGGCTGAACCGCGCCAAGTTCGCCGGCAAGCTTGCCGCGGCTGCCATCCCCGGCGGGGGTGTGATCGACGCCGCGATGATGTCCGCCGTCTACGCGCTTGCGCAGGAAGGTTCCCAGCAGGCGTCGGAAGTTGCGTACGGTCAGCGCTCGTCGATCGACTTCGGCGGCCTCGCCAAGCTGGCGGCAACCGAGGGAGCGATGGCGTTCTTCGGCGGCCTCACCCAGGAGGCGTTCAAGGCGGCGCTGACCGCCCGCGTGGTCGAGAAGTGGGGCGCCGAGGCACTGGCCTCGAGCGGGACGAAGATCATGATCGGCGGCACCGCGGCCGCGGCGTCCTCCTTCTACAACGTTGGCGCGAACCTGGCGTTGCAGAAGATCATCTACGGCAAGGCGACCATGCCGCAGGACCTCAAGGGCCTCGCGGACCTGGTCCTCGACGAGGCCTCGACCGCGTTCCTCACCGACGCCGGGATGCAGGGCGTGCACATGGCAGGCGAGCACATGGAGACCGGCTCGAAGACGCGCGAGGGAACACCGAGGCATGAGGTGGAGGAGCGCGAGCAGAGCGTGAAGCCGGTCGAGCCGAGCGGAGCTCAGCACGAGGAGCACGGCGGCGGGGGGATCGGCGGCGGCGGGGGCGGCGGCACCGACCCGACGGGCGGAAAGCCACCCGCACCGAAGAAGCCGGCCGCTGTCGAGCTCGCCGAGAACGCACACACCTCGCCCGCCGCGGCGGACGCACTGATCAACCACTTCGACGGGCGCTGGGAGGACGCGGTCCATGCCCTGAAGAAGGGCACCGGCGACCTCTCCCAGATGAGCCCGGAGGCGCGCGGCAAGGTGATCGACACGCTCCTTCAGCATCGTCAGAGCTTCCTCAACGAGATCGGGAAGAAGTTCGGTGCCGAGCCCAGGGGCGAGCCCACGGCCTCGGGCGAGCCCGAGAGCGATGTCGACCTGAACATGAAGGGAGAGGAGGCGGGCCTCAAGGTTGCTCAGGCGACGCTCTTCCTCGACCAGTCCCACCCGGGCTGGCGAACACGCTTCCGGATGGGGCTGCTCGTCGACGCCGGCAGGGCGACGAGCATCGGCGCCCACATCGCCGAGCTTCCCCAGCATCTCCAGAACGAGATCAACCAGCACCACACGCTCACGAGCGAGGCCGCGCTCGTCGCGCGCGAGGCCCGCCACGCCCCCGCGGATGTGCGCGAGGCGATCATCAGCAAGATCCCCGACCCGAACATGCGCGAGATGGCCCGCGCGATGGCGAACGCCACTCCTGAGGAGATCGTCGACATGCGCACGACGTGGCTCGTCGACGCCGACCGGGCGTTCCAGCGGCTGAGCGACACCGCCACGCCAGACGAGAAGGCACGCATGATCAACGAAGCCCAGGACCGCCAGATGCTCGCGAACTCGCTCGACGACGGGGCGTACGTGACCGGCGGCGCGATCAGGTCGATCGTCAAGGGGCAGTCGCCGCAGACCGCGCACGACAGCTACCAGACGCTGATCGACCAGATCGCGCAGATCGGGATTCACGCGCACGAGAAGGGCGGGATGCGTGCCGGGCTGCGCGACTACGAGACGTTCAAGTACATCCAGCGGATCGCCACCGCACTCGAGGCCTCGGGTGTCCACGGGGATCCGCGGATCAAGTACCTGCACCAGCAGGCGGAGCTCGTCTACAACGTGGAGCGCGACGCGGTCGTATCGGAGGATCCGCGGAATCTCACCCGAGCGGGACCTGACGAACAAGACGCGGAACGAGGATCCCAACAAGCGCCCGCAGATGTATCTCAGCGACTACGACTCGGCCGGCGTCTCCGAGAGCCATCTCGAGGACATCTACGCGATGACCCGCCAGGTGATCGAGGACCATATGCCGAGCCTGCGAAAGACAGCCATGGGGGGCGACACGGCGGCGGGGATCCCGATGCCGGTCGAGCTGCCGCCGCTCGAGCCGCGCTCGCCGGCTCCTGCGCCGGCACCGGCGGCCCAGGAGGCGGGCGGCGGTGGTGGCGGCGGCGGCAGCGCGGGAGGCGGCGGCTCGGGCAGCGGCACGCCTGCCGGAACGCCCGCGGGCTCCGCGAGCCCCGATCGGCCCGTCGGGAACCGCGACCAGACCCCCGCGGGCCCAACTGCCACCGACCGCACCGACCCCACATCGAAGCTCGACGCGGAGACGACCCAGCTGTCACATCACTGGCAGGAGGTTCCGGCGCCGCCGGGGATCGCGGCGGGCCGGAACAAGCTCGTGTTCCTGCAGGATCCGACGAACCCGACCGAGCTGTGGATCTTCAAGCCCGCGAAGGGCGAGCAGGAGCTCACGTTCGGGCCGTCGGTCGGGATCGAGGCGCAGGAGCGCTGGCGACGGGCGGAGGCCGCCTCGAGACTCGGCAAGGATCTCGGGTTCGACACGCCCGACGTCCATCTGGTCGACTGGAAAGGCGAGAAGGGCTCGCTCCAGCGCTACCGGCCCGGGTTCGAGACGGGAGACGCGCTCGCGACGCGCGATCCGGACGCGTGGAAGAAGTTCTGGGAGTCGCAGTCCCGGAAGGACATGGACGTCTTCGACTTCTTCATCGCCAACCAGGACCGCCACGGCGAGAACTGGATGATCCGGATGGAGGGCGACGACCCGAAGCTGATGCTGATCGACCAGGACTCCTCGATCCCGGCCGACTCACGCCGGAACTACGAGGCGCAGGAGCCGCCGCGGCCATTCGCAGAAGTGTGCGCGACCTGCCGCCGACCGTCAGCAAGCAGTGGCCGACAAGCTCAGGGGCTTTCGGAGCACTTCCCCGAGCAGGAGCTGCAGCAGTGGCTGACTCAGCCCGAGATCGACGGGCTGCGCTCGAGGCTCGCGTGGTGATCACCAAGACCGGCTCAGGGGCGATTCGCGTCGTCCCCTGAGCCGAACTTGATGAAGGCGTTCTAGTCCGAGCCCTCGTCCGAGGGCGCGTCGTCCTCGGACTCCGCGGCCGTCGCCGTCGCCCCCACTGTTGCGGGCTCGGGCATATCGACGGGCGGGATGACCTCGATGTCGACCTCTTCCTCGTTCTTGCGCTTGACGACGATCGTCGAGCCGGGCAGGAGGCTGCGGCCGAGGACGAAGTCCGCCAGCGGGTCCTCGATCAGGCGCTGGATCGCGCGGCGCAGCGGCCGGGCTCCCATCGCCGGGTCGTAGCCCTTCTCGACGAGCATCTCCTTCGCCTCGTGCGAGAGCTCGATCGTGACCTCGTGCTCGGCCATCTGCACGCGCAGCCGGTTCAGCATCAGGTCGACGATCTGGAGGATCTCCTCCTTCGACAGCTTCGGGAAGACGATGATCTCGTCGATCCGGTTCAGCAGCTCCGGGCGGAACGACTTCTTGAGGTCGCCCATGACCCGGGCCTTCATGTCGTCGTAGGTGAGCCCCTGCTCGTCGGACATGTTGAAGCCGAGCGCCTGGTTCTTCGAGATCGAGGTCGACCCGATGTTCGAGGTCATGATCACGATCACGTTGCGGAAATCGACCTTGCGGCCCTGCGAGTCGGTCAGCTTCCCGTCCTCCAGGATCTGGAGCAGGATGTTGAAGACGTCGGGGTGGGCCTTCTCGATCTCGTCGAAGAGCACGACCGAGTAGGGCTTGCGGCGCACCGACTCGGTGAGCTGGCCGCCCTCGTCGTAGCCGATGTAGCCCGGAGGCGAGCCGACGAGCCTGGAGACAGCGTGCTTCTCCATGTACTCGGACATGTCGATCTGGATCATGGCCTCCTCGTCGCCGAAGAGGAACTCGGCGAGCGTGCGGGCGAGCTCGGTCTTCCCGACGCCCGAGGGGCCGAGGAAGATGAACGAGCCGGTCGGGCGCTTCGGATCCTTGATCCCGGCGCGCGCACGGCGGATCGCCTTGGAGACCGCGATGATCGCGGCGTCCTGCCCGATGACGCGCTTGTGCAGCTCCTCCTCCATGCGGATGAGCTTCTGCGACTCGGCCTCGGTGAGCTTGAACACCGGGATGCCCGTCCACATCGAGACGATGTCGGCGATCTCGTCCTCGCCGATCGATGGCTGCTCGGCGGGCTCCTGGTTGCGCCACTCCTCCTCGAGCTCCCGCTTCTTCTGCGTGAGCTTGCGCTCCTTGTCGCGCAGGGAGGCTGCCTTCTCGAACTCCTGGTTCTCGATCGCGTCTTCCTTGTCCTTGCGGACACGCTCGATCTCATCCTCGAGCTCGCGGTAGCGCGGCGGAGCGGTCATGGTCTTGATCCGCATCCGGGAGGCGGCCTCGTCGATCAGGTCGATCGCCTTGTCGGGCAGCTGCCGGTCCTGGATGTAGCGGTCGGCGAGGGTCGCCGCGGCGACGAGCGCGTCGTCGGTGATCTTGCACCGGTGATGAGCCTCGTAGCGGTCGCGGAGCCCGCGCAGGATCTGGACGGTGTCCTCGGTCGAGGGCTCCTCGACGCGGATCTGCTGGAACCGCCGCTCGAGCGCTGCGTCCCGCTCCAGGTACTTGCGGTACTCGTCGAGCGTCGTCGCGCCGATCGTCTGCAGCTCGCCGCGTGCGAGCGCCGGCTTGAGGATCGAGGCGGCGTCGATCGCGCCCTCGGCGGCACCTGCGCCGACGAGGTTGTGCAGCTCGTCGATGAACAGGATGATGTCGCCGCGCTGGGTGATCTCCTTCATCACCTTCTTGAGGCGCTCCTCGAACTCACCGCGGTACTTCGACCCTGCGACCAGGGCGGCGAGGTCGAGCGTGTAGATCTGCTTGTTCTTGAGGATGTCCGGCACCTGGTTCGCGCTGATGCGCGCGGCCAGGCCCTCGACGACGGCGGTCTTGCCGACCCCCGGTTCGCCGATCAGCACAGGGTTGTTCTTCGTGCGGCGCGAGAGGATCTGCATCACGCGCTCGATCTCGGTCTGCCTTCCGACCACCGGGTCGAGCTTCCCCTCGGAGGCCAGCTTGGTCAGGTTGCGCCCGAACTGGTCGAGGAGCTTGGAGCTCTTCGACTTCTCGCCCGCCGGGCCGCCCTGGGCCTGCCCGCGCCGGCCGGGGCCGGACAGCATGCGGATGATCTCGTTGCGGATCTTCTCGGCGTCCGCGTCGAAATCGAGCAGGATCCGCGCGGCGACGCCTTCGTTCTCGCGCACGAGCCCGAGCAGGATGTGCTCGGTTCCGATGTAGTTGTGACCGAGAGACAGCGCCTCCCGGAGTGCGAGCTCCAACACCTTCTTGGCGCGGGGCGTGAACGGGATCTGCCCGCTCGTCACCTCGTCGCCCTGGCCGACGATGCGGGCTACCTGCGCGCGCACCTCTTCCACGGTGATGTCGAGAGACTCGAGCACGCGCGCAGCAAGGCCTTCCTCTTCGCGCAGTAGCCCGAGCAGGATGTGCTCAGTCCCGATGTAGTTGTGCTTCAGCGCCCTTGCCTCGTCTTGTGCGAGGACAACGACCTGGCGAGCTCGCTCTGTGAATCTTTCGAACACCTCAGCCTCTCTGCCGCCTCAGGCGACGCTGCCGATTGCTCTGATTAGTGGCAGACCATGGTAGCCACCTCAGCGGTCGTCCGGTCGGGCGCCCAACTGAGCCTCACGCTGCACGATTCTCGCACTTGCACGCACGATCGTGATCGGCCGCGCAGATGCATTCCTGAGCCTAGTCAACGGGGTAGCTCTCGCAGAGCCGGGAACAGGATCACGTCCCTGATCGAGTCCTTGCCGAGCAGCAGCATTGCGAGGCGGTCGATTCCCATCCCGAGGCCGCCCGTTGGCGGCATCCCGTAGGAGAGCGCCTCGACGTAATCCGGGTCGCCCGGCTCGGCCTCGACATTGCCGCCGGCGCCCTCGTCGAGCTGCATCGCGAACCTCGCCGCCTGCTCCTCGGAGTCGTTGATCTCGGTGAACGCGTTGCCGAGCTCCATCCCGCCCGCGTAGTACTCGAAGCGCTCGACGATGCCTTCCTCGTCGGAGGGACGGGCGAACGGCGAGAGCTCGACGGGATAGTCGTGCAGGATCGTCGGCTGGATCAACGCCGGCTCGACGAAGTGCGAAAGGGCGTGATCGATCAGCTGCGCCCAGGTCTTGTCGTGGGTCGTGTCGACGTTCCGCTCGCCGAGACGGGCGCGGAGCTCGTCGGGGTCGCGCGTCCAGAGGCCCTGGTCGGCGAGCGCGTCCGGGAGCCGAACGCGCTGCCAGCGGCCGAGGTCGATCGTGTGGCCCTTGAAGCCGACCGTGGTGGTGCCGAGCGTCTCGGCAGCGACGCGGGCGACGAGCGCCTCCATTCGGTCCATGGTGTCGCGGTAGTCGGCGTAGGCCTCGTACCACTCGAGCATCGTGAACTCGGGGTTGTGCTTGAACGAGACGCCCTCGTTGCGGAAGTCCTTGCCGATCTCGTAGACCCGCTCGAGGCCGCCGACGATCAGCCGCTTGAGGTAGAGCTCGGTGGCGATGCGGAGGTAGAGCGTCTGATCGAGCTCGTTGTGGTGCGTCGAGAACGGGCGGGCGAAGGCCCCCCCGTACCGCGGTTGGAGGACGGGTGTCTCGACCTCGACGAAGCCGTCCTCGTCGAGCGCACGGCGGATCGAGCTGACCATTCGCGCACGGAGCTGGAAGTCGGCGCGCGTCTCCTCGTTCATCAGCAGGTCGAGGTAGCGGCGGCGGTAGCGCTGCTCGACGTCGGTGAGGCCGTGGAACGTGTCGGGGAGCGGCGCACGGATCCGTGAGAGGACGTCGAGGCTGTCGGCCGTGAGCGACGGCTCCCCGCGCCTCGACTTCGAGGGGTGGCCCGTGACGCCGACGATGTCGCCGAGGTGGACGTCGATCTCGCCGGTTCGCTCGATCGGACAGATCAGCTGGATGCGCCCGCTGCGGTCGACGAGCTCGAGGAAGGTCAGCTTCCCCATGTCGCGGCGCGCGAGGACGCGGCCGGCGAGGCGGCGTTCGTCGGTGGATTCGCCGCCCGGCTCGAGCGTCTCGGCCTCGGCCCGAACCGCGGCGATCTCGTCCCGGTTTGGAAAGCGCTTCGGTTCCATCG
The DNA here is from genome assembly GCA_963775355.1 of uncultured Actinomycetota bacterium. Classification (GTDB taxonomy): domain Bacteria; phylum Actinomycetota; class Thermoleophilia; order Gaiellales; family Gaiellaceae; genus PALSA-600. The sequence goes on along the minus strand of CAVZJA010000020.1, from coordinate 797,940 downwards.
GCGTTCAGCCTAGAGCTATCCGGGCTTGCGCCGCATCATCCAGGCGCGGGGCCCGTCATCGGGCGTCTGGCCCTCCCGAACGACCTCGAAGCCGTGGCTTTCGTAGAAGGCGAGGTTGGCCTCGCTGTTCGTCAGCAGCGCGCACGGGACGCCGTCGCGGGCGGAGGCCTCGAATCCGGGCTGCATGAGCGCGGAGCCGATCCCGTTGCGGCGCCGGTCGGGCTCGACTCCGATTCCGGCGAGGTACCAGTGGTGCTCGGGGACGGCGGAGGCGCGCATCGCTTCGACCGCGCGGCCGTAGGCGAGGAAGCGGGATGTCCCCTCACGGACGCGGATCGGCGTCGCAACCAGGGCCCGCAGCATCGGCCCGATGTGGATCTCGGGCCTCCCGGGCGGCAGCCAGCGCGCGCAGCCGTCGAGATCGCCTTCGGTCACCCACACCTCGGCCTCGGTCACCTCGAAGTTGACTCGGAACAGCCACGGCAGAAGCGCGGCGCGCCGCTCCGCGTTCGGAACGACCCATTCCCAGGCCGGATCGTCCTGAAAGGCCCGTGCCAGCATCGCGCTGGCCGCCTCGATCCGCTCCGGGCCCATGCGAACGATCTCCACGCGCTGACCCTAACCGCCGCGGCCGTCCGAGACGCGTCTGGGGACAGTCCCCTGCCGTGGCTCGCGGCGACATGGCTGTTCGGGACGCGTCTGGGGACTGTCCCCGCTCGGGTCGAAAAAGACGCGCCCCGAAAGGCCGCGTGCGAACGCCCGCGGGCGGGCTAGGAGCGGTTCAGGCGGCTTTGATCTCGAGGATCTTGAACTTCAGCGCGCCCCGGGGGGCGACCACTTCGACGGTGTCGCCCTTCTTGCAGCCCATGATCGCCTTGCCGACCGGAGACTCGTTCGAGAGCTTGTTCTCGGAGGGGTTCGCCTCGGCCGAGCCGACGATGTGGTACTCGACCGTCTTGTTGGCATCGATGTCCTTCAAACGGACGGTCGAGCCGACGGAGACGCTGTCCTTGGAGATCTCCTTCTTGGTGATCACCCGCGCGGACAGCAGGCGCTCCTCGAGCTGGGCGATGCGGTGCTCGAGCATCGCCTGCTCGTTCTTCGCGTCGTCGTACTCGGCGTTCTCGGCGATATCGCCGAACTCGCGGGCAACGCGAATCCGCTCCGCTACTTCGCGGCGCTTGTCCGTCTGGAGATACTCGATCTCCTCACGGAGCTTCTCGTAGCCCTGTTGGGTAAGAACGACTTCCTTCAAAGCGACCTCCTGAAAGCTTCGAATGCGCGAATCTTGCGCACTCATGAAGCGGGCGCCCATAGTAGCGTCGACGAATCGACGCCGCAAGCCCACCGCTACCATCGGGGCGATGCAGGTCGATCTCCACGAAACCTGGACGCTCGGCGGAGTCGAGATTCCAGGCCGACTCGTGCTCGCTCCGATGGCCGGCGTGAGCGTCCAGGCCTTCCGCCGGCAGGGGCGCCGTTACGGCGCCGGGCTCGTGTGCTCGGAGATGGTCTCGGTCGCGGGAATCCAGCACCGGAACGAAAAAACGCTCGGCTACCTGCGCGTCGCATCCGACGAGCATCCGCTCGCGATCCAGATCTTCGGCTCCGACCCCGTGGCGATGGCGGAGGCCGCCCGGATGGTCGAAGCAGCCGGCGCGGACATCATCGACATCAACTTCGGCTGCCCCGTGCGCAAGGTGACGAAGACCGGCGCGGGCGCCTCGCTCCTCGACGACCCCGACCAGGCCGCCCGGATCGTCGAGGCCGTCGCGGGCGCGACACTGCTCCCCGTCTCCGTGAAGATGCGCCGCGGCACCGCCAACGGCTCGCGCGACTGCCTCGTCGTCGGGCCCCGGCTCGTCGAGGCCGGCGCGAAGTCGCTGACGCTCCACCCCCGCTCCGCGAAGCAGATGTACACGGGCTTCGCCGACCACTCCCTCACCGCCGAGCTCGTCGAGCTCGTCGACGTCCCCGTGATCGCCTCGGGAGACGTCACCTCGCGCGCCCGTGCGCAGGCCGTACTCGCGACGACCGGCGCGGAGGCGGTCATGGTCGGCCGCGCCGCACAGGGCAACCCGTGGGCGCTCGCGCAGATCATGGGCGACGACAGCGACCCCTCCCGCGAGGAGGTCGTCGCCGAGCTGCTCCTCTTCATCCGCGAGACCGTCCGGGAGCTCGGCGAGCAGCGCGCGACCGGCTTCCTGAAGAAGTTCTACGCCTGGTACCTCGGCCGTGGCCGCTTTCCGAAGCCGTTCAAGCAGGAGCTCGTGATGCTCCAGACGATCGAGGAGGTCGAGCTGCGCCTCCTCGCCGCCGCGCCGGGCGCCCGCGATGTCCTCGAGCAGATCGAGGCCGAGATGACGCCCGTCGACGAGATCCTGCTGGACCAGCTGCCGATCTCGCTCTACGGCGGCGGCTAAACCACGGGGGAGCACCTCCGGTTCTCCCCCGTGGGCCCCCACTCCGACACCTCTCACCGTGTCGGGCTCGCGGATTCGCAGCATCCGCCGATCCGCGCGACCGACCGGCGAAAAGGGCAGAGTGATTCCACCGAAATCGTAAGCCAGCTCGTGCTCTTGCGGCCGTCAATACATCAGCTCTGATTTCTCGCCCAGACGAGCCTCAATCCGTGCAAGGTCAGCTCCGGGTCGACCGCGGTGATCGTGGTCGAGTGCGGGGCGATCAGCTCCGAAAGGCCGCCCGTCGCCACGACCGGAGCGTCGGGAGCGCCGAGCTCGTCGCGGATCCGGCCGACGATCGCGTCGACCTGGCCGGCGAACCCGTAGACGAGACCGGACTGCAGCGCGGCAACGGTCGTCTGCGAGATCACCCGCTCCGGCGCGACGAACGGCACCTGCGGCAGACGCGCCGCACGCGCGAACAGCGCCTCCATCGAGATCTCCACACCCGGCGCCAGGACACCGCCTGCGAACTCCCCGGCGGCCGACACGACATCGAAGTTGGTCGACGTCCCGAAGTCGACGACGACGCACGGGGCCCCATGCCTCTCCCGCGCCGCGACCGCATTCGCGATCCGGTCGGGCCCAACCTCGCGCGGATCGTCGTAGCGGATCGGCACTCCGGTCGACACGCCGGGCCCGAGCACGAGCAGGTCGACCCCGGCCCAGCGCTCCGCGAACCCCTCGTACTCGCGAACGAGCTGCGGCACCGACGAGCACATGACGATCCCCTCGACGGTGTCGAGGTCGATCAGCGAGCGCACCAGGACGGCGAGCTCGTCTGCCGTTTGCGCTGGATTCGTGCCCACCCGGAATTGCTTGCCGAGCACCTCGGCCTCGAACAGCCCGAACACGGTCTGCGTGTTGCCGACGTCGATCGCGAGCAGCATCGGTTGACCGCGTTGGGCGGGCGCTACTGCTCTTCGTCCTGCGGGCGCGGCTCGGTCATCCGCTTGGCGAGCTCGTCCGCCGTGAACGGCGGCTCCTCGCCGTCGGCCCGGAGCTCCTCGACGGTCACGTCGCCCGTCGTCAAGACCTCGACCCGCGGGATCATCCGCGTCGGCCGGCTCTTGTCCCAGACCCACACGTCCTCCAGCTTCAGCTGGCAGAACGGATACGCCGCCTGAGGCACGTACTGCATGTCGAGCTTGTTGCAGAGGTACGTATTGTCCTGGGTCAGGACGCAGTACCGGAACAGCGAGTAAACGGCGCTGTACTCCTTCTTCAGCCGCAGCTCGAGCTCGGCCTCGTAATCATCTAGTTCGTCGAGGTGACTCATGGCGGGGATTGTAGCTTCGACAACAAGTCCGAAACCATGCCGCAACCGGGCACGTCCAGCTCGGGCGCGAGCTCCGCGAGCGGCTCGAGCACGAACAGCCGATCCGCGAGCTCGGGGTGCGGCACAGTCAGCCCGGGCTCGTCGATCGTCTCCGGGCCGAACACGAGCAGGTCGAGGTCGATCTCGCGCGGTCCCCAGCGCGACCCGTCGCGCACGCGCCCGAGGTCGCGCTCGACCTCGAGCAGCCGGTCGAGGAGCTCCTCCGCGCTGCCGGGCCAGTCGAGCTCGGCCACCGCGTTCAGGAACAGCGGCTGGTCGGCCACTCCCCACGGCTCGGTCTCGCGGATCGACGAGATCCGCACCGCGCCGATCAGCTCGGCAGCCTTGCGAATCGACTCCGCGCGGTCGCCCAGGTTCGCGCCGAGCCCGACGTAGGCGACCGTCACCGCTCGACCGTCACCGCTGCGAACTCGACGTCGATCCCCGACGGCCGCACCTCCGGCTTGCGCACGCGAACCTTCACATGCTCGGGCGCGAACCGCTCGACCAGCATGTCGGCGACGGCCGTTGCCAGCGCCTCGAGCAGCGCAAACCGACCGCTCGCCACCTCACGGACCGCCGCCGCGACCTTGCTGTAGTCGACGGCGCTCTCGATCCGGTCGTCCGCTCCTCGATCGCCGACCTCGAGCTCGATGTCGTAGATGAACATCTGCCCGTCGCGCTGCTCCGCCTCGTGGACGCCGTGGTAGCCGAAGAGCTCCAGGCCGCGCAGCTCGACGATCATGGCCCCGCGTACACCGCCTGCGCCGCGCGCAGCGCCTCGACATGAGCCCGGACGTTGTGCACCCGAAAGATCGTCGCACCGCGCTCGTACGCTGCGACGGCGGCTCCGACCGACGCATCGTCCGTTGCAACCGTCGCCGAGGAGTCGAACAGCCGGGCGAGCGTGCTCTTGCGCGAGATCCCGATCACCACGGGCCGCCCGATAGCAGCCAGCTCCGGCAGGCGCCGCACGAGCTCGAAGTTGTGCTCGACCGTCTTCCCGAAGCCGATCCCCGGGTCGAGGCAGACCCGCTCCTCACGAATCCCCGCGGACACCGCGAACGCGAGCCGCTCCTCGAGGAACGCCTTCACGTCGGAGACGACGTCGTCGTAGCGCGGGTCGGCCTGCATCGTTCTCGGCTCGCCGAGCATGTGCATGAGGCAGAGGTAGCAGCCCGCGTCGGCCACGACGCCGGCCAGCTCCGGGTCGCCCCGCAACGCCGTTACGTCGTTCACCAGCTCGGCGCCGAGGTCGACCGCGGCGCGCGCGACATCGGCCTTGGCCGTGTCGATCGACACCGGCGAGCCGCGGAGCGCCTCGAGCACCGGCACGACGCGGTCGAGCTCGTCGCCGAGCGGAACGGGGCCCGCACCTGGCCGCGTCGACTCGCCGCCGACGTCGATGATCGCGGCGCCGGCGTCGAGCATCCCCAGCCCGACCGTCGCCGCAGCCTCCACGCCCAGGTGAGCGCCTCCGTCCGAGAAAGAGTCGGGCGTCACGTTGACGACGCCCATGACCGCCGGGCGCACGAAGCGCACCTCGATCGGCGGCCGCGAGCTCACGGCCGCCATTCTGCTCGAAAGGGCTTAGACGCCTTCGGGCTCGGGCGGCTGCATGGCCGTCCCGGGCAGCGGGAACGGGCGCGTCTTGGGCTGCGACCGCGTGCGGGGCTTCGGCTCGGGCTCTGCCGGCGGTGCCTTCTCGTCAGCCTCGAAGACGTCGTCGTCGGTCTCGCCGGCGAGCAGTCGCACGAACTGGTCCTTGTCGATCGTCTCGCGCTCGATCAGGATCTGCGAGATCCGGTGCAGGTCGTCCATGTGCTCGCGGAGCACCTTCATCGCGAGCTCGTAGCCCTCCTCGATGATGCGGCGCACCTCGTCGTCGATCTCGCGTGCGATCTCATCCGAGTAGTCGGGCTCGTGACCCATCTCGCGGCCCAGGAACGGCATGTCCCCGCTACGGCCGAGGACGCGCGGGCCGAGCTTGTCGCTCATCCCATAGCGCATGACCATGCGCTTGGCGGTGTCGGTGACCTTCTCGAGGTCGTTCGAGGCGCCGGTCGTGACCTCATGGAACACGAGATCCTCGGCAGCACGGCCGCCGAGCGTCATCGCGATCGTCTGGATCAGCGCGGTCTTGCCCATGATGTAGCGGTCCTCGCTTGGAAGCGAAACCGTAAGACCCAGAGCCTGGCCGCGCGACACGATCGTCACCTTGTGCACCGGGTCGGTGTGCTCGAGGAAGTGCCCGACGAGCGCATGCCCCATCTCGTGGTACGCCGTGATCCGCTGCTCCTTCTCGGAGAGCAGGCGCGCCTTCTTCTCCGGGCCGGCGATCACGCGCATGATCCCCTCCTCGAGGTCTTCCTGGCCGATCACCTTCTTGCCGTGGCGGGCGGCGAGCAGCGCAGCCTCGTTGACGAGGTTCGCCAGGTCGGCGCCCGTGAATCCGGGCGTCCCGCCTGCGAGCACGTCGAGATCGATCTCCTGCGCAAGCGGCTTGCCCTTCGAGTGCACCTCGAGGATCTTGCGGCGGCCGTTGCGGTCAGGCCGGTCGACGACGATCTGCCGATCGAAGCGCCCCGGGCGCAGCAGCGCCGGGTCGAGGATGTCGGGCCGGTTCGTCGCGGCGATCAGGATGATGTTGTCCTTCATCTCGAAGCCGTCCATCTCGACGAGCAGCTGGTTCAGCGTCTGCTCGCGCTCGTCGTGGCCGCCGCCGAGCCCCGCGCCGCGGTGCCGGCCGACCGCGTCGATCTCGTCCATGAAGACGATGCACGGCGAGGCCTGCTTGGCCTGCTCGAACAGGTCGCGGACGCGCGAGGCGCCGACACCGACGAACATCTCGACGAAGTCCGAGCCCGAGATCGAGAAGAACGGGACGCCCGCCTCACCGGCGACGGCGCGCGCGAGCAGCGTCTTGCCGGTGCCGGGAGGCCCGTAGAGCAACACCCCCTTCGGGATCCGCGCGCCGAGCGCCTGGAACTTCTTCGGGCTCTCGAGGAACTCCTTGATCTCCTGCAGCTCCTCGACCGCCTCATCCACCCCGGCCACGTCCTTGAACCCGATCTTCGGCGAGTCCGGCGCCATCCGCTTCGCGCGCGACTTGCCAAAGCTCATCACCTTCGAGCCGCCACCCTGCATCTGGTTCATCAGGAAGATCCAGAAGCCGATCAGCAGCAGAATCGGCAGGAACGACGCGATCGCCGACGTCCACGAGAAACCGCCGGTCCCCTTCGAGTCGAACGTGACCGCCTTCAACGTCAGCAGGTTCTGGAACTGCGTCGCCGACTGGTCGGTCGGATAGTGCACGGTGACGGTCGTCTTCCCGTCGGTCTCGGTCGCCGTGATCGCGCGCTTGTTCGGGTTGAACTCGACGAGCTTGAACTTCGGCGAACCGGCCTTGATCGCCTTCTGGAGCTCGGAGTACGTCTGGATCGTGGGCGAAGCGTGGTTCGGCTTCGACATGAGCGTATTACTCGCGAGCCAGACGATGGCAACGATCGCGAGAAGGGGAATCAGTGCGCTGCGGAAGAGGCGACTCACGAATCTCTGCTTAGAGGGTACCCGAAGCGGTTTTCACCGAGGGGCATCCTTTTCGGATGAAACCGCTAAACCCTGCCCGGACGCGGCGGCTTCCTACACACCTTCGGGCATCAGATGGTCGTGCAGGACACCTACAAAGGGGAGATTCCGGTACCGCTCGGCGAAATCGAGGCCGTAGCCGATCACGAAACGGTTCGGGATCTCGAAGCCCGTGTAGCGCACGTCGACCTCGATCTCGCGCCGGTCGGGCTTCGTGAGCAGCGCGCACACCTCGAGGCTGGCCGGCTCGCGCGACTCGAGGTTGCGCACGAGATAGGAGAGAGTCAGGCCCGAGTCGATGATGTCCTCGATCACGAGCACGTGTCGCCCCTCGATGTTGATGTCGAGGTCCTTCAGGATCCGCACGACGCCCGAGGAGTCCGTCGAGGCGCCGTAGCTCGAGATCGCCATGAAGTCGACCTCGCACGGGACGCCGATCGTGCGCATCAGATCGGCCATGAAGAACACCGCTCCCTTCAGCACACCGACGAGCAAGAGCTCCCGGCCGGCGTAGTCGGCGGTGATCTCCTCGCCGAGCTCGCGGATCCGGTTCTGCAGGGTCTCGGCGTCGATCAACACCTCGCCGACCGCACGCTCCAACTCGGACTGGCTCATTTCCTCACCGCCTCCACGCCGTCAGTCTCGACGATTCCCGGCACCGCGACCACCTCGCCGCCGCGGACCACGAGCGGCCACCCTTCACGGTCGGAGCGCGGGATCTTGGCGTCGACGAACACGTCCTGGATCTTCTTGGAGCGCCCGGCGAGGTGATCGCCGGGTCGCCACCCCCGAACCATAAGGCCTGGGAGCTCGGAACGAATGAGCCACCCGCCCCACTCGACCTCGGTGGTCAGCTCCACCGGCCCACGCTCGAGCCAGAGGCGGTCGTGCTCGCGCACCGCCTGTAGGCCGCCTCCCAGATCGACGCGGCGCGACGCGGCAGGGGTGTCGAGCAGCTCGGCGAGCGCGGGAGGCATCGTCCGCCGGGTCTCGAGCGAGCGCAGGATGTTCTCCCGGGCTGACGGATGGAGCTGCTCCAGCAGCGGGAGGATCTCGCCCCGGATCAGCCCGCGCTTCGTGCCGGCATTCGACGAGTCGACCCGGAACTCGACGCCGCGCTCACGGCAGAACGCCACCGTCTCCTCGCGCCACACCGGGAGGAGCGGCCTGACGACGGCGTCCTCACGGCGCGGCTTGATCCCCGTCGTCGTGCCGCTCGCCACGAGCCGATAGAGGATCGTCTCGACCTGATCGCTCGCGGTGTGCCCCGTAGCCCGGAGCAGGCCCGCGCCCTGGGCGTAGCGGATGTCTCGCAGCTCGGCCTCCGAGAGGCCCGAGCCGGGCGCGTCCACGACCTCGGCGCCGAGAGCCTCGACGCAGAACCGCGCGTCCGCATCCGACTCGGTACCGCGAAGGCCGTGAGCGACATGCAGCGCGGAGGCGCGGTACCCGAGCTCGCGGAGCGCGATGACGAGACAGGTCGAGTCGGCCCCGCCGGAAACGAGGCAGAGCACGTGACCTCCGGGCTCGATCAGCTCGTGATCGCGGATATGGGCGTCGATCCGCTCGAGAATGCTCACCACCGGAGTCTGCCTCACCAGCTCGGCATCGCAAGCCACCGCTCGAGCACCTCGACGACGGCGTGCAGGCCGCCTGCCGTGAACGGGTACGGCGTGGCGTACGGCACGAGCGGCACGCGCATCGAAGGCTCGTTGCCGTCACGCCCGAGCAGCGCGTACGAGACCGGCAGCGAGTGGCAGACGACCAGGATCGACGGCTCCGGGCGCTCGAGCAGATTCCGGTAGGCCTGCGCGTAGCGGGCGACGATCTGCCGGCGGCTCTCCCCTCCTTCGGGCTCCGCCGTCGACGGGACCGCTCCGGCCCAGGCCCGGTACTCGTCGAGCGTCTTGCCTTCGAACACGCCGTATCGCGGGTCGTTCAGCTCGGGGACGACGAGGCGCGGGATGTCCCGGCCCGCGAGTGCCCCGTCGGCCGTCTCGATCGCACGCTCGAGCTCGCTCGTGACGCAGAGATCGAGCGCCTCGCCGCGGAGCGCCGCACCCAGCGCACGCGCCTGCTCCTCCCCCTCCGGCGTCAGCCCGCCCCGAACCGAGACGTCACCGTTCATGATCGCGCGCACGCTGAAGACGCTCTCCCCGTGCCGGACCAGGATGGCGCGCTCCACGCTAGAAGAGCAGGGAGCGGTAGCGGCCGACCCGAACCATGCCGACCGAGTCGTAGAGGGCGAGCGCCGGCGCGTTCTCGGTGCGCACGAACAGGGTGACGTATGGCACGGACCCGAGCAGCAGCCGGCAGAGGTCCCGCAGACCACGGGCTCCGTACCCATGCCCGCGCATCTCGGGATCGACCCAGACCTGCTGCACCTGCACCACCATCGGCGTCCAGGCAGAGGCCTCCGCCTTGAACAGCACCGCCCCGTCGTCGTCGAACCAGACCCAGGAGCGGCCCTCGACGATCTGCGCCCGCGTGCGCCAGCGGAAAGCGTCGTCGTCACGCGCGAGCGGATCGACGTCGAGCTCTTCCTGATGCGCCGCCGCGCAGACCGGGATCAACCGCTCGAGGTCGTCGAGCGTCGCCGGCCGCAGGCCGCTCCCCCCGGTCTCCGGCGGCTCCGAGATCGCATAGACGGGCTGGCCCGGCCGGTCGGCGCGCGGCTCTGGCATCAGAGCGCCGGCCGCGCTCCAGAGATCGCCGACGGCCCGCTCCTCGCCGATGATCATCTTCGAGGCGACGCCCGCGGCCGCGGCCGCGAAGGCGTCGCAGCCCTTTCCGGACGGCACGAGGTTCGCTCCGAGATGGCAGAGAGCATCGAGCATCCCGTCGCGGTCCTCGATCGCGAGGAACCGGCCGTAGCCGCGACGGGCCACGTCCTCGAGGAACACGCGCTCGATCGGATCGCGCGCGCAGAACTCGAGGACCTGCTCGAGACGCGGTTCGACGAGTGGCTCCATCTGCCAATCCTTGCATCCTCGGGGTAGAGTCCACGCGCCATGCCGATCCACGTGCGCGCAGAGCCCGGCGATTACGCCGAGGCAGTCCTTCTTCCCGGCGACCCGCTGCGGGCGAAATACATCGCCGAGACGTACTTCGACGACCCGATCCAGCGGAACGGCGAGCGCGGCCTGCTCGGCTTCACCGGCACCTGGAAGGGCAAGCCGGTCTCGGTGCAGGGCACCGGAATGGGCTGCCCGGGGGCGACGATCGTCTTCGAGGAGCTCGTCCAGCTCGGCTGCAAGAAGCTGATCCGGGTCGGCACCTGCGGCGGCCTGCAGGCGAGCCATGCGCTCGGCGACCTGATCGTCGCCCTGAGCGCCGTGCCCGCCGACTCGACCGCCATGCACCTCGTCAACGACGAGCCGCACTGCCCCACCGCGTCGTGGTCGCTGGTGCACGAGGCCGTCCATCTCGCGAAGCACAGCGGCCAGGACCTGCATGTCGGCCCGATCGTCTCGAGCGACCTCTTCTACAACCCGAACGAGGGCCAGTACGAGCGGTGGGCGTCGCGCGGCGTGCTCGCGGTCGAGATGGAGGCCTCGGCGCTCTTCACCGTCGCGGCGATCCGCGGCGTCGAGGCGGCCTGCCTCGTCACCGTCAGCGACATCGTCGTCGAGGGGGAGTTCAAGCGAATCTCGGACGACGAGATGAAAGCGGCCGTCGATCGTATGACGAAGCTCGCTCTCGACGTCGCGATCGCGGACTAGCTCTGAGCGACGCCGTTTTCCTCGTCAACCCGGCGAGCGCGAACGGCTCGACCGCGAAACGCTGGCCCAAGCAGCGGGAGCGCGCCCGTGAGCTCGGGCTCGAGGGCGACGAGCTGCTCTCGGAGCGCCCGGGGCATCTGACCGAGCTGGCCCGCCAGGCGGCAGGCGAGGGCAAGCTGATCGTTGTCGTCGGCGGGGACGGGACGATGAACGAGGTCGTCAACGGCCTCGTCGGCACCGGGGCCGAGATCGCGGTGCTGCCGAACGGCACGGGCCAGGACTTCGGGCGCACCCACGGGATCCCAACGAAGTTCGACGAGGCGGTGGTCGTCGCGCTCAACGGGAAGCCGCGCGAGATCGACCTCGGCCGGGCCGTGTTCGGCGACGAGTCGAGCCGGGTCTTCGCGAACGTCGGCTCGGTGGGGATGAGCGGCGCGGTCGCCCGGCGCGTGAACTCGATGTCGAAGGCGCTCGGAGGCCGAACGACGTTCTACTACGCGCTCACGCGAGAGTTCATGGCCTGGAAGAACACCGAGGTCACGGTTGCCTCCGACGCCGGCGAGCGGAAGGGGCCCATGCACGACGTGATCGTCGCGAACGGGCGCTGGCACGGCGGCGGCATGAAGCTCGCGCCCGGCGCCGAGCCCGACGACGGCCTGTTCGACGTCGTGCTGATCGGCGACGTCACGAAGCTCGACTTCATCACCACCTCGCCGAAGCTCTACAGCGGCGGCCACGTCAAGCACCCGCGTGTCGACGTGCTGCGAACCTCGGCACTGGACGTGAGCTCCGCCGTGCCGCTTCCCGTCGAGCTCGACGGCGAGGTCGCCGGGACGACGCCGGTCAGGTTCGAAGTCGTGCCGGCAGCGCTGCGGTTACGGATGCCGGCTTAGGAGCTCTTGGCGCGGGTCGTCGTCGAGCGCTTCGCGGTCGACCGCGGCTTGCTCGTGGTGGTGCGGGTGCGCGGCGCGGCCTGCTTCTCGAGCTTCTCCATGGCGGTGAGCCGCTTCTCGATCGCGGTCAGACGCTCCTCGATCGACTCGAGCCCGCGGAGGATCCGATCGCCCCGGTCCTTGAGCTGCATCGCGCCCTGAACCGCAGACCGGGTCGCCTGACTCGAGGTGAGCTTTCCGAGCGCACCTTCGCTCACGGACTGGAGCCCTGAGATCACCGTGTTCGCCGTGTTCTTCACCATCTGGCTCCTAGGCTAACCGATCGCGAGCACTCGCGGTTGTTGACAACTGTCAGCGTTCGCGTAGAGTCCAGACGTGTCCGTTCTGGACAGGACATACAGGTGGTTGGGAGCGAACTTCGTGCCGCTGGTGCTGATCCCGTTGGCCGCCCTGCTCGTCTGGGTGGCCGTCTGGCGCATCTGGCTCCCGCCGCTGAGCAGCGCGGGCGCAAGCGCGCGAACCGTGACGACCGTGGATGCCGACGATTCGTCGCAGCCGACGCACAAGATCACGACCGTCGTCAAGACGAGCCGCGGCGCCTCCCCGGCTCGCCGTTCCGAGGTGCTGGCCCTGGCGCTGCTCTTCCTCGGCGCCGGCCTCGCCGTGGTCGGGGTGTTCCACAACCGCATCGGCAGCTTCGAGATCGACAAGGACGGCGTGAAGATCGACCTGACCGAGACGGAGCGATCGGGCGCTGCGGCACTCGTCGCCCGGCTCGCCGGGAGCGGCGCCCCACCCTCGTCGTACGCGGAGGGGCTCGACCGCTTTTTGCGGTCGCTGGCGGCACGCAACGGACGGCGCGCCATGTCGGCAGGCGCGCCCGAGGCCGACGATGCCCTCTCGCTCGCGAACCGCATCGCAGACGATCTCGTCTAGCCGCGGGTCTACCCTCGTGGCGTGATCGTCGCGCACCTCGACCTGGACGCATTCTTCGCCGCCGTCGAGGAGCTCGAGAGCCCCGAGCTCCGCCGGAAGGCGCTCGTCGTCGGCGGCGACCCGCACGGCCGCGGGGTGGTCGCAACCGCGAACTACGTGGCCCGGAAGTTCGGGATCGTCTCGGCGATGTCTTGTGCCGAGGCGCTCCGGCGCTGCCCGGAGGCCGTGTTCGTGCGACCGCGCGGATCGCTCTACCGCGAGTACTCGCGCGAGGTCTGGTCGATAGTGCGCGAGATGATCCCGACGGTCGAGCAGGCAGGGATCGACGAGGGCTACCTCGATCTCGGCGAGCTCGCTCCCGCGTTCGACGATGCCCGCGCACTCGCCGAGGCGGTGCGGGCAGTCGTCAGGGCCCGCACGCGGCTTTCCTGCTCGATCGGCGTCGCGACATCAAAGGTCGTCGCCAAGGTCGCCTCCGACCGCCGCAAGCCCGGTGGGCTGACAGTCGTGCGGCCGGGGCGCGAGGCGGCGTTCCTGGCACCCTTCCCGATCCGCGTGCTGCCGGGCGTGGGCCCGCGCGCCGCGGCGAGACTCCTGGCCGTCGGGGTGGAGACCATCGGTGGGCTTGCCGCGCTGGGGGATGCCGAGGTCAAGCAGGTGCTTCCCGGCAAGGTCGGGATGCTCGTCCGGGACCGGGCTCGCGGAATCGACCCGCGGCAGCTCGAGGTGTCGACCGAGCGGATCTCGATCTCGAGCGAGGAGACGTTCGAGCGCGACATCGGCGATGTCGAGAAGCTCCACGACGAGCTCCGCCGGATGGCGCACGGCCTCGCCACCTATCTCGAGCAGCGGGAACAGACCGCGCGCACCGTGACGACGAAGCTGCGCTACCCGGACTTCGCGATTCGCACCCGCTCGACGTCGCTCGGCGCAGGCACCGACGACGGAGAGCGCATCGGCGAGCTCGCCTGCGCTCTTCTCGACCGCGCGCTTCGCGACCGCCCCGGCCCGCTACGGCTGGTGGGTGTCGGCGTCTCCGGGCTCACGGATCACGCGCAGCTCGAACTCGTCCTCTGACAGAGTTGCACGCGATGGAGGGCTTCCACTTCGCGGCGAAAGTGCGCGTGCGCTTCGCCGAGACCGATGCGCAGGGCGTCGCGCACAACTCGAACTACCTGGTGTGGTTCGAGGTGGCGCGCGTCGAGTTCCTCGAGCAGTTCGCGGGCGGCTACCAGCGCCTGCGAGACGAAGGAATCGAGTCGTTCGTCCTCGAATCGCATGTTCGCTACATCGCGCCGGCCGTGTTCGACGACCGGCTGCTGATCCACACGCGCTGCCTCGATCTGCGCGGGGCGCGGTTCAGGTTCGAGTACGCGATCGAGCGCGACGGCGCCGTGATCGCCGACGGCTGGACGGCGCACGGGACGGTCGACGCCAGGACGCTCCGACCGACGCGCACGCCGGAGTGGCTGCGGGCCGCTATTGGAGCGGGTGGCCCATCGGGGCCGTCGGCGTCGTCGTAGTCGTGGTCGTCGCCGCGGGCTTCTTTGGCTTCGGCTTGGGCTTCGGCTTCGGGCCGACCAGGAGGATCTCCGGCGACGAGCGGTAGTTCGAGTACCAGGTCGCGTCCGACATCAGCTTCCCGTCCGGCGAGTAGACGAGGCGCTCGACGGAGGTCGAGTACGCCGACTCGCCGTAGTCCTGCACGACGCTCGTGCCCGGGGCGAGCGACGGATCGAGCTTGCGCTGCACCGGCGGAGGCGACACCTGCTTCAGCGGGGCCGTGTTCGTCACGACGCGGCGGTGCTGCGGCGCGCCGTAGAGCGTCACGACAAGCGACGACGAGCCGACGAAGGTGCGGAGCAGGATCCAGTGGTCCGTGTCGTTCACGAACTTGAGGTCGATGTCCGGGTAGTCGACCGTCGCGTCGCGGCCGGTCGGGTAATGCGAGATGTAGAGCGCGTGATTCGTGCGCGCGGTGATCGGCAGGCCCGCCTCGTACGCTGCGTTGAAGACCGTCGTCGACACCTGACAGACGCCACCGCCGAGCCCCGTCGAGAGCTCGCCGTTGATGATGACGGGCGCTTCGAGGAAGCCCTTCGCCGCGGTCCGGTCGCCGGTCGCCTGGTTGAAGGAGAACGTCGCGCCCGGAGCGATCAGCTTCCCGTCGATCAGGTGCGCGACGAGCTCGACGTTGTGGATGCGGTTCGCGATGCCGCCGTAGAAGGTCTCGTAGCTCGAGACGACGCCCGTGATGCCCATCGCCTTCGCCGTCGCGGTGCTGCGGCCGACCGTCACCGAAGTGACCGCGAGATGCGCGGTGCGCGCGCCGGTCGACTGCGCCGCGGCGAGCAGGGCGGCCGCGGAGCGCGGCACATCGAGCCCGACGCCCGGCTGCTGCGGGATCACCGAGACATGATCGCCGGAAGCCGAGAAAGCGGCGCCATGGGCAGGCTGACCGATGACCGCGTTGAGCTTCGAGAAGTAGGCGTTGGCAGCCGACCCGCCGAGCACGAGCGAGCCGCCCTTCGTCGTCGGCAGCTGGAGCATCGGCGCGAGCTGCTTCGGGGTGACCCGGAAGTGCCGCTTGCCGACGACGACCTTGACAGGCCCTGCCAGCGCCTGTCGGGCCGCTGCCTGCGCCGTTGCCAGGTCGCTTGCGGAGACCGACGGCTGGTCGATGCTCGTGGGCAGCTCGACCGGGCCGTTACGGGAGAGGCTCGCGAGCGAGGTCAGGATCAGTGCCTTGGCGGCAGCCTGGTCGAGCCGGCGCCCCGCCTGGCCCGGGACGACGGTCAGCTTCAACCCGTGACGGACGAGGCGTGCGGGATGGTTCGCCTGGTCGACCTTCGCCGCGATCAGGCCGAGCTCATAGGTGACGGCGGCGTCGTAGGCGCTGACTTTCGGTTTCACGTTGACGGGTGAGAACCGCAACTGGAGCCGGCGGAAGCCACGGATGACGTCCATGCCCTCACCTTTCGCGAGGGCCGCCTCGACGGCCTCCGTCCAGCGGGGGGCGATGCTCAGCTCGTCCGGGCGGATCGAGAAGCGCCGACCGGCGACGGTGAAAGTGACGGGAACACGTGCCATGCTCGCGCTCCGACGGGCGAGCAACGCCTCCGCCTCGCGGGCGGTCAGGCCGCCCACGGCGACGCCGTCGATCTTCGTCCCGGGGGCGATAGTCCCGGGCGATCCCGAGAACGCAAGCCCGATTACGAGGCACAGAGCGACAATCCCGGCCAGCCCGCCGACGATGATCAGGTTGCGGTCGACGACGGCCGGTGAGCTCCGGCGCGGGACGCGGGCAGGACGAGAAGACGCGCGGACACTCACGAACGCGGAATCCTATCGGCGCGGCGTCGCCTAACCTGTGAATTCTTCGGTGCTACTCAGTCGCTGGTGCCGGGACCGGCAACTCGGAGGCGTGCGTGTGCTCGGGGCGCTCCTCCGGGCCGCCTTCGCGGCGGGCCACGAATGCCGCGCCGAGGACGACGCAGCCGAAGGCCACGAAACGGAGCGCGCCGAGGATCCCGGGCGGGGCCGTCTCGTGGAAGATCAGGAGGCCCGCGGCGATGGGGAGCGCATTGGTGCAGAACGATGAGAGGCCTGCGGTGGCAAGCGCGCGCCCCCGTTGGAACGAGAGTTGGATCAGGATGAACGCGCCTAGGTGGCATGCGTAGATCGGGAGGCCGAAGAAGAGCAGCGCCCCGCCGTGGACGGCTTCCTTCGTGCCGACGTCGGCCGCCGCGTAGAGCAGCCCGGCGCCGATCCCGAAGCCCGCTCCGGGTGCGAGGCGTGAGGCCGCCGGGCCGATCGAGATGCCGACGGCCACGATCGAGATCGCGAACCAGGCGGTGACGGCGACCCACGATCCGGTGCTGCCCCCACTCGAGCCGCCGGCAAGGGAGACCGACAGGAACACGAGCCCGACGATCGCGAGGCCGACGCCGAGCCACTCGCGCGGCGGGAGCGGGACTCCTTCCGCCCGCTGTGCGAGGACCGCGAGCAGGGCGAGGCCACCTGCGGAGACCGTCTGGACGAGCGAGAGCGGCGCGAGCCGGAGGGCGAGGATGTAGAACGCCCAGCCGGTGATCCCGATCATGAACGCGAAGAGCCAGCGGCGATTGGCGAAGAGGAGCCGGAGCGAGTGCCATGGGTGGCGGATCGTGAGCTTCGGGAGCCGCGAGGTGATCGTGTGTTGCGCCACCCACGACCAGTTGAACGCGGCCGCAGTAACAAGGGCGAGGATCAGCCCAAAGATCGTGGAGGTGCTCATCTAGATCGTTCGTGTGGAGTTCGAGCTCACCGGCGGGCAACGCCTGATTCAGAACACAGTACGCGCCTTCGTCGAGGGTCGCATCCTTCGAGCCGCGGTTCCGAATGGCATCGCCGCCGCCGATTCACGCGCGGCTGTAGCACCTGCCCGCTCCAGCGCCAGTCGTGCGGCTCGGCGCAGAGCCCGGCGCGAACCGGGTTCGCCCAGACGTAGTCGATCGCGCGGCCGAACTGCTCGTCGTCCTGGATCTCGCGGGCGTGGAACCGGCTTTGGAACAGGTGGCCGGAGCGGTCGTGCCGCTCGTTGAACCGTTGAGCGTGGACGCCGTTCAGCCGGTGCATGAGCCGGGACATCGCGTCGCGGGCGCCTTCGAAGATGGCGTGGAAGTGGTTCGGCATCATGCAGAACGCCGGGCACGAGAGCTCGTACTCGAGGGTCAGGCGCCGCAGCGAGTGCATGAACGGCAGGCGATCGTCGTCGTCGAGGTAGATCAGGCAGCGGTTGACGCCCCGCGCGGTGGCGTGGAAGCGACCGTACGGCGACAGCACGGATCGGGGCTGGCGAGCGATGGCCTGAACCTAGCCCGGCCGACCTCCGGCGTCATCGTCTCTTCGAGCCGCGTCGGGGGACTGTCCCCAGCCGTGGTCGAAGCAGCCAACGGCGGGGGACTGTCCCCAGCCGTGGCCCCCTCGGACACGGCTGGCCGAGACGCGTTCGGGGGACTGTCCCCAGACGTGGCCGAAAAGGACAGGTCAGAGCTCGCCGTGGAAGTACTCGACCGCGGCTGAGCGCGGGAAGATCAGCGCGACGTCGCCGTCGCCCGACCAGACGCCGACCTTGTCGCTGTCGGGGTAGACGGCGACGGCGGTCTTCGCCTTCGTGGAGAGCATCGCCACGAGGACGCGGCCGGAGGTTCGGTTCGTCACCTTGTGGGCGCCGTCCGGGCCCGTCGGGAAGCAGACCGTCTCGCCCGGGCCGAGCACCGTCTCGCCGTCGGGAGTACGGAGCGTCGCTTGGCCCTCGAGGACGATCAGCCACTCCTCCTCGGGGTACTCGTAGTGGTACGGGCAGATGCTCTGGCCCTCGTTGAGCTCATAGACGGTCATCCCGAGATTCGTTGCGCCGAGGAGCGGGCCGAGGCGGGCGTACGGAACCTCGTAACCGGGCGGGTCGCCCTCGTCCTGCTTCCGCACCGCGTCGAACAGGTTCACGATCTCCGTCATTCGCCGTCCCAGTACTGGCCGGCATCGGCGAGGCGGAAGATCTTGCGCGGGTGCGAGACGCCGATCTTGCCGCTGTCCGGGTACTCGGTCACCTCGAGTGGACGGCTCGCCGAGAGGATCATCACCGTCCCCGGGCCGCGCAGCTGGTGCGCGCCCTGCTCGCCGGTCGGAAAGCACACCACGTCCCCGCGACGCAGCTCGCGCTCGCCGTCCGGGTCACGCAGGGTCGGCGCCCCCTCGAGAACGATCGCCCACTCCTCGAGAGCGTGATGGAAATGAAACGGGTACGTCTTCTCCCCGTCGGGAAGCTCGTAGATCGAGGCGCCGATCTTCCTGCCCCCGATCGCCTTCCCGACCCTCGCCCCGCGCCAGCGGTACCCCTCACGCGCTGACTCGTGGTCGAACTCGGGCGCGAAGATGTTCGTCCGCTTCACACCCGCAGCCTATTGAAGGCCGAGCGCCCCGATGAGGCCGCTCAGATCGTCAAGCCGCCCCGGGATCTCCGGATGCCGCCCCTCCCGGTCGAGCAGCACCGCGGTCATCCCCACCGCCAACGCGCCCTCGATGTCCTCGTGAAGCGTGTCGCCGACCATCGCGGCGTGCGGCGCGTCGACGTCGAGCAGCTCGAGCACCGCCCGGAAGATCGACTCGTGCGGCTTCGTCTTCCCGTGGGCGTGCGACGTGAGAACCGCGTCGGCCTCGAGGCCGTGATGATCGACGAAGTCCGCCAGGTTCCGCGACGAGTTCGACAGCAGCCCCACCTTCAAACCCAGCTCGCGAACCGCCGTGAGCGCCGGCACCGCGTCGTCGTAGAGCTCGAAGTGAGCCGAATGCGACCAGCGCTGCTCCATCTCGACCGCCGCGCGATACGTGTCGCCCCGGCCGCCCATGCCGATGATGATCCGCTCCGTGAAGAGCACCCAGATCTCCTCGTCGTGGTCGAGCTCCGGATGCCGCTTCACCTCCGCGAACGCCGCCGCCCGCGCCTCGTCATACAGAGCAGGATCGAGCTCGAGCCCGTAACGGCGCCCGAGCTCGCTGTACCCCACCGGGCCGAGATCCGGGCCCGGGCGGGCCAGCGTGAAGTCGACGTCGAAGATGACAGCGCGGAGCACGCCCCCGAGGATAGAACCAGTGACCCATCGGGGGAGAACCACGGTCTTCACAACCGGGGTTCTCCCCCGACCGATCGGGGTGCCCAGATTTGAACTGGGGGCCTCTCCGACCCGAACGGAGCGCGCTACCAGGCTGCGCCACACCCCGGGGCGCGCAAATGGTACCCGCTCGGAGGCCGTCCGCCCCGTTCACCACCTTGCCTCACCGCCGCTCCGTCCACTATCGTTCGGTACATGAGCGGCGACATGACAAGGCGAGGCGCGTAGTCATGCCTGCCACCGAAGATCCTGTGGGAAATCCTGCCCGCCGGCGCATTGAGCGCGGCGGGCTTTTTGTTGCCACGACGAGAGGAGCGACATGGCCAATCATCTGACGCCTGAGGAGCTGTCCGAGGAAGTCGGGATCGAGCGCGACGAGGTGATCCGGATCTGCGTCGAAGAGCACGTCCCGATCTACCAGGGCAAGATCGACAAGACCCTCTTCCAGGCGCATTTGGCCACGATCAACGCGCTCCCGCAGCAGCACTAGGGGAGCTGGAGAAGCTAGGAGCCCGCGGCCGTCCGCTTGCGGCGCGCTGCGGGCTTGGGGGCAGGCGTCTCGGTCTGCGAGGCCGCGACCGAGGCACGGAGCGCCTCCATCAGGTCGATCACGGGTGCCGGCTCGTCCTCGGCGGCCGGAGCTGCGAAGTCGTGGCCGTCGAGCTTGGCCGCCAGCAGCTCCTTCAGGCGCGCCCTGTACTCGCTGCGTAGCTCTGCAGGCTCGAACGTCCCTTCGAGGCCGGCGATGATCTGCTTCGCGAGCGCGAGCTCCTCCTTGCGGACCTCGGTGTGCGAAACCGGCTCGTCGATCTCCTCCTGGCTCTTGACGTCCTCGGCGAGGAACAGCGTCTCGAGCGCGAGGGCATCGCCCTTCGGCCGGATCATGCAGAGCTTCTCCTTGCCGGCGAGCACGAACGCCCCGAGCCCGACCACGTTGGCGTCCCGCATCGCAGCGATCAACAGCGCGTAGGGCCGCCGCTGGGCCTCGGTCGCAGCCGGGATCAGGTAGTAGGTGCGGTCGAAGAACACGGGGTCGACCTCACCGGCAGGCACGAAACGCTTGATCTCGATCGACTTGGAGGTGTCGTAGCTCTCGATCGCCTCGAGCTCCGCCTCCTCGATCGGCACGTACTGGCCTTTCGCGACCTCCCAGCCCTTGACGATCTCGTCGGGCGACAGATCGATCTCGTGCACCGGGCACCAGCGCTTCTGCTTGATCGGCGTCAGGCACTCACGGTGAAGCATCTTGAACTGCACGTCCGACTGGCGCGCGGAGGCTGCCGTCGCCGGGGTCAGCCCCACGGGGATGTTGACGAGGCCGAAGCTGATCGATCCGTTCCAGGTTGTGCGCATGGGCATAGGTCAGATAAGTGTAAGCAGGGAAAACCGGGTTCGCTCTCCCGGACGATCTTCCTCTACCCGCTTACGCGGTGCTTCTACCCGACGATGCGGCGGGCGCCGTCGTACGAGCCGTCGGAGTCGAGGCTCGAGACCTGCACGGTCGTCCCGGTGTGCGGCGCGTGGACGTACTCGCCGCCGCCGATGTAAATGCCGACGTGGCCGAGGCCGTTGAAGAAGACGAGGTCACCCGGCTGCAGCTGGTCGCGTGGAACCGGCGTCCCCATGCCCCACATCGCGTACGACGAGTGCGGAAGCGACACGCCGACCTGCGCGTACGAGTACATGACGAGCCCCGAGCAGTCGAACCCGCCCGGCGAGGACCCCGCCCAGACGTACGGCGTGCCGATATACGACATCGCCACGCCCACGACTCCGGAGTGACTCGACGGCGGGACGATCGCCGCGCCCTCGGGCGTCGAGGCGCTCGCTCCGACCGGCGTCGCGGCGAAGGCCTGCGTGGTCTGGCTCTGTGCCGCAAGCACCTGTGCCTGGGCAGCCTGCGCGGCGCGAGCCTGTGCGGCCTCCTGCTCGGCGAGGAGCCGCTGCACCTGTCCGTTCAACGACGAGAGAAGCGCACGTCGCTCGCCGAGCCGCACCTCGATCGCCTGGCGCTGCTGCGCTCGTTGCGCCACGAGCTGCTGCACCTGGGACCGCTCAGTCGAAAGCTCGGAGCGGTGGGTCAGCACGGACGTCCTGAACTGCGCCACCTGGTTGGCCACCTGGGTGTCGACCGTCGTGACCCGGTTGGCGGTGTCGATCCGCTGAATGATCTCGTCGAGGCTCTGCGCCCCGAGGATCACCTCGAGTGTCGAGGTCGAGCCGGTGGTGTAGAGGTTCACGAGCCGCTTCGCGACCGTCCGCTGGCTCACAGCCAGGTTGTGCCGGGCCGTTACGAGCTCGCGCCTGTTCATCGCGATGTCCCGTTTGACCTGGGCCAGCTTCAGGTTCGCCAGGTTGACGAGCTCGTCGGAGCGGTCGAGGCTCGCGTTCAGATCGTTGACCTGCGCGAGGACCTGCTGCGCCTCAGCCTGGGTGGCGGCGATCTGCGGGGACGGCTGCGCCGCCGCCTCGGAGGCCGCGAGAAGGCCCGCAACGATCGCGAGCAACACGTATGACGCCAGTCCTCGCCTCGACGTCGAGGCAATCGAGAACCGGCGCTCCGGGTGGGGCCGGCAGGTCACGCGGGGCCGACGTTAGCAATCTGTTCGGACACGGGCAACCGACAACCGTCACGAAACTGCCGAAATCTGCTGTTTTCTGGGCGGGTCATGAAGAAAAAGGTCGCAGACTGTGGTACGGTCCCGCCCTTGCTCTGGCCGGTAGAGGGGAGAAGGGGGCTAGTTCTGGCCGCCGCGGCCTGCTTCTGCCTGGTCCTCTGCTGGCTGGTGGTCGCAACACCAGCTTCCGGAACCGGCCCCTCCAAGGTAGCAAGCCTCTCGGCCGACGACGCTCAGCTGGCCGCGAAGCAGCGGGCTGCCGTCCTCGACCTCTACTCACTCGACGAGGGCCTCGTAACGGCCCAGGCGCGCCTGAGCACCCTGCAGGCCGCCGCCGTCCGGTTGAGGAGCGAACGGGCGACCCTGACGCACGCGCTCAGGCTCGCCCGCGTCGACGCCCGGCTTTCCCAGCAGCGGCTCGCGACACGGCTGCGCTTCATCTACGACCACGGGACGACGAGCTCCCTGGACGTCGTGATGGGCGCGAAGTCGCTCGGTGACGCGATGACGGAGCTCGACGACTTCAACCGCGTCGCGGCGTCGAATGCCGACGTCCTCCTCCAGGTTCGCTCGGCGCAGCACGAGATGACCTACCTGCAGCGCACGCTGACGAGCCGTGAGCGGGCGCTGGCCGCCACGACGAGTGAGGCGGCGCAGACCGTTTCCGACTTGACCCAGCTGAGGTCCGAGCGAGTCGCTTATCTCGGCACGCTGGCGAACCAGCGCGCCTATGACGCCCAACGGATCGCCGCGCTCAATGCGCAGGCCGAGGCGGCCGTTGCGAAGACCGAGACCCTGGCGACAACAGCGCCCGTCGTGCAGACGATCGGCGACACGTCGGGCCTCCCCACCACACCGGCGGCCGTGGTGGTCAACGGCAAGCAGCTCGCGGTCAGCGCCACCGCCTACTCCCTTCCGGGTCACACCTCGAGCGGCCTCCCGGTCGGCTGGGGCATTGCGGCGGTCGATCCGTCCGTGATCCCGCTCGGCACCCACTTCATCGTCCCGGGATATGGCGAGGCAGTAGCCGCGGACACGGGCTCGGCGATCATCGGCGCGCGCATCGACCTCTGGTTCCCGACCCTCGCTCAGGCCGACGCGTGGGGTCGCCGAACCGTCACGATCGCGATTCGCTGAGAGACGTCGCGTTGCCTTCGAATAGACTTCGCCTTCTCCCGAACCTGTCCGACGGGGAGGTAATCGATCTGATCGAGCCCCCGGAACCCACCACGACATTTCCGACCCGGGTGCTCCTCGTCGACGACAACGACCTGTTTCGCACGGGATTGAGAACGCTCCTCGAGGAGGAGAAGGTCGATGTGGTCGGGGAGGCGAGGACGGGGGCCGACGCGCTGGTCGAGATCGGCAACGTTGCGCCGGACGTCGTCGTGATGGACCTGAACATGCCCGGGATGAGCGGGGTCGAGGCGATCCGCCAGATGGCCGCGATCGCCCCTCGCACCCGAGTTCTCGTGCTCACCGCCTCGCACGAGGACGCCGACGTGATGGACGCGATCATGTCCGGTGCCTGCGGCTACCTCGTCAAGGACTCGTCGATCCACGACCTGCTGACGGGGATCCGGGCCGCGGCCAACGGCGAGTCGCTGATCTCACCGGCGATCGCGTCGAAGGTGCTGCACCAGCTCCGGACCGGCACCTCGCAGCCGGAGGAGCCGACACCGTCGGGGCTGACCGACCGCGAGATGCAGGTGCTGCGCCTGATCGCGAACGGCCAGGACAACGCCCAGATCGCCGCGGAGCTGCACATCAGCCCGAAGACGGTCAAGAACCACATCTCGAACATCCTGATGAAGCTCCAGATCGAGAACCGGATCCAGGCGGCCGTCTTCGCCGTCCGCTCCGGGCTCGCCTAGTCGCCGGGCCCGCGCCGGGCAGGTGACCGGCGCATCCTGCAGAATCCGATCTGGTGATGCGTGCGTTCCTCGTCGCCGCAGGAATCCTGGCCCTGTCCGCTGTCTTTGGAGGTGCAGTAGCGGGCGCCGGAGCAGGCAGCCTGCACACCCGCCTCGCCGACACGCTCCGGATCGACGGCATCGTCCCGAGAACGTCGACGGCGATGGTCGTGTCGCTGCCGAGCGGCAAGGTCGTCTTCGCCCGCAACGCGGACGTCTCGCTCGAGCCCGCCTCGAACGAGAAGCTCTCGGTCACCTACGGGGCGCTGGTCGAGCTCGGCCCCGAGTACCGGTTCCCGACCGAGGTGCTCGGCGAGGGCCACCGGGTCGGGCACACGTGGAAGGGACAGCTCGTCGTCAAGGGGTTCGGCGACCCGACGCTCACAACGGCCGATCTGAAGCGCCTCGCCGGGATCCTCTGGCGCCAGGGGATCCGGCGCGTGACGGGCGGGATCGCCGGCGACGCCTCCGCCTTCGACGACAAGCGCATCGCACCCGGCTGGCTCCCCTCCTTCGCCGGCATCGAGTCGCCCCCGCTCTCGGCGCTCGTCGTCGACCGCGCGGCGCGGAACAACCGTCTCGTCGCCGATCCGGCCCTGGCCGCCGCCGCCGACTTCGACCGGCTCCTCCACGCGCGCGGGATCAGCGCCCGTGGCGCGGTCGCGCGGCCCGCCAGGCCCGGCGCGGTTCCGATCGCCACGATCTACTCGGAGCCGCTCTCGGAGATCCTCCAGTTCATGGACCACTGGAGCGACAACTTCACCGCCGAGATGGTGCTGAAGGCGATCGGCTACCGAGCACTCGGGCTCGGCACGACCTCGGCTGGAGCCGCCGTGACGAAGCGCGACCTGGCCGCGGACGGCATTCCTGTGGCCGGCGTGAACATCGTCGACGGCTCCGGGCTCTCACGCGATGACCGCGTGACCGCGCGCGAGCTGACGGCGCTCCTCGTGCGGATCTGGAACAACCCGAAGATGCGGCCGGTGGTCTGGTCGTCGCTCGCGATCCCCGGCGAGAAGGGAACGCTGGAGCACCGACTGCTCGATACGCCGGGACACTCGCTCGTCCGCGCGAAGACCGGCACGACCGATATCGCATCGGCGCTATCAGGTTACGTCGGTACGAAGTACGCCTTCGTGGCGATCGAGAACGGCGAGCCGGTGGATTACTGGGCCGCCCACTCGGCGGAGGACGGCGTTGCCAAGGCGCTCCTCACCGAGCTCGCGCAGCTAGTCGGCGAGCAGTGCGACCAGATCGGCCTCGGACAGGATCGGCACGCCGAGCGCCTCCGCCTTCGCGGCCTTCGAGCCCGGGCTCTCGCCGACGATCACGCCGGTCGTCTTCTTGGAGACGCTGTCGGAGACCTTCGCGCCGAGCGCCTCGAGCGCCGCCTTTGCCTCCTCGCGCGTGAAGCTCTCGAGCGTGCCGGTGATCACGTACTGGGAACCGGTCAGCCGGCCCTCGACGCGCCGGTCGCCCTCGTCGGACTCGAATGTGAGCCCGAGCCGTCTCAGCTCGGCGATCAGCGCCCGGTTGTCGTCGTCGGCGAACCAGTCGGCGATCGCCTCTGCCCGCTCGGGCCCGATCCCCTCGCACTCGACGAGCTCCTCCGGCGTCGCCGCCTGCAGACGGTCGACGGTGCCGAAGTGCCGCGCCAGGTTCTGCGCGGTGACCCAGCCGACGTCGGGGATGTTGAGCCCGAAGAGCACCCGCCGGAACGGCATGGTCTTCCGCGAGACCTCGATCGAGTCGATCGCGGCGCGGGCCGAGATCTCGGCGTAGCCGTCGAGCTCGATCAGCTGCTCGGCGGTCAGCTTGTAGAGATCCGGCATCGAGCGCAGCAGCCCTTCATCCCACAGCCGGCGCACGAACTGCTCACCGACCCCGTCGATGTCGGCCGCGGCGCCGACCCAGTTGATCAGCGTCTCGAGCCCCCGCGAGGGGCAGGCGCGATTGGGGCACCGGTGCATGACCTCGCCCTCGGGCTTGACGATCTCGAAGCCGCAGAGCGGGCAGTGCGTCGGCATGCGGAACTCGTGCGTCCCCGGCGCATGCGGGCCGGCGGGCCCGACCACCTGCGGGATCACGTCACCGGCCCGCTGGACGATCACCAGGTCGCCCTCCCGGATCTCCTTGCGATTGATGTCCTCCTCGTTGTGGAGCGTGGCCCGCGAGACTGTGACGCCGCCAACCTGCACGGGCTCGAGGATCGCCCACGGGTTCAGCGCGCCGGTTCGACCGACGCGGATCGCGATCTGGTGCAGCGTCGTCTGCGCGGTCAGAGGCGGCCATTTGAACGCGCGCGCCCAGCGCGGCCGCGAGTGCAGCGCGCCGAGAGCGGCCTGCTGAGCGTAGGAGTCGACCTTGATCACGATCCCGTCGATCTCGTAGTCGAGCTCCTCGCGCTTGCGCTCCCAGAGGCGGCAGGCCTTCGCGACGGCCTCGATCGAGTCGAGCCGCTCGGCGTAGGGGTTCGTTCGGAACCCGTGCTCCCGGAGCCAGGTGAGCGTCTCCCAGTGCGTTGCGAGCTCCAGCCCCTCGCGGCGCCCGATCCCGTAGGCCCACATCGCCAGGGGACGCGATGCGGTGATCGCCGAGTCCTTCTGGCGAAGCGAGCCGGCGGCGGCGTTACGCGGGTTCGGCGCGAGCTTCTGCCCCGTCCCGACGAGCCGCTCGTTCAGCTCGCGGAACCCGGAGATCGGGAGGTACACCTCGCCGCGCACCTCGAGGAGCGCGGGTGAGTCGCCTCCGAGCATCCGGAGCGGGATCGTGTCGATCGTGCGCAGGTTGACGGTGAGGTCCTCGCCCTCGATCCCGTCGCCGCGGGTGGCGCCCCGGACGAGCAGGCCGTTCTCGTAGGTGAGGTTGATTGCGAGCCCGTCGATCTTCGGCTCGATCACGTACGCGACCGGCGCATCGCTGTCGAGGCGCTTGCGCACGTCGTCCGCCCATTTCCGGATCGCCTCCTCGGAGGTCACCTTCTCCAGCGAGCCCATCGGCTCGAGGTGCTGCACCTTCTCGAACCGCCCGGAAGGCGGCGCACCGACCCGCTGGGTCGGAGAGTCCGGCGTGATCAGCTCCGGATGCTCGGTCTCGATCGCCTCGAGCTCGTCGTAGCTTCGGTCGTATTCCGCGTCGGAGACCGTCGGCGCATCGAGGACGTGGTACTCGTACAACCAGCGGCCGAGCTGCTCACGTAGCTCGGCGGCGCGTGCAGCCGGATCAGAGGACGGCAAGGAGCTCTCCGGGCGTGTCGACGATCTCGTCGGCCTCGGTGAGCGCGTCGCGGTAGTGGACGCCGCCCCACGTGACTCCGACGGCGTAAAGCCCGCCGGCCTTGGCTGCGCCCATGTCGAAGGGCGAATCACCGACGTATACGGCGCGATCCGGGGTCTCGCCGATTCGCTCGAGCGCCAGCAGCAGGGTGTCCGGCGCGGGCTTCTGCCGCTCGGCCTCGTCGCCGCCGACCACCACGTCGAACAGGTGCCCGATCGCCGTCGCGGCGAACGCAAGCTCGACCGTCGAGCGGCGCTTGGCCGAGACGAGCCCGAGCTTCCGGCCCTCGTCCTTGAGGCGAATCAGCACATCATCGATGCCAAGAAAGGTCTTCAGACCACGGTGGAGCGGCTCGTTGTGTGCGCGGTAGACGGTGACGAGCTCGTCGAGATGGTCGGCCCCGCCGAACTCGAGCATCTGCGCCTCGAGGCCCGGGCCGCCCACCGTGGCCATCAAGGCCTCGTCGGGGATCTCGCGCCCGAGCACGGTGCGCGTCGCGTGCCGCATCGAGGCCAGGATGATCGGGCCGGAGTCGACAACGGTGCCGTCGAGATCGAAAAGGACGACCGGGAAGCGCACGCGCCCGATCGTAGCCTCCGGCCCCCGCGAGCCGAGGGATTTAGGCGTCCGGGTAGCTGACGCTCACAAGGTAGAGGCCGCACGCCGGGGCTGTCGTGCCGGCTGCCGACCGGGGGGCGCCCTGGAGGAGCTGCAGGAACTCGTTGGGAT
Organism: uncultured Actinomycetota bacterium; assembly: GCA_963775355.1. Lineage (GTDB taxonomy): Bacteria > Actinomycetota > Thermoleophilia > Gaiellales > Gaiellaceae > PALSA-600. The sequence continues at coordinate 769,832 of CAVZJA010000020.1, read as the reverse complement.
CGAGAACGAGCATCGAGCCGACGAGTGTCCTGACCATGTGGCGTAGGAACGCGTTGGCCCTGATCTCGAGGTGAACCGCGTCACCGTGATCGAGCCAGCGGGCGTCCTCGATCGTGCGGACGAAGTCCTTGTGCTGGGTCTCGGTCGGGGTGAACGCGCGGAAGTCGTGCTCCCCGACTGCCATCGCGGCCATTGCCTGCAGTCGCTGCAGATCGAGCGGGCGCGGATGCCACATCGAGCGGTCGACCTCGAACGGCGAGCGCTCTCGGCGCCGCCAGATGCGGTAGCGATACGAGCGGGAGCGAGCCGAATGGCGGGCGTGGAACTCCGGAGCGACCTCCTCGGCGCGCGCCACCGCCACATCGGGCGGGAGAACGGCGTTCAGCGCCTCCATCGATCTCTCCGCAGGGGGACCACCGCTTACCTCGACCGACACCACGTTGGCGAACGCGTGGACCCCAGTGTCGGTCCGCCCGGCCACCCAGACCTTGCCGACGGTCGAGAAAAGCCCTTCGATCGCATCGCTCACGACGCCCTCCACCGTGCGCTCTCCCGGCTGGCGCGCCCAGCCGCGAAAGCGGGTGCCGTCGTAGGCGAGCGTTAGCTTCAGATTCACGTCAGGCTCTCCTGACTCTACTTGTCAGGTTTGCCTTATGTTCTAGTGGCTTGCAATATGACTGGTATAATATACTCATGTCCGTAGGCCCGATCACCGGTCATCACCAGGATTTCCTGCTCCAGAAGGTGCAGCCGGCGATGGTCGGGCTGATCGACGGCTCTCTCTCGACCCTAGCGCCGATCTTCGCGGTCGCGGTCGCGAGCCACAAGCCCTTCTACGCGTTCGTCGCCGGCCTCGCTACCTCGTTCGGCGCCGGGATCTCGATGGCGTTCTCGGAAGGCCTGTCCGACACCGGCGAGCTGACCGGTCGCGGCAACCCGTTCACGCGCGGCGGGATCACCGGCGTCGGGACGTTCATCGGCGGGATCCTGCACACGCTGCCGTTCCTGATCCCCGACTACCGCGTGGCCCTCGGGACGGCGCTCGTCGTCGTTCTGCTCGAGCTCGTGATGCTCGCAGTGCTGCGGGCCCGGTTCTTCAGCACGAGCTTCGCGACCTCGCTCGCGGCGGTCACCGTCGCCGGGATCGTGATCGTCGCGGTCAGCACCGCGATCGGCGCGACGATCTAAGGCTCAGGCGTCTTTGGCCGGGGCGTCGCCCTCGGCCTCGGGCTCTGCAGCTTCCGGCTCTGCCGTCTGGCCTTCCGCACCCGGCTCGTCGTCGGCCTCTGCCTCGTCCGCAGCAGGCTCCTCGACGGCGGTCTCAGCCTCTGCCTCGGGCTCGGCGTCATCCGCTTCCGCTTCGGGCTCGTCGGCTTCGACCTCTTCGGTCTGCTCGGTCTCCGGCTCCTCGATGTCCTCCAGCTTCGTCTTGAAGACGAGCGGCGTGTCGACGAGCTCGAGGTAGCACATCTCGGCCGCGTCGCCCTGGCGGGGACCGATCCGGACGATCCGCGAGTACCCGCCGGGACGATCGGCATAGCGCGGGCCGATCTCGTCGAAGAGCTTGTGGACGATGTCCTTCGACCGCAGGAACGCGACCGCCTGCCGGCGGGCATGCATGTCGCCGCGGCGGCCGAGCGTGATCATCTGCTCGGCGATCGGCTTCACGGCCTTCGCCTTCGTGATCGTGGTCTTGATCCGCTCGTGCTCGATCAGGTTCGAAGCGAGGTTGGCATACAGCGCCCGGCGGTGAGCCGAGTCGCGGCCGAGCTTCTTGCCGGTGCGCTGATGCCTCATTGCCCTTACGCCTCGGAGCTGCTGCCGCCGTTGTCGCCGCGGAGCCGCAGGCCGTGCTGGCCCAGGGTCTCCTTGACCTCTTCGATCGACTTCTTGCCGAAGTTCGGGATCGAGGCGAGCTCGTTCTCCGTCTTCGTGACGAGGTCGCCGATCGTCTCGATGCCGACGCGCTTGAGGCAGTTGTACGAGCGGACGCCGAGCTCGAGCTCCTCGATCGGGAAGTTCTCCATCCCGTGAGCGAGCGAGACGTCGACCATCGCACCGCTGTCGAGCGTGGGCTGCTCGGCACCGAAGCCCTCCATCTTCTCCAGGTCGGTGAAGATCGCGAGCTGGCGGATCAGGATCTCTGCTGCCTGCCCGATCGCGTCCTTCGGGTCGATCGACCCGTTGGTGGTCACGTCGAGGATCAGCTTGTCGTAGTCGGTGCGCTGCCCGACGCGGGCCGCCTCGACGTCGTAGGCGACGCGGCGGATCGGCGAGAACATCGAGTCGACCGGGATGACGCCGATCGTGTGCGCGTGACCGCGATTGCCCTCGGCGGGCATGTAGCCGCGGCCGCGGCCGATCGTCAGCGTGATCTCGAGCCGGCCCTTGGACGAGATGTTCGCGATCTCGAGCTCCGGGTTGAGGATCTCGAGGTCGGCGGGGCACTCGATGTCCGCGGCGGTGATGGTTCCCTCGCCCTTGGCGGTCAGGCGAACCTCGACCTCCGGGGAGTCGCCGTGCAGGACGCAGACGAGCTGCTTGAGGTTGAGCAGGATGTCGGTGACGTCCTCGCGGACGCCGGGAAGGGTCGTGAACTCGTGCGCGACGCCCTCGAGCTTGACCGAGGTGACGGCGGCGCCCTCGAGTGAGGAGAGCAGCACGCGGCGCAGGGAGTTGCCGAACGTGTATCCGAAGCCGCGGTCGAGCGGCTCGATCACGAAGACCCCGCGGTGCTCCTTGACCTCCTCGTGGGTGATCTTGGGAACCTGGAAGTCCATCACAGTGGAGCGACTAGCCAAAATTGTGTCCTTTCGGTTGTTCTAGAGCAAATAGCGGCGGCTATTTGCTGTAGAGCTCTACGATGAGCTGTTCGGCAACGGGCGTGTCGATCTCGTCACGCTCGGGCCACTTCAGGACCTTGCCGGTCAGCCCTTCGTGGTCTGCCTGGAGCCACGGAGCGACCGCGGCGGTGAGGTCGGTTGCATCACGGATCACCGGGGCCGCGGCCGAGCCGGACTTGAGGGTGACCACGTCGTCCGGACGAACACCGTAGCTCGGGATGTTGACCCGCCGCCCGTTGACGGCGAAATGGCCGTGACGGACGAGCTGGCGCGCCTGGGCGCGGGACGCTGCGAAGCCGAGCCGGTACACGACGTTGTCGAGACGCGTCTCGAGCAGGCGCAGCAGGTTCTCGCCCGTGACGCCGCCCTGGCGGCTGGCCTTCTGGTAGTAGGTGCGGAACTGGGCCTCGAGCAGGCCGTAGTACCGCCGTGCCTTCTGCTTCTCGCGCAGCTGGAGCAGATACTCGGACTGCTTGATGCGGCCGCGGCCGTGCTCCCCCGGCGGGTAGCTGCGGCGCTCGACGGCGCACTTCTCGGTCAGGCAGCGCTCGCCCTTCAGGAAGAGCTTCATGCCCTCCCGGCGGCACTGCTTGCACTTCGGTGAACGATCGCGAGCCACTTAGACGCGCCTCCGTTTCTTCGGGCGCACGCCGTTATGGGCCTGCGGTGAGACATCCTTGACGCCGAGGATCTCGAGCCCGGCCGCCTGGAGCGAGCGGATCGCGGTGTCGCGACCCGAGCCCGGGCCCTTGACGAAGACCTCGACCTTCTGAAGCCCGTGCTCCATGCCCTTGCGGGCGGCGGCATCGGCGGTGACCTGAGCGGCGAACGGCGTCGACTTGCGCGAGCCCTTGAACCCGGCCGAGCCGGCGGACTCCCAGACGATCACGTTGCCCTGCGGGTCGGTGAGCGCGACGATCGTGTTGTTGAACGACGTCTTGATGTGCGCCTGGCCGATCGCGATGTTCTTGCGCACACGGCGGCGCGCCCGCCCGCGGGTAGCTGCCTTCCTCGGAGGGGCCATTACTTCGCCTTCTTCCCGCGGCCGACGGTCTTCTTCGGGCCCTTGCGGGTGCGTGCGTTGGTCTTCGTGCGCTGGCCGTTGACGGGCAGGCCGCGACGGTGGCGGATCCCGCGGTAGGCGCCGATCTCGGAGAGGCGCTTGATCGCCTGCGTCCGCTCCCTTCGGAGATCTCCTTCGACTTGATAGTGCTCGTCGATGTAGTCGCGGAGCTTGGCGACCTCTTCCTCGGTCAGGTCGCGCACCTTCGTGTCATGCGAGAGCTTGAGCCCGTCGCAGATCTTGCGCGCGGTGGGCTGGCCGATTCCGAAGATGTAGGTCAGCCCGATCTCGAGACGCTTCTGGTTGGGAAGGTTGACGCCGGCGATTCTTGCCATGCGAACCTAGCCCTGCCGCTGCTTGTGGCGGGGATTCGAGCAGATGACGAGCGTCCGGCCGTGACGCTTGATCACACGGCAGCGCTCGCACATGACTTTGACTGAAGGGCGGACTTTCATGGTTATGAACGATGGCGGTAGGTGATGCGACCGCGCGTCAGATCGTATGGGGACAGCTCCACCTTGACCTTGTCGCCGGGAAGGATGCGGATGTAGTGCTTGCGCATCTTTCCGGAGATCGTCGTGAGGACATCATGGCCGCCGTCGAGCTTGACGCGGAACATCGTGCTCGGCAGCGCCTCGGTCACCTCACCTTCGACCTCGATCTTCTCTTCCTTGTTCGCCAATCTCCTCGTTTCTCTCGTGTGACTCGGTGTTCTATAAATGTGACTGCTTCTAACGCAGAAAAAGACACGGCTTGCGCCGCGGAAACGTCATGGTACCAGGACCGATGCGGCCCTCGTGAGCACCCGGGGACCGTCCGCGGTGATCGCGACGGTGTGCTCGAAGTGTGCCGTCAGCGACCCGTCATCGGTCGAGATCGACCAGCCGTCGTCGTGCAAATGGACGTCCGGACTGCCCGCCGTGATCATCGGCTCGATCGCGAGGGTCATTCCCTCGACGAGCTGCGGGCCCTTGTACGAGGTGACGAAGTTGGGCACCTGCGGGTCCTCGTGGTAGGACTTGCCGACCCCGTGGCCGACGAGGCTGCGAACGACCGAGAAGCCCGCGTCCTCGACGACGGCCTGAACGGCGCGCGAGATGTCGCCGACCATCGCGCCCACCTGGGCAGCCTCGATTCCGGCGTCGAGCGCGGCGCGGCAGACGTCCAGCAGGCGCTGCGACTCGGCGGGGATCTCCCCGACCGCGAAGGTGGCGGCAGAATCGGCGATCAGGCCGTTCTTGGTCACGCCGATGTCGCAGGAGACGAGGTCGCCCTCGCGAGCCTTGTAGTCGCCCGGGATCCCGTGGACGATCATGTCGTTGGGCGAGATGCAGGTGGCGGCGGGAAAGCCCTTGTAGCCCTTCGAGGTCGGGACCCCGCCGTGGGCTGCGATGTAGTCGTCGGCGATCCGGTCGAGCTCGATCATCGAGATCCCCGGCTCGAGGCTCGCCTCCATCAGCGCGAGTGCGCCGGCGATGACGGCGCCGGCGGCGGCCATCCCCTCGATCTCGCGCACTGACTTGCGGATAATCATGCGGCAGGCTCCAGCTCGGCCAGCGCGTCCTGGATCTCTGCGTAGACCTCGGGGATCGTTCGCTCCGCGTGGAGCGGCACGACGCGGCCCGTGACACGGTAGTGCTCGACGATCGGCTCCGTCTCGGTGTGATAGGTGGCAAGCCGCTTGGCGATCACCTCGGGCGTGTCGTCGGGGCGGCTCTCGATCTCGGCGCGCTCGAGCATCCGCGCGGTCGCGACATCGTCGGGAAGGTCGAAGAAGAGGATCGCGTCGAGCCGCCGTCCGATCGCGGCGAGCATCGCATCGAGCTCGTCAGCCTGCGCGGCGTTCCGCGGGAAGCCGTCGAGCACGAACCCGCCGAGCGCGTCGGGCGCTGCGAGCCGGTCGCGAATCAGCGCAATCGTGAGATCGTCCGGAACGAGCTCCCCGCTTGCGAGGATCGGCTCGACCAGAAGGCCGAGCTCGCTGCGGGCCCCGATCGCATCCCGGAACATATCGCCCGTCGAGACGTGCGGGATCGCGTAGTCCGCGGCGATCCGCTTGGCCTGTGTCCCCTTCCCCGCCCCCTGCGGGCCCAGCACCAACAGATTCACTATCTCAGGAAGCCTTCGTAGGAGCGCATCATCATCTGCGACTCCATCTGGCGCATCGTGTCGAGGGCGACGCCGACGACGATCAGCACCGAGGTGCCGCCGAGCGCGCGGGAGGTTGCCTGCGAGAAGTTGAAGTAGTTGATGAAGACCGACGGGAGCACGGCCACGGTTGCGAGGTACAGCGAGCCGGGCAGCGTCAGGCGCGTCAGCACACGGTCGAGGTAGACCGCGGTCGGCGGGCCCGGCCGGATGCCGGGGATGTAGCCGCCGTACTTGCGGAGCTCGTTCGCCTGGTCGACCGGGTTGAACTGCACCGCGGTGTAGAAGAACGTGAAGATCATGATCAGCCCGGCCTCGACGGCCAGATACGTCCAGGAGCGCGGCGAGAAGTGCGCGTTGATGAAGTTCTGCGTGCTCGGCAGGAACGAGCCGAGCGTCTGCGGCAGCGCGAGCAGCGCGGCGGCGAAGATGACCGGGATGACGCCCGCCATGTTCACGCGCAGCGGCATGTAGGTCGACTGGCCGCCCATCTGGCGGCGCCCGACCATCCGCTTCGCGTACTGGATCGGGATCCGGCGCTGGCCCTCCTGGACGAAGACGACCGAGACGACGACGCCGAGCGCGACGATCGGGAAGAAGAGCTTCTCGACCGGCGACCCGTGCACCCACGCGTTGATGCCGGCGGGGGCAGAGGTGAGGATCGAGGCGAAGATGAGGATCGAGATGCCGTTGCCGATCCCGTGCTTGGTGATCTGCTCGCCCATCCACATCAGCAGCACGCAGCCGGCGGTCAGGGTGATCACGATCAGGATCAGCCGGCCGGTGTCGAGCTTCAGCCCGCCGCTGCGATGGAAGAGATACGCGTACCCCGCGGACTGCGCGGCGGCGAGGCCGACCGTGCCGTAGCGCGTGTACTGGGTGATCTTCGCCTGGCCCGCCTCACCCTCGTGCTTGAGCTGCTCGAGCTGCGGTACTGCCACGGTGAGGAGCTGGATCACGATCGAGGCCGTGACGTACGGCATGATCCCGAGCGCGAAGATCGAGAACCGTGCGAGCGCGCCGCCGCTGAAGAGGCTCAGCAGGCTGAAGACGCCGCTGCCGAAGAGGCCCGCGATCGCCGAGGCGTTGACGCCCGGCGCCGGGATCCAGGATCCGAGCCGGTAGACGGCGAGGATGAACGCCGTGAACAGCACCCGGCGCCGAAGCTCCGGAACCCGCCAGGCGTTGGCGAGCCAAGAGAACAAGCGCTACTCCTCGCTTTCCGGCTCGTCCGCGGAGGCTTCTGGCTCAGCCTCGACCACGGTCTCCTCGGTCACGTTGTCCTCGTCTCCGGCGCACTCACCGGTGCGGTGCGGTGCTTCTTGGCCTTCTTGACCTTCGGCTCCTTCAGCAGGGTGAGCGTTCCGCCGGCAGCCTCGACCTTCTCACGCGCGGTCGCCGAGGCGCTGTGGACGGTGATCGAGAGCTTCTTGGTCAGCTCGCCGACGCCGAGCAGCTTCACGTCCTTGCGGATCGAGCGGATCAGGCCCTTGGCCTTCAGCGTCTCCGGCGAGACCTCCTCGCCCGCCTCGAAGCGGTCGAGGTCGCGGATGTTGACCGGCTGGGTGTAGGTGCGGAACGGCCCGACCGGCATGGCGTCGCGGGAGGTGTTGCCGCGAAGCTTCGGCAGGCGCATCGCGAGCGGCATCTGGCCGCCCTCGAAACCGGCGCGCATGCGGTGCGAGCCGGCGCGCGACTTCTGCCCCTTGATCCCGCGGCCGGAATAGCGGCCCTTGCCCGAGCCCAGGCCGCGGCCGACGCGCTTGCGCTCCTTGCGCGGCTGCGCGGGCTGCAGATTGGAGAGGTTCAGCTCTTCGGGCATGTCTAGATCTCCTCGACCTTCACGAGGTGGCGCACCTTGCGAAGCATGCCAGCGAGGACAGGCGTCATGTCGTGCTCGCGGGTCTTGCCGATGCGGCCGAGGCCGAGCGCGCGCAGCGTTCCGCGGTGGCGCGGCGACTGGCCGATCGAGCTTCCGGTCTGGGTGAGCTTAAGCTTCGACATCTGCGGTCTCTTCGTTCGCCTCGGGCTCCTCGGAGACCTCCTCGACCACGGCTACGGCAACTGCCACCGGAGCCTCGGCCTCTTCGACCTCGGCGACCTTCTTGGGAAGAGGAAGCACGTCGCGAACCGACTTGCCACGCGAGGCCGCGACCTCTTCCGGGCGGCGCAGGTCGCGGAGCGCGGACTCGGCTGCCTTGAGCATGTTGATCGGGTTCGTCGTGCCGAGCGACTTCGCGAGCACGTCGCGGATGCCGCCGAGCTCGAGCACGGCGCGCACACCGCCGCCCGCGATGACGCCGGTACCGGGCGACGCGGGGCGCAGCAGCACGCGGGCGGCGCCGAAGCGTCCGAGCACCTCGTGCGTGATCGTCTGCCCGTGCTTGGGCACGGTGAACAGGTTCTTCTTGGCGTCGTCGACGGCCTTCGAGATCGCGAGCGGAACCTCGCGGGCCTTGCCGTAGCCGACGCCGACGCGGTCGACCTCGTCGCCGATCACGACCAGCGCGGTGAACGAGAACCGCCGGCCGCCCTTGACGACCTTGGCGACGCGGTTGATCTCGACGACCCGCTCCTTCAGCTCTCTCGATTCGGCGATGTCCACTGCCATCAGAAGCTCAGACCTCCCTCGCGCGCACCCTCGGCGAGAGCCTTCACGCGTCCGTGGTACAGGTAGCCGGCGCGGTCGAACACGACGGTTTCGATGCCGGCCTTCTTGGCCGCGGCGGCGAGCGCCTTGCCGACCTCGGTCGCCTGGCTCGTCTTGTCGCCCTTATGCCCGAGCTTGAGCCAGCTGGCCGACGCGAGCGTCTTGCCGGACGCGTCGTCGATCAGCTGGGCGAAGATGCCGCGGTTCGAGCGGTGCACCATGAGGCGCGGCCGTTCGGCGGTGCCGGTGATCTTGCCGCGAACGCGGCGATGGCGGCGCAGGCGCGCCTCGCGAACGGTGAGGCTGCTCATGCGCGCTTACCGACCTTTCTACGGACGTGCTCGCCCTCGTAGCGGATGCCCTTGCCCTTGTACGGCTCGGGGGGTCTGACCTTGCGGATCTCGGCTGCGGTCTGGCCGACGGCCTGCTTGTCGATGCCGCGCACGATCACCTGGGTGGGCACGGGCACCTCGAACTCGATGCCGGTGCGGGGAGTGATGCTGACGGGGTGCGAGTAGCCGACCTGGAGCTCGAGGTTCGACCCCGACATGGCGGCGCGGTAGCCGACGCCCTGGATCTCGAGGCGCTTCTCGAAGCCGTTCGTGACGCCCTCGACCATGTTCGCGACGAGAGTGCGGGTGAGGCCGTGGAGCGAGCGGTCGGGGCCGCGGTCGCTCGGGCGCGTGACGTTGATCGTGCCCTCGCTCTGCTCGATCGACATCCGCAGCGGGACCTGCTGGCGCAGCTCGCCCTTGGGACCGTGGACGGTCACACGACCGGGATCGATCGTGACGGTCACGCCCGCGGGCACTTCGATTGGCTGTCTTCCGATTCTCGACATGGCTGTTACCAGACGAAACAGATCACTTCGCCGCCGATGCCTTCGCGCTCGGCGGTGCGGCTCGTGATCACGCCGCGGGACGTGGACAGGATTGCAGTTCCCATGCCGCCGAGGACGCGCGGAAGCCGGTCCTTGCCGGCGTAGATCCTGCGGCCCGGCTTGGAGATGCGCTTGAGGCCCGTCAGCACGCGCTCGCGGCCGCGACCGTACTTGAGGTCGACGACGAGCACCTTGTACGGCAGGTCCTCGCGCTCCTCGATCCGGTAGCCGCGCACGTAGCCCTCCTCGGTGAGGATCCGAGCGATCTGCTCCTTCAGCTTGGAGCTCGGCATCTCGGTGGACTCGTGCAGCGCCTTGTTGGCGTTGCGGATGCGGGTCAGCATGTCTGCGACGGGGTCGGTAAGCATCGGTTCCTCCTACCAGGAGCTCTTCGTCATGCCCGGGATGACGCCCTGGTGGGCGAGCTCCCGCAGGCAGATCCGGCAGAGCCCGAACTTCTTGAACACGGCGCGCGGGCGGCCGCACTTGTTGCAGCGGCTGTAGTTGCGCGTCTTGTACTTCGCGGGACGCGCAGCCTTCGCGATCAGGGATTTCTTGGCCATTGAGTCCTCTTAGTCCCTTCCAGCTTCGGTTGCGATCGGCAACCCGAGCGCGCGGAGAAGCGCCTCGGCCTGCTCGTCGGTCTTGGCAGTTGTCGTGATCGCGACGTCGAGGCCGCGGATCTCCTTGATGCTGTCGTAGTCGATCTCGGGAAAGATGATCTGCTCCTTCAGGCCGAGCGAGTAGTTGCCGCGACCGTCGAACGAGGTCGGCGGCAGGCCGCGGAAGTCGCGGATGCGCGGCAGCGCGATCGAGATCAACCGGTCGAGGAACTCCCACATCCGGTCGCCGCGGAGCGTCACGCGGCAGCCGATCGGCATGCCCTCACGGATCTTGAACTGCGCGACCGACTTGCGTGCGCGGCGCATCTGCACGCGCTGGCCGGCGATAATCGTCAGCTCCTCCATCGCGGCGTCGAGCACCTTCGCATCGGTCTTAGCCTCGCCGACGCCCATGTTGAGCGTGATCTTCGACACGGTCGGCGACTGCATGATCGACGAGAGGCCGAGCTGCTCCTGCAGGGCCGCCCGGAGCTCTTCGTTGTAGCGCTGCTTGAGGCGCGGGACGTAGGTCTCGGACACGGCCATCAGTCGAGCTCCTCGCCGCAGCCCGCGCGCTTGCAGACGCGAACCTTGATCGTCTCGCCCGTCTTCGTCTCCTTGGTCTTGTAGCCGATGCGCGTCGGGAGCTTGCACCCGGGGCAGACGACCATCACGTTGGAGACCGGCACGGCAGTCGCGCGCTCGATGATCCCGCCTTCGGTCATCTGCGAGCCGCCCATGTTGTTGTTCGCGTTGCGGATCGGGCGCGGCTTCGTGTGCCGCTTCATCATGTTCAGGTTCTCGACGATGACCCGCTCGCGCGAGGGCTGAGCCTCGAGGATGCGCCCCTGCTTGCCGCGGTCCTTGCCGGACAGCATCTGCACGAGATCGCCCTTCTTGATTTTCATCTTGGAACTTGCCACTACAAGACCTCCGGAGCGAGCGAAACGATCTTCATGAAGTTCTTCTCGCGGAGCTCGCGCGCGACCGGGCCGAAGATCCGGGTGCCGCGCGGGTTCCGCTGGGCGTCGATGATCACCGCCGCGTTCTCGTCGAACGCGATCAGTGTCCCGTCGTCGCGCCCGAACGGCTTCTTCGTGCGGACGACCACCGCTTTCACGACCTCACCCTTCTTGATCGCACCCTGCGGGGAGGCCGTCTTCACGGTAGCGGTGATGATGTCCCCCACGCGCGCATAGCGCCGGCGAGAGCCGCCGGCCACGCGGATGCAGAGGATCTCACGGGCTCCCGTGTTGTCGGCGACCTTGAGACGTGTTTCCTGCTGGATCATCTATTTCGCTTTCTCGACGATCTCGGCTAGGCGCCAGCGCTTGGTCTTCGAGAGCGGGCGGGTCTCGACGATGCGGACGATGTCGCCGATGCCGGCGGTGTTCTGCTCGTCGTGGGCATGGAGCTTGTTGCTCTTGCGGACGACCTTCTTGTACTTCGGGTGCGCGCGGATCATCTCGACCTTGACGACGATCGACTTGTCGCCCTTGTCGGAGACAACGACGCCGCGGCGCTCCTGACGGCGGCCGAGCTCGGACTCCGGCTTCGGGAGCCTGACGATCGGCTTGCGGTCCTTCTCCGGCTTGCGCTCGGGCTTCGAGTGCTTGTGGCGCTCGGAGCGCGGCAGGCGCTTGCGCTTCTTCTTGGGCCCTGAGACGGCCGGCGGTGCGGCCTCTTCGGCCTCCGCGGCAGGCTCCTCGGCGGCAGCCTCTTCGGCGGCCTCCTCGGCCTCGGCGGCGGGCTCCTCGGCAGCCTCTTCGGCAGCAGGCTCGTCCGCGGCTGCGGGCTCTTCGGCAGCAGGCTCCTCTGCAGCCTCGGCCTCGGGCTCGGCAGTCTCCGCCTCGGCCTCGGGCTCAGCGGCCTCGGGCTCTGCAGCCACGGCCTCGGGCTCTGCAGCCACGGGCTCCTCTGCAGCCTCGGGCGCAGCCGCCTCTGCCTCGACCGGCTCGGTTGTCTCGTCCTTGGTTTCTTCGTCAGCCATCTACGCCTCTTGTCTCCTTAGCCACGTGCCTGCTCTTGCTGAACGGTGAGGATCCGGGCGATCTCGCGCCGGGTCCGCCGCAGCTTGGTGATGTCCTCGAGCGCGCCGGTCGCCGACTGGAAGCGGATCGTGAACAGCTCTTTCCGCGTCTCGGCGAGCTTCGACTGCAGCTCGTCGGGGCTCAGGCCCCTCAGGTCTCTAGCCCGCAAAGAGATCACCGCCCTCGCGCCGGACGAACTTCGTCCTGATCGGAAGCTTCTGGCCCGCGAGGCGCAACGCCTCCTTGGCGAGCGGCTCGGGGACGCCTGCAAGCTCGAACATGACGCGCCCGGGCTTGATCACCGCGACCCAGCCCTCCGGCGAGCCCTTGCCCTTACCCATGCGGGTCTCGAGCGGCTTCTTCGTATAGGTCTTGTCTGGGAAGACGTTGATCCAGACCTTGCCGCCGCGCTTGATCTTGCGCGTCATCGCGATCCGGGCAGCCTCGATCTGACGGTTGGTGATCCAGCCGTTCTCCATCGCCTTGATCCCGTAGTCGCCGAACTGCACGGCGAACTGGCCCTTGGCTTCGCCACGGCGGCGGCCACGGTGCATCTTCCGGTACTTGGTACGCCTCGGGAGCAGCATCAGGCCTTGTCCTCACTCTCTGCAGCCGGTGTCTCGGCCGGAGCATCGACGGACGCGGTCTCGACGGGCGCGGTCTCGACGGGCGCGGTCTCGACGGGCGCGGTCTCGACGGGCGCGGTCTCGACGACCGGCGTCTCCTCGACGACGACGACTTCCTCGACCACGTTCTCCTCGACCGGGGCAGCCTCGCGGGGCGCGCCGCCGCGACGCGGGCCGCCTCCACCGCCGCCGGGGCGTCCGCCCCCGCCTGCACCTCCGCGCTGGCCGGGCCTCGAGCGGCGCACGGGGCCGAGGCCCTCGCGATCCTGGTTCCTGCCGCGGCCGGCCTCGCGCGATGCGCCGAGACCCTCGCTGACGCCGCCGCGGCGGCGAGCGGTGTCCTGGTCGCCGAGGCGCGTCTCCTTGCCGCCGCCCGGGACGCCGCCGTAACCGGCCGGCATGATCTCACCCTTGTTGATCCAGACCTTGACGCCGATCCGGCCCGTGGGCGTGCGCGCCTCGACGAAGCCGTAGTCGATGTCTGCGCGGATCGTGTGCAGCGGGACGCGGCCTTCCGAGTACTGCTCGGAACGGCTCATCTCCGAGCCGCCGAGGCGGCCCGAGCACTGAACCTTCACGCCGGCTGCGCCGGAGCGGATCGCGGAGGCAAGCGAGCGCTTCATCGCCCGGCGGAACGAGACGCGGTTCTGCAGCTGCTCGGCGATCGACTGCGCGACGAGCTTCGCGTCGAGCTCCGGCCGCTTGATCTCGTTGATGTTGATGTGGACGTTCTTCTTGGTGAGCGCGTGCACTTCCTTACGCAGCGCGTCGACCTCGACGCCCGACTTGCCGATCACGATGCCCGGGCGGGCCGTGTAGATGTCGATCGTGATCCGCTGCTTGTCCTTGCGGATCAGGATGTCCGACAGCCCGGCGTGCGAGAGCTTCTTGATGATGTGCTCGCGGATCTTGATGTCCTCGAGCAGGGCGCCCGCGAATTCCTTGTCGGGGACCATCCAGTTCGACTTCCAGTCGTGGATGACGCCGACGCGCAGGCCTCCGGGATGAACTTTCTGACCCATTAGGCCACTGCCTCCTTCTTCTTCCGCGACGGCTTGGCGCCGGCTGCGGCTGCGCCGCCTCCGCGCCTGCGGCGCTTGGGTGCGTCAGCGGAGGCCGAGGCCTTTCCGGGCGCGACGGGCTCTTCGGGCAACTCGAGCTTGATCGTGATGTGACAGGTCCGCTTGAGGATCTGGCTGGCGCGGCCGCGCGCGCGGTGCTGCCAGCGCTTCGCGGTCGGGCCCTCGTCGACGTAGACGGCCGAGATCACGAGGTCGTCGCCGTCCCAGCGCAGGTTCGGGTTCGACTCGGCGTTCGCGACGGCGCTCTTCAGCACCTTCTCGATGTCGTGCGCCGCCGCGCGCTGCATGAACGCGAGGATCGTGCGCGCCTCGGGGACGCTGCGGCCGCGGATGTGGTCGGCGACGAGACGCGCCTTGCGGGGCGTCACGTGGACGAACTTGGCGGTCGCGCCGACGTAGTCGCGGGCTGCGGTCACCGCTTCACCTGCGTCTTCGAGTCGCCCGCGTGACCGCGGAAGTGGCGCGTCGGGGCGAACTCGCCGAGCTTGTGGCCGACCATCTGCTCGGAGATGAACACCGGGACGTGCTTGCGCCCGTCGTGGACGGCGATCGTGTGCCCGACCATGTCGGGGAAGACCGTCGAGGACCGCGACCAGGTGCGGATCATCTGCTTCTTGCCGGCGTCGTTCATCGCGACGATCCGCGCCAGCAGCCGCTCCTCAACGAAGGGCCCCTTCTTACTCGAGCGCGACATTAGCGCTTCTCCTTCCCGCGGCGCCTGCCGCGGACGATGAGCTTGTCCGATTCCTTGTTCTTGCCGCGGGTGCGCTTGCCGAGCGTCGGCACGCCCCACGGGGTGACCGGGTGGCGGCCGCCCTTCGACTTGCCCTCGCCGCCGCCGTGCGGGTGGTCGACGGGGTTCATCGCGGATCCGCGCACGGTCGGGCGCTTGCCCATCCAGCGCGAGCGTCCGGCCTTGCCGCCGGTGATGTTTCCGTGGTCGACGTTGCCGACCTGGCCGATCGTCGCGCGGCAGGTGAGCAGCACGCGGCGCATCTCGCCCGAGGGGAGGCGCAGCGTGGCATAGCCCTGGTCCTTGGCGACGAGCTGGATGCCCGAGCCGGCGGAGCGGGCCATCTGGCCCCCCTTGCCCGGCTTGAGCTCGACGTTGTGCACGAGCGTTCCCGTCGGGATGTTCTCGAGCGGGAGCGCATTGCCGGGCTTGATGTCCGCGCCGGGGCCCGACTGGACCTCGGAGCCGACGCGCAACCCGGCGGGGGCGAGGATGTAGGCCTTGAAGCCGTCGACGTAATGAAGCAGCGCGATCCGGGCCGAGCGATTCGGGTCGTACTCGATCGCGGCAACCTTGGCTGGGATCCCGTCCTTGCGGCGCTTGAAGTCGATCACGCGGAAGCGGCGCTTGTGGCCACCGCCCTGATGGCGCGTCGTGATGCGGCCGTTGTTGTTGCGGCCGCCCTTCTTGTTCAGCTTCTCGGTCAGCGCCTTCTCGGGCTTCGACTTCGTCACCTCGGCGAAGTCGGACACCGTCATGAAGCGGCGGCCCGGGCTCGTAGGCTTGAATCGGCGTACAGGCATTAGATCTGGGCCCCCTGGAAGACTTCGATGGTCTCGCCGGCCTGGAGCTGGACGATCGCTTTCTTCCAACCCTGGCGCGTGCCCTTGATCGCGCCGCGGCGCTTGGGCTTGGCCTGAACCTTGAGGACGTTGACGCTGACGACGTGGACCTCGAAGAGCTCCTCGACCGCCTGGCGGATCTGCGTCTTGTGCGCGTCCTCGTGAACCTTGAAGGTGTACTTGCCGGTCACCGAGCCGTGGTAGCTCTTCTCGGTGATCACGGGCGCGAGGACGATCTGGTGTGCGTGCATGGCTAACTGGCCCTCGTCTGCAGGAGCGGAAGGGCGGCCTCGCTCACGAGGAGCGTGCGGGCCCAGACGACAGCGCCGACCTCGACCTCGGAGGGCGCGACGACCGCGACCTTCGGGAGGTTGCGGAACGACTTGGCCGCGGCCTGCTCCTCGTCGGTGACGACGACGAGCACCGGAGTCGCGAGCTCGGCCGCCGCGAGGATGCCCTTGGCGAGCTTCGTCGACGGCTCGTCGAACGAGGTCGCGTCGAGCAGCGCGAGCGAGCTCTCGGCGGTGTGGCTTGCGAGCGCCGAGCGCAGGGCTGCCTTCATCGCCTTGCGGTTGACCTTCAGGTCGAAGCTGCGCGGGACCTTGGCGAACACGTGACCGCCGCCGGTGAACTGAGCGGCGCGCGTGGTGCCGGCGCGGGCGCGGCCCGTGCCCTTCTGGCGCCACGGCTTCGAGCGGCCGCCGGAGACCATCCCGCGGCTCTTCGATGCCATGGTGCCGGCGCGATGCGCGTTCTGCTCGGCCCGGACCGCCTCGTGGACGAGGTGCGGCTTGACCTCGACGCCGAAGACGGCCTCCTCGAGGGAGACGTCCTTGCCGGCTGCCCCCTTGGCGGCGAGCACGGGTGCCTTTGGCGCAGCCATTAGTGGCTCCTTCGGTGACATTGGTGGATGCCCGGCGCGCTAGCACCAAGCCAGGCAAGGACGCAGGAGCCCGATAATTTCCATTATCGGGGCGACTGAGGACGCAGCATGGCGCAGCGTGATCGCGCGCCGGGCGCCGCCGGATGTTGCCGAAGGAGCCACTTAACCCCGCACCTCGACGAGCCCGTTCTTCGGGCCTGGGACGGACCCCTTGACGAGCAGCAGGTTCTGCTCCGCATCGATGCTGTGGATGGTCAGCCCGAGCTGGGTGACGCGCTTGCCGCCCATCCGGCCCGGGAGCTTCACGCCCTTGAACACGCGCGAGGGCGTGGCCGAGGCACCGACCGAGCCGGGGGCGCGCACGTTGTGCGAGCCGTGGCCGCGCGGGCCGCTCGAGAAGTTGTGGCGCTTGATCGTTCCCTGGAAGCCCTTGCCGATGCCGATCCCCGCGACCTTGACCTCGTCGCCGGGCTCGAACATCTCGACCGTGACCGTCTCGCCCTCGAAAGCGCCGTCGAGGCCGCCGCGGAACTCGACGATCGTCCGGTGCGGGCCGACGCCGAAGCGCTTCAGGTGCCCGAGCTCGGGCTGCGTCACCTTCCGCGCGGGAACCGCGTCGAAGGCGAGCTGCACGCCGTCGTAGCCGTCGGTGTCCACCGTCTTGACCTGGACGACGGGGCACGGGCCGGCAGCGATCACCGTGACAGCCGTGACCCCTCCGGTCTCCGGATCGAAGATCTGGGTCATGCCCAGCTTCTTGCCGAGGATCCCCTTGGCCATCAGAGCTTGATCTCGATGTCGATCCCGGCCGGGAGATCGAGCCGCATGAGCTGGTCGATCGTCTTCGGCGTCGGGCTGAGGATGTCGATCAGGCGCTTGTGCGTCCTGACCTCGAAGTGCTCCCGCGAGTCCTTGTCCTTGAACGGGCTGCGGATCACGCAGTAGACGTTCTTCTCGGTCGGCAGGGGCACCGGACCGGTGATCGTCGCACCGCTCCGTTGAGCGGTGTCGACGATCTGCTGGGCCGACCGGTCCAGTTGCTGGTGGTCGTAGCCTTTGAGCCGGATGCGGATCTTCCCTTGTGCCATGGCTATTTGATGATCCCTACTTGATGATTTCTGTGACGACGCCGGCGCCGACCGTCCGTCCACCCTCGCGAATCGCGAAGCGGAGGCCCTGATCCATGGCGATCGGCTGGATCAGCTCGATCTTCATGTTCGTGTTGTCGCCCGGCATGACCATCTCCTGGCCCTCGGGGAGGCCGATCGCGCCGGTCACGTCCGTGGTCCGGAAGTAGAACTGGGGCCGGTAGTTGTTGAAGAACGGCGTGTGGCGGCCACCCTCGTCCTTGGAGAGGACGTACACCTCGGCGTTGAACTGCGTGTGCGGCGTGATCGAGCCGGGCTTGGCCAGGACCTGGCCGCGCTCGACCTCCTCGCGCTTGACACCGCGCAGCAGCGCGCCGGCGTTGTCGCCCGCCTGGGCGTAGTCGAGCGTCTTCTGGAACATCTCGAGCCCGGTGACGACCGTCTTCGCCGTCTCGGGGTGGATGCCGACGATCTCGACCTCGTTGCCGCTCTCGATCTTGCCCTGCTCGATCCGGCCGGTCACGACGGTGCCGCGGCCCGTGATCGTGAAGACATCCTCGATCGGCATCAGGAACGGCTTGTCGACATCGCGCTCCGGCTCCGGGATGTAGGAGTCGACGGCCTCCATCAGCTCCAGGATCTTCGGCGTCCACTCGGGGTCGCCCTCGAGCGCCTTCAGCGCCGAGACCTGGATGACCGGGATGTCGTCGCCCGGGAACTCGTACTTCGACAGCAGCTCGCGCACTTCCATCTCCACGAGCTCGAGGAGCTCGGGATCGTCGACCATGTCGGCCTTGTTCAGCGCGACCACGATCGCCGGCACCTCGACCTGGCGTGCCAGGAGGATGTGCTCGCGGGTCTGCGGCATCGGGCCGTCGGCTGCGCTGACGACGAGGATCGCTCCGTCCATCTGCGCTGCGCCGGTGATCATGTTCTTGATGTAGTCGGCGTGCCCAGGGCAGTCGACGTGCGCGTAGTGGCGGTTCGCCGTCTCGTACTCGACGTGCGCCGTGTTGATTGTGATGCCACGGGCGCGCTCCTCGGGAGCGTTGTCGATCGACGCGAAATCGCGCGCCTTCGTGTCGCCGCTCCCGGCGTCGGCGAGCACCTTGGTGATCGCCGCCGTCAGCGTGGTCTTCCCGTGGTCGATATGCCCGATCGTGCCGACATTGACGTGCGGCTTCGAGCGCTCGAACTTCTGCTTGGCCATTTGCTCTATTCCTCCATTACCTGTTTAGGAACCGCCGCCGCCTTGCGCGACGATGTCGTCGGCGATCGACTTCGGTACGTCCTCGTACCGCTCGAAATCCATGTGGAAGTCTGCCCGACCCTGCGACATCGACCTGAGGTCGGTGGCGTAGCCGAACATCTCGGACAGCGGAACGATTGCCTTCACGACCTGCGCGTTACCGACGGGGTTCATCGACTCGATGCGCCCGCGGCGTGAGTTGAGATTGCCGATCACATCGCCGAGGTAGTCCTCGGGAGTGGTGACCTCGACCGACATGACGGGCTCGAGCAGCTTCGGCTTCGCCCGCTTCATCGCTTCCTTGAACGCCATCGAGCCGGCGATCTTGAACGCCCGCTCGCTCGAGTCGACGTCGTGGTAGGAGCCGTCGATCAGCTCGACCTTGACGTCGACCACCGGGTATCCGGCGAGGACGCCGGAGCCCATGGCCTCCTTGATTCCCTCGTCGATGGGCTTGATGTACTCCTTCGGGATCTTGCCGCCGACGATCTTGTCGACGAACTCGTAGCCGGCGCCGGCCTCCTGCGGGAGCAGGTTGATCACGGCGTCGCCGTACTGGCCCGAGCCGCCGGTCTGGCGGACGAACCGTCCCTGAATCTTCTCTGCCGGCTGCCCGATCGTCTCGCGGTAGGCGACCTGAGGCCGGCCCACGTTCGCGTCGACGTTGAACTCGCGCTTGAGGCGGTCGACGATGATCTCCAGGTGGAGCTCGCCCATACCGGCGATCAGCGTCTGGCCGGTCTCCTCGTCGGTGTGGACGCGGAAGGTCGGGTCCTCCTCGGCGAGCCGGGCGAGGCCGTTACCTAGCTTGTCCTGGTCGGCCTTCGACTTCGGCTCGACCGCCACCGAGATGACGGGCTCGGGGAAGCTCATCGACTCGAGCACGATCGGGGCCGACTCGGCCGCGAGCGTGTCGCCGGTCGTGGTGTCCTTGAGGCCGACGCCGGCTGCGATCTCGCCCGCGCCGATCTCCTCGCGCTCCTCACGGCTGTTCGCATGCATCTGCAGGATCCGGCCGATGCGCTCGGTCTTCCCCGTGCTCGTGTTGAGCACCCGGTCGCCGGCCTTCAGCTTGCCGCTGTAGACGCGGAAATAGGTGAGCTTGCCGACGAACGGGTCGGACATGACCTTGAACGCGAGCGCCGAGAAGGGCGCGTCCAGCGTGGCCGGGCGCTCGGCCTCTTCCTCGGTCTTCGGGACGATGCCGCGGATCGCGGGCACGTCGAGCGGGCTCGGGAGGTAGTCGATCACCGCGTCGAGCAGCGGCTGGACGCCCTTGTTCTTGAAGGCGCTGCCGAGCAGGACCGGCGTGATCGCGTCGCTCAGGGTGCCGGCGCGCAGCGCCCGCTTGATCTGGTCGACCGTGACCGAGCTCTCGTCCTCGATGTAGGCCTCGAGCACCTCGTCGTCGAAGTGCGAGATCGCGTCGATCATCTGGTGGTGATACTCGTGGGCCTGCTCGGCGAGCTCGGCCGGGATCTCCCCCACGTCGAACTGCTGACCGAGATCGTCCTTGTAGATGATCGCCTGCATCTCGACGAGATCGATGACGCCCTGGAAGTTGTCCTCGGCTCCGATCGGGATCTGGATCGGCACCGGGTTCGCGCCCAGGCGCTCGCGCATCGACTGCACGGCGGCGAAGAAGTTCGCGCCGGTGCGGTCCATCTTGTTGATGAACGCGATCCGCGGGACTGCGTACTTGTTGGCCTGGCGCCAGACCGTCTCCGACTGCGGCTGGACGCCCGCGACCGAGTCGAACACGGCGACCGCGCCGTCGAGCACGCGCAGGCTTCTCTCCACCTCGACGGTAAAGTCCACGTGCCCGGGCGTATCAATAATGTTGATTCGGAAATCGCGCCAGAACGCCGTCGTCGCAGCCGACGTGATCGTGATGCCGCGCTCCTGCTCCTGCGCCATCCAGTCCATCGTCGCCGCGCCCTCGTGAACCTCACCCAGCTTGTGGGTGCGGCCGGTGTAATAGAGGATCCGCTCGGTCGTCGTCGTCTTGCCCGCATCGATGTGGGCCATGATCCCGATGTTCCGGACGCGATCCAGCGCGGTTCTCGACTCAGTTACAGACAAAGCTCTCCCCTACCACCTGTAGTGCGCGAAGGCCTTGTTGGCCTGCGCCATCCGATACATGTCGTCCTTGCGCTTGAACGCAGCGCCGTTCTGCTCGAGCGCATCGAGGATCTCGCCTGCGAGCTTGTCCTCCATGTGCTTCTCGCGGCGCTCGCGCGAGAACGTGACGAGCCAGCGCAGCGCCAGCGTGCGGCCCCGCCGCTGCGGCACCTCCACCGGAACCTGGTAGTTCGCGCCACCGACCCGGCGGCTGCGGACCTCGAGGACCGGCGTGACCGTCTTCACGGCCTGCTCGAGCACCTCGGCCGGCGGGCGGCCGGTCTTGGCCCCCACCTTGTCGAGCGCGCCGTACACGATGAGCTCGGCGGTCGCCTTCTTCCCGTGGAGCATCACGCGGTTGATCAACTGCGTCACGAGGACGCTGTCGTACATCGCGTCGACTGCGAGGGGGCGAGGCTGTATCTCGGCGCGACGCGGCATTACGGCTTCTTCGCGCCGTACTTGGAGCGGGCCTGCTTGCGGTCGGCGACGCCCGAGGCGTCGAGCGCCGCGCGGATCACCTTGTAGCGGTAGCCCGGAAGGTCCTTGACGCGGCCTCCGCGGACGAGCACAACCGAGTGCTCCTGCAGGTTGTGACCCTCACCCGGAATGTAGGTACCGACCTCGATCCCGTTCGTGAGCCGGACGCGCGCGATCTTGCGCAGCGCCGAGTTCGGCTTCTTCGGTGTCATCGTCGAGACGCGTGTGCACACGCCGCGCTTCTGCGGGGCGCCCTGCAGCGCAGGCGTCTTCGTCTTCTCACGCTTGGACGTGCGGCCCTTGCGGATCAGTTGATTGACAGTCGGCATCCTTTTTCCTCTGGGTAGAACGCTAAAGAGTGGTCGTGCGTGGCAGTAGTTCTAGAAAGACACTGGTTCTAGGTGAAACTGGCGCGGGCATCAGCCCATGCCGAACCAGCGAGGAAGGGTAGCAAACAAAGGGCTTCCTACGCCTGCGCTCCCGGGGAGAGCCGTCCGAGTTGACGGTAACACTTGCAACAATCGCCGTTCGCGACGACAGTGAGCGTTGCAAGGGAATGTTGGGGTAGTTGCGATCACTCTGCGGAACAGGGGGATTTTGGACGGAACGGGTATTGCGGTCGGCGTCGCTGTGGGCATTGCCTGCCTCTTTGCGGCAGGAGCGGCGCTCGTGGTCGCGCGCGCCCGCAGATCGGTCGCCTTGCAGCCAAGGGCGGCGGACCCGGCCCGGCTCCGCCACACGAGCCACACGAGCGAGCTCGCAGCCTCGCTCGATCCCTCGGACGTGCTCGATCGGACGCTCGACGCGGTCGTCGCGCTCCCGGGGATCGATGCCGCGCTGATCGCGATCGGCACCGAAGGAGAGTCGCCGCCCGACACGCGCTCGGCCGGGTTGAGCGAGGACGAGATCGAGCGAACTCTGCTCCAGATGCCGAACCATCCGGACCTGCGGGCGCTCGAGGTCGTCTACCGCTACCGGCTCGACGACGTGGACGCCTCCGCGAAGCTTCCTCGTACCGCGCTGACCGTGGCACTCCGTGCGGAGGGCGAGACGATCGGCTCGCTGGCGGCGATCAGCCGCTCGGGCACGACGGGCTTTCCCGAGACGACGACGAACGCGCTCGAGAGCCTCGCCCGCCGGGCCGGGCCGGCGCTCTGGAACGCATTGCGCTTCGTCGAGGCCCGCGAGCGGGCCGAGCTCGACTCGCTGACCGGCCTGCACAACCGTCGCGTCTTCTACGAGTTCCTCGGCCGCGAGATCGCCCGCGCCCACCGCTACGAGCGTTACGTCTCGCTGATCGTGTTCGACCTCGACGACTTCAAGCGGATCAACGACCGGATCGGCCACCTCGAAGGCGACGCCGTGCTCGTCGAGGTCGCCGAGTGCGTTCGCAGCGTCGTCCGCGCGACCGACATCCCCTGCCGTTACGGCGGCGACGAGTTCACGGTGATCCTGCCCGAATCGAGCCGCGACGACGCAGAGTTGCTCGCCGACCGGATCGCGATCAAGATCCGCGCTCAGAAGATCGAGAAGATCGGCGCGCTCAAGATCTCCGCCGGAGTGGCCGAGCTACGGCCGGAGGACACGCCTGCGGATCTGTTCGAGCGCGCGGACCATGCGCTCCGACGCGCCAAGAGCGCCGGCAAGGCCCGGGTCGTCGCGAGCTGACCCTCCCGGTCAGGGGGCGCTGAGCTGCGTCTTGACCTTCACCGGCTGCGAGGGGCCGCCGTCGGTCGACTCGCTCGCGCAGCCGCCGGGCGCGCTCGACCTGGTCAGGCACTTCGCGAAGTCGTAATGACGGACATACGCGACGACGTACGCAGGCGGGATCAGGATCTTCTTCGTGGCGGTGTAGGCGCCGTTCCCGTCGGTGACCGCGACCCCGACCTCGTTCATGTCGTTGACGTCCGAGCTCTGGCCGGCGAACACGTGGACGTTGATGCCGCCGCGGGGCTTGTTGTCCGCATGCACCGTTCCTCCGACCGTGAGGAGATGATTCGTCCGGTCGTACGCAGCGCTCGTCACCGTCACGTCCTCGGGCAGCGGCTCGTCGGCGCGCAGCTCATACTGCGTGGCGGTTGAGGGAGAGCCGTCGGCCCCGAGCGGGACGACGTGGGCGCTGAATCGGTAGACGCCGTTTCGGCTGGGATTGCGAAAGACGCTCCTCGTGACGAAGTAGACCTCGTCGACCTTCAGCCCGGACGAGTTGAAGGCACCGAGGCAGACCGTCAGCTTCAGCCCGGACGCCGTGCGGTCGACCGCGACCGGAACGGTGAGCCGGCCCTTCGATCCCTTCAGCAGCATCAGCCAGTCCGACCCGTGGGCGCCGTCGGCGCAGCCGGCCACCGCTGGATCGCCGACGAAGAGCGCCTTCGGCGCGACGTCGAGCTCGCCGGAGTAGACGCCCTTGTTCGTGTAGACCTCGGCGTCGCCGAAGTAGAACCCCGAGGGATAGGACGGGCTGACCCGGTAGCCGCCCGGCGTCGTGATCGTGATCCGGGCGGGCGTGCCGGCCGAGGAGAGCTCGAGCACGTCGAAGTAGAGATCGTCTCGCTGGCCCAGATCGTGGGCGTTCCCACCGACGTAGAACAACGGGTAGGCATCGGCGGTGCTGCGCGCAGCCCCCGAGCCGGGCAAGACCAACGCCGCAAGCACGAGAAGGGGAACCGCGAGGCGCCGGCCTGAGTGCATCGAGAAAGGAGAGTAGACGTAGAATCGGAGCATGTGCCGCAACATCAAGACGCTCTACAACTTCGAGCCACCGACGACGCCCGACGAGGTGCGAGCCGCCGCCCTGCAGTACGTCCGCAAGGTGAGCGGGATGCAGAAGCCCTCGCATGCGAACGTCGAGGCGTGCGCTCGTGCGGTCGACGAGATCGCACGGGTGACCAGGCAGCTCCTCGACGAGCTCGTCACGGCCGCGCCGCCACGCGATCGCGACGTCGAGGCCGCTCGCCGCCGGGCCAAGGCCGAGATTCGCTTCGGCCGCGTCGCCTGAGTCGCGCGTTGTCCGCCCTCGAGCATGGTGCTCTTGAGCATCGGACCGCCGTGGCGTCCGATGTCCCCGCGCTCATGGCGGTGATGGACGCTGCGATCTCCGAGCTGCAGCGCTCGTTTCTCGACGACGCCCAGATCGCCTCGAGCCGGGCGATCATGGGGATCGACACGCAGCTGATCGACGACGGCACCTATTTCGTCATCGAGTCCGGCGGCGAGGTCGCCGGCTGCGGCGGCTGGAGCCGTCGCGCGACCCTCTACGGCGGAAACCAGACACCCGGTCGCGACGCGAAGCTCCTCGATCCGGCCGTCGACGCCGGCGCGTGTGCGGGCGATGTACACCAACCCGGCGTTCGCCCGGCGGGGCGTCGGGCGCCTCGTGCTCTCCCTCTGTGAGGAGGCTGCCGCAGCCGAGGGGTTCACCAGGCTCGAGCTGATGGCGACGCTCTCGGGCGAGCCTCTCTACACGGCGTACGGGTTCCGGGCGATCGAACGCCTCGAGGACGCGACCGGCGGAGCGCCGGTGCCGATCGTGCGGATGGAGAAGCCCGTGGACGCCAGGTTCCTGGCGTGAAGCAGAGCGTCAGCCTGGTCACGCTCGGGGTCGCCGACTATCCGCGCGCCGTTGCCTTCTACGAGGCGCTCGGCTGGAAGGTCGCGCTCGACGTTCAGGAGACCGCGTTCTTCGAGGCCAACGGGGTCGTCCTCGTTCTCTGGGGGCGCGAGAAGCTCGCGGCCGACACCGGCATAGCCGACGACGGCGCCACCTGGGGCGGAGTCACGCTGGCGCACAACGTGGGCTCGCGAGACGAGGTGCAGGGCGTGATCGAGGCGGCTCGGAACGCGGGCGCCGTGATCGCGCGCGAGCCGGCCGAGACGTTCTACGGCGGGTATGCGGGCGTGTTCCGTGACCTCGACGGCCACGCCTGGGAGGTCGCGCACAATCCGGGCTTCGGCCTGGCGGACGACGGAAGCGTCGTCCTGCCCGCCCGTTAGCCGCGGCCTGCTCTGCCCTCGTACCGCTCCTGCTCGGCCGCGGTGCGCTCGGCCGTCGGCCTGGCCTCGAGCCGCTCGTCGGGGATCGGCTCGCCGCTCTCGATCGAAAGGCCGTAGGTGCCGTCCGCGAGCCGCTGCTCTGCGCGCTCGACACCGGCGAGCTCTGCGCGGAGATCCTGGGCCCGCCCCTCGTCGATCTCGGCCGTGAGCACGTCGCTCCCGAGGTCGGCGGAGTCCGCGGTGCCGGGCTCGTCGCTCGGCTCGGGGACGATCTGGCGGAGCGCCTCTTCGACGCGCTTGCGCTCGGCCTCCAGCAGTTCACGTGCGCGATCGGGATCCATCGCGCGAATCTACACGAGAGCCGCGGGGCTCCCGGCCTCGGCGCCCGTCAGTTCGGCCGCCTAGCGGGGACGGGTTGCCGCGGAAAGCTCGCCGGCGAGCAGGTCGCGGGCGCGCAGGAACCAGAGGTGGCCGCCCGGAACGTCGAGCTCGCGGTACTCGCCGCCACAGAGCTCGGCGACCCGCCGGCAAAGCGACGGCGGTGTGAGCGTGTCGGTGCTCGCAGCGATGACCGTGCACGGGAGGCCGCGGTCGCGAATGCGCTCCAGCTCTTCGCTCAGGTCGATTGCACGTACCTCCATCCCGAGCCTGCGGGCCAACAGCGGGTGGAAGACCACCTGCCGCGCAGCTCGCGCCGCATCGCGCGGCGGGAGCCAGCCCGCAGCGACTCTTCGCGAGAAGTCCCAGAACATCAGCGGCACGGGCTTCTCGAGCGGCAGCGCCGACGGGCTGACGAGCACGAGGCGGTCGATCTCGACCTGCCGCCGGCGAGCGCGGCGTGGACGGCGAGCACGGCGCCGAAGGAATGCCCGGCAAGCGTGAACGGCCCACGCCGCGAGCGGCAACGCTCGACGATCCACCGACGGTAGGCGGCGACCGTTGCGCCGCTCGCGACGAACGTCGGTGGATCGGGGATCGCCCAACCCGGCAGGCACCGCGCCTCGGTAGATCCCGGGGTGGGCTCCCCAACCGGGGACGAAGAGCCCGCTCACGGGAACCACGATACGCGGCACACTTCGGACATGGCCGCCGACATCCCTCAGCCGGTCCTCGACCTCGGGGACGGCGTGTCGATGCCGATGCTCGGCCTCGGCGTGTGGCAGGTCAAGGATGGGACCGAGACCGAGCAGTCGGTCGAATGGGCTCTCGAGGCCGGCTACCGGCACATCGACACGGCGCAGTACTACCGGAACGAGCGGGGCGTCGGCGCTGCGCTCGCGCGCAGCGGCCTGCCTCGCGAGGAGGTGTTCGTGACGACGAAGTGGCTGCCGGTCTCGCGCGGGCCGGTGCACGAGCTCGAGCAGAGCCTCGAACGACTCGGCCTCGCCTACGTGGATCTGTACCTGATCCACTGGCCGCTCCCGGGCCGGACCGGCGGCGCCTGGCCGGAGTTCGAGGAGCTGCGCGAGCGAGGTCTTGCGCGAGCCATCGGCGTCAGCAACTACGGAGTGAACCGGCTCGCAGACCTGCTCGACCGCGCGACCCGGCCGCCGGCGGTCAACCAGGTGCTCTTCAGCCCGCTTCACTACCGGCGCAAGCTGCTCGAGTTCTGCGAGCAGCGCGGGGTCGTCCTCGAGGCCTACAGCCCGCTCGAGCGCGGCGGTGCTCTCGACAATCCGGCCGTCGTCGAGGTCGCCCGGCGCGTCGAGCGGACTCCCGCCCAGGTGATGCTGCGCTGGGGGATCCAGCGGGGCGCGGTCGTGATCCCGAAATCGGTCCACCGCGACCGCATCCGCGAGAACGCTGCGATCTTCGACTTCAGCCTCTCCGACGAGGACATGCGCGCCCTCGATGCCCTCGACCGCACCGACGGCACCGGCCGCGCGCGCTGAGCGCTTGACGCGCCGAGGTACCCGATCGGGTCTTACAGCCTCCCGGCGACGGTCTTTGCGAGGCGCTCTTCGGTCTGAAGAGGGCCGGGGACGCCGACGATGCTCAGAGTGACCTCGGTGCCGTTTCGCCAGAAGAGCAGGGCGCTGCCCTGGACGGAGAAGGCAGCGCTGCCGATCCCGGGCACGGCCACGACCTTGCCCGGATTCGCCTTCGCGCTCCTGACGAAGTCGGGCTGGGTGAGCTTTCGGACGAGCACGACCAGCGTCTTGCCGGTCGCCGTTCCGTACGTGCAGTTCTGATACAGGCCGGCACCTGTCGGCGACGCCGCGGGAACAGCGGCCCCGAGGGCTGCTCGTGCGTTCGCGGCGGTGACCACCTTGCAGGGGTTCGTCGTGCCGTCGCTGGCTGCCAACACGGCCGGCGCTCCCACGGCGAGAAGCACAAGCGTGGACGAAAGCCAGGTCAGTGCGCTGCGGACGACCACAGATCCCCCCTTTCTTGGAGCAGAAACAGACCGCCCCGACACGTCGAGCTTATCGCTGCGCAGGCCACCGATCAAGGTCTCGCTTCCGGCGAGGGTCGCAGCTTCGGCCGGCTCCACGAGCTGTCCGTCTAACGGATGCCGTCGGAGTTGAAGGGAGCGACAGGTATCCGTTGAAAGGCAGGGAGAGAGACACCCGGGATTTGTCCGTTGGCGCGCGGATCTGCGCTGCCGATGTCGAGAGGAGGAACAGATGGGAAGGCGCATCTGGATCACCGTATTTCTGACGGCAATGGGCACGACGGCCGCGTGCCTTCTGTTCGCGACCGCGACCGGATTCGCGACTCAGAGAGCCAGTGGGAACGTCCTGACCATGCGAGCGGGAGATCTCCTGATCGTTCCCGGGGTTGATCTCTCCTGCGACCTGTTCAAGACGGATCCCGACCACCACGACACCGGCCCGCTGCTGTTCTGTAATCGAAACAGCGTCGCAAACAACCCGAAGGATGCCACCTCCTTATCGGCGAGCTTCGGAGCCAGCCGGTTCCATCTGCGCCTCGAGCCATCGGGTTCCGGCTCGTGGGAGTACACGGTGACCCGTTCGCCCTGAACCGCTGCACCGGGCTCGCGATGGCGAGGCTGAGGCTTAGACCCCAGCCGGCGTTACGGCGTAAGCATCCCCGACCGGTTTCCCCGAACTCGGTCATCGGCGTTGTCGATCCGCCGCCGCACACCGGCGGCCGCGGAGGCTTCCTGCATTCTCCGCGGCCATGAGAACGCAAATGAGGCGAGATAGACCGAGACGACTCCGGTCCAACAGAGATACGTAGCGTTGGTGAGGCTCGCAGGCGCGCCGTGAACGTCGAGACGGTCGAACGTAAGCCAGAGACCAATCGCCGAAAGGAGCGTCATCACCGGAATCCCCGCAATCAGCCTTCGGGAGACGATCTCGAATGCGAGGAGAACGAGGAGAAAGGGCACGTGGTAATACTCGTTGTCCACTGGGTCGAGGACACAACGGGCTAGGAGCAGGAGAGCAAGAAACGCGAGTGGATCGCCACGACGCCGCCAGACCAAGAGCCCGAGCATTGGCGCCAGAAGCACGATCGCCGGGTGCGTAACGCGGGCGAGTCCCTCTGAGACCTGGTACGACGTGATCTCATGTGGATAGCCCGCCGGAAGATGGAGCGCGACGTGATGTGCCGTTGCGACGAGGAACCAGACTGATGCTCGGGTGACGGTCTGAGGCGATGTGCCGGCCTGGTGGCTCGTTCGGAGGAATCCATCCAGGTTTCCGACAACGAGCGGCACAGTCAGAATCGCTGCAACCGCGGCTGCGATCAGCGCTACGCGTCGAACCCACGGGCGCGGAGTTGCAAGAAGAACCGGGATCACCGCGAGGACGGCCCATTGCTTCGTCGCGAGCGCAAGGCCCAATGCCACGGCGGCCCAGAGCGGACGGCGGTCCGAGAGGAGCAGAGCGGTGACGCAGAGCGCCGCCGCGAGCATCTCCTCGGGATGTCCAGACTCAACAGCGGCGCGAGACGCAGGCGTCAGGATGGCGAGCACCGGAATCAGTAGGAGCCGATTTGGAGGGAGGTCCCCTCGCGAGATCAGCAGAAACGCGACTGCACAGAGCGCAAGGACGCAGGCTAGAACACCTGCCTCGTAGATCACGCTCCCCCCGCCACCTGCTAACGAGGCCAGCAACGCGAATGGCGCTCGAGCTAGGAGCGCGAAGCTCCCCATCAGCGGCTGATCGTCTAAGAAACGGCCAAAGTGTCCGCCGATCAGGCTGTTCATTGCCGGAGCGGCGTCCTGTGGGTAGTCGCCAAGCGATGTCTGCAACTGAAGCGCCAAAGCACAGAAGGCGACGAGTGCCACCGCGGGCGCCCACCGGATCGGGTCAGCCCTTCGCATGATCTCGC
The DNA here is from genome assembly GCA_963775355.1 of uncultured Actinomycetota bacterium. GTDB lineage: Bacteria > Actinomycetota > Thermoleophilia > Gaiellales > Gaiellaceae > PALSA-600. The sequence goes on along the minus strand of CAVZJA010000020.1, from coordinate 740,217 downwards.
GCACCCCAGCTGTATCGACACCAAACCAGACCAGATTTAGGGCGGCTTTTACCTCGCTCGCAAGGCACGTACCATCCGCCCGCTGATCGATGTCGGCGACCCGCGAACCTGCACGAACGTCCTCCCGCCAGAACGAGCGAGGCCGGGTTGCCCCGGCCTCGCTGACTACTTGGTTTCCGCTGACCGCGATCAGTCGTCGGTCGGCGCGTCGAGCTCGGGCTCCGTTGCGGGGGCCTCGACGCTCAGGTCGAGGTCGCTGTCGAACGTGAGCGAGCCTCCGTCCGCGTCGATCTCCGAGAGCGCCTGGAGCAGGACATCCTGCTGGTAGGCGTCCGGGGTGACCGGGTCGGTCGGGCCGATCTCGATCGCACGGTACCGGCGCAGGCCGGTGGCGGCCGGGATCAGCTTGCCGATGATCACGTTCTCCTTGAGCCCGAGCAGGCGGTCGATCTTGCCCTCGATCGAGGCGTCCGTCAGCACCTTCGTCGTCTCCTGGAACGACGCGGCGGAGAGGAACGACTCCGTGGCAAGCGATGCCTTCGTGATCCCGAGGATCAGCGGCTCGAACGTCGAGATCTCCTTCTTGGCGCCCTTCGCCTTGGAGTTCTCGCGCTCGAGGACGGCACGGTCGACGAGCTGGCCCGGGAGCAGCTCCGTGTCCCCGGCATTCTCGACGCGTACCTTCTTCAGCATCTGGCGCACGATCAGCTCGATGTGCTTGTCGTGGATCTCGACGCCCTGTGACTTGTAGACCTTCTGCACCTCGGCGACGAGGTACAGCTCGGTCGGCGTCGAGCCCTTCAGCGCAAGCAGCTCGGCCGGGTTGCGCGAGCCCTCGTTCAGAGCGTCGCCCGACTCGATCACCTCGCCGTTCGCGACGAGCAGCCGCGTGCGGCGCGGCAGCTGGTACTCGACCGGATCCGCGAGCTCGCCTTCGGGCCCGACCTCGGTCGGGTGAACCGTCAGCTTCGGCCCACGCTCGGTCTGCTCGACCTCGACGCGGCCGCCCTTCTCGACGAGCGTCGCTGCGCCCTTCGGGTTCCGGGCCTCGAAGATCTCGACGACGCGCGGGAGACCGTGCGTGATGTCGGCTCCGGCCACACCGCCGGTGTGGAACGTCCGCATCGTGAGCTGGGTTCCAGGCTCGCCGATCGACTGCGCGGCGACGATGCCGATCGCATCGCCGATCTCGCACATCTCACCGGTCGCCAGGAAGATGCCGTAGCAGGCCTGGCATACGCCGGCCTCGGCGCGGCACTTGACCACCGAGCGAACGGGGACGCTTGCGCCCTCGCCGAGCTCGCCCTCGAGGAACTCGAGGAGCGGGACGGTGACGACCTTGCCGGTCTCGGCGAGCACGGTCTTACCCGGCTTGCCGGAGGCGAGCGGCTTGGTGACGTCCTCTGCCACGAGCCGCCCGAGGAGCGACTTGTTCAGTCCCTCGGTCGTGCGGATCGGCAGCTCGACCCACTCGTCGGTGCCGCAGTCGGCCTCGCGGACGATCACGTCCTGCGAGACGTCGACCAGGCGCCGGGTCAGGTAGCCCGAGTCGGCCGTGCGGAGCGCGGTATCGGCGAGTCCCTTGCGGGCACCGTGCGTCGAGATGAAGTACTCGAGGACCGACAGGCCTTCCATGAAGTTGGCCTTGATCGGGCGCTCGATGATCTCGCCCTTCGGGTTCGCCATCAGGCCGCGCATACCGGCGAGCTGGCGGATCTGCTTGAACGATCCGCGGGCGCCCGAGTTCGCCATCATGAACACCGGGTTCAGCTCGTCGAGGTTGTCCTGCATCGCCTGGGCAACCTCGTCCGTCGCCTCGTTCCAGATGTTGACGATCGTCTCGTGACGCTCGTCCTCGGTGATCAGGCCGCGGTCGTACTGGCCGTGGACGCTCTCGACGCGATCCTCGTACTCGCCGAGGATCTTCTCCTTGTTCGGCGGGATGACGATGTCGTTCTTCGAGATCGTCACACCGGCCTGCGTCGAGTAGTGGAACCCGAGCGTCTTGATCGTGTCGAGCACCGGGGCGAGCGTGTGCGCGCCGTAGCGATCCGACAGCGCCAGGACGAAGCGATCGGTGTCCGGCTTCGTCAGCGTGTGGTTCGTGAACTCGAACCCCTCGACGAGATCGTCGCCGTCCCCGATCAGCTCGACGAGCTGCCGGTAGACCGCCGAGTTGAAGAGCACCCGGCCCGGAGTCGTCAGGTAGAGCTCACCACGGAAACGGAACTCGATCGGCTCCTTCAGCGTCACGCCCTTGCCCTCGAGCGCGAGCTCGACGTCATCGGCCGTGTTGAACCGCTGGATGTTCCCCTCGAGCGTCGAGCGGTCGGTGTTCGCCAGGTCGAGCGGCGAGTAGGTCAGGAAGTAGATGCCGAGAACCATGTCCTGGGTCGGCGTGGCGAGCGGACGGCCCGACGCCGGCGACAGGATGTTGTTGCTCGACAGCATCAGGATCCGCGCCTCTGCCTGAGCCTCGGCCGACAGGGGCAGATGGACAGCCATCTGGTCACCGTCGAAGTCGGCGTTGAATGCGTGGCAGACGAGCGGGTGCACCTGAATCGCCTTGCCCTCGACGAGCACCGGCTCGAACGCCTGGATGCCCAGGCGATGCAGCGTCGGTGCGCGGTTGAGCAGCACCGGGTGCTCGGCGATGACCTCCTCGAGAACGTCCCAGACCTCGGGCGTCATCGAGTCGACGTACTTCTTCGCCGCCTTGATGTTCTGGACGGACTTCCGCTCGACGAGCCGGCTCATGATGAACGGCTTGAAGAGCTCGAGCGCCATCAGCTTCGGCAGGCCGCACTGGTGCAGCTTCAGGCGCGGCCCGGCAACGATCACCGAGCGGCCCGAGTAGTCGACCCGCTTGCCGAGCAGGTTCTGGCGGAACCGGCCCTGCTTGCCCTTGAGCATGTCGGACAGCGACTTCAGCGGCCGGTTGCCCGGGCCGGTGACCGCGCGGCCGCGGCGGCCGTTGTCGAACAGCGCGTCGACGGCCTCCTGCAGCATGCGCTTCTCGTTGTTGACGATGATCTCGGGAGCGCCCAGGTCGAGCAGCCGCTTGAGGCGGTTGTTGCGGTTGATCACGCGCCGGTAGAGGTCGTTCAGGTCGCTCGTCGCGAAGCGTCCACCGTCGAGCTGGACCATCGGGCGGAGCTCCGGCGGGATCACCGGAACCGCCTCGAGGATCATCCACTCGGGCTTGTTCTCCGACTTCACGAACGCCTGGCAGACCTTCAGGCGCTTGATGCCGCGCTGCTGCTTCTGGCCCTTCGAGGTGCGGATGATCTCGCGCAACTGCAGCGACTCCTCGTGGAGATCGAGGTCGCGGAGCAGGTCGCGGATCGACTCCGCTCCCATCCCGCCCCGGAAGTAGACGCCGAAGCCGTACGGGGAGCCGAACCGGTCCTTGAGCTCGCGGAAGAGCTGCTCGTCGTTGACGACCAGCTTCGGCTCCGCCTCGCGGAAGAGCTGCCACGTCTGCTCGAGCCGGTTGACCGAGTCGACGGCCGCCTCGCGGGTGTCCTCGCGGCGCGACTCCATGTCGAGATACATCTCGCGCACCTTCAGCGCCCACTGGATCAGGGAGTCGAGATCCTCCTTCTGGATCTTCCCGTCGGTGCGCAGGCAGAGGTCGTTCGTCAGCTCGCGGACGTCGGTGTCGTCGTCCTGGGCCGCGATCACGTCGCGGAGCAGGCCGTTGCCGAGCTCGCGTGCCTTGTCGAGGTTCTTCGGGTCGACGGACGCGACCAGCTCTGCGTCCTCGCCTGTCAGTGCCTCGCCGCCGAGCATCGCGTCGAGCAGCTTGTTGATGTGCTTCGAGACCGCGCCCTTCTTGGAGCCGGTCGCCGAGTCCTGCTCATCCCGCAGCCCGGCCAGTGCGGCACGGATCTGCTCGGCAGCCGAGGCGACCTGCTCGAGCTCACGCGGGGTGAGCTTGCGGTCGTCGCGGATCGCCGCGTTGCGGACGAGCTCGCGGATCTTCTTCGCGTCCTCGGTCGTGATCTGCTGGACGAGCTCGACGAAGAGGCCGCTGACGAGCGTGCGGGCCTCCTCGAGGGTCGGGAGCATCTGCTCCTCGGCCCAGGCGGAGAGACCGCGCGCCCAGAAGTCGTCGTCCTCGTCGAACCCCTTGTCCTGGCCCTTGCCGAAGAACGCGCGCCGGCGGGAGAGCCGCTGCTCGAGCGCAGCGAGGCCCTCGTCGCGGTCGACGTAGATGCGCTCGACCTCGGCCTTGACCTTGTCCTCGAGGTCGTTCAGGTCCTTCGCCCGTGCCTCCACGTCGACCGACGTGATGATCGAGGCGGCGAAGTAGAGAACCTTCTCGAGCTCGCGCGGAGCGATGTCGAGCAGGTAGCCGATGCGGCTCGGAACGCCCTTGAAGAACCAGATGTGCGAGACCGGGGCGGCCAGGTCGATGTGACCCATCCGCTCGCGGCGCACCTTCTGCCGGGTCACCTCGACGCCGCAGCGCTCACAGATGATGCCCTTGTAGCGGACGCGCTTGTACTTGCCGCAGTAGCACTCCCAGTCCTTGGTCGGACCGAAGATGCGCTCGCAGAAGAGTCCGTCGCGCTCGGGCTTGAGCGTGCGGTAGTTGATCGTCTCGGGCTTCGTGACCTCGCCGGACGACCAGTCGCGGATCTGCTTGCTCGACGCCAGTCCGATACGGATCGCGTCGAAATCGTTGATGTCGATCATGTTGCCCTTTCCCCTAGTCGTCCAGATCCACGTCGGCGCCCTCGTCGAGGGCGCCCACGGGCGCGTCCTCGTCGAGCACCGGCCCGAGCTCTAGCCCTTCGAGATCGTCGATCGCTTCGACTGCAGCGACGACCTCGTCAACCTCTTCCTCTTCCGCCTCGACGAGCTCTGCGGCCACGACGGCCTCCTCGGCCTCCTCGGAGCCGGCGGCGACGCGGAGCGATCCGGGTGAGAGGTCGATGCCGAGCTCTTCCGCTGCGCGGAGCAGCTCGTCGTCCTCCTCGCGAACCTCGACCTCGCCGCCGTCCTCGGAGATCACCTGGACGTCGAGCGCCAGGGACTGCATCTCCTTGAGGAGCACCTTGAACGACTCGGGGATCGACGGCTCGGCGATGTTCTCGCCCTTGACGATCGCCTCGTATGCCTTGACCCGGCCGACGGTGTCGTCGGACTTGATCGTGAGCATCTCCTGCAGCGTGTAGGCGGCTCCGTACGCCTCGAGCGCCCACACCTCCATCTCGCCGAAGCGCTGGCCTCCGAACTGCGCCTTGCCGCCGAGCGGCTGCTGGGTGACGAGCGAGTACGGGCCGGTCGAGCGAGCGTGGATCTTGTCGTCGACCAGGTGGAGCAGCTTGAGGATGTACATGTAGCCGACGGTGACGCGCTGGTCGAAGGGCTCACCGGTGCGGCCGTTGAACAGCTGCACCTTGCCGGAGACCCGGCGGCCCGGAACGGCCTTCTTGTCGACGTTCAGCTTGATCGCGCTGTCGGTGCTCTCGGCCCAGTCGGCCAGAGCGGTGTCGACATCCTCGAGGGTGGCCCCGTCGAACACGGGCGTTGCGACCGGCGTCGGCGAAGGCGCGTTGATCACGCGGCTCGCGTTGCCGTTTACCACCTCGACGCCGTCGCCGGCGAACACGCCGTGTGCGGCGGCCCAGCCGAGGTGCGTCTCGAGGATCTGGCCGATGTTCATCCGGCTCGGCACGCCGAGCGGGTTCAGCAGGATGTCGACCGGGCGGCCGTCCTCGAGGAACGGCATGTCCTCCTCGGGGACGATCTTCGAGATGACGCCCTTGTTGCCGTGGCGTCCGGCGAGCTTGTCGCCCTCGCTGATCTTGCGCTTCTTCGCGACGTACACGCGAACGAGCTCGTTGACGCCCGGCGACAGGTCGTCGCCGTTGTCGCGGTTGAAGGTCTTGACGTCGATGACGACGCCGCCCTCACCGTGGGGCACCTTGAGCGAGGTGTCGCGGACCTCGCGCGCCTTCTCCTTGAAGATGGCGCGGATCAGCTTCTCCTCGGCCGTCAGCTCGGTCTCGCCCTTGGGCGTCACCTTGCCGACGAGCAGGTCGCCCGATCCGACCTCGGCGCCGATGCGGACGATGCCGCGGTCGTCGAGGTTGCGGAGCGACTCCTCCGAGCGGTTCGGGATGTCGCGGGTGATCTCCTCGTCGCCCAGCTTCGTCGAGCGGGCGTCGATCTCGTACTCGTGAATGTGGATCGAGGTCAGGACCTCCTGCTTCACGAGCCGCTCCGACAGGACGATCGCGTCCTCGAAGTTGTAGCCCTCGAACGGCATGAACGCGACGAGCAGGTTCGCGCCGAGCGCGAGCTCGCCGTAGTCGGTCGAGGAGCCGTCGGCCAGGACCGAGCCCTTCACCACCGCATCGCCGAGCTTGACGATCGGCTTGTGATGGATGAGCGTGCCCTGGTTCGAGCGCATGAACTTGATCAGGTCGTACTCGTCGCGCGTGCCCTTGCCCTCGACGACGATCTTCGTCGCGTCGAGCTCGACCACGTTGCCCGGCCCTCTGGCGACGACGACGTCACCCGAGTCGACCGCGGCACGGTACTCGAGACCGGTGCCGACGAGCGGCGCCTGCGGGATCATCAGCGGCACTGCCTGCCGCTGCATGTTCGCCCCCATCAGGGCGCGGTTGGCATCGTTGTGCTCGAGGAACGGGATCATCGCGGTCGCGACCGAGACGATCTGCGCCGGCGAGACGTCCATGTACTGGATGTCCTTCGGGTCGGCCATGACGGCCTCGCCCTCGCGGGAGCGGCAGAGCACGTGCTCGTGCACGAACTTGCCCGTCTTCTCGTCGACCGGCTCCGAGGCCTGCGCGATCGTGAAGAGCGCCTCCTCGGAGGCGTCGAGATAGATGATCTCGTCGCTGACCTTGCCGCCGGCGACCTTGCGGTACGGCGTCTGGATGAAGCCGAACTCCGACACGGTCGCCATCGACGCGAGCGAGCCGATCAGGCCGATGTTCGGGCCTTCAGGCGTCTCGATCGGGCACATGCGCCCGTAGTGGGTCGGGTGGACGTCGCGCACCTCGATCGGTGCGCGCTCGCGGGTCAGGCCGCCGGCACCGAGAGCCGAGAGCCGGCGCCGGTGGGTGAGGCCGTCGAGCGAGTTGGTCTGCTGCATGAACTGCGACAGCTGCGAGGAGCCGAAGAACTCCTTCAGCGCGGCCACGACGGGACGGATGTTGATGATCGTCTGCGGCGTGATCGTGTCGACGTCCTCGGTGGTCATCCGCTCGCGGACAACGCGCTCCATGCGGTAGAGACCGACCCGGAATGCCTCCTGGATCAGCTCGCCGGTGGTGCGCAGGCGGCGGTTGCCGAAGTGCTCGTACTCGTCGAGCTCGGCCGCGATCGGCCGGCGGTCGAGGGCGTACGTGTCGGCGGCGAAGTCCTTCGAGTCCTCCGGGACGCCGAGCATGTGCGGCAGCGACACGAGCTTCTGGACGAGCGCGAGGATGTCCTGCGTCGTGAGGACGCGGCAATCGTCGGGCACGTCGACGCCGAGGCGCTGGTTCAGCTTGTAGCGGCCGACCTTGGTCAGGTCGTAGCGCTTGGGATCGAAGAAGAGCGAGCGCAGCAGGTTGCGCGCGTTGTCCAGCGTCGGCGGCTCACCCGGGCGCTGCTTCTTGAAGACCTCGATCAGCGCCTCTTCCTCGCGCGTTGTCGTGTCTTTCTCGAGCGTCGACTGGATGAAGTGCGAATCGTTGAACAGCTTCAGGATCGCTTCGTTCGTGCTGGTGTCGAGCTGGAACCCGGTGGTCGGGTCCTCCTGCGGCAGCGCACGGAGAAGCGTCGTGATCGGCAGCTTGCGCTTGCGGTCGATGCGGGCGTAGACGACGCCCTTCTTGTCGATCTCGAGCTCGAGCCACGATCCGCGGCTCGGCATCAGGTTGGCCGTGAAGACCTGCTTGGTCGGGTCCTTCGGCTCCATCAGGTAGGCGCCTGGGCTCCGGACGAGCTGCGTGACGATCACGCGCTCGGTGCCGTTGATGATGAACGTCCCCCACTCCGTCATCATGGGGAAGTCGCCCATGAAGACCCGCTGCTCGCGGATCTCGCCGGTCTCCTTGTTGACGAAGCGGACCGTCATCGAGAGCGGGGCCTGATACGTCAGGTCCTTCTCACGGCACTCCTGAATTGAGAATTGCGGCAGTCCGAACTCGTAATCGCCGAAATCGACGGCCAGCGAGCCGGTGTAATCCTCGATCGGCGAGATGTCGTCGATCGTCTCGCGGAGGCCTTCGCGCATGAACCAGTCGAAGGACTCGCGCTGGATGTCGATCAGGTTGGGGAGGTCAAGGACATGCTTCAAACGGGAAAACGACTTGCGCGCGCGTGGCGCGGTGACCGTATGGGCCAAGTGAGACAGCCTCCCTTGAGACGTGCTCTGAATGAGGAACGAACGGGAAAAACGAGGACAGGCAGAACAAAACCGTGGGCGTGCGGCGAACCTCCGAGTATAGCGGAGCCGCCTCTCTAGCTGCAAGGGGCGATACATGCAGCGAGAGCCGGGGAGTTGCCGTCGCTCCAGGGTACCACTCGGCGCTAGGGTGCCGTCCATGGATTCGCATCGTCCCGCCGCGCCGGTAAAGCCGCGCCCACGCTTCCAGGGCGACCCGATGTTCGGGAACAGCGGCCGCGCCTTCGACGAGGTCGAGCACCTCGTGCACGACGACAACCCGGACGTGGCGCTCTGCGGGATCGACCAGAAGGATGTGCCCTGGGATCAGGGCTGGCCCGTGTGCGAGGCATGCCGCGCGGTCGTCGAGGGCCGGTTGAGCTGACATGGCCCGTCCCGCCAAGAAGGGACAACCTCCTAAGAGCACGCCGCCTCCCAAGAGCCCGCCGCGCGGCTCGACTGTCGGTCGCCTCGGATTGGGCGCCGGGAGGCTCGTGATGCGACCGACGCGTGCGGTTGCCGGTGAGGTGCTCGAGCCGGTCGCCGAGGCCGCCGTCGACCGTGCGCTCGCGGGCCCGCTCCCCGAGGCCATCGCGCGCTCGCTGGTCGAGCATCATGTGATCGAGCGGGTCGTTCGAGAGGTGCTCTCGAGCGCTGACTTCGACGCCGCCGTCGATGAGGCACTGAAGGGGGAAGGTGGTGAGGGCCTCGTCGAGCGGGTGCTGGCAAGCCCACGGACGGAGCGCATCCTCGGCGAGGCGATCGAGAGCAAGCTGACCGCACAGCTCGCCGACCGGATGTTGAAGTCCCCCGAGTTCGAGGAGATCCTGAAACGGACGATGTCGAGCCCCGCCGTGCGCGACGCGATCGCGGAGCAGACGATGTCGATCGGCGACGAGATGATCGGGTCGGTCCGGGAGACTACGATCGATCTCGACACGAGGCTCGAGCGCGGGCCGAGGCGCCTGTTCCGGCGCAATCCGCGCGAGCCGATCGGGCCGGGCCGCCCGTCCGCGCCCAACGGCGGGTTCGCGACCCGCGGAGTGGCGCTGACGATCGATGCACTGCTGGCGCAGCTCGTCTATCTGATCGGTGCAGCGATGGTTGCGCTCGTTGCGTCGCTCGCGGGCGGGATCCATCCGACCTGGCTCGCAGCCACGCTCGCCGGGGTCGGCTGGGTCATCGTCCAGGTCGCCTATTTCGCGGGATCCTGGGCGGCAGCAGGGCGGACGCCCGGGATGCACCTGCTCGGCCTGCGCGTCCGAGGCCCCAACGGCCGGAAGCCGGGCCTGCTGCGCTCACTGGTTCGGCTCGTGGGCCTGTGGCTGGCAATCGCGATCGCCTTCCTCGGCTTCCTGCCCGTCTTCGTCGACGATCGCCGGCGTGCGCTCCAGGACTTCCTGTCGGGCACCGAGGTCGTCTACGACGAGCGAACGACCGGCAGCCATAAGAGCGTCTAAGACGCTGATCGCGAGCGGCAAGGGCCTTGCGACCCTCGCCGCTCGCTCTCTCAGCTACTACTTGACCTCGACGGAGGCGCCTGCCTCCTCGAGCTGGGCCACGATCGTGTCGGCCTCTTCCTTGTTCACGCCCTCCTTGACAGCAGCCGGGGCGCTGTCGACGAGGTCCTTGGCCTCCTTGAGACCAAGGCCGGTAACTGCGCGAACGACCTTGATCACGCCGATCTTGGCCTGACCTGCACTCGTGAGCATGACGTCGAAGGCGGTCTTCTCCTCCGCCTCCGCGGGCGCAGCGGCGCCCGGAGCAGCAACCGCGACGGCGGCTGCCGCCGTGATGCCCCACTCGTCCTCGATCTTCTTCTTCAACTCGACCAGCTCGAGCACGGTCATCGCGCCCAGCTGATCGAAGACGGTGTCAACAGCCGCCATCGTTATGCCTCCTCGGTTTCTGAATCGGATTCGGTATCTGTCTCGTCCTCGGGCTCGTCGCCGTCGGTGTCCGCGACCGGCAGCTTCACGGCCGGCGCGATGAAGGTGACGAACTCACCTTCGGATTCCTCTACGGCCGGCTCCTCGACGGCTGCCTCGGTGACGGGCTCCTCCGCGGGCTCTTCGACCGCTTCGGGCTCGTCGGCCTCGGGCTCGTCGGCCTCTTCGACCTCGGGCTCGGCAGCGGGCTCGGCAACCGCCGGGGCGATGAAGGTCACGAACTCGGCCTCGGGCTCTTCCGCCTCGGGCTCCTCCGCTGCCTCTTCGACGACCGGCTCGGCTTCCGCCTCGGGCTCGGGCTCCGGCTCGGGCTCCGCCTCGACAACCGGCTCGGCCTCAGCCTCGGGCTCTTCCACAACCGGCTCGGCTTCCGCCTCGGGCTCAGGCTCCGGCTCGGCCTCGACAACCGGCTCGGCTTCCGCCTCCGGCTCGGCCTCGGCCTCCGGAGCCGACTCGGCCTCCGTCACCTCCGCCACAGGAGCTTCCGGCTCGACCGCCGCTTCCGGAGCCGGCGCGGCTGCATCCGCCCCGCCCAGCTGCTCGATGCGGGCATCGATCAGCCCGACGAGGTTCTGGAGCGGCGCCGAAACGAGACCGAGCAGGCTCTGCAGCGGCCCGACGATCGCTCCGAGCACCTGGCCGCGGAGCACGTCGAACGGCGGCAGCTTGGCGAGCTCGTCGACGTCGTCGGCGGAGATCGTCTTGCCCTGCATCAGCCCGCCGCGGATCGCGAGCACCTTCGTCGCTTTCGCCGAGTCGGCCAGGGCCTTCGCGACGGCGACCATGTCGCCGTCGCTCTCGATGAAGGCGATCGCGGAGGGCCCTTCGAGCAGCGTGAGCAGCTGATCGGCCCCCGCGGCCTCGGCGGCGCGGCGCGTGAGCGTGTTCTTGACGACGGTGAACTTCGCCCCGTGCTCGATCAGCGTGCCGCGGAGGGCATCGATCTGAGGCATCGTCAGCCCGCGGTAGTCGGTCACGATCAACGTGTCCGAGTTCCGCAGCTTGTCGGTCAGCTCGCTGACCAACCGCTCCTTCTCTGTCTTATCCATTCCACCTCCCACTACGAAATCGGCCCGCCTTGCGGCGAGCCGACGAAGCTGGGAGATGTCCAGCTGGAGTCCGACCCGCCTCGGATGGGCTTCTGCCTTTCGGCTGCCATCTGTCTTAGGCGCAGGCTTTTGATGAAGAAACGAAACTAGGCTTCGACGGTCTCCAGCTCTTCGACGATCTCGCGGGTCTTCGACGGGTCGACGTGGATGCCGGGGCCCATCGTGCTCGCGAGCGTGATCTTCTTGATGTACCGGCCCTTCGCGACCGCCGGCTTCGCGCGGATGATCTCGTCGACCAGCGCCGCGTAGTTCTCGACCAGTGCGCGCTCGTCGAAGCTGCGCTTGCCGATCGGGATGTGGACGTTCGCGCCGCGGTCGGTGCGGTACTCGAGCTTGCCGGCCTTCGCCTCGCGGACGGCCTTGCCGACGTCGAGCGTGACCGTGCCCGTCTTCGGGTTCGGCATCAGCCCGCGCGGGCCGAGCACGCGGCCGAGCTTGCCGACGTTGCCCATCTGGTCGGGCGTGGCGATCGCGACGTCGAAGTCGGTGAAGCCCTCCTCGATGCGCTTCGCGAGATCGGCGGAGCCGACGATGTCGGCGCCGGCCTCTTCGGCCTCACGGGCCTTGTCGCCCTCGGCGAACACCGCGACGCGCTGCTCGCGGCCGGTGCCGTGCGGCAGCATCATCGTGCCGCGGAGCTGCTCCTCGGCATGGCGGACGTTGAGCCCGAGGTTCATGTGCACCTCGATCGTCTCGTCGAACTTGGCCGCCTGGCCCGACTTGAGCAGCCGGACGGCCTCCACCGGCGAGTAGACCTTCTCGCGGTCGATCGTGCCGCGGGCCCCGTCGTATCTCTTCCCGTGTTGCGCCATCAGGCTTCGACCTCCACTCCCATGGAACGTGCGGTTCCTGCGATGACCTTCATCGCCTGGTCGACGTCGCGCGCGTTCAGGTCGACGAGCTTCGCCTCGGCAATCCCGCGGAGCTGGGCCTTCGTGAGCTTGCCGACCTTGTTGCGGTTCGGCTCGGCCGAGCCCTTCTCGAGCCGCAGCGCCTCCTTGATCAGGACGGCTGCCGGCGGCGTCTTCGTGATGAAGGTGAAGCTGCGGTCTTCGTAGACCGTGATCTCGACCGGCGTGATGCGGCCGTTCTCCTGCGCGGTCTGCGCGTTGAACGCCTTGCAGAACTCCATGATGTTGACGCCGTGCTGGCCGAGCGCAGGGCCGACCGGCGGCGCCGGGTTGGCCTGCCCGCCGGGAATCTGCAGCTTGATCATCGTGAGGACTTTTTTTGCCATTCGCTTCCTTTAGTCGAGCTTCTTATCAGTCAAGTTTCTTAACTTGGTCGAACCCGAGCTCGACCGGCACCTGCCGTTCAAAAATGTCTACCAGCACCTTGAGCTTCTGCTGGTCGGGGTTGACGTCGACGATCTCGCCGTCGAAGTCGGAGAGCGGCCCGCTCGTCACCTTGACCGACTCGCCAAGCGAGAACTCGACCTGTGCGCGCGGCCGGTCGGCGGTCGCGGCGCCTGTCTTGAGGATTCGGTCGACCTCACCCTGGCCGAGCGGCACGGGCTTCGAGCCGGCGCCGACGAACCCGGTGACGCCGGGGGTGTTCTTGACGACCGTCCAGGCCTCGTCGCTCAAGTCCATGTTCACGAGCACGTAGCCCGGCAGGACGCGCTTCTCGATCTGAACCTTCTGGCCGTCCTTCGTCTCGATCACCTGCTCGGTCGGGACGACGACGCGGCGGAAGCGCGGCCGCTGCCCCATCGACTCGATGCGGTGCTCGAGGTTGGCCTTGACCTTGTTCTCGTGGCCCGAGTACGTGTTGACGACATACCAGCGAAACATGGCTACCCGTTCAGCAGTTTCTTGACGACCTGCTGCCAGATCTGGTCGTTCACGTAGAGGAAGGTGCCGACGATGATGCAGGCGACGATCACGACGACCGTTCCCTGGATCACCTGGTTCTGCCCGGGCCACTCGACCTTCTTGAGCTCGGACGAAGACTCCTTGCAGAAGCGGAAGAAGCGCGAGAAGACGTTCCCGCCCGTCTGGGAGGAGGGGCGTGACTCGGGAAGCGGAGCGGCCGTGGCTGGCGCTTTACTCGCCATGGCGCTAGCGCGACTCCCGGTGCGGCGTGTGCGTCCCGCACCAGCGGCAGTACTTCTTGAACTCCACCCGGTCGGGCGTGTTCCGCTTGGATTTCGTTGTCTGGTAGTTGCGGCGCTTGCACTCCGTGCAGGCGAGCGTGATCGCAACTCTTACTCCGCTCTTGGCCATGGTCTCGCTTCGGTTCGGATCACAGATACGTGCTGGTCAACGTGCCCGGGCATGCTGACGCACCGCCCTCGGGCTGCATAAGTGTAGCGGAACAGCCCCCGCGTCTCGCTACGATGCCTTCGCCAGGGCGGCGTAGCTCAGCTGGTCAGAGCGCCGGACTCATAACCCGGAGGTCGGTGGTTCGAGCCCACCCGCCGCTATTCGGAAGTCACACGATCCTGACGGCAACGCGCTTCACCACGACGCCGTTGACGCTCAGCACGGCGTACCAGCGTCCGCGGGCCAGAGGGGCCGCCGAGGCCAGCGATGAGTCGACCGTCGCCCCGGCCGGCTTGGTCACGGCGCCGACGGACTTCAGGCTCGGGGTGCGCCAGACGATCTTGACCTTGCCGCTCTTCGGCAGGGCCAGGAAGTGGAAACGCACCCAGAGCGCCTTCTGAGGCGACTTGACCGACGCCGCGCTCGGCCCGCCCTTGGCCAGGCTGATCGCCGCCTTGTCGACGACTCCCTCGGGCGGAGCCTCGAGCACGACCGGGCTCTCGCGCTCGACCGCACTCTGATTGCCGGTCGTCCCCACGAGGCGGAGGACGTAGCTCCCCGGTGCGGTTCGAGGTGCCAGGGTCAGCGTCTCGGGGAACGTTCCGCCTCGCGTCGTCAGGATGTTCCGCTTCGCCTTGATCGACGCGCCCTGCCGGAGCTCGGCAATCACGTGCGAGGCGCCCGTCACCGTGAACGAGAAGCCGACCTTCCCCTTGAGGCGGCTGTTGTGCCAGCTCGCCTTGATCCCGACGTGCGAGAGCGTCAGTGACGTCGTGCCGGGGTTGACCGTGGTCGTGGTCGGCGTGGTCGTGGTCGTCGTCCTGGTCGTGTCGTCGTCGTGGTCGTCGTCGCGGGTGCCGGCTGGAGGTAGGCGTCGATCTGGAGCTGGTAGCCGTTGACCGTCGTCCCGACCGGCGGTGTCGGGGCCGACGGGCTGCCGCCGTTGGTCAGCGGAGGCGACCAGGACTCGGGAAATGCGCCGAGCACGCCGGTCTTGAACATCAGCGCGCTGTTGGCGTTGTCGAGGCCGATGATGTCGCCCGCCTTGACCGGGATGCTCGTGCTGAACTGGTCGGGGCCGAACTGGCTTCCGCTCGTCGACACGGTCGCGCTCGAGGCAACCGCCGAGTACTTGCCGCCGCCCGCGGGGCGCAGGACTCGAAGCGTGACCTTGTTGTTGGCGCTGTCCGACGCGATCCGCCACGCGACGATCGTCCCGTCCACCGGCGCCGCGTACGTCGAGTCCGCAACCGAGCCCGACCACTGGATGAACGTGCAGCTCCCGCAGGTCGGATGGTTCTGCAGCGAGTCCGTGACGAGCGTCGAAGGCCCGATCACCATCGTCCCGGGAGGCTGAGCGACGGAGGCGCTGCGGTAGCCGACCGCGCCGCCGGCCACGCCGAGCGCAAGGGTCACCGCCCCGAGCAACGCGAGTCTCCTCATCCGGCCGCGATCATGGCAGAGATCCGCCCTGCTGACGAATACTCTGGGGCGATGAGCCACACCGTGACCGAATCCGTGGTTGCGGCCCAGGTCACTGCGGTCATCCGCCAGTCAACGACCTGGGAGGAGTTTCCACGGCTCTGGGCGAGCCTTCTCAGCGAGGTATGGGCCACTGCCAGGGCGAGCGCCGAGATCGAGCCGAACCGCAACGTCATGCTCTATCTGGACGACGTTCCGAATGTCGAGATCGGCGTCGAGGTCGCGACGCCGTTCGCCGCGATCGGGCGAGTCGTCCCGTCGAGCCTGCCGGCCGGTCGCGTCGCGACGACGATGCATCGCGGCGCCTACGAGGAGATCGGGCTGGCACACCGGGCGATCATCGACTGGTGCGATCGCCGCGGCCTTCAACGGACAGGCGCCCGGTGGGAGATCTACGGGCACGCGACCGAGCGCATCGCGGATCAGGAGGTCGAGGTCTACTACCTCCTCCTCTGATCGGCGCTCTTGCACCGGCGCCCCTCGACGGCGCATACTTCGGGAGTGCTCAGGGGGGTGCTGATCGCAGCGGTCGTAGTTGCCGTACAGGCGGCAGGCGCGAGCGGGGCACGCACGGCGCCTCAGCACATCACCACCAATCTCGCCGCGACCGGTGAGATCAGGACGCTCGGGCCGTCGCGCATCGCCATCCCCGGGCTCGGCTGCGCGATCCCCGCGAAGCTGGCCGTGAGCGCCGGGCGGTTCGTGATCGGCGATCCGGTCAAGATCTCTTGCCTCAACGGCTCGCTTCGAAGCGTCAAGTACTCGCCGGAGCTCGCGCCAGGGCAGAGCACCGCGACGGGCGGAGGCAACGCGCCGACGACGACGCTGCCCGCGCCGCCCCGAGGCAGCTTCGACCCTTCGACTGCGACCCGCATCGCCTACAGCGTCGGCACGATCTTCCTGGGCGGCGGTCCGACTGGCCCGACCGTCAGCGCGACGGGGCCGATCAGCGATCTCTCGGACAGCAGCGTCACCGTGGCCGATCTCACCTGCTCGTTCAACTTCGGCGCCCTGATCCTTCAGGTCGCCCGGATCGGCGACAACGTCACGCTGACCTGCACCGGTGGCACGCTCGTGCACATGGCGAGCGTCGGCACGGTCACTCACTCGAGCTAGTCATCCGCCTCGCGTCCTAGGCTGACGCCGATGTCCGAGGTCGAGAAGTGCTGGCGCTGCAGCGCGGAGATGGAATGGCGACACTCGACGTGGCAGTGCCCAAGGTGTAAGTGGAAGCTCGGCTGCTGCGAGGGCGAGCCCCAGACTGCGTGCGACCAACCGGCGGTTAGCCTTGCCGGGTGGCAGGCGTCGTCGAAGTCCGCGACCTGAGGCGCACCTACAAGACGAGCACCGGGGTCGTCCGGCGGCGCGCGCTCGAGGTCGAGGCGGTGCGCGGGATCTCGTTCGAGGTAGGCCAGGGCGAGCTCTTCGGGCTGCTCGGGCCGAACGGGGCCGGGCAAGACGACGACGATCAAGATGCTGATCACGCTGCTCCTGCCGACGAGCGGTGAGGCGCGGGTGCTCGGGCTCGACGTCGTTCGGGATGCACACGAGGTGCGCAAGCGGATCGGCTACGTCTTCGGCGGCGACCGCGGGCTCTACGAGCGGCTCTCGGCCTACGACAACCTGCGCTACTTCGCCGAGCTCTACGGCGTGACCGGCCGCCGGCAGCGCGAGCGGATCGACGAGGTGCTCGAGCTCGTCGGCCTCAAGGGGCGCGAGCAGGAGCGGGTCGAGGGCTACTCGCGCGGCATGCGCCAGAGGCTGCACATCGCGCGCGGGATCATCCACGACCCGGAGGTGGTCTTTCTCGACGAGCCGACGATCGGCGTCGACCCCGTCGGCGCGCGGGCGCTCCGCTCGACGATCGCCGGGCTCGTCCAGGCCGGGAAGACCGTGCTCCTGACGACCCACTACATGTTCGAGGCAGACACCCTCTGCGACCGGCTCGCGGTGATCGCGCACGGACGGCTCGTCGCTCAAGGAACGCCCCGTGAGCTCAAGAGCCACGTCGTCGACCGCGCCGTGATCGAGGTCGAGGTCTTCGGGATCGACGACGCCACTGTTAAACAGGTGCGCGCGCTGCCCGGCGTCACCTCGGTCTCGGTCGAGGATCGCGACCAGGCGCAGATCCTCACGGTCCAGTCACCGCACGGGCTCGAGCTGACCGGCCCGCTGACCGTCTGCCTGGGCGACACCGTGATCGGCCGGATCGCCGCCCGCGAGCCGACGCTCGAGGACGCCTACGTCGCGCTCGTTACCGGCTCCCCGGGCGAGGACGAATGAGGGGTTATCCCCGGATCGTCTGGGTCGGCCTGATTCTGCGCGTGCGCGAGTTCTCGGTCTCGCCGTGGTTCATCCTGATGGCGGTCATCGAGCCGGTGATCTTCGCCACGATCGCCTTCTACCTCTTCCAGGAGGGCGGCCGGTCGGGAACGCTGCTCTACGCCGCGCTCGGAGCCGCGATGATGGGCATCTGGTCGTCGACGCTCTTCGGCTCCGGCGGCGCGCTGCAGTGGAACCGCTGGCAAGGGACGCTCGAGCTGCTCGTCGGCGCGCCGCCGCCGTTCATCGTCGTGCTGCTCCCGCTGACCGTCGCCACGTCGCTGACCGGCGCCTACGCGCTCGTCGCGACGCTCCTCTGGGGGCGGCTCTTCTTCGGCGTTCCGCTCCACTTCGCGAACCCGGCCGCCTTCGCCGTCGCGGTGCCGGCGGCGATCCTCGCGCTCGGGCTGATGGGGCTCCTGATGGCGTCGAGCTTCGTCCTCTACCGCCACGCGAACGCGCTCTCCAACCTGCTCGAGTACCCGGTCTGGATCGCGACCGGGCTGCTCTTCCCGATCGCGCTGCTCCCCGGCTGGGTGCGGCCGATCTCCTGGGTGCTCGCCCCGACGTGGGGGATCCGGGCGATGCGCCACGCGGCGCTCGGCGGCGGAACGGTCTGGTTCCCGATCCTGATGTGCACGCTGCTCGGGATCGCCTACTTCGTCCTCGCCGGCGTGTTCCTGCGGATCTTCGAGAAGGCTGCCCGCGCCCGCGCAACCCTCTCCCTGACATGACGTCCAGCCTCCGGATCTTCTTCGTCGGCGGGCTGATCTCGTTCCGCGCGCTCTTCAACTGGATCAAGCCGTCGCTCTACATCCCGACGATGCTCGGCTCCCCGCTCTTCCAGATCATCTTCTTCACCTACCTCGGGCGCTTCGCGCTCGCGGGGAGAGCGACTCGTTCTTCATCGTCGGGAACGCCGTGCAGGTCTGCGCGATGGCGGCCGTGTACGGGATGACGATGTCCGTCGCCAACGAGCGGCAGTTCGGGACGCTCGGGCCGCTGCTCGCCTCGCCCGCGAGCCGACCCGCGGTGTTCCTCGGCCGCGGCATCCCGGTGCTCGTCAACGGCCTGGTCGTGTCGATCTTCGGGTTCGTCGTCGGGGTGGTGCTCCTCGACTTCCATCCCGCCGCGGGCGCGTGGCCTTCGATCGCGCTGATCGTGCTCGTGACGACCGCGTCGTGCACGGCCTTCGGGATGCTGCTCGGCTCGATCGGGCTGTACGGGCGCGACTTCTTCTTCGTCGCGAACCTGGCGTACTACATCCTCCTGCTCTTCTGCGGCGTCAACGTCCCGCTCGCCGTGCTGCCGACCTGGATGCAGGACATCGGCCGCTGCCTGCCGCTCACCCACGGGATCGCCGCCGCGCGGGGCGTGGCGAACGGCGCCAGCCTTTCGAGCGTCTCCGGCCTCGTCTGGACGGAGCTCGGGATCGGCGCCGCCTACGCCGCGGCGGGATTCCTGCTCTTCCGCTTTCTCGAGCAGGCCTCGCGCCGCCGCGCCGTGCTTGACAGTTTCTGAGGCGGGGTAAGATCGTCGGCAATGAGCGCGGCGGACGTCGGAGACGTCCACCTGACCGGTCGCGAGCGTGAGGTCCTGACACTCCTTGCGCAGGGCCTCCAGCTGGACGAGATCGCAGAGCGCCTCGGGATCGGCTCCGAGACCGTCCGCACACACATCCGGAAGGCGACCGGGCGGCTCGGAGCGACGAACCGGACTCACGCCGTCGCGATCGCGATCCGATACCACCTCATATGACGATGCGCGCGCTCGCCCCGGCACTCCTCGCGACAGCCGTGATCGCCGGGGCCGCCGGCGCCGCTCCCGCGACGCCGCCGACGATCGGCGGCTGCCCGGTCTTCCCCGCCACGAGCGTCTGGAACCAGCCGGTCGACCGGCTTCCCGTTGCGAAGGACTCGGCGACGCTGATCGGCTCGATCGGGCTCGACTCGCCCGTGCACCCCGACTTCGGCTCGGGGCTCTACGACGGGCAGAAGATCGGCATCCCCTACGTCGTTGTCTCAGGATCCTCGACGCCGAAGGCGAAGCCCAGGTTCGACTACGCCGACGAGTCCGACCCGGGCCCCTACCCGATTCCGCAGAACGTCCCGATCGAGGGGGACCCGAACCCCGGCGACGGCGACCGCCACGCTCTGATCGTCGATCGCGACACCTGCACGCTCTACGAGCTGTACGCGCTCCACCGCTCCGGAAGCGGCTGGGCGGCGGGCTCGGGGGCGATCTGGAGCCTCCGTTCGAACAAGCTGCGTCCGCTCACGTGGACCTCGGCCGACGCTGCAGGCCTACCCATCCTCCCCGGCCTGGCCCGGTACGACGAGGTGGCCGCCGGAGCGATCGGCCACGCGCTCAGGTTCACGGCCCCCGAGACCCGCCGCGCCTTCATCTATCCGGCGCGACACCAGGCCGGCGACTCGACGAGCCCCGCGCTACCGCCGATGGGCCTGCGCGTGCGCCTGAAAGCGAGCTTCGACATCAGCGGCTTCCCCCGGCAAGCGCGGGTGATCCTCACCGCGCTCAAGCGCTACGGGATGATCCTGGCCGACAACGGCTCGCCCTGGTACATCAGCGGAGCGCCGGACCCGCGCTGGTCGAACGACGACCTCCACAGCCTGAGCCGGCTCACCGGCGCCGACTTCGAAGTCGTCGACACCTCGAAGCTGAGGCCCTAAGCAACCGGGGCGTGCGCGGGCGCCGCGACGGCTGGATTGAGCGTCACGACGAAGGTCGCGCCCGCTCCGGGGGTCGACTCGACCGTGACCTTCCCGCCCATCGCCTCGGTGAGCTGCTTCACGATCGCGAGGCCGAGGCCGCTGCCGACCGGCCGCTCGCGGCCGTACTTGTCGTAGAGGAAGAAGCGGTCGAACGCATGCGGAAGGTCGTCGAGCTCGAGCCCGGGGCCCGTGTCCGAGACGCTCAGCCGGCGGGCATCCGAGCGCACCGTGACCGTCCCGCCCGGCGGAGTCTCGCGAAGCGCGTTCTCGACGAGGTTCGATGCGACCTGGAGCAGGCGGTCGTGGTCGCCCTCGACCCAGGCCTCGTCCCCCTCGGCCGCCAACGTCACCCCGAACTCCCGGGCCGACGCCTCGTGGCGGGCGACCGCGGCACGGGCGAGCTCGCCGAGCTCGACGGACTCGCGGTCGACCGAGAACTCGTGGCGATTCATCCGCGCGAGGTCGAGCAGATCGCGCACCAGGCGCTCGAGCCGCCGCGACTCGACGAGGATCGTCTGCGAGGCCTCGTCGGGCGTGAAGGCGCCCTCCGAGAGGCCTTCGGCGTAGCCGCGGATCGCGGTCAGCGGCGTCTTCAGCTCGTGGCTCACCGAGAGCAGGAAGTTGCGCTCGCTGGCACGCGAGGTCTCGAGCTGCAGAGCCATCTCGTTGAACGCCTGCGCGAGCGAGGCGAGCTCGCGGGCACCCTCCTCGGGCAGCGGCGTCGGGGTCTCGCCGGCGGCGAGGGCGTGGCTCGCATCCGCGACCCGGCGCACCGGCCGCACGATCGAGCGGGCGACCAGGAATGACAGTACTGCCGCCAGCGCCGCGCCGGCGAGCGCCGCGAGCAGCAGGTCGCTGAGGAACGGGTGCCAGGCGGCCGACTTGGCGCTCGACGCGCGAAGCAGCAGCAGCCCCCGCGACGGGATCGTGCGGTACGAGTAGATGTACCGCTTGCCCTGGTAGGTCGTGCTCCCGTTGCTCGACCGGTTGACGTCCGGGACGATGCCGGTGAACGACGAGCGATAGCCGACGATCGTGGTGATGCCGCCCGACACCAGCGTGTTGTTGATGTAGCTGACCGCCTGGCGGCGCGTCTTTGCGGCGCTGTCGGCCTGCCGGGCGAGCCCGCTCGCCTGAACCTTGTCGACCTGCTGGCGGGTCAGGATCGCCCCGATCCCGATCGTCAGCGCGAGCGTCAGGCCGAGCGCGGCGAGCGTTGCCGCGAAGAGCCGTCCCCGGAGGGTCTTCAAGCGCTGACCGCCTTGTAGCCGCTGCCGCGCAGCGTGCGGATCAGCTCTGGGCGCCCGAGCTTGCGGCGAAGCTGGGCGACGTGGACGTCGACCGTCCTCGTCCCGCCGGGATACGACACCCCCCACACCCGATCGAGCAGGACGTCGCGCGAGAGCACCGAGTTCGGATTGGCGAGGAAGTACGCGAGCAGGTCGAACTCCTTGGCGGTCAGCTCGACCGGCTCGCCGCCGATGCTGACGTCGTGGGTCTCGCGGTTGAGCGAGATGTCGCCCAGCTCGAGCAGGTCGTAGTCGAACTGCGGCTCGCTGCGGCGGAGGATCGCCTTCATCCGCGCGACGAGCTCGCGCGGCGAGAACGGCTTCGTCACGTAGTCGTCGGCTCCGACCTCGAGCCCGACGACACGGTCGGGCTCCTCGTCGCGCGCCGTCAGCATCAGGATCGGCACGCGCGAGCGCACCCGCATCTCCCGGCAGACGGTGAATCCGTCGATGCCGGGCAGCCCGACGTCGAGGATGACGATCCGGACCGGGTGCCGGTCGAGCTCGACGAGCGCCTCTTCGCCGGACCTCACCCAGATCACGGTCCAGCCGTCGCGGGCGAGATAGCTGCGGACGAGCTCACCAACGGATGGCTCGTCCTCGACCAGAAGAACGTGGCCGGACATCCTGGAAGCCTATTCGGCCTCGGCCCAGGCCCTGGACGCGAGATACCCGCCCGCGATCCCGAGCCCGAGCGTCACGACCCCGCCGATCACGGTGCGGATCGCGCTCATCCGGTCGACGAGCCTCCGCGCCGAATCTCACGGCGGATCGCAGCGGCGACGCCCGGCGGGATCTGCACCTTCACCGTCGTCGCGGGAGCCCCGTCGATCGACATCGTCGTCGCGATCTCGAGCCGGCGAACCTGCGAGAGCGACGCCGGCTGGCCGGCGATGACCACCTTGGCGCTCGGCGAGACGTTGATCACGACCACGCTCCCGTCACGCTCCTTCAGCGTGAGCGAGGTCGCGGTGAAGGCGACCACGCGGCCCCGGTCGTAGATCAGCGTGTGGGGCTGGCGCTTGATCAGCACGTTGACCGTGGCATGCGACCAGCCCGCCGGCAGGCCCGCCAACGGATTGCCTGCCTGCGACGACGCCGCGAGCACGCAGGCGGCGACCCAGCGAAGGGATCAGGATCGAGAGCTTGCGCACATCTCAATGATCGACTACCGCTGTCAATCGCGCACCGGTCCGACGTAATGCCGACGTAAAATCGGGGCTCCGTCAGCCGCCGCCTCAGCCGGACTGGCTGACGAGCTTGAGCATCTTGAACATCGGCAGGTACATGGCGATCAGGATGATCCCGATCATCGCGCCGACGAGGATCATCATCAGCGGCTCGATCATCGAGCTGAGACCGTCGATGGCGACCTCGACCTCGTCCTCGTAGAAGTCGGCGACCTTGCCGAGCATCTTCTCGAGCTCGCCGGTCTCCTCGCCGATCCGGACCATCTGGCTGACCATCGGCGGGAAGATCGGGTCGGCGATCAGCGGGTCGGCAATCGTCGAGCCCTCGCGAACGCTCTTCCTCACGTCGACGAGCGCCTCCTCGATCACGACGTTGCCCGAAGCCTGGCCGGTGATCTCGAGCGCCTTGATGATGTCGACGCCGGACGAGACGAGCGTCGAGAGCGTCCGCGCGAACCGAGCGATCGCGATCTTCTGAATCGTGTCGCCGATCTTCATCGGGATCTTGAGGCGGAAGCGGTCCCAGATCGCGTTCCCCTTCTCCGTCTTGCGGGCGCGCCGCAGACCGAAGATCAGCGCAGCCGCGAGCGGAAAGATGATGAACCAGTACCCGCGAAGCGCGTTCGACGCCATAGAGCACGTACTGGGTGAGCATCGGCAGCTGGCCGTGCAGCTGCTGGAAGATCTTGATGAAGACCGGAACGATGAAGAGCAGCATCGCGATCAGGACAAGCGTGGCGAAGACGAGCACCACGCACGGGTAGACCATCGCACCCTTCACCTTGCGCTTGATCTGCTGCTCCTTTTCGATCTGCATTGCGGCTCGGTCGAGGACGATGTCGAGGATGCCTGCAGCCTCACCCGCCTCGACCATCGCAGACGAACAACCGGCTGAAGACCTTGGGATGGGCGGCCATCGCCTCGGACAGCAGCAGCCCGCTCTCGACGTCCTCGCGAAGCTGGGAGATCACGACCGCGAGCGCCGAATCGCTCGTCTGCTGTTCGAGAATCACCAGCGCCGAGACGACGTTCATGCCGGCGTCGATCATCGTCGCGAACTGGCGGGAGAAGATCTGGAGCGACTTCGGCTTAACGGTCTTGAAACGCCCGGCGCCTTCGCGTTCGGCGCCTCCGCTGACCTCGGTGATGCGCTCGGCCAGTAGGCCGCGTGAGCGAAGCTGCTCGAGCGCGGACGCAGAGTCCGAAGCCGCGACCAGCCCGTCGAGCTCGATGCCCTGGGCGTTGATCGCGTTGTACGAGAAGGTAGCCACGGATCAGCCGCTGCTGCTCGGGCTCGTCGTTGCCGGCGCTGCGGCGGTCGTCGTGCCGCCGGCTCCCGCGACCTGCGTCGTATCGACTGTGGTGAGGCGGAGGAGCTTGATCACGTAGTGCGTTCCGTCGGACTGATTCGCGAACGTGAGCGGCTTGCCCAGAAGCAGCGGGATGGTCGCCACCCCGTCAGCGAACGAGCCGCCGACGACCGAGATGCGAATCGACGAAGCCGGCTTGCCGTCCTTGCCTTTGTGCCCGAGGGCGTTGAGCTTGAAGAGCGGCGTATCGCTCGGGAAGTCGGCTCCGACCTGGACAACCTCGCGCTTGCCGTTGGCGAGCAGGACCGCCGCATTCGGGAGAGCTGCCGGCGTCGTGACCGTGAACGGCAAGGCCGTGGTGGTCGTCGTCGCGGCGGTCGTTGCAGATCCCGGGGTCTGCGTGGCCGCCGTCGGCGGCTTGGGAGCGGCAGTCGTCCCTGTAGTGGTGGTCGTCGCGGAAGCTGCAGCCGGGGCCGCCGTGGTGGTAGCCGTGGTCGTGGTGACGTTCTGGGCGTAGAACGGGTCTTTGACCGAGAAGTGCGAGTAGTGGGTCACATACCCCGAGACGGTGGTCGTGGCGGTGAGCGATCCCGCAGCCGCGGAGCCCGGAACGACGGCCGCGGCCACGGCCACAGCTGGGGCGTCTGCCTGCGACGAAGATCCGTTGACCAGTTTCAAGATTTTCGGCCCCTGGATCGCGAGCGCGGCCACGAGCACGACCACGAGCACGACTGCGACGCGCTTTGCCTTGCGGTCGCGAATTTGGGCCGGTGTCAGCTTCGCGGGTGCCATTAGCCCGTACCTCCCGAGGTAGTGGTCGTTGTGGAGTCGCCCGACGAGTCCACCGGAGTGGCGGGCGGGAGAGGCACGTAGTCGAAGGCATCGAGGTTCACGGTCGCCGAAATCGTTCGGCCGTCACTCGAGGTGAGAGCGACCTGGTTGGCGATGAAGAGACGCCCATTCACAACGAGGTGCCCGTGTGGCATCTGAACGGACTCGCGCAGACGATGCATGAACGCCGTTACCGCGGCGTACTTTCCGGTTACGGTCACCACGATCGGCAACGCCGAGTAACCCTGGAGTGAAACCTCAGTGGCCGGCCGAACTGACCCGAGCTGCACCGAGCTCGCGGCGGCGAGCCTGGACAGACCGACGAGGATCTCCGGCATCCGATCGGCGTCGGGCATCGCCTCCGACAGCTTGAAGAGGTCGGATGCGTCTACCTTGCCGCGGGGCGTCGACGTGGCCAGCGGGGCGCGTGCCGCGGCAAGTTGCGCCTGCGCGGCGGACACTGCCTCATTGAGGCTGTGCGCATGTGAGCGTTGTGGCTCCACGACCAACAGCAAGCCGGCGACGAGGATCAGTGCCCCGACTCGCTCCGAGTGCGGCGATGACCACGGTTTGAGACGCGCGGATGTTCACGTGCCCTCCTCAGCCTGCGAAGGATTGACGGCGGCATTCACGGTGAACTGCACCAGCGTCTTTGGCTTCTTCGCGTTCGCCGATCCCCCTGAGGGCGGGCTCAACGTCGCGGTGGCGGCGGTGGCCCCCACCCCCGAGGTCGAGGTCGCGGTCGAGGTCAGCGTCACGTGGGAGAGCATCGGGAGGAGCGAGAGCTGGGTCATGAGTCGCGCGACCGACGCCAGCGAATAGGTGAAGCCGTTGATCGTGAAGGCGTTGACGTTGATCGTGGGCGCAGGAGTGGTCGCTGTCGTGGTGGTGGTCGTGGTGGTCGTCGTTGTGCTATCCGGCGTCGCGACCACCGGTGGCGCGACTGGCGCGTCGGCCGGCGTGGGAGACGTCAGATTGAGGGAGGTAAGCCATGCGTCGCTAGGCAGCACCCGGGCGATGGCCGCTAGGGCCGAGTCGACCTGGAACCGATCCGCCAGTGCCGAGTCGAGAGAGGAGCGACGCGAGTTGCTCTCCACGGAAAGGGCCGCGAACGCGGACGTTGTGGAGTGGGCGACGGGGAGCGCTGCCACCTGCGCCTGGACCGCGGCGAGCCGGTCCTGATCCTTCTTTACGGTTCCGTGCGTCAGCGAGTACCCGACCGCGACAACCCCGATCGCGACGATCGGCGCCGCCCCCGCAAGGATCGTTCCCACGGGGGGTAGCGAGCGACTGCTCGCAGCGTCTTTCGTCATCAAGTTGACGGGGCGCATGCTCAGGCCTCCAGTCCCAGTCCGATCGCGATCGTCGTCGCGCCCGGTTCGATTGTCACTTTCGCCTTCTTGCCTGTGCGCAGCCGCTCGAATGGATCGACGAGTCGCACCGGGACACCGAGCCGCTCCTGGAGCTCCTGGGCGGTGCCCTCCAGCTCGATGCCGCCCCCGGTGATGAGGACCTCCCCGATCGCGAGCGATCCGGGACGTGACTGGTAGAACTGAAGCGAGGTCAGCAGCTCGCGTGCCAGCACCTGAAGCTCGCGTTGCATAGCTACGCGCGCCGCCTCGACCTGTGTCGGATCAAGATCGGGGTGCTCGAGCCCTTCGCCGAACGACAGCGTGCGCTTGACCGGCTCCGCTTGCGACGGCGTCATGTTGAGGGCGCGCGCGACCGCGACTGTCAGCGACCCTCCGCCCCATTCGAGCACGCGAGTGAAATCGCAAACATCCCCTTCGGCCACGGCGAAGATCGTTCGCTCCTGGCCGACGGCCAGGGCCACGGTCGCACGATCGGCGTTCTCGCGGTCCTCGGGCGAAGTCACGGCCCGCAGAAGCGCAAACGCTTCGAAGTCCACCGAGGTGACCTTGAGCCGGGCCTTCTTGAACGCCTCGACGTACCGGTCAACGAGATCGCGGTGCGCGAATGCCAGCAGCA
Organism: uncultured Actinomycetota bacterium; assembly: GCA_963775355.1. Taxonomy (GTDB): domain Bacteria; phylum Actinomycetota; class Thermoleophilia; order Gaiellales; family Gaiellaceae; genus PALSA-600. The sequence continues at coordinate 713,340 of CAVZJA010000020.1, read as the reverse complement.
CGCGAAAGGCCGGCGCGCCGTCTAGTTCGGTGTTGCCCACCACGAAGTGGTCGAGGATCGCATCGCTGAGCGGGATCGAGACGACCTCCTGCGCGCGGAACCGGATCGCGTTCTCGAGCAGCTTGGGATCCTCTATCGCGGGGACCTCGATGATCCGCACGCCCACACGGCTGCTGGCGATGCCGAGACGGATTCGCTTGCGAGGCAGCTTGTTCTTGGCGAACAGCGTCTTCAGCTCGGCAGCAAGCGCGTCCGGCTCCCGGACCTCGCCGGCCACCACGATCCCGTGCTCGATCGGCGCACTGACCAGGGCTGCGAGCTCCGGGATCCCGGGTGTGTTCCGAACAACTGCGGCAACGATCTGGGATGAGCCGATGCGCACTCCAACCACCTCGGCGGTCGAGGGGCGAGAAGCGGTGCCCGCGGCGCCGCTGCTGCGCTTGAGCTCCCGACGGAACTTCGACTTCTTCGGCTCTTTCGCCGTTGTTGTCGCCTCGTCGGATTGGGTTGAGCTTGCGTCAGGCTCGTCAGATTCATCATTCGAGGCGTCGGGGATGAAATACGGCACCGGAACAACGGAGGTGTCAGAGACCTCCTGCTGAGCGTTGGAAGAATCGTGGTCGGGCTCGACATCGATCGCGGCAGGGCCCGAAGCTCCAGGAACCTCCTCATCGCCGAGGGCCGTAAGCCAGTCGCTCGAATCAGTCTCGGGGAGGACGATTTCCTCGTCGCGCTCATCTCCGGCCGTCACCTGATCGAGCGATGATGCGAACGCAGGCGACTCAGGGACGAGGCCGAGTTCGCGGTAGCTCGAAGCGACCGAGTCGCCACTCGAGCTTTCGAGCGCCGAATCTGTTCGAGCGAACGGGAGCTCGGGCTCCTCGAACGCGGAAAGAGAGTCTCCCTCGTGCGCGCTTGCACGTGCCTCCTCGGGTTCGTCCGTTACCGACTGTCCGTATGAGGGCAGGTACGGGGCGACGTAAGACTGTTCGTGTGAAGGCAGGTACGGGGCGACGTGAGCGTCGACTTCCTCCGTGCCGAGTCCCTCCGCAACCGAATCGGGGCTCTCCTGATCAGAGTCTCCGGCATCGGAGAGCTCGGGTGTCCAGGGCTTCGACCAGAGCTCGGCCGGCTTATCCAGGTCGGAGTGCTCCAAGTTCGATTCGACGTCGCTGAACCGCGACTCCGTCTCCTTCTCGGTCTCAAGGGGCTCGTCAACCCCCAGTGCAAAACTCGCAGACCCTTCAAGGTCATCCTCTGACCGGAGCCCGTGTGGCCCGAACGCGTCGGGGGCCGAGTCAACCGCGCCGGCGGGGGATTCGGCCTCGTTCGCGTCGAGATACCGATAATCGTCGACTGCGCCGGTCGAGCCCCAGTCGGGCCGGGCGCCGCGAAACTCTTCGAGAGGTGCGTCCTCCTCGGCAGGCGCCGTGAAGGCGCTCAGCTCGACGGAAGCCCCGTAGTGAAGGTGCGTGTGCTCCTGAAGTTCGTCGGCGAGAGAATCGCTCTCCTCGGAGAGGCCCTCGGAGCCGGCTGGTTCCCACGAAGCATGCACCTGCTCGGCCGTTTCGACCGCCTGCTCGTCCACGACGAGGTCGTCGACGAGCTCAACTGCCTTTGCGGGGCGCGCAAACCAGCTGTGCCGCGTCTTTTCCGCCGCCTCGGCCGGTTCGCCACTCTCGTACACGTTGTTCGGGGGCACGAGCACTGCCGCCTTGGGCTCGAGCGCCGAGGAGATCTCGTTCGGCTCCGCACTGCCCTCGCCGGCCTCACCCGAGGCGCCGTCAGGCGCGAAGTTGTCGAGCTCGACAGCGGGCGCCAAGATCGAATCGATCTCGGAGGATGGGCGGCTCTTCGGAACAGAACGCCGGATCCGGAGGTCCCGCTTCCAGATCGAACCGTGGCCGGGCGCTGCCTCGATCTCGGAGGTCGCTGCCGCTTCGACGGGCTGCTTCTCTTTGCTCTTCCCGGAGCGCAGCGTCAAGTCTTTCTTCCAGATCGATGCACTTCCTTGCTTGTGCGCATCCGCCGGCGCCTCGACCGCCGCTTTCGGCGGTTTGCTCCGAAGCCTGATCTCCTTCTTCCAGATCGGTGTCTGTCCGGCCATTGTCTAAACCTCCGCCAGTCTCAATCCGGCAGCCGAAGCGGACGGCTTCGCCCCGGAAGGGTTGGGCTGCGTTGTAAGGGGTCCGCCGGAGTGCTGCACCAGCGTGATCAGCTCCTGCCTGCGGCTCGAAACTGCGATCGCGTCGTCTGGCGAGACAATTCTTCGCAGAATCAGTTCCGCCAGGGACTGCTCGAGCGTCTGCATTCCGTTCCGCGATCCGGTCTGCATGTAGGAGTAGATCTGCTCGACCTTCCCCTGCCGGATCAGGTTGCGGATCGCGTCGTCGGGCTGGAGAATCTCGAGCGCCGCAACCCGCCCGTGGCCGTCGATCGTCGGAAGCAGCGTCTGGGTGACCACCCCCTGGAGCGAGCCGGCGATCATCGCGCGGATCTGCTCCTGCTGGGCGGCGGGAAAGACATCGATAATTCTCGCGATCGTCCCGGTGGCGCTCTGCGTGTGCAGCGTGCCGAAGACAAGGTGACCGGTCTCCGCCGCAGTGAGCGCCGTCGAGATGGTCTCCAGGTCGCGCATCTCGCCGAGCAGGATCACGTCGGGGTCCTGCCGGAGGGCAGCACGGAGTGCGTCGGCGAACCCCTTCGCATCAGAGCCGACCTCACGCTGGTTGACGACCGAGCGCTTGTGCCGGTGCAGGAACTCGATCGGATCCTCGATCGTGATGATGTGATCGCTACGAGTGCGGTTGATCTCGTCGATCACGGCCGCGAGAGTCGTCGACTTGCCGGAGCCGGTCGGGCCCGTGACGAGCACGAGGCCGCGCGGGATACCTGCGAAGAGACGGAGGCTTTGCGGGAAGACCGAGCTCCTCGAGGGTCTTGAGCTCGTTCGGGACGACGCGGAAGGCGGCGGCGAACGTATCGCGCTGCAAATAGGCGTTGACCCGGAAGCGAGCGAGGTCGGAGACGCTATGCGAGAAATCGAGCTGACGGTCGAGCTCGAGGCGCTTCTGCTGCTCGGTCGTGAGAATGCGGTAAATCAGCTCCCGGATTCCGTCCGGCTTCATCACCGGAAATCCCTCGAGCGGTGCAAGCTCGCCCCGAATACGGACGATCGGGGGCGCGCCCGAGGTGATGTGGAGGTCCGACGCGCCGCAACCTACGGCGGCCTCGAGAAGCGTGTCGATTGAGAACTCGGTGGTCACGAGCGACTCTATCGGCAGGTCGTCGGGCGAACTTGAACATTCCCCTGCTCCGAGTGAAACGGTCACCCAGAGTGTTGATCGGTTCCCTCCTTCGAGGATGAGTAGATCCCCCGTCCGAGGCTATTGCCCGGTGCTGCCGTCAGCCGATACGGCGACGACGAACGACCCCAGTTGCTACCCGATACCCCAAGGAGAACACGTGATCAACAAGATCAAGAACAGGATGGCGAGCGAGCAGGGCTTCACCCTGATCGAGCTCCTCGTCGTCATCATCATCATCGGCATCCTCGTTGCAATCGCGGTGCCGGCATACCTCAGCTTCACGAAGAACGCGAACCAGGCTGCGGCAAAGGCCAACGTCCGCTCGGCGATCCCGGCGGCCGAGGACTACTTCCAGACACTACTGGCGCGAACGCCGGCACGTACACAGGCATGACGACCGCCGGCCTTATGGCGCTCGTGCCCGGCATCGACTCGACCATCACCGTGCATTGGCGGCCCTGCGACACGCCCGCCGACTCGTACTGCCTCCAGGATACGAAGTCAGGTCAGACCTACTACTACATCGGCGGCCAGTCCGCCGCGCGCATGAGCCCCGCCAACCCGGGCGCCGGCACGGTCGCCGCAGGCACCTGCCCGGCCGCGCTCACCTAGAAAGAAGCACCTTCACCATGTAAGGGTGAGGGGCGCGGGGAAACCGCGCCCCTCACTTCTCTCTCCACCGTTTCCGACCCGGCGATCCAACACGTCAAGGAGATGCGGCAGTGATCCCAACAACAAAAACCGGCTGACGAGCGAGCAGGGCTTCACTCTGATCGAGCTCCTCGTCGTGATCATCATCATCGGCGTCCTCGTTGCGATTGCCGTTCCGGCTTACCTCGGCTTTTCGGACAACGCCAATAAGGCCGCAGCGCAAGCGAATGTCGCTCGGCAATTCCGGCGGCCGAGGGCTACTTCAAGAGCAACAACAGCTCGTATACGGGCATGACGACCACCGGACTTATCGCGCTCACGCCTGGAATCGACTCCACCCTCACAACGCAGGTCGGCGGCGTGACCGCCGGCGATTCGTACTGCCTCCAGGACACGAAGTCAGGCCAGTCCTCCTACTACATCGGCGGCATGTCTGCGTCCCGCATGACGGCCGACCCAGGCGCCGGCAAGGTCACCGCAGGCACCTGCCCGGCGACCCTCACCTAGAACCGCAATCGTCCCTCTTTTGCTCTCAAGCGATTCCCAATCTCTGCCGATGGAGCCACCGTGACCATTTCACCCACAACCCGCATCATCGTCCTGATCGCAGTCGCGGTGCTACTCGGCCTTGTCGGCTTTCTTCTGCTCGATCTCGGGCACAAGAACGCTGCCACCAAGACTCCGGTGGCTCATCACTCCGCGACGACTCACGTCGCGCCGCACACCTCGAGCTCGACGACTCGGCCGGCTGTGTCGGCCCATCACGCTGCCGCGATCGCGGGCCTGAGCTCCACGACGCTGCCGTCGCCGCTGGTGCACGCACTCCGCCACCACAAGATCGTCGTCGCTGTGCTCTACGCTCCTGGGGTCGCAAGCGAGGCGGGCGTCGTGTCGCTGGCCCGTCAAGGCGCGCACTCCGCCCACGCCGGCTTCGTCGCTCTCAACGTCCGGGGCGAGAAGACAGCCGAGGGTGTCGCACTCAGCTTCCCAGGCGCATTCGACCCGTCAGTTCTGATCGTGAACCACCACGGTGTTGCCGTCACGCGCCTCGACGGTGTTCAGGAGAGCGCCGCCGTCGCCCAGGCCGTCGCCGACGCTCGTCGTTGACCGACGCACTGGTGCGCAAGGCCGTTCGGGACGGCAAGGGTGTAGCGATGATTCGCTGCGTCGATGGCCCCGAGGGACAAACGATCGTAGAAGCGGAGGTCATCGGGGCGAACGGCACTCCCGTCCGGCGTGGCCCCTACGTGTTCCGGAACGCCCACGAGGCGTTCCGGTTCGTTCAAGAGGCTACCCTCGCGCTTCAGTATCTCGGCTGCGTCGTCACGTAGTCACCCCAGAAAGCCGCCGGCCGCAAAGGCTACCACGACGTCTCAGCTCGAGACCACGCGAGCGAGCTCTTCAAGCGAGGTGAGCCCGGAGGCCACCTTTTCGACTCCATCGTCCCAGAGGCCGCGCATGCCGCTACGGAACGCGGCGCGCTCGATCTCGTCGCGCGAAGCCCGGGTAACGGCGAGCGTCTCGAGCTCCTCCGACATCGTCAGGAGCTGGTAGACGCCGACCCGGCCGCGGTAACCGCTCTGGTTGCAGCGCGGGCAGCCACGCTTGCGGTAGAAGACCATGCCGTCACGACGCGCGGCATCCTCGGGAGAGACCCGGGCCAGCATCAGATCGTCGACGGTCGGCGTGTACATCTCGCAGCAGTGGCCGCAGAGGCGCCGCGCGAGACGCTGAGCGAGAACCGCCGAGACAGCCGCTCCGACGAGAAACGGCTCGACGCCCATCTCGTTCAGCCGTGTGATCGCGCTCGGAGCGTCGTTGGTGTGCAGCGTCGAGAGGACGAAGTGGCCGGTGAGCGCCGCCTCGATCGAGATCTTGGCCGTCTCACCGTCACGGATCTCTCCGACCATCACGACGTCGGGATCCGAACGAAGGATCGAGCGGAGCGCACCCCCGAACGTCAAGCCGGCCTTGGGGTTGATCTGCACCTGGTTCACCCCGGCGAGGCGGTACTCGACGGGGTCCTCGACCGTGATGATGTTGATCTCGGGTCGGTTGATCTCGGAGAGCGCCGCGTAGAGCGTCGTCGATTTTCCCGATCCGGTCGGGCCCGTGACGAGCAGCGCGCCTGTCGGCTTTCGGACGATCGCGGACAGCTCCTCACGCATTGCGAGGGAGAGCCCAAGCTCTTCGAGGGTCGGCGCCTTCTTGGACTTGTCGAGCAGGCGCATCACAACCGACTCGCCCTCCACGGTGGGCAGCGTCGCGATGCGAACGTCCAACATGCGCCCCGCCGCGACCGCGTTCAACGAGATGCGTCCGTCCTGCGGGCGCCTCCGTTCCGCGATGTCCATCTTCGCGAGCACCTTCAGTCTGGTGGTGACTGCGTTCGAGAGCCGTTTCGGGATCCTTTGCGCCTCCTGGAGCACGCCGTCGATGCGGAAGCGGACGAGCAGGCAGTCCTCCTGCGGCTCGATGTGAACGTCGCTGGCGCCGTCTTCGGCTGCCTGAAAGATCAACGAGTTGACGAGCCTGACGATCGGCGCGTCGGAGACGCCATCCTCCTGCTCGAGATCATCCTCTTCCTCGACGACCTCGAACTCCTCCAGGTCGATGGCGCTCGGCCCGGCGAAGACCTCGCTCGTCCGTCCGAACCGCTGCAGCTCCGCCAGCAGGTCTTCTCGAGGCGCAACGGCGAGCTCCACGCTCAGCCGCGTGGCCAGGCGGAGCTGGTCGATCCCAGGGATGTTGCCGGGGTCGGCGATCGCGACACGCAGGATCGAGCCGTCGATCTGGTACGGAAGCGCATCGATTCGCTGGAGTACCGCCAGTGGGATTTGCTCGACGGCGCTCGGCGAGACGTTCAGGCTGCCGAGGTCGATGAACGGAAGCTGGTAGCGCTCGGCCCGGGCGCGTGCCACGCCCTCCGAGGTGGCGAGCCCTTCGTCGACGAGCGCCTGGGCAAGCGATCCCTGACCGGCGCGCCCACGAGCCGCGACCAGGCGGTCCGGCGCCACGAGGCCGGTCGGCTCGAGCAGGTCCGCGATGAGCTCGGCGAGTGCGTTCACGTGCGCGCCGGAGCCCGGCGGGGCGGAGCTCTCGCCCGGAGACTGTGGCGGTGCAGGCGGCGGCGCGGCGGCGGCCGATTCGGTTGTGCCCTCGGTAGGCACCCTGCTGAAGCCCCGCTCACTCATATCCCTCGATTGAGTTATCGGCTGCGGCTCAGGTTGCCTTGAGCGGTTAGGTCTCAGACGAACTTTAGGTACCAGTCCATGATGGGTTGACCGAAGAAGAGAGCGAGGAGGCCGCCTGCGGCGAGGAACGGCGCGAATGGGATCGCCATCTTGCGGGCGGCGGCTCCGTGGCGAACGAAGAGAATCGCAGAGGGGAGGAGCGCAAACAGGCTGCCGCCGAGTATCGCGATCGGCACGTAGCGACCGACGCCGACGCCGAGGAGCAGCGCGAGCTTGACGTCACCCATGCCGAGGCCTCGCGGATATGCGAGCGCGAGGAGGAAGAGAAAGAGCGCAGCGCCGAGTGCAGCTGCAACCCAGACCAGGCTCGGGTGCCACGCGAGCTGGAGCGCGAGCACGACCCCTGTCGCCGGCAGCACGACCCGGTTCGGCACGATCCGATACTCGATATCGGTTGCCGAGATCGTGATCAACGCGGCGCAGAAGACCGCTGCCGCGAGCGCCCGAAAGCCGGGACCCCAGACGACGAAGCAGGCCACGGTGAGGAGCGCCGTTCCCAGCTCGACCGCGGGATACCGCCAGCTGATCGATGCGCGGCACGACCGGCAGCGCCCGCGGAGCAGGAGATAGGAGACAACCGGGATGTTGTCGCGCGACCGAATCTCGCTTTCGCAGTGAGGGCACGCAGAACGCGGGCGCACGATCGACCGGCCGAGCGGCCAGCGAGACGCCACCACGTTGAGGAAGCTTCCGATCGCAAGCGCGGGCGCGAAGACGACGGCGGCGAAAGCGACGTTCACGATCGCATCATCGACAGCGCGGCGCGGAAGCTTGAACCGAGCTAGCCGATTGGTGCCGCGAAGCGAAACCGGCGAACAGCAGCACGGCGCGTCACCGCGGCGCTGCGACCCGAAGAACCGAAGGGTCGATCGATGCGGGAGCCAGATTGCCTGGCCGAGCTCGGGCGCCGTTGCGGGGTCCGACGGCTCGGGCGCCTCTTCGGCATGGTCCTGCTTCTGGCGTCGCTTGGTCTCGCGTTCGAGCGCGACGAGAAAATCGTGCTTGTTCGTCGCGGCGTCGGCGGCGATCTCCACTTCGAGCTCCTTGGCGAGAACGCGCTCGATCAGCGCCTGCTCGAAGGTCTGCATTCCAAAGTACTCGCCCTCTCCGATCGCGCCCGTGATCTCGTCTGGCGCCCCTCGCGAATCAGGTCGGCGATCCGGGCGTTCACCACCATCGCCTCGACGACCGCGCAGCGTCCGCCGCCGAGCTTCGGCAACAGCCGCTGAGAGATCACGCCTTTCAGGACGCCGGCCATGATCGAGCGGATCGCCTGCTGTCTTCGTCCCAGGGAAGGACTGATGATCCGTCCGACGATCTCGGCGGCATCGATCGTATCGGGGTCGACAGCACGAGGTGTCCAGTTCGGCAGCCTGCGGCGCAGACTAGGAGGTCTCGGCGTCGCAGACTCGCCGATAAGGGTAGTCTGGGGATCCTGGCGAAGGGCCCGGCGAAGCGGCTACTGGAAGCTCTCGGTATAGACCCGACCTCACGCTGATTCACGATCGACTGATGATCGGGGTGAAGAATCTCGATCGGATCCTCGATCGTGACGATATGCGAGCGGCGGGTGCGGTTGATGTCGTCCAGCGTCGCGGCGAGGGTCGTCATCTTCCCCGAGCCCGTTGCTCCGGTGGCCCGCGCCGGCCCTCGGTGCTCATGGGCGGGCCGATACTGCCCCCGGAAAGCCGAGGTCAGTGAAACGCGGCGCCTCGCGCCGGGATCACGCGGAGCGCCATCGAGGTCGCCCCCCGCTGGCGGAAAACATTCACGCGAAAACGCGGAAGCTCATCAGCGGTGTAGGCGATGTCGAGATCGCCACTCTCGCGAAACTGCTCTGCCCGCTGGGTGCGCCCGCCGTGACTAGAGCGAGTGCCGCTTGAGTGGGTTCTCGGAGTACCTGCGCCGTCGAGCGTGACGATATCGCCGTCTTTCCGGAGCATCGGCGGCCGCCCAACCTTGAGGTGGACGTCGGAGGCGCCATGCGGAACGGCCCTCGCAAGTGCCGAGTCGAGCTCCATCTCGTCTCTTGTCGGCACAAATGGGCCCGCGCTTGATGCCCGATCGATTCGGCCGCTTGCGATCCTCGGCCTCGCTGCGCCCAAGGAGCGCAAGGGCGCGCAAGGGCGCGCGCGCAAGACCTCGCTGCTTACTCGGATCGGGAAGCTCGCCGTCGAGCATCCCGCGAATGAACCCACAGAAGCTTCGAGCGCGCGACCCGCCAGGATGTTCGCGGCCAGCGATCGAGCGCCTGCTTGAGCTTCCAGGAGGCTCGATGAAGCGGGGCCAGCTCAGCGCTTGACACTCCGCTCATACGGCTCGAGGCTCAATACCTTCCCTGCCAGCAAGTCGAGCAACGGCCGAGGCAGCGAGCCGCCCCGGGACGAAGCACTCGTACATGCCGTCGCCCGACACGGGATCGATCAATCCGGCCGCATCGCCGACGAGCAGTACGCGTTCTCCGGCGATGCGGGTCTCCGGCCGCCGCAGGGGCAGCCGGTGACCCCGAGAGCGCTTCCAGGTCGTCGACGACGATCCCGTGAGCGTCACACGCACGCGCTTGAGGTGCTCACGAAGCTTGGGGCCTTCGCTCTGCCATCCGCCGACGCCGACATTCGCATGGTCGCCCTTGGGGAACACCCAGGCATCCCCACCCGGAATGTCGGCCAACTGAGCACGAGCCGACCCGAATAATGTTGATGCGAAAGGGTCGGGTACCTGACGTTGCCCTCATACGCAACGCCGTAGACGATTCCCTTTCCGAGCCCGACTGCCTTCGCGGTGATCCCGTTGGCGCCGTCAGCTCCCACCAAGGCGTCGGCACTCATCCGCTCGCCGGATACGACGACGGTGTTCCCCGGTTCGATCTCGACCTTCACGCCCTCACGGACCTCGACCCCGCGCTCCCGGGCTGAATCGAGGAGAAACGCGTCAAGGCGGCGCCTCTGAGTCATCCAGACAACCGGCTCCGTAGTTCGATGGACAACCGTCTGGCGGTAGCGGAACCGCAGCTCGACCTTGTCGATCCAGTCCTCGACCACCGGCGTCGGATCGACCGGGCATTGGCGGACGGCTCGGAGCGTCATGCCGCCCCCGCACGGCTTGTCGCGCGGGAAGGTGGCACGGTCGACCAGCAGGACCGAGGCACCTTGCTCTGCCAACCTGTAGGCGGTAGTCGACCCGGCCGGCCCACCGCCGACGACGATCGCGTCGTAATGTTTCACAGCGGGAGGCTACAATGCGGCGCGCTCTCCGCGGGGGTGTGCCCGAGCGGCCAAAGGGAACGGGCTGTAAACCCGTCGGCTCAGCCTACGGAGGTTCGAATCCTCCCGCCCCCATCGTCGTCTTCGCCGACTCGCTGGGAGCACGTGCGGCTCTCTGGCCGTCGTGCTCCCACCGTTTCGCGGGTGGATGTGAGCCCGGTAGACCGGGCTGCCGCATTGGGGGATACGAGAATCCCTCTCTTGAGTGATCAAAATGGCGTGTATTGGGGATCGGGAAACTTGCGCGATCCGCGATAAGTAGTCCAGATGTCCAAGCGGGGATGGAGCTTTGGAGTTCGGATCGAACTCCCGACGGGTCTACGGGCCCTGCGCACGCGCGGGCCGATGACTTCGTGTGCGGGCGAGAGCGGTTTTGCGCTCATCGAGACTGTGACGGCGATTACGCTCTTTGCGTTCGTCGCCGCAGCGATCAGTGGGTTGCTGATGTCGGGCACCGTGGCAGTGCGGTTCGCCAGCCAGAGGACGCTCGCAGAGCAGGCTGCAGCCGCGCAGATCGACACGATCCGCGCCCTCGGCTACGGCGCCATCGGCACCGTCAACGGCAACCCGGGCGGGAACCTTCCGGTGACCTCGGCGGTTCCGGGGCTGCCGGGCACGACCCAGACGCTCCAGGTCACGTGGGTGAACGACCCGGCCCCGACCGCGTATGTGTCCTACGCGGACTACAAGCGCGTCACCGTCGCGATCACTCGCAACTCCGATTCGGCCCTTCTCAGCAAGCAGAGCACATATGTCGGCCCCTCGAGCGTCGCCGGATACGGAGGGCTCGCCAACGGGATCATCAATCCGCAGGTGATCGACATGGGAAACAGCCAGCCGATGGCAGGCGTCACCGTCTCGGTCTCGGGTGGGCCGAGCGGGGCCTCGAGCGATATCACGGCCATAGGAACCGGGAAGGCGCTCTTCCCCGGTCTGACACCCAACCCGACGTCGGGCGCACAGCAGTACTACAACCTCGCCGTAACTCCGCCGGCCGGATACACAGCACTCGCCGACGACGTCTCCCCCAACACCCCGGCGCACGTCAAGCTCGCAGCCGGCCAGACCTTCAGTCCCGTGCTGCGGATCTACCAGCCGGCGACCGTGAACGTCGCCGTCACAGCGGGCGGAAGCACCTACACCGGGGCGGGAACCGTTACCTTGACCTCGTCGCGCCCGACTCTTACGACCAGCCTCGCCAGCGGCTCCGCTCAGTTCACCGGCGTCGTTCCGAGCGTGTCGTATACGGCGAACGTCGCGATTACCGGTGTTCCGACGCCGTTCAGCTCGGCCCCGCAGACGGTGCCGACCGCGTACCCGACCAACCTCACCTCGAACTACAGCATCGCGCTCCCATATCTCGTCGTGACGGTCTGGAAGAAAACCGGCAGTACTTGCGGAACCGTCGACGGAGCGACCGTGAAAGTGACGAGCTCAACCCCGCAGAGCATCAACATGAGCGCGACGACCACCGCGGGAACAGCAGCATTCGTGGTTCCCGCCGGCACCAAGTACACGATCAAGGTGACATCGGGGACGTCGGTGACCCTCACCAACCAGACCGTCGCGGCTGCGCCGGCTACAACGAACATCTCGACCTCGATTTCGGGGACATGCCCGTGAGCCAGCAGGGTTTCTTGCCCCTTTTCACACCGTCGCGCCGCGTCCGGAACCTCGGCGAACGGGTGCAAGAAGAGAGCGGCTTCACCGTGATCGAGTTGGTCGTGGCGATGTTGATCCTCATCATCGCGCTCACCTCGTTCTCTGTCATGTTCGTCAACATGCAGTCGGCCAGTAATGGGGTGGTCTCGGACACTGCTCTGCAGACCGAGGCCCGGTCCGGTGTCGATCGTCTCATCGGCGAGTTCCGACAGGCCTACACCGCTCAGTCGGCGGTGGCTCCGGTGATCACGATGACCTCGACCCAGCTGACGTTCTACGTGCCCGACGAAAGCCAGCCCTACCATCTGCTCAAGGTCGGCTACCGGCTCAACGGCGGCAATCTCCAGCGCGGGTTCGAGCGGAGCACGAACACCGGCGGACCGCCGTGGTCGTGGCCCTCACCGGACGCACTCAGCGGCTGGGAGACCGTCGCCGAGTCGGTGACCGGCAACCCCGGCGGCACCTCGTTGTTCCAGTACATCAAACAGGACAACGTGGACGCCAACGGAAACCCCGTGATCCCACCGAACTGGATCTGGGCGACCACGCCGGTGGATGTGAACTCGATCCTGGTCACGGTCACGACCAAGGGGACCGGGCGGGGCGCGGCCCCGTACACCTATTCGGCCATCGGAACGATCCGCGGGACGGCGTTCAACAACTGATGCTCCAACGTGTCCGTATCCGGATCGGCGGCGAGCACGGCCAGGCTCTGGTGCTCGTCATCGCGATCATCTCGCTGCTCTCGGTGCTCGCAGTCACGACGACGGACGTCGTGACCGGCGGTGAGCGGAACGCCGATCACTCGGTCAAGTTGCAGACAGCCTTCCAGGCTGCTGAGGCCGGCATCGACAACTACACCTCGAAGCTCGTCGAAGACCACTCCTACTTCGTCCACGACGTCGCCGGCGCCGAATCGACCCGTAAGGCGTCCAACGGGACACTCGTCGCTGCCGGTGCCGTCTGGCCCTACGACCTCAACTGGACCTACCCGAACGGCCATGACACCTGGCTGCCGCTTCCGAACGGCTACGAGTACAACCTCGAGATCACGCCGCCGAGTGTGGCGTCGAGCGGCGGGATCACGATCCTCTCGACGGGACGGCCCGCAGGAGACACCAACCTGAACGACTGGCGCTCCATCCAGACCGTCATCCGCCCGGCCTCCCTCGCAGACTTCTACCGGTTCGTCGACGGCGACGTTTCGTTCGGAGCGACGACCTCGACGTACGGTCAGATCTATGCCAATGGATCCGTCACCCATGACGGCGACTACTACGCGAACATCTATGCCTACGGCGGCTACAGCGGCGGCGCAAAGGGACACGGCAATGCCACGGTGTATAGCGGTGCGACGGCGGTCAAGACCGCGCTTCCCGACGCCCCGATCAACTTCAACCAGTTCCTCTCGTCGCTCTCCGACATCTTGAACGCCGCGAATAACGGCGCGACACCGCCGACGACCTCGAGCGGGCCCCAGTACTTCGCGAACAACAGCGTTGCGGCCTGGCAGCTCGTCTTCAATGCCAACGGGACGTTTACGGCGCAGAGCTGCAATCAGACCCTCGGAAAGGACGTCGCAGCCGTGACTCCGACCTGCGGCGCGGCATCGACCTACCCGGTTCCGACAAACGGCGCCATCTACTCACCGCAGACGATCATCATCTCCGGGCAGGTGCAAGGCCGGGTGACGGTCGCCTCGAACAACGACATCGACATCGGCGGGAACATCAGCTACGTGACACCCGGACAGGACGTGCTCGGGATCGTGGCCGAGAACAACGTCGTTGTTGCCCAGTACGCACCGAGCCCCATGACCTGGACAGCCGCGGTGCTGGCGGAGACGGGAACCTGGGAGACGTACAGCCAAGACGGAAGCCACTCCATCATGAACTTCACCGGCTCGTCGGCCACCAAGCTCGGCGGCAGCTTCACCATGTTCAACACGCGCAACTACAACTACGACTCGAATCTCTTGTTCCTCTCGCCGCCCTGGTTCCCGAATCTGTCGGACAGCTACACGACGCTTCTGTTCCGCCAGGTCCCGGTCACCCCTTGACATAGACTCGTCCCGTGGACGATCGCCGGCTGCTGGAACGAGCCGCGGAGCTCGGGATCGCGTACGTCGAGTCCGTTCCGGACCTACCCGTCAGGCCCGAGGCGACGATCGACGAGCTGCGTGAGGCCTTCGACGCGCCGCTTCCGGAAGGGCCGACCGACTCGCTCGAGGTGATCGAGGCGCTCGCCCGCGACGCCGAGCCAGGGCTGACCCAGATGGCGAGCGGGCGCTACTTCGGCTTCGTGATCGGCGGCGCGCTCCCGGTCACGCTCGCGGCCGACTGGCTCACATCCGTCTGGGACCAGAACGCCGGGCTCGCCCTGCCGACCCCGGCGGCCGCGGTCGTCGAGGAGGTCGCCGGGCGCTGGCTGAAGGAGCTGCTCGGGATTCCCGATCAGGCGTCGTTCGCGCTCGTGACGGGCTGCCAGATGGCGCACTGGACGGCGCTTGCCGCCGCGCGCCACCACGTGCTCGAGGCTGCCGGCTACGACGGCGAGGCGGACGGGCTCGCCGGGGCGCCGCCGATCCGCGTGATCGCCGGAGCCAAGCGCCACGGCACGATCGACCGCGCCGTCCGCTTCCTCGGGCTCGGAACCAACTCGATCCGGCTCGTGCCCGCCGACGCGCAGGGCCGCATGACCACCGATGCGCTCGGCGAGGAGCTCGCCCGCGAGCCGGGCCCGACCATCGTGTGCGCGCAGTTCGGCGAGGTCAACACCGGCTCGTTCGACGACCTGAACGCGATCGCCGACGCGGTCGAGGGAACCGGCGCGTGGCTTCACGTCGACGGCGCGTTCGGGCTCTGGGCCGCCGCCTCGCCGGAGCTGCGCCACTTGACCGCCGGCGTCGAGCGCGCCGACTCCTGGGCAACCGATGCGCACAAATGGCTGAACGTTCCGTATGACAGCGGGCGTCGCGTTCTGCGCCCACCCGGACTCGCACCGCGCCGCGCTCGGAATCCGCTCCGTCTACCTGACGCACTCCGACGCGGCGCGCGACCCCGTCGACTGGACGCCCGAGCATTCCCGGCGGGCCCGCGCCTTCACGATCTACGCCGCCGCTCCGCGCGCTCGGCCGGGCCGGCGTCGCCGACCTCGATCGAGCGCACCTGCCGCCGCGCCCGCGAGATCGCAGACGGAATCCGCGACATTCCGGGGTGCGAGATCCTGAACGACGTCGTCCTCAACCAGGTGCTCCTGCGCTTCGAGGACGACGACGAGACCGACCGCGTGATCGCCGCGATCCAGGACAGCGGCGAGGCGTGGCTCGGCGGGACGGTCTGGGACGACCGCCGCGCGATCCGGATCTCGGTCTCGAACTGGCAGACGAGCGAGGACGACGTCGCGCGCGCGGTTACCGCCTTCCGGGCAGCCCGGTCAGCCGCTACGGCCAGATGAACGGGATCATCAGCACCCCGGCGCCGAGCAGTGCGAGCGACGCAATGCGCGCCACTCGTTCCTGAACGCGCCCCAGGGGCAGCGATCCCGCGCCCAGTAGACAGGCAGCGCGAGCAGTTAGCGGATCGCTAAGGGCTTGGCGCCTCCCAGCCACGCGAACAGCGCAAGCGTTGCGGCATCGGGCTGGAGCAGTCGCGTCGGGAAGAGGCGGCCGTCTCAGCCCCTGAAGAAGAGCCCGTCGCTCGAGCGCGCCTCGAGGAGCGCCATCTCCCACCAACCGTTGTCGTCGAAGTACGTGTGGGCCCGCGGGTCGGTGATCCCCGGGTACTTCTCGTAGCCGCCGACGGGCCTGAGGTTCGGGTTGTAGTAGCGCTCGGCGCCACGCACGAACGCGCGCACCCCGGCGCGATTGGCGGGCGTCGGGTCGGCGATCGCGACTGCGTCGAGCGCCTCGAACAGGGGGACGCTCGACCAGAGCGACGCGAGCGGCTTGTCCGGATGGGCGTGCGAGAGGCGCTGGTCGTACCAGTGCAGCCGGGGATTCCAGAACACGCGCTGCGTGCGGGCGAGATCGGCCTCGGCCAGTGCGAGGAACTGGGCCGGCGTCTTCACCTGTGGGCGCGACCCGGCCTGGGCGGGAACCGTGACGAGGAGCGAAAGGCACGTGCCGGCGAGCAGGCTCCACCCAACGAGGGCCCGCCGCTCGCCGATCGAGCGCACAGTTATTACTGTGGCACACATGGCAGAGCGCGAGATCGCCGACATCTACCTCAAGCTGCGAGAGCAGGCGCTCTCGTTCGGCGAGGTCGAGATCAAGGCGCCGCCGGTCGTGCCGGGCGGGCGCGCGCTCGGCGTGATCATGGACATGGGCTACGACACCGCCATCGTCAGCGTCATGGGCCTCGCCGACGGGACGACCAGCATGTACGTCTCGAACGGCGGCGGGAAGATCGGCATGGGCGACCACTCGTCGGTCGCACTCGCGAGCAAGCGGTGGGTCGAGGTCGCCGAGACGGCCAGCCCGGTCACCGAGACCGACGGCGACGAGCTGCCTCTGGACGGGACGGTCAGGTTCAACATCCTGACGACCGGCCCGAGGCTCTTCGCGGAGGCGCGCGAGAGCGAGCTCGGCTTCGACACGCACCCTTTGCACCGGCTCTACGCGGCGGGACAGGCGGTCATCACCGCGATGCGGCTCGTCGACGAGGCGGGCCCCGGTTAGGCTCGCCGTGTGAGGATCGCCGTCTGCCGCCCGCAGCAGCCTTTCGTGCGCGGAGGCGCCGAGATCTTCACGGACAAGCTGGTCGCGGAGCTCCGGGCGCGCGGGCACGAGGCGGACATCGTCAGCGTGCCCTTCCAGACATGGCCGAACAAGCGGCTGCTCGAGAGCGGGCTGATGTGGAGGTTCGTCGATCTGCTCCCCGGCGGCTCGGCGCCGGCCGACCTCGTGATCGCGACGAAGTTCCCGTCGTACCTGATCGACCATCCGAACAAGGTCGTCTGGCTCGTGCATCAGTTCCGGCAGGCCTACGAGCTCGACCGGACGGAGCACGGGCAGCTGAGCGAGACGCGCTTCGACCGGGCGATCCGGGAGCGGATCGCCGCTGCCGACCGGTTCGCGCTCGAGCGGGCGCAGAAGATCTTCGCGACGTCGCCGAACGTGGCCGGCCGGCTGCAGCGATCGACGGGCCTCGAGGCCGAGGTTCTCCCCCACCCGCCGCAGGAGCTCGCCTACCGGTGCGACCGCTACGACCCGTTCGTGCTCTCGGTCGGCCGGCTCGATCCGCTGAAGCGGATCGACCTGCTGCTCGAGGCGGCCACGCTCGAGCCGCGGCTGCGCGTCGTCGTGGCCGGCGACGGGCCGGATCGGGAGCGGCTCGAAGGCCTCGCCGGCGCTCTGGGAGACCGGGTGCGCTTCACCGGGCGCGTCGACGAGTCGGAGCTGGCCGACCTCTACGCGACCTGCCGGGCCGTCTACTACGCGCCGATCGACGAGGACTTCGGGATGGTGCCGCTCGAGGCGTACCGCTCGCGCAAGCCGGTCATCACGGCCACTGACTCCGGCGGGCCGCTCGACTACGTTCGGGCAGGCGAGACCGGTTGGGTGACGGAGCCGAATGCCGCTGCGCTGGCCGTGGTGTGCGGGGAGGCGCTCGCGAGCGAGGAGACCGCGCGCCGATACGGCGAGGCGGGCTATCCGCAGGCGGCGGCCATCACGTGGGAAGGCGCGATCGGGCGGCTCGTCGGCTGAGCTTCTAGCTCCGGCGCTGGAGCCAGTAGAAGACGCCGAGCGGCGAGCTGTCGAGGATCGCGAGCCGGTAGCGAGGGCGCAGGTACAGCGCGAGCAGGATCGCCGCGACGATCGCGACCGGCACGCAGATCCACGCGAGCGGCGTGATCAGGAGCAGCGGGTACGTGAGCACCGTCACGACGCCGAGGAACGCGAGCGGGACCGACACCCACGGGGTGAAGAACGCCAGCACCCGGATCCGGTCCTGCAGGGTTCTCACGGCGCGATCTTATTCGTATGGGCCTCGAGGTAGGCGGCGTCGGCGAGGCGCTGCTGCTCTTCTTCCTCGGCGAGCACCCTGAGGAGCGCCCAGGCGAAGGCGGCGAAGATGATCGCCGTCTGCTCCGCGTTCATCAGGATCCCGGCGAGGTTCTGGTCGCGGATCGGCGAGAGCCCCCAGAGGCGCGGCGCGCCGGCGTAGAACGAGTAGAGCGGCGAGGAGGCGAAGATGTAGGCGAGCGAGAGCCACGGCGCGGTGACGAACGCGATCCCGAGGTAGGCGAGCACGCCGAGCGAGCCGAGGCGGCGCGGCTCGCCGAGGACCGGCCACCAGAAGATGAGGCCGGCGGAGAGCAGCAGGGCGTGCTCGAGGTTGAGCGGCCAGTTCGCGCGCAGCGCCCAGTCGTAGAAGAACGCGAAGTGGACGCCGTACCAGACGACGATCCAGAGGATCAGCGCGACGGCGGGCCTCGTGACCGCCGCGAGCGGGCGGCCGCCGGCGGCGGCGACGCGGCGGCGCATCGGGGTAGTGAGGCCGATGATCACGAGCGGCGGGCCCCAGTCGGCCATCAGCGCGTTCTGGAGCAGGTGGGCGATCAGCAGGTAGTGGGCCGAAAGCGTCTCGAGCGGCGAGTCGACCGGGACGGCGATCAGCAGCAGGCCGAGCGTGAAGATGGTGGCGCGGCCGGCGCCGGGCCGTTCTTCCGGCGGTGACCGGCGAACGTCGCGGATGTAGAGCGCGGCCGCTGCGAGCGCGAGGACGAGGAAGATCGGCTCGAAGCTGAAGCGGTAGGCGCCGCTCACGTCACGCCGGCTGCCCGGCGCCGACGAGGCTCGCGCGGCGCCGGCGGCGCAGCGCCGGGAGCAGAAGGAGCGCGGCGCAGGTGCCGAGGGTGAGGATCTGGTCGAGGTTCATCACGATCCCGGCGAGTTGCTGGTCGTGCAGCGGCGAGAGGCCGAACACGCGGTGTGCCTGGTCGGCGTAGGCGGGGTAGAGCGGGCGGAGGCTGAAGATCAGCACGTCGGCGATCACCGTTCCCATGGCGAAGAGCGCGCCGATCATCGCGAGGCGGCGTCCGAGCGAGACGCGGTGGTGGCCGGCGGGGTCGATCAGGATCGTCCAGACGAGGAAGCCGGCGATCACGAAGCTCGCGTGCTCGAGGTCGTGGACGAGCGGGTGCCGGGCGGCGTCGTCGTAGGCGGCCGGGATGTGCCAGAGGCCGAACGCGAGCGCCCAGACGACGAGCACCGGCACCGGCCGGAAGAGCCATGACGCGAACCGCCGCAACCAGGCGGTGTGGCCGGCGGCGCTGAGGAGCGCGGTCGGAACGGCGAAGAAGAGCAGCGGCCCCCGAAGCGCGACGAGGATGAGCGCCGGGGCGACGTCGGCGATCAGCACGTGCTGGAGCATGTGCGCGGAGAGCAGGTAGCGGTCGCCGAGCTCGTCGAGCGGCGAGACGAGCGGCAGCACGAGGATCGCGAGCCCGACCGCGAACAGCACGGCGCGGTACCACCCAGCATGGTCGTCGCGCCCGCGCCGCCGCAGTCGCAGGAACCCCTGCGCGAAGCACACGACCGCGACGGCGGCGAGCGCCAGCACGAGCGGCTCGGCCGTCCACGGCGACGAGAGGCCGGGCGGGTTCACGACGCCTCGAATCCTACTTCGCCCGTTCCCAGCACGGCCGCTCCGGCCACGCCCGGGGACAGTCCCCCGCCATGCCCACGACGGCCATGGCCTACCGAGACACGTCTGGGGACTGTCCCCAAGACATGCCGCAGCGAGACACGTCCGGGGACAGTCCCCCGCCGTGGCCGCGACGGCCATGTTCTGCCGAGACGCGTCTGGGGACTGTCCCCGGACATGTCTCGGTACGGCGTGTCCGAAGGGGCGGTCTACGGGCCTCCTCAGGCGATCACAGCGACCTCTGAGGAGGCGAGCGGATCCTTGCTGCTCAACCACGCAAAGGAGACCGATGACCCCTCACACCTCACTCAGACGCGAAATCGACTCGGCGCTCGCCGATGTGGTTCGCGACGGGATCGCCCGCTCGATCGCCGTCGTCGGGCTCGCGGGCGTGGCATTGATCCATGTGCTCGACCTGCCGGGGACGTTCGACTCGCAGGCCTACAAGGGCTGGCTCTACCTCGGCCTGATCGCCGGGTGCGTGCTCACGCCGACGGCACGGTCCGCTACTCGGCCTGGTACGAGCTCCTTCTCGCCGGCTCGGTGAAGGTCCCCCTCAAGATCCACGCCGGCGACCGCATCTCGGCCTCCGTCAAGGTGAACGGCACCGCCGTCACCGTGTCGCTGAAGAACGCGACCACCGGCAAGAGCTTCACCAAGACGCTCAGGATGGCCGCACCCGACATCTCCTCCGCGGAATGGATCGCCGAGGCGCCCTCGACGCTCACCCCGGGCGGGACGGCAGTCCTGCCGCTGACCGACTTCGGGACGGTGAGCTTCAAGAGCGCCGCAGCCACCTCGACCTCGGGCCACACCGGCACCATCTCCGACTCCGCCTGGACGGCGACGAAGATCCAGCTCGAGTCCGAATCCTCGAACCGCGGCCCGGCGGGCCCGACGGCCCCTACACCGCCGACGCCACGAGCGGCGCCACCGCCACGCCGACCAGGCTCACAGCAGCCGGCAGCGCCTTCGCGTCACCTGGAATGCCGGTGCCGGAGCTGTGATCGACTCACAGGCGATTCACAGCTTCGGCACGGTATTTCTCAGACAACCCACAGCTACACCAGACAGACTTGCCTTCATGAACACGCCGACCGAGACCGCGAACGCCCGCATCCTCGTCGTCGACGACGAGCCCGCGATCGTCGACGCCGTCGCGACCGCCCTCCGCTACGAGGGGTTCGAGGTCGAGGAGGCCGCGAACGGCCGCGACGCCCTCTCGACCACGATGACCTTCGAGCCCGACCTGATCGTCCTCGACTGGATGCTCCCCGACATCGACGGCCTGGAAGTCGGCAAGCGCCTCCGCGAGCGCGGCTTCAAGACCGCGATCCTCTTCCTCACCGCCAAGGGCGGCGTCGAGAACAAGGTCGAGGCGCTCCGCGCCGGCGGCGACGACTACGTGACGAAGCCGTTCAGCCTCGCCGAGATCGTCGCCCGCGTGCAGGCGATCCTCAGGCGCACCGGGAGCGAGCTCCCCGGCGACGTCCTCCGCTACGGCGACCTCGTCCTCGACGAAGGCCGCCACGAGGTCTTCCGCTCCGACAGCCGGATCGACCTGACCGCGACCGAGTTCAACCTGCTCCGCTTCTTCCTGCTCAACCCGCGCCGCGTGCTCTCGAAGGGCCAGATCCTCCAGCACGTGTGGCGCTACGACTTCGGCGGCAACACGAACGTCGTCGAGACCTACGTGAGCTACCTGCGCCGCAAGCTCGACGCCGCCGGCCCGCCGATGATCAAGACGGTGCGCCAGGCCGGCTACATGCTCGAAGCCGAGCGACGGTAGCCCGTGCTCAGGCGGCTCTCGCTGCGCGCCCGCCTGCTGATCGGCGTGATCGTCCTCGCCGCAGCCGGGCTCATCGCCGCGGACCTCGCCACGTACGCCGCGCTGAAGTCGTTCCTCTACGACCGCGTCGACAGCACGCTCAACTCGACCCACCCCGGCGTCGAGCACGCCCTGTTCCGGAGGCGGGGGCCCGAACCCGGACGGGCCGGGCCCCGGCGGCAACCTCCAGAGCCTCTTCAACTCGATCCCCGGCTACTGCATCCAGGTGCGGGCAACGAACCAGGCGATCCTCCAGGCCACATGCGTCCGCGAGTTCGGCGATACCGAAGCCGCGCCGGGC
The DNA here is from genome assembly GCA_963775355.1 of uncultured Actinomycetota bacterium. Taxonomy (GTDB): domain Bacteria; phylum Actinomycetota; class Thermoleophilia; order Gaiellales; family Gaiellaceae; genus PALSA-600. The sequence continues at coordinate 691,424 of CAVZJA010000020.1, read as the reverse complement.
CCGAAGCTCCCGGCCAAGATCACCGTCCCCGCCGCAGTCGAACACAGCAGACGGCGACCGCGTCCATTTCTTCACGGTCGGCGCGCTCAGAGGCGGAGACCGCTACCGCGTCCGCGCATCGATCGAGCCCAGCGCCCCGAACCGGATCCTGCTGATCGCGGCCCCGCTGAACAGCGTCGACAGCACGCTCCACCGCCTGCTCCTGATCGAGCTGCTCGTCACCGCGATCGCGCTGCTTGCCATGACCGTCGTCGGCCTCTGGGTGATCCGGATCGGCTTGAAGCCTCTCGATGCGATGGGGAAGACAGCCGCAGCGATCGCCGCCGGCGACCTCACGCAGCGCGTCGAGGAGGACGACCGCACCGAGGTCGGCAGGCTCGGCCTCGCACTGAACAGCATGCTCGCCCACATCGAGGAGGCAGTCAGCGCGCTCGAGGCGTCCGAGAGCAAGCTCCGCCGATTTGTCGCCGACGCCTCGCACGAGCTCCGCACACCGCTCGCCGCCGTCCGTGCCTATGCCGAGCTCTTCGCCCGCGGCGCCGCCAGCCGGCCCGACGATCTCGAGCGCTCGATGAAGGGCATCAGCCGCGAGTCCGAGCGGATGAGCATCCTCGTCGACGACCTGCTCCTCCTCGCCCACCTCGACGAGGGCCGGCCGCTCGCGCTCGAGCCGATCGCGTTCGAGGACGTCGTCGCCGAGGCGATCGAGACCGCGAAGACGCTCGAGCCCGACCGCCCGCTCGAAACCGACCTCACACCGAGCACCGTCCTCGGCGACCACGACCGACTGCGGCAGGTGATCGACAACCTGCTCGCGAACGTCCGCGCCCACACGCCACCCGACGCACCGCTGAACGTGACCCTCTTGCACGACGGGCAGAGCGCGGTACTCGCGGTCGCCGACTCGGGCGCCGGCATGGACGAGGAGACCCGCGCTCACGTCTTCGAGCGCTTCTACCGCGCCGATCCCTCGCGCGCCCGCGCCAGCGGCGGGGCCGGCCTCGGCCTCGCGATCGTCGACGCCGTCGTCGAGGCGCACGGCGGCACCGTCGAGGTCGAGTCGAAGCCCGGCGCGGGGACGACAATCCGCGTGCGCATTCCGCTCGCCCACTAGGCGCTCTCACCGGCGGCTCATCGGCGGCGCCTACGGTCGATGCTCGACCCCTTCGAAAGGAGCCAGCTTGACGCGCCTCAAATTGCTCGTGACCGGAACCGCGACCATCTTTCTGTTCCCCACCGCCGCCCAGGCTGCCACCGGCCCCCAGCTGTGGTCGCAGGCCGGCTGTGGCGGCTGCCACACCCTGAACGCCGCCGGATCGACCGGATCGAACGGCCCCAATCTCGATTCCCTCCGCCCTTCAGCCTCTGCTGTCGCCGGCCAGGTCACCTACGGCGGCGGCGGGATGCCCTCGTTCGGCGGCTCCATGTCCTCGACGGACATCCAGGCCCTCGCGAACTGGGTCTCCCAGTCGGCCGGCGGCTCCCAGGCAAGCGCCGTCGCGGCGAGCGGGCTCTCGACGACCGCGACCGCCCGAATTCAGCGCGACCTGAAAAAGCTGGGCTTCTTCCACGGCCCCGTGACCGGCTACTACGGCCCGCTGACGACCGCAGCCGTCAAGCGCTTCCAGCGCTCGGCCGGTCTCAAGGCCGACGGTATCTGGGGCCCGAAGAGCGCCAGGGCGCTCCGACACCGCCTCTAGCTCTCAGCACTTTCTTAGCTTCGTCACATCGACCTCTCATCGAGATCCAGCAGACTGGCGTCTATGAAAAAACAACTTGCAGCAGGCCTGAGCGCGCTGACGATCGCGGTGCCCGCCGCCCAGGCGGTCGCCGCGACGCGCTCGGCCGGCACGGCCACAGCCACGAAGGTCGTCACCCGGAAGCTCGTCGGAACCACCGCCATCGCAGGCCGGTGGGGGAGCGTCAAGACGATCGTCACCGCCAGGATCACCACGAAGAACGGCAAGAAGACGATCCGCTACACCGATCTCGGCGGCAGCTACAGCTACCACACGAGCCGCTCGCAATACATCATGTCGCAGTCGCTCCCGATGCTCCGCCAGGAGTTCCTGAGCGCCCAGAGCGCGAACATCCAGGGCGTGTCGGGCGCGACCGACACGAGCCAGGCGTTCGAGCAGTCGCTGCAGTCAGCCCTGCTGAAGCTCTCGAAGTAGGCCAGGCCGTGAGCCGGCGGCCCGCCCGGCCGGAAGCGACAACCAGACATCGGACGCTCCGGGATCGGGCGAGACGCCGGCCTCGCCGCCGTGGGCCTCGGCGATCGACCTGACGATCGCCAACCCGAGCCCACTCCCGCTGCGCGGCCGCGCCTCGTCGGCTCTGCTGAAACGGTCGAACGCCCGCGCCGCGAAACCCGCGGGGAAGCCGGGCCCGTCGTCCGCGACATGCAGCTCGACCCGCCCGTCGCGGCGCACGGCAGACAGCCTCACGGTCCCTGCCCCGTGCACGAGCGCGTTGTCGACGAGATTCCCGACCGCCTGCTCGACCCGTTTCACGTCGGCCTCCACGGTGAGCCCGTCGTCGACCTCGACGTCGATCCTGCGACCAACGTCCTCGGCGCGCGCCTCGAACCGAGGAGCGACGGTCGCGAACAGGTCGCTCACCGAGACGGTCTCGGCATGGACCGTCAGCTTCCCCTGGTCGGCGCGGGCGATCACGAGCAGATCGGCGGCGAGCGATGTCAGACGCTCGGTCTCCTCGGCGGCCGACCGGATCGCGTCCTCGAGCTCGGCGTTCGAGCGCGGATGGCGAAGCGCGAGCTCGAGCTCGGTCCGGAGCAGGGCGAGCGGGGTGCGGAGCTCGTGCGAGGCGTCGGCGACGAATCGCCGCTCGTGCTCGAAGGCGGTCTCGAGCCGCTCGAGCATCTCGTTGAGCGTCTCGGCGAGCCGCGACACCTCATCGCGGGCCGGCGGTACCGGCAGCCGGTTGCCCGGAGTCGCCGCCGAGATCGCGCTGGCCTTCCGTCGCATCGCCTCGACCGGCCGAAGCGCTGCGCCCGCGAGAAGGTATCCGCCGAGCGTCGCGAGGATCAGCGCCAGCGGCAACGCGAGGAACAGCTCTCGCCGGAGATCCTCGAGCGACTCCGCCCGTGTGCCGAGCGACGTCGCGAGCACGAGCGCACTCGCCTCCTTGCCCGACCGCGGTATCGCGAGCAGCCGCCAGCGTCCGGAATGGCCGGGGATCGACACCGTCGCGCGGACAGAGCCGCCGCCGGCCACCAGCCGTGCCTGGCTTACGGTGAGGAGCGCCGGCAGGCCGGGCGGGTCGGAGAGCGACACAGCCCCTTGACCCGAGAGCACCTGGGCGAAGCTCACTCCGCTGTCGGACTCCCGGTCGACCGGTGGGCGTCCCTTGTCGAGCCGGAGCGTCACCGAGGTCGCCTTGGCGAGCAGGGTCTGGTCGGCGGAACGCAGGAGCGTCGAGCTGACCCGGACGTAGACGAATGCGCCGACCGCTGCCAGCACGACCGCCATCGCGAGCGCGAACGGGAGGGTCAGGCGGACCCGGATCGGGATCCGATTCATCCTGGGCTCAGACGGTACCCCACGCCGCGCACGGTTTCGATCGAGTGGCGGCCGAACGGACGGTCGACCTTCTCGCGTAGGTAGCGAATGTAGACGTCGACGACGTTCGACTGGCTCTCGAACGCGAGATCCCAGGCCGCGTCGAGGAGCTGCACGCGCGAGAGCACCTCGCCCGGCCGGCGCATGAACGCCTCGAGCAGGACGAACTCCTTGGCGGTCAGGTCGAGCTCGTCGTCGCCGCGCCAGGCGCGATGCGTGGCGGGATCGAGCTTGAGGTCGTCGACCTGGAGGGCGGTCGGCCTTTCGGACGGTGCCCGGCGGGCCAGGGCGCGCAGTCGCGCGAGCAGCTCGCTGAAGGCGAACGGCTTGACGAGGTAGTCGTCGGCGCCCGTGTCGAGCCCCTCGATCTTGTCCTCGATCGCGTCGCGCGCGGTGAGCATCAGCACCGGCGTCCAGACGCCGCGGGCGCGCAGCTCCGTGCAGGTGGCGAACCCGTCGATGCCCGGGAGCATGACGTCCAGGACGATTGCGTCGTAGGGCGCCGCGCCGGCCATCCAGAGCGCCTCCTCGCCGGTAGGGGCGAGATCGGTCGGGTGACCTTCCTCGCCGAGGCCCCGGACGAGCAACCGTCCGAGCTTCGGCTCGTCCTCTACAACCAGGATGCGCATTGTGTAGATCGTCGCTTCTGGAGATGAACGCTGCATGAAGAGGGTGCTCATGGCCTTCTCATCGGCCTCTGGTCAACTGGTTCTCATGACGGAACTGACCACTCTCGGGCGCTCGACCGCCGCCTCCCGCACCCGCAGCGCCCTCGGCGGCGCGCTCGGCAACCACCGCCTCACCTCCCTGGTCGGGCTCGTCCTGCTCCTCGGCCTCGCGGTCGAGGGAGCGACGATCCCGTTCCTCGGCTCACTGCTCTCGGTTCACATCTTCGTCGGCATGCTGCTCCTCGGGCCGATCGCGCTCAAGCTCGCGAGCACCGGCTACCGGATGACGCGCTACTACACGCGCGGCCCGGAGTATGTCCGGCTCGGCCCGCCCGCGCCGCTCATGCGCGTGCTCGTCGCGCCCGTGCTGGTGCTGACGACGCTCACGCTGTTCGGTACGGGGGTCTTGTTGCTCGCCGTGCCGCACCGGGGCACCGTGCTCATGCTCCACAAGGCGAGCTTCATCGTCTGGTTCGGGGCGATGGCGATCCACGTTCTCGCCTACTCGCTCCGCGCCGCCCGAGGCGTGGCGGCCGATTTCATGGATGCGCTTCCCCGCGGTCGCTGGATTCGGATCGCCCTGACCCTGCTGGCGATCGTCGCCGGGGTCGTGGTCGCGGTCGAGACCTACCCGCTCGCCCATCCCTGGCTCAACCAACACTGGCCGGGCGGGGACGGCTGAGCCGTGATTCGGGCCGGGTTGATCGCGGTGCTCGGGGGCGCCGCGATCGCATCGCTCGCCGGCTGCGGTAGCTCGACGCCGGCGCCGACCACGACCGCGTCCTTCGGCACGCCGAGCAAGCCGGTCGTCGCGAAGCCGCGCACCGATCCGGCCTACGTCGCGCTCGGCCTGCCTGCGGTGCATCCGGGCCCGCTCCCCGGGTACATGCTGATCGCCGACCGCAACAACAACCGCACGCTGATCGTCTCCCCCACCGGCAAGATCGCGTGGAGCTACGACCGTCTGAGCGGCCCCGACGACGCGTTCTTCACTCCGGGCTGGCACTCGATCATCACGAACGAGGAGTTCAACGACACTCTTCGGCAGGTCTCGCTGCGGGCGAGACGCGTCACGTGGGAGTACGGCCATGAGGGCATCGCCGGCTCATCGCCCGGCTACCTGAACACGCCCGACGACGCTTACGCGCTCCCGAACGGGAACGTGACCGTGGCCGACATCAAGAACTGCCGGATCGTCGAGCTCTCCCGGAGCGGCCACGTCGTCCGGGTTCTCGGAGGCAGCTGCACCCACGATCCGCCGAACGGCTTCTCCAGCCCGAACGGCGACACCCCGTTGCCCGACGGAGGGCTGCTCGTTACGGAGATCGGCGGCTGGATCGACCGTCTCGCCGCCAACGGCAGCGTCGTGTGGTCGGCGCGCTCGCCTGTCAGCTACCCCTCCGACGCACAGCTTCTCCCGAATGGGCGCGTGCTCGTCGCGTCCTTCACCTACCCCGGCCGCATCGTCGAGATGACGCCCACGGGCCAGGTCACGTGGTCGTTCGGCGCGAGCTCCGGACCGAACATGCTCGACAAGCCGTCCCTCGCCGTGAGGCTGCCGAACGGGATGATCGCCGCGAACGACGACTACAACGACCGCGTGATCCTGATCGACCCCCGCACGAAGCAGATCGTCTGGCAGTACGGCCACACGGGCGTCCCCTCAGCGGCGAACGGCTACCTGTCGAAGCCGGACGGGATCGAGTTCCTGCCGGCCAAGGTCGTCGAGTCCCGTTCCACCGCGGCGCGGATGACCACCGCAGCGGGAGTACGCGTCGCGACGGTCGGTCACCTGCCGTCGGCGGCATCCCGGCTTGCCGTCGTCTCGGTCGGCGGCGGAAACGTGATGGCCCTCGGCGGCCTCGTCAACGGCGCATCCTCGACCGAGATCCTGGGCGGCAAGCCCGGCAGTCTCCACCAGATCGGGGCGCTTCCGATCGCCACCCACGACGACGCGGCGGTGCTCCTCGGCCGCAGCGTCTATCTGCTCGGCGGCGGTCAGGTGACCTCGAGCGACGCGATCGTCCGCATCACGACCTCGGGCGCCGCGCGCAAGACCGGCTCGATCGGCGAGCCGCTCTCCGATCTCGGAGCCACGGTCGTCGGGAACACGGCCTACCTCGCCGGGGGCTACACGGGCTCGCAGTACGCGACCGGGATCCTCGCCTTCCGTGGTCACACCCCCCACCTCGCGGCCCGGCTGCCCGTCGGTCTCCGGTACGCAGGCGTCGCGGCACTCGACGGCCAGATCTACGTCGCCGGCGGGATCACGACGAGCGGCACGAGCAGCGCCGTCTACCGGTTCGACCCGGCCACCGGGGTCGTCTCGCAAGTGGCGACGCTGCCCCAGCCGGTCGCCCATGCGCCGCTCGTGGCGCTCGGCGGCTCGCTCTACCTGATCGGCGGCGACGGCAGCTCGGCGATCGAGCGGATCGGGCCCAACGGCTCGGTCGCAGTCGCCGGGCACCTCCCCACCACGCTCGCGAACGCGGCCGCCGTGACGGTCGGAAACGCCATCTACGTCTTCGGCGGCGACGGATCCAACTCCGTGCTCCGCGTCACTCCCCGGGGGTGAGCCAGGCCGCGGCCGTCCCGCGGACGCGCAGCACCACACGGCTTCCGATCTCCGGCGCCTGAGGCCCGGGAAGACGCGCGAGGATCTCGAACCCGGGGCGCTCGCCGGGAGGAGGCCCCCACGCCGGCTGGTCGATCCGCACGCTGACGAGCACGTCGTGCCCGTGGAACTCGCGGCTCGCGACGACGCCGCGCGGCACCCCGCCGTCGCCGTAGGCGAGCTCGATCTGCTCGGGCCGCACGAGGACGCCGACCGCGCACGGCTCGGACGCGGGAACGTTGAGCTCGACGCCGATCTCACCGAGCACCGACTGGACAACGCCGTTCTCCAGCCGGCCGAGCAGCAGGTTTCCGTGGCCGACGAAACGGGCGACCTCGCCGTTGACCGGCCGCGTGTAGAGGATGTGCGGCTCCGCGAACTGCACGATCGACCCGCGTTGCAGCACCGCGACCCGATCTGCGACGGAGAGCGCCTCGTCCTGGTCGTGCGTGACGAGGATCGCGGTGGCACCGGCGGCGGCGAGCACGTCGACGACCTCGCGCCGCATGCTCGTGCGCAGCTCGACGTCGAGTGAGGAGAACGGCTCGTCGAGCAGCACGAGCGCGGGCCGCGCTGCGAGCGCGCGGGCGAGCGCGACGCGCTGACGCTCGCCGCCCGAGAGGTGGTGCGGCAGCCGCTTCTCGAACCCGCCGAGCCCGACCATCTCGAGCAGCTCGGCCACACGCGCGTCGATCGTCCCTCGGTTCTTGCCGACCCGGCCGGAGCGCAGCCCGAAGGCGACGTTCCCCGAGACCGTCAGGTGCGGGAAGAGCGCTCCTTCCTGCGGCACGTAGCCGATACGGCGCTTCTCCGGCGGCACGAACTGCTTGGGCCCCTCGACCACCTGGCCGCCGAGCGAGATCGTCCCCGCGTCGGCGTGGTCGAAGCCGGCGATCAAGCGCATCAGCGTCGTCTTGCCGCTTCCCGAGGCGCCGAGGATCGCGGTCAGCGAGCCCGCCTCGATCTCGAGCGAGACGCCGTCGAGCACGACCCGTTCGCCGAACGACTTCCGCAGGCCGGAGATCGAGACCGAGACGGAGGTCTCGTTGCTCACGACGCGGCCGCGATTCGCTCGAACCAGCGCCCGAGCAGGATCCCGGGGAGCATGGCCACCAGCAGCAGCGCGAACGCGTACGGCGCGGCGGCGCCGTAGGAGAAGTCGCTCGTGAAGGCCCAGAAGCCGGTCGCCAGCGTGTTCACGCCGGTCGGGTGGAGGATCAGCGTGGCCGTCAGCTCGGTCGAGGCGCTGATGAAGACGAGCGAGAAGCCGGCGATCAGCCCCGGCGCAATCACCGGCAGCGTGATCCGCGCGAGCACCGACAGGCGCCCGTGCCCGAGCGACCGCCCAACCTCCTCGAGCCCGGACGGCGCCTGCGCGATCCCGGTGCGCACCGAAACGAGGGCGAGCGGGAAGAACATGATCGCGTAGGCGAGGATCAGCTCGAAGCTCGAGAGGTAGAGGTTCGGCACGAAGCGGATCGTGAAGTAGACGAGGGACAGCGCGACCACGATCCCGGGCAGCGCCTGGACGATGTAGGTCGAGCGCTCCATCGCGACGGTCGTGCGGCTGCGGTGGCGCTCGACGAGAATTGCGATCGGCAGCGCCGCGACCGTTGCGAGCGCGGCGGCGGCGCCGCTGTAGAGCGCCGTGTTCACGGCCGCCTGGACGATCGACACCGGCGGCAGGGTCGACGAGGTCCCCTGGACGAACCAGTAGGCGAGCGCGTAGATGGGCAGCCCGATCGCCGCGGCGAGCAGCGCGACCAGCCCGAGCACGACGGGCACCGACCACCGCCCGAGCACGACCCGAACGGCGGGCCGCGTGAGATGACCGCGCCGCGCGGTGCCGGCCCGCCCGCGCCCGGCAGCCTCGCCGAGCAGCACCATCAGCCCGAGCAGGACGAGCACGAGCGAGAGCGCGCAGCCGACCGTCGTCGAGTAGCCGCGCTGGAACTCGGTGTAGATCTGCGTGGTGAACGTCTGGAAGCGCAGGATCTCGAAGGTGCCGAATTCGGCCAGCAGGATCAGCGCTACGAGCAGCATTCCGCCGAGCAGTGCAGGCCGGATCTGGTACAGCGTGACGCTGAAGAACGTCCGAAACCGCCCGCGTCCGAGCCCGCGCGCGACGTCCTCGAGGCTCGGGTCGGCGCTCCGCAGCGACGCGGCGACCGGCAGGTAGACGAGGGGGTAGCTGCCGAGCGTCATCACGAGCACCGCTCCCCAGTACCCGTTCACGGAGGGGTCGATCGAGATCCAGCTGTAGGCGAGCACGAAATCCGGCACCGCAAGCGGCAGCACGAGGACGATCGCCCAGAAGCGCCGCCACGGAAGGTTCGTCCGCTCGACGCAATAGGCGACCACCACGCCGATCACCCCGCAGAGGAACGTGACGGCGACCGCGAGCCGGACCGTGTTCCAGATCAGCGTCAGCGTCAGGTGCCGGAAGATCAGCGGCTGGAGGGTCGACCAGCCGACGTGCGCGGCCTGCATCAGCAGGAAGACCAGCGGCAGCAGGACCGCGACGACGACGACGGTCCCGGCTCCGAGCAGGCTCGGCGGCGCCGGCCTGGAGTCGACGTCGTGACCGACCGGCCGGGAGACCGCGAGCTCCGGAATATTCGTCATAGGCGGATCGGGCTGCTCACCCGATCTGTTCTACAGCAGGCTGGCCTGGCGGAGCAGAGCGATCGAGGCGGCGCCGTCACCGAGCTGCTTCACCGTGATCGGGTCGGGCCGCAGGCTTGCGAACGGCACGAGCGGCTTTGCGGTGACCACTCCAGACCCGAGCGGGTACTCGAAGCTCTGGTCGTGGCCGATGATCTCCTGGGCCTTCGGGCTGACGAGGAACCTGAGGAACTTCTGGGCCTCGACCTGATGCTTGCTCGAGGCGAGCGCACCGGCACCGGCGACGTCGATCACGTAGCCCGGGTCGCCGTTGGCGAAGAAGTGCTCGGCCGAGTGGATCTTCTTCGCGCCGAGCTCGTCCTTCAGGCGGTACCAGTAGTAGTGGTTGATCACGCCGAGCTGCGCCTGGCCGTTGTTGACCTGGGCGACGAGCACCTCGTTGTCGGGGTAGATGTGGCCCTTGGCGTTCGCGCGGATCGCCTTCAGCCACTTCTCGGCTGCGGCGTTGCCGTAGCGCGCCGCGACAGCGGTGACGATCGGCTGAAAGTCGGTCTCGGTCGGGGAGAGCGCGAGCTTGCCCTTCCACTTCGGGTTGGCGAGATCCATGATCGAGCGCGGCAGCTCGGAGGCCTTCAGCTTGCTCGTGTTGTAGACCATCGTGCTCACGCGGGCGGAGACGCCTTCCCAGTCCTTGCGCGGCGAGCTGTACTTGGCGGACGTGCCGGCGAGAGTCGAGTCGTCGACCTTGGCGAGTAGCCCGCGCTCGCCGAGCGCCTCGAGCGGCGGGGAGTTCTCGGTCACGAACACGTCGGCAGGTGACTTCGAGCCTTCCTGGATGATCTGAGCGGCGAGCGTCCCCTCGTCGTCGGAGCGGATCGCGACCGGGATGCCCGTCGCCTTGGAGAACGCCGCGGCGAGTGCGGACACGGTCTGCGGATGCTGGCCGCTGTAGACGGTGAGCTCCTGCTTCCCGGACGACTTCGACCCGTTGAGCGCGGCTATCACAGCGACTACCGCGATGACCGCGACCACGGGTGCTGCAAAGGCTAGGACTCGGCGCACGTTCTTATCCCTTTCGTCGAGACGGGGCCCCGACGGGCGCCGTAGAAGCGAGCTGTAAGGCACACCTTACATGAGTGCTTTCCGCAACTGCCTTATGGACTTTGTAACGGATGCGCGTACATATGGTGTACCGATGGCGAAGGCTCTCGTGCGGCCTCCCGGGCCGCTGCTCGCGGACGGGATCCTCAGCTACATCGAGCGGCGGCCGGTCGACGTCGAGCTGGCGCGGACGCAATGGGCTGCGTACGTCGCCGCGCTCGAGTCGGCTGGCTGGAACGCGGTCGAGATCGCGCCCGCCGACGGCTGCCCGGACGCCGTCTTTGTCGAGGACACGCTCGTCGTGCACGGCGGGCTTGCGGTCGTCACGCGGCCCGGCGCGGAAGCCCGGCGCGCCGAGCTCGAGACCGCCGAGGCAGCGGTGCGCGCACTCGGCTTTCCGGTCGCGAGGATCGAGGAGCCCGGCACGCTCGACGGCGGGGATGTGCTCATCGTCGGCGACGTGACCTACGTCGGCACCGGTGGGCGCACGAACAGCGAGGGCGCCCGCCGGCTCGGCCGCCTGCTCGGAACGACCGTCGTCGAGGTCCCCGTCGCAGGCGTCCTGCACCTGAAGACTGCGTTTACCGCGCTCCCCGACGGCACGATCGTCGGTCACCTTCCACCCGCCGTGCCGTTCCCCGCCTTCCGGTCCGTTCCCGAGGAGTCGGGCGCGCACGTCGTCGTGCTCGACGAGCGCCGCATCCTGATCGCCGCGGACTGCCCACGCAGCGCGGAGCTCTTCGCCTCGCTCGGCTACGACCCGGTCGTCGTCGACGTCGGCGAGTTCCAGAAGCTCGAGGGCTGCGTGACCTGCCTGTCCGTATTGCTTTAGGACTTCACGTAGACGAGGTCGAGGAAGACGTTCCCGTGGCCCCGCATGTACTTGCTCGTGTACTCGTCGCGGATCCACGCCTGGTCGTGCTGAAGCCGCGCGAGGAGCATCGGCAGGTCGTCGTCCGGCTCGAGCAATCCGAACTCGGTGAGGAACAGCCCGTCGCCCTTCTCGCTCGGCTCGCCGCTGCTTGTCTTGGCGCTCCCGTGCGGGACCGAGAACACCGTGCCCGACCCCTCGAGCGCCGAGGCGAGGTCGGCGAAGTTCACGTCGTTCGTCACCTGGAGCACGCGCTTGGCCTCGTTCCCGTAGACGCGGAAGAAGCTGCGCGGGAAGTCGTCGCCGGCGCTGTCGTCGTAGGTCACGTCGGCGAAGGACGGCAGTCTTGGCTGCGGGTCCGCGTACTTCGAGAGCCCGGTGAACGGCTCCGCGAAGCCGTAGTCGTGCACGAGCAGCATCCCGCCCGGCCGCAGCGACCCGGCGAGCCCGGAGATGAGACCGACCCAGTCGGGCGAGTGCGCGGTGATCGTGCCGGGGGCGATCCCGTCGAGCTCGGCACCTCCCGCGTCGCGCGCCTCGATCCGCAGCGTCCAGTGCTCGTCGCCGCCGCGCGCCACCGGGACGGCCTCGTAGCGCTTGCCCGCGGCGTCGGCGAAGAAGGCGCGGCACGGCATGTCGTCGAGGAGCTCGTTGAGGATGATGAAGTCGAACGGCTCCGTGTTCGAGCGGGCGAACTGATTGGCCTCGGCGTGGACGAGCCCGAGGTTGACGTTGAGCTCGTCGTTGATCACCGCGAGCGCCACCATCGCCGGCCTCGGCGGCGGCTCGCCGAGCGGTGTCGGGTGCCCGGCCGCCCCGCGGACGACGCGGTCGAAGTAGCCGTACTCCTCGCCCCAGGTCGCGACCGCCTCGAGCGCGGGGCGCGCGTACTCGACGGCGAGGTAGTCGACCCGCTCGATCTCGGTGCGGCGGTTGGCGCGCGCGATCCCGATCTCGTTGATCAGGGCACGCGCGAACCCGCACTCGTTGGCTCCGATCTCGAGCACGCGGATTTGCCTGCGCCCGACGTCGGCCGCCTGGTGCTCGATCAGCCGCGCGATCGCGAACGGATGCGCACCGACCGCCGCCTCCGTGAGGAACGAGATCTCACCCGCGACGGTGTTGTAGTAGAGCGAGTTGACCTCGCCCTTCGTCAACCACCCGTTCTCCGCCATTCTCCGGACCTCCGCCACCCGCCAGTGCGACGTTCGCCGGTGCCAAGGTATCCCGGGTGGGCCTTTCAGTCCAGAGCTGAAGCTCAGCTCGCGTCGAGCGCCTGGGCGGCCGACACGACCTGGTCAGTCGTGAAGGGGTAGAGGAAGAGCGCGCGCTCGTCCCCGTTCGCGTCGATCAGGTAGGCGGCACCGGTGTGCGTGATGTAGCGCACCTTCACGCCGGCGATCGTCTTGTTGGTGACCTCGACGCCGACGTCGTAGGGCTTCCAGACGCGGGCGAGCTCGGCGTAGGTCCCGGTTCCCCAGCGCCAGGTCGGGCCGAGCTTCCAGTGGGTCGCGTCGGCCTTGAAGTTCGTGGCGGTGTCGGCCCACGGGTCGACGCTGACCGAGACGATCGCGGGCGCCTTCGCGCCGAGCTTGGCGGCGGCCTCGGTGAGGATGCTCGCCTCGCGCGGGCAGAAGTCGCGGCAGAGCGGGTCGATGAAGGTGACGATCGCCGGCCGGCCGTGAAGCGACGCGAGGGTGAAGCTCTTGCCGTGCTCGTCGGTCAGCGTGAAGGCCGGCGCCGGGCGGGCGCCGGCGGGCCAGGTCGAGACGGCGGAGTCATCGGCGCTCGGGCTCGAGTGCTTGTGCGAGAGGGCGACCATCGCGCCGATCGCGACGCCGATCCCGAGTGCGGCGCCCCAGATCGCCCAGCGCGCGCGGTACGCCTTCTGGCGCCGCGAGGTCGGCTGTGGCATGGGCGGGTTGGCTTCCATCCCCGCCGGTCACGATACCGGGGCTACTTCGCGCGGCGGCGAAGGAGGATCGCCCACCAGATCCCGACGGCCGCCAAAGCCACGAGCGGGACCACGAGTGTGAGCAGCTCGCTGCTCATCACGACGAGGAAGAGGACGACCCAGGTGACGACGCCGATCCCGGCGAGGAACAACCAGAAGAACGCGGTCGAGTCGAGCCCGTCGGAGGAGCCGCCCTTGCGGACGGCGTTCGCGAACTGCACCTCGACGAAGAGCAGCGCGATCAGCGCGAAGACGAAGTAGAAGCCCGTCCAGCCGACGAAGACGCTCGCGTAACCACCGGCAGTCGGCCCGAAGCCGAGCCGCGCCCATTCGACCACCTGGACGACGAGCGCAGCGATTCCGAGCAGCAGGCCGACCCCGAGCAGGAGCCCGCGCCGGGGCTCAGCGCGGGCAGCAAGGTAGACCGCCAAGGCACTCAGCACGACGAGCGCGGTGAAGGTCGTCCCGAGCCCGACCGGAGCGTCGATTCCCTTCGGCTTCCAGAGGTTGGCGTTGTTCAGCGAGCGCAGGTAGACAAAGCCGAAGACGAACGCGAGGAAGAAGAACGCCGTCGCGCCCGCGAGCAGCTGCGCCGACACCTTCGAGTTGCGCTCGAGCAGCGGGCGGCCTTCGGAGTCGAGCTCCCGGACGCTCATAGGGCAACCTTCGGTCGCCTTATGAGTACTTGCCGCTCCGGCGCCGGCAGAGCCGGCACCTCCGCTTCTGAGCCTCCGTCAAGCCTACGGCTCATGCCGGCACTACCCCCGCCGGCACGTACACCGGCTCATCCGTCCCGTAGCCGTAGGGCTCGCCGGTGAAGACCGGCAGCTCGTCGAAGTCGTTCGGCGGGATGGGCGAGGGCAGCTGCCACTCGATCGAGCGCGACTCCCACGGGTTCGACCCAGCGGGCACGTGCGCGAACGCCAGCGAGTAGACGAGGTTGTAGAGGAACACGAGCATCGACAGCCCGAGCAGGAACGCCGAGACCGACGCCCAGTCGTTCAGGAACTGCAGGCTGAACGGGTACGTCACCGCCCGCCGCGACTGCCCGAGGAACCCGATCGCGAAGAGCGGCGCGAAGGTCGAGTTGAAGAAGATGAACATCGTCCAGAAGTGGATCTTCGCGAGCCGCTCGTTGAAGGCCCACCCGGTCATCTTCGGCACCCAGTAGTAGATCGCGGCGAAGAACGTGAAGACGAGCCCGCCCATGATCGTGTAGTGGAAGTGCGCCATCGAGAAGAAGCTGCCGTGGGTCGTCGTGTCGCTCGGCACGTCGGAGAGGAAGACGCCGGAGAGCCCGCCGATCAGGAAGTTGAAGAACCAGGCGAGGCAGAAGAGCATCGGCACGGTGAAGCGGATCCGCCCGCGCCAGAGCGTCATCAGGCCGCAGAGGAACGTGAACCCGGTGGGCACGGAGATCAGCTCGGTCGAGAACATGTAGAAGGGCCGCGAGGTGCTGTTGATCCCGCTGACGAACAGGTGGTGCTGCCAGACGAGCCAGGAGAGCAGGGCGACGCCGAGCATCCCGCCGACGGCGAGCTTGTAGCCCCAGAGCGGCTTGCGCGCGAACACCGGCAGCAGCTCGAGCACGATCGCGAACCCGGGGATCGCGAGGATGTAGACCTCGGGGTGCCCGAAGACCCAGAAGAGGTTCTGGTACAGGTAGGCGCTGCCGCCGCCGCTCGGGATGAAGAACGTCGTCTGGGCGGTTCGGTCGAGGATCCCCATCCCGAGCACCGCGACGAGGACGGGCGAGGCGAGCACCATCAGAACGGCGGTCGAGACGACGCCCCAGATGAAGATCGGCAGGCGGAACCAGGTCATCCCGCGGGCGCGCATCGTGATCACGGTCGTGATCAGGTTCAGCCCGAGCAGGCACATCGAGATCCCGACGAGCGCGAAGAAGCAGATGTAGGAGTCCTCGCCGGCGTTCGCCTGGTCGATCAGCGGCGCGTACCCGGTCCAGCCGGTGGGGAAGCCGCCGAAGAAGATCGTCGTCGTCAGGATCCCGCCGGCCGCCATCAGCAGCCAGAACGAGAGCGCCTCGATCCGCGGGAACGCCATTCGCCGGGCGCCGATCATGATCGGCAGGAAGTAGTTCGCGAACGGCCCGAGGATGGCGCTCGACATGATCCCCATCATCATCGTGCCGTGGAGCCCGACCACGGTCAGGTACTGGCCGGCCGGGAAGCGCTGGTACTTGGGGCTCAGGAGCTCGAAGCGGATCAGCATCGCGTTGAGGCCGCCGATGAAGAAGAAGAGCCCGATGCCCCAGAGATACTGGAGCCCGACGACCTTGTGATCGGTGGCCAGGCCGAGGTAGTTGCGGCTGGGCGCGTAGGGGCGGACGGAGGCGGGGCGTCCCGCCATTCGCGCGAGCGGGTAGTTGAGGAAGCCGAGGCCGGCGAGGAAGCCGACCACCCCGAACGCGTAACCGAGGAAGACGGAGATGTCGTTCTGGTCGGTGTCGCCGAAATAGTCGATGCTCGGCCCGGTGATCTGGTGGCCGAGCCAGTAGCCGATGTACCAGCCGACCACCCCGAGGATCGCCCCGGCGAGGAGGTTGAATCCGATCAGGCGGCGCAGGAAGCTCATCCGGCGCGGTGGGTCGGCTCGGGGAGGTAGGTGAGCGCGTAGGGCGGCATGTACTTGGAGACCGGCTCGGCGACCGCCTTCTGGCTCGCGATCCACTTCTCGAAGTCGGCCTGCGGCACGATGCGGCCGGTGTCGTACATGTAGCCGTGCCAGAGCCCGCACAGCTCGGCGCAGCGGATGTTGAACGTGCGCGGCCCCTTGAGCTGCAGATAGACGACGTTGTCGACGCCCGGGTTTGCGTCGGCCTTGACGCCGAGCTGGTAGGCCCAGAAGGAGTGGACGACGTCGAGCGAGGTGACGTGAAGCCGGATCAGCTTGTCGGCGGGAAGCACGAGTTGCGCGGTCTCGAGGCCGCCGTAGCTCGGGTAACGGTAGGTGAACTCCCATTGCTGGCCGATCACCTGCACGTCCATCGCGCTGGCGCTTCCGGCCGGCACGAACGCGGCCGAGGGCCCTTGGCCGGCGCCGGCGCCGTCCTGGACGAGCTCGTAGGAGCCGAAGGTGGCGAGAGAGAGGACCGTGACGGTCGTGACGATCGCCCAGACGATCCCGATCCGGCTGTTCCCGCGGTCGGGCGGCCCGTCGGCCTTTGCCTCGCCGGCGCGGAAGTGCGTGAGCGCAAAGCCGATGAAGAGCAGTACGAAAAGAAGGACGGGCGTCATCACCGAGACGAGCACGGTGTTGTCGAGCACCTGTCCCGAGGCCTGGACGCTTCCGTTCCCGGGCGGGATCTGCGGCCCGAGGAAGATCGCGACGATCGGTGTGAGGATGATGCTCGCGACGATCCAGAGGATCAGGAAGCGGCGGCCGTAGCCGTCGGTTGGCGCGGGCGGCGCGGCGGCGGGCGCGTCAGCTGACATTGAGGAACCCGTCCATGTAGCCGATCGTCTGCATCGGCCCGCCGAAGCCGTAGATGAAGCCGGCGGCGCAGGGGACGAAGCACTGCCAGCGGTAGTGCCCGGCGGCGCCGGTCTTGAAGGTGAAGCTGATCGTCCGGTGCGCATTCGTCATCGGGCAGGGCGCGTCGTCGCACTGGTGGGGCGCGTTGTCGCCAACGCCGAGAATCGGAATGACGATCCCGAGGGCCGGCACGGCGAAGGTGTGCGAGGTGTCGTCGGGGTTCATCGCCTCGATCGGCTTCCCGTCGACGACCTCGGACCCGACGATCCCCTGCGGCCGCCCGAAGAACGGGTTGCGCAGGCCGCTTGCCCCGTCGAAGTTGTAGATCGTGACGTGCACCGTCGCGTGCGCCGGCAGGTGCCAGACGGTCGTTCGCTTCCAGGTGCCGTTCTCGCGGACGAGGTAGGAGACCCAGTCGGGGTGGTTCGGCGCGAGGGTGTCCCCGACGGCGGCCACTGTCTGGATCGTCAGGTTGACCGAGGGCGTGGCGCCCGCGGTGACGGGTGGTGTGTACGACGGGGTGTTACCGAGGAGGTAGCCGAAGACGTAAAGACCGATCAGGGCGCCCGCGATCAGGATGCCGATGCCAACTCCGATGAGTCGCCTGCCAGACGACACCCCCCGTGCAGTCACGAGTCGACCATATACCTCTTGGCCGCAGAATCAAAATGCCGTCAGGCCTGCTTGGCCTCGAACAGCCCGAAGGCGTTGCCCTCGGTGTCGGTGCAGGTGGCGTACCGGCCGACGTTCGGGATGTCCTGAGCGTCCTCGGAGCTGCCGCCGAGCGACTTGACGAGCTCGATCGAGGCCTCGATGTCGGAGGTGCCGAAGTAGACGGTCACGCCGTTCTTCTCGGACTGGTGCACCCCGCCGTTCTCGGTCATCTGGTAGCTGCCGGTGTCGTCGTAGGGCGTGAACGTCCAGCCGAACAGCCCGCCGTAGAAGCTGCGCGCCCGATCGGTGTTCCCGGCCGGGATCTCGAACCAGGTGACCTTGCCGTCGGTGTCGCTCATGTCTCTCCTCCTCGGTGTTGTCAGGAAACGCGAAGCACAACCTTGCCATGCTTCCCCGGCTGCGCAAGCCGCTCAAACGCGGAGCGCGCTTCGGCGAGGTCGAACACCGAGTCGATTTCAACCGCGAGCACCCCGCTATCGGCAAGGCGGGCGATCTCCGCGAGGTGTGCGCCGGAGGGCTCGACGATGAAGTAGGTGCCGGCGCCCTTGGGCGGCTCCTCGGCGACGGAGACGAGCCGTCCGCCCTCGGCGAGAATGGCCGGCGAACGCCGGAGCGTGTCGCCGCCACCCGTGTCGAACACGAGGTCGACCGGCTCGATCGCCTCCTCGAACGGCCCCGCCGAGCGGTCGAAGATCCCGTCGCCCGCCGCCCCACTCGCGGTCCCGGTCACTTGCGCTCCCTTCCAGCGCGCGAGCTGCATCGCGACGTGCCCCACCCCACCGGTGGCGCCGTGGATCAGCACCCGCCGGCCGGCCTCGAGCTTCCCGTGGTCGAAGAGCCCCTGCCAGGCCGTGAGCGCCGGCATGGGCAGCGCCGCGCTTTCGATGTGGCCGAGACTCTCGGGCTTCCGCGCGAGCACAGCCACTGGGACGACGGCGAGCTCGGCCGCCACACCGTCGCGATCGAACGGCGTCAGACCGAAGACCTCGTCGCCCACCCGGAGCCCCGCGCCCGGCCCGGTCACCTCGACGACTCCGGAGAGCTCGTACGACGGTATCGCCGGCAGCCGATCGGTCGGCCAGTCGAGCTCGTCGCGGGTGATCGCCGCTGCGTGAACGCGAACGAGCACCTCTCCGTCGCCGGGCACCGGCACATCGACCTCGTCGAGCGCCAACCCGTCGATCCCTCCAGGCGCGTGAAGCCGAATCGCGCGCATCTCGTTCTCCTTTCAAAATATCCCGTCTGACGTCAGCCGGTAGCGGTGCGGTTGTCGTCACCGGCGCCGCTTCCGCCCGGGGCACCTCCTCGACCGCCGCCGCTGTCGTTGGGGGTCGGGAAGTCGCCCATCCCACGGCCCGGCGCGTCCGGAGACCCGGCCGTCGAGGCGTCGCCGACGAGGTCGCTGAGCTTCACACCTGTCCGGATCGCTCGGGCGATCAGTGCCAGCTGCCCGTTCGCCGCGTCGATCGTGCGGAGCAGCCTGACGTGCAGGAGGGTCATCTGCTGGATGCGCCCGGCCGCATCGGGAATCGAGGCGATGCCGGAGGCCGGCCTGACCTTCGCGATCGCCTCGTTCGATTTCGCGATCAGCTCGTCGAAGAGCGACCCGGCCTCCCGGATCAAGTCGTCGGCCTCCCCCGCCCCGATCCGGCCGGCGGTCCCGGCCTCGTCGGCGGCCGCCTTCAGACGCTGGGCCCGCTGCGCGATCCCCTCCCAGACGGAGTCCGCGATCCCCGACTCGCCGGTGACCTCCGCGAGCCGCGACCCGTACTTCCCGATCCCGCGGATGCCCGCCTGCACCTCCTCGGGAGCCATCGTCCGTGCGAGCTGCTCGCCGGCGTGCTCGAGCTTGGGAAGCTGGTCGAGGATCGCCGTGAGCTGCTCGGGCGGTAGTGCCCCTGCGGCCGCGGCCCCTGGAGGACGCGGGAAGCCGGGCTCCCCCGGCCGCTCCGACACGTAGCGCCGCACACCGCCGCCGGAGAAATAGCCGCCGCCCTCGGACGCGTTGATCAGCGCCTGCGCGTCGCCGATCTCCTCGGCGAGGCGCTCCTGGGCGGGGACGTCGGCCGCCCGCACTGCCTCGTCGAGCTGTGAGTGGAGTGAGTCGAGGCGCTCGGCGAGGCGTCCGAGATCGGCGCCTTCGAGCGGCCGGTAGGCGAACTCGGCAACGTTGAGGTCTCGCATCTGCGAGCGGATCGCCTCGGCCATGCCGGTGTCGCCGGCGTGGACGGCGTCGTAGAGTCGGCGGTTCCAGATCAGCCCTTCCTGATGCGAAGCCGTCCTCGCCGCGACGCGCTCGCGAATCGCGGCCGGAAGGACGTCGTAGATGTGCATCCGACGGGGGTCGGTGAAGAGCCCGGCCATCATCACATGGTCGAAGTCCGAGGTTCCGAGGCGCTGGGCGAGGTACTGGGCGGCCTGCTCCTTGGTGGCAGTCGCGGTCGCGCCGGTGAACGACATGTCGATGTCGTTGGTGAAGTTCTTGACGGTGCCGGTTCGCTGGACCTCGCCGTGAAGCTGCTCGCGGACGTAGCGTTCGAGGTCGTCGAAGATCGCGTTGCGCCACTCCATCAGCCGCCGCCCCGCGACGCTCTCGGCGCCGAGCGCCTGCGAGAGGTCGCGCCACCCGGCGCGCTTGGCGACTTCACCGGGCCCGATGCGCTCGACGGCCTCGGCGACCAGATGCTCGGCCGTCCCGCGCGAGAGCCGACCCGCCTGGACGGCTTCCGGCACGCTCTGGATCAGGTCGGCGAGCGACCCGCTCGAGAGGAACGCTTCCTCGGCCGCGGTCGCGCCGCGGGTGGCGAACGAGCGCCCGGCAGCCGCTGTTCCTGTACCGGCAGCATCGGCGACGAGCCCGGCGTTGAGCGCCGCCGCGCTCCGGAGCCGCTCGACGACGCGGGAGTCGGGCCCGACGATCTCGATCAGCTCGTGCACGGTCTTCCCGCTCCGGTTGGCGGTCTCCTCGACGCCGAGCTCGACGACACCGCGTTCGATCAGTTGCTTTCCTTCGACGCCGGCGAACGCCTGCGGCCCGGCCTGGGCCGCACGCGCGAGCGCGGTTCCGGCGCCGGCCTCGGTCGCGGCCTCGACGATCTGGGCGGCGCGGCGGGCCGCGGCGGCCTCGTGGAGCATCGGCGCGGCGATGTCGAGGAAGACGGCGACGGTGTTGATGATCGCCTCGAGCTGAGCGGCGTCTGCCTGGCCGTGCGAGACGACCTGGGTCTGCTCGGTGGCGGAGGATCCGGCGGCGGTCGCGAGGGTATCCCAGTTGTTCCAGGAGCTGACCGCCTGGCCGGTGCCGATCGCAAGCCCGCCGATCAGCGCGGCCGTCGCGAGGCCGCCGGTCGCGACCTCTGCGACGATGAAGAGCGCCGCAGCGGCGGTTCCGAGGCCGAGCGAGACCCAGAACTCCTCGGTCTGGTGGTCGCCGATCATCGTCTCGACGACGCTCTTCCCGAACGGTGTGCTCCAGTCGACGCCCGAGGCTCCGTGCGCCTGAGCGCCGGTGAGCTGCTGGTGGATCGGGACGAGATCGCGCCAGTCGAGGTCGCCGGTGTCGAGCTTGGGGATCGTCTCGTTGATATTCGTGCGGAGTGTCGTCAGTACCCGGTGGGCTGTTTCCTTGGCCTGCGCCGGCGACTGCGTGGCGAGCGCGTCGACGTCGCTGCGCCCAGACGCCACGGCGGCGAATACGGTCGGGCTCCGCGCGGTGATGCCGGCGAGCGCGGCGGTCGTCTCGTCCCAGTGACGCTTGGTGTCGTCCCAGCTCTTCACCGGCGGCGGGTTCTGAATGTACGGCCCCGCGTCGTTGAATACGGGCGGGTGGCCGGTCGGGTCGAACTGCACAGGCGTCCGTGCGTTCCCGGCGCTCGGGTTGTTCACCGGGTTGTAGCCGACGGTCACCTGGCGAAGCGCATCCTGCTCGTGTAGCAGCGCCTGCGCGGCCTGCATGTCGGCCTGGGTGGCCTGGAGCGCGAGCTCGGCTTCGAGGCCGGCGGTCGGGCTCTGCGGCCCGGTGCCCTGCTCGAGCCCGAGCCGCTGGAACTCCGCGTTCGCAAACGACAGGTTCAGGTCCATGTAGTGGTGCGCGATCGCCTTCACGTCGCTCTCGAAGCTGGCGCGCATCCCCCGGGCAGCCTCGATGTCGATCAGCTCGGCGCCGCGGTCGATGCAGCTCGTCCAGAGATCCGCGTGTGCGCCCGCGACCCGCGACAGGCCCGCCGGCCCAAACGAGTTCCAGATCGCCTCGAGCGCGTACTCGTCGCGCGGGCCGACCCAGGTCTGGTTCAGCAGGTCGCCGATGAACTGGATCCGCTGCGCCTCGGTGGCCGACGAAAAGTCGGTGATCTCTTTGATCGTCCCGATGTCGTGCGTGCGCGCCGCCTCGGCGATCCGATCGGCGTCGTTCCCGGTGTGGTGCGGCTGGGACTGCGCATCGAGCTGCTCGTCGGTGATCCGCTGAATCGAGACCGGTTGACCGCGGAGTGCCTCGGTAACCGCGTGGTTCCCCGCTGCGCGCTGAAGTGCGAGCACGGAGCGGGGCGTGAACGCTCGCTTCACGACGCCGGCGCTGATGAGCCCGCTGGCCGTCGCGGCCGCGTCTCCCTCCGGCTCGAGCGCAACGTCAACCGTCTCGACGCCGCCATCGAGAGAACGTTCGTCGGGTGAGGCAGTCGGCCCCACGCTCATGGGGCTAAGGCTAATACGCGATAGCTGCGAATGCATCCCGGCAGCCATCCCGAACTGACGACCGTGCGGTCGGTAACCCGGCGCCCAGCTCTCGATTATCCCGCGCTGCTGCCCGGGCAGCAAGGCGGCGCTCAGGCGAGCGAGTCGGCGATCGCTTCGGCCAGCGCTTTGAAATCGGCTCGGGTCGACACGAGCGGCGGCGAGATCTGCAGCGCTCCATCCGCGAGCAGTCGAGAGAGCACGCCTCGCCGCCGGAGCTTCGCCATCGTCCGGGCCGGAAGCGTCGCGTCGCCGGCGGCGAGAGCAACCGCGGCGAGGACGCCAGTGCCCGCCCTCACTTCTCGGACACGAGAGTGCTCGGCGAGGGGCGCGAGCGCGTCCGCGAGCTCGCGCTCCAACTCGTTCGCACCGTCGACAAGGCCCTCACGCTCCATCACGTCGAGATTGGCGAGCCCCGCCGCACAGGCAGCCGCATGGCCGGAGTACGTGTAGCCATGCCGCCACATCACGCCGGGCTTGAAGAACGGCTCTGCAACACGCGGCGAGACGATCAACGCACCCAACGGCAGGTAGCCGGAGGTGATCCCCTTCGCGCACGTCAGCAGATCGGGGGCGAGCCCGAAACGCTCCGACGCAAACCAGCTTCCGCAGCGGCCGAAGCCGGTGATCACCTCGTCGACAACGAAGAGCACGTCGCGCTCCTGGCAGATCGCCTGCACCTGCTCTAGATAGCCGTCAGGTGGAGCAAGCACGCCGCCGGCACCGATCACCGGCTCGCAGAAGAACGCCGCTATCCGCTCCGCTCCGACCTGGTCGATCGTCTCCGCGAGCGCTTCGGCCGAGTCCCAGTCGACCTGGACGGACTCGAGCAGGGGCCCGAAGCCGGCGCGGTTCGGATCGATGCCGCCGATGCTCGTGCCGAACCCGTTGACGCCGTGGTAGGCGTTGCGGCGGGACAGAAGAACAGTCTTCTCCGGCTGGCCGAGCTCGCTCCAGTAGCGGCGCGCAAGCTTGCCGGCCGAGTCGATCGCGTCGGAGCCGCCGCTCGCGAAGAACACCTTGCTGCCGGGAACCGGCGCGAGTGCAGCGACGCGCTCTGCGAGCTCAGTGGCCGGGCGGGTCGTCAGGTCGCCGTAGTTGTTGTACGCCGCCAGGTCGCGCATCTGGGCTGCGGCCGCTTCGGCGATCTCGGCTCGGCCGTGGCCGACGTTGCAGTACCAGAGGCCCGCGGTCGCGTCGAAATAGCGCTTCCCGGCCGCGTCGAACACGTACGCGCCCTCGCCGCGGACGATCGCCAGTTCGCCCGAGGCCTCGACCGCACCCATGTCCGCGAACGGATGCCAGTAGCTCGTCACGCCCACATGCTGCCGCAATTCCGACAGCGCGTGCGACTACACCGCGGTTATCGCTTCGCGACCAGCCAACACCGCGAGAACGTTGTCGACCACGATGCGGGTCATCGCGTGGCGGGCGGCTTCCGTCGCGCTCCCGATGTGCGGCGTCAGGACGACGTTCGGCAGCTCGAGGAGCTCAGCCGGCACGTTCGGCTCGTCCCAGAAGACATCGAGGCCGGCACGGAGGCGACCGCTCACGAGCTCCTCGATCAGCGCTTCGCGATCGACGACCTCTGCCCGGGCCGTGTTGACGAGGACGGCTCGGTCGCGAAGAAGCGCGAGTCGCCGTGCGTCAAGCAGGCCGGTCGTCTCGGGCGTTCGCGGCACGTGGAGCGAGACCACGTCCGACTCGCGCAGGAGATCGTCGAGCTTGCGCCATTCGAGGCCGAGCCGTTGCTCGGTCGGCTGATCGAGACGGGCCCGCTTCGTGTAGAGGACACGCAGCTCGAAGCCGACGGCACGCCGCGCAACCGCAGCGCCAATCCGGCCGAGGCCGACGATGCCAAGCGTCGACCCGGTCACCTCGAGTGCGAGCTCACGGTCGGCCCACGCCCCGCGCCAGTCGCCGGCACGCACCTCACGATCGCCTTCCACCACACGCCGCTGGGTCGCGAGCAGCAGCGCAAACGCGAGGTCGGCGGTCGCAGCGTCGAGAACACCTGGTGTGTTCGTGACGGTGATCCCGCGCCGGCAGCATGCCTCGACGTTCACCCGGTCGTAGCCGACGCCGTAGTTGGCAACCACTCGGAGATCAGGCAGAAGATCGAGCACGTCGTCGTCGACATCCTCGTTCGTGACGATCAGCGCACCGACAGCGGGCGACCGCTCGAGCTCGCCCAGCGGAACGATGGCGACGTCCTCGAGCTCGTCGAACGCCGGCCCGGGCAGGCGCCGAGACGCCAAGATGCTCGTCCGCTTCATCGCTGCTCCTCCACCCATGCCGACGCATCTTCGTACGCCTTGCCCAATGTTGCACCGACACGCTCGTCCCCCGAGTAGATGTTCTCGGTTCCCACCACGGCCGTGACGCCGGCCATCCCGAGCTGGTCTTCGAGCCGGTCGCTCGTCGAGACGATCATGAGCTTGCTGCCGACCGCGATCAGACCCTCGGCGTAACGCACGAGCACCGCGAGGAAGGTCGAGCCGAGATCGCTCCGCCCGCGGAGACGGAGAATCACGACGGAGCCGGCGGACTCGCGGCCGGCTGCAGGAAGCGCCGCCTCGAACGTCGGCGCGGCCGCGAAGAAGAGACTCCCGTACGGCTGAAGGACGACGACTTCCCCGCCGGGAAGCTCCTTCGGCGCATCGGTCTCGACCCAGAAGCCGCCTTCCCCGGGCACACGGCGCTTGACGACGAGCTCGCTGGACTGACGCACGACATGGAGCAGCACTGCCAGCCCGACCCCGGCGAGCACCGCGTACTGCAGCGGGATCACGATCGTGAGCCCGAACGTCACGACCAGCACGGTCGCCTGGACTGCCCCCGTGCGCCAGACGGCCGCGACGTCGTGCGGCTTGATCGTGCGGTACCCGACGAGCATCAGCAGGCCGGCGAGCGCCGGCATCGCGACGCGCCCGATGACGCCTCCCAGCAGAAGGATCGCGATCGCCATGACGAGCCCCGCGATGATCAGCGACTGCCGCGTCTTCGCACCGGCCGTCTTGTTCAGCGATGACGCCGACAGCGAGCCGCCGACCGGCATGCCACGGAAGAAGCCCGAGGCCACGTTCGCGGCGCCCTGGGCGATGAAATCCTTCGACGCGTTGGGGATCGTGCCATCCGGGTTCGGGAGGCTCGCCGAGATCACCGCGCCCTGGACGAGCCCGACGAATGTCAGCGCGATCGCCGGAACGATCAGCACCGGCACCAGGTGCAGCACCGGGAGGACGGGCCGCGGCAGCGAGTTCGGCACGTCCGTCAGGTCGCTCAGCGTCGCGACGTTCGACCAGCCGAGCAACGGCACGAGCGCGGAGGTCGCGACGACTGCCACCACGAGGCCCATCTCACCGAGGCGCGTGCGCTCGAGCGCGACGATCAGCCCGATCGTCGCGACACCGATCGCGACGGTGCGCCAGTGGAGCTCTCCCGGGTGGATCAGCGTGTTCACCGCGCGCTCCAGGCGGCCCTCTCCCGGGGCCGCGTAACCGGTGAAGTTCTTGAGCTGGCCGAGAACGATGTTGACGCCGACGGCGTTGATGAAGCCGACCATCACCGAGTTCGGCACGAAGCGAAGCGCCCAGCCGAGCCGGAAGAAGCCCGCCGCGAGCATGACGATCCCTGTGAGCACGGCCAGCGTGAAGAGCGCGCGCGCCTGATTCCCGCCGTGATGGACGGCGGGGACGTCGGCAACGAGGATGGACATCGCCCCGGTCGCCTGCACCGCCATGAACTCCGAGCTCGCGAAGACCGCGCCCGTGATCGTGCCGACGAGGTAGCCGTACAGGCCCGCGAGCGGGTTGACGCTCGCAAGCAGCCCGGTCGCGAGCCCGTCTGGGATGCTCTGCAGGCCGAGCACGAGCCCGGCGACGCCATCCGCCCGAAGCGCCTTGCGGCGAACCTTGAGGTGGCCGAGCAGGCGCTACACCTCTGCCGATCCGCGCAGAGCCCCGCGCGAACAGGGCGATCCGAGGGGCCCGCAGACGTCCATCGGGCGATCTTAGGTTGACCGCCACGGGGGCGTTCGAACAGCCGAAGGCGCCCAACGGAACGGCTACAGTGCTTCCTTCGCCCTCTTAGCTCAGTTGGTAGAGCACCTCCATGGTAAGGAGGGGGTCAACGGTTCGAGTCCGTTAGAGGGCTTCATAAAAGGCCAGCAAATGGCCTTTTTTGGTAAGCGTTCAGCCCGTTTGGTTGTCAGCTGAGGGCGGGTATCGGGTCGCCGCGGGCGTGGGCGGTGATGACTTCGGTGAGGTAGGCGAGGAGCGATTGCTTTCGTAGGCGGCAGGTGATCGAGGCCGAGAGCAGTCGTTCGAGGCTGCGTTCGCCGTGTTCGGATTGGGTGCCGAGTGAGAGCTTGCGGTAGATGACCGCGCCGCGGAGGCCCCGTTCGGCGTGGTTGTTGGTCGGCTCGACGCCGTCTGTTTGGCTGAAGGTCCAGAGAGCGGGCCAGCGCTTGAGGAGGTTGCGTGCGAACTGGCGGTGGTATTTCGTTCTTGGGCTCTTGCGGGAGGCACGCTCGAGCTCGGTCCGGAGCTTTGTCTGGAGCGGCGCGATCCGTGCTTGAAGCGCGGCCCGGTCAGCGTCGTGCTGGAAATGCCGCCAGGCGTCGAACAGGTCGTGGGTGACGGCCAGTCCCGCGTTTCCGAGCTCTGCTTGTTCGGCCATGCCTTCGCTGTGGGCGGTGAAGTCGCGGAGCAGGTGGGCCCAGCAGAGTTGACGGCGGGTCGAGTCGAGGTAGTCGTAGCCGGCCCAGCGGTCCGAGCAGACGATCCCGTCGTAGTGTTCGCCGAGCATGGTTTGGGCTTCGGCGGCGTGCCGGCCGGCCGCGATCCGGAACACCGCTGTGCGGCGGGTGAGCGCGCCCCAGAGCATCCGGCGCTCGCCGCCGGTCTTCCAGCCGGTCTCGTCGATGTTGACGACCGCTGAGCGTTTGATCTCCTGCTCCAGCCGCGTGTGCGGAGCGGCGAGCGCATCGCCGGCGCGCTGCACGATCGCGTCCACCGTCCCGGCCGAGACCTCGACCCCGAACAGCTCCCGGGCGAGCTCGGTCGAGTCGCGTCGCGAGACCCGGTTGCGCACCGCGAGCGTGACGACCGCGGCCTGGAGTCGCGGCCCGAACGCCCACCGCGACCCAGCGGGCGACTCGGCCGCGGTCAAAGCCGCGCACTCCGGGCAGCACACCCGGTGCAGCCGATGCTCGGTCATCCTGACCGCGATCGGCGGCAGCTCGGCGACCTGACGCCGCGAAGGCTCGGCCGCATCGACACGATCCGCCTCGACGAACTCGTGCGCACACAAGCCGCATCGGTCTGGCCAATGCTCGACGATCTCGTCGATCTGCTCGGGCGGGAGCAGCCGGCGGTACCGGCCCTCGTGCCCCTGCTGCCCACCCCGCTTGCGGCCTGACCCCTTCCCGGGCGGGCGTGGCGGCGCCGACGGAGGATCCTGCGACGGCGGCAACGACGAGTTGCGCGAACTCCGATTCAGCCGACGCTCAAGCTCGGCCACCCGAGCCTCCAGGCGCTCGTTCGCCCCGACCAGCCGCTGGTTCGTCTCGACCAGCTCGTCAAGGCGAAGCAGCAACCCGATCGCCGTCTCACGATCACCATCCAGGATCGCCTCCGCCTCAACCCGCTCCACAGCACAAGATTCGCCGCCAAAGCCCGGGTCCCTACACCAGCTGAACGCTTACCTTTTTTGTTGCCTCGATACAAGACAGTTGTTCCCTGAGTCTCCCGACGTGTGTCCCCAAAACCTGTCCCAGATCGGAATGACGTCTGCAACTTGGCTTGAACACACGCGCTACATGTCATCGAGCACCTCCTCGGCAGGGAGGGGGTTGCCTGTTCGAGTCCATCCGGGATTCGGCTGGTGCCGCCGCTGTGAGAGGGTGCGCAGGATTGCAGCGAGCGGGCCGTCCTTATTCAAGCTGTGTGACTTTCCGTATCGGCAAGTTGTGCTAACTTTCCGGTATGGAAAATCAGTCGTCGGGTTCTGTCCCTCCCAGCGCGGCCCGAGAGCAGCTACGGGCCGCCCGCCAGAAGCACGACGCTTCGGTCCGTCGTGCAATGGCCCCGGCGGGGTTCATCATCGCGTTGAGCGTCTTCTGCGGAGCGCAGACGGTCGCGCCCGCCTACAAGGGGCCGGGAAACGTGGTCTCCATCATCGCGTACGTGTGGTTCCTTGCTGAGCTTTTGAAGATGGCCGCCCGTAACCAGTGGCGTCCGTTGCGTTCGTGGCCGAAGCCAAACTGGGGTGTCGCTGAAGTGGCGCTCACCTCTGTCGCGGTGCTTGTCGGCGTGGTCGGCCCCCGTCTGCTCGCCAGCCACAGTAATTCCGCTCTTCTGAGTTGGGGACTTGGTGGAGCCGTGACTGTGATCGTTGCGGCCTGCCTGTTCGCCGCGAAGGCTTCCTATCGGCGTCGTGCGTCTCGGGCATGGCAACGGTGAGCGAAGCGGTGTTCGACGAGCTGATCCACGCGCCCTTGCGTCTCCAAATATGCGCGATGCTCTCGCCAGTGCGGTGGTTGCCGTTCTCCGACATACGGGACAGCCTGGAAATCTCGGATTCGGTTCTGAGCAAGCACCTGTCAGCGCTCGCTGAGGCCGGGTACGTGGAGGTATCCCGCGTGCGGGCGGATTCACGTTCGCGGCGGCAGGTCACGCTCACCAAGCCAGGGCGGGCGGCTTTGCGCGGGCACCTGATGGCTCTGCAAGCGATCGCCGCCGCAGCCGAACCGACCATCGCCGAAGAGCCGTTCGGTGCCCATCCCCCGGAGCGCCGCCAGGCCCGTCGAAACGTCCCCCTCGATCCTCGGATCGCGTAGGTAGTTATTTGCGGCGTAGCCTTGTCGCCCCGTCGATTCGGCAGACAACGCTCTGCCGCCGGTCAACGCGCCGACTCTGCCCATGCCTCGACGACGCAATGAGCCCTATCGAAGCCACTTGGGAGGGCGGGGCAGGCGGCGAACTAGGCCCGGCCAGCGTCACCTACGGAAACTGGACGGTCTAGATACTTCAGGGTGTGCTCCCGCACGCTGGCGCACCTCATCTCCGATCCTCCTGGGAGAATCGTGGTCGTGCTCGACGATCACCTGATCAGAACCAGAACTCCGGAATTCCGCGAGTTCTTCGAACGAGTCAAGGTGGCCACCCGGCTTTCCGCCAAGCTCAGCGCGTATTCCCTGGATGAAGCGGAGTCGATCCAGAAGGCATTCGAGGACCTGATCGGTAAGCCCGTCGGCGACTCTTTCACAATCATCCCTCCCTTCTACACGGATTACGGGCTGAACATCACTATCGGTCGCGCAGTCTTCATCGGTTACGAATGTGCGTTTACGGGCCATGCAGCCATCGACATCGCGGACCAGGTCATGATCGCCCACAGGGTCAATCTGGTAACGGGAGGTCATCCCACTGAACCAGATAGACGACGCGAGTACATCACGGCGGAGCCGATCACGATCGATACGAATGTGTGGATCGGAGCCGCCGCCACCGTCTTGCCCGGGGTGCACATCGGAGCTGATGCCGTGGTCGCAGCGGGTGCAGTCGTGACACATGACGTTCCTCCGGCCACCCTCGTCGCCGGTGTCCCAGCGACCGTAATCAGGCATCTTTAGCTGCACCGCCACCTCCTACACCCCGGGCGCAAGGCGATCACTCAGGGTCAGCCGTGAGCACTGGCGCAGTCGGCGGCGCTGCCACCTGAGCGATGGCCATTCCGTCCGATAATCGCTGTAGATGCAGAGTCTTATTCCGGCCTCGTTGAAGATCTTGGCCGGCGGTTGGTTTCGCGATGTCGCTAGGAGGAGCGTCGTAGGCTCGGCGGTCGTGCAGGCTCAAGGTTGGGCTTCTCCTCGAGTGCGAGGTCGAGAGCCTCGTCCAGCGTCATCGCCTGACCTTGCGCCCACGTTTCGTCGAACGCCGACTCGCCGAGCACAGAGCGGAGGTGGGCGATGTGTGGGCTAGGGTCGGGCCTGACCTCGCCCTCGAACATTTCGGCGCTAATGGATTGGCGGCGAGATGAGCTTGCCGCTGCGTACAGGCGAGCGGCGCGGCGGTTGCGATTCTCGGCGGCGGCGAGCCTGGCGGAGAGTTCGAGGCTGTTTGCTACTCGGTAGTGGTGGCCGCTCTTCCTTAGGAGTTTGAGGCTCTCCTCGAGTAGACGCCGCGCTGTTTCGTTGTCGTGTTCTTCAAGCGCCACGAGTGCGAGGCTCGAGACTGAGCCTAGGATTCCCCAAGCGTCGTCGAGGCTGCGGGCGATGGCGAGGCTTTGCTCGAACAGCTCGCGGGCCCGCGGGTACTCGTGTTGTAGCAGGGCGATTCCGCCCAGAGCCTTCGTCCAATGTCCGACGCTGCGGAGGTTTCCGAGTTCGCGCGCTCTCCGCACGCTGTCCTCGAGTGCGCGCTTCGCGTCGTCGAGCTCCCCTTCGACGGTAAGCACGGCGCCAAGATGTGACAAGGCGTAAGCCTCGTTCATCGGATTGCCCGTCCGCCGTGCTATCTCCAGCGCTTCCTCGACCGAGGCACGCGCCGCGTCCGCGTCACCTTCGGCGAGCGCGGTCATGGTGAGAACCAAGAGGCCTTTACACAAGTTGGAGTCGTCGCCCAACTCGCGGAAGACCGGGAGACCTGCCCCGAGGTAGCGATGCACGGCCTCGAAGTCGCCCTGATAGTGGGCGAGGTCGGCGGCCCGCGATTGCGCGATGGCGCGGATCGACGGCGAGGCGGAACCTCTGGTGAGCAGTCGGTCTAGATGCCCGCGGCCTTCGATGTCAGCGGCTCGCATTTGCCAAAACCGCCAGAGCGCGCCGGCGGTTCGGAGGCCGAGCTCGGTTTCCCCACTTTCGGCGGCCCAGGTCAGCGCGGCGCGGAGATTGTCGCGCTCGCTGTCGAGCTTCCGCACCCGGCGGATTTGTTCGGGGCCTAGCAGCGCGGGCTCGGCCTCCTCGGCAAGCTGGAGGTAGAAGCCGGCGTGGCGGCGGCGGACGGCCTCGCCGTCGCCGCGCTCGGCGAGGCGCTCGAGCGCATATCCGCGCATGGTCTCCAGCATCCCGAAGCGCGGCTCGCCCTCGGACATGCGCTCGGTGCGAACAAGGCTGTTATTCAGGAGAGACTCGATCCCATCGATCAGCTCGAGGTCGAGGTCACCGGCCACGGTTACCGCACCGTCAAGGGAGAAGCCGCCGACGAACACTCCGAGGCTCGTGAAGAGCGCCTGCTCATCGGCGGTGAGGAGGTCGTAGCTCCAGTCGACTGCGGCACGGAGCGTTCGGTGCCGTGCGGGTAGACCGGCACCCGGCACCGCCTTCAGCAGCTCGAGTCGGTCGGCGAACCGCTCGAGAATCTCACGTGGTGAGAGCAGCTTGATCCGTGCCGCAGCAAGCTCGAGCGCGAGTGGCAGACCATCGAGCCGACGACAGAGCTCGGCGACCACCGCGGCGTTCTCATCGGAGAGCTCGAACTCGGCGCGCGCGTCGCGTGCACGGTCGACGAACAACCGGATCGCCTCCGTCTCTTGCAGATGGCCGAGCTGAGAGGGACAAGATGCACCCGGAAGTTGGAGCGGCGGAACCGGGTAGATGCGTTCCTCGGGCAGATCGAGGGGGGCTCGGCTCGTGATCAGGAGTTGCGCCCCTGGCGCGCCGGCCAGGAGTTCGGCGAGCACGGGTGCGGCCTCGAGCACCTGTTCGAGGTTGTCGAGAACGAGCAGTGTGCGCCGCCTTTGCAGGTGGAGAACCAGTGCCTCCACCGCCCCTTGCCGCGATGTCTCTCTTAGGCCGAGCGCGGAAGCGATCGCAGTCGCCACGAGACCTGCATCGACTATCGGTGCGAGCTGGACGAACTCCGTCTCATGCCATCGACCGCTCTCCTTCGTCGCTTCGACCGCCAGCCGCGTCTTCCCTGTCCCTGCCGGTCCGGTCAGCGTCAGGAGTCGAACATCGGCTCGGCCAAGCAGCGCGCGGATCTCTCTCAGCTCCTTCTCACGGCCCACGAAGGAGGTGGAGCGCGCCACCAGGCTCGGCCTCGGTCGTTCTGCTTGATCGAGGGGCGGATCGACCATGTGGGCGTCGAGCTCCGGGGCCTGGTGGAGGATCGCTCGTTCGAGTTGCCGCAGCGCCGACCCCGGCTCGATCCCGAGTTCCGCGACAAGCGTTTCCCTGGCCGACCGATAGGCCGCCAGCGCGTCGGCTTGCCTGCCCGAGCGATAAAGGGCGAGCATCAGTTGGCCGCGCAATCGCTCGCGCAGCGGGTACTCAGCGACGAGTGCTTCGAGCTCGGCAACGAGCTCGGCTGAGCGCCCGAGCGCGAGCTCGGTCTCGAGCCGCAGCTCCCGCGCGCCTACGTGGAGCTCCTCCAGCCGCCCGATCTCCTCACGCGCGAACGTCTGGTAGCGGAACTCGGCAAGCGGCGGCCCACGCCAGAGCGCAATCGCCTCGCGCAGCAACGCAGCCGCTTCAACCGGCTTCGCGGCGCCGAGCAGCTCGCGGGCGCGGCGGATCAGCCCCTCGAACCGCGCCGCGTCGAGCTCATCCGGGGCCAACCGCAGCGCGTACCCAGCCGGCCGCGTCTCCAGGACCTCCTGGCCGAGCGTCTTACGCAGCTGAGAGACATACACCCGCACGGCTTTGACCGCGGTCTCAGGCGCCTGCTCACCCCACACCTCCTCTACGAGCAACTCGGTCGGCACGAGCCCGCCCCGCCGCAGAAGCAACACCGCAAGCACAGCCCGCTGCTTCGCAGCAGCGATCGGAACCTCGCGACCGTCGTTCCAGACCACGAGAGGGCCCAGAATCCTGAACTGCACGAGCCGAACGTACACCACGAGGAACTGAGCCGCTTTATCGCGGCTTTATCGCGTGCTCCCCGCCGCTTTATCGCCCCGGCATCTCCTCTCCGCAGCGAATCGCACCAGCGATCGGTCAACGAGGAAGGAGCTTCTCATGAAGGCACGCACACTCATCGTCACCGCGCTCGTGCCACTCACCCTCGCCGCATCGGTCGCACGGGCCAACATGCCCTCGCACCGCGACGCCTCAATCGCTTCCCGAGCCGCGCACGCTAACGCAAACGCGCTCGTTCGCATCGATCCCGAGACGAACGCGATTAGCCGCGTGATCGGAGTCGGCTCCGGGCCAATAGCCGTTGCGGTCGGTCGGCGAAGCATCTGGGTCTACAGCGACTCGAATCGCAAGGCCACCGAGATCGACGCCGCCACGAACATGGTCCGCCGGTCGACCACCGTCGCCCCTCGGCCCGTAGAGCTCGGCCAACTGGCCGGCCCGATGCTGGCAGTCGACCCAGGAGGCGCATGGCTCGTGGGGATCGACCCGCAGCAGGGGCCCCTGCTCACCCGAGTCCCCGCAGGCACGGGCGACACACGCACGTACGCACTGAACGTCGAGCCGAGAGCGGTCGCCGTCGGCGACGGAGCTGTCTGGGTCCTGGGCCACCGCCCCGGAGACAACGAGCTCATCCGACTCAACAAGGCGACCGGCGAGGTGACCGGGCGGACCTGGCTCCCCGACTCCGGTCGCGTTGACAGCGTCGCGGTCGGCCGCGGCTACGCCTGGGTGATGTATTCGTCGACGGCGACGTTGTACCGGGTCAACGCTCGAACGATGGAGCTCGGTCCGCACGCCGATCTCGGCCAAAGAGCCGGCCGGCCGAGGATCAGCGGCGGAATGGTTTGGGTCGGGGTGTCGAACGCGGGCGGCAGGACGCTGCTCCTCGACGGCAGCACGCTCAACGTCGTGCTCGTACTCAGCTGTTGCGGGCTACGGGACGGGCACGATACCGTCGACGCCTTCGGGTCCAACTGGACGACCGACCAGCAGACGGGAACGACCGTACGCTCGGACGGCCGAAACTACGAACGGTTCACGAAGATTCACGTCACCAAGCCGCCGCGCTCGGGCGGTCTGTGCGAGACCGCGATCGTCGCGGGCGCCGGCGCCGTCTGGGTCGCCGTCGGACCGACACTCCGACACCGCTGCGGCTCCCAGCTGCAGGCTCGAACGCCGCCATACGGCGGCGTCGGCGCCACTGTCGCGAGCTTCAACGCCGCCAACCAAAACCGACCAGGGAAGCCTTCCGCAGGGGCCACTTACGACCGAGTCGGCGGCACTCAAAGTCGCCTGCAAAGTTGTCCTTCCGCAGCAAAGCTGCGTCGTGAAAGCCTGAGTGGTCGGCGCGGAGCCGACACAGCAGGTGACCAAGTGAGCTACGCAGTCTGGGAGCGGTAACCGCCTCCACCTGAGGGAAGGCTCATGCCGGCAAGGGAGCATAGAACCCTACTCGGAAGATGGTACGTTCACCCCGTGGAGTTCAGGATGCTGGGCCTCCTCGTTGTCCAGCGGGATGGTCGTGAGATCCAGATAGGCGCGGCCAAACAACGTGCCATCCTGACATTGCTCCTTCTGCGCCGGGGTGAGCTTGTCCCCACTGAGACGCTGGTCGAGGAGCTCTGGAAAGGCCACCCACCCGCGTCCGCGGTCAAGGCGGTGCAGGTCTACGTCTCCCACCTCCGCAAAGCGCTCGGCGAAGGGGTCGTCGAGACGCGGCCGGGTGGCTACGTACTACGAGTCGAAGATGCGGACGTCGACGCCGACCGCTTCGAGGAGCTGCTCGCCCGCGGCCGCACGCTCCTGTCGGAGGGGAATGCGCACGATGCGTGCGTCACGCTTCAGGAGGCGCTCGCTCTCTGGCGGGGGCCGCCGCTTCCGGAGTTCCGCTTCGACGACTTCGCCCGTGACGAGACCGGGCGGCTCGAGAAGCTTCGGCTCGTCGCGCAGGAGGACCGCATCCAGGCCGACCTCGCCCTCGGCCGGCAGGCGCAGGTCGTGCCAGAGCTCGAAACTCTCATCCGCGACCACCCTCTCCGCGAGCGACTTCGAGAACTCCTCATGCTCGCGCTCTACCGGGCCGGCCGCCAGGCGGATGCGCTCGCGGCCTACCAGGATGCCCGCTCGGCGCTCCTGGACGAGTTCGGGCTCGACCCGAGCTTGCCGCTCCAGGAGCTCGAGAGGGCGATTCTGCGGCACGACCCGGCGCTCGACGCGCCGGTGCCGCAAGTCATCCTGGCCAGCGAAGAATCGGCGCTCCATCGCGGGACGGTCACATTCCTGTTCACGAGCATCGAAGACGTGACCGGACTGCTCAAGCGACTCGGCCCGAGTTACAGCGAGCTCCTCGATGCGTACGGGCGAATCCTGGAGGAGGCTGCCGCGAACCATGACGGACGCGAGGTGGACAACCAGGCAGACTCGCTCTTCTTCGCCTTCGCGCGGGCGAACGAAGCCGTCGCCGCGGGGGTCGCCGCAGAGCTGGCAGTCGCAGAGCACGCGTGGCCTGGCGGCGTTGAGGTGCGCGTCCGCATGGGGATTCACACAGGCGAGCCGTCGGTCGGGAGGGGCCGGTACCACGGGCTGGACGTTCACCGCGCCGCCCAGATCGGCGCGGTCGCGCGCGGGGGGCAGATTCTGCTCTCCAACACGACGCGTGAGCTCGCCGACGACCTGCCCTCCGGCGTCTCGATCCGCGATCTCGGCTCATATCAGCTGAAGGGCATCGATCACCCGGAGCGCCTCTACCAGCTCGAGGTGGAAGGCCTGCCGAACGTGTTCTCGGCGCCGGAGGCCGATAGGGCGAAGACCAGCCGCCGTCAGAGACGACCGTTGCTCCTCGGCGCGGGCCTCGCCGTTGCCCTAATCGCCGCGCTCCTCGCTGTCACACTCGGCTATTCGGGTTCAGCCCATTCCCTTGCGCGACTCAACCCCGACTCGGCCGGCGCGATCGATCCAAAGAACAACCACCTCGTGAGCGCGGTCGCGGTCGGAAGCGGCCCCGGGAAGGTGGCGTCGGGCTTCGAATCGGTCTGGGTGGTCAACGAGTACGCGAGCACCATCTCCCGCATCGACCCGGTCAGCGGGACGTCTCAGGACACGATCCACGTCGACGCCGACCCCACCGCGATCGCGATCGACAGGGGCTCGGTCTGGGTCACGAGCTCGGGCACGAGGCAGCTCGACCGGATCAACCCGCAAACCCAAACGGTCGTGCAGCGCACCGGGCTTGGCAACGGCCCGAGCGGCATCGCCGTCAGCCCGGGTGCCCTGTGGGTGACGAACCGCCTGGACGACACCGTGACCGAGATCGACGCGGCCACCGGCAAGTCGCGACGAACGTTCGTGTCCGGGACCGGTCCAAGCGACATCGCCTATGGGCTCGGAGCTCTCTGGATCACGAACGAGCCCGACGCGACGGTGACCCGCCTCGACCCTCGCACCGGGGCGCTCGAGGAGGTTGCGGTCGGGAACGGACCCGTAGCGGTGGCGGTCGGCGACGGATCGGTCTGGGTAGCCAACAGCCTCGACGGAACGGTCGCGCGTGTGAATCCGACCCAGGACGTCGTCTCGGCAGAGATCACGGTCGGCACAGGCCCTTCGTCGGTTCTTGTGAGCGACGGCTCCGTCTGGGTTGCCGACAGCTACTCGGGGCGCGTTGACCGAATCGACACCGCGACAGACACGATCGTCGCAACAGTTGCGGTGGGCAGCGGGCCGCAGTCGCTCGCGTCGCTCGACGGCCGCATCTGGCTGACCGCGCGCCAGGGGCCGACAAGCCATCGGGGCGGCACCCTCCGGCTCTATGACCTCGTCAAGCCCGACTCGTTCGACCAGGGCCTTGCCTATGCCAGCCAGGCCTGGGAAGAGCTTGCAAACACGAGCGATGGGCTTGTTGGATTCGAGCGTGTCGGTGGCCTCGAGGGCGGGACCGTCGTGCAGGACCTCGCGACCTCGCTTCCGCGACCGACCGACGGTGGCCGCACCTACACGTTCCACCTCCGCCGAGGACTTCATTACTCGACAGGCACGCCGGTCCTCCCGAGTGACTTCCGGCGAGGGCTCGAGCGGGCCTTCCGGATCGGCAATCCCTACGCCTCCTACTACTACGACGGGATCGTCGGCGCGAGCGCCTGCAACAAGGCCCGCTGCGACCTCTCGCACGGAATCGTCGGCAACGACCGAACCGGCACAGTCACGATCCACCTTCGCGCTCGCGATCCCGAGCTCTTCTACAAGCTCGCACTTCCGGCCGCCTGGCCCGTGCCCTCTGGCACTCCCATCACCATGCCGATGCCGCTCGGCGTCCCCGGAACAGGTCCCGTACAAGCTCGAGAGCTGGGCCCACGATCGGCTCGTTCTCGTTCGCAACCCGCACTTCCGGCTGTGGTACGCCGCGGCGCAGCCCGACGGGTACCCGGATCGAATCGTCGTGGTCTACAAGGGCTCCCTCGGGGCTGAACTGACGGCCGTCGAGCATGGCAGGGCAGACCTGATGGTGGCCCCACCGGCCTCGCGACAGAACGAGATCGAAACCCGGTACGCGGCCGAAGTCCACTCCCTGCCCATGACTCAGGTCTACGGGATCTTCATGAATACCAGGGTCCCGCCGTTCAACAGCCTCGCTGCACGGCAGGCCGTCAACTTCGCGATCGACCGGCGTAAGGCGATCAACGGGAGCTTCGGAGGCGCCGTGACCTGCCAGATTCTCCCTCCGGGCATCCCGGGGTATCGCCCGTACTGCCCCTACACGAGCCATCCCACGGCCGGCGGCCTCTGGACGGGCCCCGATCTCGCCCGCGCCAGGAAACTCGTCGCCACCTCGGGCACCTACGGCGCAAAGGTCACACTCTGGACCCACGGCTTGCCGGCTGCCGCCACGATTTCGAAGGTAGCCACGGCGACCCTCCGGACGCTCGGATATCGCGTCACGTTGAAGGTGCTGCCGCACGACGCCTACTGGCAGCACGTAAACACGGCCAGCAACCGCTCCCAGGTCGGCTTCATCGGTTGGTCTCAGGACTACCCGGCCCCGTCGGAGTTTCTGAACGAGCTGAGATGCTCCTCATTTTCGGCTGGCGCCGGCGAGAACGGCAACCAGGCCGGATTCTGCGATCCGCGCTACGAACGCGTCTTCGACAAAGCTCTCGCCGGGCTGGCCGCCGACTCGCCGCACGCCGCGAACGCCGGCTGGGCAGCGGTCGATCGATTGGCCACCGACCTGAGCCCCTGGGCTCCGCTCTACAACCCGCGCAACCTGGTCTTCGTCTCCAAGCGCGTCGAGAATCTCCAGTCGAACCCCCAGTGGGGCGTTCTGACTGACCAGATCTGGGTCCGGTAGCGCAGGACACCGGGGCTTTACCGGTCCCTTTACCCAGCCGAAAGCTCTCCTTTGCCGGCCACCGCTCGTCTTGGTCGCACAGATCGCATCAGACGATCTCGAGACAAGGAGACTCAAGTGAAGGCTCGCGTGCTCATCCTCACCCTGATCAGCTCGATCGCAGTGATCGCCCCTGCCGCTCACGCTGCGAGGCCCGGCGCCCAACCGGCGCGCCAGCTTCAGAACCTGGTGTTCGGTGACGGCATCTATACAGCGGCTCCCAGCCGCCAGCCCAGCGCAGTCAAGACGCATCGGGTGAGAGTGGGTTCCCCGATCGGCCAGCCGCCGTACCAGGCACGTCGGAACGCCATCTGACCCACTCCGGGTCAGTTGTCCCGACAGTGCCTCATCCAAACAACTTCGGCTCGACCTGGGCAGACGGGTCGAGGACGGAGAGAGAGGAGAATTGTGAGGAGACGTTCGTTGATGCTCGGGGTTCTCTCCGTCGCAGGTTCTTTGGCCGTGGCGGCCTCGGGTGGTGCCACGGCAGGACGGAAGCAGATGGCACTCCCGACGGCAGGCGGCACGTTCCGGGTTGCGTTCGAACAGAACTTCGGGTTCAGCGACAACCTCGACCCAACCGGCGAGTATTACCAGTACACGTTCGACATTCTCTCGAACCTGATGGTGCGGACGCTCGTCGGTTACGACCATGTCGCCGGCCCGGCGGGAAACAAGCTCGTCCCAGATATCGCAACGACCGTTCCCACGCCGACAAACGGCGGCAAGACCTACACGTTCCACCTCAAGCCGGGCGTCGAGTTCGGCCCTCCGGTCGACCGAGAGGTCACATCCACAGACATCCTCTATGCAATCGAACGGATCGGGACCCCGAAGGACGGAGCCGAGTACTCCCCCTACTACCGGGTGATCCGGGGGTTCGCTGACTTTGCGGATGGTAAGGCGAAGTCGATCTCAGGAATAGAGACGCCCGATCCGAGCACGATCGTCTTCAACCTGACACAACCGGTGGGCGATTTCCTGTACCGGCTAGCGCTGCCGGCGGCGGGCCCGATCCCGGAGGAGGTCGCCAAGTGTTTCGACGGGCAGGCAGGAAAGTACGGCGACGACGTCGTCTCGACGGGGCCCTACATGATCCGTGGTGCCGACAAGGTCGATGCGTCGTCGTGCTCCGCACTCAAGCGGATGAGCGGCTGGGACAGTCTCTCGAACCTCATACTCGTGAGGAACCCCAGCTATAACCCGAAGACGGACTCTCCGGCGGCCCGGCAGAACCTGCCTGACGAGTTCGACTTCACAGTCGACTCGAGCCTCACCGACATCGTCAACCGCGTCGCCTCCGGCGACCTGGAAGACGAGGCCGCCGCGAGCCTTCCCGCTCAGACGCTTGAGGCCTACTCGCAGGACCCGGCGAAACGGCGATACCTGCATATCTTCCCGGCGGATGCCACCTCGTACATCACGATGAACCTCACCCAGCCGCCATTCGACGACATCCACGTCCGGCGAGCGATGAACTGGATCATCGACAAGGCTGCGTTGCGACAAGCGGCCGGCGGCCGGAGCATCGGCGAGATCGCAAATCACATCGTGCCCGACTCGATCTTCGACAATCAGCTCGCCGACTACGCCCCTTACGAGACGCCGGGAGACCACGGGAACGTGGGAAAGGCCGAACAGGCGATGAGAGGATCCAAGTACGACGTGAATCACAACGGGACCTGCGGCGCCCCGGCATGCCGAAACGTCCTGCTCCTGACCGACTCCCAGGCGACATTCGCGAAGACGCTTCCGATCATCGAAGCGGACGCCAAGGAACTCGGGATCACCTTCCATGTCCTCACGGTTGCCGGCGCCTTCGCGACCGTCCAGACGACGGCAAAGAACATCGCGATCGCGACCTTCACCGGCTGGTTCAAGGATTACGCGGACCCGTACACGTTCTTCTCACCGCTCTTCGACGGCCGCACGATCATCCCGACCGGCAACGTCAACTACTCACTCGTCGGTCTTGAGCCATCCCAGGCCAAGAGCCTCGGCGTGACCGGCTCCATCAACCACGTACCGAACATCGATTCCAAGCTCGACCGTTGCGCGTCTCTCAGGGACCAGGCCCGCCTCTCGTGCTACGAGAACCTAGACAAGTATGTGTCGACAAACGTCGTCCCCTGGGTGCCGACGCTCTGGAACAGCGTCCCCCACCTCAGCGGCCCCGACGTCACCCAATGGCAATACGACCAATTCAGCGGAGCGACCGCCTACGCACATGTCGCAGTGCGCTGAGGCCCTTTCTCTGCCACCCTGTCCTCACAGGGCACGTCAGAAGTGGCTCCTTAGTAGATGTGCGGCCAGCACCGGGCGGAGATCGCCGAGCACGATGGCCAACAAGTCGGCGCGCATTCGCTCCGCCCTGGGACTCTCGGGGTACGAGCCGGACCTGACCCGCCGCGGCCTCCTCGAGCAGAACCCGTTTGCCTGGATGGTGACCGTGAACGGCATCGCGTTCGACGCCGAGATCCAGGAGGAGGCGCGCCGACTTGGGTTGATCCCCGATCTCGACAGCCGAAGAGCGGCGTGAGCACCCCGAGCACAGCCGAGCTCGACGCTGTGATCGACGAGCTGACCGTCGACTGTTACAGCGACGAGGAGCAGCTCACCGGGCTCCTGACCGGCGGCGACGAAGCCCTCGTCGTCGGAGAGATCGCGACGATCGCCGGAGCCGAGATCAAGGTCGTGGCCCTCGACTGGCCCTCCGACCTGCGACGCGGCCTGACCACCGTGTGCGCGCGGGATGGCAACCGCTTTGAGCTCTCGCTCCCCGACACTCGCTTCGGAGACGCCTCCGAGCTTGGGCGGATCGCTCGTGCGTATCGCCGGTGGCTCGGTTGCAGTCCCCCTCCCATCGCCGGCTGAGCCAAGTGGCAGCCTGTTGAGGGTCGAACGGGTATCCGCCCCACCGGCATCACCTTAAGCCCGGAGCCGCTGCACCAGCCCAAAGCCGCCGTGTGCAGTTAGGGCAGACGATGTGCTATAACAGGTGCAGTTAGGACACTCGAGGAGACAACGATGATCACAGCCCTCATCCGTACTGGCGAGAAGGCGAACGCAGACGAGACGATCGCACGCGTGCTCGGCGACCTGCAGCAGATGCTCGACGAAGGCCGGGACGTGAGAATCATGCTCGTGGCGGCCGGTGAGCTGCTCTCCCCGAGGGAGGCGGGAGAGGTGCTCGGCTTTTCGCGCCAGCATGTGCGCCGCCTGATCGACGCGGGCGAACTCGAGGGAACACAACTTCCCGGTTCCGAGCACTGGCGGATTTCCGCAGCCTCAGTGGAAACGCTGCTCGCACGCCGTGCCCGCGCTGCCGCGCAGGCCGACACGCACGCTCGCGAGTTGGACGCGCTCGGGGCCCCGCTTGAGTGAGCGACTGCCGCGAGCTGTCCTTGATTCTGACGTCATCTTCTCCCGAGTTCTGTACGAGTTGTTCGGCCGGGTCGCCGCCGAGGCGCGTCTCCTCGACCTGATCTGGAGCGAGCCTCTGCTTGCCGAGGCCTCACGGGTGTTGACCGAGCGCAAGCCGGTGCCATCGGAGGTCGCGGCACGCTGGATCGGCTACCTGCGCCAGGCCTTCCCCGGCGGAGAACTCGACCTCGACCGACTCGACCCGGCGATCGATCTACCGGCGTTCACCAGCGACCCGAACGACCACCATGTCTGCGCACTCGCGATCGTGGGTGAGGCTGACTTGCTGCTCACCTTCGACCGCGGATACCTGCGCAAAGAACTCGCCGCCCACGGCATCAACGTGCTGTCACCGGACGCGTTTCTCTCAACCCAGATCGACAACGAACCCGAGGTGTTGCGAACGGTGATCACCGAGCGCCGCGGCCGCATGAGCTCCGAGGCCTTCTGCTCACACCTCGACCAGGTGACGATCATCGACCGCCTCGGACATCCGTGCCCGGCTAACGAGCCAGGTGTCTATTCACGAGTTGGATGAGGGCTCAACTGCACCACTAGCCGGAGCTCCCGCTCGCCAAGAATCGGCTCTGCCGTGCGCACAATCCCGATCGACCCGCCGATCTCAACTTCTTCGCCAATCTCGAGCGGAGACTCGCGTCCGACATGGCCAGTCGCCACGACGTGGTCACCGCGACGTAACTCGTACCGATACTGAATGGCGGAACTCACCACGCCAGGCTACGGCAGACCAGGCTCATCCGAACAGTCGGAAGATGCCGCGGATGATCGGAAAGAGGCCGACGCCGGCGAGCACGTAGGCCGCCACACGGCGGCCGTTGCGGCCCGAGTCAGACGTTGATCGGAGTCAGCCATACGGATCGCCCCGTCGCTCTCGAACAGCGTCACCCCGATCTTCGCGCAGGACGCGCGATCGATGTACGTGTCCGTCCCTATCTTTCGTCTCGCCGACGGATGACGCGTAGATGAGCGAATCGTAACGTGAGGGCCATGCAATCTCGCACAAGCCATCGTCTTCGGATCCGCGTCGAGGGGGAGGGCTTCGACACAGATGTGGGGACATGCTTTTGCGACGCTGGTGGGCACCGGCCCCGAAGCAACGATGGGCGCCTGGCAAGCAGAACCGGACCGAATCACCGATCCCGCCTCGCACCACACGCGTTCTTCGAGCCTGGCCCTGACCGCCGAGGCGCCCGCAACTAGTGAGTGCGGCCACTCCGGGACAAGTGGGCTTTCACGGCCGAGCGCGCAAGGCCACGAGCAACTCCTGATGGCGTCGTTCCTCGTCAGAGATCTCGTCGGC
Source organism: uncultured Actinomycetota bacterium (assembly GCA_963775355.1). Lineage (GTDB taxonomy): Bacteria > Actinomycetota > Thermoleophilia > Gaiellales > Gaiellaceae > PALSA-600. Next base: position 648,124 of record CAVZJA010000020.1, on the reverse strand, counting down.
TTCGACGCTTCCACGCTCGCGGCGCTTCGTGATCATGTCGACCGGCTTCACGATGAAGAAGAAGACTGCTGCCGCGATCGCGATGAACGAAATCAGATCAGTGATGAACGTTCCGTACGTGAACACCGACTTGTGGATCGTAAAGGTCAGATCGCTGAAGTTCGGCTTGCCCACGATCGCCGCGATGATCGGCATCACCAGATTCGCTACAAACGAGTTCACCAGCGCGGCGAACGCGAGACCCATGACAAACGCCACCGCCAGCGTTATTAAGTTCCCCCGTAAGAGAAAGTCCCGAAACTCCTTCAGAGTGGCACTCACGATTCCCTCCATTCGTCGCTAACACGCGAAACCCTCGCAGGGTCGCCGACCCCAAATCGATCGGAGATAGGACCAGCGACGTCGAGCGCAGGTTGGGCAAGGCGCCCGCGATTCGCTCGCGCTGGGACGCTCCCATCGGGCGGGGACTTCGGATCGCCTCTCCTTCGTTCTGCTCTGCCAGCAAGAAGATGCCGAGCGGAGTCGAACCGCGAACGCGCGCTTCCAGGCGGCTGTCGCGTCGGCCGGGCTGCGGTGGTGTATGTGTTGAGAACAGACAACGCCACGCGGGTACGAGACGAGTACATCAGCTTGAGCACGCGCGGACACACGCGGGCACGATTGACACGTCGCGAAGGCGCGAATTGCAGAAAAAACGTGACCGCGGATGCCCGGTCGTGTACGCAGTACCGCCGCTGAACCTCCATGGTAAGGAGGGGGTCTGCGGTTCGAGTCCGCAAGAGGGCTTGGCGGAAGGCCACAAACGGGGCCTTTCTTGTTCACCGGCGTTGGCGTCGCCGATTTCTCCCAGTCATCTCGACTCAGCTCCCGGCTCACCCTAGCCGGTCGAAACGCCGTTCAGGCCAACCGGACGCCTGTCTCGGGGTGAAAGACGTGGACGCTGCCTGCCGCGCGCTCGTTCCGGATCGTCTGCCCGACGGCACGGCCCTGTCACGGTCGACGCGGGCGATAAACGGCCGTTCGACCAGCGCGTCGCCCGGGATCGACCCGTAGACGAAGGCATCTGCCCAAGCTCCTCGACGTGGGTCACCTGCACCGGAATCCGGATCCGTTCCGCGACGGGCGCCTCAACGTGTGCTTCTTGAGCAACCGAGCCCAGTCAGTCAGGATCGCCGCAGCCTCGTCGACGATGGGCCTCGGCGATCCGCCGACGTAATTTGCTCCGAACCTCGAGTCACTCGCTGGCGACCCTAACCCCTCGAGGGAGCTAGGGAGCTGATCAGCTTTGGGGCACCCGACGCCGGCGGAACCCGGCGAATCCCGCCGACGCCATTACGGCCGCCACCAGCCCCAACCAGGCCAGCGCCGCGGTGTCGATTTCGTCGACCGGCGGTTTTCCCACGTGGGTCAGCGGAGACAGGTTCAGTACCCAGTCCGGAAGCTGGAGACCCGAGCCGAGCAGCCCGATGAACGTGACCGCGCCGAACGCGGCCCAGGCGAAGGCGAATGCACGCGGAGCGAACCCGTAGAGAAGCACGGCGATGGCAGCGACAACCAGCTCGGCTGGCAGGTAGGCCAGCCCGGACTTCAGCAACTCACCGACGTAGCCGGAGTCACCAGTCGAGAGCGCAGTGGCAGCGCCGAACACGATTGCGGAGACCACGACAACCACGACCAGGCCGGTGGTCACGACTAGCACCTGTGCGCCGAGCCACCGCGTCCTGCCCAACGCTCCGGCGAGGACGGGTTCGAGGCGACCGGCCGCCTCCTCATGTCGCAGTAAGCCGAGCGCCTGGACGACGTAGCCGCAGGCGATGATGGCGAGGTAGACCTGGGTCGACGCGAGGAAGCCGTCGGCGGCGTTCGCCGCGGTGATCCCCATCGCCTTGCTCAGCGAGGGGTTGCCGAGGATGGCGCCGATGACGTCTTGGGCCAGCGCACCCATGACCGCAGCCAACGCGACCGATCCGACCAGCCACCCGAGGAACGAGCCGCGCTGCTCGTGCACCGCGAAGCCGAGGGGTCGGATCAGCCAGGCCGAGGCCGACGGTTCACCTGGTCCTTGACGGTACAGCGCGGCACCGAGGTCCCGGCGTCCAGCCAGAACGACTGCGAGGACGGACAGCCCGGTCGCGACAACCGTGGGGATGAGCAGGACCCACCAGCGCTGATCAGCGGCGAAAGGGGCGGTCTTCTCCAGCCACCCGAGCGGGGAGAGCCACACCCAGAAGGTGTCGTTGACGTCGCCGACGCCGCGCAGGATGTAGGAGAGCGCGATGGCCGCGAAGCCGAGGGCATAGACGCCCCTGTTATGCAGGACGACCTGGGCACAAACCGCAGCGAGCGCAGCGAAGACGACGGTCACCATGCCGAGAGCCAGGGCGTAGAGCACTGCGGGGCCGAGCTCGATCCCGGCAGCGAGCAGGGAGAGCACGAAGCCGACGTCCATCATCACCACGGCGGCACCCACGAGCGTCAGCGCACTCACAACCGGGACCCGTCGGTCGATCCGCCCTGCCAGCAGTCCCTCGAGACGTCCGGACTCCTCCTCGCCCCGTGTCATTCCCGCGACCAGGGCGAGTCCCATGAGCGGCATCAGGAACGAGGCGATAAACCCGAACTCGTCCTGGATGATGCCTCCCAGGCTGTCGATGCCCTCCACGTGGCCGTTGATCGCGATCAGCGCGTCACTAACCAGGGCCACACCGTAGGACGCGATCTTCTCGGGCGTGTCGTACAGGCGGGCCACGGCGGTCGCGGTGAGAGCAAGAGTCCCGACGGGCGCAAGCACCCACACTAGGAGACGTCGGCGCTGCACACGCCACAAGATGGCCAGCATGGCGCTAGTGCCTGTCACGCTTGAACCGCGCCGGTCTCGTCGTCGCTGTAGTTCCGCAGGAACAGCTCGTCCAGGCTCGGCGGCTCGACGGTCAGGCTCCGGATGCCGGCGGCGTGGACAAGTCCGATCGACTGGTCGAGCTCGTCAGGGCCGACGGTGAACCGCGTCTCGATGCTTCCGTCGACCTGACCGGTGGTGAGGTTCTCCAACCCGGAGACCGCTTCCAGGGACCCGACGGCGGCTGCGGTGAGCGCGTGGACGCTGGTTCGGGTGTGTCGGCGCAGGTCCGCGAGCGTTCCGGAGGTCACCGTCTTGCCGCGGCGGATAATGCTCACCCGATCCGCGAGCGCCTCCACCTCCGAGAGGATGTGGCTGGACAGCAGAACCGTCGCGCCCTGCTGGCAGCGCTCCCGGATCACGCTCTGGAACACCTGCTCCATCAGGGGGTCGAGGCCCGATGTCGGCTCGTCGAGGACGATAAGTCCCACCTCGCTCGCGAGCGCCGCGACGAGCGCGACCTTCTGCCGGTTGCCCTTGGAGTAGTCGCGCGCGCGCTTGGTCGGATCGAGATCGAACCGTTCGATCAGCTCGGCCCGCCGCTTGGGGTCCATCCCACCGTGGACCCCGGCAAGGATGTCCATGCACTCCCCGCCGGTCAGACCCGCCCACAGGGACACGTCACCGGGTACGTAGGCCAGGCCACTCCGCAGCTTGGTTCCTTCGTTCCATGGGTCGCGGTCGTAGAGCGTGATCCTGCCGCCGTCCCGGCGCATCAGGCCGAGCAGGATCCGGATCGTGGTGGACTTCCCGGCGCCGTTCGGCCCCAGGAACCCGTGCACCTCGCCGCGGGCTACAACGAGGTCGAGCCCGTCGAGCGCCCGGAAGCTGCCGAACTGCTTGACCAGGCCCTCGATGCGGACGACGTCGTCGCTCATGTCTCCCCTTGGGCTTCGGCTCTCCGATCCCAGATCGTCATCTTGGGCATTTGCCCAAATCATATGCCCAAGATAGTGGAATTGTCAACGTAAGAAAGTTGCTTTCGGTCGTGGAGAGGCTTGACGCCTGGAGGCCGGACAAGCTACGTTGGGCAAATGCCCAAACCAGATAGACCGAGACAAGACATCGCGACGGCCACGGTGGCCGAAGCGTCAACGCGGGAGCGGATTGTGGTAGCGACCGTCGAGCTGATGGCAGAGATCGGGATCGATCGCGTCCGCACTCGCGCAATCGCCGAGCGTGCTGGCGTGAACCCGGCACTCGTGCATTACCACTTCGGATCAATTGCTGCGCTGGTGATGGAGGCCGCTGAGTACGCCCTGCTCCGGGAACTCGGACCGTCAATCGATGTCTTCGTTTCGGCCCCCACGGTGCAGGAAGGAATCACAGCGATGCTCGAGTGGATCGAGCAGAGGGGGCAGCGGACGCCCGGCGCAACGATCCTCGCCGAAGCGATGGTCAAGGCAACGCGAGATCCGGCATTTCGACGCTGGACGACGCAAGCATCCCGCCGGTTCCGGGCAATCATCCTCGAGAGGCTGAAGACCGCACGTGCCAACCAAGAGATCGACCCCGCACTGAACATCGACGCGACGGCGGTTCTTCTCGCGGCGGCGCTCGACGGGCTTCTGTTCCACCACCTGGTCGACCCCAGGCTCGACGTCAGACAAACTGCCGAGCCGATTGCCCAGATGCTCGGAACCCCGGGTCCCGCGTCCTCGCCGTAAAAAGGCGCTATGAAACGGCGGTAACGCGGATGGCGCCGAGGACGGACTCACTCATGCAGATGTCGGTAGATGGGATTGCGACGGCCCTACCTGTCCTGCCTCAGCGGATCGGTCGGGACGGTTGGGGTGAGATCCCACGGTCGAGGAGGCGTGCGCGGGCCTTTCTTCCTGATTAGGCGGGTGCGATAGTACACCTCGAGTTGGAGCGCGTTCTGGAGCGCTGAGATTTCGCGCCTCCGGCAAGGGCCGTCCTGACGACAAGCTGCGGACTTCTGAGCTGATGGTCGAACGTTGCAAATCCTGGTGGGTGAAGTTCCCCGTTTCTCCGGCCATCGTGTCCTGCGAAGCGGGGGAACTTCACTCTGAGTCGAGAGCAGCGAGGCGTTCGAGGCTCGCGGCGGGCCAGACGGCATCCCGATCGTAGGACGCCTCGAAAGCCGGGGTTGATGCCGCAAGCACAACCCACGGCAGCTTCGACCTGATGAATATGTGGCCATCAGGTACTACACCTGACGCGTCGTCGAGCGTCCCCGCACGGACAAATCGCAGGCCCGGGTGGGCCGACATACCGAAGATGGCGACCTGACAGAACGGGCAGCGGTAGGTCGTCTTGGTCCTGCCGTCGCCTGTCTCGAACTCGACCGGTTGGGGCTCGCCTGCAACGAACTCAACGCAATCTGCCTCAATGATCAGGTTGAGAGCGAATGCGCTGCCGGTTTGACGCTGGCACAACAAACAATGACAGCAGTTGACGAAGAGCGGCTCAGACGTGAGACGGTACCGAACGGCTCCGCAACTGCACCCACCTTCGCGCATCGTGCTCAGCCCATTCTCTGCACGGCGTGTCCCGTCCAGGCGAGCCCGAACGATCCGCCCCGGTGAACTTCAAGGGCACGCAGTCGACTGAACTCGTAGGGCAAGAACGCCGGGATTTCCGGGTCCTTGGGTGCTTCGACCGGGTCATCGAGAAGAGCGATGTTCGCCATGGCTTCCGTCAGCGTCATGCAAGGGCCGACGCAACCTCGTGTGCCGGTAGGCGCACGGCACGACCAGTATCACTCGCCTCCTGGATTGCGAGGAGCGTGTCGAGCACGTGGGTGGCGAACGCGCCGCTCGTTCGGTGGGGCTCGCCCTGGAGCGAGCGAACAAGGTCGATTACGCCCGGCCCGCGCACCAGTTCCATCGGCTCAGCCTGCGGCGCGCTTCCCATCGAGGGCACGGTCTGCCAGTCATCTTCCCAGCCGGCGGAGCGACGTGCGTACTTGACGTCACCGACGTACCAGTTCGGGTGCGGCACGGAAATCGTTCCGTCGACCCCGTACAGCTCGATGCGACGCGGCAATTCGGTCGCCCAGATGTCGAAGGTGACGATCAGGGTCACGATCACCCCAGACTCGAACGTCAGGATCGCCGTGGCGTGGGTCGGCACCTCGACGACGATCTTGTCACCCTCGCGCCCTGGCGCCGTCACTTCGCGAACCGGAGCGCCGACGCGCGTCCGTCCCGCGACCTCCTTCACCGGCCCGAGCAGATGTACGAGCGCCGCAACGAAGTACGGCCCTAGCTCGAAGACGGGGCCGCCGCCTGGAAGAAAGAAGGCCTCCGGCTCCGGGTGGCGGGTCTCAACGCGGTTGTGCGCGAAGCATGCTGAGCCGGCCACGAGGTCGCCCACGACGCCGCTATCGACGAGGTGCTTGGCCGTCGTTCCCCAGGTACCCAGAAAGGTGTCGGGCGCCCCGCCAAAGGTGACACCATGCTTCGCTGCTAGGGCGGTCAGCTCGCGGGCGTCCGCGGCACTCGTCGCGAAGACCTTCTCCGAGTAGACATGCTTGCCCGCCTGCAGTGCCGCTCGCGAGACGCCGACGTGCTCGGTCACCGGCGTGATGTTGATGACCACATCAACCTCGTCGTCGGCGAGCAACTCGTCGTTATCGCCCCAGCGTGGGATGCCAAAGCGAGCAGCGCCGGATTCGGCCCGCTCGAGGATGATGTCGCTGCAGCGCACGACTCGCACCTCGTCGTACTGCGGCAGACCGCTCATGTAGGCGGGGAAGACGTTCCCGCAGCCGATGATGCCGATCCCTACCGTCATTCTCTCACGCTCCGTCGCTTGTGGGGACAGGATCTCTCAAGACGTGCTTCATGGTCCAGCCGTTCAGCATTGCGCTGCCGGCCGGATCCGGGCTCTGGTCGCTCTCGACGATGTACCAGCCCTCGTAGTGCTGAGCGCGCAGCACACTCAGCACGCCGTCGAGATCGACGATCCCGTCGCCAAGCTCCCAGAACCACCGCTCGACCTGGCGAATCCCACCCGCGCGCAGAAGGTACCTCTCGGCGTCGGGCGTCGCGAACTCGCCGGCGGTATCGATGTCCCTCGCATCCTTGAGATGGACGTGACGGACACGCGCGCCGTGCTGCTGCGCGATCTCCACCGGGTCGATGCCGGCGATCGTCAGCTCGGCAGTGTCGAGAGCTAGGCCAATTTGCTCAGGATCCGTTAGCTCCAGTAGAGCGCCGATATCGTCGGCCGAGTGGAGCAGGGAGAGGAAGTCGACATGCAGAGCGAGCCCAACTCCGACACCAGCGGCCATGGCGCCGACCGCGTTCCAGCACTCGGCCGCGCGCGCGAGCGCGTCGGTTCGAAGGGGTCCCTCGCGCCAGTACGACGGCATCGCCCGCACGACGAGGCACTCGCCGCCGACCTCCGCCAGGAACTCGGCGAAGATCCGGGTCGAAGCGACGATCCCGGCGTGGTCCTCGGTTCTCGTCGGGGTGCGAGGCGGCGCCGGCTCCTCCGTGTTCGGCTCGCCGGGGTCGTAGAAGAACGACGCCACAGCGTCGATCCCGCAGGACGTCAGGAACGAAACGAGGCCGGTCGGCGACCCGAAGTTCGCGGCGATCTGCTCGGGCCGGCCGAGCGGTTGCCAACGGCCCGAGCCGGCAGAGAGCTCGATCCCGCAGAAGCCGGCCGCCGAGCTGGTCTTGAGCGCTCGCTCGTGCTGCTCACGGCGGCAGAAGAAGTCGAAGTTAGGCTTCCACTGGTTGAGTGCGTAGCCCCAGCGCTCGGTCACGCGGAACCTTCATAGATGGGCGTCAGCACGTTGTGCGCGTACCAACCCGCGACCGCCGTGCTCTCCGTGTAAGTGCCGCCGAAGTTCGCCTTGTCGTGCTCGACGCCTACCCAACCGCTGAAACCGTGCCGCTTCATCGCCCGGACGAGCTCCGGGAAGTCGACGAGGCCGTGCGGTGTTCCCATCTCGTAGAACCACCGCGGAGTAGTCGGAGCCATCAGCTCGGCATCTGGCGGCTTGCGGTAGTCGTCGTCCACGTCCGTCGTGTAGGTGTCTTTGAAGTGGAAGCCGCTAATGCGGTCGTGGTAGCGATCGTAGAGCTCGACCGGGTCGAGGCCGGCGATCGCGTGCTGAGCCGTGTCGAGGAAGAAGAAGACGTAGCGCGGGTCGCTCCACTCGTAGAACTTCTCCACCTCGTCCCTGTTCCGGATCCCGCAAAAGAACTCGTGGTGCGCGCCGATCTTGACCCCGTACTCGAGCGTCATCTCGCCTACGCGGCTCCATAGCTCGGCAGCGGCCTTTATCTGGTCGTCGGTGACGGGTTCAACCTCGATGTACAGCGCGGCGGGCATCACGATCAGGTGCTCGACAGCTGCGAGCCCGTCGCAGAGCTCCATGATGACCCGGCACTCTTCGAGAAGCGTGCCGTGAGTCTCGCGCAGGTGCGGCGAACCGGTTCGGTCGTACGTCCGCGCATGGAAGAGATCGACGACCTTCTCAATTCCACGCTCGCGCAGGAACTGCTCGAAGTTCGCCGGCGAGCCGAACATGTCGCGCATCGCGTAGAGGTTCCAGTCGAATGTCTGGAGGCCCGTATAGCCAACGGCCGCAACCTGCTTGACCATGCGGTCGAGCTCCGCGACCGACATCCACGGCATCACCGGCCCTTTCGCCGTTACCCTGCGCCAGTGATCCTGATAGGCCCACTTGAGCACGCCACGATCCTACCCTTTGTCCCGTAGAATGAACGATCTAGTCCGCTTGGTGGAACGAGGAGGCGAGATGACAGAGGGTCCCCAGCACGTACGCCGTGGGCTGCTCGGCCGCTGCGGAGTCAGCGAGGTGACAACGCCGCTCTGGACGGTTGCCGAAGATGCCGCCGCCTATGCGAGTGCCGGCTTCGCGGCAATCGGTGTTTGGCTTCACAAGCTCGAGCAGCCTCGCATGGAGGGTCACTTCTGGATGCCCGACAAGATCATCCCGCAGGAGGTGGTCGCCGACGCGGTCGCCGCTGTGAAGCGCTCGGGCCTCCAGGTCTCGCATGTCGTGATTGCCGGCAACTTCACCGACGAGGCGACCCGTGAGCACGGGATCCAGCACACGCTGCACGCCATCGACATCGCCGACGAGCTCGAGGCGGCGTGCCTGATCATCAATCCAGGGCGCCTGAACGGCCTCGACCGGACCGAGGCAAACCATGTTGCCGCGCGCGCGCTGACACGCGTAATCGAGGAGCGGCGCGCGCCCGTACGCCTTGCACTCGAGCCCGTCATCGACTGGCAGTCCGACTTTCTGAACACTCTGGGGCAAGCGCTCGAGCTGATGGACGCGGTCGACCATCCCGATCTCGGCGTCTACCCCGACACATGGCACCTCTGGGAGACCGGCACCTACGAGCCCGATATGCGGCGCGCCGGAGACCGCATCTTCGGCTTTCACCTGAACGACGGCCGCAGCGGCGACCGGCACAGACTGATCCCGGGCGAAGGAGACATTCCGCTCGTCGACATGGTCCGTCTGGCCGACTCGCTCGGCTACACCGGCACCTACGACGTCGAATACTCGACGCCGATGGCCGTCGGGCCCGAGTTCGACGAGCCGTACGACGACATACTCCGGCGTTGCGCCGATGGGATGACCGAGATCCTTGCCGCAGCGGGCGTGCGCGAGAAGCCATAGTCGAGCTGGCCGATGCCGAACCTCCGCTGGTCATATATGGAGCACTGGTCGCTACCGTCACCGCGCGGGCCGCGTACGCAGTACGCATCCCTGCGCGAGATGGACCGCTTCGTCAAACAGATCGCAGCCGTCGGTTTCACGGGGCTCGACATCTTCGACTTCCACCTGGGCGCCCTGGCCGGGATGTGCGGCTCGCTCGAGCGGTGCCGGGAGTTCCTCCGCGAGCGCGGCATCGAGCAAGTGCCCGGCGTCTTCCACGCGCCCTGGTACCTGGAGGCGCGCGGCGCCGCCCCCCACATGCGCGAATCGCACGACATCCTGCTGGCCCGCTGCGAGCAGATCGTCCAGGGCGCCGAGCCGCTCGGCGTCGAGATGCTCATCGTCATGCCGGCGGCCTCGTATCCGTACGTCGAGCCGGTCACCGACGAGAAGATCGATGCGATGGGTGAGCTATGGAACCGCATCGGCGAGATGACGCTGCGCTACGGCGTGAAGACGGCCGCGCACCACGAGTTCTGGTGCGGGATCCGTTCCGAGGAAGAGATCGACCGCTTCTACCAGGCGACCGACCCGCGCTACGTGTTCCTCTGCGTCGACACGGCGCAGCACGCGATCGCGGGCGTCGACCCGGTGGCGCTGCTCCGGCGGTACGCCGACCGTTGCTGCGCGCTCCATCTCAAGGACACCCACGACGTCGACCAGAGCGAGGAGTACCGGACACTGCCCGACGCCGAGCTCGCCTCCGGGCCGGTCAAGCGCTGGTTCTGGGAGATGGGGACGCCCGAGGGGCTCGTCGACTGGGAGGGCGTCATGCGCGCGCTCGCGGACATGGGCTTCGAGGGCTGGGTGACCGTCGAGCATGACAAGGCCGACATCGACGGCGGCAGCTACTCGGAGAGCACCTGCATCGCGGCGTGGTACCGGCAGCATGTGCTCTCCAGGGTGTACGCGTGATCTTCGGCTACGCGATCAACCAGTGGAAGCCGGGGATGGCGGCGTTCGTTCGCCCGGAGGAGCACGAGCGCGCGTTCAAGACGATCGCGGCAACGGGGTTCGACGAGATCGAGCTGCGCGCCGGCACCTTCCGCTGGGAGCCGCTCGGTCGTCCCGAACGGATCGCCCAGTACTACGGCTCGGTTGATGCGTTTCTCGAGTTGCTTCACGCCTGCGGGTTGCGGGGCGTCTCGAGCATCTTCTTCGACCCCGGCGAGCTGATCCTCGAGGAGCCCAGCTTCGGCCGCGACCCACTGAACCCGGCCGACCGCGACGGGATTGTCGCGTCGGTAGCTCCCTTTGCCGAGCTCCTGTACCAGGCCGGCGGCTCAGCACTCGTCGTCCGCCCGGTCGCGTCTCACTCGCGCACCGGCTCGCTCGGTGAGGCGCAGCTCGACGAGCTCGCCTCCACGTGGAACGCGGTCGGGGCGGCGACAGGTCGGCTCGGCATCCGAGTCGGGCTCCACGTCGACTGCCTGTCGGCGCTACAAAGGCCGGAGGAGATCGCCGCGCTCCTCGAGCGTTGCGACGAGGGCGTCGGGCTGGCCCTTGACACCGCGGAGCTGACGATCATGGGAATCGATCCCGTGGAGCTGTACGAGCGCCACGCCGACCGCGTCGTCCACCTGCATCTCAAGGACGTTCGCACGCGGGACGAGCTCGGGGAGCGGACGCAGCCCAACGCCGAGCTCGAGTTCTTCAGCGCGGGCGGCCAGCGAGGCGTCGAGCGCTGGTTCTGGGAGCTCGGGGTAGACGGAGGCCTCGTCGACTTCCCAGCCCTGTTTGCTGCGCTCGACCGGACCGAGTTCGCCGGCACGACCGTCGTCGAGAGCGACCAGAGCCCCGACCCAGCGGGGAGCGCGATGCTCAACAGCTGGTACCTGCAGCGGCACGGCGGCTTGCGCCCGCCGAGCGGTCAAACCGTCGAATAGAGCGTAAGCGCGTCGATGGCGTCGAGTTCCTCTTGGGAGAACTCGAGCCGTTCCAGCGCCGCCACGTTCTCGCGCAGCTGTTCCGGTCCCGATACACCGACCAGAACGGTCGAGACGACGGGGAGCCGGAGCGCCCAGGCGATCGCGAGCTGCGCGAGCGTCTGGCCGCGATCGCCCGCGAGATCGGCGAGAGCTCGTAACCGGTCGACGCCGGCTTCCCGCACCTGCGCCTGAGTTCGCTCGGCTCCCCAGAGCTCTGCGCCACGTGAGCCGGCAGGGATATCGCCGTCGAGGTAGCGGTCGGTCAGGAGACCACTGGCCATGGAACGGAACGCGACCACGCCGGTGCCGGCCGACTCGATCTGCGGAAAGAGCTCGGTCTCGAGGCGACGCCGCAGCAGGCTGTACTCGGACTGGTGGAGGGTGATCGGCGCGAGCTGACGTTGCTCGACAACGGCTCGCATGCGGCTGAATGCCTCTTCGGCGCGCAAGTCCGGGGACGACCAGCTGCTGACCGCGCCGTAGAGCACCTTGCCCTGGCGGATCAGGAGCTCGAGTGCCTCGAGCTGCTCCTCGAACGGCGTCTCCCAGTCCACGCGGTGGATGTAGAAGACGTCGAGATAGTCCAGGCCGAGCCGCCGAAGGCTCTGATCGCAACTCGCGTACAGCGACTTCTTCGAGCACCACTCGCCGTAGGGGCCGGGCCACATCCGATGTCCGGCCTTCGAGCTGATGATGAGCTCGTCGCGGGGCAGGTGGCGGCGAATGATCTCGCCGCAGACGATCTCGGCCTGACCCGGCGGATCGCCGTAGTTGTTGGCGAAGTCGAAGTGCGTGATTCCGAGATCGAAGGCGAGCCTGAAGCAGTCCCGGGCGACCGTGGCGTCCCGGTAGCCGCCGAAGGTGAGCCAGGTGCCGAGCGAGAGCGCCGGCAGGACGAGGCCGCTCCGACCTACGCGCCGGTACAGCATCGCGTCGTAACGGTCGGAGGCGGGGTCGATCTCCTTGCCGCCGGCGATTTCCGTGGCCTCGAGCGGCCGCTCACTCATGCGGTCAAGATCGCACTGTTAGGGCCGCGAGAACGACGTCCGGCGTCAGTGGCAGGGTGCGAACCACGACGCCCTCCGGACGCAGGGCATCGTTGACTGCGTTGAGGATCGACGCCATCGCGCAGGCGACGCCGGACTCGCCCGCGCCCTTCGTGCCGAGCGGTGTATACGGGCTGGGGGTTTCCTGATGATCGAGCTCGAACGGCGGGATCTCGTTCGCGCGAGGGAGGAGATAGGTCTTGAAGGTGCTACTCGTAGGGAGCCCGTCGGACCCGTGAACGATGCGTTCGCCCAGCGCGGCGCCGACTCCCGCCACCACACCCCCGGTGAACTGTCCGCGGACAAAACGCGGGTTCACCATCGTTCCGCAGTCGTGCGCCATGACGTGCCGGAGCAGTGACACGACCCCGGTCTCCCGATCGACCTCGACGATCGACACATAGAGGGCGTTCGAGTACGTCGAGAAGTTGTTCCTGCGGCCTTGCTCGTCGGGGGCCCCGCGGACGTTGTCCATCTTGAACGTCCGCGTCGCTTCGAGCCGCGGCTCGAGGTCGGGCGTCAGACGGTCGCTTCGAGTGAAGACCGCGGCAGCGAGCTCCGTGATCGAGAGCGACCGTCCCGGATCGTCGGCACAGGAAGCGCAGCCGTCACTGAGGACGACGTCGGCGAGCGCACACTCAAGCAGGAGAGCTGCGACGCGACGAAGCGTCGCCGCGACCTCGTCCGCGGCAAGCGCCGCAGAACCTCCGCCTGTCACCGTCCCGCGGCTACTCATATTGCCGAACCCGAATGGACAGACAGCTGTGTCTCCCTGAACCACCTGCACCGAGCCCAGTCGGACGCCGAGTCGATCGGCGACGACCTGAGCGATAGCCGTATCGTTCCCGTTGCCTGGACTGGTGACACCCGTGAGCACGGTCACCTGTCCGGACGGGCTCATCCGGACGCAGGTGGTGTCGAAGGCGCCTCCGCCGAGGGCCCCAGGGACATCCACTCCCTCCGGGAGCACCTCGAAGCCGAACCCGATCCCGATGAGACGACCGTCGGCGCGGAGGCGCTCCTGGTCGGCGCGTGCTCCTGAGTAGTCGAGCCGTGCGAGAACCTTGTCCAACAACCCGCGGTAGTCGCCGCTGTCGAGTACGAACCCTGTGCCCGTCGGGTGGGGAAACGCTTCCCGTTGAACCCAGTTGCGGCGACGAACCTCGGCAGGGTCCAGGCCCGTTCGTTCGCTGACTCGCTCCATGACGCTCTCCATGACGAGCGCGCCGGTCTCCTTGCAGTACGGCCTCACGGCGGTGAACGGGGTCTTGTTCGTCGCGACGACGTCGACCTCGGCGGTCACGGACGCGATGTCGTACCCGCTCGCGAGCGACATCCCGCCGACGCGCGGCATCCCCCACGCACCGAGCGTCGAGGCCGCTCCGTGGTTCGACAAGACGTGGCAGTGCACCGCGACGACCCGACCGTCGTCGCCGAATGCCGCTCTGTAGCGGAAGCGTTGCTCCTTCGCGCCGTACAGCAGCGCCTGACTTCGCTCCTCCACCCACTTCACCGGCCGCTTTACAAGACGAGTCAGCGCGCAGGCGAGGTATTCCTCGGGATGGCCGCTCTTGTACCCGAACGAGCCGCCGATCGCCGGCGTCACCACTCGGACCTGTGCCTCCGAAAGATCGAACGTGGCGGCGAAGTTCTGGCGGAGCAGGTGCGGTGCGTTGTGTGTCCCGTACCAGGTCAACTGGTCTATCGTCTCGTCCCAATCGGCGACGTACGCGCGGGTCTCCATCGGTGCTGCTGCAGACCGGCTGACCCGCAGCTCGTCCTCGACGACGTGAGCCGCGGCACGCGCGGCCTCGTCGAAGCGGTTGTCTCCGATGACCGCAGAGAACGCGATGTTCGTGCCCCAGTTCTCGTAAACGAGCGGCGCTCCGTCGGATGTCGCGATCTCCGCATCAACGACGAATGGCAGCGGGTCGTACTCGATTTCCACCCGCGCAGCGGCGGTGACAGCGTCGGCGCGTGTCTCGGCGACGACGACCGCAACCGATTGCCCGGCATGCACGACGTGGTCGATCGGGAGGCAGCGAAGCTCGACCGTCTCGAGCTTGCCGACCCGCATCAGCTCGCCCTGGATCGGCCCTACGAGCCCCGCCAAATCGGCACCCGTCACAACGGCCAGAACGCCGGGGGACGCAAGCGCGTCCGACTTGTCGACCGCGGCGATCCGCGCATGCGGAGTGGCGGCAACCACACTCGCGGCGTAGGTCATTCCTCTAAGGACGATGTCGTCCGTGAAGCGGACCTTGCCCCGGACGAACCGGTCTCCGTCGAGCTTGGGAACCGACGACCCGGAGTACGCCCTCCTGTCCGGGGTGATCGTCACGATGCATCCGCCACGGCTCGAACGGCGAGGACGATGTTCTCGTAACCGGTGCAGCGGCAGAGATTGCCGCGGATCGCGTCGCGGATCTCGTCGTCAGACGGAGACGGGTTCCGGCTCAAGAGGTCGTCAGCCGCGAACAGCATCCCCGAGAGACAGAAGCCGCACTGGAACGCGTAACTGTCCCAGAATGCCTGCTGAAGCGGGCTCAGATCCCCCTCGCTCGCCAACCCTTCGATCGTCACGATCTCGGCGCCGTCGTTTGCGACTGCCAGGTCGAGGCACGCCTTCACGATCTCCCCGCCACGGCGCACCGTGCAGGCGCCGCAGTCGCCCGTCGCACAGCCGATCTTCGGGCCGGTGACGCCGAACGACTCGCGGAGGGCCTCGACAAGTAGCATCCTCGGGTCGACGGGCGCGCTGCGGAGCTCCCCGTTCAGCGTCAGACGGAGCGTTGCATTCATGCAACGGGCTCCGCCGGTAACTCGGCGCACGCTGCGGCCATCGCTCGCCTCGCGACCGGCCCTGCGACGGCTGCCCGGTACGAGCCCGGAGCGAGCTCGTCTTCCCACGGGTCGGCCACGGAAGCCACGGCCAGATCGCCGACCTCCTCGACGAGCGCCGCGGGGCTCGCGCCGAGCAGCTGGTCGAGCGGCACGACCAGCGGGGTCGCCGACACCCCTCCCAGCACCAATCGGGCGGCGGCGACGAAACCCTCCGCGTCGATCGCCACCAACGCCGCCGCCGTCGCGATCGGCCAGCTGCTTTCCGAACGCTTCAGCTTGTAGTAGCCGTGCGACGTCTCCGTTGCCGGAATCTCGAAGCCGACGAGCAGCTCGCCCGGGCTCAGCGCGGTCTTCATCGCGCCGACGAAGAGATCCGCGGCATGAATCCTTCCCGGGCCCGTCGGCCCACGGACGATCGCCGTCGCGTCGAGCGAGACGAGTGCCGCCGGGAGGTCGCTCTGCGGCCTGGCGGCGGCGGCGGACCCGCCGACGGTCCCCTGGTTCAGTATCTGTTGACCACCCGTGATGACACGAGCGACCGCACGGAGCATCGGCGCTCGATCTGCGATCACCGGAGACGAGAGGAGATCCGAGTACGTGCAGGTGGCACCCACGAACACGTGCCCGTCTCGCTCCTCGATGACGTCGAGACCCGCTCGTCGCAGGTCGATGACGACCCGCGCGTACCGACCGGAGTTCAGATCGGGCACAACCCACGTCCCGCCCGAAAGCGGCACGGTGCCCTCAGGGTCTGCAGCGGCCAGCTCAGCTGCCCCCGCAATGCTCGTCGGCGCCTCGTAACGAAACGGCGTCGCGATCACGAGGCCGCGTGCCCACCTCCGACGGGCAGGATCGCGCCGGTCATCAACCGCGAGTCGTCGCTCGCCAGGAAGAGGACGACCGGGATGACTGTCGGGCCGCCTCGCGCCTCAGTCCGACGAGTTGCACCCGTGACGAGGGCAACCTTGCCGTCGAAGCGTCCCGCCGGTGCGTTCACGCCGTGTCGAGTCGTTGGCTCATCGCCCCGGCGGCCTGAGCCCGTGCCCGTGCCGTCTCGGCGGCTATTAGCCGGCGAAGCAGGGCGTGATGCTGCTCGAGTACCGCGAAACCGTCGCGACCCGAGATCCAGTGCCATCCCTCCCATTCGCTCGAGATGAAGCCGTCGTAGCCGACGTCCACGAGCACACGAATCAGCTCGGGATACGGAACTGCAGGCTCGTCGCCGTTCTCGTCCACTTCGAAGAACTTGCCGTGCACGTGGACGATGTACCTTCCGATCTCGGCCCACGCCGAGGGGTCCTCGCGTCCGAATAGTCCCATGCCCTTCATCGCGAGCGTGACATGGTCGCCCGAGACGCCCAGCTGCTCGAGCCGGTCACGGAGCTCGTTCCGGCGCGTGAACGGATCCCCCGGCGCACTCCATGCCGCGACGAGGGCGGAGACGGCCTCCTCCGGAACACCGTGTCGCTCGAACGCCTCGAAGAGCAGAGGCGGCTGGCGAATGACCGAGGCCCCGAAGTCGGGAATGAACCCGACGGCCGGGGAGTCGAGCCGGTCGTAGAGCTCGCGCAAGGCGGTCATGACGGGATGGCTGACCGAATGGGGGCTGTGTATCTCCATGCCCATCGCGACCCCGAGTCGCTCGGCGAGCGGCACCAGCCGTTCGATCACCCGCGGCGAGGCGGAGTACTGCATACGTACGACCGGGAAGCCGAGCGTCGCCGCCGCTTCGAGCTGAGGTTCCATGTAGGCAACGATCTCATCCTCATCCATGAACTCGCCGACGCGCCGGCCGATGTCGACATTCGCACCCAGACACGACGGCGAGAGGGCATTCCGCTCGAGCGCCTCCTTGAAGTCGCGCTCGAACTCGGAGGAGATGACCGGGAAGCCCTTGATGCTCTGAAACCCGACGATCTCGAGACCGGGGCCGAGGCCACGTCGGCCGAGCTCGTCGATCAGCCCCACGACGGTGAACAACCGGGCGTGAAACTCCGGGGTCAGGCTGTACAGAGTCGTGCCCAGCTTCGGTTCGCTCATACGGAAACTGTCCGGCGACACGTGTCCTGGGTTACGGTCACCTCGGTCCCGCGCGTCGGCAGATACGGAATGCGGTTGGCGAGCGTGACTTCGAGCTCGTGCGAACCGGGGCCGAGCCCGCCCTCCCTACGAACGCGAACCTCGGCCGAGTCCGCGACGAACCACCAATCGTTCCAACGGGCGGGCAGCTCCTCGAGGCGGCGAGGCACACCGTCCACGGCGAACGTCACCGCGCCTGGGTCGACCAACTCTCCATCTACCCGGATCTCGAGCTTCTGCACAGCAGAAAGCGGTAGAGCCCGGTACCAGTTCAAGCGAAGCTCGAACCCGTACCCTTCGTCGTCGCTTACAACGCTGCCGTCCTCGATCAGGCGATCTTCAAACACGGTCGTCCCGTTGTTGAGGCAACCTAGACACCGCCGTTGTGGACGCGAGGGCCCCGGACGCATGTTGCGACGCCGCGTACTCGCAGGCTCGAGCAGTCAGCGCCATGATCGTCAGCGTCGGGCCGACGAGCCCGTTTGAGGGATAGCAGCTGGCGTCGGTGACGAACAGATTCGGCACGTCCCACGCCTGGTTGAACTCGTTCAGTACCGATGTCGCTGGGTCGCTGCCCATCCGCGCCCCGCCGCACTCATGGATGGCGGCGCCGATCGCGAGGCTCTTCGCGAACCCCCGGCGAAAGACGAACCTACTCAACGGGTCAGCGTTCGGCCAGACCTTCTTCGAGTCGAGGCCGAGAGTCGAGCCGACGAAGTTGATGCTGAATCCAGAGGCATCGGCCATCTCCTTCGCCGCGTTCACCTGCGCACGGAGTAACGCCCGTTCGTTGTCCCTCAGCGAGACGCGGATCGACGGGGCCGGGATCCCCCACGCATCCTTGCGTCGCGGGTCGAGTGTGATCGTGTTGTCGATGTTCGGGAGCATCTCCCCGAACCCCATCATCCCGAACCCGGCCGGGGCGTCGGACGGCACGGGGAAGCGCCCCATCGCGCCCTGGAAGGCGAACCCGCGCCTGTAGCCGTCCGTTGTACCGCCGGCGAGGTTCTGCCAGCGCGGGACGTACACGCCGCCGGCCGGCGGATAGAACGGATCGGGCGGCGCCGAGTCGTCGCGCTCGAAGAAGCCGATCCGGCTCGGGACAGAGCCGAAGAGGAGGCTCGGGGCCTGATCCATGAAGTAGCGGCCGAGCAGCCCGGACGAGTTGCCGAGGCCGTTCGGGTGCCGTTCGGACGCCGAGCCGAGGAGGAGCCGAACCGACTCGATCGTCGACGCGCAGAGGAAGACGACGTCGGCCGACACGCGCTGCTCCCGCTTGGTCAGCCGGTCGACAAAGACGGCGCCGTCGGCCCGGCCCGTCTTCGGGTCGACCGTGATCTGCTTCACGACCGCATCCGTGCGGGTGGTCAACCTCCCCGTCTTGCGCGCCGCGAGGATCCCGAGCGGAACGCGCTCCAGGTTCGGCGCCGCGTAGCGCCACGAGATGACCTTCCGCTCTGGCCAACGCTCCTCCACCTTGGCCTTGAAGTCCTGCTCCACGGCGGTGAGCTTTCCGGGACCCACGTACCTGCCGTCTGGCAGCTGCGGCAGCCCGTCGGCGTTTCCGTACAACCCGATGAACTCCTCGACCCGGTCGTAGTACGGCGCGACGTCCGAGTACGAGATTGGCCAGTCTTCGCCGTCGCCGCTCGTGCTCTTCGACTTGAAGTCGTGGTCGGACTTCCGCAGGAGCATGCGGCCGTAGCTGTGCAGTCGTCCGCCGAGCATGCGGCCACGGATCCAGAGGAAGTAGTCGCCCGGCGTCGAGTAGGGATTCTCGCGGTCGTTGACGAGGAACCGGTTCGTCGCAGCCCGGAAGAACGCGCGCCTCGCCTGGATGGGCTGGCCGTGCAGCCCCGCTTGAATGCGGGGGCCCAGGCCGACTCCCATCGCGCGCGGCGGCGTCTCCGGCGGCGGCACGAAATCCGTCTCGGTGAGATCGCGGCCTGCTTCGAGCAGCAAAACCTCCAGGCCGCGCTCGGTCAGCTCCTTGACGGCAATGCTTCCTGTGGCGCCCGAGCCGACGACCACTGCATCGAATCGCTTGTCAAGCGGGGGCGTCACGAGCCGGGCGAACTGTACCACCGTGCGGACGATCTTGTCCATTCCTCAGTACAGGACGGGCTTGACGATCGAGACTAGGCCGAGGTACGCAGCAGCGCCACCGTAGCCGCAACCGCCGCCAGGCCGGCCAACGCAGCTGTAGCTGCGAACATCGCGCCCGGGCCGACCGCGCCGTAGAGGGCCCCGCCTGCAACGAGCCCCGCCACCGGCGCCAGCCCCCCGCCGACGGCTCGTGCGGCCGTCTGTCCGGTGGCGCGGAACCGGAGAGGCACGAGCTCATCAACGATCACGACGGTCGCCACCGCGGTGAAGGCGAACCCGACGCCCGCGAGGAGATTGATCACCGTCGCCACGGCCGCGTTCGAGGCCAGGGCCCACCCTCCGAAGACCGCCATCCAGATGACACACCCGACGGCGAACTGGTCGATCGATCGTAGTCGATTCGACCGCCTGCTCATCCAGGCCATTACCGGGACCTCGACACCCGCCTGAAGGGCGTTGCCGACCCCGACGAGAAGGGCCCCGCCGCCGAGCTGGACGATCCGAAGCGCGAAGAAGTTCTCCGCCGCGAAGTACGCGGCCTGGAGCAAGAAGAGACTGACGAGGAACGCCGCGAGCGTGAGCAGCGACCGTCGTCGAGGGCTGCCGATCGCGGAGGGAGACGGCGGCACGGGGACCACCGGGCCCAAGCGTGTGAGGCCAGTCGACGAGACGGCAACGATAGCCAGCATGGCTGCGTAGACCAGAGGCACATAGCGCGCGCCGCACACCTGGAACAACGCGCCCCAGACCACGGCGAAGACCGCGAAGCCGAAGCTCAGCCAAAGCCGCACCGAACCGTAGCGGCCCCGGCGTTCCCGCAACCACGTGAGCGCGATCGCATCGGCGATGCCGCTCTGCGGCGCCTTCCAGGCCCAGAGCGCGATGCACGACACTGCGACCGCCGGCTTCCCGGGCGCGAGGAAGCAGAGCAACGCGAGCGGCGCGGCTCCGCCGGCGATCAGCGTCAGCGTGCGACGGTGGCCGAGCCAGCGGTCCGCGGCGAGGCCCCAACCGGGCCCGCTGAGGAAGCCCGCAAGCGCCATCGCCGCGAGTACGCCACCGATCTCGCCCGCGCTGAACCCACGAGCGCTGAGGAACAGCGCCGAGAACGGCGTCCACGCCGATTCCGTCGCACCGAGGAGCGAGTAGAGCGTCCGAAGCCGGCGCGCGACGGCGACGGCGCGCCCCCCGGTCGGCTCCGCGCTCAACCCGCCCGACCGTACCACGGTACGGGCACCGCCGTCCACTGAGCAGTACAGTCCCGCTCAGTATGAGAAGAAGGGGCGGGACGTGAGCACGGCCACCGGCGAGCGCGACGATGTCCGTTTCGAGGTTGGCTCCGACGTCGGCGGAACGTTTACCGACCTCTGGGTCCGCGCAAGCGACGGGCGAACGAAGATCGTCAAGACGCCGACCACGGGAGACGTGGTCTCCGGGGTCGTCACCGCAGTCGAGCTCGCGGCCGAGCAGTTCGATCTGCGCATCGGCGATTTCTGCGCCCGGATCTCCCGGTTCGGCCACGGCACCACGGTCGGGTTGAACGCGCTCCTGACAGGGAGCTACACGAAGACTGGGATCGTGACGACGCGCGGTTTCGGCGACACCCTCGAGATCGGGAGGCTGCGGCGCCAGACTGCAGGACTGAAGGCCACGGAGGTCACCGACTACTTCCTCCGGGGTCGCCAGCTGCCGCTCGTGCCGCGCTCGGAGATCGTGGAGGTCGACGAGCGCGTTGACGTCAGCGGCGAGATCGTTCGCCCACTCGACGAGGACGACGCACGCGCAGCTCTGGCGACCCTCGCGGCCCGCAATGTCGAGGCGATCGCCGTCTGCACGCTCTGGTCGACGGCCAACTCCGCCCACGAGAATCGCCTGCGCGAGCTAGCCCACGAGGTGCTGCCGACCGCAACGGTCAGCGTCTCGCACGAGGTCTCGCACGTCGTCGGCGAGCACGCCCGCATGACCACCACGGCCGCCAATGCGGCCCTCATGAGAGTGGCGGGCGACTATGCCGCACTGCTCCAGGAGCGCCTACATGAGCGCGGCTGTACCGCGCCCGTCCTGCTGATGACCGGCGCTGGCGGCGTTGTCCCAACGGAGTACGTTCGCAACCGGCCGGTCGCGACCCTTGTGTCCGGGCCCGCCGCCGCCGTTGTGGCATCCCAGCGCGACGTGAAGCGCCTGGGACGGGAGAGCCTCCTCACCACCGACATCGGCGGGACCAGCTTCGATGTCGGCGTTGTCGTCCAGGGCCGCCCGCTCGTGACCGCGACGTTGCGTCTGGCCGGAGCCGAGCTTCGAGTCCCGACGATCGACGTGCGCTCGATCGGGGCTGGAGGCGGCAGCATCGCCTCGGTGTCGAGAGGCGAGCTCCGCGTCGGGCCCGAGAGCGCGGGCGCCGATCCAGGCCCGGCCTGCTACGGACGCGGCGGAACGCTACCCACGGCCACAGACGCCGACCTCGTCCTCGGCATCCTCGACCCCGACCGTTTCGTCGGCGGAACGATGCGTCTCGACTTCGAGGCGGCGTACGCGGCCATTCGCGACCACGTCGCCACACCGCTCGGCCTCGGGGTCGTCCATGCCGCCTGGGGAATTCGCGAGGTGATCACGAGCAGGATGGCCGATCTGCTTCGCCAGGTGACAATCGAGCGAGGTCAGGATCCGCGCGAGTTCGTGCTGCTCGCCGCCGGCGGTTCCGGCCCGTCTCACGCCGTCGACCTTGCGCGCGAGCTCGGCATCCGGGAGGTGGTCGTCCCACCAACTGCCACCGGGCAGTCGGCCTACGGAACCGCGACGAGCGACGCGCTGATCACGGCCGAGCGGACCCTGATGCTGAGAATCCGGCCGGGCACGCCGGCGATTGACGAGCAGCACGAGCTGCTCGAGCGGGCGATCGAGAGCGCAACTGCGGAGGTCCACTCGGCCTTTGCGCGTCACCTTCCCGGCTACGAGGCCGAAACAGAGATCGCATACGCGATCCGGTACGGCGGTCAATCGCACCACATCGAGGTCGCGGCCGCCTCACTCGCGGCCGCGCTCGAGGAATTCGAGCAGGAGTACGAGCGGCTCTTCGGCCGCGGCGCCGCGTTCCCCGAGGCCGGCTTCGAGCTCGTGTCGGTGCGGGCCGTCGCAACCGCGACCTTCCCGAGTGATCCGAGGCCGGCACGAGGAGAGGAGCTCCGCCGGATCGGAGCCCGGGCGGTCACCTTCGACGAGCCCGACGCCCCGGTCGAGACACCGGTCTACACGGTCGAGCTCCCAGCGGGCGGGCAGGTGCTGGACGGGCCGGCCCTCGTCGAGTTCCCGGGGCACACGGTCGTGATCCCGCCACACTGGCGCGCGCGCACGGACCACTTCGGCAACCTCATCCTCACGCCGGCGCAATGACGAAGACCACGACTCTCGACCCGGTCACGTACGAGGTGCTGCGGAATCGGCTCGTCGCGATCACCGACGAGATGAGAGTCGCTCTACAGGCGGTGTCGGGATCGCCGACCGTGACCGAGGCGTCCGACTTCTTCACCGGCGTGTTCCTTCCGGACGGCCCGTTCATCGCGATGGGCTTCCAGGGCGCCTTCTCCTCGGCGCCGCTCTCGCAACTCGTTCGCTGGATTCTCGACGATCCCTCGGCCACGGTGCACGACGGCGACATGTTCATCGCCAACGACCCGTTCATCGCCGCCCTTCACCAGAACGACGTCCAGATGGTCTGCCCGATCTTCCACGACGACCGGCTCGTCGCCTGGGCAGGCGTCATGGCCCACGAGACCGACGTCGGCGGCATGGACTTCGCGAGCTGGTCTCCCCGGGCGCGGGAGATCTACCAGGAAGGCCTGCGGATTCCGGTGGTCAAGCTCGTCGACCGCGGCGAGACGCGCGAGGATGTCCTCCGGCTGATCCTGGCGGCCTCGCGCCTTCCCGCCGCGCTCGGGCTCGACCTGCGTGCCTTCGTCGCCACCCTGAACGTTGCAGGGGAGCGGGTCCGGTCGCTCTTCGATCGCTACGGCCACGCGCGGCTCGAGCGGGCGATGGCGCGAATGGTCGAGACGTCCGAGTCGCGAATGCGTGACCGTATCCGCCTGCTCCCGGACGCCGAGGTTCACGCGGTGGACTTCCTGGAGCACGACGGCCATGAAGACCGGCTGTACCGGATCGACCTCCGCCTGACGAAGCGGGGAGACTCGCTCATCCTCGACTTCGGCGGCTCGAGCGCCCAGGCTCCCGGGTTCGTCAACTGCACGAGGGCCGGCCTCTGGGGGGCCGTTGCCGCGACGACGCTGCCGACTCTCGGCTGGGACCTGCCGTGGAACGAGGGCGTCCTCCGCCCGCTCGATGTGGTCGCACCCGACGGCCTCGTCGTCACTGCGCAACCGCCCGCGCCGGTCGGAGCGGCGACCGTGGAGGCCGTCTGGGTCGCCGCCGGCGTCGTCAGCGCAGCGTTGAACAAGCTGCTCGGCTGCTCGACCGAGCTCCACCGGCGGGCGCAAGCCGTCAGCTGGGGAACGATGGCGACGTTCAACATGGGCGGCCGAGGCAGGTCGGGCGATTGGTTCGGCATGCATCTGATCGACCCGCTCGCAAAAGGCTCGGGGGCGTGGGCAGCAAAGGACGGCATCGACGCGGGCGGGCCTCAGGACGGCCCGCTGCCGAGCATCGCCGACGTCGAGACCAACGAGCGGGCCTCGCCGATGCTGTACCTCTACCGGCGGCTCGCGGCCGACACCGGCGGAGCAGGACGGCAAAGGGGCGGTATCAGCGCCGAGATCGCGCTCACGATTCGCGGCGTCGAGCGCGTGGACGCGTTGATCATGACGCACGGGAACGAGGTACCGAACTCGGCTGGGCTTGCGGGCGGCGCACCCGGCTCGCAGGTACGACAAAGGTTCGGCGCAGGCGCCCTTCCCGGCGGGGCCTTCCGCGCCCCCGCCGGCGCCGGCGATGCTGCCGAGCTCGGCGGCTCCTGGCAGGAGCTTGGACCGAAGCCGGGGCTGATGCCGATGACCACGGAGGACGTCGTGGCGCTGCTCTGGCAGGGAGGCGGCGGCTTCGGCGATCCACTCGAGCGAGACCCGGAGGCCGTCCGCAGAGACGTCGCCGCCGGACAGGTGACCGAAGCCTCCGCCGCAGAGATCTACGGCGTCACCGACAACGACGAGTCGACGCGAGCGCTGCGCGCGAAGCTTCGGGCCGGACGCCTCGGGCGCGCGGCTGCCGAGCCGGTTCGCACGGATGACGGCAGACCGTTCGGTGATGTCTTGCGGCTTCGGCGGAGCGATGGCGAGTGGGTCGTCGTCTGCTGCGCCACGCCTTTGTCGACCGGAAGCACGCGCTGGCGCTCGGGCGCGACCGGCCAACCGTTCGCGATGCCCGGCGGCAACCCACCGCTTCATCCCGAGCTCGCGCTGACCGCCTGGCATTGCCCGGACTGCGGAACGCGCCTCGCGGTCGACCTCCATCGCCGGGACGAGCCGCCCGTAGACGACGTCGTCCTGGACATCTCGACACTGTGAGCGCTCCCCTCCTCCCTAACCTCACCACGGCCTCGGAGGACGAGGCGATCCGCATCGGGAACGACGCCCTCAGCTACCGCGAGCTGGCCGCGGCGGCGGGCGTGGTCGCCCGGTCCGTGGCCGGCGCGGAACGCGTGGCGGTCTGGGCGACGACATCGCTTGATGCCTGCGTCGCCGTCGTCGGTGCCCTCGCAGCAGGCGTCGCCGTGGTGCCGCTGAGCCCGAAGGCGGGAACGCGCGAGCTGGAGCACATCGTCGCGGACTCGGCGCCCGAGTTCCTTCTCGCCGGCGACGCGGACGAGCTCCCACCCGAGGTCGGTTCGATTGAACGGCCGGACCTCGGCCCCGCAGCCCCGACCAGCACGCTCGCCCGGCAAGCGCCGGAGGACACAGCGCTCATCCTCTACACGTCGGGGACCACGGGACTGCCAAAGGGGGTCCAGATCCCGGTCCGCGCAATCGAGTCGAACCTTGACGCGCTCGCCCAGATCTGGCAATGGACTCCCGTTGACAAGCTGGCGCACGCCCTGCCGCTCTTTCACGTCCACGGGCTCGTCCTGGGGGTGCTCGGGCCGCTCCGCCGCGGCGGCCGGGTCGAGCTCCTGCCGAACTTCACCCCCACTGCACTCGCCCGCGCAGTCGAGGGCGGCGCCACGATGGTGTTTGGCGTTCCGACGATGTACCACCGCATCGGCAACGAAGCCGAGCGCGACGGAGAGCTCGCGACGGCCTTCGGACGGGCCCGGTTGCTCGTGTCTGGCTCCGCTGCGCTCCCGGCTGTCGAGCACGAGCGGATCGAGCGTCTGACGGGCAAGGCCATCGTCGAGCGCTACGGGATGACCGAGACCCTGATGAACCTCGGCGTGCCGGCGGTGGAGCGACCACGGCCCGGTTACGTCGGTCGCCCTCTTCCGGGAGTCGAGGTGCGCCTCGTCGACGACGACGGCCGGCTGCTCGAGGTAAGCGACGACGAGACGTTCGGCGAGATCGCGATCCGAGGCCCGAACCTGTTCACGGGGTACCTCAACAGGGACGACGCCACCGGGGAAGCGATGCGCAACGGTTGGTTCCAGACAGGCGACCTCGCGACGCGTACTCCGGACGGCTTCTACCGCATCGTCGGCCGCCGGAGCACCGATCTCATCAAGAGCGGCGGGTACAGAATCGGTGCGGGTGAGATCGAGAACGCGCTCCTCGAGCACTCTGGCGTCGTGGAGGCAGCTGTCGTCGGCGTCGCCGACGATGATCTCGGCGAGCGGATCGCGGCCTGGGTCGTAACCGCGCCGGGAGCGTCGGTCACCGAGCACGAGCTTTCCACGCACGTCGGGCGCCTGCTCTCGTCTTACAAGCGCCCGCGCGAGATTCACTTTGTTGAGAAACTGCCCCGGAACGCCATGGGCAAGGTGATGAAGAAGGCGCTCGAGTGACCCCGATCCCTTCGCCCGAGTCGCCGGCGCCGGCGTACGACCGGCCGCCGACCTACGACGCCGTCGTCGAGCTCCGTGATGTCGCCGTCCCGATGCGCGACGGCGTCCACCTCCGTGTCGACGTGTTCCGCCCCGAGACGACCGAGCCCGTTCCGGCCCTGCTCGCGTTCGCGATCTACAACAAGGACCTTCAAGGGCCGGAGGGGATCCCGCCGCAGCCGGCGTGGGCGCCGCTCTGGACAGGCCCGCTCGAGGCGGGCGACACTCGGTTCTTCACCGCACGCGGCTACGCCCACGTGATCGGGTCACCGCGCGGGTTCGGCAGCTCCGAGGCGGGCGGGGAGCGCACCTGGGACTCGTACGACCTGATCGAGTGGATAGCAGCGCAACCGTGGTGCGACGGCAACGTCGGCATGGTCGGAATCTCCGGCTACGGCGCCGAGCAGCTGAACGCAGCAAAGCAGCGTCCACCGCACCTCAGAGCGGTCTTCGCCTTCGATCCCCGTGGCGCACACGGAACTCTCGGCGGCTTTCGCGAGGAGTACCCCGGCGGCGTCCTGCACCTGTTCCGCTACCTCGTTGGCCCATTCGCCGTCCCTGCCACCAGTGGAGAGCACGACGAGCTCTCGCCCGAGCGCGACGCGCAGTGGCACGCGGCTCTCGCCAACCCGGACTACCGCATGTACCCCCACGTCCACAACGTCCTCGCGATGAAGGGCAAGGTCGCGCGCCCCTTCTTCGAGACCCTGATCGACCCGTTCGAGCCCGCGGGCACGCCGGAGCGAACGGAGGCCGAGATCGGCGACATCGAGACGCCTTCCTACATCGGCTCGGGATGGTACGGGTACACCTACAAGACCCATCTCGCAGGAGCACAGAGCTGGTGGCGCTTGCTCCGCTCTCCCAAGCGGCTGCTCTTCACCGGCCCCGCTCACCTCGAGCGCCCCTTCCACACACTGCACGGCGAGATCCTCCGCTGGCACGACCACTGGCTGAAGGGAATCGACAACGGCGTCCTCGAGGAGCCGCGGGTGCGCTATTGGGTGATGGGCGCCAACGAGTGGCGCGAGGCCGATGACTGGCCGCCGCCGGGAATCGAATGGATGCCCCTGTGGCTCGGAAGCTGGGAGCGGTTACGGTCGCAGCCGTTCACGCCGCAATCGGTCGATGACGCAATTCCGCCCGACTCCTTTGTCCAGATGCCTCCCACGCAGACGCGAAGAGTGGCATCCCTCCGGTATCTGTCCGACCCGCTCGGGCGCGATCTACTCGTCGCCGGCCCCCCCGTGCTCCACCTCCACGCTGCGATCGACGGCGATGACACGAACTGGTTCGTGGCCCTGAAGGACGTCGGGCCCGGGGCTTTTCCACTTACCGTCCGCGAAGGCGAGCGCGAGCTTCCGGCCGGCCTCCCCGAGCACGAGCTGACACGGGGCTGGCTCAAGGCCTCGAACCGAGCGCTCGATCCAGAGCGGTCCACCCCGGAACAGCCCTTCCATCTCCTGACCCGGGCTGCGGCGTGCCCGGTGGTCCCGGGCGAGGTGAACGAGTACGCGATCGAGCTGCTACCGACAGCCAACCTCTTCCGTGCCGGGCACCGGATCTGCCTCGAGCTCTCGAGCATGGACGTTCCCACCGGCGTCGGCGGTGCGACGAACGCCGAGTACGTCCCCTACCACATTTGCAGTGCGGAGACCCGCCTGCACACCATCTACCACGACACAAACCGACCATCGCGCCTACTCCTCCCCATCCTCACGGAGAGCTGACATGCCAAGGATCGATCTACACTGCCACGTCTTCCCGACCGCCTACCGCGATCAACTCGAAGGAGGGCTGCCGCCGCCACCGACCTTCGATGAGCTCATCGAGCACATGGATCGCTGGGAGATCGACGCGGCGGTCATCTCGGGCGGAGGGCCGCTCCGTGGCGCACGGTCTGAGCGTGAGCTCGCACGGCTGATCAACGAGGGATACGCCGAGCTCGTCCGCGAGCACCCCACTCGCTTCGCAGCGATCGCCAGCGTTCCGCTGCCCGACGTCGATGCTGCGCTCGCAGAGCTCGAGTACGCGCTCGACACACTCGAGCTCGAGGGCGTCTTGCTGCTCTCGAACCACGACGGCGTGTACCTTGGCGACCCGACGCTCGACCCGTTCTTCGACGAGCTCGAGCGACGGGGAACGTACTGCTTCGTCCACCCGGACTTCCCGCCCTCCTGGCCGCTGCCGCACCATCCCGGCCGCTGGTACGAGTTCCCGTTCGACACCACCCGAGCCCTCGTCAACGTCGCGCTGAACGGTACGCTCGACCGGTGCCCGAGCGTGCGCCTGCAGTGGGCGCACCTCGGCGGCACGCTCCCCTACATCGCCAACCGGATCCACAACCAGTCGTGGCGGATGCCCGACGAGCGGACGCAGATGGAGCATGGCATGAACTACTACTTCGCGCGCCAGTACTACGACACCGGGCTCTCCGATTACCACGGCAACCTGATCTCCGCGCTGGGGATCGCCCCGATCGAGAACATCGTGTTCGGCACCGACTGGCCGTACGTCCCGAGACTCGATCACGGGGCGGATCTTCAGCCGGCGCTGTCCCTCTTCGGCCACGCTCGACCGAAGCTCGACTCCGAGAACGCGCGCGCGCTCGTTCCGCGCCTCTACGAACGGGTTACGGCCAACGCGGGCGTGTAGACCCTTCCGTTCCTCTCGACTTCAGCACCGCGACAACGAAAGGAGACCTCGTGGAGCAAATCAGCGACAGCGTCTACCACCTTCCCTCGATCATCGGCGGCCCGACGATCCTCATCGGAGACACGGTCACGCTCGTTGACACGGGCGTACCGAACAGCAGCGATGCGATTCTCGACGCGGTTGCGTCATTGGGGCGCTCGCCGGAAGACGTCGGCGACATCGTGATCACCCACGCCGACGGTGATCACGTCGGCTCGCTCGCCGAGCTCGTCGAGCGGACCGGAGCAACCGTGTGGGCCGGAGAGCACGAGGCAAACGTGATCGAGGGCCGTGCTCCCGGGCGAGGCGGCGACCTGAAGCAGAGCGCTCGGGTCGACGAGCGTTTCAAGCCGGGCGCGACGTTGCCGCTCCACGGCGGGATCGAGACCGTGGCGACCCACGGGCACACGGCCGGGCATGTCGCTCTCTTCCTGCCGGCGGAGGGGATCCTCATCGCCGGCGACGCGCTGAACAACAGGGAGGGCCTCGCCGGCTCATCCCCGGAGCACACCGCGGACCCGGTTCAGGCGCGGGCGGCCGTGCACGTTCTCGCAGGGCTCGAGCCCGACTCGATCGTCTTCGGCCACGGGCCGTCGATCGTCGGCGGCGCGGCGAGCCCGCTCGCCGACCTCGACGCGTCGCTCGGTTAGCCGCGCTCGACGATCTCCTCCGGGAATGCGTGGAGCCGCTCGCCCGGCCCCTCCGGCCCGACGAGGTAGTTGTCGCAGATCCAGACGAACGTGCCGTCCTTCACGTAGGTGGGGTGACAGGCGAAGTTCATGTCCGCTTCGATCGTCATCGTCTCGTCGAACCGGACGAACGGCCGCTCGACGAGGTCGTAGCCCTGGCCGTGGCAGTGGATCCGCCGCTCCTCCGGGCGGCCGTTCTCGCGCATGAACTCGTTGTACGCCGCCCAGATGTCCGCAGCCGGCGTGCCCGGCAGCATCAACTCGAGGGTGAAGCGCCGGGCGGAGAGCGCGAACTCGAGCTCCTCTTTCAGCTGCTCGGGCGCCGGCCCGAGCGTGCATGTTCGCCCGATCTCGGCGTACATCCCGCCCGGGCCGTCCACCTCGATCAGGAGCGCGAACAGGTCGCCGTCGCGCAACCGCCGGTCCTGAAGGTGCCGGGGTGCAATCGGAGCAGGAAAGCCGAGCGGCCCGGCGCCGCAGAGGTAGATGCCCGCTTCGCTGCCGAGATCCTGCGCGACCCGACGTGCGATCGCGGTGATCTCGCTCTCCTTCCGCCCGGGCTCGACCGCTTCGAATGCCGCCGCGATCACCTCGTCCTGGAGGCGCGCAGCAGCCCGGATCAGCTCCTGCTCCTCCGCCGACTTGATCGCCTTGATCAGATCGACTGCTTCCGAAGCCTCGGAGAACGTCGCTCCGGGAAGCGCCGCTTGGAGACGCTCGCCGAATGCGAAGGACATCTGTGAGGTACCGACGAGCCCGATCGCCGCCCGTTCGAACGGCCGCAGTGCGTCGAGGGCGAGGTCGGCGTCGTACTCGCGCATGTAGGCCGCCGACGGGAAGCTCGCGGTTCCAATCAACCGTTCGACACCTCGCCAGACGGGATCACCGTCGTCGATGCGGCGGTCGTCGCCGAGCGGACCATGAGCCACAATCGTCATCCGGCCCTCGCGTGGGAACAGGACGGTCGTCGGATACGAGAACGCCGGCATGTCCGTGAACCAGCGGACGTAGCCACCCACCGTCTCGGAGTTGTTCTGCATGACGAGCACGTCGAGACCTTCGGCGTCCATCGCCGTCCGCACGGCCCCCCACCGACGCTCGAGCTCGGCGGTCGAGATCGGATGGTTCAGGCGCTCGGAGATCATCTGACCCCTTTCTGCACGACGTTGCGGAGCGCGCCTCTGTCGCCGGCGAGCCAGGCTCGAAGGTTCGGCTCGACGACCGCGAGCGTCTGCTCGGCATAGCGGTCGTTCGGGCCGCCGATGTGCGCGGTCAGGATCACGTTGTCGAGCCCCCACAAGGGGCTATCCGCGGGGAGTGGCTCGACCTCGAAGACGTCGAGGCCGGCCCCGGCAATCGTGCGGGCCTCGAGCGCCGCGATCAGCGCCTCTTCATCGACCACCGAGCCCCGCGAGAGGTTGATCAGGAACGCGCTCGACTTCATCAGGCCGAGCAGGGAGGCGTCGACCAGGTGACGCGTCTCCTCACCGCCGGGGACGAGCAGGACGAGGTAGTCGAGCTCGGGCGCGGCGGCCGGCAGCTCGTCACGCCGGAACATCCTGTCGACGCCGGCGACGCTCCGTGCCGTGCGCGTGAACCCGTACACCGTCATGCCGAAGACCTTGCAGATCGGCGCGAGATGCGACCCGATCGTTCCGAGGCCGACGATGCCGACCACCTTCGACTCGAGGATGCGGGGAAGCGGGCGCTCCCACACGTGCGCGTCCTGGCAGCGCATCAAGGTCCGGAGATCACGGCCCAACCCGAGCATGAAGAGGATCGCGAGCTCCGATACCTGCGGCCCGTGGATCCCCGTCGTGGTCGTCACGGTGACCTCCTCTCTGCCGTTGAGTGCGCGCTCGACGTGCTCGTAGCCGCTGATCAGGCACTGCACCCACTTGAGCGCCGGCATCCGTGCAGCCACCTCGGGCGTGAACGGCGCACCGATCACCACCGTGCCGATCGTCAGCAGGATCTCCGTTTCACCGAGCGCGTCTTCGACCTCGTCGAACGTCCGCGCACCGACGAGCTCGAGCTCCGGAAAGCGACTGCCCAGCTCGTCCACGTACCAGTCGGCCCGTGGATCGACGACGAGAACGTTCTTCCTCTCGGCCATGCTCATCCCGCAAGCATGCGCGCGAGAACGCCGTAGTCGCCGATGAGGTCGAGGTTCCGCGAGTTGTCCTGAAGGAAGACGCGGTCGACGCCGGCGTCGGCGTACGCGCTCAGGCGCTCGACCACCGCTTCGGTCGTGCCCATGATCACCCGGGCCGGATCGGGCGGGCGGCCGATGAAGGAGGTCAGGCGTTCGACTCGACGCTTCAGCTGCACCTCGGTCGGCGCGACGATGCACCCCATCATGAGCGAGAAGGCCAGTGGCTCCCTGCCCACTGCCTCGCAGGCCGCGTCGACGGCCTGGCGCCTCGCGCGGCAACCCTCGACGTCGACGAAATGCGTGTTGTACTCGTCGGCGAAGGCCACCGCAGGGGCGATCGTACCCGGCTTCGCGGTCCCGCCCACGATCAGATTCGGACGCGGAACGGCCACCGGTGTCGCCCCGCAGTTCTCGAGGCGGTAGTGGCTCCCCTCGAAGTCGAACGGCTCGCCCTTCCACGACCGCCCTACGATCTCAGCCTGCTCGTACAGCTGCTCGAGACGTACCGAGAGCGGTGGGAATGGGAAGCCGTGCTCGCGGTGCTCGCCCTCGTGCCATCCCGCTCCGAGCCCGAGCTCGGCACGGCCTCCCGAGATCTCGCCCACAGTCACCACGATGCGGGCGAGCACAGACGGATGCCGGAACGTGACGGGCGAAACGAGGGACCCGAGCCTCAGCCTGCTCGTCACCGCCGCGATCCCTGCCAACACTGTCCAGATGTCCAGCGCCCCGTCGCGGTGCGCGATCAGCCGTCGGTAGTGGTCGGACCCGAAGATGCAGTCGAGGCCCGATTCTTCGGCTGCCCGCGCCAGCGCGAGCCACTCGTCCCAGTCAACCCCTTCCTGCCCCTGTACTACGAGTCCCACGCGCACAGTCCCGCATTGTAGGACAGACCTCACCATTCTGTGAGACAAGGTGAACCCGGATCGACTAGGGTTCCCTCCGTGCACGAGCAAGCGATCGGGATCGGAATGCTCGGGTACGCCTTCATGGGCAAGGCGCACGCGAATGCCTACCTCACGCTGCCCTATGTCGCGGGCCCGCTGCCGCTGCGTCCTCGGCTAGCCGCGATCGCCGGACGGAACCCCGAGGCGGTCACAGCCGCGGCCGAGCGTTACGGCTTCGAGCGCGCAGTCACCGACTGGCATGAGCTGCTCGCCGACCCGGAGATCGGCCTCTTCGACAATTGCGGCCCGAACCAGCTGCACGCCGAGCCGACGATCGCCGCCGCACGTGCCGGGAAGCACGTCTTCTGCGAGAAGCCGCTCGGGCGCACGGCTGACGAGGCACTCGCGATGCGGGAGGCCGCGGTCGAGACGGGCGTGCGTCACATGTGCGCGTTCAACTACCGCTTCGTCCCTGCCGTCCGACTCGCCCGCGAGCTGCTGGAGTCCGGGGAGCTCGGCGATCCCCTCCACTTCCGCGCCGCCTACCTCCAGGACTGGGGTGCGACCGATGCAGAGAGCTGGCGCTTCGACAAGACGGCGGCGGGCTCCGGCGCGCTCGGCGACCTCGGCTCGCACGCGATCGACCTCGCGCGCTACCTCGTCGGCGAAGTCGAGACGGTCTCCGCTCTCACGGCCGTGTTCCAGCCCGGGCGGCAGGTCGATGACGCCTTCGTCGCGGTCGCCGAGCTCGCAGGCGGGGTGCTCGCGACCTTCGAGGCGACCCGGTTCGCGGCCGGTCGAAAGAACGCCCTTCGCTTCGAGCTGAACGCCGCGAAAGGGTCGCTCGCATTCGACCTCGAACGACCGAACGAGCTACTGGTCTCGACAGGGGGGGCCGGGTTCACACGCCGGCTCGTCACCGAGCCCGGTGA
Organism: uncultured Actinomycetota bacterium; assembly: GCA_963775355.1. Classification (GTDB taxonomy): domain Bacteria; phylum Actinomycetota; class Thermoleophilia; order Gaiellales; family Gaiellaceae; genus PALSA-600. The sequence continues at coordinate 614,213 of CAVZJA010000020.1, read as the reverse complement.
CCCGTTCGTCGGCTGGTGGTGGCCCCCCGGCCACGTGCTCGGCTGGGAGCACACCTTCGTCCACGAGATCGAGCACCTTCTGGGCGCTATCGCGGGCCGCAACGACGTCGCTCCGCACGGGGCGACCTTCGACGATGGCTACCGCGCTGCAGAAGTCTGTGACGCGATCATTCGCTCGGCGGCGACCGGCAGGAAGGAAGAGATCTCGTACCGGTGATCGGCATCTACTCGAACTTCCGCTTCTTTCCGGAGCCGCAGCGCATCCGGGAGTTCGTCCGCCGCTGGGACGAGCTGGGCGTCGACGGAGTCACCCTCGGCGACCACATCTTCCCTCCGACTGCGCCGAGCAGAAGCGACACGGCCCACCGGGGGATGGACCAGATGACGATGCTGACGGTTGTCGCCACGCTGTCGGAGCGGCTTCGCGTCGCCGCCGTGGCTTCGAACATCGGCTTCCAGCATCCTCTTTTCCTGATCCGCAAGTTCGCGCAACTCGCGGTCCTGTACGGCGGCGAGCGAGTCTACGCCGGTTTCGGCGCCGGTTGGGCGCGCCGCGAGTTTGACGGGATCGGAATTCAGATGCCACCGCACGCAAGCCGCCTCGATCGCCTCGAGGAGTCGTTGCAGCTCGCGCGAGCGCTCTTCGACGATGGCTTCGCCGACCTCGACGGTGAGCACGTGGTCGCCCACGACCTCCCCCTGGCACCGGCGCCCGAGACCCCTCCGCGGCTTCTCGTCGCCGGGGGGTCAGAGCGGCTCGTCCGGCTCGCCGGGCGCTACTGCGATCACATCGACCTGAACGCCCCCTCCCACCGGAAGTCCCGGATCGAGCCGCAGCGGAAGCTGATGACCACAGTCGATGACCTCGAGGGATCGATTGCTGCGCTGCGCGACGCCGAGACGGCAAGCGGGCGCGCCCCCGGAGCGGTCACGGTGTCCGTGGTGATCACCGATATCGTCTTCTGCCGCGACTCGGAAACCGAGGCGGAGACCGAACGTATCTGTGAATCGGTCGGGCTTCCGGCGCAGTCCCTGGCCGACAGTCCGTTCGCGCTGATCGGCGAGCCGGAGCGCATGGCCGATGCGATCCGGGAACGGCAAGAGAGGCTCGGGCTCGATTGGATCGGCATCCCCTGGGGCGACGTCGAACGCTTCTACGCCGACGTGGCGCCGCTGCTCGCGTGAGAGCAGAGCTGCGCGAGCGGCTCGCGGAACACCGCCCGGGGTACCCGTACACGGTCGGCCGAACGCTGGCGATCTACAGCGGCCTCATGACCGCGATCCTGCTCGCCGCGCTCGACCAGACCATCCTCGCAACTGCCCTGCCCTCGATCGCAAACGACCTCGGCGGGTTCTCGAACTACTCGTGGGTCTTCGGCGCGTACCTGCTCTGCCAGACGGTGAGCGTCCCGGTCTACGGGCGGCTCGGCGACATCTACGGCCGCAGAAAGCTCTTCTTTGTCTCGATCCCGATCTTCCTCGCCGGCTCGGCGCTTTGCGGGCTCTCGCACAGCATGACCCAGCTGATCGTCTTCCGCGGCGTCCAGGGCATCGGTGCCGGCGGCGTGATCCCGCTCGCGATGGCCACGACCGCTGAGGTCGTCCCGGCGCGCGACCGCGGCAGGTATGCGGCGCTCATCAGCACCGGCTTCGTCACCGCGGCTATCGCAGGCCCCGCCGTCGGCGGGCTGATCGTCGACAACACGAGCTGGCGCTGGATCTTCTACGTCAACCTGCCGGTTGGCGGCCTCTCGCTGCTCGTCATCGCCCTCGCGCTGCCGCGGAGGACGCGTAGTCACATCCGCGAACGAGTCGACGTGCTCGGCGCCTCGCTGCTCGTCGTGGCGACGACCTCCCTCCTCCTCGCCCTGCTGTGGGGCGGTGGGTCCTACCCATGGATGTCGGTCGAGGTCATCGGCGCGTTAGTCACAGCCGCGGTTGTGGGCGTGGCCTTTGTGCGCCGAATGTCGCGGACCGCCTCGCCGATCCTGCCGGTCCAGGTGGTACGCGATCGGACCGTCGCGACCGGGGCGATCGCCACCGGGCTCTCGGTGATGTGCATCTTCGGCGCCACCGCCTACGTCCCGCTCTTCGCCCAGGGCGTGCTCGGGACGTCTGCGACGTCGTCTGGCGTGGTGGTGATGCCGCAGACGCTCGGCGCCGTCGCAGCGACGATCCTCGTCGGGCAGTGGATCGCGAGGACGGGCCGCTACCGCGGCAACGCGTTGCTGGGCCCGGTGCTGCTCGGGCTCGGGATGCTCTTGCTCGCGTCGATGGGCACCGGCACCACTCAGGTCGAGGTCGCCGTGTTCATGGTCATCCTCGGGATCGGGTCGGGCCTGATGATGCAGACGTTCACGATCGCGGCGCAAAGCTCGGTACCACCCCACTCCCTGGGCTCCGCCACCTCGATGATCCAGTTCTCTCGGGCCATCGGCACCACCATCGGCGTCACGCTGTTCGGAGTGATCGTGAACCACGGCCTTCCGGCGGACCTTCGCGGGCACCAGGCCGTGCTCCACCGGCTGCCTTCGGTGCAGCGTCACCAACTTGCCGGTGCGCTCCACCCCGCATTCCTGCTCGGCGCTGCGCTCTGCGCGATCGTGTTCGTGGTCGTGTGGCTCGGTCTCGAGCAGCGCCCGCTCCGGGTTGCCGTCGACGAACGGACCCAGGTCACCCTGGAGGAACCACTGGAGCACCGCGGTGTTCGGACGACGACCGAGAGCCTGTCCTGACGCCGCGTCCGAGCCGAGCCCGGACGCGGGCGCCGGACTGCTCAGACCGTGGCGAGCTCCTGCTCCTCGAGGAGCGTCAGCTCTTTCGAGGCTCTTGCGCGCGCATAACCGGACGCGTAGGCGATGCGGATTGCCTCGGAGACCTCGACGACATGCGTCCCCGCCTCGAGCCCGCCCGGGCGCTCGACGAGGATCGTCGCAGCGTCGCCGAACTCCCAGCGGACGTCGGTGACCGTCTCCATCTCGTCGAAAGAGAAGCTCCGGCCGCCGACGGCGAACCGGCGCCGCTCGCGGGGGATCGTCTCCCCGTCGACCGTGACCTCGATCTCCTCGACCATGGCAAGTCTCACGCCGCGGTAGTAGCCGATCCGGACGTCGAACTCAAAGCCGACGACGTCGCCGTCGCGGCGAACGTTGCGAAGGCTGTCGGGAACGATCAGAAACCTCTCGTACATGAATCCTCCTTAGACCGTCGCCGCCGCGAGGACATTCTCGAAAAGCTGCTGCTGCCGACGCACCTGCTCGACGCTGTCGACCTCGAAGGCGTCCTGGATGTGCCTCTGACCCTCGTACTCGCTCGAGACCGAGCCTGTGTAACCGCCCTCGGCGAGGACGGGCAGGATCTCCTCGTACGGGATGCTGTACTCGCTTCCCTCATCGGTCATCTCGTAGAACTTGGCGTGGATGTGGTGGATGTACGGCACGAACCCGCGCATGTCGTCCGGGTCCGAGTTGACGTAGCGCGAGACCATCTGCGCTAGCGCCAGATCCTCCTGGTTCCCGCCGAGCTTCTCGATCTCAGCCTGAAGCGTCCCGAGCCGCGTCAGCATCCTCGCGGCATCGGCGTCGGCCGCGACCTCGTCGTACGCGGCGACGATCCGCCGAACGAGATCAGGGGTCGCACCGTCTCGCACAGCCCGCTCGCTGATCACGCGCGGGAAGCGACGGACGTAGATCCCCATGTCGGGGCAGAAGCCGACGTTCTCCGGCCCGTGGCGCCGGCACATCTCGAGGCGTTCCTCGAACCAGGGCTCGCCGACGTAGTGCGGCGAGTGGATCTCGATCGCGAGCTTGACGCCACGGTCCGCCGCATACGGAATCGACCTCTCGACGATGTCGAGCGGCGTCATCGCGATCACACGGATGACGGTGCAGCCGAGGCGGGCCGCGTGGTCGATATGCACGCGCATCGACTCGAGCGACTCCTCGTCGGTCAGCTCCCGCGACTTGAAGAGCGTCGTGTCCAGGAACTGGTCGTGCGCGGTCGGCGTTGTCCCGTATTCCTCCATCCAGCCGTGCCACCTCTCGTAGAAATCATCGGAGAGGTCGGGGAAGCCCGGCATCATCTGCTCGCCGATCGACTCGATGCCGTAAGCGCCGAGCTCTGCGGATGTCCGGATGCAATCCTCCAAAGACATCTCGCGCAGGTAGTACTCCTGTTGGTAGCTGTACAAGCTGACGCCGCGCTGCGGACCTGAGCTCATTGCGTCCTGCCCTCCTGACTGTTCGTTGCTTCTTCCGGACGGGTGGCTTCCGGCAGCGGTGAGAGGCTGCGCTCCGGATGGCCGGACTCGGGGTTGTACATGTGACACTCGACCTCTCTTCCTGCGACTCTCGACGCTCCGGGGCGCACGCTCCAGCAGACATCCGCGACATGCGGACAGCGAGGCGCGAACACACATCCCTCCCGGGGAGCAGGCGCGGCGTTAGCGGTGGTGGTGCTGACCGCGGCCTGGCGCAACGCCCGGCGCTCGCGCTGCTGCTCGGGGTCGACTACCGGCACGGCGGTGAGCAGGGCCCGCGTGTAGGGATGGAATGGGTCGCCCATGAGCTCCGCCGAAGTTCCCTGCTCCATCACCCGGCCGCGATAGAGGACGACGATTCGGCTCGAGAGGTAGCCGACGACCGGCAGGTCGTGTCCGATGAAGAGCAGCGCGGCGTGCGTGAGCTCCTGGAGCTCGGCAAGCAGGTTGAGGACCTGCGCGCGCGTGACGACGTCGAGCGCGCTGACCGCCTCGTCGCAGACGATGAGCTTGGGCTCGGTGCTGAGCGCCCGCGCGATCGCGATCCGCTGGCGCTGACCCCCGGAGAAGCTGTGTGGATAGCGCGGGGTCGACTCCGGAGGCAGGCGAACCTCGGAGAGGAGGCGGCGCGCAACCCCGGTCGCCTCACGAGACGTCATCGGCTTCTGCGTGGTCAGCGGCTCGGTGATCGACTTCCCGATCGTCCGTGCCGGGTTGAGAGAGCTGTAGGGATCCTGGAAGACGGCGCTCAGCGACAACGCCAGGCGGCGGTGCTGCTCCTTCGTCCGGACCGTGACGTCCTCGCCCTCGAACCGCAACCGGCCGGCGGTCGGCTTGACGAGGCCGAGGATCGCGCGACCGATGGTGGTCTTGCCCGAGCCCGACTCACCGACGAGCCCTACTGTCTCACCGTGCGCAACGTCGAGAGCGACGCCGTCGACCGCGCGGAAAGGCGGCTTGCGCCAGCCCGGCTGTCGAAAGTCGACGACGAGGTCCTCTACGCTGAGGAGGCTGCCGTCGACCATCAGCGTGAGGCTCCGGCGAGCACGGCCACATCGATCGCACTGCGGGCGACCTCGGGCTCTCTGATGCAGCGGCGGAGGCGCCCCGCCTCGAGTCGAAGCGAGACGGGCGTGTCGCTGCATGCCCCGATCGCCACCGGGCAGCGGTTCGCGAAGCGGCAACCCGCCGGCCACGCACTCGGAGACGGGGGCGATCCCGCGACGGTCGTGAGGCGTCGGCCCTGCGTGACCGTCGGCACGGCTCCCATCAGGCTGAGCGTGTAAGGATGGCTCGGCTTCCTCAGTATCTCCTGAGCCGTGCCGAGCTCGACGATCTGTCCGGCGTACATCACCGCGACGCGGGAGCACGTGTCCGCGACAACCCCGAGATCGTGCGTGACGAGGATGACGGTCATGCCGGTCTCCGACTGAAGTGAGCGCACGAGATCGAGGATCTCGGCCTGGATCGTGACGTCGAGCGCCGTCGTCGGCTCGTCGGCGATGAGCAGCTTCGGCCGGTTCGTCAACGCCAGAGCGATCGCAACGCGCTGGGCCATTCCGCCCGAGAGCTGGTGAGGATAGGTGCGCGCGACCGTTGCCGGATTGGCGATTCCGACGAGACGGAGAAGCTCGAGAGCCTCCGCCCGCGCCTGCTTCTTGGGCATCCCTCTGACGATGCGCAGAGGCTCCGCGAGCGAATGCCCGATCGTGAAGCATGGGTCGAGAGCGATCATCGGCTCCTGCGAGACGTACGCGATCTTGTGCCCGCGCAGCTGCGAAAGCGCCTTCTCGCCGCCCGCGGCAACGTCGATCCCATCGAACAGGTACGCGCCGACCTCGATCCGGCCGGGAGCCGCAACCAGGCCTAGCAGCGCCAGTGCCGTCATGGTCTTCCCCGACCCCGACTCGCCCACGAGCCCGAGCGTCTCCCCCTGCTTCACGACCAGGTCGAGGCCGTCCACGACGTTGAACCGCCCGGTGTCCCCGGGAAAGGACACGGACAGCCGCTTCACTGCGAGAAGCGCGTCGGCCGCGGGATCGACTGGTTCGGCCGCCAAGCCCCCGGCAGCGGTCGGCACGGGCTGAGCGACCTGCAATGTCTTGCTTCGACTCGAGACGAAGACCGGTCTCGCAGCTGCCTGCGGGAGCGCATGCCGCAACGTCGCGCCGAGATGGTTCAGCGACAGCACCGTCAGCGTGAGCACGAGTCCCACGGGGACCATCAACCAGCCGTGCTGATAGATGTTCTGGGTCGCCTCGAAGACCATCTGCCCCCAGCTCGGTGTTTCGGGATTGAACCCGAGCGTCAGGAAGGAGAGGGAAGCGCAGATGATGAAGGCCAGGCTGAAGAGGTAGAACACCTGGACGATGACCGGTCCAAGAATGTTCGGCAGGATGTGTCGCTGGAGGATCCGGGCGCGTGACAGCGCGGTGATCCTGGCGTAGTCCACGTAGAGGCGGTTGCGTGCAGACTGCGTCGCAGCTCGGACGAGCCGCAGGATCGTCGCAGATGCGAGAACTCCGAGGGCGGCCATGATCGCGGACAGGTTGTTGCTCGTGATGAACGCCACGGCGAGCAGGATCACGAAGCCCGGGAGCGAGAAGAGGACGTTGACGACGAAGTTCGTCGCTCCGTCAAACGCCCCGCCGATGTAGCCCGCGAGCAGCCCGAACGGAATGCCCAGGGCGATCGCAATAAGCACGGCCTCGAGGCAGGAGGCGAGAATCCCTCGGCCGCCGTAGGTGAGCCGGGAGAGGATGTCGCGTCCTAGCTCGTCGGTACCGAGCAGGTGATGGAGCGAGGGCAGCGCATACGTCTGGTTGAGGTCCTGTGCGAGCGGGTCGTAGGGCGCGAGCTGGTGCGAGAAGAGGCTCGCAAGACCGACGACGAGCAGCCAGCCGATCGCCATGACGGCACCCGGCTTCTTCGCAGACTTGAGGAGCGCCGAGCGGATCGCAGAGGGGTCGCCGGCCTCGACGCCCTCCGCTTCCACGGTGGGGATCGGCGTGAGCTCTGGCGCTTGGGTCGTCATCGGTAACGCACCCGAGGATCGATCCACGCGACCGCCAGATCAACGAGAAGGTTCACCACGATGACGGCGATCGTGAAGTAGAGGATCGCCCCCTGCACGATCGGCAGGTCGTGCTGGCGAACGGCGGTCAGGAAGAGGCTCCCCACTCCGAGGATGTTGAAGATCGCCTCGATGACGACGACACCACCGAGTGAGACGACGAAAATGAATCCCGTCACGGTCACGATGGGGATCGCCGCGTTTCGGAGTACGTGTTTCGCAATGATCCGCTTGCGTGGAAGGCCGACGGCCTGCAGTGTTCGGATGAAGTCGCTCGAGAGCACCTCGGTCGTGCTGCCACGGGCCTGGAACATGACCTGGGCCATGTTGTTGATCGAGAGAGCGACCACGGGCAAGACCAGCCCGACAAACCACTTGCTCGGCGAGGAGCCGATCGGCGTGTAGCCCGTCGCCGGGAAGATCGGCAACCTGAGCGCGAAGATGTATACGAGCACAACCGCGAGCCAGAAGTTCGGGATGCCTAGCCCCAGGCTGGCGGCCACCTGCGCGATGCGATCGAAAATACCGCCGCGAATGGCCGCGAGCATACCCACGGCAAGGCCAATCGAGACGGCTAGAATCGTGGCGAGCAGCGCAAGCGAGATCGTCGCCGGCACCGCCGTCTCGAGCGCCCCCGTTACGGGCAATTGCGTGATGAATGACTTCCCGAGGTCACCGTGCAGGACCTTGGAGAGCCAGTCGACGTACTGCGTCATCACGGGCTTGTCAAGCCCGAGCTGGTGATGGATGACCTTTATGTCCTGCAGCGTCGAGCCCTGGCCGACCAGGAACGCAGCCGGATCGCCAGGGACGAGCTGGATCAGAAAGAACGTCAGCGTCGCGACGATGAATAGCGTCGGGATAGCCAGTACAAGTCGTTGAGCGACTATACGCAGCATGCGGTCATTGAACGACTTCGGGTTCCCGGCCGTAGAGCCGCCGGGAACCCGAAGTCGCGATTACCCAGCCCCTTCTACGTCTTTGCCGGGAGAATCTGGTACAGCATTGGATTGGGATTGCCGGTCGTGATGTGCACAAGCAGCGAACGACTGTAGCCCTCCGTGAGAGGCGCGACGATCGGTGCCACCCACCAGGCCTCGTCCGAGAACGCCTTTGCGAATTGCGCATACAACGCCTCTTCCTTCGGTCCTGATGCATAAAGCAGCTTGGTGAGGAGCTTGTCGAAGGTCGGGATGTGATTATGGAGAGGGTTCCAGAACGCGCGGCCCCCGGCAAGGCCCACGAGATTCTGGTACTGCGCAAGGGACAACGTGTACTGACCGAAGAACGCCGGATTTTGGCCCGAGAGCATTGACGGGATGAAAGTCGACGCGTTCAGGTTTACCTGCATGTTGATGCCGATCGCACGCTCGTAGCCTGCGATCGCCTGCATCAGGGCGGCGTTCGTGTCGGTTGGCGAGTCCATCACCGGCAGCGTGAACCCGTTCGCATAGCCGGCCTGCTTCATGAGCGCTTTGGCCTTCGCAACGTTGTACGGATAGAGGTTCTGGAGAGCCTTCGAGTACCCCGGCAGACCCGGGATGAACGGCGTGCTCCCGCCGTTCACTCGGCCGATCCCGTTGTAGACGCCCTTGAGGATCGCGTTCCGGTCGATTGCGTAGTTCATCGCCTGGCGGACTAGCTTGTTGCCGAGCGGACCGACCGTCTTTCCGTTGACGTCCGCAAGCACGAGGCCACGGAAGATGTCGGGAGCGGTCGTCAGGATGTTCATACCGGAGCTCGTGTCGCCGATCGGGACGACCTGGATGAAGTCGACCTGACCAGACCTGCCGGCGTCGTCGGCCGCGGTCGCGTTGGAGAAGAAATTGAAGACGACGGTGTCGTACGGGAAGGCTGACTTGTTCCAGTAGTTCGGGTTCCTGACGAAGACCCACTTCTGGTTCTGCACCGTCTGCGACTGGTCATATGTGTAGGGGCCGGAGCCGTCCGGCGTGGTGGTCAGCTGCGCCGGGTTCTGGAGCGCCTGCGGGCTGACCATCCAACTGGCGCAGGTCGCGAGGTTTAGCAGGATGTCGGGATTCGGCGCCGCCATGTGGAGCGACACCGTGTAGGCGCTCGTAACGGTCGTCTTGACGCCCTTCAGATCCACGTTGCACTGACCGGGCGTCGTGATCGCCTGCGCGTAGTCGAAGTTCGCCTTGACAGCGGCCGCATTGAACGGCGTTCCGTCTGTGAACTTCACTCCTTGGCGCAGCGTCATAGTGAGGTCCTTCGGGCCCGTGACTTTCCATGCGGTCGCGAGCCACGGCACGATCTTGCCGTTTGGGGTGAGGTGGAGCAGTTGGTCGTACACAGCGCCGTCGTACAGCATCGATCCGTTCAGGCCGATGCCGGAGGCCCATGGGTTCAAGGTGCTGATCGGGCCCTGGGGAGCGATGGTGAGCGTCGTTCCCGCCGCACGAGCGGAGGATGCAGCAGACGCCCCACTTGCACCCACGAGTACGAGCACGACGATCGCACCGAGAAGAGTTGCGGTTTCACGCCGAAGCGTGTTGACGAACTTCATGTGCAATTACCTCCGTCTTGAGTCGGATCGCCCGTTCAGCGGAAAAACTGTCTCACTTTGCGGGCAACATACAGTGGGGGACGGCTTGTGTCAATCGTGTGTCGACCCGGGCCGGATGGCCAAGGTCATCCCACCTAGGACGTCGTTTGACCGGGATTGTTGGCAGACCTCGCTCCCGCTTTCGTGTCCCACTCTATGGACGTCTTGACCCGCAGAGTGAAATCTCGTAGGCTCAGGAAATGGTCCATGTAGACCTTGTCTCCTCGGCCTCCGGAAGGACCGCCGACGGCATGGAGCTGCGCGTCCGCTCACCGTGGTACCGGTCGCTCCCGCTCTCGTCGATCGACGTGGCCCTAATCGTCGACGGAGCCGAGGTTCCCGCCGACCGCATTCGCTTCTGTGTCGAAGAGCGGGACTTCACGCTCGACGAACTGCACGACCTCCACGATGAGTTCTGGTTCGTCCTCGATCCGGCTCGGTTGCGCGTGAGCGGCGTCGAGCCCGGCGACCACGAAGTCGAGCTGACCCTCTCGCTGCGGATCCCCTACCTGTTCGACGAGGAGACCGGAGAGGTTTTGGTGGTCCACCCGGGCGCGAAGCTCACGGTCACCATTCCGGAGGCGGCGCACGCATGACCGCCGCGCTGCCGCAGCTCGGCGTAACGCTCTACAGCCTCACGCTCGAGTACCGCGCCGGAAAGTACACGTTCGAGGAGTTGATCCACAAGGCGGGCAAGACGGGCGTCGGGCCGCCGGTCGAGCTCGTCGGATTCCAGAGCATTCGGGGCTATCCGCAGGTCTCGGACGAGTTCGCACTCCGCTTCAGACGGCTGCTCGACGAGGCCGGCCTGTCACCGTCGTGTCTCGGCGCGAACATCGACTCGGCGCGCCGCCGCGACCGCCTCATGACGGACGAGGAGACGGTCGACTACCTTGCCGCCCAGATCGAGGCGGCCAGAAAACTCGGCTTTCCGGTAATGCGAATCCAGTTCGGGGCACGAACCGGTGCCCTGCGCATCGCCGCCCCGCTCGCCGAGCGCGCAGGAGTACGACTGGGAATGGAGATCCATGCTCCGCACTCAGTCGACCATCCGACGGTCGTCGCGCTCCGGGAGCTCTACGACGAGATCGACTCACCGTACCTCGGCTTCATCCCTGACTTCGGCGCGTCCGTGCGAGCCGTCCCGGTCGGCGCGATCGCCGCCGCGCGGCGCGCCGGCGTCTCGGACGAGGCGGTGGCGCGCATCGTCGAGGTCTGGAACGGCGTACGCGGCGGCGCCGACGCGTTCTCGGCGCGCCGGGACCTGATGGCCGAATTGGACGCGAACGGTGCAGGGCCGGAGGCGACGGGGTTCGCCTGGCGGGCGCTGACGCTCTGGGGCAACCAGCCGCCAGAGAGGTGGTCGGAGATCATGCCCCGCGTCGTCCACGTCCACGGCAAGTTCTTCGACATTGACGAGCATGGTGAGGAGCCGTCGGTCGACTACGCCGCGCTGATGCGCGTCTTTCGCGAGGGCGGGTACACGGGAACGATCTCGAGCGAGTGGGAAGGGTCCGGGTGGGCAGAAGATCCCGACGGCTTCGCTATGGTCGCAGCACACCAGCGCCTGCTCCGCCGTCACCTTGGAAACCAGGAGGCCTGAGATGGGATACGAACCGTTCGGACGGATGTTCATGACACCGCTTCTCCCGTACCGGGACGGCGGGACCACTGAAATTGACGAGGAGGGGTACCGGCGCTTCCTGCGGACCTTCCTGACCGATGCGAACCTCGACGCCGGCCTGGCCGTGATCGCGAATCCCGAGGCAGGCGAGATCTTTTACCTGAGCCGCGAGGAGAAACGCCGCGTCGTCGAGATCACCCTCGAAGAGGTAGCAGGACGGGCGCCCGTCCTCGCAGGCGCGCTCGACGTCACGACTGCGGGGAGTATCGAGGTGGCGAAGGACGCTGCTGCCCTCGGCGTCGACGGTCTCTTCGTCTTCCCGGCGATCGGCGCCCAGGACGTCGCAGTCGCCTGGGACGCCGACAACTACCCGGAGGTCATGTCCGACATGTTCCGCGCGATCGCGGCCGAGGTCGACCTGCCGATGGTCGTCCATCCTGTTGCGACACCGTCGATCCGCTATGGGATCGGGCTCTCGGCTTCCGCGACCCGCTTCGTGTGCGAGCAGGTTCCCAACATCGTCGGCTGGAAGATGACCTACAACTACAACGGCTACCGGGAGATCGCCCGCGTTCTTCGCTCGCTCGACCGTCGCGTCGAGATCCTCGGAGCGCTCGCGAAGTTCTTCCACGAGAACCTCGCGAACGAACAATTCGACGGGACGTCATCTGGAGCCTGGAACTACGCACCCGAGGCGATGATGGAGCACATCCTCGCGTGGCGAAGCGGGGACGTGCGCCGGGCAACCGAGATCTGGAACGGCGGGCTCGCCCAGCTGCACGAGTTCGTGTTCGCCGAGATGTCCCGCCTGCACGTTCGCTACAAGGTCGCCGCGTGGCTCCGCGGTTTTCTGGACAATCCGCTCATGCGGCCGCCAATGCCGAAACCGCGGAGGGTCGAGATCGAGTCGCTCTACACGCTTCTCCGCCAGCTCGGCGTGCCGGTGATCGAGCGTGACGAGATCGACAGCTTCGCAGACCGCCTCGACTCAGAGCCCGAGCGCGCGCTGGCTTAGAGAAGGCATCTACCGTCGGGCGAGCTGTTGCCCTCGACGCCGCCCGACAGCCGGCGCGGGGCCACAGCTCGTTCAGACGCCCGCGACGATGAAATCGCGCTCGGTATCGCCGTAGGCCTCCCATCCGTCTGCTCCCACGACGACGGTGTCCTCCAGCTTGATGAGGCCGATGCCGGGGATCCGTAGATCGGTCTCGATCGACAGCACCATCCCTGCCTCCAGCGGCCGGTCGCGATGCGTCGGCTTGTACCGAATCGGACCCGCGCCGGTGAGACGAGGAGCCTCGTGGGGGACGAGCCCCATCCCGTGGGCGACGAATGCCATCCCGTCCCCGTGGGAAAGCTCGCCGGCTGCCTCGGCGGCGGCGGCGTAGATCGCCGCACCCGGCACGCCGGCGCGGATCGGCGCCCGCGCGGCATCCTGGACCGCCCTGACCTCGGCGAGCAGATCGACGAGGTCGGCCGTCGGCTCGCCGTTCACTGCCATGCGACAGAGGTCACCGATGTAGCCGTGCCGACGCCCGCCGGAGTCGAGCGAGAGCACGTCTCCGGCAAGCCAGCGCCGCGACGACGGCGCGCGGTTGAAGCTCGCGCCGGCTGCGACGAGGCAGTACTCGAACTGCAGCCCGCGCAGCGCTTCCTCGACGCGGAGCCGATCGGCGAGCTGGGCCGTCGTCGCCCCGGGGAGAGCCCGCGCCGTGGCGGCCATCGACTCGACGATCCCTGTTGCGGCCTCGCGAAGGAGGGCAAGCTCCGCCGGGCGCTTGACGGCCCGCAGGTCCTCGAGCGCTGCTGCCGCCTCCACCAGCCGGACCCCCGGGAGCTCGGCGCGGAGCCCTGCCACCATGCGGTGCGGCGCGAACGACAGCTCGAGCGCGACCGTTACATCGCCAAGGCCCCGGGCCCGCAACTCGCGCGCGACGAGCCGCGCGGTCTCTGCCGCGGTCTGGGAGTTGTCGAGCAGGGTCGGCACCCAGGGCGGCTCGAGCTCGTTCTGCCACGCGTCGACCTCGGCTCCGACTGCGAATGCGCCGGCCAGGTTTCCTCGTGGGATGCCCACCGCTGGGAGGTAGCGATCGACGCCGATCGCATCGAACGCCTCATGGAAGTGGCTGTAAGAGCCGAGCAGGTAGCGGACGTTGTGCGGTGAGGTTGCGAGGACGACATCGATGCCGGCGGCGTCGAGAAGGGCGTCGAGGCGGGCGGCGTCGAAGGGCTGCCCGGTTTCCTTCACGATCGTTGCATGGCTGCATCGAAGGCGACGTTCGACGGCGCGAAGTCCGTGCGCCGGACGAACGCCAGCGCATCCTCGGCGCCGTACTCCCGATCCATGCCCGAGTCCTCCCACTCGATCGAGAGCGGCCCTGAATACCCGATCCGGTTGAGCGCGCGGAAGAAGGCCTCGAAGTCGACGTCTCCCCGGCCCGGTGAAACGAAGTCCCATCCGCGTGCCTCCTGGCCGAAGTCGAGGTGTGAGCCAAGGATCGAACGGCGTCCGTCAAGGTGTCGCTTCGAGTCCTTGACGTGCACGTGGTAGATCCGGTCGGCGAACTCGAGCGCGAACTCGGCCGCGTCGAGGAACTGGTGGGCGAAGTGACTCGGGTCGAGGTTGATACCGAAGGCGGGACGCCGGCCAAGTGCCTCGAGCGTGTTGCGAGTCGTGACGAAGTCGTACGCGATCTCCGTCGGGTGCACCTCGAGCCCGAAACGGACACCCTCGGCGTCGAACACATCGAGTATCGGCCCCCAGGTCTCGGCCACTTGAGCGTAGCCGCGCTCGATCGCTGCGAAATCGTTCGGCGGGAACGAGTACAGCAGATGCCAGATCGGAGAGCCGGTGAAGCCGTTGACCTGCCTCACGCCGAAGCATGCCGCCGCCCGTGCGGTATCTTTCATCCGCTCCGCCGCCCGTGTCCGGACTCCCTCGGGATCGCCGTCCCCCCAGACCTCGGCCGGCAGAATAGCTCGGTGACGCTCGTCGATCGGGTCGCAGACGGCCTGGCCTACGAGATGGGCTCCCAGCGCGAAGCACTCGAGGCCGTGGCCCTCGAGCACGTCCCGTTGCCGGCGGCAGTAGCCGTCGTCGGCCAGAGCGCGGTCAACCTCGAAGTGGTCGCCCCAGCACGCAAGCTCGAGCCCGTCGAAACCCCAGCGCTCGGCGCGCGCCGCGAGATCCGCAAGCGATAGATCGGCCCATTGCCCCGTAAAGAGCGTCACGGGTCTGCCCATCGGATACCTCCTCTATTGCAGTCAACAGCACGTCTGGTGTACCGTCCAGCGGTCATAGTGTCTCATAGAACGGAACCCTGAAAATGAGCGAGCGGACATATGAGATCGGGACCGCGGCGCGAGGGATGATCTTCTCATCTCGTGACGCAGACGACAGCTTCGACCTCGCCGTTCCGGCCTAGCGAAGACGAGATGCAAGGCAAGATCGCGCTCGAGGAACACTTCGTCGCCCCCGGGCTCGAGGAGCTCATCTCGAGCGTCGGGTGGGCCCCGGACGACTGGGCTCGTGTCCACGATCGGCTGCTCGACACCGACCGCCGCCTCGCCGAGATGGACAGGCTGGGGATCGAGATCGCCGTCCTCTCGCTCGGTGCTTTCGGCATCCAGGCCGTCACCGATGGCGATCGTGCAGTCACGTTGGCGCGCCTCGCGAACGACGCACTAGCCGAGCGCCTCGCAGAGCACCCGACACGCTTCGCCGGCTTTGCCGCGCTCCCGCTCCAGAATCCGAATGCGGCCGCAGACGAGCTCGAGCGCTGCGTGGGCGAGCTCGGGTTCAAGGGCGCGCTCGTCAACGGCTTCACCACTCTCGGCGACGAGGCGTTGTACTACGACACCGAGCGTTTCTTGCCCTTCTGGGAGCGGGTCGCAGCGCTGGGGGTGCCGTTTTACCTCCATCCGCGGAATCCGCACCCGAGCCAACTCCTCGCCTACGAAGGCAGGCCGGAGCTTCTCGGGCCAACGTGGGCCTTCGCCGTCGAAACCGGCACGCACGCCCTCAGGCTGATTACCAGCGGCCTCTTCGATCGCTTCCCCGCCCTGACCGTGATCATCGGCCATCTAGGCGAGTTCCTACCCTTCGCACTGCCCCGGCTCGAGCAGCGCATGTCGCACCTGCCCCACGTTCAGCTCGCGAAACCGGCGACCGCGTACCTGCGAGAGAACTTCTACGTGACGACGAGCGGAAACAGCCATACCGCGTCCCTGATCGCGAACATCCTCGAGATCGGGGCGGACCGACTTCTCTTCGCGAGCGATTATCCGTTCGAGGAGATGGAGGACGGCTCGGCCTGGTTCGACTCCGTACCAATCGCCGAGACCGACCGGCAGAAGATCGGCCGCCTCAACGCTGAGCGGCTGCTTTCGCTGTAACCGGCCTACGCCGAAGCCGCCCGCCGACGCGACCGCTCGAACTCCCGCCTGGCCGAGAGAAGCGCCTTCGTGATCGCATCCTCGTTGCCGTAGAAACGCTGTGCCGGCATTGGCACCGTCATTGCTACGGCGTGCCCCTCGGAGTCGACGAGTGCGGTTCCCACCGCGGCGATCCCAAGCGTGTGCTCCTCGCGGTCGAAGGCCACCCCGGACTTGCGAACCGTCTCGAGCTCGTCGATCAACTGTTCCCGGTCGGTGATCGTGTTCGGGGTCAGCTGATCAAGGCGCTCGGGAAGCAGGCGTCGGATCTGCTCGTCCGAGAGCTCGGCGAGCAGCGCCTTACCGTTTGCGGTGCAATGCGCCGGGAACACCGCCCCGACCGCCGAGACGGCGCGAAGGCGCTGCATCGCGGCGATCTGGTGGACGAAGCGGACGTGGTCGTGCTCGAGCACGGCGAGGTCGACCGTTTCCCTTACCTCCCGAGAGAGCTTCGCCATTACGGGATGGAAGTCGAGGACGAAATCCCTCTGCGCAGCCGCCGCCAGCGCGGAGATCGCGGGGCCGAGCCGGTAGCGCCCATTCGGCGAGACGGGCGCCACCAACCGCTCGCGCTCGAGCGCCCCGACCAGACGGTGCACAGTGGAGCGGGCAAGGCCCGTTCGGGCCGCGATCTGCGACAGGCTCGTGCCGGTGGGAGAGTCCTTCAGCGCGTCGAGGATCTGCACCGCGCGCCTGATGACCTGAACACCGTTCCGCTCCTGGTCCGCAATTGACACAGCATCCCCCTCATCCATAAGGTGTCCCACAATCTAGACGATCTGTCCCATGATATGGATAGTTGAGAGGACACATGAGCGCTACCGAATCAGCAACCACGCACGAGGAACGGATCGGCCGGGAGATCGGCCTCAAGTTCTACGACCTCAGTCAACCCTGGGGACATGATGCACCATTGTGGCCCTACTTCCCGGACGTCAAGATCGAGCGATTCCATTACCACGCTAAGTCGGGAGTGCTCTCGCAGCAGATCACGACGTTCATGCACTGCACGACGCACACCGACGCCCCCGCGCACGTCGTCGAGGGTACCCGTTTCATGGACGAGGTGCCGCTCAGCTCGTACTTCGGCAGCGGCGTCGTCGTCTCGATCCCGAAAGAGAAGTGGGAGGTCATCACTGCCGATGACCTCGAGAACGCCCGGCCCGTGATCCAGCCCGGCGACATCGTCATCGTAAATACGGGCTGGCACCGTTATTACGGCGACAATCGTCAGTACTTCCTCTACTCGCCCGGGACTTACAAGGAGGCCGGCGAGTGGCTCCGTGACCGGGGAGTGAAGGGCTTCGGAATCGATTGCCAGGCCCTCGACCACCCATTGGGCACAGCCATCGGGCCACAGCCCAACGGACCGCTCATCCCCGGGATCCTCGAGGAGTACACCGCGTACACGGGCCGCGACGCGCGCGAGGACTTCCCGTACTGGGAGCCATGCCACCGGGCTCTCCTGGGCAACGGCGTCGTCGGCTTCGAGAACGTCGGCGGGCAGATCGACGAGGTCACCGGCAAGCGCGTCACCTTCGCGGCCTTCCCCTGGCGCTGGACGAAAGGCGACGGCTGCATCGTACGGCTCGTCGCCATCGTCGACCCGACAGGCGAGTACCGCATCGAGACGGGAGAGTCCGAGTAGATGAACGTCACGCGTCTTGGCGAGGCTCAGCCGTACGAGGCCCCGAAGCACTTCGACACCGCGACGCTCCGGCTGCAGGGCTGGGACGCCTCGCCGGTCCAAGGTTTCAGCGTCGGACTCTCACACTTCCTGCCGGGCGGCGGCTGCGAGCACGATGCAACGCCCCTGGAGAAGGTGTACGTCGTCACCGAGGGCGAGGTGACCGTGGTGACTGACGAGGGCGAGGCGACGCTCGGGCCGTACGATTCGATCTACCTCGCGCCAAACGAGGCCCGATCGATCGAGAACCGCACGAACCGGACGGCTTCCATGCTCGTCGTCATGCCCTATCCACCAGGCAAGCCTTGACCTCGGCTCGGTCGCTGTTCGACGTCTCGGGCAAGTCCGCGCTCATCACCGGAGCGACCGGCGCGTTCGGGCAAATGGCCGCCCGGACGCTGGGCGAGGCGGGAGCAAACCTGACCCTGGCAGCTGGAACTGCAGACGCCCTCGAGGCGCTTGGCAGCGAGCTCCGCGATCGCGGGGCCGCGGTCGAGATCGTCGCGCGTCGCGCCGAGGACGAGGCAGCAGCCGAGGAGATGGTCGAGCGCGCAGTATCAACGTACGGCGGGATCGACTTGGTCGTCACCGCGGCGGGCATCAACAAGATCGGGCTCGCGACCGAGCAGCCGGTGGAGGACTGGCAATCCGTCCTAGACGCGAACGTCAAGGGGACCTGGCTCGTCTGCCGCGCTGCCGGCCGCCGGATGATCGCGACCGGCACACGAGGGAAATTTGCGCTCGTCTCCTCGACGCGCAGCGACCTCGGCCACCCGGCCGGCTATACGGCGTACTGCGCCTCGAAGGCCGCAGTCAACCTGCTCACGAAGACCCTTGCCTGTGAGTGGGGGGCGCACGAGATCAACGTCAACGCGATCGCCCCAACTGTCTTCCGCTCGCCGCTCACCGAGTGGATGTTCGGCGACGACGAGCGCGCGCAGACGGTCCGCGCAGGGTTTCTGACGCGGATCCCGCTCGGCCGGCTCGGAGAACCCGACGACTTCGCCGGCGCGCTGCTCTACTTTCTCTCCCCTGCCTCCGATTTCTGCACCGGGCAGATCCTTTACGTGGACGGGGGCTATACGGCCGGGTGACGGAGAGCATCGGGATCGTCGGAGCCGGGCTGATGGGCCACGGGATCGCGCAGGTCTTCGCGGTCGCCGGCCACGACGTCTGGATCTATGACGAGAGGGCCGACATACTCGCCTCGGTCCCTATGCGCGTCCGCGCGAATCTCGAGCGGCTCGGCGCCGACCCGACGCCCGCAGGCGCTATCCGGCTCGCCGACTCGCTCCAGGAGGCCGTCGGCCATGCAACGTTCGTGACCGAGGCGGTCGCTGAAGACCTAGAGGTGAAGCAAGAGCTCTTCCGACAACTGGACGAGCTGGCGCCACCCGATGCCGTGCTCGCAACGAATACGTCGGTGATGTCGATCACCGCGATCGCAGAGCGCGCCCGAGATCGAGGTCGGATCGTCGGGACACACTGGTGGAATCCGCCCCATCTCGTCCCGCTCGTCGAAGTGACGCCGGGCGACAGCACGGAGCCGGAGACCGTCGACCGAACGGTAGACCTCATCTCCTCGGTCGGAAAGACGGCGGTTCGGGTCAAGCGTGACGTGCCGGGCTTCATCGGCAACCGCATGCAGCACGCGCTCTGGCGCGAGGCGATCGCCATCGTCGATGCAGGCATCGCCGATGCCGAGGACGTCGACCGCGTCGTGAAGGCGAGCTTCGGTCTACGCCTCTCCGTGCTCGGGCCGATCGAGAACGCCGACCTGATCGGACTCGACCTCACGCAGGCCATCCACGAGTACATCCTTCCTCACCTCGACGCGCGTCCATCCCCCGCCCCGCTCCTCGGCGAACTGGTCGAGCGAGGCGACCTTGGAATGAAAGCGGGGCGCGGCCTGCGCGACTGGACGCCGACAACAGCCGAAGAGACCCGGAACCGCCTCTTCGATCACCTCGTCACAGCAACCCGAGCGCAATGAACAACGCAGTCGTCACTGCGGCGCTGACCGGCCCGATCGCGACTAAGGACGACAACCCGAACCTGCCGATCTCGCCCAAGGAGATCGCAGAGGCCGCCGCAGGCGCCCACGGCGCCGGGGCCGCGATCGTCCACGTTCACCTCCGGGACGAGCAGGGGCGACCGACCGCCGATCTCGACATTGCGAAGCAAGTCATTGGGCTGATCGAGCAGTCGTGCCCGGCTCTGATCCAGCTCTCGACCGGCGTTGGGCTCACCGTCCCGTTCGAGGAGCGCGAGCGCCTCATCGAGGCGAGGCCGCGAATGGCATCGCTCAATCCGTGCTCGATGAGCTTCGGCACGGGCGAGTTCCGCAACCCACCCGACGGCGTGCGCAGACTCGCAGCTCGGATGCGCGAGCTCGAGATCAAGCCGGAGCTCGAGATCTACGACACCGGCCATCTCGAGGTCTCGATGCAACTCGTCGCGGAGGACCTGGTCGCCGAGCCGCTCGCGTTCTCGATCGTGATGGGCGTTCGCGGCGGAATGCCGGCGACGCCCAAGGCGTTGGTGGAATTGGTCGAGCGGCTCCCGGACGGCGCCATCTGGCAGGCGATCGCGATCGGCCGCGCCAACCTGCCGATGACCGCGATCGGTCTCGCCATGGGAGGCAACGCCCGCACCGGCATGGAGGACACTCTGCTTCTGCGGCGCGGCGTCCCAGCCGAGTCGAACACGCAGCTCGTCGAACGCCTTGTCGAGGTCGTCCGTTCGCTCGAGCGGGAGCCGGCCGCAATGGTCGACGTCGAGCAGCTGTTGAGGCTGCCGGCCGGCTAAGACTGTGAGGCCGCGGCGGCTTCGGCGCTCCGGAGCGCAAGCGCGAGGATCGTCAGCGCAGGATTGAAGCCGCCGTTCGTCACGTGAACCGAGCCGTCCGCGACGAACAGGTTGTCGTGACCGTGCACACGCCCGGATGGATCGACGACCCCCGAGGCGGGGTCCGCACTCATCCGGCAGGTGCCGGCCTGATGGAACCAATCGGAGAGACCTCGCGGCCGAGCGGCGGGCAGCCAGGTGCGCTCGGCCCCGCTCGCCTCGAGCCACTCGCGCAGGCGCACTCGCATGAACGAGACCGTATTCTCCGTCTCGGGATGCACGACACCTGCGAGATCGGCGATGGGCAGCCCGAGCCGGTCGCGGAGCCTCGGATGGAGCATCACCCGGTTTCTCGCCGTGGGCACCTCTTGGACGGGTGCCCGCACGTCGACCGTGCGCGCGTAGAGCTCCCGCATAGCTCGCGCGTTCGCGGAGCCCCAGCGCGGCACATCGGGAGGCAGGGAATCACGCCAGAAGCTCACGGGCGTCTTGACGAAGTCGTTGGCCATCATCGCGCCGCCCACAACGCCCGGGTTGTCGTGGTTGTGGGTCGTCGTCGCGATGCTGACGCCCGGCCCGCGGTTGGGGCTCAAGACGTCCGGCGGCAGCAGCCCGAGGATGGTTGCGTAGCTGTGGCCCTGCAGGTTCCTCCCGACCTGATCGGTCCCGTTCCCGATCCCGCCGGGGTGGTGCTTCGAGGTCGAGAGGAGGAGCAGCCTGGCGGTCTCGATCGCTCCGCCGGCGAGAACAACAACTTTCGCTACGGCCTTTATACGATCGCCATCGGCGACATACTCGACGCCGGTCACCCGCCCTGAGCCGTCGGTGAGAATTCTGGTCGCCTGCGCTCGGGTCAAGAGCGTGCACAGCCCGGTCGCCAGAGCACGAGGGACTGACGTGTTTGCAGAGCCATTCTTTGCGTCGACGGGACAGGTGAAGCCGATGCACTCACTGCACCGGATACAGGCCGCGCGACCGCCATACGGCGTCGTGTTCAGCGCAAGTGGCGGCGAGATCGTCTTCCAGCCGGCGCGTTCCGCTCCTGCGGCGAGCCACTCACCAACCGCGCCGCGCTCCACAGCCGGCAGCGGATAGGGAGACGAGCGACGCGCGTACGGCGTCTCTCCGCCCGCCACACCCAGCTCATTCTCGGCTCGCGAGTACCACGGCTCGAGCTCGCCGTACCCGAGTGGCCAGTCGGCGAGCGAGCTGCCGTCAGGAACGCCGTAGCGCGACGCCATTCGGAAGTCCTCCGGGTGGTAACGCCAAGCCTGCATGCCCCAGACGAGCGAGCCGCCGCCTACGGCCCCGATCAGGCTCCACGGCCGCCCGCCGGCCGTCAGATGACGCGTTTGCGCCCGCCCGCCCGCAAGCCCCGGGACAGGGCCGGTCAACGTCAGGAGGTGGTCACGAAGGTCGTCGCCTGGGCCCAGCCTGTCGCCCTGCTCGAGCAGGAGCACGCTCCTGCCGGCCTCTGCGAGCACGGCCGCGGCCGCGCCGCCGCCGAGCCCGGCGCCGACGATCACCGCATCGACCTTCACGGCCGTCCCGGAAGGTTCGTGGTGTACCCGAGCGCGGGCCAGGCGCGCGGGTCGGAGTAATACAGCTCGTTCGCGATGGCGACGAGCGCCGCGAAGGCTGGGTCGCCGCTCTCCTCGAGTGCCCGTAGCGCCGAGTCCTGGGTCTCCGGCGGCCAGCCGTCGAAACCGACGAGCCGATCGAGGAGCTCCTCGAGACCGGTGACCCGGCCGGGCAGCGAGGCGCCCAGCTCGAGTGCGACTGCGCCGGGCCCGGCCTCTGGGGGCACCAGGCGGTCGAGGATCGCGTCGAGGAGGCTCACCTTTCACCCGTCACCCGTCACGTGCGGCGAGCAACCGGCGCAACATCACTTGCTGGCGCCGCACCATGTCGGAGCTCGCATAGAGGTCGCGCGGCCCCTCGTACTCGCTCGACAACGACCCGCGGTAGCCGCCCTCGACGAGCTCGCGGACGATAGCTCCGTATGGGATGTGTGGATCATCGCACTCATCGGTCATGTCCCAGAACTTGGCGTGAACGTGAAACACGTACGGCATCACGGCGGCCAGGTCAGCGGGGTCGACCGCCAGCGGCTGCGCCATGCGCCGCCGCGACTGCTCCCTCAGCTCGGGCTCGGGGGAGCCGAAGATCATCTTCGAGTCGCTATGGGTGTCGGGACGCATGGCGGTCTGGAAAATGCCCGTGTCGATCAACAGGCCGAAGTGGCCGGCGCCCTCCCCCGATGCGAGATCGACGTAGTCGTCCACGATCCGCGAGTGCAGCGGCGTCGGGGCGTGGATCTCGGGAGCGATCCGGATCCCGTTCCCGGCGGCGGTGTCCAGGGAGCGCAGCATCGTCTCGCGCCACACCGGGTCGGGAACGAGGTCGGGAGAGACGACGCCGAGCTTCGGTCGGATGAGCGAAAAGCCCAGCCGGTGAGCCAGATTGAGATCCCGCTCGAAGATCGCCACCGCCTCCTCGACCGAGAGCTGGCGGTCCTTGTGCAGGCGGGTGTCGATCCAACTCGAGTAGCAGGTCGGTGTCAGACCGTAGCCCTCGACCACCCCGTGCCAGTGGTCTATCCACTCCGTTGTCGGCGCCGGATAGCCGGGGATGTGTGTGTCGGCGAGGATCTCGAGATCCGAGGCGCCGAGATCGGCGACGTCTGCGAGACAGTCCTCGAGCGTCATCGTGACCTGGAAGTCACCGCCGTAGCTGTAGAGCGAGACACCGAGTGTGATCTTGTCGGCGGCGCTCATCGGACCAGCACCAGCTTCCGGTGCGCGATGAACGTTGTGGGCTGGAACTCAACGGGAATGTATGACCAGCGCCACGAGATCGCGACCTCCACGTCGTGAAGCCCGGGGTCGAGCCCGCCCGGCCGGTCGACCCGGAGCAACGCAGGCTCCTCGAATGCCCACCGCTTGTCGTCGGCCTCGGCAAGCTCCGCGTCGGTAAACGTCTCACCCGAGAGTGCCCACTGGATCCCTGCAGATTCGTAGGTCTCGCCGTCGACGGTCACCGCAGCCCCTTCGAGCAGCGACGCCCAGATCCCGCGGTAGTAGGGACAGCGGACGGCGACCTCGAACCCCGTCGGCTGAGCGTCCCCTATGTTGCGGAACCCTCGGTTCTGAATCATGTGCGATTCGAGCATCACTCGTCCTCCTTACTCACGGCTAGACCAAGTCGGTCCGCTTCGACGAACAAGAGGACCGGAAAGGGACCACGAAAGCCAGCCAGTCTCGACGACGGCGTAGAAGCCATCCTTTCAGATTTCACTCTGCGGGTCAAGACGCCCGCATAGTGGATAGTATCCTGTTGGGCGGCAAGATGAAGATCGAACTTCTCTACTGGGACGGTTGTCCATCCCATCCCGAGGCCAAGGCACTCTTGGAAGCTGCGCTTGCCGAAGTGAGCCTCGATGCGCACATCGCGCTCCGCGAGATCGCGACGCCCGAGGAGGCAGAAGCCGAGAGCTTCCCTGGGTCGCCGACGATTCGCATCGACGGCCGTGACGTCGATCCGCCTGCTGGCGGGGCTCGACCGTCGCTTTCCTGCCGCATCTACGGCCGTCCCGACGGGCGCTCTTCTCCCGTTCCGACCAAAGACCAGATCAAGGAGGCACTCGTTCGATGACCCCTATTTCCACGCTGGTTCCACCGACCTTTGATCTTCCCGGAGTGGACGGGCAGAATCATTCGCTTAGCGACTACTCGGACGCCGAGGTGCTGGTGCTGATTCAGTCGTGCAACCACTGCCCGTACGTGCAGGCATGGGAGGGCCGGATCAACAACGCGGCCCGCGACTACGCCGACCTGGGCGTCGCATTCGTGGCCATCAACTCAAATGACGAAGAATCGCATCCTGAGGACTCCTTCGATGAGATGGTCAAGCGCGCCAAAGAGCAAGGCTTCGCCTTCGACTACCTCCTCGACGCCGATCAGAGCATCGCCCGCGCACTCGGCTCGAGTCGTACCCCCGAGGTATTTATCTTCGACCGCGATCGCAGCCTCGTGTATCACGGCGCGGTCGACGATGACCGCGAGGGCGACAACGTCACCAGCTCCTATCTGCGCGATGCGCTCGACGCTGTCCTGGCCGGCGAGAGCCCGGAGCCGGCGGAGACTCCACCGGTCGGCTGCAGCGTCAAGTGGCGCAACGCCTAGCCTAGAGCAGTTTCTCGAGTGTGATCGGTAGGTCGCGGACGCGCACCCCGGTCGCCTCATACACAGCGTTCGAAATCGCCGCAGCGGTCCCGACGATCCCGATCTCGCCGATCCCCTTCGCCCCCATCGGATTGATGTGCGGATCGTCCTCGTCGATCCAGTGCACCTCGATCGCGGGAACGTCCGCACACGTGGCCACGTGGTACGCGCCGAGGTCCTTGTTGACGAAATCCCCGTAACGCGGATCCATGATCGAGCGTTCGTGCAGGGCCATCGAGATTCCCCATGTCATCCCGCCAATGACCTGTGAGCGCGCAAGCCGCGGGTTGATGATGCGGCCCGCAGCGAAGACACCGAGCAGCCGCGTGACGCGCACCTCGCCCGTGTCGGCATCAACCGCTACCTCGGCGAACTGGGCCCCGTAGGCATGGCGCGAGTACGGCTCCCGCGCCTCGAGCGCAGCCTGCGTCCCTGCAACGGCGGTCAACCCCTCGGGTGGGATCTCTCCGCCGAGCTGGTCGCGTAGCTCCCGGCAAGCGAGCACGACCGCGTGCCCCCAGGAGGCGGTTCCCAGGGACGCGAAGCCGCCCATCGCCCATGGAAGGCTCGAGTCGCCGAGCTCGACGACGACCTCGTGCACGGCGACACCGAGCTCATCGGCCGCGATCTGCGCGAGCGCGGTGCGCGACCCGGTGCCCATGTCGACGGCCGCAATCGACACGACGTACGAGCCTCCCGGGCGGAGAGTGACGCGCGCCGTCGACGGCGCCTGGAAGGTCGGATACATCGAGGAGGCAACGCCGTGACCGACGAGCGGTTTTCCCTCCCGAACCGGCTCACGCTTCCACCAGCCAAACCGGTCCGCGCCCTCTCTCAGGCAGGTAACGAGGCTTCGGCTGCTGAACTCCTCGCCCGTATCGGGGTCGCGCTCGGGCTCGTTGCGAATGCGCAGATCCACCGGGTCAACGCCGACCTTCTCCGCGAGCTCGTCGAGCGCAGACTCCACGGCGAAGAAGCCCGGCGCCTCACCGGGGGCTCTGCAGTAGCCGGGCGAGGGGACGTCGAGCCGGACCAGGCGGTGTGTGTTGAAGCGGTTCTCCGCCGCGTACATGACCCGGGTTCCGGTGGTGCACGGCTCGCAGAAATCCTGCACCTCGGATGTCTGCGCATAGGCGATGTGCTCCCAGGCGGTCAGCATCCCGTCGTCGGTCGCAGCGAGTCGGACACGTTGAATCGTCGGCGAACGATGGCCCGAGATCGGGAACATCTCGCGCCTTGTCAGCGCGATCTTGGTCGGCCGCCCCGTCAGCTTCGCCGCCATCGCCGCCACGATGAGCTGCGGCCGAGCCTGTCCTTTCGAGCCGAAGCCGCCCCCGACATTCGCGTTGATCACCCTGACCTGGTCGAGCTCGAGCCCGAACGACTCCGCGAGTGCGCCACGCACGCCGTGCGCGAACTGGTTCGAGTCGTAGACGAGGAGCCCGTCGTTGTCCCAGAGCACGAGGGATGCATGGGGCTCCATTGCCAAGTTGTGCTCCGCCGGCGTCGTGTAGAGACGCTCGAGGGCGACTGGCGCCGCTGCGATCGCCTCGTCAACGTCCCCGTGTACGGTCTCCGTGACTCGGTGCACCACGTGCTCAGGCCGATGGAGGCCGGGATGGTCGAGACGGAGTGTTACGTCGTGGGGCTCAGTCTGGATCTCGACCTCGACGAGCGCCGCCGCATCGCGGGCAACCTCGAGCGACTCGGCGACGACAGCGGCGACGATCTGACCGTAGTAGAAGACTCGGGGCTCCTGCAAGACGAAGAGCTCTCCGGATTCTGTGCGCTTCAGACGCGGCGCGTTCTCGTACGTGATCACCGTCAGGACTCCCCTCTGCTCGAGCGCGCGCGAAACATCAACCGCGACGATCCGCCCACGCGCCTCGCGCGCCTGTACGAGCGCCGCGTAAGCCACACCCTCGATGGGGTACTCGTACGCGTACAGCGCGCTTCCGGTGACCTTGGCCCGGGCGTCCCGACGCTCGATCGCAGCACCAATCGCTCCGAAATCGACAACCGTCACGCGAGTTCCAACAATGTCGCGGTGACGACCCGGCGTACCAGAGCTACCTTGAATTCGTTACCCGCGAGCGGGCGCGCCTCGGCGAGATCGAGATCGATCGCATCTTGGATTATCGTCTCGGTCAACTCTGCCGCGTGCAGCGCTTCCTCCGCCCGATACGCGCGCCACGGCTTGTGGGCTACCCCTCCGAGTGCAATACGCACGACGTCGCCATCAACGACCGCGGCCACCGACACGAGCGCGAACGCGAAGGACGCGCGGTCTCGCACCTTGCGATAACGCGAGCGGGCGGTCACCAGCGGCAGTTCGACCGCCGTGATCAGTTCGCCGGGCTCGAGAACGGTGTCGCGCTGCGGATCGTCCTCCGGAAGGCGGTGAAGCTCGGTCAGCGGCAGCGATTGACGGGTCGTGTGCACAACCGCATCAAAGGCGGCGAGGGCAACTGCGAAGTCGGACGGATGGGTCGCGACGCATTGATCGGACGCGCCGAGAATCGCCAAGTTCCGGCGCTCTCCTCCACGGGCCGAGCAACCGGCGCCTTGTTCGCGCTTGTTGCACGGCTTGGTCACGTCCTGGAAGTAAAGGCATCGGGTGCGTTGCAGCAGGTTGCCACCGGCAGTGGCGACGTTGCGAAGCTGGCCGCTCGCACCTGCGAGGAGAGCTTGTGCGACGGCGGAATATCGATCGCGTACGAGAGGATGCGCCGCGATCTCACTGTTGCGTGCGCCAGCACCGATCCGAACACCACCGCCAGCGGTCTCAGCAATGTCAGCGTCCATCAGACGGCGCACGTCGACAAGAAGCGTCGGCGTCTCGACGCGGAGCCTCATCAGGTCGACGAGATTCGTGCCGCCTGCCAGGACCTTCGAGCCGTCGCGCGCGGCGAGCTCCATCGCTTCCGCCACCGACGTTGGCCGGGCGTACGCAAACTGTTTCAACGCGTCACCTCCGCGATCGCAGCGACGATGTTGACGTACGCGCCGCAGCGGCAGAGGTTGCCGCTCATGCGCTCGCGGATCTCCTGTTCGTCGAGGTCTGGTGCGATGCGCACATCACTCGTGACAGCGCTTGGCCAGCCTTTCGCCGCCTCGTCCAAGACCCCCACTGCCGAGCAGATCTGGCCAGGGGTGCAGTAGCCGCACTGCAACCCGTCGAGGTCGACGAACGCCTGCTGGACTGGATGAAGTCCATCACCATCGGCAAGCCCCTCGACCGTGATCAGCTCACTGCCGTCATACGCCACTGCAAGCGCGAGACAGCTGTTGACGCGATAGCCATCTACCAGGATCGTGCAGGCGCCGCACTGTCCGTGATCACAGCCCTTCTTCGCACCCGACATGCCGAGCTGCTCACGAAGGAGGTCGAGCAGGCTCGTGCGCGTATCGACGAGGAGCTCGACCCTGCGCAGGTTGACCGTGAGTGCGACCTCGAGCTCGATGAGTGGAGTCTATCTCACCTAGCGGGCAGAATCGTCCGCTTGGTGGTTCTAGTCCTCACGGTGACACCACGCGGGCGCACGAAGAAACGTGACCGCCGTTGCGCCGCAATCGCTTTCCCAGCGCCGCGCGGCTCGAGTGTCGCCAGATCTATAAGCCCATCGCGTGACCGCGCAAGCTCTTACGCTGGATCGTCCACGCGCAAAATGAGCAGCGCCGAGACCGACATGACGGCGGCGAGCACAACGCCGCAGGCGCCGTAGCCGGCGACGGTGATCACCGTTCCACCGACGAGGGCGCCGAGCAGGTAGCCAAGCTGGTTCGCCGCAGTTCTGGCGGCCATCATCGCCCCTGGATGGTCGGGAAGCTGAATGAGTCCAAGCGCGCTCGAGGCCGGAGTGCGCACGCCCGCAGCGAGTCCGAGCGTGCAGAACGCGGCAACGGCCAACGCGGCCGGGACGGGTGCGCGACGAGCGTGCGGAGTTGGGCGGCTGCCGGCGCGTTCGACGACGAGTCGGCGCCGCGCGCGGCGACAATCGCCGCGAGCGCGACGACTGCGGGGATCGCTTCGGCCCCCGCGCCATGAGCCCCGCGCCGCAACCTGCCGACGACCGGGGCGACGACGATCCAAGCGAGCGCGTTCGCGCCCGCGACCCAGCCGATCGCCCAGGCACGTCGCTCGGGCGCGAAGGCGGCGGTCCCCGCAAGTCCGGCCGACAGCAGACAGGCCACGGCGATCCCGACCAGCACGTGGGCTAGAAGAAACGTGGCAAGCGCGGGCGCACTCACGATCGCCGCGCAGCCGGCGACCGCAAACACGCCGCCGACGGCGACGAGCTGTGAGACACCAAGAGTGTCGATCCTGTTTGCGATCGAAGCGAACACGGCAATCGCGACGACCGCCCTGACGGATCGGGCCTGCCCGATCGCGCCGACCGACGCACCCAGATCGGCTCCGACCGCCACCATGATCGGCCCGAGCACGACAAGCAGCGCCTGCGAGGCCATCGTCGCCAGTACAAGGGGCGCGAGGCGCGCCCACCCCCTCTTGTCCATTTTTCGAAGGTACGCCGCCGACGCCGCCCCGTCATGGGACGGTTCGACCCAAGTTCGGGCGGCGACTACCTATCTTGTTCGAGCGCCGACCCTCAAGTCACGAGAACGGCTTTCGCCGAACCAGACGGAGTTTTGGGGAGTTTGGACGGCTGCTGGCTCGGGGAGTACGTTTCAGGTTGAAGGACTCCCGAGAAGGAAGAAGGCCACCGGCCGGGGTGAAGATGCGGGGCACAGCTCATGGCTCTGAGTCCGGCCAAGGCTTGGTTGAGTACGCACTGATCCTGGGGTTCGTCGCTTTTCTTGCCTCAGTCATCTACTTATCCGGGGCGATCAACGGGGTGTTCGGATCGACTTCGAACTCCCTGAACGGTCTCGATCCCCCGACTGCGACGGAGCCCATGACACCGCCGGCTCAGGGGCCGACGTCGGTTGAGCAATGTCGGCACGGCGGGTGGCGCAACTATCCACAGTTCAGGGATCAAGCGTCCTGTGTCCAGTTCGTCCTCGGCGGCGGGTAGAGCCAGCCGGCGAAGGCACAAGCTGAGCCTCAACGCTGCGTCTCGGCGATCATGCACCTGCCGTGTCCGATCAGTTCGAACGAGCAGTCGCGGAGTCGCTCCGCCGGAGGGCGGATGAGCTTCCATCCCTCGTCGGGGAGCTCGTGCGTGAGCAAAGTACACTCGGGAACGAGGAGGGCGCCCAGCAGCTGATCGCGGGTCGGCTCGCTAGTGCCGGGTTCGAGGTGGTGCGGGTCGAGCCGGACGCCGAGGCGGCGCGTGACGACCCCGACGCCGGCCACCCCTCCATCGCCTACGACGGCCGCAGCTCGGTTGTCGGCGTCCTGCCCGGGACGGCCGGGGGACGCTCGCTGCACCTGACCGGCCACGTGGACGTGGTGCCGGTCGACCCCGACGCGCCTTGGAGCCACGAGCCTTGGGTCGGAGAGATCGCCGACGGGCGCGTCTGGGGGCGCGGAGCCGGAGACATGAAGGGTGGGCTCGCGGCCTACCTGCTCGCGGCCGAGGCTCTCGCAGAGGTGTGCCCCGACCTACCCGGCGATCTCGTCTTCAGCTCCGTGATCGAGGAGGAGCACGGCGGCAACGGCATGTGGTCCGTGCTTCGTGCCGGCTACACCGCCGACGCGACGCTCGTCGGCGAGCCGACCGGCCTCGACATCGTTCACGCCGGCACCGGTGTCGTCTGGGCACGGCTGACGGCGCGGGGAGCGGCCGGCCACTCGGCCTACGGCGGCGGGAACGGCCCCTTCGACGAGCTCGCACGCGCGGTCGCCGCGCTCCGCGCGCTCGAGGCCGCCGCCGAACCAGCCGCCACGCGATGCCGTCTTCGCCGCGGTCTCGGACTGGCCGTACGGGATGACCGTCGGAAAGATCCACGGAGGCGTCTGGACGTCGTCGGCGCCGGCCCAGCTCGAGGTCTCCGTCCGGTTCGGGCTCGGCCTCGGGATCGACCCCGCCGAGCTGCAAGACCGGATCGCCGCAGCCGTCGCCGCGGCCGCGCCGGCGGTCTCCGTCTCCTTCGAGGCGTTTCGGGCACGCGCCTACTGCTACGACACCAACGGGCCCCTCCCCACCCTGCTCGGGCACGCGCACGAGAGCGTGATCGGCTCACCGCCGGGACTGACGGCCTTCACCGCCACGAATGACGCCCGCCAGGTCGAGGGCGCGCTCTGCTACGGGCCGCTTGCCGGAGGCCTGCACGGCGCCGACGAGTGGGTGGACATCCACTCGCTCGAGCAGACGGCGGCCGTGGTCGCGCTCACAGCGGTGCGCTGGCTGAGCGGCGAGTAGCTCAGCGGCGGCGGGCCAGCTGGTCGGCCGCGACGGCGAGGAGGATCAGGCCGCCCTCGACGATCTGCTGGTAGGTCGTGTCGATGTTCAGCAGGTTGAAGCCGTTCCCGATGATCGCGAGCAGCAGCGTCCCGAGCACGGCCCGCCAGATCGCGCCCTCGCCGCCGAGGATGCTCGTCCCGCCGACCACGGCGGCCGAGATCGCAGTCAGCTCCATGCCCGAGCCGAGGTTCGCGGCGGCCGACTGGGTGCGCGAGGCGAGCAGCACGCCGGCAATGCCGGCGGCGAGGCCCGAGAGCGCGAAGCACGAGCCGCGAACCACGCCCACCCTCACGCCCGAGAGGCGCGCCGCCTCGGCGTTGCCGCCCACGGCGTAGACGTAGCGGCCGAAGATCGTCCGTTTCAGGATGAACCCCGTGATCAGCGCGAAGCCGATCCAGACATATCCCGGATAGGTGATCTTGAACAGCGTGCCCTGGCCGAGCCGCCCGAACTGCGGGTTGAGGACGGTGACGATGAGCCCCCCGGTGATCAGGATCGCGAGCCCGCCGTAGATGATGCTCGTCGCCAGCGTGCCGATGAACGAGTTGATCCGCGTGCGGTCGATCACGATCCCGTTGACGATCCCGAGCCCGAGGCCGGTCGCGATCCCGGCGATCAGGCCCAGCGTCGGCGAGGCCGAGTTCGCGACCTTGCAGGCCACGACGCCGGAGACGCTGACGTTCGCGCCGACGGAGAGGTCGAAGACGCCGGCGATGATGCACAGCGTCTCGCCGCACGCGAGCAGGCCGATCGCCGCCCACTGGTCGAGGATGTTCGAGCCGTTCTGGAACTTCAGGAACGAGCCCGAGGCGAAGCTGAGCGCCACGAAGAGCGCGACGAACGCGTAGACGATCCCGTAGTCGCGGAGATCGAACCGCCGCAGCTTCGCCGCCATCGCCGTCACGCCGCGATCTCCGGGCCGGCCGTGAAGGCCGCGGTCATGACCGCCTCGTCGGTTGCGGCGTCACCCTCGAACTCCCCCACGATCCGCCCGGCCCGCATCACGAGCACGCGATGCGCGAGGCCGAGAACCTCCTCGATCTCCGAGGAGATCAGCAGGACCGCCATGCCCTCGCGGGCGAGGGCGATCAGGAGCTCGTGAATCTGGCGCTTCGCGCCCACGTCGACGCCCCGGGTCGGCTCGTCGGCGATCAGCAGCTTCGGACGCCGGAACAGCCACTTGGCGAAGAGCACCTTCTGCTGGTTGCCGCCGGAGAGCGTCGTCACCATCGCCTCCTGCGACGCGGCACGGACGTCGAGGTCGTGCGCGAGCCCGCCGGTGCGGCGGGACTCTCCCCGGCGGTCGACGACGCCCAGCTTCGCGATCGAGCCCATGTCGACGATCGAGATGTTCTCGCGGACCGGGCGGATCATGAACAGGCCCTGCTCCTTGCGGCTCTCGGGAACCATCGCGATTCCCGAGGCGCGACGCCTGCCGCGGCCCCTTCACCGTGACCGGCTCCCCCTCGAAGAGGATCTCGCCCTCGTCGAGGTGGTCGGCGCCGAAGATCGCCCGCGCCACCTCGCTGCGGCCGCTCCCGACGAGCCCGGCGAGCCCGACGATCTCGCCCGCCCTGACGGTGAGCGACACGTCGTGCAGCTCGCGCCCACGGCTCATCCCCCGCGTCTCGAGCACGACCGGCGCGTCCTCGGCCGGGTACTCCTTCGGCGGGAACTCGAGGCTCATGTCGCGGCCGATCATCGCCGCCACGAGCGTCTCGGGCGTCTCCTGAGCGGCCGGCGAGGTGCGGATCAGATGCCCGTTCCGCATCGAGGTGACCGTGTCGCAGACGCCGAGCACCTCCTCGAGGTAGTGCGAGACGAGGACGATCGCAGTCCCCGCGGCCGCCAGAGCCCGGACCGTCTCGAGCAGCCGCTCGGTCTCGTCGCGCGTGAGGGCGGCCGTCGGCTCGTCCATCAGAAGCAGGCGGGCGTCCCGGGCGATCGCGCGGAGGATCTCGACCTTCTGCTGCTCGGCGGTGCGGAGCGTGCGCACGACCGCCAGCGGGTCGAGCCCGAAGCCCGTCCGCTCGTTCAGCTCGTCGAAACGGCGGCGAACCTCGCCGGCGCGGACGACGCCCGCGGTGTTCGACTCGATCCCGAGCATCACGTTCTCGACCACGGTGCGCGCCGGCACGAGCGCGATCTCCTGGGCGATCGTCGCGATGCCCGCGTCGAGTGCGTCGCGAGGAGCGTGGAAGGAGACGTGGCGGCCGTCGACGAGCAGCTCGCCCTCGTCGGGCGGGTCACTCCCCCGATCACCTTCGACAGCGTCGACTTCCCGGCGCCGTTCTCGCCGACGAGGCCGTGGACGTGCCCGGCCCGGATCACGACCGAGACGTCGTCGAGCGCCTGAACGCCGCCGTAGCGCTTCGAGATGCCGCGCACTTCGACGAGGGGGCGCGCATCGTTGCGCGCCCCCTCGTCCTCAACCCGTGATGGGCTCGTGGTCATCCGGGCCCGGCGTCTCGAATCAGTCGCAGTACTGCGCCTTGAAGTGCGTCTTGTCCAGGACGTCCTTCGTCAACAGCGGGTTGGTCAGCGTGTCGACGTTGAAGCTCACCGGCACCTTCTTCCCGTTCCCGGCCGCGATCGCGAGCTGGGTCGCCTTCAGGCCCGAGGTCTTCTCCGGCAGCGCGTACGTGGCGAACCACGCGCCGGACTTGACACCGGCCACGGCCTGGCAGGAGCCGCCGTTGCCGATCAGCTTGATCTGCCCGGTCTTACCGGCCGACTTCACGGCCTGCTGCGCTCCCTCGATCGCCTGCGACGAGCCGATCATCACGTTCACGTCGGAGTGCGCCTGGAGCACGTCCTGGGCGGCCTTCAGGCCCGAGGCCTGCGTGTAGCCGCCTTCGACGTCGGCAACCAGCTTGACGTTGCTCGCGGTCGCGAGCTCCTTCTTGACCGCCGCGGTGCGTGCATTGTCGAGCGGCAGCGACTTGAATCCCTCGA
The DNA here is from genome assembly GCA_963775355.1 of uncultured Actinomycetota bacterium. Taxonomy (GTDB): domain Bacteria; phylum Actinomycetota; class Thermoleophilia; order Gaiellales; family Gaiellaceae; genus PALSA-600. The sequence goes on along the minus strand of CAVZJA010000020.1, from coordinate 580,178 downwards.
GGTACGCGACGTTGCAGGGGTTCAGCCCCTTGCAAGCCGCGACGCCGAGGGCGCCGAGCTCGGTCCCGTTATGGACGGGCGCCTCGCCGACGAACGTCACGCCCGGGATCGGCGGCTTGATCGACGCGTAGTTGCTGCCGATCGGGGTGAACTCGGCCACGACGGCGATGTGCGCCTTCACGGCCTGCTGGATCGCCGGGATCACGGCGTTCCCGTCATTCGCCTGGATCACGAACGCCTGGTACTGCCCGGAGGTGATCGCATCCTGGATCTGAGAGACCTGGGTCTGCGCGTTGAAGTTCGGGTCGAAGAACTTGGCGCTCACGCCCGCCTGCTTCGCCGCCTGCTTCACGCCGGCCCAGGTCGCCTGAGCGAACGAGTTCGCCGCGGCGAAGCCGAAGAAGGCAACTGCCTTGACGTTGCCCTGCTTGGTCGCAGCCTGGTTCGGCTTCGCGCTCGCACCGACGCTGGAGACGACGGCCAGGAGCGCGACTGCCGCGCCGACGACCAGCACGCGGCTCCCTCGACGGCCAATGGTTCTCTTACTTCTCACTACTGCCTCCTTTGATGGGATCTTGAAAACGGCTACAAGGAAATCTCGACGAGGTCCAGGGGGAGCGTGGAGAGGATCTCTGGTGCACCGTCACGGACGACGACGTCGTCCTCGAGCCTGATGCCGCCGAGCCCCGCACGGTAAAGGCCGGGCTCAATCGTGAAGATCATCCCGTGCGCAAGCGGCATCCCAGATCTTGGGACGAGAAATGGGGGCTCATGGATAGCGAGGCCGATCGCGTGCCCCGCGCCGTGGAGCACCTCACCGAGGTCGGGCCTCGTCTCGAGGATCACCCGCTCGGCTGTCTCGACGTCGCGTGCCGGCGTGCCGGGAACGCAGGCGGCGATCGAGGCGGCCTGCGCGTCGCGGACGAGCGCCCACACCTCGAGCACCCAGTCCGACGGCGGCCCGACGGTCGCGCAGCGCGTGAGATCGCCCCAGTAGCCGTCGAGGCACGCGGAGATGTCGGCGCACACGACGTCGCCCTCCCGCAGGACCCGGTCGGTCGGATCGGCGTGCGGGTTAGCGGCGTTCTCGCCGAACAGGATCACCGGATGCGAATCGGTCGCGCCCCGCGTCGCGCAGGAAGGACGCGACCCGGCTGTTGAGCTCGCGCTCGGACATGCCCGGCTCGAGCACATCCCACACGAGGGCGTACGCAGCCTCGACCAGCGCGCACGCGCGGCGAACGGCCTCGATCTCGCCCTCGTCCTTGCGGGCGCGCAGATCGAAGATCACTGCCTCCGCCCGGAGCGAGCTCGTGCCCGCGGCTCGTCAGTGCGCTCGAGCGGGCAAAGACGATGTGGTCCTCCTCGACCCCGACCCTGGCTGCGCCGTCGAGCAGCTCGGCCAGCTCTGGAATGCCGTCCGACGAGGCGTCGTAGGAGACGCGCGCGAGCGAGTCGGGTGCCTCCGCAACCTGGCCGGCGTCGAGCTTCGGCACCACGACGGCGCCGCCGCCGTCGGCCCTGACGACGACTGCGAAGAACCGCTCGAGCTGGAGCGGCCTGAAGCCCGTCAGGTAGGCGATCGACTCGTCGGCCGTCGCCACGAACGCGTCGAGCCCGGCCTCGGCCGTCGCCTCGCGGAGCCGCTCGACGCGGGCCGCCGCCGCAGTACGCGTCGATTCGTTCACCGCCATCGCCTCACGACCCGCTCTTCCACGAAGCCGTAGAGCTCGGCGGCCGCACTCGCGCTGAGCTGCCCGTCGCGGACGTCCGCACGGACGCGCTCCGGATCGCGCTCGCCGGGATCGCCGAAGCCCCCGCCGCCGCCGCTCATGCCGCGAATCACGTCACCGCGCTTCAGCACGAGCCTCGTCGCCTTGAGCACATGACGCTCGTCGTCGCGACCGGGGTTGATCACGAGATCGGGCGGGGTTGCAGCAGCGCCGCCGAACAGCCCCCAGGCCGGCGTCTTCGACCGCTCCCACCAGAGCGAGACATAGGCCTCGTCGCACTCGACCTCGAACTCGCGCACCACGCCGTTCCCGCCGCGCCAGGCGCCGGCCCCGCCCGAGTCCGGACGGAAGCCGTAGTTGCGCACGTGCAGCGGGATCCGCGTCTCGAGGATCTCGATCGGGAAGTCCTTCATCCCGGCGTTGACGCTGTTGATCAGGCCGCTCTCGCCGTCCGAGCCCTCCCAGGCGCCCCAGCCGCCGACCGTCGGCTCGATGTGGAAGAAGCCCTCTCCGGTGCGCTGGTCGAGGCCCGCGCACGTCACGATCATCGAGTCGCCGTAGCTCGCCGCGGCCGCCTTCTGCGGGAGCACCGTGCTGAGCGCCTGCACGACCAGGTCGATCAGGAGCCCGAGCGGGCTGAAGTACCAGGCGCAGGGCGAGGGCTCGGTCGCGCCGACGACGGAGCCGCGCCGGACCTGCACCGAGAGCGGCGCGAAGGAGCCGCCGTTCGTCGGCAGGTCGGGTGCGACGAGCAGCTTGTAGGCGACCCGGCAGGCGGAGATCGCCTGGGCCTCGCCGCAGTTGACCGGCCCCGCGGCAGCGTCGTCGGTGCCGCGGAGGTCGATCGTCATGTCCCCGCCGCTGATCTCGATGCGCACGCGCACCGCCACCGGGGTATCCGACAGCCCGTCGTTGTCGAGCGCAGCCTTCGGCCTCGTAGACGCCGTCGGGGATCTCGCCGATCGCCACCCGCTCGATCCGCTCGGTCTGCGCGAAGATCTCGTCGCGGGCCGCCGCGAGAGTCTCGGTGCCGAAGCGCTCGATCAGCGCCGAAAGCCGACGCTCCCCGGTGCGTACGCACGCGATCTGGGCGTTCAGGTCGCCGACGGCCGGGTACGAGAAGCGCGAGTTGCGCCCGAGCAGATCGACGATGTCGCGGCGCTCGCGGCCGCCCTCGACGACCTTCGTCGGCCCGAGCCGGAGGCCCTCCTGGTAGATCTCGGTCGAGTCCATCGGCGCGCCCGCATCCTTCGCGCCCACGTCGAGCCAGTGGGCGCGCGAGGCGGCGAAGCCGACCAGCTCCCCCGTCGTGGAAGATCGGCCCGTACACCGTGATGTCGTTCAGGTGCGTGCCCGCGAGGTAGGAGTCGTTCATGATCCAGACGTCGCCCGGCTGCCAGGCCTCGCGGCCGTACATCTCCTCGGTCACGCCGGTGCACACCTCGAGATTCCCGAGGAAGATCGGCAGCCCGGCCGACTGCCCGAGGACGCGGTGCTCGGCGTCGAGCAGCGCGACCGAGCAGTCCTTGAGCTCGTAGATGATCCAGGTGTAGGCCGAGCGGATCAGCGTGGCGTTCATCTCGTCGGCGGCCGAGTTGAGCGCGTTGCGGATCACCTCGGTCGTGATCGGGTCGACAGCGGTCGTGGCCATCGCTAGTTCTCCTTTCCGATCGAGATGATCAGGGAGCCGTACCGGTCGACCGACAGGGTGCAGCCCGGCGGCACCACGGTCGTCGCCGTCGCCTCGTCGACGACGAGCGGGCCTTCCAGCGTCGTGCTCACAGGCAGCTCCTCGCGGGCGAAGATCGTGGTCGGCAGCTCGGCGCCCTCGAAGCGCACGTCGCGCGTGCGGGTGCCCTCGGGCGCTCCCGCGGCAGAGAGCTCCTCCGGCTCGGCGTGGCCGAGATCGCCGAAGGCCGCGGCGCGAACCGCGACGAACTCGACCGGAGCGCCCGGGTTCGAGTGGCCGTAGCGGAAGTCGTGCGCCTCGTTGAACCGCTGAACCATGGTCTCGACAAAGCCCGGCTCGGTGGGCGAGTCGGGCCGGTCGATCGGGATCGCAAGCGTGTACTCCTGCGCCTCGTAGCGCATGTCGACCGAATGCTCGACGCGGCAGTCGGCTGGCGGGGACGCCCTCGGCCTCGAGCGCCTCGCGCCCTTCGGCAGCGGTCTGCACGCAGATCTGTGCGAGCTCGGCGAGATCGGCGTCGCTCGCCCGGCGGAAGAACGGCCGCGTGAAGTCGCGGCGGAGCTCGGTCTCGAGCATCCCCCACGCCGAGAACGCACCGGCCAGCCGGGGCACGATCACCTCGCCGATCCCGAGCTCGCGCGCCAGGAAGGCGGCGTGCATGGGGCCGGCGCCGCCGAAGGCGACGAGAGCGAAGTCGCGCGGCTCGATCCCCTGCTCGACCGTGAGCGTCCGGATCGCCTGCGCCATCTTCGCGTTGATCACCGAGACGATTCCCTCGGCCAGCTCCGGGACCCCGAGGCCGAGCTCCTCGCCGAGCCGGGCCACCGCATCGCGGGCGGCAGCGGCATCGAGCGTCATGCGCCCGCCCGCGAACGACTCCGGATCGATCCGTCCGAGCACGAGGTTGGCGTCGGTCACCGTCGGGCGGGTGCCGCCGCGGCCGTAGCAGGCAGGGCCCGGATCGGCGCCGGCGCTTTCCGGCCCGACGCGCAGCCCGCCGGCCTCGGCATAGGCGATCGAGCCGCCGCCGGCGCCGATCGTGTGGATGTTCGCGATCGGCATCAGCAGCGGGAAGCCCTCGAGCGACGTCTCGGTCGAGACGTCGGGCTTGCCCGCGATCACGAGGCTCACGTCGAAGCTCGTCCCGCCCATGTCGACCCCGATCAGGTTCGGGCGGTCGAGCGCGCGGGCAAGGGCGACGAGGCCCATCGTCCCGCCGACCGGCCCCGAGAGCAGCGTCTGCAACGGCCGCTCCCGCGCCGACTCGGCGGTCACGACCCCGCCGCTCGACTGCATGACGTGCAGCGGAACCGCGAGCCCCTGCCGCTCCATCTCCGACTGAAGCCGTTCCAGGTAGCGGCGGATCGCCGGCGCCGTGTAGGCCTCGATCACCGCGGAGGACGTCCGCTCGTACTCGCGCCACTCGCGGGCGACGCGGTGCGAGAGCGAGACCGTCACTCCGTCGAGCTCCTCGAGCAGGATCTCCTCGACGCGAAGCTCGTGCTCCGGATTGAGGAAGCTGAAGAGCAGCGCGACAGCGACCGCGCCGAAGCCCTCGTCGCGGGCCCGGCCGGCTGCGGCACGAACGGCCGCCTCGTCGAGCGGAACCCGCTCCTCGCCGCGCCAGTCGAGGCGCCCCGGGATCTCGACGATGTCGCTCGAGCGGCACGAGCGGCTGCGGCTTGCGGTAGTGGAGGTCGTAGAGCCGGGCGCGGTTTCCGCGCGCGATGTGGTAGACGTCGCCCGCGCCCGCGGTGGCGAGCAGCAGCACCTTCTCGCCGCGGCGCTGCAGAAAGGCGTTGAGGCCGACGGTCGTGCCGTGGACGGTGAAGCTGATCGAGGCGGGCGAGTCGATCACCTGCCCGAGCCCGGCGAACACGCCCTTCGGTGAGGTCGTGCGGCGTCGTGGACGCCTTCCCGGCCGTGTACGTCCCACGCTTCCTCGTCGTACGCGACGACGTCGGTGAACGTCCCTCCGATGTCCATCGAAACGCGGTACCGGCCCATCTCGCTCCTTTCCAGACGCCGCCCCCGTGACGCTCACCTGTGCCCGTTTTTTTTGCTGACGGCAACATAGGTTTTCTCCGGCAGGAATGCAACCCGCCACCGTTAGAGCAGCGCGGGGCCGGCGAAGCCGTCTCGAATGTCCTCGAGAACGCGCTCGGGCGCACGCTCGGCCGGGTTGCCGTAGCCGCCGCCGTTCCCCGTATGGATGCAGATCACGTCGCCGGCGCCGAGCGGAAGCGTCGTCACGACGGAGTACCGCTCGACCGCCCCGTCCCGGCGGAACACCTCGACGAAGTTCGGCGAGCCGTCGCGCCCTCCGTCCTGGCCCCACGGCGGATGGACGCTCCGGGTGTAGGCGCAGGTGAGGAAGCAGCCGTCGCCCCGCACCCGGTAGTCGAGGAGGATCCCCTTGCCGCCGCGGTTTCGGCCCTCGCCGCCCGGAGCGCTGCTCAGCTCGAGACGGTCGACGTAGAGCCCGTACCGCGCCTCGGCCACCTCGACCGGGCAGTTGAAGGTGTCGCCGTGGAGGACCGCTGAACTGGGCGTTCAGCCCGTCGCGCTCGGCGGTCGCGCCCCAGCCGCCCACCTCGGGCTCGACGATCGTGAAGTGCCGGCCCGTGTCCGGGTGCCGGCCGCCGATGAACGTGCCGCAGATCGAGGCGAACCCTCCCGACGGCAGGCGCCCCTCGAGATGCGGCGCGAGGCAGCGCAGGATCAGGTCGTAGAGGCGAATCCGCACCTCGTAGTAGACGCCGCACGCCGCCGGGAGCACCGGATCGAACACCGAGCCGGGGCGGGTGAGCACGGTCAGCGGCCGGAAGTGGCCGGCGTTGGCCGCGGCTCCCACATTCGCCAGGTTCATCAGCGACGAGCTGCGCCGCGATCGTGGCGCCGTCGCGCGAGACGTTCGACGGCCCGGCGTCCTGGTCGGGATTGTCCCGGAGGTCGACGACCAGCTCCTCGGCAGAGATCCGCACCTCGACGTGGTAGACAGCGCCACTGTCCTGCTCCTCGGAGAGCGAGAACGTGCCATGCGGGAGCGAGGCGAGCGTCCGCCTCGCCACCTGCTCGCCGTGCGCGTGCAGGCGCTCGAGCGCCTCCGCGAAGGTGTCGAGGCCGAAGCGGCCGACGAGCTCGTCGATCCTCCGGGCGCCGAGCCGGGCTGCCGCGATCCCGGCCCACATGTCGCCGAGCGTGAACTCGGGCAGGCGGCTGTTCGCCAGCATGATCCGGGTCACCGCGGTGATCTCCTCGCCCGCGTCGATGAGCTTCACAGCGGGCAGCCGCAGGCCCTCCTGGAAGATCTCCGTCGCTTCCGCAGAGATCGAGCCGGGCACCATCCCGCCCACGTCGTTCCAGTGGGCGATGCTCGCCGCCCAAGCGCACAGACTGCCGCCGGCGAACACCGGCATCGCGATCACGACGTCGTTCAGATGGGTGACGCCGCCGTAGAACGGGTCGTTGGTCACGAACACGTCGCCCGGCCGGATCGCGCCCTCGGCGCCGTGAAGCTCGACGATCCGCTTGACCGCCTTGTCGAGGACGCCGACGAACGACGGGATCCCGGCACCCGACGACGCCAGATTGCCGTGGCCGTCGGTGATCGCGGTGCCCGCGTCGAGCACCTCGTAGATGATCGCGCTCATCGCCGTCTTTCGCAGCACGGCGAACATCTCGTCGCTGGCCGCCTGCAGCGACGCCCTGAATGATCTCGAGGGTGAACGGGTCGGCGGTCGAGCTCACGAGCCCTGCGGCTCGAGACCGTAGACCTCGGTCGCCCGCTCGGCGGTCACGAAGCCGTTCCGCAGGTCGTCGAGCACGAGCTCGCGTGCCCGGCGGCTCGGGTCGCCGATAGCCGCCGCCGCTGCCGGTGTGGATCCGGATCACGTCGCCCTCGTTCGACCGCGAGGCCGGTGACGACCGCGAACTTCTCGACCGTGCCGTCGCGCGCGGATCACCTCCGCGTAGTTGGGCGAGCCCTCGAGCCCGCCCGTCCTGCGGCCACGGCTTGTGGATGTTGCGCGTGTAGGCGCAGGTGAAGAAGCAGCCGTTCGAGCGGACCCGGTACTCGACGACGATCCCCTTGCCGCCGCGGTGCTCGCCCTCGCCGCCGGGCGCGTCGTTCAGCGCCAGCCGGTCGACGTACAGCCCGTAGCGGGCCTCGGCGACCTCGGCCGGGCAGTTGAACGTGTCGCCGTGGAAGCCGCTGAACATGGCGGGGTTGCCGTCGGCTCGTCGGCGACGCGCCCCAGCCGCCGACCTGCGGCTCGACGATCGTGAAGTGCCGCCCGGTGTCGGGATGCGGCCCGCCGATGAACGTCCCGCAGATCGAGGCGAAGCTCCCGGCCGGCAGGCGCCCGCCGAGGTGCGGCGCGAGGCAGCGCCAGATCAGGTCGTAGAGGCGGATCTCGACCTCGTAGTAGATGGCGAAGGCGGCGTGCGGCGTCGGGTCGAAGACCGAGCCGGGGCGGGTGAGCAGCTTCAAGCGACGGAAGTGGCCGGCGTTGGCCGAGCCGTGCGACTCGGTCAGGTTCATGAAGACCATCTGCGCGGCGACGAGCGAGCCGTCGCGGGAGGCGTTGTTCGGCCCGTGATCCTGGTCCGGGTTGTCGCGCAGGTCGACGACGAACTCCTCGTCGGTGATCTCGACCGTGACCCGGTAGACCTGGCCGCTGTCCTGCTCCTCCTCGAGGGTGAACGTGCCCTTCGGCAGCTCCTCGAGCGTTCGCTTGGCCACCTCCTCGCCGTAGTCCATGAAGTGGTCGAGCGCCGCGAGGAAGGTCTCGACGCCGTAGCGCTCGACGAGGTCGAGAAGCCGGCGCTCGCCGACGCGCGCCGCGGCGATTCCGGCCCACATGTCGCCCGCGGAGGAAGTCCGGGCAGCCGGCTGTTCACCTCGATGATCCGCATCACCGACTCGATCGGCGCGCCGCCGGCGACGAGCTTCACGCCGGGAATGCGCAGGCCCTCCTGGAAGAGCTCGGTCGCGTCGGTCGAGATCGAGCCCGGCACCATCCCGCCGACGTCGTTCCAGTGCGCGATGTTCGCCGTCCACGCGATCAGCCGGTCGCCCAGGAAGACCGGCATCGCGAGCACGACGTCGTTCAGATGGGTGACGCCGCCGTAGAAGGGGTCGTTCGTGACGAAGATGTCGCCCGGGCGCGATCGCGCCCGGCTCGTCGTTCAGCTCGATGATCCGCATCACGGCCTTGTCGAGCACGCCGACGAACGCGGGGATGCCGGCGCCCGGACGAGGCGAGGTTGCCCTCGGCGTCGGTGATCGCGGTGCCCATGTCGAGCACCTCGTAGATGATCGCGCTCATCGCGGTCTTGCGGAACGCCGCGAACATCTCGTCGCTCGTCGCCTGCAGCGAGCTCTGGATGATCTCGAGCGTGATCGGCTCGGGTGCGACCGTGGCCATCAGCCGGCCCCCTCGAGCGAGATGACGAGGTTCCCGAAGTCGTCGATCGCCGCCCGGTTCGCCGGATGGACGACCGTGGTCGTGCCCCTGCGTCTCGACGATCGCCGGCCCGCGCGAACGACACGCCGGGCTCGAGCAGGTCGCCGTCGTAGATCTCGGCCGTCGTGGATGCCCTCGGTCGCGAAGTCGACGGCTCGCGTGCCCTTCGACGCGTCCGCGAGCGTCCTGCCGGTGACCGGCAGCCTCGCGGGCTCGAGCTTGCCGACCTCGGCGACCGCGATCAGATGGCCGCCGACGAACTCGACCGGCGCGTCGAGCCGGTAGGTGTACTCGCGCTCGTACGAGTCGTGGAAGGAGCGCTCGATCGCCTCGACCTCGGCCGCGCCGATCGAGCTCGGGAGCGCGATCTCGACGCCGTGCTCCTGGTTCGCGTAGCGCAGGTTGCCGTGACGGTGGAAGGTGACCTGCTCCGCTGCGACCCCCTCCGCCGCGAACTGGTCGATGGCAGCGGCGGTCAGCTCCGCGAAGACGGCCTCGAGGCGCTCGGCGTTGTCCGGCGCGACGTTGAGGAGGCGGGTGAGGAAGTAGTCGCGGCGGAGATCGCTCATCAGCATCCCCCAGGCGGAGAAGACGTCGGCGGCGCGCGGGATGACGACCTTGCGGATCCCGAGCTCGGCGGCGAGCGCGACCGCGTGCATCCCGCCGCCGCCGCCGAAGGCGACGAGCGTGAAGTCGCGCGGGTCGTAGCCGCGGTTCACCGAGATCAGCTTGAGCGCGTTGACCATGTTGTTGTTGGCGATCCGCACGACGCCGCGCGCCGCCTCGGCGCGGTCGACGCCCAGCCGCGATCGGCGATCGCGTCGAGGGCGCTGCCCGACCGCCGCCATGTCGGCCTCGATCTCGCCGCCGCAGAAGTAGTCGCGGTTGATCCGCCCGAGCTCGAGATTCGCATCGGTCGTCGTCGCCTCGGTGCCGCCGCGGCCGTAGGCGGCGGGGCCCGGCATGGCGCCGGCCGAGCGCGGGCCGACGTGCAGCTTCCCGAAGTCGTCGACCCAGGCGATGCTGCCGCCGCCGTTGCCGATCTCGACCAGGTCGACGACCGGGACCATGATCGGGTAGCCGGCCGAGAGGCGGCTGCGCTCGATCCAGTAGTCGGAGATCGACCCTCACGTGGCCGCCCTCGATCAGCGAGCACTTCGCGGTCGTGCCGCCGATGTCGAGCGCGAGCACGTTCGGCTCGCCGATCAGCCGGCCGAGCTCGGCCGCGCCCCAGAAGCCGCTCGCCGGGCCCGACTCGACCATCGTGATCGGGATCTGCCTTCGTCTTCTCGACCGAGTCGACGCCGCAGTTCGACTGCATGATGTAGAGCTGGCCGTCGAACCCGGCCTCGCGAACGCCGGCGGCGAGCCGCGTCAGGTAGCGCTCCGCGACCGGCTGCACGTAGGCCGAGAGGACGGCGGTGCTCGTGCGCTCGTACTCGCGCCACTCGCGGGTGATCTGATGCGAGGCGACGACCGAGACCTCGGGCCAGAGCTCGCGGACGCGCGCGAGCACCGCCTGCTCGTGGCTCGGGTCGGCGTAGGCGTGGAGCAGGCAGATCGCGATCGCCTCGACGCCGTCGGCCCGAAAGTCGTCGATCGATCGCCGGGCAGGCCGGAGAGATCGAGCGGCTCGCGCTCGCGGCCGTCGTGGGTGAGCCGGCCGGGCACCTCGCGGCGAAGGTAGCGCGGCACGAACGGCGGCGGCTTCTCGTAGTGGAGGTTGAAGTAGTCGGGACGGTTGCCGCGCGCGATCTCGAGCGAGTCGCGGAAGCCGGCCGTCGTGATCAGACGCCGTCTTGACCCCCTTGCGCTCGGTGATCGCGTTGATCACGAGCGTCGTGCCGTGGGCCAGGAAGCCGATGTCGTCGATCGCGATGCCGCTCTTCGCGAGCACGTCGAGCACGCCCACGCTCGAAGTCCGGCGGCGTCGTGTCGGCCTTCGCGGTCAGGATCTCCTGGCGCCCCGTCTCCGGATCGGTCGAGAAGGTGACGAGGTCGGTGAAGGTGCCGCCGACGTCGGTGGCGGCCCGAAGCGCCCCGGTCATCGCTGGGGCTCGTCGTACAGGGCGCTCGTCATCGGTCCCGCGACGAGCCCCGCCACGGCCTCGGTCAGCTCCGCGCGGACGGGAGCGTCGAGCCACGCCTGGTACCCCTCGGGAGTCTCCCAGCGTGCGTGCACGACGAAACCGCTCCCCGCCTCCTGCGGCCGCAGGAGCTCCCCGCCCCGAAACGCCGGGATCCGGGCCGCGTGCCCGAAGACGTCGAGACGGAAGAAGGCGTCGACGAAGGCGTCCTCGTCGGCGGCGTCGATCGGGATTGTCAGGATCGAATGAGTCATCTCGGTGGCGGAACGAGTGACGTCCTTTCTTACTTGCACCCCCGGAAAAAGTCAACCGAGGGGAAAGATCCGTTTACACTCAGACGAACCGTGGTCGACGACGACTTCCGGAATCTCGGGCAACGACTTCAGGGGATCCGACGGGGACAGGGACTCACGCTCGAGTTGCTCGCGGCAGACAGCGGGCTCTCTGCGGGCTACCTCTCCCAGATCGAGAACGGGCAGGCCGTTCCCTCGCTGACCGCGCTCCAGGTCGTCGCGGCGAGCCTCGGCGTCGAGGTCGCGACGTTCTTCCCGGAGGACGGCAGCGCGACGACACGGGTGGTCCGCGCGGCCGACCGGCATGCATTCCGTCTCGAGCCGCAGTCCGGCGAGGAGTACGCCGTGCTGGCACAGCAGGTGAAGGACTCGGTCTTCACGGCTCTCCATGCGCGGCATCTCCCGAGAGCGGGCGCGCTGCCGTTCCGGCATCTCGGCGAGGAGTTCGCCCTCGTGCTCTCGGGCAGGTTGCGGCTCGTCGTCGGCGAGGAGACGTACGAGCTCGGGCCCGGCGACTGGGCGCACTACTCCTCGCAGCACGGGCACGCGGCCGAGGTCATCTCCGACGAGCCGGTCGAGGCGCTCTGGATCTTGACCCCGGCGATCGTATGACGAGCACGCGGCCGACAGAGGAGAGCTTCGACCTCGTCAACGTCGTCGGAAAGCGGCTGCGCGAGCGCAGGCGAGAGCTCGGGCTCACCCTCGCCGAGGTCGCGGCGGCCGCCGACATCTCGATCGGCCATTCCTCCGCGATCGAGAAGGGCAGCACCTTGCCCTCGCTCTCGGTGCTCGCGCGCCTCTCGCACGCGCTTCAGCTGACGCTGGCCGAGGTCCTGCGCGCCTCGCCGAGCCCACGGATCGCCCGCGGGCACATCTCTACCGAGCCCGGCTCCTCGACGCTCGCCTCCACCGGCTCGCGGATCCAGGTGGTCTACGCCTGGCAACCCGCGTTCACCCTCTCGGATCCGCCGTTCCCGCTGGCGGGCGACGATCTCTTCCTGTTCGTCTCGGACGGTGAGATCGAGATCCACGAAGGGGACGAGCGCCACGCGCTGGCGACCGGAGACTCGGTGCACTTCCACGCTCCGAGCGCGATCAACTGGGCCGCGACCTCCCCCGCAGGCGCCGGCACCGTCTGGGTCGCTCGGACGCCGGGGCCACGCGAACGGCTGCGCGTCCCGAACGAGCGCCTCCAGGCGAGCCGATCCGGTCCCGGCGCTTCGCGTCGCTGATCCCGACCTGCAGGCGTCGCGATTTACAGTCCGATGACGACCCGAACACACTCGGGTGACACCTCGCGAGTAGTTATCCGGGCGACGAGACGCGACCGTGGAGTAGCGCGATCGCGCGTCGGCAAGAGAGGGCGGATTTGGGTCTGAACCCAGAGGAGAAGGAGGAGTATTTCATGCGGAAGTCATCGACTTTCGGGGTTGGGATGATCGCGGTCGTCGTGGCGCTCGTCGCCGCGGCGAGCATTTTCACGGGAGCGAGTCTTGGTGCGACCTCCTCGCCAACGCTGGCGGTGACAGCTCCTGGGACAGGCACGGCGGGGACGGCGATCGACGCCTCCTCGGTCAACGGGGTGCTTGCGAGCAGCTCGGGCGTGGGCACCGCGACCGGAACGATCACGTTCAAGGTGTTCGGACCACAAGCCTCTGCGCCGTCGACATGCACAAGCGGCGGCACGACCGTCGGAACCGCGACGGCGGCGGGTAACGGCACCTACCACCCGAATACAGGCTTCACACCTTCGCAGGCCGGCAACTACTGGTGGTACGCGAGCTACCCGTCGGATGCCAATAACAATGCGGCGACCAGCACCTGCGGCTCAGGAATGGCCGAGACGATAGTCGCCAAGGCCCCACCAACACTGTCGGCGACGGCTCCCCCGACCGGGACGGCCGGGACCGCGATCGCTGCCTCGTCGATCAACGGCGCCTTTGCGGCGAGCTCGGGCGGGTCGAGCGCAACGGGAACGATCACGTTCACCGTTTTTGGGCCGCAGGCCTCGAATCCGTCGACATGCACGAGCGGCGGCACGACCGTCGGGACCGCGACGGCAGCGGGTGACGGCACCTACCACCCGAACGCATCGTTCACGCCCTCGCAGCCCGGCAACTACTGGTGGTACGCGAGCTACCCGTCGGACGACAACAACAACGCGGCGACCAGCACGTGCGGCGCGGGAATGGCCAAGACGGTGGTGAGCGGCGCGGGCTCGACCCCGACGATCTCGACGAGGCTCTCGGCGAGCGCGATCACCGCGGGTGGTTCGACGTACGACACGGCATCGTTGTCGGGCGGCACGTCGCCGACCGGCACCGTCACCTACAGCGTGTACACCGACAGCAGCTGTTCGAATGCGGCCTCCGGGCTGCAGCCGACCCCGGCGACCGTCACCATCGGAAGCGGCGCCGCGGTGCCGAACTCGGCAGCCGTAACGTTCCCGACGGCGGGAACCTACTACTGGCACGCAGCCTACTCGGGCGACTCGAACAACGCCGCCGCGACGAGCACGTGCGAGCGGCTCATCGTCTACAACGGTCACCAGGCGACCGGCGGCAGCGGCGGTCACGGTGGCTTCATCTGCCATCGCGTCCGCAAGCACGGCCGTCACCACCACCACGGGCGGTTCGTGCTGGTCTGCTTCCGCGTCACGCCGACGCCGTTTGGGCGGCACGGCAGTGGCGATAGCGATCACAGCGGGAAAGGCAGCGGCGTCGCCGGGAGCAACACGTTCAACTCCAGCCGGAGCGGCGGCGGCAGCGGCAGCCACCACCACGGCCGCGGCGACAGGTAACCAGCGCCACACAGAAAGCAGCGCGGGCACGGCGAGAGCCGTGCCCGCGGCCCTTACCAACCGGGAACCGGTTCCGGCACGACCGCCGCCGGCGCGCTACCCTCGGAGCGGGATGACGCGCGAGCTCGTGAGCGAGCCGCAGGTCGTGCAGGCGAAGAAATGGGGGCACGATCCAGCCGCCCATGCGCTTGCCCCATCGATCGCGGCCATCCTCGGCCTGCAGCAGTCGGTCGGGAACAGCGTCGTCGCGCGTGTGGTCGCAGAGGGCGCGCCGGTCCGGGGGCTGGCCCGGAAGGGCGACGGCTGGAGCGACGCGCGGTCGGGTGGCTGGAACGAGAAAATGCGGCGCGTCGGGAGGACCGAGCGGATTCCGCTCGAGGGCCTCAGCGGCGGGCTCGCAGACGACGACAAGCGCAAGTCGTCGTCCGAGGGCGCGGCCCACAAGGCGATCGCGATCGTCCCGGACGCCGTCGACTGGTCGAAGCCCGTCGAGGTGCTCCTGCACTTCCACGGCTTCGGCTCGGGCTACCGCGAGTCGACCGAGAAGAACCAGGAGACGCCGGCAGGCGCGGTCCGCGACGTCGAGGAGTCGGAGATCGAGCAGCAGCTCGCCTCGACCGGCAGGAGCATGGTCGCGATCCTGCCGCAGGGGACGGGTAGCTCGTCGTTCTCCGTCGCCGATCCCGCAACCTACGTCGGCGAGGCCTTCAAGAAGATGCTCGACCATTTCGTGCTCTCCACCGTCCCCACGCCCGGGCGGATCGTCGTCTCCGGGCACAGCGGCGGCGGGGTCGCGGCGACCTCCTCGGCAAAGGCCCTCCAGGCGAAAGCGGGCGCCGACGAGGGGCAGTGGCTGGCCGCGTCGCCGCTCTTCCTCTTCGACGCGATCAACGGCACCGGCGAGCTCGCCAACGTGAGGAATCTGCTCGACGGGTGGCTCGCCGCGGACGTCAAGATCCTCGCCGCCGCCGGCCCGCGCGCCGCGGGTCTCGTCGGAAAACGAGGCGTGCGCTTCCACAGCACCTGGCACCCCGACGGCGGCCCCTACCAGGGGACGAACACCGGCGGCGACTGGATCTGGGAGCACACGGTGAACAACGAGCAGGTCAAGACACCGCAGCACGTGGCGAAGGAGGACTCGGTCGAGGGGCACCTCAAATGGCTGTTCGAGACGAAGCACAAGACCGCGCTTACTCCGCTCGGCGCAGATGTCGTCGCCGCCCTCCGCGGCCAGTACAAGGTCGAGGGCGTCTCGGGCTCGCACAACTTCACCGTCGCCACGGGAGAGGCGCCGAAGACGCGGACCACCGACCTCCCGGACGGGCCGACGGAGGTCCCGAAAGAGGCGAAGCCGAGCATCCCCGACTACACCCCCGGCACCGGCCATCTCGAGCAGGCGCTCGACGAGCTCCCGGGCGGGAAGAAGCCTGCTGCGGTGACGAAGGCGAAGGACGCCGCCGTCTCCCCGGCCGTCTCCCGCACCGTCTCTCGAACCCTGGCGAGGACGCCGCGGGCCCGTGCGACCGGCCGGACGCTGGCGCGCCAGCCGGCCCCGCCCGCCCCGCCCGAGCTGACGCTGAAGCCGGACGCCGGTGCCGACGCGACCTCCTGCCCGGTCGCGACCCCCGAGGGCCAGCCCACCCAGAGCCCCTACCAGCCGGCCCTCGACGCGCTCGCCCAGCTCAAGACGGCCGAGGACGCCCTGAAGGCGGCGGCGGCGACCCCAGCGAGGACGCGCCGCGCCGCCAAGAGCAAGCGGGACGACGCACAGAAGGCCTACGAGCAGGCCGTCGGCACCCTCGCGACGATGCTGCGGGAGAACCTGCCCCCGAAATTCATGCTCGACGGCTATCTCGCCCGCTCCGACGTCGACGACACCGCCAAGGTGCAGACGATCGGCTTACTGGCGATCGAGGTGGAGAGGATGGAGCTCCTGCTCGGGCGCCTCTTCTACCGCGGCAAGGGCACCTGGGAGACCGGTGGAGCGAACAAGGGCCCGTTCCCGGATCTCTATCGCGCCACGGTCGGGGGCTCCTCCGGAGAGGCCTGGTGCACGAAGTTCAGCGGCTACGCCCGGAGCCGGCTCGGCTTCCACGCGGCACCCGGGAGCGCGACGACGTCGATGTTCAACTCGGGCTGGCGCTTCCAGCATTGGTCCGAGACCGGGAAGACGCTCGGCGGGACGGGTGAGAGCCAGACGACGGCCGCCGACCAGACCGTCGCCTCCGGTGCCGGCGGGAGCGCGCTGATCGAGACCGACGACTGGAAGAAGCTCACCCGCGACTTGACGAAGGCCCGGCGCGACGCGAACAAGGCGCACGCCGACGAGGCCGCGGCTCGTCAGGCAGTCACCGACGCGTTCCTCGCCGCGCACCCGCATCCCCAGCCCGGTGACCTCGTGATCAAGACCCGCGGCTCCGGAGGCGGCAACGACTACAGCGGCGGTGAGAGCCACACCATGCTGATCGAGCGCGCCGAGGGGCACTTCATCTCGACGATCGAGGGCAACCGCGGCGACTCGGTCGGCGGCCGGAAGATGGATCTCACCGACCCCGCCGACACCGGGCAGATCATCTTCCTCTCGCGCCTCGGGAAGCAGTTCTTCGGCGATCCCGCCACCCCGGCGCCCGAGACCAAGGGCATCGGCGGCATGATCAACCAGATCGTCTTCTCCGAGACCTTGCTCGTCGGGCTCATGCAGGCGGCGAACGCCCGGCTGCTCGAGATCGACTCCGCAGCGGGCTTCATCGGGAGCAGCGACCCGAGCGCCAGCGTGGCCGAGTGGGAGCAGGCAGACGCGGCGCCCGCACACGCCGGCGCGGCGAGCGAGAACTAGGAGATCCTGCGCCGGTAAGTCGCCATGGCGAAGCTGTACGCGACGACAAGGATCCCGACACACCAGGCGAGGGCGATCCAGATGTCGCTGCCGACCGGCTGCTGAGTGAACAGGTCGCGAATGGCGTTGACGATGGCCGTAACCGGCTGGTTCTCGGCGAAGGCGCGCACGGGGCCGGGCATGGTGTCCGTGGGCACGAATGCCGAGCTGATGAACGGCAGGAAGATGAGCGGGTAGGCGAACGCGCTCACGCCGTCCGCGGACTTCGCGGAGAGCCCCGGGATTACGGCGATCCACGTCAACATCAGGGTGAACAGGATCAGGATGCCGGCGACCGCAAGCCACGCCAGCACTCCCGCCCCCGAGCGGAAGCCCATGATGAGGGCGACGAGCACGACCGCCACGAGCGAGATCAGATTGGCGACCACCGAGGTCAGCACATGGGCCCAGAGGACGGACGAACGCGCGATCGGCATCGACTGGAATCGCTCGAAGATGCCGCTCTGCATGTCCGTGAAGAGGCGGAATGCGGTGTAGGAGATGCCCGAGGCAATCGTGATCAGCAGGATGCCGGGCAGCAGGTAGTTCACATACGAACCAGCCCCTGAGTCGATCGCGCCGCCGAACACGTAGACGAAGAGCAGCAGCATCGTGATCGGCATGATCGTGGTCGTGATGATCGTGTCCGGGCTGCGCGTGATGTGGCGCAGGGATCGTCCCAGCAGGACGGCCGTGTCGCCGAAGAAATGGTCGGTCATCTCTCCTCCTTATTCGTTCGTGCCGACCCTGCGGCCATTGCAAGCTCGCCGTCCTCGCCGTCGTCACCGACGATGGCAAGGAAGACGTCCTCGAGGGTCGGCTGCTTCTCGATGTATTCGACCTTGGCGGGTGGGAGCAGCCGCTTGAGCTCACCGAGCGTGCCGTTCACGAGGATCCGCCCCTCGTGGAGGATCGCAATCCGGTCGGCGAGTTGCTCGGCCTCGTCCAGATACTGCGTCGTGAGCAATACCGTCGTGCCGTGCTCGGCGAGCTCCTTGACTGCGTGCCACACCTCGATGCGCCCCTGCGGGTCGAGCCCGGTCGTCGGCTCGTCGAGGAAGATGACCTCCGGATTCCCGATCAGGCTCATCGCGATGTCGAGCCGGCGGCGCATGCCACCCGAATAAGTCGCCACCTTCCGCTGGGCCGCTTCGGTCAGCGAGAAACGCTCGAGCAGGTCATCCGCGATCGTCCCGGGATCATCGATGTGCCGCAATCGGGCGACCAGCACGAGGTTCTCCCGCCCGGTGAGGATCTCGTCGACGGCGGCGAACTGTCCCGTGAGGCTGATGGACTCCCGCACGTCGGCCGGTTCCTCGTCGACGTCGAAGCCGTTGATGCTGGCAGACCCCGCGTCGGCCTCGAGCAGCGTGGACAGGATCTTCACAACCGTGGTCTTGCCCGCGCCGTTCGAGCCGAGCAGGGCGAAGATGCTGCCCCGCTCGACGTCGAAGTCCACGCCGCGCAGCACTTCCAGCTCCTTGTAGGACTTCTCGAGGCCCCGCACGTGGATTGCTACGTCGGTGGTCATTGCTGCTCGCCTCGCTCTGCCTCCTCGATCGCCTTGGTCAGGCGAGAGCGTTCCTTGTCGATCCATTGCTTGCCGGTGTAGGCCTGGGCGAACGTCTCGGCGAACTCGACCGGATCGTCACCGACGATCACGCGCACAGGCGTGCCGTCAGCTGCGGCGCGCTCCCACAGGTCGGCGAAGTCGTCGAACATCTTGACGGCGGTCTCGCCGTCCGTGATCCCCCCGTAGACCATGAAGTACCGCTGCAGAGCCTTCGCGACGGCGCCGTACGGCTTCGGGAGGGCCTCGATGCGGGCCTTGTAGCGCTTGTACTGCTTCTTCTGCTCGAGTGAGCCGGTGGCCAGCTCGATCCATCTTGCGGCCATGTCTAACTGCCTCCTTCGTGGAGCTGTTGGAGCCGCTCTGTGAGGAAGCTCCAGGTCCCCCAGAACTCTTCGAGGTACTTCTGTCCCTCGGCGTTGAGGGAATAGACCTTGCGCGGCGGCCCCTTCTCGGACGGGACCTTCTCCACGTCGACGAGGCCGCGTTGCTCGACCCTGATGAGCAGCGCGTAGACGGTGCCCTCGGCGATGTCTGTGAAGCCCTGCTCCCGCAGCCACGCCGTGATCTCGTAGCCGTACGCGGATCTGCCGGACAGGACCGCGAGGACGATGCCCTCCAGCGTTCCCTTCAGCATCTCCGTCAACTGCTTGCCCATCGAACACCCCTCCAGGTACTAAGCGTTACTGACTACCGGTACATAGTAACACTGAATAGCCAGGGCGCAAGGTCGCTCGTTGCACCCAGCCTTCCCGCCGGCCCCGCGCGGCCGTGTACGGCATTCAGGCTTTCGAGGGTTCGGCTATCCGAACTCGGCGCCGGGCCGCCTCTCGCTACTCGGAGTCGAGGAAGCGCAGCACAGCGAGCACGCGGCGGTGGTCGTCGGGCGCGGCCGGGAGGCCGAGCTTGGTGAAGATGCTCGTCACATGCTTCTCGACCGCACGGGGCGAGATGAAGAGACGCCGGCCGATCGCGGGATTCGTGCGACCCTCGGCCATCAATTCGAGCACCTCTCGCTCGCGCGCCGAGAGGCGCGCGAGCGGGTCGGCGCCACGATTGCGGCCGACCAGCTCGGCGACGACGAGCGGGTCGAGTGCCGAGCCTCCCTCACTCACGCGCTGGACGGCGGCTGTGAACTCCGCCACGTCCGTGACGCGATCCTTGAGCAGGTACCCGAGGCCCTCGGCGGAGTCGGCAAGGAGCTCGACTGCGTAGGTGTGCGCGACATGCTGCGAGAGGACGACCACGCCGGTGTTGGGATGACGGGACCGGATCTCGCGCGCCGCGCGGATTCCCTCGTCGGTCTGGCTGGGCGGCATGCGAATGTCGACGATCGCGACATCGGGGCTGTAGCTCCGCACCTTCAGCAGGAGCTCCTCGGCATCGCGGGCCTGGCCGATGACGTCGATTCCCGCCTCGTCGAGCAGCCGCGCCAGGCCTTCACGCATGAGCGCGGAGTCGTCGGCGATCACCGCGCGCGTCACCCTGGTGCTCATGGCAGCGGGAGCTCCACGCGCACTCGGGTTCCCCGACCCTCGATGCTGGCCACCTCGAGCCTCCCGTCCAGGCACTCGACGCGGTCGCGCAAGCCGCGCAGGCCCGAACCGGAGTTGAGATCGACTCCGCCCTCACCGTCGTCTTCGACCTCGACCAGCGCCAGCCCGTTCCCATGAGCGATGCGGACGGCTGCGGTCTCGGCCTGCGCATGCTTGACGACGTTGGCGAGCGCCTCGGAGACGACGTAGTACGCGGTCGCCGCGATCGGATCGGGCAGCCGCTCGGACTGCTCGACGTCGAGCGTGACCCGGAGCGGCGCCCGCGAGGCGAGCACCTCGACAGCGGCACCGAGGCCTCGATCGGTGAGAACGGCCGGGTGAATCCCCTGCGCCAGCTCACGCAAGTCGGTCAGCGCATCGGAGAGCTCCTGCGCGACGACTTCCAGCTGCTTCTCCGCTTCGTCCGGGGCCGTTCGGATCTTCGTCTGGGCGATCCGGAGACCGACCGAGAGCGCGACGAGACGCTGCTGAGCTCCGTCGTGCAGGTTGCGCTCGATCCGGCGGCGTTCCTCATCCCCCGCCTCGATGATCCGCAACCTCGACGCGGCCAGCTCGTTGCGTGCCTGCGCACTGGAGAGAGCGAGCGCGACCAGTTCGGCAAAGCCCTCGAGCCGATGCTCGGTCTCGAGCGGCAGCGTCTCTCCCTCGCGGAGCGCGACCACGAGCGCGCCCCACGTCGCCCCGGCGACGCTGATCGGCACACCCGCGCTCGAGCGGAAGCCCAGCGCGCGCAGCTCGGCCGCGCCCTTCCCGCTGAGCTCGTCGTAGTTGCAGCGTGCAGGAAGCCCCGTTTGCGCCACCGAAAGCGCCGAGCCCTGCTCGAGCTCGACGACATTGCCGAGCTCGAATTTTCCGGTCGGCCCTCCGAACTTCCCCACGATCGTCGACTTCCGCTCATCCTCGAATCGGTGGAGGACTGCCGTCCGCAGGCCGAGCAGCCCGCAGACCTCCTCCGTCACCGTCTGAAACACCTGTTCGGGTGGCGGGTCGCCGGCGACCAGCGTCGCGACGCGACGTAGGGCGGCTTGCTCCTCCGCGAGGCGGCACTGCTCGACCTCGGTCTGCCGCTGCTCGGTGAAGTCGCGCACGATCGACACGACCTCGTCCTCGCCGCTCGGCATGATCCGGGTCTCCTTCCAACGGCGGCTGCCGGCAATCTCGAGCTCGTACTCGAGGGTTACGACAGAGCCGGTTTCGAGGGCCTGCTCGATGCCGGCGAAGACCTTGCCCAGTACATCGCCTGGCATGAACTCGCGAATGTTTCGCCCGATCAGCTCGTCCGGCGGACGAAACAGCAAGGAATGGTCTTCGGCCTGGACGTCGAGGTAGGTGCCGTCGCGCCTCACCCGGATGATCGGGTCGGGGATCGCCGCGAGCAGGGCCCGGTTTCGCTCCTCGACTTTCCGGCGAACGAGGTCGAGCGCCGGATCGCCGAGCGCGCGACGCAAAACATCCTGCAAGTCGAGCAACGCCAACTGCAACACTCCCCCCGAGCGCCTAATCGGGCCGTCCCGCGCCCAACCGAACGTGGCCGTGGAAGCAGGCACCGAAGACTTCGGAACTACCTGCTCACTCATCGCAGTAGGCTCGAAGCATAGCCCCGGAGAGCTCGCCCTTGCAGACGAAGCCATGCGCGCCGCTCGCTTCGATCAGGCTCCCGTAGTCGCTCGCACCTCGGCTCGACACGAGCACGATTCTCCACTCGCGCTCGAGGGCGAGCAGGCGCGCCGCAACCTCGAAGCCGTCGATGTCCGGGAGTTGGACGTCGAGCAGGATGAGGTCAGGGATCAACTCCTTTGCGAGAGCAAGGGCAGCCGCACCGTCCTCGGCCTCGCCGACGACCTCGAATCCTTCCTCGACGAGCAGTGCCCGCGCGGAGCGGCGGAAGCTCGGATGGTCATCGACGACCAGAGCGCGGCGCACCTAACGCACCTCTTCGAGCTCCGCCGCTCGCACGACGCCGCGGATCGACCGCATCAGTTCGGCCTTGGAGAGCGCCGGCTCCGCGGGAGCGGCCGGCCTCCGCGCAGGCTCTCGATCCGGGCATCGATCAGGGTCTTCGACATCTGGGTGTCTGACATCCTCATGTCTCTCTCTTCCATCACGACGCCGGAATCGGGATCGTCTGAGCTCCGGCGCAGCCAACTGACGGGCTGCGCAACAGCTGGACAACCACATGCGGTCGCGTACCGGCGCCGCCAGGACCGGTCGCGATCTCGAAGCTGCAGAACGCGTGCGGACCGGTAACGGTGTCCCAGAAGAACGGACCGTTGAGAGCCCGAGCGTCGACCCGCTTCCAGAGCCGGCCCGACCGCGCGTATGTGTCGACGGTCACCGCGGCCGTCGGCGCCCGGCCACCCGGATTCCTTCTCGCGACGACGACGGCGCGAAAGTCGGTGGTCGACACCGTTGCGATGGTCTTCGTGTTCGCCGCCGCGCCCTCGGCGGCGGACCCGACGGATCCGCCCGCGAGCACGGAAACGGCGATCAGGGCCGTCACCGTTCGCCTCATCATCAGGTCTCCCCCTCTCGTCCGGCTCCCGCGAGCAGGTCGAGTCCGATCGGAGCCGTGTGCTCGGCTCCACGCACGTACGCGTAGGGATGCCGGAACGCATCGAGCGCGTCGGGCCCGTCGATAGGGAACTCGAACTCCACGCCTGCTGCAGCATCCACGACCGCCACCAGAACGCTGTCTGTGACCGGATCCCAGAGCAGGGATATCTCGATGCCGTCCCCCCCTCGGTGGTCCAACTCGCGAACCTCGGTGCTTTTCTCGGTTTCTTCCATCCTCCTCGCCTCCTCGATCATCGAATTTGGTAGCCGTCCATCCGAGTTGAACGCTCTCGCCTACCCTGCCCACCGATCGGCGTTCGGCCAATGGGGCAAGCCGACTTCACAAGGTGCGGCAATCCCCACCGCGAGTCATGCCGCGGCGAACCCCTCACGCCAGCTCGAGTGCGCCGGGCGCCACTCGAGCTCGCGCTTCGCCTTGAGGTTCGACGCGCCGCGAGTGTCGGTCATCATCACGACCCCGACCTCACCGGCGAAGAGCCGCCCGACGAACTGCGGAACGTGTCTCGGCCGCTTGGCCCCGAGCTCCTGCGCCAACGCCGGCAGCCACTCGGCGACGGGGGCCGGGTCGTCGTCGACGATGTTGTAGACGCCGCGACTGCCGTGCTCCGCCGCCGCCAACGTCGCCTCGGCGGCGTCCGCGACGTGGATGAATGACCACACGCCGCCGGCGTCCCCGACGAGCGGGAACTTGCCCTTGCGGACGAGCTCGACCTGCTCCGCCCCAGGCGCCAACGATGTGCCCGGCCCGTAGAAGGCGCCGTAGCGCAGCACGATCCCGTCGGTCCACCCCGCACTCAGGACCGCCTGCTCCAGGTAGCGGATCGCGTCCAGGGTCTTGCGCATCTCGCGGGCCGGCGTGGCGTCGAACGGGTCCTCCTCGCTCTTGATCGGCCCACCGGTGCGGGCGTATGCCCAGGCGCCGATGCTCTGCGCGACGAAGCGTCGCACCCCCACCGCCTGACCGGCCGAGAGCAGATGGTCCGTGCCCTCGGTCCGGAGGCGGTTGGTCAGGGCGAAATCGCGATCGAAGTGCCTCAGGTCCAGCGTCGCCGGGATCGCGGTCAGCTGATGGACGATCACGTCCGGCTTCGCCCGGGCCACTGCTTCGGCGACCTGATCGGGATCGAGCGCGTCCGCAACCACCGGCCGGGCGCCGAGTGCGGAGAGCATCGGCTGCTTGGATTCGCTGCGGGTCATGCCGTGGACCTCGTGACCCGCGGCAACGAGACGCGGCACCAGTTGCTTGCCGATTGCTCCAGTCGCTCCTGCCACAAACACTCTCATCTCAACCTCCTTGCTCGTTGTGTCGTGGGACCACGAACGAGAAGCGCCGGAGGGGACAGCAGCCTCACCTGACGGGGAGGGGAACGTTCAGGTTGAGGTGGAAGAGATTGTCAGGGTCGTACTGCCGCTTCACCTGGCCGAGGCGCTCCAGGGTCGCAGGCGGGTAGGCGCGGCGGAGCCCTTCGTCCCCCTCGTCACCGACGAACCCGGCATAGGCCCCGGCCGGGGCTCCATCCGAGAGCGCGTCCGCCAGGCTGGAGGCCCAGCTCTCGTGCTCGGGGCGCTCCTCGGGACGCTCGTGCATGGCGGCGATGTTCGCGAGCAGCTTCGCGCTTCGGTGGCCGAACGCGGTCGCCTCGCCGGGGATGCGGGCCATTGCGCCGCCGAGCACGCGCAGCTGAACGGCAGCGAATGTGGCGGTGGCGGTTTCGAGGTGCTCGAGGATCGTCTCCCCTGCTCGCGACGGCAGCTCATCGACGAGGAGGTTCGTCCCCGCGTCGAGCGACGGGGGTGGGGCTTCGGGCCCTGCGAACATCTCGACATAGCGGATCGGCCTCACCATGTCAGCGACCGGGGTCGCTAGGCCGCGAATCGGCGCAATCGCCACCTCGCCCGCCTCGGCACCACCTGCGTAGACCATCAACGCGATCACCACCGGCTTCCCGTGGTGCTCCGCGGGGATGAAGGGCAGCGGGGGCGCCTTGAGGATGTTCGCGATCATGGAGAGCTCGTCCGGAGCCGCGTCCGCCGCGGCCACCAGCCCGTCGATCACGTCACTGCTCGCGGGCAGCATCAACATCCCGCCGACGACCTCGTCGATCTCGTGGAGCCGCAGTCGCAGTCTCGTGGCGACACCGAAGTTGCCGCCGCCTCCCCGGAGGGCCCAGAAGAGATCGGCGTGAGCGTTCGCGTTCACCTCGAGCAGCTCGCCGTCGGCGGTCACCACCTCGGCCGCGAGCAGGTCGTCGATCGCGAGCCCGTTCCTGCGGAGCAGGAAGCCGATACCGCCGGCAAGGGTGATTCCGCCGAGACCGACGGTAGCCGTGTCGCCGAGCCCGGTCGCGAGGCCCCGCTCGGCGGTCGCACGGGTGTAGTCACCGGCCGTGACTCCGGTCTGCGCCCAGGCGGCGCGCCCGTCGGCGTCGATCTCGACCGCGTTCATCGCAGAGAGGTCGAGGACGATCCCGCCCTCGGATGTGCCGTGGCCAGCGCGGCTGTGGCCGCCGCTGCGCACCGCCAGGTCGGCGCCGGTCTCACGCGCCTGGTTGACGACGAAAGCGACGTCGGCTGCGTCGACAGCGCGGACGATCGCCACAGGGTGACGGTCGAAGCCGCGGAAGACGACGCGGCGCAGCTCCTCGTAGCCGGGATCGTCCGGCCCCGTCACCTTGCCGTTCAGGCCGGCGCGGAGCCTGGAGATCTGGATATCGGCCCTGGTTTTCATCTCTCCTCCTTCGATCGATCGGTTGTGGTCATTGACTTGGGGAACACCCGGGTCGAGGTCTCGGGACCGTTCGGTCACGCTGCGTGCTCGAGCTCGACCTCGACCGGCGTTGCTCTCGGAGCCGACTTGGGCTTCGACTCGACGAACACGGCGGCAATCGCCGCTCCGGCGAGCGCCACACCGATCAGCACGTAGAACGCGACCTGGAACCCGGACGTGAGAGCGGGGCCGCTGAAGGCGACCACGCCGTGGCTCGAGGCATAGCGGTCGGTTGCAGTCGCGGCGATCGTGGTCACGCCGGCCAGTCCGAGCGAGCCCCCGATCTGCCGACTCGTGTTGATGAGCCCCGAGGCGACGCCGGCGTCGGCCGGCTTGACCCCTGTGAGGCTTGCGATCGTGACGGGCACGAACGAGAGCGCCAGACCGATGCCGCTCAGGATCAGGCCGGGGAAGACGTCCCAGAAGTAGTGCCCGCCGGCGGGCATCCGGGCGTAGAGCGCGCCGCCGGCGGCGGTGAGCAATAGGCCGGCGCTCAGCACCGGGCGCGGCCCCAGCCGGGTCGTCAGCGCCTGAGCGACGTTCGAGAACGCGATGATCGTGACGGTGATGGCGATGAACGCGACACCTGTCTCGATCGCCGAGTAGTGCAGGACCTCCTGCAGGTAGAGCGTGATCAGGAAGAACTGCGAGAACGCCGTCGCACCGACCAGCAGCATCGCCGCGTTGGCCGCCGTAAGCGTTCGCAAGCGGAAGATCCGCAGTGGCAGGAGCGGCGCCGGCGAGTGCGCCTCGATCCCGACGAACGCTGCGATCAACGCCCCGGCAGTCGCAAGCAGCCCGACAGTCACGCCGTCGCTCCAGCCGTGCGTGCTCGTCCGGGTGATCGCATAGACGAGAACCATCAGCCCGGCCGTGATCGAGACAGCCCCGGCCACGTCGAAGTACCGCCGCGCGTTCGTGGTCCGACTTTCGGGCACCAGCCAGGGTGTGACGGCGAGGACGGCTGCGCCGACCGGCAGGTTGACGAAGAAGATCCACGACCAGCTCAGGTACGAGGTGAGCACGCCGCCGAGCAGCACGCCGACGGCGCCACCGACACCCGAGGCTGCGCCCCAGACGCCGAGAGCGATGTTCCGCTCATGCCCCTCGCGGAAGGTGGTGACGACGATCGAAAGCGCCGCCGGCGCGAGCAGAGCACCGCCGAGGCCCTGCAGCCCCCGCGTGGCGATGAGCGCGCCTTCCGACCAGGCGAGCCCGGAGAGCAGCGAGCCGAGTGTGAAGACAGCGACGCCTGTCAGGAACAGCCTCCTGCGTCCGAGCAGATCGGCAAGCCGGCCGCCCAGCAGCAGCATCCCGCCGAACATGATCGAGTAGGCAGTGATCACCCACTGCAGGCTGTCCTGGGAGAAGTGAAGGTCGTTCTTGATCGCCGGAAGCGCGACGTTCACGACCGCGACGTCGACGATGACCATGAACTGCGCGGTCACGGTCACCGCCAGAACAAACCAGCGTCTGCGCTCCGGCTCGGATGCGATTCTCGATCTCATGGTTCCTCCTTGCACCTTGGGTTCGAGAAGGCGACGAACCGGAGGCGCTCGAGGGGACAGCCGCACGCGCCGGAGCTGGGGGCGCGCGGCTCCCCCGCTTCACGACGTCGCGTCGAGCCAGTCCTGAAAGGTCGGGCCGACCAGCTTGGCGTGGGGCCCAGGAAGCAGGGCACCTGCCTCGTAGAGCTCCCCGTCGGGGTCGTTCGGATCGGTCACGCCTTCGATCCGCACCGGGTCTCCCCGGCGAGCGGCAAGCAAGGTCGCCATCTCGATGAGCTCCTCGACCCTCGGCCCGGCGATCTCGGGGATCGGGTCGTTCGATGGCTCGCTCTGGTCGATTGCCAGGTCTGCGAGCTCCTGCCCCACGGCTTGCGCCGAGACGAGCTGCGTGCGCATCCGCTGGACGCGGCTCACCTCTCCATCCCGTCCCCAGTCGGTGAGCTGCGCAACCAGCTCGTGGAACTGCGAAGCCCGCAGGATCTGCGTGGGGATCGGGCCCGCCAGCATCGCCTGCTCGTGGAGGAGCTTCGCGGCGCCGTATCCGCCGGTGAAGCGATCGATCCCGATGATCGAGACGACCACGATCCTCTCCACTCCTGCCCGTGCTCCCGCCTCCTGCAGGTTCCGGGTTGCCACGGTGAAGAACTCCGTTGCCGCAGCCTGCTCCGGAGACTCACCGGTCGCAACGTCGACGATCGACCGCACCCCTTCCAACGCCCCTGCGAGGCCCTCGCCCGTGACGATGTCGACGCCGTTCGAGCGCGACATCGCGACGACGTTGTGCCCCCTGCCCCTCAGGGCATCGACGACGTGCCGCCCAGCCCGCCCGGTCGCGCCTGCGACGGCAATCGTTCCTGGTGTATCCATGACCTTCTCCTTCTCTCGCGGTTACGTCAGCCCGACGAACGAGAGACCCATCAGGGGACGCGCTCCGAGAGGAGGCGCGCAGTGAGTCAGGACGGCTACGCGCTGACTTCTTCGACGCGCCGGCGTAGGAAGCGGCGCTCGGGCTCGGTTTGTGCGAGCTCGAGGGCGCGTCGGTACTCGACCAGCGCCTCGTCTGCCCTACCGAGGCGGCGGAGCAGGTCCGCACGCGTCGAGTGGAAGTACTGGTAGCCGTCGAGATCGAGCCGGTCGACGAGCGCGAGCCCCGCTTCCCTTCCCTCCGCCTCGGCCACGGCGATCGCGCGGTTGAGCTCCACGACCGCTGAGCCGGTCAGCCCCGCGAGCTCTCCGTAGAGCGCGGCGATCTGGGGCCAGTCGAGCGGCTCGTCCATGTGGAGCGACGCGATCGCCGCCTGGATGACGTACGCGCCATGCCCACCCTGGAATGAGAGCGCCCGGACGAGCGCCTGGCGCCCGCCGGCGATCTGGGCGGCGTTCCAGCGCGAGCGGTCCTGGTCTGCGAGCAGGACGAGCTCGTTGCCCTCGAACCGGGCCTCGCGGCGAGCGTCGTTGAGCAGCATCAGCGACAGCAGGCCGTGCACCTCCGGCTCGTCCGGCATCAGCTCGGCAAGCGCCGAGCCGAGCCGGAGCGCCTCCGCCGCAAGATCAACGCGGCCGCTGTAGCCCTCGTTGAAGATCAGGTAGACGACCGCGAGCACTGCTCCCAATCGCTCCGGCAAGAGCTCATCGGCAGGAACGCGGAAGGGGATGCCGGCGTCCTTGATCTTCTGCTTCGCCCGCGAGAGCCGCCGCTTCATCGTCTCCTCGGGAACGAGGAACGCGCGGGCGATCTCCTCGGTCCGTAACCCGCCGAGCGCGCGCAACGTCAGCGCGACCTGCGCCTCGAGACCGAGCGCTGGATGGCAGCACGTGAAGATCAGCTCCAACCGCTCGTCAGGGAAGCTCGTCTCCTCCATCACGTCCTCCACGGGCTCGGGCACATCGAGTAGGCGCGTCTTCTCGGCGAGCGTGCGGTCGCGCCGCAGGCGGTCGATCGCGCGGTTGCGGGCCGTGATCGTCAACCACGCGCCCGGATTCGGGGGCGTCCCATCGCGGGGCCAGCGCTCGGCGGCGACCGCGAACGCCTCCTGAGCGGCCTCCTCGGCCAGATCGAAGTCGCCGAGGAAGCCGATCAAGCTGGCGAGTACACGACCCCACTCCTCGCGGAAGACCTGCTCGAGCAGCGCCTACCGCTCCACCAGCGGCCGCACCTCGACCGCGCCACCCATCCGAGCGGCGGGCACCCGCGCGGCGAGCTCGAGCGCCGCATCGAGATCGTCCACCTCGACAACGATGAACCCGCCGACGTGCTCCTTGGCGTCGACGAACGGGCCGTCCGTGAGCAGCGTCTTTCCATTCTCGACCCGGACGGTAGTCGCGGTCTCGACCGGCTGCAGTTGCGCACCGCTGACGATCCCCGGCAGCTTCCGGAGCTCGAGGTACTCATCCACGATCGCTTGCTGCTCGGCGGGCGAGAGTTGCTCGAACGACTCGACGGAGCTGCCCGGGTAGTTCTGGAGCAGATACTTCATCTGATCCTCCTTCGTAGGTTCTTTCTCCCACGTACGACGAACACAAACCCTAGAAGGGGACAACCACCTCCCGTTCCCTTTCGACTCGAACACGACCTGGCCGGACAGCTCGCAAGCTCGTCCCCGGCCAATGAGCCCGTCGGCGTCCGTCAGAGGGCTTCGGAAGAGGCCTGTACACCCGCTGCGGCGGCGTAGCGACCGCATTTCTGCATCGCAGCGTTGAGAGCGCTCATGCCTTCCGGCGTTCCCGAGGATGGGATTCGATTCGTGTCGACGAGGGGCCCATCACGGGTGGCGTCGGGGAAGTCCGGCACGCCGTTCTCGCGCACGCATCGGGCGAACGCGAGGCGCGCCCTCCTTTGGCGGGGCGTCGCCTTGGTGCCCGTGAACCCCGGCGGCTCCAACCGCTTGCACGCGCTGAGGGCGTGCACGAATGCGGCAGAGCTCGTGTCCACCGACGAGCCGTTCGCTATCCCATCGATGGTCAACTTGCCCGACGGGTCCGGGTACGGAAACGCCTGCACACCGTGGGCGCGCATGCACACGGCGAACCTCACCGCCTTCCCACGAGCGATGGCCCTACTGGTGGGAGGGGCCGCGGTTTCGGGGCCGCTGCTCCTGTGGGCACCACCACAGCCCGCGCTGATCACGGCGACCGTAGCGACCATCAGCAGGGCGGAGAGCAGCGGGAGTGATCTACTCATCCCGTGCCATTCGACGCGGAACTTCATGCCTCCAGTCTGGGCAGACTGCTGTTGCCGGCACGTATCCGGTTTTCGATATGCCGACGAAACACACAGGCTCGCACGAGCGAAGAGCGTGCGGGTAGATCCTCGAGCACTCGCCGCACGCGAACAACGTGCTTAGGGGAGGATTCCCTTCTCGCGCAGCTCCGCCAGGGCGGAATCACTCTTGGTCAGATCGGCTGCGTTCTGGGCGCGCAACACCGCGTCGGCCTTCATGAACTGCACCTCGCTGTATGCGACCACATCGAAGCGATTGCCCCACGGATCGCCCACGTTGTTGCCGCGGATCTCGGCGCCGCGATCGCGAGCGGCCACGATCACCGACGCGACCTCGTCGACGACGAGACCGAAGTGTCGATGCTCGCTTCGCGGCGCCACCTCCTGCTCGAAGAGGCCGATGAACTGATCCCCGAGGTCGATGAAGGCCATTCCGCGCGATCGGCCACGTAGCCGCAGATCCGGGAAGAGCGCTCGCCAGAAATCGAGCGCTTCATCGAGGTTGCCCACGTCGAGCGCGACGTGGTTGATCCCCAGGGCACGTGCCATAGCCCTTTGCAACGTGACGCCCACTTCACTATTCCGGCCGCCGATCGAGCTCCGCCCGGATGAGCCCAACAGCCTGCTCGACGAGCTCGCGGTTTGCCGGAGAGTTCGGCCAGGCCGATGCGCCCGAAGGATGCGGGAGCGGAACGACGACTGCCCCGCTCTCGAGCTCGTAGCGGCCGCCTACGGCCTCGGTCACCGACCTGACTCCGAGAAGGCTGCGCGCGGCGAGCCCACCGACAGTCACGATCAACCGAGGTCGCAGGATGGCCAGCTCATGGTCGCGCCAGAACTGGCACAGCCGCTGTTCCTCGCGCGTCGGAGCCCGGTCGCCGCGGCCGGAAGCGGGTTTGCCCGGGAAACAGCGCGTCACCGACGCGCAATAAAACGTGGCGTAGAACGTCTCCTCGTCGAGCTCGAGCCAACGGCGAAGGGTCGCCCCTGCCCGGCCTCGCCAGGGCCGCCGCTCAGCGCCCTCGACGATCCCCGGCGCCTGCCCGAGTAGATAGGCGCGCTGTCCCGAGACCGGCGCGAGCACCGGCCACGATTCAAGGGGGTAGCCCGCCTCGACACATGCCCGGCAGACCCGGAGGTCGCGCTCCAACGTGGCGAGCGAAGGGTAGGACGAACGCCGGCGAGTCACCGTAAGAGAGTACGACCGGCTCGAGGTTCGGGATGATTCCGGCCTGACCCGTCGTTATCCCCCAGAGAGTCGGAGAAGGAGGTTCCATGTCCCACACGAACAGCCCAAAGCTGGTCGCACGCATTCCTCACCGGCGGGTCGTAGGCGCGGCGATCGCCGCGGCGGCATCGGTGGCACTGGGGGCCTTCGCTCCGGGGATCGCCTCCGGCGCCGCGCCGAACGCCAACTGGTACTGGACGATGGTCGTCTCGCCCTCGAGCCCCAAGGTGCTTCTGCTCGGGACGAGCAGCGGCATCTATCGCTCCGACGACGGCGGCAGGACCTGGAGCCCTGCCGGGCTGGCGAACATCAACGCGACGAGCCTCGCGCAGGCTGGAGGGACGATCTATGCCGGCGGCGTGAGCAAGCCGGCTCACGCGAGCGCGATCGTGACCAGGAAGGGCACCTACCTCGTCACCCCGGGTCAAGGGGTGCTCGCCACGAGCAGCGACGGCGGCAAGACCTGGCGCGACCTGCACCCGAGCGGGCTGCCGAATCTCGAGATCGCCGCCCTCGCGGTCGACCCGGCCAAGACCGGCTGACCTCTACGCCGTGCTGCGCAACGGTTCGGTCCACCTCTCCACCGACGGGGGCCGCTCGTTCACTCTTGTGACGGCGAGGATCGCGGGAACCCCATGGGCGCTCGCGCTCACCAAGGACAGCCACCTGGTCGCCGGCGACATGTCGAACGGCAACTACCTGAGCACGACCGGCAAGCAATGGCAGCACATCCCGTTTACGGACTCGAGCGGCAGCCACATGGTGATGGAGTACGCGGTCGACCCGGCCGATCCGACTCACGTGCTCATGACGAGCTACGGCATCGTCGGCTCGACCGACAGCGGCAAGAGCTGGCACATCGCGCTCCACTCGAAGGTGATGTTCGGCCCGATCGCCTTCGCTTCCGGCAACTCGGGCGTCGCCTACGCGGTTGGCTTCAACGGCTCAGTCTGGAAGAGCGCCGATCATGGCGTCAGCTGGACCGAGGTGTCCTAGGCCGCTGGCGAAGCCAGCCCTACATGTCACCGGCGGCAGCTTCGAGTTGCTCACGGAGCGCGGCTAGTCGTGGCGGTCCGGTGAGGGTGTTGAGGAAGGCATGCGCGCGTCGCCGGTTTCCTTGGATCGAGAGGTCGCCGGCTTGTTCGATTTCGGAGGCGCGAGCGCCGAGGATCAGGGCCCTCATTCCAGTGCGGTTCAGCTCGATCGTGGTGTCCGGCTCGCTGGCTGGGGCGGCGTGGATCTGCCCCGCAACGACCTCGACTCGGACGTCTTCGTCTCCCACGCGAACTTCGTACTCGCCGTTTGCCTGGCGCGGATACGGCGCGCCGCCGAGGAGGAGCGAGGTCAGCGGGACTCGCGTCGGGATCTCGGCCGGGTCGGCGGGAAGCGCGAGCCGGTCCGCTCCCCAGCGGCCGAGCTCCCGGAGCACCGGCCCGAGCGCCTGACCGGATTCGGTCAGTTCATAACCCCGGGCGCGCCCTTCCCCGACCTGTCTCACGACGCCCTGCTCCTGGAGGGTCCGTAGCCGCGCCGCGAGGATGTCGGTTGGGATGCCGCCGAGGCCTTTGAGCAGCTCGGAATAGCGGCGCGGCCCGAGGAAGAGGTCGCGGACGATGAGGAGCGCCCAGCGCTCGCCCACGACGTTGAGCGCAGCCCCCACGGGACAGAACGCCTGATAACCGACCGGAGAAGCCACGCCCTCAGTATACCCGACTTGACTTGGATAGTCCAAGCTTGCTATTACTTGGATCTTCCAAGTAAAGGGGGAAGAGATGTTCGACGTCTTCGCGTCATTCGTGTATCGGAACCGGCGCCGTGTGCTGTTCGTCGCCCTGCTCGGTATCGCCGTCGCCGGCGTTTTCGGGTTGGGCGTCGCGAAACGCCTCAGCCCGTATGGCGACACCGACCCTTCGACCCAGTCGGTCCAGGCGACGAATCGCTACCAGTCCGCGAGCGGACGGCAGATCGACCCCGGCGTCGTCGCGCTCGTGGCCGTCGGCGACGTCCACAGCGCGACGGCTGAGCGCCGGGTTCGGAAGGTCGAGGCGGAGCTCCGCTCGAGTCGCGACGTCGCGACCGTTTCGAGCTACTACGACAGCCACGACTCGGCGATGGTCTCCCGCGACGGACGCACGACCTATGTCGTCGCCTACTTCCAGCCGAAGTCGGACCTGAGAATCCAAGACGACGCGACGCGCTTGGAGAGCGAGTTCGCCGGCCAGCGCGACGTCGAGCTCGGCGGCAGCGCGATCGCGGGCGCGCAGGTCAACACGCAGGTCGGCAACGACCTCGCACGGGCCGAGCTGCTCGCCTTCCCGATCATCTTCCTGCTCTCGCTGCTGTTCTTCCGCTCGCTCGTCGCCTCGCTGCTGCCGCCGCTACTCGGCGGCCTCGCGATCCTCCTCACCTTCTTCGTCCTGCGGGTCATCTCGAGCTTCACCGACCTGTCGGTGTTCGCCCAGAGCATCGTCACCGGCCTCGGGCTCGGCCTCGCGATCGACTACAGCCTGTTCATGGTCTCCCGCTACCGCGAGGAGGCCGCTCGGACCGGCTTCGGCGTCGACGCGCTACGCCGGACGGTCGGTACGTCAGGCCGGACGATCGCGTTCAGCTCGGTGACGGTCGCGGCGGCACTCGCCTCGCTGACGATCTTCCCGCAGAACTTCCTCTTCTCGATGGGGCTCGCAGGCGCCGTCGTCGCGCTCGTCGCCGCCACGCTCGCGCTCGTCCTGCTGCCGGCGATGCTCGCGATGCTCGGACCGCGCATCAACGCCCTCGCGCCCAAGTGGCTCCAGCGCGCCGCCGACCGCGACGCGCGACCAGCCGAAACGGGCTTCTGGTACCGGCTGTCACGGTTCGTGATCGCGCGCCCCGGCAGGATCGCACTGCTCAGCGCGGCCGGGCTGATTGCGCTCGCAGCGCCGTTCGCGTCGATCAAGTTCCTCCCCGCCAACGCCGGCGAGCTCCCTGGCAGCGCGAGTGCGTATCGCGTCGACGCGGCACTGCATACCGAATTCCCACCCGGACGCACCGCGCCGCTCGAAGTCGTTGTCGGCGCCCCGGCCGGCTCCCGCCGGGCGACCGCCCTCGCCGCACGCATCCGCGCACTCCCCGACGTGTCTGCGGTCGCCCCCGCCCAGAGCGCCGGGCGCCGGCTCTCGCTCATCGACGTCGCACCGGCGACGCCGACATATAGCGCAGCCAGCCGGCAGCTCGTGCA
This sequence comes from uncultured Actinomycetota bacterium, assembly GCA_963775355.1. Classification (GTDB taxonomy): domain Bacteria; phylum Actinomycetota; class Thermoleophilia; order Gaiellales; family Gaiellaceae; genus PALSA-600. Next base: position 545,589 of record CAVZJA010000020.1, on the reverse strand, counting down.
CGACGTCCGCGCTCTCCAAACGCCGTTCTACCTCGGCGTCGCGGGCGATACGGCCGGATACGTCGACCTCGAACATAGCCTCCGAACGCACCTCCCCCTCGTGCTCGCGCTCGTCATCGCCTCAACCCTGGCCGTCCTCTTCCTGATGACCGGCTCGCTCGTGCTCGGAGTGAAGGCAGTCCTGATGAACGCGCTCAGCCTCGGCGCCGTGTTCGGAATCCTCGTCCTGATCTTCCAGCACGGCAACCTGCAAGGCCTGCTCTCCTACCGGAGCACCGGCGCCCTCGACGCGACCCAGCCGATCCTGCTCTTCGCGATCGCGTTCGGGCTCGCCACCGACTACGGCGTCTTCCTGATCTCGCGAATCAAGGAAGCGCACGACAGCGGTATGTCGAACAACCGAGCCGTCGCGATCGGAATCGAGCGCACCGGACGGATCGTGACCGCAGCCGCGCTCCTCTTCTCCGTCGCGATCGGCGCGTTCGTGACCTCGAAGCTGATCTTCATCAAGGAGCTCGGCCTCGGCATCGCACTCGCAGTGCTGATCGACGCATTCGTGATCCGCGCCCTGCTCGTGCCCTCACTGATGGCGCTGCTCGGCAAGTGGAACTGGTGGGCACCCAGCCCCCTCAGGCGACTGTACGAGCACTCCTCGAGCGCCGCGCCTGAGCCCGCCCTGGGAACGACAAAATGAGCATCGTCGCAGCATCCGAGCGCATCGTGGCGCGAGACAACGGTAGCCTCGGCGGGTGTTCGATCACGTCGCGATTGCCGTCGCGGACGTTGCCGCGTCCGAGCGCTTCTACCGCACAGTCCTCTCCGCGCTGGGCGCCGAGCCGAGTTACGCGGACGCCGAGCTCGTCGAGTGGGACGACTGGGACATCGGGGCAGCGGACCACGAGCACCCCGTGGCCCGCGGCCTGCACGTCGGCTTCCGAGCGCCGTCCCGAGATGCCGTGGACGCCTGTTGGCAGGCGGGAATCGACGCGGGCTACCGCGACGACGGCGCGCCTGGCCCGCGCGCGGACTACGGCCCGGACTACTACGGCGGCTTCTTGCTCGACCCGGACGGCAACAGCGTGGAGGCGGTGCACACGAAGCGCGAGGGCCCCGTCCCCGACGGCCGTATCGATCACCTCTGGATCCGGGTCCGCAACCCTGCCGCGTCCAGGCGCTTCTACATGACAATCGCCCCGCACGCCGGGTTGCGGATCGGCATCGACAAGCCTGACCACGTCCAGATGATCGGCGAGGACTTCAGCTTCTCGCTGATCGACGACGAGCGGCCGCTCACGGAGCACCTCCACATCGCGTTATCGGCGCAGGATGACGCGACCGTGCGCGCGTTTCATGCCGCCGCGCTCGCCGCGGGATATGAGGACCACGGCGGCCCCGGAGAGCGCGCCGTCTACCACCCGGGCTACTACGGCGCGTTCGTCCTGGACCCCGACGGGCACAACGTCGAGGTGGTCAACCACAACCGTTGATCCTCGTTGCCACCCGATTGAGGCCGGCAGGTCGATACGATCGCGCAATGGCCTACGACGAGGCCCTTGCGGCTCGCATCCGCGAACTGATGAACGGCGAGCCGAACCTGAGCGAGCAGAAGATGTTCGGTGGCCTTGCCTTTCTCGTCGGGGGGAACATGGCGATTGCGGCGAGCGGGCAGGGAGGCGTGCTCGTTCACGTCGATCTCGAGGAGTCGGACGAGCTCATCGCCACGAGCAATGCCGATGAGTTCGTGATGCGTGGACGGGTGATGGCAGGCTGGCTCCGGGTCGCCCCGAAGCATCTCGGCACCGTGACCGAGCTCGCGAAATGGGTCGAGCTCGGCGCGGCCTATGCCCGGTCGCTGCCTCCGAAGAGGAAGAAGCGCTAAGGCTCGATCTCGATCGCCTCGATGTGGCGGTCGGGCCCGTCCGGATCCACGCGAGTGACGCGAGCCTTGAACGTCTTGCCTGTGATGTTCTGCCGGACGTCGATGACATCATTCGCCTCTGGGAGACCCCCGGCGTACGTGCAGAAGCCGTCGAGCTCGTGGCCTTCGGCTCGCACGGTCCACACGGGCGGAAGATCTGCCATCGGCCTCATGCTACGCCCCGTTCCTCTTGAATGCTCGGAGGCATGGACTCGAGCTCGATCCGTAGAGCCGGCAGACGCGCGTTGATGAAGTCGATCAGCGGTACCCACAATGCCGTCTATCGGGTGAGCGGTGGACGGATCGGCGGCCGGATCAAGGGCCTTCCCGTGTTGCTCCTGATCACCAGGGGGCGGCGCTCCGGAAAGTCGCGCACGATTCCACTTCTCTACATCCGTGAGGGCGACGAGATGGTGGTTGTCGGGTCGAACGGGGGCAGCGACTACGTGCCGGCCTGGTGGCTCAATCTCCGCGCTAACCCGGACGCCGAGGTTGAGATCGGCCGCGAACGCACCCTGGTCACGGCACGTCAAGCCTCTCCCTCCGAGCGCGCCCGGCTCTGGCCGGAGTTCACATCGCACTTCTCGGGCTACGCGGAATACGCGAATCGAACCGCGCGGGAGATCCCGGTGGTGATGCTCGAGCCACGCCGGTACGGTGTGATCGGTGCTCCCGCCGTTCCTGATCGAACTGCCCGCCGACGACCCTGAGCGGGCCCGTCACTTCTGGCAGGAGCTGCTGCAGACGACATTGGAGGATCGCCGGCCAGGAGAAGGGCGCGGCTGGCAAGCCGAGTACGAAGGGATCGTTGTCGGGCTCCACGAGCGCGGGACGGGCCCAGGCGACCGTTACTCGCTCCCCTACTTCCCGGTCGCCGACCTCGCCTCCGCCGTAGCGCGCGTCAGTGCGCTCGGCGGCGAGATCGTCCACCCGGGCGAGCGGTGGGCGATCTGCCGTGACTCTGAGGGCACGCCCTTCGCACTCGCCGGCCCGCCGGAAGACTGACCCGGCTTCCTGCCGCGCGTCGGCGCGTCGAGTACCGTTCCCTGTTCATCGCTCTCTCCTTCCGCCGTCCCGGCAAGCCGTCTTTTCCGCGTCGCGCCAGGTCTGGGCCTCACCGGAAGGAAACACGGGCATCTTCAAGCATCTGACTGGGTTCGGCGGCCGGGACATGGCGGTCGATCTCGGCACAGCCAACACGCTCGTCTATGTGCGAGGGCGAGGCATCGTCCTGAGCGAGCCGTCGGTGGTTGCGATCGACCAGACGACCGGCGATGTCTACGCGGTTGGGCTCGAGGCGAAGCAGATGCTGGGTCGCACCCCCGGGACGATCAGCGCGATCCGGCCGCTCAAGGACGGCGTGATCGCCGACTTCGACGTCACCGAGCAGATGCTGCGGCACTTCATCCAGAAGGTGAACCAGCAGCGCTTCGCACATCCGCGCGTCGTCGTCTGCGTCCCCTCGGGGGTGACCGGGGTCGAGAAGCGCGCGGTCGAGGAGGCCACGCTCTCGGCCGGCGCCCGGCAGGCGTACCTGATCGAGGAGCCGATGGCCGCCGCGATCGGCGCCGGGCTCCCGGTCGCCGAGCCGACCGGCAACATGATCGTCGACATCGGCGGCGGCACGACCGAGGTCGCCGTGATCTCGCTCGGCGGGATCGTCGTGTCCCAGTCGCTACGAGTCGGCGGGGACGAGATGGACGAGGCGATCGTCAACCACATCAAGCGCGAGCACAAGCTGATGATCGGGCAGCAGACCGCCGAGGAGATCAAGCTCGAGATCGGATCCGCGCATCCGCTCGAGGAAGAGGCTCAGGCCGAGGTGCGCGGGCGCGACATGCTCACCGGCCTCCCGAAAACGATCATCCTCTCCAGCGAGGAGGTTCGCCACGCGCTCGAGGAGCCCGTCAGGCAGATCATCGACGCGATCAAGGTGACGCTCGACAAGACGCCGCCCGAGCTCTCGGCCGACATCATGGACCGCGGCATCGTGCTCGCCGGCGGCGGGGCTCTACTCCAGGGACTCGTCGATCGGCTGCGCCAGGAGACACACATCCCGACGCACCTTGCCGAGTCGCCGCTCACCTGCGTCGCTGTCGGAGCCGGGCGAAGCCTCGAGGAGTTCGAGGCGATTCGCAAGAGCGCTCGCGCCCGCTCTCGCTCCCGGCGCCACCGCCACCGCTGACTCGCGAAGGTAACTACCCCGAAGTGAAAGCACGAGTCGGGAACGAACACCGATCGCTCGCGGAGGCTTGAGGCGAACCGGTCGGTGCCTATGTGGTGGCTGCGATTCTTCCGACGGCATGAGGAACTGGGCCGGCAATGTGACGTACTCGACGGATCGCGTTCTCGCGCCGCGCACGATCGCCGAGGCGCAGGAAATGGTTGCGCGGGCAGACATTCTCAGACCACTCGGGACGCGTCACTCATTCAGTCGAGTTGCCGACACGCCAGGCGTCCTTCTCTCTACCGAGCAGCTCGATCAGGTCGTCGAAGTCGGAACACGGACCGTCGTCGTGGAAGCAGGCATCCGCTACGGCGAGCTCGGAAGCGTGCTCGCCCGACATGGGCTGGCGATCCCGAACTATGCGTCGCTCCCTCACATCTCCGTCGGCGGCGCGATCGCTACGGCGACGCACGGATCAGGCCTCCGCAACCAGTCGCTCGCTGCCTCGGTCGCCGCACTCGAACTGGTCTGCCCGGACGGCTCGCTCATGCGTCTCGCCCGCACGGATGACGACTTCGACGGAGCAGTCGTCGCGCTCGGCGCGCTCGGGCTCGTCGTGCGCGTGACCCTCGACGTCGTACCTGAGTTCGAGCTGCGGCAGCATGTGTTCGACGGGCTCTCCTGGGCGACCGTCGAGGCGAACCTCCATGAGGTGCTCGCCCTCGGCTACAGCACAAGCCTCTTCACGCGCTGGACGGAGGCTGGGATCGACCAGGTTTGGGTGAAGTCCATGAGCCCGATCGACGCGTGTTTCGGCGCGTCGGCCGCGGACGGTCCGCGCCACCCGATCGCCGGCGCAAATCCGGCGAACGCCACCGAGCAGCTCGGCGCGGCGGGCCCATCGGCAGACCGGCTGCCGCACTTCCGCCTCGGGTTCACACCGAGCGGCGGCGACGAGCTCCAGTCCGAGTACTCGATCGCGCACGAGCGCGCGGTTGAGGCCGTGCGGGCACTCAGACCGCTTGGGCCGATCCTCACTCCGCTCCTCCTCACCTCAGAGATCCGCGCCGTCGCAGCCGACTCGCTCTGGCTCAGCCCGTTCCATGAACGCGACAGCGTGTGCATCCACTTCACGTGGAAGCCGCTCGGCCCGAAGGTTCACGCGGTCCTGCCGCGGATCGAAGCCGCCCTCGCGCCGTTCGAGCCGAGGCCGCACTGGGGAAAGGTGTTCATCCAGTCGCCCACCCAGGTGTACCCACGACTACCGGCGTTCCGTGCGCTCCGCACCCGCCTCGACCCCGATCGGAAGTTTGGCAACGCGTTCGACGCTCAGCTCGGGACGTAGTCGAACGTGTCCGGGTTCGGGCCACCGCGCCCGGCTTCGTCGCGATCGAGCCCGTCGATCGTCTCGACGTCGGCCGGCTCGAGCTCGAAGTCGAAGAGTGCGATGTTCTCCCGGATCCGCTCCGGCGTGACCGACTTCGGGAAGACGATGTTGCCTTGCTGGATCTGCCAACGCAGGACGACTTGCGCCACCGATCTGGCATACCGCTCCGCAATCTCGAGCAGCGTGGGATCATCCAGCACCTTGCCCTGCGCGATGGGAGCCCACGCCTCCGTAGAGATCCCGTGCTCGCGGCCGTATGCAACGACCTCGCGATTCTGGAAGTAAGGATGGAGCTCGATCTGATTCACCGCCGGCACCGTGTCCGACTCGGCCAGCAGCCGCCCCAGGTGTGCAACCTGGAAATTCGATACGCCGATCGAACGCGCGCGACCGTCTGCCTTGAACTCCTCGAGCGTCCTCCACGTCGAGACGAAGTCACCGTCGTACAGGGTCGGCAGCGGCCAGTGGATGAGGAAGAGATCGACATAGTCGTAACCAAGCCGCTCGAGCGTCGCCTCGAACGCGCGCCGCGCTTCGTCAGGACGGTGAAAGCCGTTGTTGAGCTTGCTCGTGACGTAGACCTCACCGCGGTCGCGCCCCGCGGCGCGAACTGCGCGGCCGACGCCCTCCTCGTTGCCGTACATCTGTGCCGTATCGAAGTGCCGGTAGCCCGCCTCAAGCGCATAGCTGACTGCGCGCTCGGTCTCGGGCGGCGGAATCTGGAAAACACCGAAGCCAAGCTGCGGGATCGTGTTCCCGTCGTTCAGCGTGATGCACGGAACGGCCATATCGCGATCCTGCCAGACCGGCGAATACTCGCGCGGCCAGCCCAGCGGCGAAGGACGGCGAAAGGCCCGCATCAGCGTACGCGGGACCAGTGCAGGCTCGGCTACTCCTGAGCCCGGGAAACGTTCCGCGGCATGACCGGCGCGCTCGATGCCTGGCCGGGAGCAAGACCGTTCGGCGCGACGACTCCACTGTCATAGGCGAGAACGACGGCCTGAACGCGGTCGCGGACGCCGAGCTTCGAGAGGATACGTGCGACGTGGGTCTTCACGGTCGTCTCTTCCACGAAGAGTCGGTGACCGATCTCACGGTTCGAGAGCCCTCGCGCGAGGAGGTGAAACACCTCGATCTCGCGCGGGCTCAGCTCGTCGAGTCCCGGCGGCGGCGCAATCGTCGGGCGTGCCCTCGTGAACTCTTCGATCAAGCGGCGCGTGATCGAGGGCGCGAGCAGTGCCTCGTCGTTCTGGATCATGCGCACGCCGGCCGCGAGCTGGTCGGGTGGAACGTCCTTGAGCAGGAAGCCACTCGCTCCGGCCCGCAGCGCGTCGTAGATGTATTCGTCCAGGTCGAAAGTGGTCAGCATCAGCACGCGGGTCGGCGGGTCGTTGCCCTGGGCCACGATCCTGCGGGTCGCTTCGATTCCGTCGAGCCCCGGCATGCGAATATCCATCAGCACGACATCCGGTCGCAGACGCGATGCCGCCGCGACTGCCTCCAGCCCGTCTTGCGCTTCACCGACGACCTGGATCCCGGCTTGAGCTGTGAGGATCATCCGGAAGCCGACCCGGACGAACTCCTGGTCGTCTGCGATCAGCACGCGCGTGCTCATCCCCGCTCCCGAAGCCGGTGGAGCCGGGGGCTCATTGGTGAGCTCCGTCGAGCCTTCGCTCATGCGAACGCTCCTCGGACGCTGCGCGGCAACCGGACGACGAGCCGCGCGCCGCGGGCATCACTGGAGGCGGTGTCGACCAGGCCGTCGCACAACGCCACCCGGTCGCGGATCGTCCGGCTCGGCCACAGCCGCGTGCCGAGTCCGGTCGCCCTGACGTCCAGGGAAAGGCTCTCGTCGTCGAAGCGCAGGGCAACGGCGACTGTGCTGCCCGGACGCGCAGCCGCTTGAGCGAGTACCTCCTCGAGGATGCGGTACGTGGTGAGATCGATGCCGGCCAGGACCGATCCGGGCTCGCCTTCGATGACGAGCTCGACAGGCTGTCCTTGATGGCGCGCTCGCTCGACCAGCGCGTGGATCTGGTCGAGCCCCGGTTGCGGCTCGAGCTCGCGGCGGACGTCTCGGTTGCGGAGAACGCCGAGGATCAGGCGTACCTGTGCGAGGGCCCGCCGGCCTTGCGACTCGATCGCTTCGATCGCCTCGATCGCGGCCTCGGCATCTCGTTCGAGCAAACTCTCGGCCGCTTCGGACTGGACGACCATGGCGACGACATCCTGGGCGGCGATTCTCTGGAGGTCGCGCGCGATCCGGATGCGTTCGCCAACTGCAGCCAGCCTCGCTCGATCCTCGCGTTCGGCTGCGAGGCGAGCCGCGGTCTCTCGAAGCTGCTCAGCGAGCCTGCGGTGAGCTCGGATCACGCGTCCCACCGTCCACGCACATCCCGCGGCAAGCAGCGGACCGGTGAGGCCGGCCAGCGGCGCGCGTTCGAAGATTCCGATCAAGGTCGCGCCGGCGCACCACAACGCGAGCCCGAGCAACGCACGCTTCCGCACCTCCCAGGCTGCGACCGTGTACGTGGGAACGAGCACGCTGTAGAGACCGGTCAGGGTTGCGTAGTCGCGCGAGGTGAGGCCGTGGGTGAGCGGAATGCCGAGTAGCGCGACGACGACGAGGAACAAGAGCGGGTTGCGCCGCCGAAAGGCAAACGCCAGCGCCATCGATCCGACCAGCAACGCGTTGAGCCACAGAGGACCCTGGCGGTGATCGCTCGTGCACGCTTCTACCTCGAGCGCAACGAGCCAGGCGCAAGCGAGGACAGCATCCGTCCCTCCCCCTGATGCGGGGCGCCACGCAGCGTGGGCCGGCGGCTCGATGCCGGCTGCATGCGGAACCGAATCACCGGCTGCGAGTGGGATACGCGCGCGGAGAACCCAACCGCCGCCGGACTCCGGCCCGGCCGAAACCTCGCCACGGTAGAGCGCCACCCGCTCGCGCATCCCGACGAGACCGTGACCCGACTCCGGCAAGTACTCGAGCCCGCGTGCTGCTCCGGTTCCCGTGTCGGTCACCGCGAGCTCGAGCACGCCCTCGCTCACGCCGATCTTCACCTCGGCAGTGGCTCCGGGTGCGTGCTTGACGACGTTCGTGAGCGCCTCCTGCACGATCCGGTACACCGCCTGCTCGAGCCCGGCGGGCAACGACGGAAGCGGGGTCTTGAGGCGCAGACGCGTTGGCACTCCCGCCGCGCCGGCCCGCTCGACAAGTACGCCGAGCTGGGCGAGCCCTGGCGCCCCCCACGGCAGTTCGCCGTCGCTGCGCCGCACGGCGCCCACAATCCGGCGGAGCTCCACCATCGCCTCCCGGCCGCAGCTCTCGACGGTTCGCAGGGCAGTTCGTGCCGCTCGAGCATCGTCGGTCACGACGAGCCTCGCCGCGGAAGCCTGGATCACCATGACGCTCACGCAATGGGCGACGACATCGTGAAGCTCTCTCGCCATCCGGTAACGCTCCTCGTTGGCCGCCTCTCTCGCCCGCAACTCCTGCTCTTCCCTCAGCCGCACGGTCTCGGCCTCGAGCCTCCGGGCAAGCGCGCGGTGCCGTGCAACCAGCCGGCCGAGCGCCCACGGCAACGCCGCAAACACCATCCAGCCGCCCAAAGTGGCGGCAACCCAGTCTCCGCTCGTGCGCTGGAACATGATCCCGAGCGCCCCGAGAGCGAGCGCGAGCAGAGCTGCCCAGACCCCGCGCAGATGTCGGGTGGTCGCTTGCCGTCCGAGCATGTAGAAGGTGAGGACGACCGCGTACGGCTCGAAGGTCATGCGCGAGTCGCCAGTCGCGAGCTGGTAGGCCAGCATCGCAGCGATCGCGACGCCCGCAGCCGCAGTCGGAGCGCGGCAGCGCCACGCAACCGTCCCGGTACAGGCGACGGCGAGAACGGACGCGACGGCGTACCTCCCGTCGAGCCGCGCCACGTCGCCAATCGCTCCGGCAGTGAGGACGACTGCCACCGCCACATCGACCGACGCCGCCGTCGCCCACGGAAGTCGCCTGCGCAGGCTCACCCCGATGCTCACGCGTATCACGCTACAAGGCCAGGTCTCTATTGGCCATCCTCCGCTGGGATGACCGCAAGTCGTCCCCGAGTCCACAGCGAGTCGTGCCCGCGGCCGATTACACCCGGCCTGGCGCGGATGCAGGCTTCGTCGCGACACAAGCCACCGGTCCCCGGCGCAGCGCTCAGCGCTACCGGCCCTGAAAGGAGCCTGACGGACATGTCATCTCTAGCAACAGCCAACCTCCAGCAGCTTTCGCACGCCACGAGCCCGCCGCGCCTCCGCTGGGCACCGCTCTCCGGCATCGGCTTCGTTGTCTTCTTCATCGGCGGGGTCGCTGCGAGCAGCCCGCCCGCCAATGACGCCTCGAACGCGAAGTGGATCGCGAACTACACCGGCAGCACGAACCAGATCGGCCATCTCGCGACTGGTGTGTGCCTCATCCTCGCCGCGCTGAGCCTGATCTCGTTCATTGCCGTCCTCTGGACACGTATCGCCGAGGCCTCCCGTCCCGCATTGGTGAATCCGCTTCCCCTAGTCGCGGCAGGCGTCTCCGCCGCGTGTATCGCCCTCGGCGGAGTCCTGATGGCGGCGGTCTCGGGCTCGATCCTGACGAACAGCGGCCCCGTTCCATCTGCCGACCTCCTGCGCTTCTCGAACGACGGCGGATTCGCAATGGCCGGCATCGCGGGCATGCTCGCGGCCTCGTTGTGCGTTGCCTGCGTCAGCGTCCAGGCTCGCTCGGCCCGGATCTTCGGACGCAAGCTCATGGTCTTCGGCCTCGTCGTCGCCGTCGTGCTGCTCGCGTCGTTTGCATTCGTCCCGATCCTCGGTTTGCTCATCTGGCTCGTCGCGGCAACGGTGAGGCTGATGCGCAGCGAGACGGAGCCCGCCCAATGACGGCGTTGAGCGACGGAAGTCGTGAGAGCCGCTTGGGACTAGTCAAAGCTGGCAGTTTCGATTCGCGCCGCGGGCGTCAAACGCTCGCTGCCAGCCGAGCGTGGGGCCTCAGCGTCATCCGGAGCGTCGTCACCAGGTCGCGCAGAAGGACGTCGAGAAAGACACGCGCGATCGTGTCGTTCCGGCCGTAGAGCTGTTTGAACGGCTCGCGGGGTAGCACCAACAGGAGCGTTCGCTCTCGCGTGATTGCGGTGACCGGGCTCGGGAGGTCGTCGATCAGGCTCTCGTATCCGAACGCCTTGCCGGGGCCGGCCAGGTCGACTCGCACCCGACGATCGCCGCGGACGATGACCTTCTCCACCGCGCCGTTGATCGTCAGGTAGCAGGCTTCCGACTGCTCTCCTTCACCGAGCAACGTGCGCCCCGGCTGGCACATCGCGTAGCTGCCCGACGTGAGGAAGCCCCACAACGCAACCGGATCGAAGTCGTGGAAGGTCGCCAACCGGCTCAGGTACCTGCTGTCCGGCGGCCCGCAGGCCTCGAGCTCGGGGGCCGAGCGAGCTCCATCAACGGGCTCGTCGCCGAGCGTCTCCGCGAGCTGCCGGAGCTGGTTCCGAAGCCGGACGGTGAACTGCGATGCCAGCCTTCGCTTCAGCTCGAACGACGAAGGATCCGGGCGGGCGAGCAGTGCCGCGAAGTCGTGGCGGCTGAGGGTCAGCAGCGTGGTGGGCTCGATCGCGCGCACCGTCATCGTGTGCTTGCCACCCTCGAGCAGCCCGATCTCGCCGAGGACGCCGCCCGGGCCGACCCGGCCGATCTCGACCGCCCTTCCGCCGGGAGCCCCGAGCGAGACGCCGACCTCACCGTCGAGGACGAAGAGCAGCTCGCGCGCCTCGTCGCCCTCGCTCCACAACACGTCGCCGGCCGCCGCCCTCCGGCGCCGCATCGCTCCGGCGAGCTCCGCCAGGTCAGCCTCGTCTCTGCCACCGAGCAGGGGGCTGCCGGCGAGGAAGGAGACCGTCTCCGGCTCAGACATCGAGGTCGCGCGCCTCGAACTCGAGTGCCCCGTCGAGACCCACCTCGGCGATCAGCATCGAGTACTCGGGCACCTCGAGCCACGACGAGTGGTCGCTCGTCAACGGCTCCGAGGCGATGATCAAGGAGCGCGGCACGTCTGCCGCCGTCATCTCCCAGCCGGCGCCGTTCTCGACGTACTCGCCGCCGATCGCGTACCAGAGGCTCACGAACGGGAGGTCGACCTCGAGGTACTCGTCTTCCGGGGGATACCAGCCGTAGTCGAAGGAGAACCGCGTCGCGACCACCGCACGGCCGGTACTCAGGCAGAGGTTCACCGGCGAGGAGGTGTCGATGGCGTGCGCCTCGCGCACCTTCCTGAGGATCCGCAACGACGCCGCCGTCGCCTCGGCAAGCTCGCTTGCCTCCGGCCTCGCCCACGGATCCTCGAGCTGCGACAGGACGAGCGCATAGATCCACTCCGAGTCGGTCGTCCCCTCGATGCACTCGGCCAGCTCCGGCCGGACGTGCTCGACGAGCGAGTACCGCATCGTCGCGAACTGGCGCAGATGCCCGTTGTGCGCCAGGACGACCTGCGCTCCCGGGAACCGGAACGGATGCAGGTTCGTGTCGGCGACGATCGCCTCCTCGCCGTAGGTGACCCCCCGGACGTGGGCGACGAGGCACGAAGGCGCCAGCTTTCCGGACAGCGAACGGAGATTGCGGTCGAACGACGGCAGGGTCGTCGCCCGGTAGGTGAACGGCTCCTCGGGCCTCAGCGACCCCGGATCCCAGGCCTGCATCCCGAATCCGCCGAGGTTCAGGAACGTGTTCATCATCGTCGGGTTGTAGGACTGGGCGACCAGGCTCTGGTCCGGATCGAAGAGCAGGTTCCGCACCGGGAGAGGCTCACCCAGGTATGCGAGCACCCGGCACACCGTGCGATCGTACTCGCGACTCGGGGCTAGGATGGCCGAACGAAGGCGTAAAGGAGGGGTCGATGAAGCAGTTCAACTGTGGGGATGTCGTACCCGGCTGCGGGTGGGTCGGGAAGAACGAGGTCGACGAGGTTCTCTGGGTCGAGATCGCAGATCACGCCCGCGAGGCGCACGGCATGCACGAGGTTCCGCCGGAGGTACTCGACCAGATCCGGGACGCGATAACCGAAGTCCCCGCCTAGGTCCCGAACCCGCCAGCGGGAAAGGCGCCGCGCTCGAGGAAGGTCTCCACCGCGGCCGTATAGGGCGCTAGGTCCAGCCGCTGCGCGCGGACCCAGTCGTCGTTGTAGTACGTACCGCCGTAGCGCTCGCCGCCGTCGCAGATCAGTGTCACCACGCTTCCCCGCTCCCCGCGCGACAGCATCTCGGACACGATCAATAACGCGCCCCAGACGTTCGTCCCGGTCGAGCCGCCCACGCTCCGGCCGGTCCGGTCGCGAACGAGACGCATCGTCGCGATCGAGGCCGCGTCGGGAACCTGGATCATCCTGTCGACGACGTCCGGGAGAAACGACGGCTCCACGCGCTGCCGACCGATCCCCTCGATTCTGGACGCCTTCCCCGTGAATGCCGTCGGGTCGCCGGTCCACGCCGAGTAGAAGATCGAGTCCTCCGGATCGACGACGCACATCAGCGTCGGATGGCGCCCGAACCGCGCGAACCGCCCGATCGTCGCGCTCGTCCCGCCCGTGCCGGCGCCGACGACGATCCAGGCCGGAACCGGATGGCGCTCCCGTGCCATCTGGCTGAAGATCGACTCGGCGATGTTGTTGTTGCCGCGCCAGTCCGTCGCCCGCTCGGCGAAGGTGAACTGGTCGAGGAAGTAGCCGCCGCACTCGTCCGCAAGGCGCTGCGCCTCCTCGTACACGGTCGTCGGGTCGTCCACCAGATGGCACGTTCCGCCGTGCGCCTCGATCAGAACGATCTTCTCGGGGCTCGTAGACGCAGGCATCACGGCCACGAAGGGAAGCCCGAGGAACCGGGCGAAATACGCCTCCGAGACGGCGGTCGAACCGCTCGACGCCTCGACGATCGTCGTCCGCTCGGTGATCCACCCGTTGCACAGCCCGTAGAGGAACAGCGAGCGCGCGAGCCGATGCTTGAGCGAGCCCGTCGGATGCACGGACTCGTCCTTGAGGTAGAGGTCGATGCCCCACTCGAGCGGGAGCGGGAACGTGTGCAGATGCGTGTCGGCCGTCCGGTTGGCGTCCGCCTCCAGCCGAGCGACGGCATCGTCGGCCCAGGGCCTGGAGCCGAGTCGCTCCCGGGGTGCACGAGGCGTCAGCTTCTCAGCCATGACGCTCAAGTCTGCCCGACGCTGCACGCGCACCTCGCGAGCCCGGTCAGAGGGACGGGTGCCTCCGGGCCGCGAAGATGCGGGGAAGCACCCGCGGCAGATCATGCCGCGCGAGCTGCACAGCGTTCTGCAGGGCGCTTGCGGCGCCGCTGTGCAGCCCTCGGCCGTGCCCGCAGAGGATGTGCTCGGGCTCGAACCCCAGCAGCACCGACGGCGGCCGGTAGATCCGCAACAACGGGTGAACGCCCATCGCTCGGCCGGGAGCACGGAAGTACCGCACCGTTCCGACCGCCTCACCGACGATCAGGGTGCGGCGCTCCGGCCACCAGAGGGCGGTCTCGCGCCACCCCCGCACGCCCGGGATGCGGATCGTCTCGAACGGAGAGCCGGGCAACTCGGTGGGAACGACAATGCACGGCACGCCCAGGCGGGCCGCGATCGATGCGCAGTCGCGGTTGTGCCACCCCAGGAGCTGCAGCACCCCGCGAGGCTCGCCCAGCGATCGGACGCGCTCGTCGAGCCCCGCGAAGTCGACCGGGTCGACGAGCCACACGCCCCCATCGGCGGCGAGGGCGTGCGAGGCGCGGCCCATCCAGGCCGGCTCGGGCGAGATCCAGCCGAAACCGCCGTCGCTCTCGTCGCAGAACATCGGGGCGGTCATGGCGAAGCCGCCCGACGGGCACGGGACGAGGTGAAGGCCGCGCTTGCCTCAGCATGATCGACGAGCGGGGCCGGATAGCCAAGTCCCTCGAGCGCCGTGACCCCGAGCTTCCAGGGCTCGTGGATCGTGTTCGCAGGAAGCGAGGCCAGCTCGGGGACGTACCTGCGGACATAGGTGCCGTCCGGGTCGAAGCGCAGCGCCTGGCGCACCGTGTTGAAGACCCGGTTCGGCCGCGTGTCCGTCCCCGTACCCGCGACCCACTGCCAGTTTCCGACGTTGCTCGCCAGGTCGCCGTCGACGAGCAGATCGAAGAAGTGGGCCGCGCCATGCCGCCAGTCGATCCGGAGATCCTTGACGAGGAACGACGCGGCGAGCAGTCGCGCCCGCCCGGGCATCCAGCCCTCCAGCCGGAGCTGGCGCATCCCCGCATCGACGATCGGATACCCGGTGAGCCCCTCCCTCCAGGCGGCGAGCGCCTCCTCGTCCTCGCGCCATTCGTCGCCACGCGGCCTGTAGTCGGCCCGCGGGAGGTCTGGCCGTGCGGCGAGGAGCTGCAGGTAGAAGTCGCGCCAGCACAACTGCCGCAGGAACGGCTCCGCTCCCTCCCGCCCTTGTACGAGGCGCGCGAGCTCGACCGGCGAGACGCATCCGAAGTGAAGGTAGGGCGAGAGCCGAGCGGTCGAGCCCGGCGAGAACCCGTCACGCGTGGCCTCGTACGTCGCGAGGCCGGTCTCGAGGAACCCGGCGAGCAGGCGGCGTCCTTCGGACTCGCCGCCACGCGGTAGGCCGGGCGAGGCGCCACCATGGCCGAGCTCGGCAAGCGTCGGCAGCCTGCCCGGCTCGATCTCGGCTGGGAGGCGGATCGCGGGCGGCTCGCCGGCCAGGGCTCGCAGCGGCGCCCCGGCCCAGACGCGCCAGTACGGGGTGAAGACCCGGTAGTGGTCACCTCCCGCGGGATGCAGTTCGCCCGGGGGCACAATCGCAGCGCCGGGCATGACGGTCAGCTCGACGCGCTGTCCCAGCCGCCGCTCGCGGCTGCGCGCGTAGGCGCTCGAATCGGCGGCGACGAAGACGGCATCCGGGCCGATCGCGAGCGTTTCGGCGACGACATCCCCGCGACGCACGACGAGCTTGCCGCCGAGCGAGGCCCGCAGGTCGGCGAGCGCCTCGATCAGGAACGCACTTCGGTTCGCGCTCCCGAGCAGCCCATCGTCCAGGACGAACAGCGGGACGATCTCGTCGAAGCGCGCAGCCGCCGCGGCGAGCGCGGGGTTGTCGTGCACGCGCAAATCCCGGCTGAAGAGAACGACCGCGGTGCTCATACGGACGGCTCGCCGCGCGGTGGAGGTGGATGTGGATGGTTCCAGAAGGATTCGGGCATCGGGGATCGCTCGCGGATGGCGCCTGGATCCCGGGCTACGATCCCGCGGGTGGAAGCGGACGAGCAGCGCCAGGTCAGCCTCGAGAACTGGGCGGCCATGGCCTCCGGCTGGGAGCGCGCGCGGCACGAGCGGGAGAAGCTGGCGGCGCCCGTGACCGAATGGCTCGTTCGCGAGCTCGCACCGAAGCCCGGCGACACGGTGCTCGAGCTCGCGGCCGGGCAGGGCGACGTCGGATTCGAGCTGGCACCGATCCTCGGCGACAGCGGCCGCCTGATCTCGAGTGACTTCAGCCCGGCGATGGCCGAGATCGCTCGCCGTCGGAGTGCCGAGCTCGGTCTGACGAACGTCGAGCACCGCATCCTGGATGCCCAGCGGATCGAGCTCGCGGACGAGTCCGTCGACGGCGTCATCTGCCGCTGGGGCTACATGCTCATGCCGGATCCCGCGGCGGCGCTCGCCGAGACGAGACGCGTCCTACGCAGCGGTGGACGGCTCGCGTTGGCGGTCTGGTCGTCCGCCGCCCGTAACCCGTGGAACTCCATCGCCGGCCGCATCCTCGCCGCGCACGGACACGCGCCGCCGCCCGAGCCGGGAGAGCCCGGGATGTTCGTGCTCGGCGACGAGGATCTGCTCGGCCCGCTGGTCGAGAGCGCCGGGTTCACGAACGTGCGGATGGAGAACGTGCCCGTCCACAACGACTACCCGAGCGTCGAGGAGTACGTTCGCCGGTCGAACGAGATGGGCGGCATGTTCGCTCGAGCCTGGGCGAACGCGACCGCGGCAGATCAGGAGCTGATGCAGGACGAGCTCCGCGAGGCGTTCGCACCGTTCGCCGTCGACGGCGGCTACAGGCTGCCGGGCGTCTCACTCTGCCTCGTGGCGGGCTGAGGCCGGCACGTCGACCCGAGAAGTCGGACGAGCTCCTCGCGACGACCGACGCCGATGGGTTCGAGATGCGTGGACGGGTGATGGCGGGCTGGCTTCGGGTCGACACGAAGCATCTCGGCACCGCGACCGAGCTCGCGAAATGGGTCGAGCTCGGCGCGGCCTATGCCCGGTCGCTGCCACCGAAGAAGTAGCTCAGCGGCGGTGGGAGCTCTCGCTGCGGCGATCCAGCTCCGGCGATAGCCTCACGGAATGGCGGGCCTCCGATCGCTTCGCGAGCAAAGATCGAGTAGCACGCGATGAACGATCCTCAGGCTTCGCCGCACGCCCGCACCGCGCCGAACATGTGCACCGTCATCCATGACCGCGGCAGCGAAGAGATGCACCTCAACCGCGAGAACGTCGAGAAGCTCCTCGCCAGCGACCCCTTCTTCTGGCTCGACATCGACCAACCCGACGCAGACGACTACAAGATCCTCAGCGAGGTCTTCAAGTTTCACCCGCTCGCCGTCGAGGACTCCGAGAAGTTCGGGCAACGCGCCAAGATCGACGACTACGACAACTACGTCTTCCTGGTCGTCTACGGCGCGGTTCCCGACGACGACCGGCTCGTCGAGGTGCACTGCTTCTACTCGGAGAAGTTCCTCGTCACGGTCCACCGCGACGAAGCGCCCGCCTTCACCGAGGTGCGCCAGCGCTACGTGAAGCGCCAGGGCCCGATCGACGACCCCGGCCACCTCCTCTACCGGATCATCGACGGGCTCGTCGACAGCTTCTTCCCCGTACTCGCCGACTTCGACGACCGGATCGACGAGCTCGAGAACCAGACCTTCCTCCGCGCCGGCGACGAAGAGCTCCAGGAGATCTTCCGCATGAAGCGGCTCCTCGTCGGGATGCGCAAGGCGATCACGCCCCAACGGGACATGTTCGCCAGCCTGATGGGCGGCGTTGCCGAGCTCCCGGGGATGAACGACGAGGACGAGCGCTACTTCCGCGACATCTACGACCATCTGATCCGGATCAGCGACCTGATCGACACCTACCGGGACCTGCTGACGAGCTCGATGGACGTCTACCTCTCGACCGTCTCCAACCGCCTCAACACGGTCATGAAGCAGCTCACGATCATGGCGACGATCTTCCTGCCCCTCAGCTTCATCACCGGCTTCTTCGGGCAGAACTTCGGCTGGATGGTCGGGCACATCAGAAGCCCCGCCATCTTCTTCACGCTCGGCATCGGGCTCGAGATCGCGACCGTCATAGCGCTCTTCACGCTCTTCAAGAAGCGCGGCTGGTTCTAGCTCGGACGAGCGCGGCGACGGCGTCATCGATGTCTGCCGGGCACATTCGTTCGGTATGCCTCATGATCGGGTAGTCCTAAGCGGGGGGCCGGGTATCGGTTCCGTAGCCGAAGGGCAAAAAAATGAGAGATGCGGCTGGCACGGAGCAAGTCCATACGGCGCAACCGCTGCGATCGGCCGACGAGACGATCGCTTACCTCGCCGCTGTTGTCAGCACATCCAGTGACGCGATCGTCAGCAAGGCGTTGGACGGCACCGTCACGAGCTGGAACCTCAGCGCCGAGCGAATATTCGGCTACACGGCGGAAGAGATCACCGGGCGGAACATTCGGCTGCTGATTCCACCGGAGCTGCAGCCCGAGGAGGACGAGATCCTGAGCCGCATCAGCGCCGGTGGCTACATCGAGCATTACGAGACGGTGCGTGTGGCCAAGGACGGCCGGCGGCTCGACGTCTCACTTTCGATCTCGCCGATCAAGAACCAGGCGGGTGCCGTGATCGGGGCGGCCAAGATCGTCCGTGACATCTCCGGCCCGCAGGCAGGCTCGGAAGAGCAACTGATCGCGACGACCGCCAAGTTCGAGTCGGTCTTCAATCAATCGGGGATCTTCGCCGGGATCATGGATCTCGAGGGAACGCTCCGCGAGATCAACGATCTCGCTCTCACCGCATGCGGCTACACCCGCGAGGAAGTGCTCGACCGCCCCTTCTGGTCGACGCCGTGGTGGCGCGGTACCGAGGAGATGCAGGCCCGCATCAGGGTGGCGACGCAGCTGGCTGCCGCCGGCGAGGTCTTCCGTGAGGTGCTGCGGTACTGGCTTGCCGATGGGACCGAGCGTCTCGTCGACTTCGCCATGCATCCCATTCGCGACGAGGTGGGACGGGTGCGTTTTCTCTACCCGACCGGTATCGACATCACCGACCGGATGCGGGCCGAGGAGGCACTGCGCGAGAAAGAGGCCGAGGAGCGCGAGATCGCGATCGGCTTGCAGCGTGCCCTGCTGCCGGGGACCCTGATCGTCCCGGCCGGCGTGTCGGTTGCAGCCCGGTATGAGGCCGCAAGCACCACGCTCGAGGTCGGCGGGGATTGGTACGACGTGTTCTCGCTCGCGGACGGCCGGGTCGCGGTGACGGTCGGCGACGTTGTCGGCCATGGGCTCGCGGCGGCCGCGGCGATGGGGCAACTACGCACGGCCCTGGCGGCGCTGGCGCGGTACACGGAATCGCCGAGCGAGCTCCTCGGGCGCCTCGACACGTTCGTCGCAACTACGGACACCACGGATTTCGCGACGGTCTGTTACGGCGTGCTCGATCCGGTGACGGGCGTCTTCGAGTATGCATCGGCCGGTCATCCGCCGATCCTCCTCGTCACGGCCAACGGTGAGACTCGTTGGCTCGACGAGGCGCAATCCCCTCCGATCTGGGGGGACGAAGAACATGAGCGTCTCCAGGCCAGCGTGACTCTCGAGCCGGGCGCGCTGCTCGTTCTCTACTCCGACGGGCTCATCGAGCGCCGGGGTGAGCTGTTGAGCGCCCGCCTCGATCAACTGAAGGCCGCGGGCCACAGCTTGGCCGAGCTGCCGATCGCCGACGTCTGCGAGCACCTCGTAGTCGCTCTCGGGGTCGAGACCTCACGTGAAGACGACGTCGCCGTTCTCGCGCTCCAGTTCAACCCGCAGATCAAAGGCGGCTTCCATCTCGTCTTTCCCGCCGAGCCGGTCGAGCTCCGCAAGCTCCGCGCCCTGATGCGGGACTGGCTCGACTCGAGGGAGGTCGGGCAGGCAGATCAAAATGCACTCCTACTCGCTGTCGGGGAGGCGTGCTCGAACTCGATCGAGCACGCCTACCGGGGGCGAGAGACCGGGAAGGTGCATGTCGAGATCGACGAGATCCCCGATCGCACGTTCTCCGTCACGGTTCGAGATTTCGGCCACTACCGCTCCGTGGCGCAAAGCAGCTCTGACCGAGGAAGAGGCACCGGGCTCATGCGGGAGCTCACGATCGACTTCAGCCGAGAGACGACGCCAACGGGCACGACGGTACGCTTTCGACTGCCAGTGATCGACTGCCCGCCCACATGACCGATCAGCTCCTTGCGATCCGCTACGAGCAACTGGACGCCTCGCTTCTCGTACGACTCAGCGGCGAGATCGATCTTTCCAACGCGCCTGAGGTGCATCACGAGCTCGAACGCGCGGTCCAGGACCGGCCCCGAGTAGTCATCGACCTCGCCGAGGTCGAATACCTCGACAGCCAGGGCCTTCGCCTGATCAAGAAGCTCAACGACAACGTCAAGAGCAACGGCGGCGAGCTGCAGTTGATCGCACCGCCCGATACCTTTGCCCGGCAAGCCTTCGAGATGGCGCGGATGGGTGACTTCATCCAGATCCGCGACGCACTCGAAGGCTGAGGCGCTCGCTTCGCTACGCCGCGGATCGCTGGGCGAGCAGGGAGAGGGCGAGCCCTTCCCGTACGCCGGCCCCGACGACCTCGAACGGCGCGACGATCCGCCTCTGGAGCCCTGCCAGGATGACCGCGCCGGCGGTAACGGTGGGGATTCTGTCTTCGCCGATCCCGAACTGGCCGGCGATGCGACGGACGGGCATGCGCCGGAGAACGCGGAGCGCCTGCGAGAGCTGCTCGGCACCGAGGCTCTCACCGGCGATCTTCCCGATCGCCCGCGCGGAGCCGCCAACCGCTATCGCCCGCACCGGAAGCGGCAAGAGCAGGCCCTCGAACAGACGCTCGACCTCCGCATGTGCCGCCGCTGACTGCTTTTTCCCGCGGCGTCCCATCGCGAGCATGCGACTCGCAAGGCGCAGCGAGCCGATGTCGATCGAGTGATGCCAGTGGGGCCCATTTCCGGGCAGCCCGAAGGCAAGCTCGGTCGAGCCGCCTCCGACGTCACAAACGAGCAGGCTCCCCTCGCTCGACCGAAATCGTGAAAGCGCCCCGTCCCAGGCCAGGCGGGCTTCCTCTTCGCCGGAGAGCACCGAGACCGCATGTGGCGCCTCCTGCTCCAGACGGAAGATCAGTTGCGCCGCGTTGGAGGCTTGCCGACCTGGCGAGGTGACGGCAATGGCCATCCGTGCACAACAGAGCTCCTGGGCTCTCCTCACGAACTTCCGGGCGGCAGCGGCGGCCTCGCCGATCTTCGCCTCCGAGATGTGACCTCGTTCTTCGATCTCGCCACCGAGGCCGACGCGGGCCAGCCCCTTCTCAACCGTGTCGAGGCCGTGGTCGCCGGCAGCCGCGACAAGCAGCCGGATCGTGTTCGATCCCACGTCGATCACAGCAACTCTCATCGCTCACGCGATTGTCATCAGGCGACTTGAGACCTCGTGGCAACAATCTGGCTACGAACTTGTTCGCCCGGGCGCCGGCGACATCCCGAACCGGCCCCAATCGCCGTGACGGACTGGTGAACATCTGGCCTGCTCCTGGCAAACGGCTGTCGTACGATTCGCGCACCAGTTGTCGGTAGTCCAGTATCCGACCGTGGCCGATCACGATCTGGAAAAAAAGCTCAAGCGAAAAGCGAGGAAGAAACAGCGGCGCGAGCTCGGCGACGCTGTCGAGAAGAACGGGCACCACGCCAAAGAGCAGAAAGGCAAGTCGAAACGCTCGAAAGGGAAGCGCTAGCTGCCGTCTCCGCTCCGTTACCTTTGGCGCAGAAGATGGCGAATCGCAAGAAGATCGGCTTCCTCTCGTTCGGCGCTTGGCACCCGGGCGGAGGCCTGACACACACCGGCGGCGACGCGCTCCGCCAGACCGTCGAGCTCGCCGTCGCCGCCGAGGAGATCGGGATCGACGGGGCATTCGTCCGCGTCCACCACTTCGCGCGCCAACTCGCCTCGCCGTTCCCGCTCCTCGCCGCGATCGGCGTCAAGACGAGCCGGATCGAGATCGGCACCGGCGTGATCGACATGCGTTACGAGAACCCGCTGTACATGGCCGAGACCGCCGCGTCCGCGGATCTGCTCGCGGGCGGCCGGCTCCAGCTCGGCGTCAGCCGCGGCTCGCCCGAGCCGGCGTGGCGCGGAGCCGAGGCGTTCGGCTACTCGGTCGACCCCGACGAGGCACGGGAGAAGACTGCGCTCTTTCGCACCGCGATCGCCGGCGGTGGCATCGCACCTGCCGACATCGGCGGTCGCCCCGGCGAGGCCATGCTCCCCGTTCAGCCCCAGTCGCCCGGTCTCGCCGACCGGATCTGGTGGGGCTCCGGCTCGCGCGATACCGCCGTCTGGACAGGGGAGCAGGGCCTGAACCTGATGAGCTCCACGCTCCTCCTCGAGGACACCGAGGTGCCGTTCGACCAGCTCCAGGCGGAGCAGATCGAGCTCTTCCGCGAGGCGTGGAAGACAGCAGGCCACACCCGGGAGCCGCGCGTCTCGGTCAGCCGCAGCGTCATCCCGATCACGTCCGACCTCGACCGCCGCCTCTTCGGCGCCGACGCGAACGAGGACCAGGTCGGCTGGCTCGACGGGGCGATCAGCCGCTTCGGCCGCAGCTACACCGGAGAGCCCGACCGAATCGCGCAGGAGCTCGCCGCCGACGCTGCGGTTCAGGCCGCCGACACGATCCTGCTCACGGTCCCCAGCCAGCTCGGCGTCGACTACAACGCCGCGATGCTCGCGACGATCGGCCGCGACATCGCTCCGGCAATCGGCTGGAGCCCGAACGAACGTGCCCGACCCCGTCGAGCAGTAGGCGAGCTCAGACTTCGCTGGACCTGGCCCAGAGGTTGATGCCGCTGTCGGTCGCGAAGCGGTCGATCTCGGCGAGCTCCTCGCCCGAGAAGTCGAGGCGGTCGAGCGCAGCGACGTTCGCCTCCAGCTGGGCGACGCTCGATGCGCCGACGAGCGTCGAGGTCATGCGAGGATCGCGCAGTGTCCACGCGAGCGCCATCTGCGCGAGCGTCTGCCCGCGGCGGGTCGCGATGTCGTTCAGCGCACGGATCCTCGCGAGAGCGTCTTCTGTGAGCAGGTTCGGCGACAGGGAGGTGTGCTGGCTCGCTCGCGAGCCCTCCGGGATCCCGTCGAGGTACTTGTCGGTGAGCATCCCCTGCGCAAGCGGCGAGAACCCGATGCAGCCGACGCCCTCCTCCTCGAGCGCGTCGAGCAGGTCGGGCTCGATCCATCGATTCAGTAGCGAGTAGGACGGCTGGTGAATCAGGAGCGGCGTTCCCAGGGAGCGCAGGATCGCCGCTGCCTCCCGGGTCTTCTCGGCCGAGTAGGACGAGATGCCGACGTAGAGCGCCTTGCCCTGGCGGACCGCGCTGTCGAGCGCCCCCATCGTCTCCTCGAGCGGGGTCTCCGGGTCGAAGCGGTGCGAGTAGAAGATGTCGACGTACTCGAGACCCATCCGGGCAAGGCTCTGATCGAGGCTCGAGAGCAGGTACTTGCGCGAGCCCCACTCGCCGTACGGGCCGGGCCACATGTCGTACCCCGCCTTCGTCGAGATCACGAGCTCGTCGCGGAGACCTGCGAAGTCGTCCCGCAGGAGCCGCCCGAAGTTCTCCTCGGCAGAGCCGTACGGCGGCCCGTAGTTGTTCGCCAGGTCGAAATGGGTGATGCCGAGGTCGAAGGCGCGACGCACGATCGCCCGGCCCGAGTCGAGCGGACGGTCGTGCCCGAAGTTGTGCCAGAGCCCGAGCGAGACAGCCGGCAGCTTGAGGCCGCTACGACCGGTTCGGTTGTAGAGCATCCGCTCGTAGCGGTCGGGATCAGGCGTGTACGTCATGAAAGCCTCCAACGTGAAACCTAGCCGGACGCATCCCATCGCACCGGCGGTGCGCAAGAGGGCTAGGGCGAGGCGGTGACGGTTGCGCTCGCGACGCGACCGGCGCCGGTGGTCGCGTCGAGGCAGGGAATGTCGGGGAACGAAGCCTGGCAGCCTGCTGCCCCGAGATCCTTGGCGGGTAAGTAGGCGATCGCCTGGAAGTACTGCGTGCGAAGCAGGGCGACGACGTCGAGAAAGACACCGTCTGCGCCGGTTGTCGCGCGGCCGAGCCCGACCAGCTTCGTCGGCGTGGGGCCGTGCCGAAGCCGCACGACCACGGCGCCCGTCGGTACCCCACCGACGAGCACTCGACCGAAGACCGTCACGAGCACGACACGGATGCCGCCCGCCCGCGCGGTCGACGTCGTGGCGGCGATGTCCACCTCGCCCGCCGGGACTACCGCCGCCGACTGCGCCTCGACCGTGGCGGTCGTATCCAGCTCGCCGGTGCCCGCCGAGAACGGTGTCCAGAAGGAGCGCCAGACGTAGCTGCCGGCGGCCGTCGGGATGCCGAACCGGGTCGACGAAAGGGTGAACGAATCGACCACGCTGCCCCTCACCGAGCGGTTGGGGTCGATCGAGGGGAGATCTGCGGGCCTGAAGCAAGCGACGAGGACGTAGGGGCCGAACAGCGCAGACGTGCCGGTCGCTGCGTCCACGAAGATCGGGAAGCCGAACGTCTGCTTGCCCACGCTCAGCCGGACCATCCACGCAGCCAGGTGCGCGACGGGATCGCAGCTGGTGCTCTCGTATGCCACCGCCGGATCGCTCGGGGAGATCGTCCGGATCGCCCCACTCCACAAATGCTCCGTGTTCGGATCAACGTCGCGCGAGACGACCTTCGCCGTTGCGGTTCCGACCAGCGCGCCGACCGCCGGCGAGGCGAGCGTGAATCCGGTCGGCACCACGAGCTCGACTCTTCCAACCGGGTCATCCGCCTGTTGTCTCGACACCGTGATCGACAGCGTCTGACCGCCCGCCGTCGCGAGCTTGAGCTGCGGCGTCAATGCGCCGAGCGACGAGCCCGCCAGCACCAGCGCAGTCGCTCCGAGCACGGCAATCATCACGGCGCGGCTTCGCCAGGCCGGCTGCCCCCTCAGCCGTTCTGAAGCATCTAGTGCGCGCACCTACCTCTGTCTTCGGCAGCGAGGGGGACTAACTTGAGTCCCGGTCGGTCTTTAAGCCGGGTGGTAGCGAAGCCCGTCGAGCGCGAGCTCGAGAAGCCGGTTCTTCTGCTCGGGGTCCTCGGTGGGCACCATCGCGATCGCGCCCACCATCCGCACGACGTCCATGAAGGTCGTGTCCTCACGCACGACGCCCGCGCGCTGCGCACGCTCGACGAGCGCGGTGCCGGCGCCGAGGATCGCCGTGCGACAGGTGAGGAGGACGTTCGAGTTCGGATCGGTCTCCATCAGCGCCTCGTTCAGCGCGCGCTTGGTCGCCGCGAAGCCGACGTACTGGTGGAACCACTGGGATAGCGCATCCCACGGCGGCAGCTCCTCGAGCTCGGCGGCCGCACGCGCCATCGCCTCCACCTCGTCGACATAGACGGCCTCGAGCAGCGCCTGTCGTGTGGGGAAATGCCGGTAGAGCGTGCCGATCCCGAGCCCGGCCCGCTCGGCGACCTCCTCGAGCGGCGCCGAGGTGCCCTTCTCTGCGAAAAGAGCGCGCGCGGCGGCGACGAGCTTCTCGTGATTCGCGCGCGCATCGGCTCGCTGGTGTCGCTGCGGTGGGGTCTCGGTCTGGCTCATTGCTGCGGCGAAGCTTGACTTGACAAGCGGAGTATACCTCCGTATATTACCCGGAGGCTTCCTCCGGTTGTTTCGGAGACAGCCTCCATTTTATCGCAAGCTCGTTCTCGAGGGGGGATCGGAATGCAGGAAGCTCACACAGCCTCAGTTGAGGCGGCCGAGGCATCGGTCGTCGCGCCGCCGAGCCGTCGGCGAGAGCTACGCCAGGGTCCGCTTGCGGGCAGGTATCCCGCGGTGGCCGCGATGGTGATGCTCGCGCTGATCCCCTACCTCGCGCTCTCTGCCGCGCTCCAGCCTCTGGGACCGATTATCGGTGAGCAGCTGAACATGAGCGAGCAGACGCTGAGCCTCAGCTCCGGCCTGGCCAACGCCGCCTACGCAGTGGGCACCGTGCTGGCGGTCCAGTTCGCCCAGCATCTCCCGCAGCGCCGGATGCTGGTCGGCTATGCGGTCGTTCTCGTGATCGGATCGATCCTGTCGGCCGCAGCCCAGGATCCCGGGATGTACATCGCGGGCCGCGTGCTCCAGGGGCTCGCCACGAGCCTGCTCTTGATCGCCGCGGTGCCGCCGCTCGCGATCGGCTATCCGGCCAACAAGCTTCGCGACACGGCGGTCATCATGAACATGTGCATCTTCGGCGCCGTCGCGCTCGGCCCGTTCATCGGGGGGCTGCAGGCGGAGGGGAACGCATGGCGGCCGCTGTTCTGGATCGTCGCTGCGATCTCGATCGCCGCCCTGGTGCTCGCCGTCCTGACCTTCGAGGACGCGCCGCCCGCGAACCTCGACTCGCCGCGCGACCTGCCGGCGATCGCCCTCGCCGCCGTCGGTTGCGTTGCCGCCTTCTTCGGCGCCTCGGAGCTCACGAGCCACCGCTTCCTCGACCCGATCGTGATCGTGCCGCTGCTCGGCGGCCTCGCCGCGATCGTCGCCCTGGTCGTCTATCAGTACCGCGCCAAGCGGCCGCTCCTGACGGTTCGCACCATGCTGACCAGCACGATCCCCGTCGCGGGAATCTCGGTTGCACTGTTCGCGGCGGCCGCATCGGTGTCCGCCACCGTGCTCACCGCCGCAGCGCTGGCCGGCCACTACAGCCCGCTGCGCATCGGCGTCCTCTACCTGCCCGAGGTTGCCGGCGCCGTGATCACCGCCGTCGTTCTCGGCCTCGTCATCACCAAGCGGGCGATGCACTACCTCCCCCTCGTCGGGATGCTCTTCCTCGCAGCCGGGATCTTCGTCTTCGCCCAGCACGTGCCCTCGAGCCAGGCCGCCACCCTGCTCGGCTCGGGCCTGACCGGCATCGGGCTCGGAGCGACCGTCGCGCCCGCGTTGTTCGTGGCCGGCTTCTCGCTGCCCTCGGCCAACCTGCAGCGGGTGTTCGCGATCGTCGAGCTCTTCCGGGCGGTGGCAGCGTTCATGATCGCCCCGATCTTCGTGTACTTCGCGGCGAACGTCGGCAGCAGCTCCGATCAGGGGACGCAGATCGCGCTCTGGGTCGGCTTCGGGCTCGCCATCGTCGGCGCACTCGTCGGCGTCGTTCTCTACGCGGTCGGCGGCGCCCGCCCACAGACCCCCGACCTCCCGCTCTTCCTCGCGGGCCAGCGCCCTGCCTGGTACTCACCACCGCTGTTCGCAAAGGTTCGCGGGCGCATGGTGACAGCACAGGTCGCAACCGAAAGCGGTGACTGACATGACATCCACGAGCTCCGAAGCGCTCGGGCCCGTGCTCTTCGCCTATGACGGCTCCGAGCTCGCCGAGCTCGCGATCGAGCAAGCCGGACGGGAGCTCGCGCCGGGCCGGGCCGCGCTGGTGCTCTGCGTCTGGCAACCGGCAGACGTCGGCTTCGTCCCCGTCGACGACCGGCACTTCAACGCCCAGAACGCCACCGAGGTGCAGGAGGCCGCCGAGCAGACCGCGGCGCACGGAGCCACCCTCGCCGAGAAGGCCGGATTCGAGGCGCAGAGCCTGGCGGTCGAGGCAGCGCCGACCTGGAAGGGGATCGTCAAGACCGCCGAGGAGCACCAGGTGAGCCTGATCGTGCTGGGCTCACACCGCCGAAGTGGGCTCATGGGGCACCTGATCGGCAGCGTTGCCGCCGCCGTCGTCGCGCACGCGCAGACGTCGGTGCTCGTCGTGCACTAACGCCGGAGCTAGCCGGCGTCGATTATCCCGCAGCCATGCCCGGTCGCTTCGAATCCGGCACGCGATAGCGCAGGTAGACCGTGCCGTTGCCGAACCGGCGCTCGTCGAGCAGCTCGAGATCGACGCGAACGCCGGCGTCGGGGAGAGCGGGCTTGCCTCCACCCACGATGACGGGCACCAGAAAGAGCTGGAGCTCGTCGACGAGCCCGGCCTCGATCGCCTGCGCCGCAAGCTCGGCACCACCTACCGTGAGGTCATGATCGGCCGCCGCCTTCAGCCGGCGGATGGCTTCCGGGTCGAAGTCGCGCTCGATCCGGGTCCTTTCGCTCGTGACCGTCTCCAGCGTCCTCGAGAACACGATCTTTTCGGCCGCTTGCCAGACGCGTGCGTAAACCTGAAAGGCTGAAGGCTCGTCGAGGACGTTCGGCGGGGTCTCCCAGAAGACCATCGTCTCGTACATCCGGCGCCCGTAGAGGTACGTCCCGACCGGCCGCTCGAGGTCGTTCACGAACGCGTGCACCTCCTCGTCCGGGGCCGCCCAGTCGAACCTGCCGTCCCTGTCCTCGACGTAGCCGTCCAGGGACGCGATGACGGAGTAGATGAGATTCGCCATTGCGCTTCACCAGGTAAGACCGGCCGGCGCCGAGGAACTCATCGCTCGACGCGGATGTCGGCGGGAGCTAGAGCCCGAGCCGGGTCTTGCGGCGGAACCCGAGCTTGCGCTGGGTCGCGATGTC
This sequence comes from uncultured Actinomycetota bacterium, assembly GCA_963775355.1. Lineage (GTDB taxonomy): Bacteria > Actinomycetota > Thermoleophilia > Gaiellales > Gaiellaceae > PALSA-600. The sequence goes on along the minus strand of CAVZJA010000020.1, from coordinate 517,262 downwards.
CTTCTCGCCGTCCTTGCGAGCGGCCCAGAAGAGCGCACGGTAGAACACGACGACCACCGCCAGCGAGATAATTCCCGAGATCACGTAAGCAGCGATATCCATGTCTTCATAGTGCCTGTCTAGCCACCCGCCCCGCTTGTCACCGCGATCGGGCCGGCGCCGGGCTCGAGCGCCACGAGCCGGAGGCCGCGCGCGCGGATGCCGTGCACGATCGCCGGTAGCGCCGCCAGCGTGGCCGAGCGGTCGCCGCCGCCGTCGTGCAGATCGACGATGGCTCCGGGCCTGATGCCGGCCAATACCCGCCGGGCGATCTCCTTTGCGGTGATCCCCGGCTCCCAGTCAGTCGGATCGACCGACCAGAGAACGACTCGCTGCCCGAGCGCTGCCGCCGTATCGATGAGCCGGGATTCGGTGCCACCGCCGGGCGGCCGAAAGAGTCGCGTCTGCAGGCCGAGCCGCGCGAGCGCTTCAGTGCCCAGGGAGATCTCATCGCGCAGGAGCGGTAGCGGCAGCTGATCGAACGGCGGCACCTCGGGATGGTTGTAGCTGTGGTTGCCGATCACCATCCCCATCCGGCTCTCGCGGCGGACGATGCTCGGGTACTCGGATGCGAGATACCCGATCACGAAGAACGTTGCGGGCACGCGCAGCTTCGCGAGGCGGGCCAGGATCTGCGGCGTGTACTCGGGGGACGGGCCGTCGTCGAACGTCAGCGCCACCGCTCGCCGCGGGCGCGCAGCACCCGTCGGCTGGAACCTCGACGAGACCAGCTGATGAGAGACCGAGCCGCGTACGATCACCCACCGGCCCGGAACCCGGTCGACGAAGAACTGCGGGTTGCTCGGCACACCCATCGGCTCGGGCACGACCGTGCGCTTCAGGCCTTCTGTCCGGTCCCGGCCGGCGACCGCCACGATGCGGTCGCCTGCGAGGAGCCGCGTGTGCATCGTCGCGGGCCTTCCATCGACCAGGAAGGCGCCGGGGAACGCTTCTGCCCGGAGCACCTTACCGTCCACGGCGAGGAGATCTCCGGCACGCGGATGCTCCCCGACGCTGGCGGCGACCGCTCCGAGGGTCGTGCCGGAACTGATCTGAATCGGCCTGTCACCGACCGTCACGGTCACCGTCTGCCGCGGGTTCCCGCTGCCGCGAACCAGTCCGGCGACGACGACGACAACCACCAGGGCCGCCACGACTCCGACTCCGATCCCCACTCTGCGCATCAGCACCATCCCCCGGGCCGACTTCGCCGTCGACACCACGAATCTTGCCGACGGCGATCGGCGCTGCGCGCGCTAGCTCACGTCGCGGCGAGCGGCCAGGGCGATTCCGGCCACGGCAAGGACGACAGCCCAGAGCAACAGCACGGCCCCACCCGCGGCGGCCGCGAGCAGGTGCTCCGTGGTGATGCCGGTCATTGCGTCTCCCGCATGGACGGGCCCGAAGCGGCCGACCGACGGGACGAAGGCGAAGAGCAGGTTCTCGACCACGAACCCCCACGCGAGAAGCCCGATGATGGCGCCGACCTGGTTCCGCAGGATCGTGCCGAGGCCGACACCGATCGCGCCCCAGAGCGCGATCCCGGCGAGCGTTCCGAAGAGGAGCAGCGCCGTCTGGCCGGCGTCGAGGGCGTACGCGATGCCGCGACCCTCGAGGATCACATAGCCGATCGCGAACCCGAGCCCTTCGCCCACGAGACCGAAGACGACCCCCGCAAGCAGCCCGGCCCAGAGCTTGGCTTCGATCACCTTCGATCGTCTCGGGTTGAACAGGAACGTCGGCCGGATCGTGCCGAAGCGGTACTCGCTGGTCACGAGCATGATCCCCGCGAGAGCCGAGAACACCCCGGCGAGGCTTCCCACCCCGAGCTGGCCGCGCTGGTTCTCCGTGCTCGTGAGGCTGGGCGACTTGGTCAGCAGGCCGCCCAGCAACGCGAAGAGCACGATCAGCGCGAGCATGCCGAGCACGAGCCCGATCGTGGTGCGCGTCGAGCGGATCTTCAGTAGCTCCGCCTTGACCTGCGCGATCACGTTCGCGGCTCCGAGGTGAGCTCGAGGAACACGTCCTCCAGCGAAGAGCCCTCGGCGATGAGCTCGTGGATCGGGACGCCGGCGGCGAACGCGATGTCGCCGACCCGTTCGCTCGTCGTCCCGTGGGCGAGGAGCGCGTGATCGTTGCTCGTGGTCGTCTCGATCTGCTGATCGCGAAGTGCCTGCTGCAGCTTCGCTATCTCGGAGCTGCGGACACGGACCGAGCCCCCGACACGAGCGGTCAACTGCTCGAGCGAGGACTCGACAACCAGTTTGCCGCGGCTGATGATCAGCACCTGGTCGACGGTCTGCGCGACCTCGGCGAGGACGTGGCTCGAGACCAGCACGGTCCGCTTGCCTGCGGCGAAGTCCCGCAGGAAATCTCGCAACCACCGCACCCCCTCCGGGTCGAGGCCGTTGGCCGGCTCGTCGAGCACCAGGAGCTCCGGGTCGCCGAGAAGCGCGGCCGCGAGCCCGAGGCGTTGCCGCATCCCGAGCGAGTACCCCTTCACCCTTCGCCCGGCGGCCTCCGTGAGCTCGACGAGCCGGAGCACCTCGTCGACCCGGGAGTCAGGCAAGTCGACTGCACGGCTCAGTGTCCGCAGATGGTCACGGCCCGAGCGGCCGGGATGGAAATCGGTGGCCTCGAGCACCGCGCCGACCCGCAGGGCCGGCCGCTCGAGCTTCGCGTACGGCACGCCGAAGACGAGCGCGCTTCCGCTTGTCGGCTGCGCGAGGCCGAGCAACATGCGCAGGGTCGTGGTCTTCCCGGCGCCGTTCGGCCCGAGAAAGCCCGTGATCGTGCCCGGCTCGAGAGCGAACGACAGATTGTCGACGGCGAGGACTTTGCCGAAGCGCTTCGTCAGGGACTCGCTTACGACGACCATCCGGTGCGAGGTTATACCCAGGCCTGTCACGCATCGGGGGCGGAGCGGATCAACCGCCCCGCCCCCGGGCAAACCAGGCGACCCTCTGCTCAGGCGAGCTGGGCCGCCTTCATCGTTGCGCGAACCCGCGCCGGCGACATCGGCGCCGTGCGCATCCGCACGCCCGTCGCGTCGAAGAACGCGTTCGCGATCGCCGCACCGATCGACGTCGACGGCGGCTCGCCCGAGCCGCCGACGAACACGCCGCCGGCGGCCACGGTGCTCGTCGGCGCCGTGGTGCCGTTCGGCTGAAGCGTTCCGGTGCTGACCGCCGGGATATCGGTGCGCTGGACGAAGTCGAATGTGATCTTCGGCGCGTCCTTGAAGCGCATGATCGGATAGGTGACCCAGTCGAGGCTCGTCACCTGCCTCTTGTCGAAGGCGAGGCTCTCGTAGAGGGCCCGGCTCGCGCCCTGCACGAGGCTTCCGACCGCCTGGTTCGCGATCCCTTCCGGATAGACCGTCAACCCGGTGTCCTGGGCACAGTAGAAGTGGATCGGCGTGATCTTGCCGGTCTTCTTGTTCACCTCGATGTCGACGATGTTCGCGACGGGCGTGCCCGCGAAGGTGCCGAGGGCGATGCCGCGGCCCGTCACGATGTTCCCCGTGCCGAGATTCGACGCGGCGACCTTCGGCTTCCAGTTCGCCAGCTGGCCCGCGCGGGTGAGCACCTTCTGCCAGCGGTCCCACGTGAGCGCCGTGATGCCGTTTGCCTGGTCGGTCGCCTGCGTCGCGATGTTCTGCATGCGGAACTGGAACGGATCCATGTTCGCCGCGTGCGCGAGCTCGTCGATCATCTGCTCGTAGGCGAACGTGGTCTGGGGAGCCGCCGGGGCCCGAAGCCAGATCGTCTTGAGGTACTTGTTCTGGAGCGGAAGCGACTTGCCGAGAACGCGGCGGTTCTTCAGGTTGTACTGCGTCCCGTTGTTCGCGGTGTCGATTTGCGCGCTGACCGCGAACTGCTGCTGGTAGCCCAGCATCGCCTCGGTCGCCTTCGTCGTGTACCACGGGACGGTCATGATCGTCGTATCGGTCGCGACGAGGTTCCCGTTGGCGTCGACGCCACCGCGAATATCGGTCATCTGCGGTGGGCCGTAGTTGTCCCAGCCGTGCTCGTCCCAGCGCATGAACTGAAGCCGGACCGGCGCGTTCACGAGCTGCGAGATGATGGCCGCGGCTTCCGCGGCGTCGTCGTACGGCGCGTTGCCGTAGACACTCGACCCCTCGTAGTAGGTCACGCGGACCTGGTTGGCGTTGAAGCCGAGCACTGCGGCCACCGCCCCGCGGGTCGCGTACGCGTTCTGGGTGTTCGAGAAGATCCGCGCACCACCGGCGGTGACGTCCGCGACCGCGCACGTCGGGCCGATCGGAAGGTGCCCGTTGTAGGGGTACTGATAGGTCTCGGACAGCGTGTGCGCCGCGCCTGCGAGCGCCGAGTCGACGCTGCCCATGTTCACGAGCAGCGAGGCCGGGACCTGGCCCGCGGTGTCCTGAGCCCGCATCGCACCGAAGAGGTTCCCGCTGCCGGGAAGCTCCGGCATCGCCGCCCACTTGACCTTCAGCTCGGCCGCGGCCTGGATCGCGTTGTACTCGAGCGGGGCGACGACGGCCAGGAAGTTCTTCTTCTGGACGACCTTCGCGCCCGGGATATGACTGATCGAGCTCGCGTCGACCGAGACGATCTGCGGGTTGGTCCCGTCGCCGTAGGCGCCCTGCCCACGTGGCCGGACGACCCGGGCGTGCACCATTCCGGGGATCCGGATGCTGTGGACGTAGGTGTAGACACCCGTCACCTTCGGCGGGATGTCGACGCGCTCCGGGCCGGGCGAGACGCCGACGAGCTTGTACTGGCTCACCGGCTTGGTTCCGGGTGCGCCCGGCGACAGGCCGGGGCCCGGCGACGGCACGAATGCCGGCGTCGGAAGAACCTCCGTCGCCGCAAGCCCCTGGCTGGAGCCCGAGCCGCTCGATGCAACGGTCTGCGCAGTCGAGCTCGTCGGGGGCTGCGTCGGAGCGAGGTTGTACTGCGGGCCCATCTGGACGTTGAAGACCTTCCCGCCGAGCAGTGCCCCGTAGGTCACGGTCTTCCCGCCGCCGCTGACGACGCCCTTCGTGACGCTCAGGTTTGCGACCGGCACGCCCAGCTGCGTCGAGGCGAGGCCGAGCAGCGTCTGGTACGCGGCCGCCGAGGCGGCGCGCGTCTGCTTGCCGCCGGAGCTGATCGCCGAGCTGCCGGCGGTCGTGCCCTGGTTCGGCGTCACATCGGTGTCGTTCGTGATCCAGCGCATCTGGCTCATGTCGGCGTTGAGCTCCTCCGCGGCGACCATCAGGAGGCCGGTCATGGAGCCCTGGCCGAGCTCGACCTTGCCGAGCTTCACGGAGATCGTGTTGTCGGCATTCACGACGAGCCACGAATCGATCGCGTTCGAGTTGGCGGGGCCGAACGACGCGAACTGGTCGTCGGCCGCAGGCCTTGCCCGCAACGCCTGCGCCGAGCACGGAGAACCCGACGATCAGGGCACCTCCGGCTTTGACGAAACTCTTGCGCGAGAACTCGCGCTCGCTCAGTAGACCGGTCACGTTACTTCCCCTCCTTGGCCATCACGCTTGGCGGCCTGTTGAATCGCGGTGAGAATCCGCGGGTACGTGCCACAGCGGCAGAGGTGGCCGTTCATCGCGGTGCGGATCTGGTCCTCGGACGGGTTCTTCGTCGTCGCGAGGAGATCGGCGGCCTGGATCATCATGCCGTTCTGGCAGTAGCCGCAATGCGGCACCTGAACGTCGATCCAGGCCTGCTGAAGGGGATGGAGTGCAGGCGCGGCGGCGGTCGCGCCTCGCTGAGCCGCCCAGACGGCGGGCAGCCCTTCGAGGGTCGTGATGCTCTTCCCGGACACCGCCGCGACCGGGGTGACACATGAGCGGATCTCCTTGCCGTCCAGCAGCACCGAGCAGGCACCACACTGCGCAAGACCGCAGCCGAACCGCGGGCCATGCAGGTGGAGCTCGTTGTGCAAGACGTACAGGAGCGGTGTATCGAGGCTCGCGGTCACGCCGTGCGTGAGCCCGTTCACCTTGATCTTGAGGCTGTTCGCCATCGCTGATCTCCCATCGATAGTTTCGACGTGCGTTCAGTTGCGAACGCAATGTCTCTCTCGTGGTTGGTGCCCGGGATCCCGCCTGTCTAACCTCAGAATCACGTAAGCGTTCTGCAAGCCCGGGACGTTGTCGCCGCCGCTGCGGCGCTGCGTGAAGCACGCACGTCGGCACAGCCGACCCGACATGCGCGCGCGAGCGTGCCGCGCACCGCCCCGCTCGCACAAGCGCACCGCGCGGTAGCGTCGCGCGATGCCGCGAGGCGCGCCGACCAACGCCGAGCTCGCCGCCGCCCTCCACGAGTACGCCGCGCTTCTCGAGCTCGCAGGCGCCGAGTCGTACGCGGCCCGCGCCTTCAGACGCGGCGGCGACCTCATCGCAGCGGCACCGGTGCCGGTGGCCGACCTCGTTCGGAGCGGCCGCGTCCGCGAGCTGCGCGGGATCGGGCCCGGGATCGAGGCGCGGCTCCGTGAGCTCGTCGAGACCGGGCGCCTCGCCGAGGTGGAGGAGCTTCGCCGGGAGACACTCGCCCGAGCTCGCCGCTCTCGGCCGCCTGCTCGGATTCGGTGCCCGCCGCGGCACGCAGATCGGCGCCGCCCTTGGGATCCAGACCGCCGACGAGCTGCGCGAGGCGGCCGCGGCCGGGCGGCTGCGAGAGGTTCCCGGCATCGGGCCGCGAACCGAGGCGTCGATCCGCGCCGCCCTCGACGGGGGGCGCCCGGCGCCGTCGAGATCGATGCGACTCGACCAGGCGCTCGCGCTCTCGCTACGCATCGCCGAGGGGCTCGGCGGGATCCCCGCGGGCGATGCTCGCCGTTACCGGGACACCCCGAAGCGGCTCGCGGTCGTCGTCCCGACCCGCGATCCCGGCCGAAGCACGAGCCCGATTCGCCGCCCACCCCGACGTCGTCGCCATCCTCGAGCCCGATCGTCGGCATGACGACCGACGGCTTTCCCATCGAGCTCCACACCGCCTCTCCGGAGCGCCTCGGAACGGCGCTCGTCGAGGCGACCGGATCGCCCGAGTATGTGGCGTCGCTCGGCCCGCTCCCCGACGCGCCCGACGAGGCCGGCGTCTTCCGTCTGCTCGGGCTGCCGTACGTCCCGCCCGAGCTGCGCGAGCTACCGGAGGCCGCCGTGCCCGACGACCTTCTCACTCTCGAGCGGGTCCGCGGCGACCTCCATTGCCACACGAATGCATCCGACGGTCGCGCGACCGTCCGCGAGATGGCCGACGCGGCGCGGGCGCTCGGCTACGAGTACCTCGCGATCTGCGACCACACCCGTGCGGTGCGCGTCGTGCCGGGCCTCGACGGTGACGATCTGCGCCGGCAGGCCGAGGAGATCGCCGCGGCGAACGAGGAGCTCGCCCCCTTCCGCGTTCTCCGCGGGATCGAATGCGACATCGTCGGCGACGGGGCGCTCGACCTCCCGGACGACGTCCTCGCGGAGCTCGACTGGGTCCAGCTCTCCCTGCACGCCGGCCAGCGGACGCCGCGGCGGGAGCTCACCGCGCGGGTCGTGCACGCGATGCAGCATCCGGCGGTCCGCTGCCTCAGTCATCCCACCGGGCGCCTGATCGGCCATCGCCCCGAGAACGCGCTCGACCTCGAACGCACCTTCGAGACGGCCCTCGCCACCGGGGTGGCGCTCGAGGTCAACGGGCTGCCCGCCCGCCTCGACCTGAGCGGAGAGCACGTCCGCGAGGCGATCGCAGCCGGTGTCCGAATCGCCTGCTCGACTGACGCCCACTCGGTTCGAGGTCTCGCGAACATGCCGCTCTCGGTGCACACGGCCCGGCGCGGTGGCGCGACCGCGGCCGACGTCGTCAACACGCTGCCGCTCGCCGAGCTCCTCGCGCTGCGCCGCTGACCATGCGGTGTCAGACGGCCGTGCTGCTCGACGCCCGAACGAGGGTTTGCCCGCATGCCTCTCCGCGGGCCCCCCGATGGCAGTCGCGCTCAGCGCAGCGAACCTTTGGGCGACGGTGAGTCTCCGGCCACAGCCCGCTCGATTCCGGCGCGCTTCGCCAGGAGGTGCTGATCGACGGCCGCCGCCGGATCATCACCGACGGCCTGAACGGCTCAGGGGGACGGCGGCGGAGCCGCACGCCGCCGAGCTGTTCCCGGCTGCGCTCGCCGCGTGTCTCGACGACGCTCGTGATGTTAAGGCCGCGCCAAAGGCTGGGAGCTCGGCGAGGTCACGGTTGATGTCGACTACGACAACCAGTCCACACCTCGCAGGTTGAGGTGGCAATCCAGCTCGGGGCGACCTCGACGACGTGCAGATCGAGCGCCTGACCGGAGTTGCTCGCGCCTGCCCCTGCGTCGCTCGATAGAGGCCGGCGTCGAGTACGTCAGAGCCCCGTCGAGCATGTACGCCCACGCTGAGAGACTTGAGGCTCACCTCCACCGCTGCTCCGCTGACTGCAGCAGCAAAGACAGCGACCGTCTGGGAGAGATTGTTGGAAAACAGGGAGATGTCGTCCGGGCTTGGGCTGGTCGTAAACCACCATCCTCGATCGCCTCCCACGGTCATCCCCGCATCCCCGCCGCATTGCGGATGTCCGTCTCAAGCAACGGTCACGAGGTGAACTTGCGGTCACGGGCAAGGTCGGCCTCGACGAGCAGCCACGACCATGACAGAATGGCAGCGATGGGCTTGCCGGCCGCGTGGATCTGCCGGACGAAATCGACGGCGTTGTACGTTCAACCGAAGCGCATCCGGTCGCCACGCCGCCGGGAAACGACACCGGCGTCGTGATCGAAGGGGATCGGCCTCGTTCGAGTAGACGATCTACGGTCTGCATCGGCCTTCTCGTCGTGGTCGACGGTCTGAATCGTTCCGCCGTGCGGCGCCACAGCTCGGTTTCCGCACCTGCTTCCTCGAGCGCTCGGCGCAGCTCTTGAGCTCGATCCGCTCGACGAGATCGGTGGCGAGAATCGCGACACGCTTTCCCTCGAGACGATTACTCATGTCGTCCTCCTTTCGGTGGTTCAGATGATCCCGGTTGCGTCACAAGTAGTCCGCTTGCATCAGGCCGCGGCGCGCTCCGGCACGGTCACCGGAAGCCTCACCGGATCGGGCCGGTTCCGCTCGGCGAGCCGGTCGACCACGTACGCCCCAAAGGAGCCGGCCCCGACGGCGAAGGCCGCCCACGCGGCGCCACGCCGCCTGGACCCGAACGCCACGTCCAGCGAGAGCCGGCCGGGCCCGGCCCCGGCAAGCCCGACCGCGGTTGCGATCAGAACGATCGGGTACTCGTAGCCGCCGTTCTGGTTCCACGGTCCCTTGTCGCGGTGGAAATGCTCGATCGCCGTCAGCATCGTCCGGTCACGAGGGTCGCGCCGAGCGGTGTCGCAAGCCCCGTCGCGAGGAGCGCGCCGCCCGCGGTCTCGGCCAGGCCCGCCGCCACCGCATTTCGCGTGCCGGGGCGCAGGCCGGCCTTCTCGAATCCCTTCGCAGTGCCTTCGGTTCCAGCCCCGCCGAACCAGCCGAAAAGCTTCTGGGTTCCATGGCCAATGAGGAAGCCTCCGACCACGAGTCTCGTCAACAGACGCCAAATGCTCATTTTGCTCCTTTCGCTTGCTGCGGTCTGGATTGTTCCGCGGTACACGAGTCCCTAAACGTCGCCCTCAAGCGCGCAGATCTCGATATCGACTGCAACGGGCCGGCTCGGCGGTCGTGCCCTTGCGACAAGAACGGGCTGTGTTTACAAAGCATCGCCGACGGGTGAAGATCAGACCATGTCTGCGAGGCAGATGTCGCCCGCCGGTCAGCGTTCGCGTCACGCCCGCGAGGAGCGCGAGGAGAGAGGGTCGGCAACGGTGGCCCGCTCGATCAACACGCAGTTCCGGGCCCGGGCGTCCGCCGACGCAGGCGTCGAATGCGCCTTCGTCTGCGAGTGCGGCCGGTTCGACTGCCAGTCAGCGATAGTCATGACGCTCGGCGAACATGCCGAGATCAGCGCCAGGGCCGGATGGTTCGCGGTCTTGCCGGGCCACGAGCACCAGGCCGATACGTTGGTGCGAGCCCACGCCCGGTACCTGGTCGTGACGAGACCCGGATAGGAGTCATGACCGCGCCAGGCGTCGAGCCTGCCGTCGCGCTCGCAGCCCTGCGGTATCGAGATGGGCTCTACCAAGCCGGGATCCCCGGCTATACGAGCAACTTCTCCCGAGACGGCTTCACCTACGGGCTGCTCGCGAACGATCTCGACGGACTACGCGCCCAGTTGAGGTTCTCGGCCCGCCACCAGGGGCGAAAAGCAGATCCGGAGACCGGAGAGGAGCCCGGGAAGATCCATCACGAGCTGCCCGGAGTCAAGCAGGACGGTCTCTGGACGACCTAGAGCATGTGATTCCACCGCGCTCTTTCTGCTCGCAGTCGCCTACGTGGCGACCCACGGGGGCGACGACCTCCAACGCCGATATCGGACGAACATCGAGCGCGCGCTGGAGTACCTCCGCAGCCACCTCATCGAAGATGTCTTCCACGAGGACACGCGCCAGTCGGTGCCGATCGCTTCGCGCTCAAGGTCACCTACTGGAAGGACTCCGAGCTCAACCTCCCGGGGCCGGAGAGGGCCGCGCGCTATCCGATTGCCTATGCGCTGGTGCATTTCCAGTACGTGGCTGCGCTTCGCGCGATCGCCGACCTGATGGAATCGACTGAACTTGCCAAGCAAGCCGACGGCCTCATGCAGCGAGGCCTCGAGGCTTTCTGGCGGGGCGACCACTTTGCGGTCGCTGTACGCGGCGACGCGATAGTTGCTGACTCGACGAGCAGCGATTCGCTCCATACTCTCCTGTTTCTCGAGCCCGGCACGATCGACTCGGCCCGTCTCGCCCTTGTCGAGCCGTACAGCGAGCCGCTCGCGACGTCTTTCGGGTATCTGCCCGCCCTTCCGGTAGCCGCAGGGATCGATCCGTACCACACTCGTTACGTTTGGGTTCACGAGCAGGCATTGCTCCATGCGGCCGCCAGCCGCCACGGGCTTCGACGCGCAATGGAGATCGCTGCCCGGGTGATGCCGACGTTCGAGCACGGCTTCCCGGAGCTGATCGACCCAGTGGACGGCTCCCCGATCGCCGGCAACCGCACCCAGCTTTGGTCGGTCGGCGCTTACCTCTACTTCGAACGCTCCCGCTCAAGAGCGGATGCTTCGGGAGGCGCTGACCAACACGCCTCCCGAAGCTGAAAGCTCATGCCGAGAGCAGTCGCTCGAAGAAGGACCGGTAACGCGTCATCGCGACGCGCAACTCCTCGGTCGAGATATCGTCGTGGCCATCCCACTGGCGCTCGAGATTCGATCGTGTCTCCGTGAACTCGCTCGCCAGTCGCTGCATGAGATCCGCAACGAGCCTGTCCGCCTGCTCGACGGCCTCTCGCGGCTCGTCGACGAACTGGCTCTGCACCTTGCGCCATTCGTCGCTGAACCTCTTCGATTCGGTCGGCCCGAGCAACGGCTCGGCCATAGCAGGCTGGTCAAGCCGATTCGCCTCGGCTTCGGCGCTACCTGCATCTCTCTCGTCCAGATCCTTGCGCTCCGTCTCGTCCGAGCTGCCGGACCCGGCGATGTCCGCCGTCGTCAATCCCTGAGAGCGATCGTTCATTGTGCAGCTCCCTCCCGTGCCGTGGCCGATGTGGCGCGCGGCTCGATGCCGCGCTCGCCTGCTTCGGAGAGCAGGTCGTCGAACAGCGCTCGGAAGTGCTGTATCGCCCTGCGCTCCTCTTCGGTCGACGCCTCTCCGCTGTCCATTGCGACCACGATCCGGTGAGCGGCCCTGTAGTTCTCGACCACGACCGGATGATCGACGGACACGTCGGCGACGCGTTGCTCGAAGTTCTCCATTGGATAGCCGCGCTCGCTCATCACTTCGTTCACGAGCTCGTCGGCATGTACGACGGCCTCTTCCGGGGCGTCGACGAACTCCGCCTGAACGTCTTCCCACCTCGACGCATAGCGACGTCGAGCATCGGGAGAGAGCGCTCGCACATTCAACGTGTCGTGACGCTCTTCGCGGGCGGCGAGCTCTGCCTCGGCCTCTCGTCTGCTACCCGCCGCGTCCGCCGTTCGGGCGTACTCGGGCCCGAACCGGTCTTGCAGCCTTCGAGTACGACGCTGCGATGCCACTGTCCAGAGCGCGACCGCACCGCAGATGAGAACGGCGAGGACTATCACGACCCAGATCCATCCAGCCATCCCAACCTCCTATCCGCATCGGATTTCGATTGCAGATGGGTTCCCGCTCGTAGCCGATCCGAATCCAGTCTCGGGGGTTGAACCCGGGGCCCGGCGGATATGAACAGGAAGAAACAGGGAGAGAGCAATGAATGACAGCCCGGATCACCAGAACCACCGGGGAGCCTGATGCGAGTCGCCATCGTGGCAGGCCCTCAGCTGCCTGTGCCCCCGCCTCGCTACGGCGGGACCGAGCGGATCATCTCTGACCTGATCCGAGGATTGATCGAGGCCGGCCATGAGCCGATCCTGCTGGCAGCGGCCGATTCCGAGGTCGACTGCGAGCTGATCCCGATCGTCGATCGTGCGATCTCGTTCCCGGCGGACAGCAGGGACGTTCGCTCGCATGAGCTTCTTTGCGACAGGATCGACCGGATCACCCGCGAGAGGCTTCGGCGGCTCACCCCACGGGTCGACCTCATTCACTCGCATGGGTTCGACCTGATCGATTTCCAGGACATGCCGAACCTGACGACTCTGCACGGAGCGATCGAGTTCGACCAGCTCTCGTACTACCGCGAGCGGAGCCAGCTCTACTACGTCTCGATCTCCCGGAACCAGCAGCAAGCGTGTCCCGACCTCCAGTACATCGGGGTCGTCTACAACGGCGAGGACGCGCGCCCGTTCCCCGTCGTCACGGAGCCCGACGACTATCTCTGCTTCCTCGGCCGGTTCGATCGTGAGAAGAACCCGCATCTCGCGATCCAGCTTGCTCTCAGCCTGGGCATCCCGATCAAGCTGGGCGGGAAGATCGACTTTCAGGGCGCCGACTACTTCGAACAGCAGGTCAAGCCGTACCTCGATCATCCTTTCGTCGAGTACCTCGGAGAGCTCGGCCTCGAAGAGAAGGCGCACCTGCTCGCCCACGCGCGGTGCAACCTCCACCCAACAGCTTTCCGTGAGCCCTTCGGCTTGACCGTGCTCGAGGCGGCCTTCTGCGGAACGCCGACGCTCGCGACGGCCCGCGGCTCGATGCCGGAGCTGATCGAGCCAGGACGGACCGGGCTGCTCATCGAAGACTTCGTGGAGGGCGTGCACCAGATCGAGGAATGCTTCGAGATGGACCGTTCGTATATCGCCCAGCGAGCACGCCACCTGTTCAACTACCAGACGATGACGAGGGATTACATCCGCGCGTACGAGCGGGTGCTCGACAGCTTCGCCTCCCCGCGAGACCGGCTTGCAGCCGTGGGCGACCTTCCCTCGCGCCCCAGAGAAGGTGTTCTCTATCTGGTTGCGGATGAGAGCGCGATCTAGGGGCGCTCAGCCGGGCTGGCCGGCGAGCAGGTCGACCACGGCCTGCTCCACCGCCTGTCGACCGCCGAGCGACAGTCGGCCCGGGCCGGTCAGCTGCGGATCGATGGTGGCACCCGCCCGGTAGCGGTCGAAGACCCTCGGATCGACGTACGACGCGCGGCAGACCGCCGGGGTGTTGCCGAGAGCGGCCGCGACCTCCTCGATCGTCTCCGAGACGACCCGACGCCGTGCGGCGGCTCCGCGCACCGGCTCGGCGACGGCGACGCCCACGGCGGCGAGCACCGTCGCATGCCAGGTGCGGAAATCCTTCGCCGAGAACTCCTCGCCAACGAGGGTCTTCAGGAAAGCGTTCACGTCCTCCGACCGCACCTCGTGCCAGCCGCGTCCGTTGCGATAGGCGAGGAACCGGCCCCGGCGCCTCGCCTCGAGCAGGCGGAAGCGGCCCGCCGAAGCGGCCGGCCGCTCACCTCGAGCTCGTGGAACCGGCCGCTCTTGCCCTCGAAGGCGAAGGCAACCCCGTCCCGGCCGAAGAGCGATACGTGGCGGCGCTCGAGCGTCGACAGGCCGTGGCTTCCGTAGTCATTCGCATACTCCTCACCGCCGACTCTGAAGAGCCCGCGGTCGAGAAGCGCGACCGCGAACGCGAGCACCCGGTCCCTGGTCAACGCCTGCTCGCCGAGCAGCCGCCCGATCCGTCGCCGAGCAGCCGGCAGCGCCTCGGCAAACCGGAGCATCTCATCGAACTTCTCGCGGTCTCGATGCTCGCGCCACGCAGGGTGGTAAAGGTACTGGCGACGCCCCGCCTCGTCGGTCCCGACCGCCTGAAGATGGCCGTTCGCCAGGGGGCAGATCCACACGTCGCCCCACGCGGGCGGGATCGCGAGACCGCGGATCCGCTCGAGCGTCTCCGGGTCCCGAATCGGCCGGCCGCGCGCGTCCCGATACGAGAAGCCGCGTCCCCTGCGCCGGCGGGGAGGCCGGGCTCGCACAGTCGACATGACGAAGCCTCGGCATCTGAGCGGTCGTTCCCGCTGCCGGCCCTTGTCAATCCGTCGAGCGGAGCGCGGCCGCAGCCACCCCGAGATCGGCAACCAGGCCCGCGAACGCCTCGTCGCGATCGTCCGCTCGTAGCACCGCCGACGGGTGGATGGTCGCGAGGACGATGTCGGCAAGTTCGGACTCCAGCAGCCGGCCACGGCTTCGCGTCACTCGAAAGTCGCGGCCGAGCAGGGACTGGGCCGCAGTAGCCCCGAGGAGTACATGGCCCTGGGCGAGACCGCGTCGAGCTCGAGCTCGAGCCACGGCCGACAGGCGACCTTCTCGCTCCAGGTCGTCTTGTCGTGGATCCGCCGAGGGCCTCGCGGCTTCCATTTGAAGTGCTTCACGGCGTTCGTCACGTACGTCTCGCCGCGGTCGATGCCGGCGGCCTCGACCGCCCGGTCGAGCACCTTGCCCGCGTGACCGATGCCATGCTCTCCGGCTCGGTCTTCCTGATCGCCCGGCTGCTCGCCGACGAGCACCAGCCGCGCCCTAGCCGGCCCGGCTCCGAACACGGCTCGAGTGGCGTCAACGTAGAGCGGCAACCCCGGCAGCCCTGTACCGCCTGTCGCATCGCCTCGAGTGACGGGCGGTCGGGAAGGTACGGAATTGCGCCGGGGTACTTCGCTGCCATCGGAGTCGCTCCTTCCGCCGTGCGGCCCGCGGGGCCGACGCGTTCGCCGCCGCCCCGCGGGCCCGTCTCGACTGCCGTTAGGCCCGGGCCTCGGACCCAGCCCCCGCCATCGCGAGCCGCTTCCCGATCGACTGGATCTTCGTCAGGGCAGCCTTTTCCTGCTCGAGGTTCTCCGAGAGGAGCTGCTCGACCTCACGCTCACCCATCGCACGGGCATTCGTGATCAGCCCTTCGTACGCTGCGATCTCGTAGTGCTCGGCGCGGGCACCGGCACCGGTCAGGAACGAATCGAGGATCTCGGGAGACGGAGACTCGCTCTCGACGAACTCATCGTGCTCCTTCTTGATCCCTTCGATCCCGGGGCACTTCTCGGCCTTGGGCTTCTCGCCCAGAGCCTCGAAGGCACGCTCCACGTTGGCGACATGCTGCTTCGTCTCCTCGAGATGCGCTCTGAAGCCCTCGGCGAGCTCGTCATCGCTTGCCTCTTCCTCCAGCTTCGGGAGGGTCTTCACGAGGGTTCGCTCGGCATAGAGCACGTCGCCGAGCTCATGCAGGAACAGTTCGCGCGGTTCACTCATCTGAGCCATGTGTCTTCTCCTTTTCGAGGGGGTTGGTCGGTGGGACGACTCGTCCCGTGGTTGACGGCGCCGATCGCGAGCTAGCGCTTGCGCGCCGTTGCCTCGCCGCCCTTGCGGCCGGCGGCCTTCTTCTGAGCGGTCGTTCCGCCCTGGGAGGCGTTTCCGCCCGACCCGGACTTTTCGCCGCCATGACGTGAAGCGTCGGGAGAGTTTGCGATCTTGGCTGCCCGTTCCTTGGACATGCCCTTGTCTCGGAGTGCCTCGTACTGTCGCTCGTTCTTGACGTGGGCGCTCTTGCCTGGCATCGCTTCCTCCTTCGGTTCCTTGGGGGAATCGGGGCCGTGATTGCCGGATCGACGAGCTCGAAAACCTCGTGTTCATGTTTGCCGCGAATCGGGAACCACGGAAGCGATCGACCACGACGGCGGGAACCACGGAAGCGATCGACCACGACGGCGGAGGGTGTGCGAATGAAGACGACGATCGAGCGGGAGCTCAAATTCGACGGCAGACGACATCCAGATCGATCGGCTCGGCGGCGAACCGCTGGAGCCGCACACCTTCGCTTCCAGCTATCACGACACGGCCGATCGCCGCCTCTTGCGTGCCGGAATCACGCTACGCCGCCGTGTCGAGAACGGGATCAGCAACTGGCAGCTGAAGCTGCCCATGGCGAGAGCCGACTCGAGCTGGAGGAGCCAGGCGGTCCGGCGATGCCGCCGCCCGGGCTCGCGCGACTGCTCTCGGGAATCCTCCGCGGCTCCGAGCTCGAGCTGATTGCGATGCTCGAGACCCGCCGTCACGGCCGGCTGGTCGAGGGCGTGGAGGTCACGATCGACGACGTCTCGGTTCTCGAGGGGTGTCCGTGGTGCGTCGCTTCTCCGAGATCGAGGCGGAGCTCGTGAACGGCTCGTCCTCCTCGATCGAGCACGTCGATGAGGCGCTCCGCGAGCTGGGCGCGACGCCGGGCAAGAAGACCCCGAAGATCATGCGTGTCGTCGGCCTCCCGACCGTTCCGCGCGTCGGCCCGAAAGCGCCTGCGCTCGAGCACCTCTGCGCGTTCGTCCGGGCACAGCTGGACGAGCTCCGCTCGAACGACCCGATCGTGCGAGCCGACAGACGACGCCGACGCGGTCCACAACATGAGGGTCGCGGTCCGCCGGCTTCGCGCGGTGCTCCGCACGGCACGGGCGATGCTCGAGAGGGCCTGGAGCGCCCAGCCTCCGTCACGAGCTCGATCTTTTCGGGAAGCTGCTCGGCGCCGTTCGCGACCTCGACGTCTCATGGAGCATCTCGCCGACGAGGCGAGTGAGCTCGGCGCACGAACGCGACACCGAGGCGCTGCTCGCGCCGCTGCGATCGGAGCGAGATCGAGCGCGGGCCGGCCTGAGGGAGGCGCTGGACGACCAGCGATATTTCCTCCTGCTCGACCGCCTCGAAGCCGCAGCCGGATCGCTGCCTGCGTAACCCGATCCGACCTCACGGTCGAGCAGCTTGCCAGGGAGAGGATTCGAGGAGCTTCGCGTCCTGGAGAAGCACACGTCGCGCACCGACGACAGGCAACTGCACAGGCTGCGGATCCAGAGCAAGCGGGCGCGTTATGCCGCCGAGCTCGCTCAGAGCTCCCGCGGCGCGCCGGCGGCACGGTTCGTGAAGGAGAGCGCGAAGCTTCAGGACGTTCTCGGTGAGCACCAGGACGCGGTCGTCGCGCTCGACCGCCTGAGGCGGCTCGGAAGGCAGCCGGCTCGACCGGCGCTGCGTTCACGGCCGGCCGGATCGCGGAGCGCGAGGCGAGGCGCAAGCTCCAGGCGAGGCATGATCTGTCTTCAGCGTGGAAGCGCGTGAGGCGGCGCGGGAAGGCGTGGTAGACAAGCGCCGGTGGGAAGACGTCCCCGCCGTAAGACGGCGTATGCATCGATCATGGCGAAGATCGTCGGCGGCGTTGCGTGACCGTCGGTCGGCGTCGGAACGTAGTCGCCGATCGTCAGAGCCAGACGTGGCTCGAGCTTGCAGTTCTGGTGAATGTCGACGTTCCAGACGGCTAGGACGTTGGCGAGCGAGAGGTGACAGCTTCATTCGCGGCCGTTCGTCGAGGGTGACGCCTGGGTGAGGAGAATCGTCCCCTCCAGCTGGCGGCTTTCGAGGCGGCAGGCGAGCTCGTCACCGCTCCCGCTGCGTCGGACGGGCCGCAGCAGCTTGTCGGCCTGGAGTTCTTGCGTCGCGGCTCGGGCTAATGTAGACCTCGCCGGGACCGGAGCCAAGCCCGGCTTCGGCGCGGCTTCGCGGCGCTCACCAGCGTCGCCGAATCGAGCCCAGCGCTGAGGCGAGGATCTCGCTCGTAGAACTCGAAAGCCTCCTGAGCGGGCGAGCTGCACGAGTAGTCGCTGCTAGCCCCGAGGAGGATCGGCGAGAAGGTCGAGCAGCTGGCCGATGTCCTGGTTCGCCTGAGCCGGATGTCGCATGGCGACCTCGCGGTTGATGATGTAGCGGTTGCGTCGGCCCTCGCGCGCTCTATCTCGATGTGCCCGGATGCCGCGAGGTCGGCGACGATGCGCTGAACGGCTCGCTCGGTGATGCCGACGGCGACGGCGACGTCGCGCAGCCGGATCTCCGGGTCGCGCGCGATGCAGATCAGCACCTGGGCGTGGTTCGAAGAAAGTGCCAGCCGGCCAGTGCCGTTCCGACCTGCCTCTCGCTGATCATCTCGATTTGACATTTACGATTCTTATGACGTATATTCCTCTGTCGCGTCACACTAGTCGTCTTAGTCTACAACACGGCCGGCTTCAAGTCGACGCCACGTCCGTCAACTGAGAATCAAGGGGAGAACGTCATGATCGATGGCGTCCAAATCCTGCGACCTGCCCGGTCCAAAGTGGTCGTCGAGCTCAGGGGCGAGCACGATCTCGAATCGAAGTACGCAATGCGAGCGCTTCTCAGCGAGCTCATCGAGATGAACGATCTGGTCGTCGTCGACCTCAGCGAGGCTGAGTTCATCGATTCCTCGATCATTCAAAATCTCGCGGACGCCAACCGCCTCGCGCGCGACCGCGGATCCGATTTCCGCATTCAGCACAACACGGCCGCGATCGTCGAGAAGGCACTCGAGATCTCCGGGATGTTCGAGCTCCTCGACTGCGTGTCGAATCGGGAGGACGCTCTCCGAATCGCGCCTTGAGGCCCGCCTCGGCTAGCTCTCCGCGTGCCTCTCTGCAATGCACGTGCGGGCCCAGTAGTCGACGCGTTCGAGCAGCCGCTCCTCGAGCCTGTCTCGCGCGCCCACGTCCATCATCGCCCCGGTCGCAACCTCGATCCGCACCTGGTGTGCGGAGGCCTCGGCGCCTCTCCCGATCTCATGGCGGTCCTCGGACACGATGGTCACCGCGTCGGTCTCGTCGAGCAGCCATTGGGCGAGCCGGTCGATCTCGGCCGGTGTCACCGCGCGCCCGGCGAAGATTCCGAAGTTGACCCGGATCTCGATCGCCGGTGTCGCAGGGTCGTTAGTCACGAATGCGAGAGCCGGCTCGGTATCGGTGCCCACGAAATCCTGTTACCCCTCGCGGCCGAGGTGTAGACGTACGATCGGTTGGTTCACTTGGCCGGCTGCCGGGGCGTCGACTTCGGCGCGCGCTTACGTAAAGCCCGCCGCTGGGCCATCTTCGCGCGCTTCAGCTTCTTGTTCTTCAGTGCGCCCGTCGCCACTCTCCGTTGATCGCCGCTGCGAGGGTCGGGTGGATCACGAAGTGGTCGTCGAGGTGGGTGATCTCGAAAGCCCTGACGACATTTGCATGCGGGACGACCAGGGTCAGCGGGCCCGGGCCGTTGAGATTGATATCGGCATGGACTAGGACATTCAGGCCGGCCGAATCCACGAAGTCGCATCCGGTCAAGTCGATGATCACGCGAGAGCTCGCAAGTCTGATCGCGTCATCGAGCTTCGCCTTGAACCGAGCTGCGGTATCGATGTCGATCTCTCCCTCGACCGCCAGCACGACGCTGCCGTCGTCGAGCTGCCTCGTGGTCGCTCCGAATCCGGCCGGCTCTCCACTCTGGATGCGCATCACGTCCCCTCGATTCGAGGTAACCACCGACATGAAGGAGTCGAAGACCGGCTCTATCCAGGTCGGGAACCGGTCACGCATCCAGTTGGAAACCGGACAGCACCCCTACCGTTCGCCGGACGGAGCGCCGAGAACGAGAGGATAGAGCATCGCGAACGTTGCGTCACGCACGCCGTCGCCCTCGGTGTAGGCTGCCGCTCCCGGTTCGCGTTCGGTACGACCCGTTCGAGGGCAGGTCGGAGTACGATGGGTGCAGCGTCGGTCCTTCAGGCCGAGATTGACTCCCACCGAGATCCACGGCAAGGCTTGCCCGCCAGGTTGCTCGGCATCGCTCCTCGTTCCTCACGGGCCCGACTCTTCGAGGAGCGGAGAAACCGGGAGCACCAATGTCAGACGCACTGCAACGCCGGGGGAGCGCGAGCACCGCGATCTCGAACGGGTTGAGCAAGCTGCACCGCGAGAACTTCGGGCGCGGGCCGACCAGCGTGCGTACGGTCGTCGGACACGATCACGTCGTCACGTTCCTCGAGGACCTCTACACCCCGCTCGAGCGCACCCTCGTCGAAGCCGGCGAGACGGCGGCCGTCCACGAGGCGCGCCGGGCCTTCCAGCGTGCGATGAAGGACAGGTTCGTCGCGGTCGTCGAGGAGGCGACGGGGCGCAAGGTCAGAGTGTTCCTCTCCGAGGTCAGTCTCGACCCGGACATCTCGGCCGAGCTGTTCGTCCTCGAACCTATCGAGGCCGACCCTGATCCGGCACCGGAAGGCGTCGGCTAGGGCGCCGATTGACCGGCCCGACGACCGAACCGCCTGTTGGGGGCTGGGCTCTCTGACGGTTCCGGCCCCCAACAGACCGTTCAAGACACGCCCGCGTTGTTAGGAGACGGGCCCTGGCTCAGGAAGCGAACTTCGGGTTCGGCCCGTACTCGTTCACGCCGGTAGAGCTGTCCTGGACATAGAACACGAGCAGAACGATCGCACCGACGAGCGGGACGAGGGCGATCAAGATCCACCAACCGGAGCGGCCCGTGTCGTGGAGGCGCCGGATCGCGACCCCGATGCTCGGAAGCAGCACCGCCAGCGCGTAGATCGCCGAGAGCAGCGGGTTCGTCCCGGCGGCGGCATCGACGATCGACAGGACGACCACCACGATCAGGTTGAAGAGCAGGAAGTACCAGTACTCGGCCCGGCGGGCGCGCCCGCTGAAGACGGCGTATTTCTTCAAGACCTCCAGGTACCAGCTCACGCCCTGACAGTCGCACGCTGCCTGAGGCAAGTCAACCCCGAAGGCGTACCTGCCAGAGCCCGGTCGCTGCGAGGACCTCGAGCAGGGCCACTACTTCAGAAGAAGCGCCTGACCTTCATTCGCCGATCGGCTCGACGACGATCAGCGAGTTCCCGTCCGGATCGCGCACCCAGAACATCGGCGGAACCGGGCCGCCGAAGCGCGTCACCTCGGCATCGACATCGGCGCCGGCCGCCTGCAACGCGGCGTGGTCGGCGTCGACGTCACTCGTGTCGAGACAGATCCCGGTCTCGCTGCCGCCGGCAGGCTTGCCCTCGGGCGGCGGGGCGAGCGCGATCGTCGTGACGGCGCCGGGGATCGCAACCTCGACCCAGCGCATCTCGGGGCCCATCGGGACGTCGACGACCTTCTCGAGGCCGAGGGTGTTGACATAGAAATCGATCGCACGGTCGGTGTCCGCGACGGTCACGCAGACGCGGCCGACCTGGGTGAGATTGAGCTTGGTCATCTCCGGATCTCCTCTCATCGGGTTCGAAGAGTCAGACGACCCGGGCGCCCCGAACTCATCGGAGCTCGCGCTTCGCCTGCTCCTCCATCGCCTCGAGCCGCGTGTAGTAGTCCGCGAACTCGTTCAGATGCGCCCAGGCGATCCGGCCGGTCGTGATCGGATCGTCGTTCGTGACGTTCGTGCGCGGATCCTGGCTTCCGTGCTCGAGCTCGACGTTCATCCCGATCCGGAACTGCTCGACGTCGAACGGCGAGGTGTCCCAGTCGATCCCGATCTGCTCGCCGATCCGCCGTGCCTCGTCGTTGTCGAAAGATCCTGTCATCTCGACCGGATCCTACGCCTGCCAGCCCCGGCGGAAATCCGTACTTCGCCGCACACACCTCCGCGGGCTCACCGAGGTGGGATCGCCTTGGGTCGGCGAAGCTCGAACCGATGGCAGCGAACACGGACGAAGCACGAATCTGCCGGATCGATCAGGCGCTCGGCAACCACACCCTCTGCACCGAGTCGGGATGCCCTTTCTGGGAGAGCGGCGGCGGCGCGGGTGGATGCGCCTTCGACCGTCTCGACCTCGCCGCTCGCGAGGACTTCGCACGCTTGCTTGCCGACCTCCGCACCCAGCTCGAGAGCGCAAAGTCCGACTCGGAGGAAGCCGAGCGGCGAGCCTTCTACGAGCGGCTGAACGCCGGCCGCAGCGACTGAGCGCGGCTCAGCCCCAGACCTCGTCGTGCCGTCTCGACGACGAGGCGGAGCTTCGCGAGCTCGTCGTCGATCGTCAGCGCGTTGCCCTCGACCGTCGAGGAGAACCCGCACTGCGGCGACAGGCAGAGCTGGTCGAGCGGCACGTACCTCGACGCCTCCTCGATCCGGCGCATCAGCTCGTCGCTTGCTGCTCGAGCTCGCCGCGCTTGGTCGTCACGAGGCCGAGCACGACCTGCTTGCCCGGGCGGCACGAAGCGCAGCGGCGCAAAGCTGCCGGAGCGGTCGTCGTCCCACTCCATGAAGAAGCCGTCGACCTCGAGCTCGTTGAAGAGCGCCTCGGCGACGTGCTCGTAGCCGCCCTCGGCGACCCACGAGGAGCGGAAGTTGCCGCGGCACATGTGGGTCGTGACGGCCATTCCCTCGGGCCGTCCGGCGAGCGCCTCGTTGATGTGCCCGATGTAGGCGACGTGCTGGCGGTCGGGATCGCCGCCGATCGAGGCGACGTACTCGCGCTGGTGCGGGTCGTTGAGGTAGGCGAGGCTCGTGTCGTCGAGCTGGAGGTAGCGGCAGCCGAGCTCGCCGAGGCGCCGTACCTCTTCCCTGTAGGCGGCGGTCAGGTCGGCCCAGAAGGCGTCGAGATCCGGATAGACCGCCTCGTCGATCGCGGTGCGGCCGCCGCGGTAGTGGACCATGCTCGGCGACGGGATCGTGAGCTTCGGCGTGGCACCGTCGACTGCGTCGTCGCAGGAAGCGCGAAGTCGTCGCCGAAGATCGTCTCGCCGAGGCCGATCCGGCCGTCGACGTGCATCGCCGCCGGGGTGAACTCGATCGTGCCTGCCTCGTTGCGGAACTCGACCTTCAGCTCGCCCGGGCGCCTTGCTGATGCCGTCGAGGGCGTAGATGAAGTCCATGTGCCACGAGGCGCGGCGGAACTCGCCGTCGGTCGCCGACTGGAGCCCGGCCTCGCGCTGAAGCCGCACCACGTCGCGGATCGCGTCGTCCTCGATCGCCGCGTAGGCCCGCCGCGTCGAGGTGTCCGGCGGCGTGACGGGCCCGGGCGTCGAGGAGCTCCCCCGGGCGCAACAGGCTGCCGACGTGATCCGCCCGGAACGGAGGTTCGGTCCGCTGCGCCACTGCGAGTCGCAGGCTACCTGATGGATGCCGGTAAGATCGCGCGGTGACGACCTCCGGAATCGACCTCGACGCGATCGTCGCGATCGACGTCCACACCCACGCCGAGGTCTCGCGAACCGGGCTCGACCCGCTCTCGCCCGAGCTGCGCGCCGGGCGCGGCGCGGTACTTCAGGAACGAGCGCCTCCCGACCGCCGAGGACGTCGCCGTCTACTACCGCGAGCGGAACATGGTGGCCGTCGTCTTCGGCGTCGACAGCGAGTCCGTCACCGCACACGGCGCCGATCCCGAACGAGGAGATCGCCGAGATCGCGGCCGCCAACCCCGACGTGCTGATCCCGTTCGCGAGCATCGACCCGGCCCGCGGCGCCGACGGAGTCCGCACCGCGCGGCGGCTGATCGACGAGCACGGCGTCCGCGGCTTCAAGTTCCACCCGAACTCGCAGGGCTTCTTCCCCAACGACCCGGCCGTCTACCCGCTGTACGAGGTGATCGAGGCCGCGGGGCTGCCCGCGCTCTTCCACACCGGCCACAGCGGCATCGGCGCGGGCGTGCGCGGCGGCGGCGGGATCCGGCTCAAGTACTCGAACCCGATGAACGTCGACGACGTCGCGGTCGACTTCCCCGACCTGAAGATCGTCCTCGCCCACCCGTCGTTCCCGTGGCAGGACGAGGCGATCTCGGTCGCCCTCCACAAGCCGAACGTCTACATCGACCTCTCCGGCTGGTCGCCGAAGTACTTCCCGGAGATCCTCGTGCGCCACGCGAACACGCTGCTCAAGGAGAAGGTGCTCTTCGGCTCCGACTTCCCCGTGATCACGCCCGACCGCTGGCTCGCCGACTTCGCCGAGCTGCCGATCAGGGACGAGGTCCGGCCGCTGATCCTGAAGGAGAACGCGATCCGGCTGCTCGGGCTCCGCTAGGGAGCGAGCGCGTGACGAGCTCGTCGCGCAGGCCCTGCGCGTCGGCCGGCTTCTCGAGCGTCAGGCCGCCGAGCTTCAGCACGGCGATGTCGTCGGCGACGTCGAGGCTGAGGTCGAGGTTCTGCTCGACCATCAGGATCGTGCAGCCGTGCTTGGCCCGGAGCGCCTTGCAGCGCGGCGCCGACCGAGGAGATCACGGCCGGGCCGAGCCCGTCGCTGATCTCGTCGAGGACGAGCAGGTCGGGCTCCGAGACGAGCGCCTTGGCCAGCGTCAGCATCTTCTGCTCGCCGCCGCTCAGCGTCCCGGCGCGCTGGCGGAGGCGCTTGCCGAGCACCGGGAAGTACTCGATCACCTCCTCGCGGATCGCGCGGCGGGCAGCGGCGCCCCTTGCCGACGTTCAGGTTCTCGTCGACCGAGAGCTCGCCGAAGAGCGACTTCTCCTGCGCGGCGTAGGCGACACCGAGGCGCGTGACCCGGTAGGTCGGCCAGCCGGTGATGTCCCTGCTCTGAACGACCACCTTTCCCTTGCGACGGCTTGATGTAGCCCATGACCGTCTTGAGCAGCGTCGACTTCCCCATCCCGTTGCGGCCGACGACGGCGAGCGCGCCGTGCTCGGGGACGACGAAGTCGATCCCCTCGAGGATCGTCGCCGACCCGTAGCCGGACCGGAGCCCGGAGACCTCGACCTTCATGTCACGGCCGTCCCGACGTACGCCTCCCGCACGACTGCCGAGGCCGAGACCTCGGCGGGCGTCCCGGACTCGACCACGCTTGCCGCCGTGCAGCACGATCACGCGGTCCGCGACCCGCGCGACGAAGTCGAGGTCGTGCTCGATCAGGACGATCGTCATCCCGGCCTCGACGAGACGGCGGAAGACGTCGCCGATCACGTGCCGCTCGTTGCTCGTCAGCCCGGCGGTCGGCTCGTCGAGCAGCAGCAGCTCCGGGCGCACGGACACCGCCGCCGCCAGCTCGAGGCCCTGCTTCAGCCCGTGGGCGAGCGCCGGCGACGGGACGTCCTCGCGGCCTTCGAGCGCCGGTCGCCCCGACGATGTCGAGCACCGATCTGCGCGACCGGGATCTCCTTCGTCCGCCTGTAGAGCGAGGGGATCCGGCCCTTCCGCGACGCGAGCAGGATCGTCTCGGCGACCGTCAGGCTGTCGAAGAGGTGCGGGATCTGGAACTTCCGGGCGATGCCCGCACGCGCGAGCCGGTGGATCGGCCTTCCCCTGCCGGCTCAGCTCGCCGGCGTGCAGGTGGTACTCGATCGAGCCGCGGGCCGGCAGCTTCCCGTCGGTGAGGACGTTGAGCAGCGTCGACTTGCCGGCGCCGTTCGGCCCGACGATGCAGAGCAGCTCGCCCGCCTTGATCTCGAAGTCGACCCCGCGCAGCACCTCGAGGGCGCCGTAGGAGAACTCGAGCTCCGAGACGACCGCGACCGGCTCGCCGCGCGGCCGGAGCTCGGGCGCTGCCCGCGGCGCAGAGGTGAGCACCCGGCTGAGCCTTGGCGGCCGGCGGCGGTGGAGGAGCGATCGCCCGAGCCGCACGAGCGGCGGGAACACCCCGTCCGGCACGAACACGACGACCGTCACGAACAGCAGCGCCGAGGAAGAGCGACCACTCCGTCGGGTACGAGGCGTTCAGCTTCGACGTGACGAAGCTGAGGCCGATCGCGCCGATCACCGGCCCGATGATCGTGCCCCGGCCGCCGACGGCGACCCAGATCAGGATCTGCGTCGAGAACAGGAAGCCGAAGAGCGGCGCCGAGACGAAGCCGACGATCGTCGCGTAGACGCCGCCGCGCGAGCGCCGCGAGCACCGCGCCGAGCACGAAGACGCCGATCTTGACCGCCTCGACGTTCGTGCCGAAGAAGCGAACGCGCCGCTGGTTGTCGCGGATCGCCTTGCATCACGAGGCCGAAGTCGCTCCGCACGAGCGCGAGCGCGCCGGCCGCGATCACGATCAGCAGCACGGCGCAGATGTAGTACCAGGTCGTCGCCCGAGAACCCGTGGTACGCGAACCCGAAGAGCCCGTTGTCGCCGCCCGTCCACTGCGTCGTCCTGGCCGTAGAGCGTGCCCGCGACGACGGTCAGCGCGAGCGTGACGATCGCGATGTAGAACGGGTCCGACTCGCCCTGCGAGAACGACAGCAGCCCGACGACGAGCGCGATCGCGCCCGCGACGCGCCATGCCGATCACGATCCCGGCGACGTGCCGCCCGAGCCCGCCGTACGTTGCCGAGCACGAGGCCCGTCGGATCGAGCTTCGTCGTCATCATCCCGACCGCGAGCGCCCCCGTCCCGAACCAGAGCGCGTGCCCGAGATCGGGGATCCCGGTGTAGCCCCAGACGAGGTCGAGGCTGAGGGCGGCGACCCCGAAGAGCAGCGACTCGGTGAGCAGGCTCAGGTAGTAGGTGCCGAGCAGGTGCGGCATCAGCAGGACGAGGACGACGAGCGCCACCGCGCCCGCCACCCAGAGGCCGCGAGTCTTGCTCACGTCGTCCGCTTGAGCGCGAGCCCCTGCGGGCGGAACCGCAGGATCACGACGGCCGTCCCGATCACGACGGCGTTCGCCCAGACCGCGTTCTCGTAGCGCGAGAAGATCGTCTGGACGGTGGCGAGCACGACGCACGCGAGGACGAAGCCCGATGAGCGTCCGCCCCGAGAGCAGCACGGCGAGGAAGCCGGTGGCGACGAGCGTCGTGCCGAAGTTCGGGTCGACGCCCTGGATCGGGCCGAGAACGGCCCCCGCGAAGCCCGCGAGCGCGGCGCCGGTGATGAACGTCAGCTGCCGCACGCGCACCGTGTTGATCCCGTGGCTGCGCGCGAGCTGCTCGTTCGCTCATCACGGCGCGGATCGTCAGGCCGACGGTCGTGAAGCGGACGATCAGCGCCAGCGCGGCGATCATCCCGGCGCGCGAGCACGATCAGGATCAGCCGGTAGGTCGAGTACGCGCGTCCCGAGGACGGTCGTCGCGCTGACCGTCGGCAGGTCGAGGAAGTGCTGGCCCGACCCGTAGATCTCGATGATCAGCTGGACGAGGACGAGCGAGACGCCCCAGGTGGCGAGGATCGTGTCGAGCGGTCGCGCGTAGAGCCGCCTGATCACGACGAACTCGATCACCGCCCCGACGAGGCCGGTGACGAGCGCCGCGAGCAGGAGGCTCGGCCAGAAGCCGACGCCGTGCCCGCGGAAGCTCAGCTCCGCGTACACGCCGACTGCCATCAGCCCCGCGTTCGCGAGGTTGATCACGTGCAGCAGGCCGAAGATGAGGAAGAGGCCCGTGACGACGAGAACCAGCGTCGCGATCGCGACGAGCGTGTCCAGCGTCAGGCTCACGGGCCTCTACCTTATTCGTCCCGATTAGCCGTTAGCAGGTCGGGTTCGCAGGGATCGGCGTGATCCGCTGCGCCTTCGTCACCACCTTTGCCGATCCGTCCGCCTGCTCGACCACCACGTAGGCCGTCAGGCTCACGTAGTGGCGGTTCTTGAACGCGAGGTCACCGCGCGGCCCTGACGTCTTGCTGTTCATCAGGGACGCGATCACGTCCGGGCCCGACGGTCGACTTCGCGTTCTTCAGCGCGTGCGCCAGGATGAAGACGCCGTCCCACGCTGCCGCTGCGGCGCCCGAGATCTGCGCCTTGTCGCCGTACTTCTTGTTCAGCGGCGGCGATGAACTGCTGGTTGCCCTTGCTCGGGTTGTCCTTGAAGTAGCCGGTCGAGACGACGGTGCCGTTCAGGAGCTTGCCGCCGATGGCCGCGGCGATGCCGTCGTCCATCAGGAAGCTCGCCGGTCTTGATCCCGTTCGAGCGCGGGTCGGTCTTGAACTGCTTGTAGAACGCCGTCTCGTCGCTGCCGACGAGGATGTCGATCACGGTGTCCGGCTGAGCCGCCGCGATCTTCGAGATGTCGCTCGAGAAGTCGGTCGTGCCGAGCGGCTCGTACGACGTCCCGACGACCGTTGCGCCGTCCGCCGGTCGCCTGCTGCGGCAACCTGGCCCGCACCGACGTGACCCGACGAGAAGTCGCTCGCGACGACGTAGATCTTCTTCGTCCCGTTCTTCGTCAGGTAGTTGATCAGCGGGTTGACCTGCTGGTTCCCGACGTTCGCGAGCGAGAAGTAGTTCGGCAGGCAGATCGAGCCGGACGTCGAGGTCTGCGCCAGGACGTAGGGCATGTTGTTCGGCTCGTCATGTAGGTGTTGCACGCGGCGGTCGACGGCGTCGACTCGAAGCCGAGGATCGCGTTGACGTGCGTCTGGTTGACGAGCCGGTTGCAGACGTCGGCAGCCGTCGTGGGCGTCGCCGCGTCGTCGGCGTAGAAGACCTTGATCTGCCGACCGGCGACGTTGTTCTTGTTGACGTAGGCGAGCGCGGCCTGCAGCCCCTGAGTCGCAGACGCCGCGTTCGTCGCCTGGCTGCCGGTGAAACCGGTGACCCAGCCGATCGTGTACGGGGGTGGCGTGGCCTTGCGGGCCGAGAGTGCCGTTGCCGCAGCAGTGCCGGCAATTACCGCGATGACCAGGGCCGCCGTCACCATCCGGCGCCCCGGGATTGAAACCTTACGAGCCGACATTTACGCGCCTCCTCGAAGAACGTTCGTTGTTCCGGGTCCACCCGCCGTTGTGACCGGGTGGTGACCACCGGCTTTTAACTGAGCCGGCGTTCATTGTCAAGTAGCCTGATACTCACCGGGAGGCCCGCTCTCCTCGGCGGCTGCCGATTCTTCGGGTTCCTGCCTCTCACCGTCGCGGCCCGGTTTCCGCGGACGGCCTTCGATTGAGACGTCGCGTTCGGCGGTTTAGATAGCGCCGGCGGACCGCAATGCTGCGATCCGCTCGGGCTCGTAGCCGAGCACGCCGCCGAGGACGAAATCGTTGTGCTCGCCGAGCCACGCCGGCGGGGTCGTCGTAGCCGGCGCTGGCCGCCGAGAACTTGACCGGGAACCCGCTCCCGATCAGCTCGTCGACCGGCCCGAGCCGGGGGTGGGAGAGCTGCATCGTCTCGGCCCGGCCGAGCGCGCGCGGATCGCGCACCGCGGTGGCGGTGTCGCGCACGACCGCTGCCGGGACGCCGTTCGCGTCGAGCGCGGCGATCGCCTCGGCGCTCGTCCTCTCTGCCGCCCACGCCGCGATCAGCGCGTGCAGCTCGGCCGAGTTCGCGACCCTCCGGTCGCGGCTCGAGAACCGCTCGTCCGCCTCGAGCTCGGGGCTCCCGAGCGCGGCGAAGACGCCGCGGGCGAACGCGTCGGTCGGGGCGCACAGCGCGACGAAGCCGTCGGTCGTCGCGAAGATCCCGAACGGCGCGAGGCGCGGCACGACGTTCCCCGTCCGCATCTCGATCCCGGCCCGCTCCATCGTGTCCCACGGCTCGGTCGCGATCAGTGAGGTCAGGGCGCCGAGCAGCGCGACGTCCACGTGCTGGCCCTGGCCGGTGCGCTCGCGCATCAGCAGCGCCGAGAGCGTCCCGATCACGCCGAAGAGCGGCCCGATCAGGTCGCCGAACGGGACGGCGTTGCGGACGGGCGGGTCGCCGTAGTTGCCGGGCGTCGTCATCAGGCCGCTCAGCGCCTGGAAGATCGTGTCCATGCCCTTTCCGGGCTCACCGACGCCGAAGCCGCTGATCGAGAGATAGACGATGCGGGGGTTGAGCTCGCGCGCCCGCTCGTACCCGACGCCGATGCGGTCGGCGGTCCCGGCGCTGAAGTTCTCGACCACGACGTCGGCGGCCCGAACGAGATCGGCGAAGACGCCGTGAGCCTCCGGGCTCTTCAGGTCGAGCGTGACGCTGAGCTTGTTGCGGCCGCGCTCGAGCCATCGACACCGACATGTCGTTCGCGCCCTCGCGCGCCAGGTGCAGGCCGCTGTCGCCGACGTAGGGGGCGTTGTTGCGCGACGGGTCGCCGCCGGCCGGGTTCTCGACCTTGATCACGGTCGCGCCGAGCGCTCCGAGGAGCTGAGTGGCGTACGGGCCCGCGAGCGCGATCGTGAAGTCGACGACCGTGATCCCTTCGAGCGGGCGGGGCAGCTCGGCCATGGGCGGGGACGTTAGCTCAGGGAACCGGAGACCGGGAACGGCGTAATCTCCCGGGCATGGTTGAGCACAGCGAGCGCGTGCGCGTCGGCTGGATCGACACCGACGCCGGCGGGCGGATCCACTTCACGGCCGCCTTCCGCTGGGCCGAGATGGCCGAGACCGGGCTGTACCGGAGGCTCGGACTGCTGGACGAGGGGCGCGGCGAGCTACCCGCGCCGGCATGTCGAGGCCGACTTCCTGCGGGTGCTCGTCTTCAACGACGAGGTCGAGCTGCGGATCCGCGTCGAGTCGGTCGGGCGGACGTCGATCCGGTTCGCGTGGGAGGGCATCCACGAAGGCGAAGTCGCGATCACGGGCGCGCACACGATCGTCCGCGTCGACGACGACGGCCGGCCGACGCCGATCGACGACCGGACCCGCGCCGCCCTCTCCGGTTGACCGAGTATCAAGGAACCTGATACTCTCGCCGCCGCGTGAGCGATCACAGCGTATTCACGCTCTCCGGCGGGCTGAAGCTCTCGTACCTGACCTGGGGCGAGCCAGGCGCTCCCGACCTGGTGCTCCTGCACGGCGGCGGCCTCGACGCCACCGACTGGCGCGAGGTGGCGCCGGCGCTCGCGGCCGCCGGCTACCGGGTCACGGCGCCCGACCTGCGCGGCTGCGGCGAGAGCGACTGGGATCCCGACGCGCGCTACGGCGTCGAGGACACCCTCACCGACATCGACGAGCTGCTCGAGCATCTCGGCCTCGAGTCGTTCGTTCTGGTCGGGCACTCGTTGGGCGCAGTCACCGCGTGCGTCTACGCGGCCCGCCATCCCGAGCGGGTCGTGGCCTGCGTGATGGAGGACGGCGGCCCGGCCGACCACACTCGCCCTTCTTCGCTCGAGAGCCCGACGATCGTGTTCGAGTCGACCGAGCATGCCCGCGCCGCACTCGCCAAGATGCTCCCGCGCGGTGTTCCGTACTGGGTTCCCGAGTCGCGGTTCCGGTCGCTCGACGACGGGCGGCTGACCTGGCGCAGCGACATCGCGGGCCGCGTGCGCTGGTCGGCCGAGGGCGGCGAGCCGTTGATCAAGGGCCTCTGGCCCTACGTCGAGGCGATCCGCTCGCCGACCCTGGTCGTCCGGGGCGCCGAGTCGCCGCTCTTCAAGGTCGAGTACGCCGAGCGCATGGTCGAGCTGAACCCGATGATTCGGCTCGTGACGATCTCCGACGCGGGACACCTCGTGCACTGCGAGCGGCCGGCCGAGTTCACCGAGGCCGTGCTCGGGTTCCTGGCGGCTCTGTGAGCGCGCTCCAGACGCTGGTCGCGCGTTACGAGGGGCCGGTGAGCGGCGGCGTCGGCTACGTCGGCGCGGACGTCCCGCGTGAGCTGGTCGAGGCAGCGGGGCTAGTGCCGATCCGGCTCCGCGGGACCGGGCCCGCCGATCCGCTCGCCGAGTCGATTCTCGGTCCGCGGGTCGATCCGCCGATCAGGCGCATCCTTGCGGCACTGCTCCGCGGGGACTTGCCGATCGACTTCCTGCTCCTCGCGCACGACTCGGACAGCTCGGTGCGGCTCCATGACGCGCTCCGCCGCCTCTCGCCTCGCGACCTGCCCGCGCTCTGGTTCGTCGACCTGCTGCACCTGCCGACCGAGACGACGGCAACCTATGACCTTGGCCGCCTCCAGGAGCTCGTCGACGTTCTGGAGCGCTGGTCCGGGCAGCCGGTGACGGACAAGAGCCTCCAGGGGGCAATCCGCAGCGCCAACGGCACGCGCAGGCTGCTGGCGCAGCTCGCCGAGCTTCGGCGCGGCTCTCCCCCGCTCCTCTCGGGAACGGCAGCGCTGGCGGTGATCGGCGCGACCACGATGCTTCCCACGGCCGAGTCGAACGCCCTGCTGGAGCAGCTTCTCGCCGAGAGCCACCCGGCCGTGCCGGCCCTGCGGCGTGTGTACGTGACGGGAAGCAGCCACGACTCGCTCGACCTCTACCGCGCGATCGAGAGCGACGGCTCGGTGATCGTCGGCGAGGACCACGACTGGGGCGAGGCGCTCGCCGACGGGCTCGTCGACGAAGACGGCGACCCGCTGGCCGCGATCGCGGCGCGCTATCGATCCGGCTCGGCGACCGCGATCCGGCACGAGACGACGGCACGCGCCGCGCACGTCGCCCGCGAGGCCGAGGCCGCCCGCGCCGATGTCGTCGTCTCCTGGATCCGCACCGGCGACGACGCGCTCGGCTGGGGACTACCCGCCCTTCGACGCGCGCTCCACGCCCGCGACATCCGGCTCATAGCCGCAGAGCAGCGCGGGCCGGGCGCCGAGGGCGCTACAGAGCTCGCACCGGCATGAGCGCGCGCGGGACGAAACGGCTCGAGTCCTC
Source organism: uncultured Actinomycetota bacterium (assembly GCA_963775355.1). Lineage (GTDB taxonomy): Bacteria > Actinomycetota > Thermoleophilia > Gaiellales > Gaiellaceae > PALSA-600. Next base: position 484,483 of record CAVZJA010000020.1, on the reverse strand, counting down.
GACCGCCGCGTCGCGCCATCAGCGTGAGTGGTTCGCCGACCTCCAGCTCCGCGTCGCGGCCGGCGAGCCGCTGGCCGTCGTCGATGCCGACGTCCCGCACGAGCTTCTGAGAGCGATGGACATCCCGTACGTCGTCAACCAGTGGTGGGCCTCGATCTGCTCGGCCAAGCAGCGCGCGCCGCACTATCTCTCGCTGCTGCGCGAGCGCGGCTACCCCGACTACATCGAGCAGTACAGCGCGATCTCGCTCGGCTCGACCCTCGAGGACGACCTCGAGCAGGCGCCCTGGGGCGGCCTGCCCGACGTGACCGTCTTCCTGACGCAGGTCTGGACGGACGCGCATCTCGGGATCGCGCAGGCGTGGGAGCGCGAGCGGGGCGTGCCGTACTTCGCACTCGAGAAGGGCGTCGAGAACGGAGTCCCCGAGCGCTGGTGGGAACGGATCCCGCACGACTGGGAGACGGTCGTCGGCACCGCCCGCCTCGACCTGATGTCCGCGGAGCTCGAGCGGCTCGTCGTGTTCCTCGAGGACCTGACGGGCAAGCGCCTCGACGAGGCGCGGCTCGTCGAGATACTCGAGCTCGCCAACGAGCAGCAGGAATGGAGCCGGCGCACGCGCGACCTGCTCGCGGCCACGAGCCCCGCGCCGCTCGACATCGTCGACAGCATCCCGGCCGTGATGCTGCCCCAGTGGCACCGCGGCACCGAATGGGCGCGCGACGCCGCCCGATCGTTCCACGAGGAGGTCGAAGGCCTCGTCGCCGACGGCTCCGCGGTGTGCGAGGACGAGCAGCTGCGCCTGATGTGGGTCGGGCGCGGGCTCTGGTTCAACCTCGGCTTCTACCAGCACTTTCAGCGCGAGCACGGCGCCGTCTTCGTCTGGTCGATGTATCTGGCGATCGCGGCGGACGGCTACCTCCGCTACGGCGGCCCGCCGCTCCGCGCCCTCTCCGCCCGTTTCGCCGCGTTCAGCGACCTGATCGGCATGCCCGGGTGGGCCGACCCCTGGTACGTCAAGGAAGCTCGGTCCCACCGGGTCGACGGGGTCGTGCACCTCGTCACGCCCGAGTCGCGCAGCAGCTACTTCGTCACGCAGGCCCTCGAGGAGGCCGGCATCCCGGTGCTCGAGATCGACGCGAACAACGCCGACGCGCGCGACTGGGACGAGGCGGCGTTCGTCCAGTCGCTCTCGCAGTTCATCGAGACGCGGGTACGGAGATGACCGTACGCGTGCTGCTGCTCGGCGACCTGATCCTCGACGAGCCGGATCCGGACTCGTTCTTCGACCCGAGCCGGGAGCTGCTCCTGTCGGCCGATCTGGTCATCGGCCAGGTCGAGGTGCCGCACACGAGCCGCGGCGTGCCGAGCAGCGTCGACATTCCCGCGCCGCCGGCCGATCCGGCACACCTCGGCGCGCTCGCCCGGGCGGGCGTCGGTGTCGCGACGCTCGCCGGGAACCACATCTTCGACTCGGGGCCGAACGGGGTCGAGGACACGATCGCGGCGCTCCACGAGCTCGGGATCGCGACGACCGGGGCCGGGATGACGATCGATGAGGCTCGACGCCCCGCGATCGTCGAGACAGGCGGGCTCCGGGTGGGAACACTCAGCTACAACTGCGTCGGCCCGCGGGAATCGCGTGCGACCTCGCGCAAGGCAGGCGCCGCGCCGCTCGACGTGCTCACCCACTACGAGCTCGACTACGCAGGGCCGGGCGGGCCGCCGAAGGCCTACACCTTCGTCACGCCCGACAGCCTCGAGGCCCTCCGGTCGGACGTGCTCGCGTTGCATGAGACGGTCGACGTGGTCGTCGTCGCGTTCCACAAGGGCATCGGCCATGTTCCCGTGGTCGTGCCGGCCTACGAGCGCGAGCTCGCGCGGACGGCGATCGACTGCGGAGCCGACATCGTCGTCGGCCATCACGCGCACATCCTCCGCGGCATCGAGGTGTATCGCGGCAAGCCGGTTTTCCACGGCCTCGGCAACTTCGTCGCGGTGACCCACGCGCTGACGCCTGACGGGAAGAGCGCCATCGAGCTCGAGGCGTGGGCGAAGCGGCGGCGCGAGCTGTTCGGGTTCGCGCCGGATCCGGCGATGCCGTTCTATCCCTTCCACCCGGAGAGCCGGAACACGATCGCCGCCGACTGCCGGTTCACCGCGGACGGCGCCGTCGAGGCCGGGTTCGTCCCGTGCTGGATCGACGACCACGGCCGGCCGGTGCCGGGCGAGCGCAGCGAGGAGGGCGCGGCCTACGTCGCGCGGATCAGCGCCGGAGCCGGCTTCGACACCGAGTTCATCGAGGACGGCGAGCGCGTGCTCGTTCAGGCGGGGACGCAGGCCAGCGGCAGCGTCTCCGGGCCGTAGACCGGCCAGCCGAGCATCTCCGGCTCGCCGGCCCGCTCGAACGACGCAGTCTGCACCAGCACTTCTTCGAGCGCGATCCGGAGCTCGGCGCGAGCCATCGGAGCGCCGGCGCACTTGTGCGGGCCGTGGCCGAAGGCGAGGTGGGGGTTCGGCGAGCGGTCGAGCACGAAGGTCTCCGGCTCTTCGAACACGTCGGGATCGCGGTTGGCGGACGGCAGGACGAGCGCGGCCATCTCGCCTTCGCGGATCGTCCTGCCTCGCACCTCGACATCGTGCGTGGCCGTGCGGGCGAATCCCTGGTTGGGCGCGAAGAGCCGCAGTAGCTCCTCGAGCGCCGCCGGGATCAGCGAGGGGTCGGCGCGAAGCTGCGCTTGCAGCTCCGGGCTCTGCGCCAGGTAGTCGACGGCGCTCGCGAGCAGCGCAGTCGGTGCGACATGGGCGGCGATCAGCAGCTGCCGAAGGCTTCCCGCGACAAACTCGTCCTCGAGCGGCTCGCCGTCGACGCGCACCGCGAGCAGCGCGCTGATCAGATCCTGGCCGGGGTCGAGCGGCGCCGCCTTCCGCTCCGCGACGATCGAACGGCACTCGGCGTAGAGGTGCAGGTTCTCGCGCTCGGCCGTCTCGATGTCGAAGTGGGCCTGCGCGTGCTCGAACCGCTCGCCCGAGGCGTTCAGCTCCCGGGCGTAGTCGCGAGGCAGGTGGAGGATCTCGGCGAACACGAGCCCCGCGTACGGCGAGCTGACCTCGCTCACGAACTCGCCACCGCCTGCCGCGACGAAGTCGGCGACCAGCTCGGAGGCGAGCTCGCGCATCGCCGGCTCGAGCAGGGGGACGCGCTCCTCGGCGAACACCGCGTTCAGCGGGCGCCGATAGCGCGGATGCTCCGGCGGGTCGAAGTGGAGCGGCGCCCGCCGCCCGGAGACAGGGTTCTTGGGAACGACGATCCCCTGCGAGCTGGTGAAGTCGGCCGGGCGTGAGCTCGCAGCGACGATGTCGTCGTAGCGCGTCAGCGCCCAGAAGTCCCAGCGCGCGCCGCGGGCGACGGGGCATTCGGTGCGAAGCCGCGCCCAGGTGGCGTGCGGATCGTCGACGAAGTCTTCGGCGAGCGGATCGAAGTCGGCCGTCTCGGTCTGCGGCGCGGTCACGCCGGCCTCAGCACGGTGGGAACGCTCAGGGTTCCCCACTCCGGCCAGCCGGTCATCAGAACCGGGCCCGCGAGCTCGATCGCCGAGGTGCGGGCGAGCAGCTCACCGAGGGTCACCTGCAGCATGAGCGTCGCAAGCGGCGCTCCCGCGCACCGATGCGGCCCCGCGCCGAAAGCCAGGTGGCGGCCGATGTTCGGGCGGTTCAGCACGAACTCCCCGGGCTCGGGGAAGACCGACTCGTCGCGGTTGGCCGAGGCGTAGACGAGCGCGACGGGCTCGTCCTTGCGGATCAGCCGGCCGCCGATCTCGACATCGCTGGTCGGCGTACGGGCGAAGCCGCGGTACGGCGTCAGCAGGCGGAGATACTCCTCGACGGCTGCGGGGATCAGGCTCGGGTCGGCTCGCAGCTGCGCCTGCAAAGCGGGGTGCTCGGCCAGGTGGACGACCATGCTCCCGATGAACACGCACGGGGCGACCATCCCGACGACGATGAACTGGCGGAGCGTGCCGAGGAGCATCTCGTCCGGGAGCGGCTCTCCGTCGACCCGCGCGGCGAGCAGGCCGGACGTCGGGTCGTCGGCCGGGTCGAGCGGCTCCTCCTGGCGCATCGCGATGATCGTGCGCGCGATGTCGTAGAGCGCCAGGCTCGTCCGCTTCACGCCCTCGGCTTCGAAGCGCTGCACCGCGTCGACGAACTCCCGGGTCGCCTCGCGGATCGCCATCCCGAGCTCGGGCGTCAGGTTGAAGAACTCGGCGAAGACATAACCGGGCAGGCGGTGCGTGAACTCGGCGCAGAAGTCACCGCCGCCGGCGGCGATCAGCGGGTCCAGGAGGTCGGCGACGATCAGGCGCAGAGCGGGCTCGATCTCCGCCATCTTCGCCGGGGTGAAGTAAGGGTTCAGCGCACGGCGGTAGGGCGTGTGCTCGGGCGGGTCGAGATGGAGCGGCGGGCGGCGCCCCGTGAAGGCGAGTCGCGGGACGACGTTCTGGACGGTCGTCGTGAAGAGCTCCGGATTGCCCGCCGCTGCGAGGACGTCCTCGTAGCGCAGGAGCGCCCAGAAGCCGTTCCAGGCCTCGCTGCGCGCGACCGGGCAGCGGCCGCGGAGCTCGGTGAACTCGGTGTGGAAGGTGTCGAAAGACTCCGGCTCGAGCGGGTCGAAGTCCGGAGCCGGGCGATCGTCGACGGGCGCGGTGGTCATTCCTCCACCAGCTCGATCGCGAGGCTCGGGCAGGCGTCGACGGCGTCCCGCACCGCAGCCGCCTGCTCGGGGGTCGGCTCGGCGTCGTAGACGAGCTCGCCGTCGACGATGCGGAACACGTCTGGCGCGGCGTAGGTGCACTCGGCGTTGAGCGTGCAGACGGAGTCGTCAACCGCGATCTTCATGCGGCCTCCCGAAAACGCAGCGGCAGATGGGCGACGCCCTGCCGGATGAAGGTCGTGCGGAGCGGCTCGCCGGCGAGCTCGAACCAGTCCGTGCGCTCGAGCAGCTCCTCGACCGCAACGCGGATCTCGAGCCGCGCGAGGTCGATCCCGATGCAGCGGTGGATCCCGCGACCGAAGGTGACGTGCTCGTTCGGCGAGCGCTCGATCACGCACCGGTCGGGCTCTGGGAAGTGCTCTGGATCGCGGTTTGCGGCAGCCCACATCAGCATCAGCATCTCGCCTGCCTGCACCTCGCGGCCGCACAGCTCGATGTCGTCATTCGCCCAGCGGGGCATGGCCTGGACGGGAGTCTCGAGCCGCAGGAGCTCCTCGACGGCGCCCGGGATCAGCTCGGGCTCGGCGCGGAGCCGCCCCTGGATCTCCGGGTCGGCTGCGATACGGAGGATCGAGTTGCCGATCCCGCCGGTCGTCGAGTTGTGGCCGGCCGTGAGCAGCAGGCGGACGAGCTCGACGCAGTGGGCCTCGGTCACGGTGTGGACGCCGTCGGTCTCGCCGAGGATGCCCGAGATCAGGTCGACTTTGGGATCGCGCGGATGCTCGACACGCTCGCGCACGAGCCGGCGCGAGTAGTCGTACAGCTCCTCGTTACAGCGGGCCCGGGTCGCCGGATCGTCACCGCGCCCTTCCTCGGCCGCGAACAGCTCCTCCGAGATGCTCTTCAGCACAACCCACTCCTCGTCCGGCAGCCCGAGCCAGAGGCAGAGCGTCCGCGCCGGCAGCGGGTAGCTGAGTGTCTCGGCCAGGTCTCCCTCGCCGGCCGCGAGCACGGGAGTGAGCATCTCGACGACGAACCTGCGCACCTCGGGCTCGAGCTGTGCGACCCGCTCCCGCGCGAAGTGCGGCTGCAGCACGCGCCGGAAGAACGTGTGCTCGGGCCGGTCGACCTCGAGAGGCGGCCGGCTCGTGCCGAACTGCGGGCCGCCCGAGTTGTTGAAGCGGTCGGAGGCCCGCGCGATCGAGACGACGTCGTCGAAGCGCGACACGGCCCAGAAGCCGGTCATGCGCTCGCTCCACGCGACCGGGCAGTGCTCGCGTAACTCCGCCCAGGACGCGGGCGGATCCGCGATCGCCGCCGGGTCGTGCGGATCCCACTCGCTTACCGCGGCTGGAATGTCTCTCCCACCGCCTGATGCTCCGGAAGCTCTTCCCGCCGAAAGATGCGGAACGCCTCCAGCACGGGTCGGTCGCTGATCACGAAGTGGTCGGACTGCTCGGAGGCCTCGTGGTCGACAGCCGCCCAGGACGGCACGACGAACACGTCGCCGGGCCCCCACTCGTAGACGATCCCGTCGATCACGGAGCGGCCGGAGCCCTGGAAGACGACGTGCACCGCGCTGCCGGTCGTGCGCCGCGTCGGAGTGCGCGCACCGGGGAAGAGCCGCGTCATCTCGGAGGAGAACGTCCGGATCGCGGGGCCGCCCGTGGCCGGGTTCAGGTACTCGACCGTGACCTGGTGCCCGCCGAGCCGCTCGTGCATGTCCTCGAGCTGGCGTTCGGTGTTCGCCCAGCTGTAGCGAAGAAGCGGAGAGTTGAGCGGATCGGCGTCGTCCCCGGCCGGAGCGAGGCCGGGACCGCTGTAGAGCTGCTCGGAGAGGCCGTGACCGCGCACCTGCTGCTGCATGTCCGGGTGGTTCTCGAAGAAGATCGACTCGAGCGTCACCATCAGCGGCAGATCGAGCCCGTCGAACCAGACCATCGGCTCGTCCCCGTAGTTGTTGTGGTCGTGCCACTTCCAGTTCGGGGTGAGGATCAGATCGCCGGCCTCCATCTCGCACGCGTCGCCGTCGACCGTCGTGTAGACGCTCGAGCCGGTCATGACGAACCGGATCGCGGACGGCGTGTGACGGTGGGCAGGCGCGCTCTCGCCGGGCCCGAGGTACTGGACGGCGCCCCAGAGCGTCGTGCTCGTGAAGGGGAGGCCGTTCAGGCCCGGGTTGGCAAGCGCGAGGACGCGGCGGTCGCCGCCGCGCTCGATCGTGATGATCTCGCCGGCGCGCTTCGCAAGCGGGAAGACGGTGTCCCACTTCCAGAGCCACGGCTGCGTGCTCGGGAGCGGGACGTCCGGCATGATCTTGCGCTGCAGGCTCCAGAGCGCCTGCAGATCGTGCGCGGCGAGCGCCCCGCAGAATTCGTCGTAGCCGACCTCGACCGTGTTCGCACTCTTGACGTCGATGCTCATTCGGACCTCCTGTTACTCGTCTCCAAGAATCTACAGATTTTCGGATAGGGTTTCCAACTAGTGAGCGCTTCCCGTACGGAATGGGCGGAGCAGCGGTTGCGCGCGACGATCGTCTCGGGCGAGCTGCAACCCGGCGCGCGAGTCCGCGTCGAGGAGCTCGCCGAGCAGTGGGACGTCAGTCCGACGCCGCTTCGCGAGGCCGTTCGCACCCTGGCCGGCGAGGGATTGATCACGCTCCGCGCCCAGCGTGGTGCGCGTGTCGCGGAGGTCTCGGCAGCGGAGATGGAGGACGTCTACGCGACGCGGATGCTGCTCGAGCCGTATGTGCTCCGGCTGTCGCTCGAGCGTGCTGACGACGAATGGCTCGCTGCTCTCGAGCGCGCGTGGGCCGAGCTCGAACGGGTGAGCGCGAGCGGCCCGAAGAGCCACCTCGACCTCGAGCCGGCGCACGGCGACTTTCACCAGGCGCTCCTCGCGGCCTGCGGATCGCCGTCGCTGCTTCGCATCTGCGGGCAGCTCCGGACGCAGTCGCTGCGGTTCCGGGTGCTGACGCGCTCCTCGCGCGCGGGCGGCCTCGCCCAGTCGCGGGGCGAGCACGCCGAGATGTACGCGGCAGCCCTCGAGAGCGACGAGACGGCCGCGATGTCGCTCGCCGCGGTCCACCTCGGTCGAACCGTGATGAGCACGCTCGGCGTGGGAGCGCTCGAGACGCTGATCGAGCGGATCCGGCTCGCGCAGGGCATCTCGACGCCTGTCCTCGACGGGCTCACGAGCCTCGTCTGACGCTCACCGCGCAAGCTCCTCGAGGCTGCCGAAGTGGTTCTGCGCCTCGGCCTGCCACGCGTCGTGGCGCCGGTGGAAGAGGGCGTAGGCCCGCCGCCTCGGCCAGCCGCTCGGCAGGAGCTCGGCGGGCAGGTCGGGGTCGAGAAAGGCGATGCGGCGCCACGCATGGACGAGCTCGGTCTGCGCGCGGAACACGGCCTCACCGCCACGCGGCCGAAGCGGTGAGAAGCGGTCGAGGAAACCCGCATACTCGTCGGCGAGGCGATCGAAGTCCCAGGCCCCGACGACGTCCTCGGGGCGGCCGAGCGAGCCCATGTCGGCGCGGAACGAGATCGCCTCTTCTGTCGCGCCCGCCGCCTCGAGCGCTGCCGCGACGAGCGGCTCGCGATCGGCGTGCGGGGCGATCCAGACCCCGCCTCCCAGCGACCCCAGCCCGGCGCGGGCAAGGCGAGTGCGGACGTGATGGCGGACGCGGCGGCGCTCTGCCGGGATCCGCAGGACGACGACGAGCCACCGGCGGTCCCATTCGAGCTCCCGGCCGAAGCCAAAGATCCGCGCGCGTCCGGCGTCGAACATCCGGGCCGTCTCGGGCGTCACCGACATGCGCGTTCGCCTACCGAGCCGCTTCCCGGTAAGCCACCCGTCGCGCGTGCTGCGCGCCACGGCCTGCCGCGCGGTCTGCTCGGTGTGGCCGAGCGTCACGAGCGCAGCCACGAGCGACTCCTGCCACACCTCTCCCTGCCGCGGCATCGCGTACTCGCCGAGCACCGTCAGCAGCACCGAGCGTGCGGCGGGCGGCCCGACGCTCCGCCTCCGCAGCGCCCCGCTCTCGGCGGAGCCCGGCGGCACGACCAGCTCGGTCACGCGACCTCGAGCACCAGCGCCGCTCCGGTGTCCCCGGCCGCGCAGCCGGTGAAGAGGCCGATACCGCCGCCTCGGCGGACGAGGGCGTGCAGCAGCTCGACGATCCCGCGAGCCCCGGTCGGGGCCTGGGGATGCCCGTAGACGAGGCTCGAGCCGAACGGGTTCAGCTCGTAGGCGTCGACGCCGAGCTCGCGGGCGAACCAGACGTCGTTGACGGCGAACGGGTTGTGAGTCTTGATCACGGCGACGTCCGAGATCTCGATTCCGGCGTCGGCAAGAGCCGCCCGCGCCGCCGGGACGGGCGCCTTGGGCATCGTTCCCGGCTCGACCCGCGCGAACCCGCTGGAGCGAAGGCGCGCGACGGGCCCATCGATCCCGAGCTCGGCGACCGTCGCGTCACTCGTCACGACCATGCCGGCGCAGCCGTCGGCGGGATGGGTCTGCGTGCCGTAGCTGACGACGCCGCCCTCCTCGACCGGAGAGAGCGCCTCCAGCTCCTCGCGCACAATCGGGCGCACGCCCCAGTCCTCCTCGATCTCGACCGGCTTGCGCCGGCTGCCGGCGGCGATCGGCACCATCCACTCGCGCTGGAACGCGCGGTCGTCGGCAAGCGCATCGAGGTACTGCTCGTACCGCCGCACCGCCAGGTCGTCGAGCTCGGCCTTCTCGATCTTGCCCTCGGCCGCGACCTTCTCCGCGGTCGCGAGCATCGCCTTGCCGGTCACGGGGTCGCGCCCGAAGTTGTCGAGCACCCAGTTCTCCGAGACCGGAGTGGCACCCGGAGCCGCCGCGGTCGGATAAACGAGATGCGGCCCGTTGCTCGTGCGGTCGGTCGCGACGACGAGGCGCGCACCGTCGCCCACGCCCTGCTGATTGGCCGCCGCCCAGTGGACGCAGGTCACCGAGGTCGCGCATGCCTGGGCCAGCATCGGCCCGCTGATGTCGCCCAGCCCGAGCCGGTTGGCCAGCGTCGGTGCACCGTAGAACGCCTCCTTCTGCGGGACGGTGATCCCGAGCACGAGCTCGGAGATCGGCCACTCGACGCCGCTTCGCTTCAGTGCGTCGCCCGTCACCTGGAGCGCGAGGTCGAGGCTCGAGATCTCCGCCGCCGGCCCCTGCCAGCGCACGAACGGGCTCGACCACGAGCCGCTCACCGGAATGCACACCCCTTCGAACCTCATCTCACCCTCCTTTGACAGTTCTTTCGACTGCCGTCTAGTGTTCTGTCACATGACGACCGTAGCGAAAGATCCTCGATGCGCCTAGTAACCATTGCGCGCCCCGACGGCTCGACGCTCGCCGCAAGGCGCGACGGCGACGGGCTGCACGCCTTCGTCGACGAGCTGGGGCTGAACTACCCCGACGTCGGCGCGTTGCTGCGCGGCCTCGTCGACGACGGCGCCACGGAGCCGCTGACCGGTGAGCAGCGCATCGTCCGGCCCGTCCTCTTCCCCTCCGCGATCGTCTGCGCCGGGATCAACTACGGAGCCCACATCCTCGAGATGGGACGAGAGACACCGACGAGCCCGACGCTCTTCCTCAAGCTTCCGCAGGCGCTCACCGACCCCGACGCCACGGTCGTCATCCCGCCCGAGTCGTCGAAGGTCGACTACGAGGGCGAGCTCGTGGCCGTGATCGGGCGCGGCGGTCGACGGATCCCGCGCGAGCAGGCGCTTGCACACGTCGCCGGCGTGACGCTGATGAACGACGTGACGATGCGCGACTTCCAGTACCGGTCGCTCCAATGGTTCGCAGGCAAGTCGTGGCACGCCTCGACTCCGATCGGCCCGGAGATCGTGACGCTCGACGAGCTCGGCGACCTTGCGGCGCTCGAGCTGACCACCGCCGTGAACGGCGAGGTGCGGCAGACGGGTGTGATCGGCGACCTGATCTTCGACATCCCGACGCTCGTCGCCGACATCTCGCAGGTGATCGAGCTCTCGCCGGGCGACCTGATCGCGACGGGCACCCCTGGCGGGGTCGGCCACGCGATGGACCCGCCCCACTACCTCGCCTCCGGCGACGTCGTCGAGATCTCGGTCGACGGGGTGGGGACGCTGCGCACGACGTTCGCGGCATGATCCTCGACCCGCCCACGATCGACCGCCGCGTACTCAACGGCCTGATGAACGGGCTCGTCGCCCCGCGCCCGATCGCGTGGGTCTCGACGATCGGGCCGGACGGGACTCCGAACCTGGCGCCGTTCTCGTTCTTCAATGCGTTCTCGTTTCACCCGTATCCCACCGTCGGCATCGGGCCCGGCGCGCGGGCCGGCATCGACAAGGACTCGCTCGCGAACTGCCGGGCGACGCCCGAGCTGACCATCTCGATGGTCTCCGAGGAGCTCGCGCTCAACGCCAACGCCACGAGCGCCGAGTTCGGCCCCGAGGTCGACGAGTGGACGGTCGCGGGCGTGACCCGGGCACCGTCTCGGCTCGTCGCCCCGCCTCGGGTCGCCGAGGCCCCGGCTGCGTTCGAATGCCGCGTCCTCGAGATCGTCGATCTCGGAAGCGACGAGCTGCCGTCGAACGCACTCGTAATCGCGCGCGTGGTCAGCATCTACGTGCGCGACGACGCGATCGACGACGATCTTCGGCCGCTCGCCGACGTGCTTCGACTCGTCGGCCGAGGCGGCGGCAACGACTGGATCCGCACGACCGACCGCTTCGAGCTGCTCCGCCCCTCGAGCGTCGATCCCGACGAGGTGGCTCTCGCCGCCCGGGGCTCGGGTTGAGCGCGGTCGCGAGCCGCTCGAGCGACACAGCCTCCCGGCCCCTCGGCCGGCTCTTCGCACCGCGCTCCATCGCCGTGATCGGGGCCTCGGCGACGCCGGGGAAGGCCGGCAACGCCCTGATGGGCAGCCTGGCTTCGTTTCCGGGACAGGTCTACGCCGTGAACCCTCGTGGCGACGACATCGCCGGCCGGCCTGGAGTCGCCCGGGTCGCCGAGATCTCCGAGCAGGTCGACCTCGCGCTGATCGCCGTTCCCGCACCGGCAGTGCCGGGCGTGCTGGCCGAGTGCGCAGAAGCCGGGGTCGGAGGCGCCGTCGTCCACTCGGGTGGCTGGGCCGAGGCCGGCGCCGAGGGCGTCGAGCTCCAGGCGAGCCTCCTCTCGATCGGTCGAGACTCCGGCCTCAGGATCCTGGGGCCGAACACGTCGGGCTTCTTCGATCCCGCAGCCGGGCTATGCGCGACGTTCGTCCGCCCGGCCGCGGATCTTCCGGCAGGCGGCCTCGCGATCGTCGCTCAGAGCGGCGGGGTCAACCATGCGCTCGCCTTCCTCGCGGCCGGCGAGGGGCTCGGCATCCGCCTCGGCGTCGGGCTCGGGAACGCGGCGGACATCGGATTCGCCGACATCCTCGGCGACCTCACGAACGACGAGAAGGTGCAGGTCGTCGCACTCGCGATCGAGGGCGTCGATGACGGAAGGCGCCTCGTCGAGGCGATCGAGCAGCTCGCGGCCCATGTTCCCGTCGTGGCGCTCAAGACCGGGCGCACCGACGTCGATGCGTTCTCGCGCTCGCACACCGGCGCTCTCACCGGCAGCTGGCGCGTCACCCGCGCCGCGCTCGCTCAGGCGGGCGCCGTGGTCGTCGACGACATGACGCAGCTCGTCGACGCCGCGCAGGCGCTGCGGCTCGTTCGGATCCCCGCGAACGCCGCTCCGGGCGTCGGCGTCGTGACCGGCCAGGCCGGCCCCGGGCTGCTGCTCGCCGACGAGCTCGGCGTTCAGGGTGTGCAGATGCCAGAGCTGCCGCAAGTGTCGATCGACCGCCTGGGCGAGCTGCTTCCCCCGATCACCTTCCAGCGCAACCCGGTCGACACGGGCCGCCCCGCCGAGACCTTCGGCGCGGTGCTCGAGACCGTCGGCGGCGCGGACGGGATCGATCTACTGGCCGTCTATCTGCTCGAGGAGCCCGACGCCGTCGACCCGGTCGAGCTGCTCGGGGCCACGCGGTCGCCGTCCGTGCTCTCGCTGACGGCGACCGTCGAAGGGATCTCGACCGCGCGCACGCAGCTCGCCAAGGCCGGCGTTCCCGTGCTCCCGACGCCGGAGCGATGCGCGCGGGCCGTAGCGGCGGTCGTTCGCGATGCCGTCCAGCGCGCACGGCGCGCTGCTCCGAAGGCAGCCGCCCTGCCGGTACCCACGTTCAGGCCGAACGGCGCCTGGGACGAGGACGCCGCCAAGGAGCTGGTTGCAGAGCTCGGGCTCGCGTCTCCGGCGCGGGTCATCTGCTCGACCCACGACGAGGCCCGCGCCGCGCTCGCGAGACTGGGCGCGCCTATCGCCGTGAAGGTTCTCCATCCGTCGATCGAGCACAAGACCGAGGCCGGCGGAGTCCACCTCGGCATCACCGACGACGAGTCGCTCGGACGCGCGCTCGAGGCGCTCGACAGGATCGAGGGCGCCCGCTACCTGATCGAGGAGATGGCCCCGTCCGGCCCCGAGCTGATCCTCGGTGCGCGCAGGGACCCCGCGTTCGGCCCTGTCGTCGCTCTAGGGTCGGGCGGCACAGCAGTCGAGGCCGCCGACAACGCATCAGTGCGCATCGCCCCCGTCAGTGCCGCTGACGCCGCCGCGATGCTGGATGAGCTCGCAGGCGCAGCCGCCTACCGCGGAGCCCGCGGCGCCGCGGCCGTCGACGAGGCCGAGCTGACGGCCGCCATCTTCGCGTTCGGCAACCTGATCGCCGGACGCGAGGACATCGCAGAGATAGAGGTCAACCCGCTCCGCGTAACGCGCAACGGGCTCGTCGCTCTCGATGCACTGGTCGTGCCCCGATGAGCGAGCGCACGATCGTCGTCGGCGCGGGCCCGGTCGGGCTGACCGCGGCTCTGGCTCTTCGAGCCGAGGGAATCCCGGTCACCGTCGTCGAAGCGGGCACCGCCGACCGGATCCGGCCCGGGAGCCGCGCGATCTTCATCCACGGCGCCTCGCTGCAGCTCCTCGAGGACATCCGGCCCGGTCTCGGCCACACGCTGGCCTCGCATGGGCTGATCTGGCTCACGAAGCGAACGCTCTACCGCGGCACCGAGCTCTACGCGAAGACCTATCCCCCGCCTCCCGCCGACGTGCTTCCGGCAGCGACGAGCCTGCCGCAGGTCGTCACCGAGCAGGTGCTCCTTGCCGCGGCGCGCGAGGCCGGCGTCGAGTTCGTGTGGGAGGCTCCCGTCGCGGGCGTCGAGCCGCGCGCCGACGGCGTCACGGTCGTCACCGAGGCCGGCGAGCGACTCGAGGCGGACTACGTGATCGGCGCAGACGGTGCGCGCTCGAATGTCCGCGGCTCGCTCGAGATCCCGCTCGAGGGCCCGCGCACCGAGAACGCGTTCGTGATCGTCGACACGGCCGAGGATCCCGACGACCCGCTTCCGGTCGAGCGGATCTTCCACTACGAGCACCCGGCCGTGGACGGACGGAACGTTCTCTTCGTCCCGTTCGCCGGCCACTGGCGGGTCGATCTCCAGTGCCGCCCGGACGACGACCCGGAGGCCTTCGGGGGCGCCGACGGCGTGAAGAGCTGGCTGCCGCTCGTGATCGACGCCAGGTACGCAGACCGCGTGACCTGGGTCTCGACCTACGTCTTCCTGCAGGTGCTCGCACGCGACTTCATCGACCCCGCCCGCCGGGTGCTGCTGGTCGGCGAGGCCGCCCACCTCTTCGCCCCGTTCGGGGCTCGCGGCCTGAACTCGGGCATCCCCGACGCCATCGTCGCCGCCCGAGCGATCCGTGAGGCAAGCAACGCGGAATCCGTGGGAGATGCCTATGCCGCGATCGAGCATTTCGCGACCACCCGGCGCGCGGCGGCCGACCGCAACCGCGCGGCGTCGAGCTCGGCGCTCGCCCACCTCGCTCCCGCGTCCGAGCAGGCGAGGCGCGAGCGCGAGGAGGCCGTGGCTGCCGCGGCCACCGACCCCCTGGTCGCCCGCTGGCTCGACGCGGCGCCGTACGGGCCGAGGCTCGGCCCGCCCGACCTCGACGGCATGCAGTACTAGCCGGCCAGGTCGCGGGCGAGCTGCTCGCGGTCGATCTCGCGCTTCAGGATCTTCCCGGTGGGCCCCGTCGGCAGCGAGTCGACAACCACGATGTGGCGCGGGTACTTGTACGCGGCGACTCGCGCGCGCACCCATTGCTGGATCTCCGCCGGATCGCAGACCGCTCCGGGCCGGGGCTTGACGAGGGCGACGACCTCGTCCCCGAGCCGAGGGTCCGGGATCCCGATCACCGCGGCCTCGAGCACGGCGGGATGCTCGTAGAGCACCTCCTCGACCTCGCGCGGGTACACGTTGTAGCCGTTGCGGATGATCATGTCCTTCAGCCGATCGACGATGAAGAGGTAGCCCTCGTCGTCCACCCGCCCGAGGTCGCCGGTCGCAAGCCAGCCGTCGGATGAGACCTCGCGCGCCGCCCCAGTACCCCGGAATCACGCTCGAGCCGCGGAACCGGATCTCGCCGACCTCGCCCGGCGGAACGAGGGCGCCGTCGAACGAGACGACCTGCAGCTCCGTGTCGCCGAGCGGCCGGCCGACCGAGCCCGGCTTGCGCGGCTCGCCCGTCCGGTAGGTGGTCGCGATGCCGGAGATCTCCGTCAGCCCGTAGCCCTCGTAGACGTCTGCCCCGAAGGTCTCTTCGAACTCCCGCGTTACCTCGACCGGAACCGGAGCGCCGCCGACGTGGGCGAGCCGCAAGGGCGGCAGCGCCGGAGCCGTGCGGGCCGCGTCGCAGAGCGCGATGCACATCGTCGGGACGCCGAGCAACACGGTCGTCCCCGTCGCAACCATCAGGCCGAGGGTCTCGACCGGCTCGAAGCGCGACACGACCGCCACCGCGCCGCCGGTCGCGAGAGTCGCGATCAGCCCGGTCGACTGTCCGAGGACGTGAGAGAAAGGCGCAGCGCCGAGCACGACGTCCTTGGGCCCGAAGGCCAGTGCCTCCGCGGCGTTCCGGGCGGCGGCGCCGATGCTGCCGTGCGTCAGGACGGCTCCCTTGGAGACGCCCGATGTCCCCGAGGTGAAGAGGATCACGGCCGGGTCGTCGGCGTCCCGCGCGACGAGCGGCGCGTCTCCCTCGGCCCGCGCATCGGCGTCGAATGCGATCTGCGTGACGCCGAGCCGCTCGGCCGTCGCCGCGACCAGCGCCGCACGGTCGGCGTCGAAGACGACCGCAGTCGCGGAGACTGCGTCGAGCCGCTCCTCGATCTCGGTGGGGCGGAGTAGGACGTTCACCGGGACGACGATCGCTCCGAGCCGGAGAGCGCCGAAGTACACCTCGACGAAAGAAGGCGCGTTCGGCAGCACGATCGCCAGGCGGTCGCCCGGCCCGACGCCGTGGCCGGCGAGGATCGCCGCCGTGGTCTCGACACGCGCGCCGAGCTCCGCGTAGGAGACGTTCGTCCCCTCGTGGATCAGGGCCGGAGCATCCGGGTTACCGGGCTCGCTGAGGATGCCTGCGAGGTTCACGTTCACGGCTCCGGCGAACAATCGCAGGTTATCTGACACTATGCGGAGGTTGTCGTGTCAAACAAACCCTCCGATACATATGAGACGATCCCCGTGATGAGCGAGCCGGCTTTCGCCGGGGAGCGCGAGGAGGTCGGCGAAGCGCGCATCAGCTATGTGATCGCCCGGCTCGAGCGCGCTGTCCGTACGGCGATCAACGAACGCGTCAGCCCCTACGGTCTGACCACCCTTCAGTACACGACGCTGAGCGTGCTCGGCCGCCGCGGCGGGCTCTCGAACGCGCAGCTGGCACGCCGTTCCTACATGACACCGCAGTCGATGAGCGAGGTGATCGAGGCGCTCGAGAAGAAGGGGTTGATCAAGCGCGACCAGCATCCGAACCACCGGAGAGTCTTCCCCGCCACCCTCACCGCAACCGGGCTCAAGGTGCTCGAGGCCTGCGACGAGGCAGTCGGGACGATGGAGGAGGACATGCTCCGCGAGCTCGACCAGGACGAGCGCGACGCGCTGTACCACGGCCTCGTGGCATCCGTGCGCGCCTTGCACGCCGGGCTGCCCGAAGCTTGATTATCAGGTAGCCTGACGCCCTATGACGAAGGTGCTCGACGGCAAGGCTGCGCTCATCACCGGATCCGCGCGCGGCATCGGGCGAGCTGCCGCCGCACTGCTGATCGAGCAGGGCGCGAGCGTGATGATCGCCGACCTCGACCAGGATCTGGCCGCCGAGACCGCGGCCGAGCTCGGCGGCACGACGGCTGTGTTCGGCGGTGACCTGACGAAGGAGGGCGTGTGCGAGGCGCTCGTCCAGGCCACGGTCGACGCGTTCGGTCAGCTCGACATCGTGGTCAACAACGCCGGGTACACCTGGGACGGGATCGCGCACCGCATGAGCGATGACCAGTTCCGGGCGATGCTCGAGATCCACACGGTCGTCCCGTTCCGCATCCTCAAGGCGGCGGCGCCGTACTTCCGCGACCCGGCCAAGCAGGAGGCGGCCGAGGGACGCGAGGTCTTCCGCAAGGTCGTCAACGTCACGTCGATCTCGGGCACCCAGGGCAACGTCGGCCAGGCGAACTACTCGTCGGCCAAGGCGGGCCTGGTCGGGCTGACGAAGACCCTCGCCCGCGAGTGGGGCCCGTCCAAGGTGAACGTAAATGCCGTCGCGTTCGGGTTCGTCGAGACGCGTCTGACTGCGGCAGCGGGTGAGGATGCCGAGACGTTCAAGTCCGGAGACGTCGAGATCCCGCTCGGGATCCCCGAGAAGATGCGCGCGTTCGCGCCGCAGATCATCCCGCTCGGGCGGGCCGCGACTCCCGAGGAGGCCGCAGGGCCGATCTTCTTCCTCTGCTCGCCCTGGTCGAACTTCGTCCAGGGCCAGGTCATCACCGCGAGCGGCGGCCAGATGACGGGGATGACGTCATGAGCACTCAGGTCGAGCAGCTCAGCCTCGCCGGTCTCGGCGTGGCCGGTGCCGAGGTTCGCTACGAGGTGACCGCGGACGCGATCCGCGCCTACGCCGCAGCCACCGACGATCCCTCGCCTGCGGCACAGGAAGGCCGCATCGCAACGCCGGTCTTCGCGATCGTCCCCGTATGGGAGGCGATCGCGCCCGCGTCGCGGTCGATCGCGACCGACGAGGCCCGTAAGCGCGTTGTCCACTTCAGCCAGGACATGGTCCTGCACCGGCCGATCGAGGCAGGCATGACGCTCGTCTCGACCGCCACCCCGATCGCTCTGCTCCAGCGCGGCAGCGGCACGGCACTCGTGATCCACACCGAGACGCACACCGTCGATGGCGAGCTCGTCAACGAGCAATGGGTGACCGAGTTCTTCCGCGGGATCGACACTCCGGAGAGCCGGGGCGACCAGCCGGCCGACCACCGCCTTCCCCCCGAGATCGCCGAGTCGACACCGCTGGCCGAGATCACCCAGCCGGTCGCCGCCGACCAGCCCGACCGCTACGCAGAAGCATCGGGCGACCGCTTCGAGATCCATCTCGACGACGAGGCAGCCCGGGCCGTCGGCCTTCCGGGTCGGATCCTGCACGGGTTCTGCACGCTCGCGCTCATGTCGCACGCGATTTGCGAGGCGGCGGGCTCCGACCCGGCGAAGGTGTCGCGCCTGGCGGCGAGGTTCTCGGCTCCCGTCTTCCCGGACGGCGCGGTTACCGCACGGATCTGGGAGCTGGCGGACGGCGAGTTCGGCTTCGAGGCAGTCGACGGCGAGGGCCGCACGGTTCTCAAAGACGGCCGCGCCGAGTTCCGCGCCTAGCGCGGCGGCCAGGCCCCGAGCGGCTTCCCGATCTCCCACTCGTGGCCGAACGGATCGACGATCCGGCCTACGCGCCAGCCATGCTCGTCGTCGGGCTCCGCGGTCAACGTCGCGCCGGCGCGAACCGCCTGGGCAACGACGGCGTCCGGATCGTCGACCACGAGCAAGGTGCGGCTGGTCGTGCCGCCGATCTCCAGCGGGCTGAAGCGCTTCATGCTCGTGTCCGCCGACACGACCCAGAACACCGCGTCACCCACCGCGAGTTGCGCGACGATCTCGTCCCCGTCCCCGACGATGTGCTGGACGTCCGCGCCGAACGCCGCCTCGTAGAACTCGACGGCCTCGCCCGCACGCGCGACCCAAAGCTCGGGCTGAATGCCGTTCACGTCGGCAGCAGCAGCGTCCTCGGCGGGCCGCACCCGAGCGATGGGCTCTCGAGCAGCGAGAGCGTGACCTGACCTCCCGGGCTACGGCCCGAGGACGTCGAGATCTCGAGCCGGCAGACCGAGCCCGAGCCGGTGAGCACCTTCCAGAAGTAGCCGCCCGGCATTCGAGCGGAGAGGAGCCGCCGCCAGTTCCCACCGTTGCGGCGGAAGACCTCGACGGAGGCACTCGCCGACGGCGCCTGCCCTCCGGAGACCTTCGTCGCCACGACCACGACCCGGAAATCGAGAGTCTGAGACGTCGCGACGGTTCGCGTCTTCGACCCGCCGGCGCCCGACGCCAGAGGCGCAAGGGCGGCGAGCCCGAGCAACACGACAGATGCGGCTGAGATCCGGATTGCCTTCAGAGGCATGGCGTCTCCCACGCTACTTACCCGGCATCATCGCCGGCTGTGCGTCCACCAGGCGGCGAAGCCGATCAGGACGATCGCGGTCCCTCCGAACAACGACGTCTCGATTCCCTGGAAGAGCCAGAAGCGGCTCGCGGGCTCGTAGACGACGTGGCTGTAGCCCGCGCCACGCTGGACGAGGCAGCTGACCTTCCCGGACTGAGCGCCCACGGCGTGGAGACACGGCCCGAGCTTGACATCGAGGTGGTGGCCGAGGCGATCGCTCGGATACTGGCTCAGGACCCACGCGTGGTCGAGCCCCGCGGGCGGCGAGCTCGAAAGGCCACCGTCCTTACCGGCGAGCTCTCGCCACGTCGCGGAGATCGGGGCCACGAAATGCTGGCGGAGCCAGGTGTCGACGAAGATCCGGGCGGCGACATAGCCGACGAACGCGACGACGAGCGCTGGAACGGTACGGCGCCAGACGGCGCCGACGGCGAGGGCGAGCCCCAGCGCGAACAGGGCGTACCCGGCGGCCACGGTGCCCTCGAAGTCGAATGCGCCGTTGTCCATCCGCCCCTCGAGGCGGACGAACGGCGCGCGCCACCAGGTGATGAGCAGCGTCATCGCCAGCGCCGCGACCAGCGCTGCGGCGATCGCCGTGCCGAGCTTGGTCGTGATCCACCGCCGCCTGGTGATGCTTTGCGTCCAGGCGAGCCGGTAGGTCCCGCTCTCCAGCTCGAGCACGAACGACGCGGCGAGCAGTACCCCGATCAGTCCCGGCACGAGCGTGAACCAGGAGGTGAAGTTCGAGACGGTCTCGAACCGGGAGGTGAACGACCGGATCACTCCGCCGCACGCGTCCGAGCCGTTGGCGCGGATGCAGGCGGAGATTCCGTCGCGATCGTAGGCGTTCGCCATCATGATCCCGGTCGGGACGAGCAGAGCGGCGAGCAGCGCGATGATCGCCGCAGTGATGACCGTCTCCGTGCGCTGGAGGCGCCAGCTGACCCAGATCACGACCTCACCGCCTCTTTGACCGAACGCACCTCGGAGGCACGAGCGGTTCGTTGGCCGAGATAGGCGAGCACGATCTCCTCGAGGTCGACCTCGTTCTGCTCCCAGCTCGAGTCGTACACGTGGCCGCGGGCG
Source organism: uncultured Actinomycetota bacterium (assembly GCA_963775355.1). Taxonomy (GTDB): domain Bacteria; phylum Actinomycetota; class Thermoleophilia; order Gaiellales; family Gaiellaceae; genus PALSA-600. The sequence goes on along the minus strand of CAVZJA010000020.1, from coordinate 464,052 downwards.
CACACGAGCAGGCTCGACTGCCGCTCGGTGTGGCTCTCGCGGATCACGTCGTGCACGCGTGCAACGGCCACCGAATCGGTGCGCGGCCCGGTGAGCAGCCTGTGTGAGGCGACGACGTCGTCGATCGAGCCGGAAAGCTGGACCCGCGACTGCGAGAGAATCACGAGGTGATCGCAGACCCGTTCGAGGTCGGCAACGATGTGCGAGGAGAGGATCACGGCCATGCCTGTGTCGGCGACGACCTCCATCACCGATTGCAGGAACTCCCGCCGCGCCAGCGGGTCGAGCGAGGCGACGGGCTCGTCGAGCAACAGGAGCTCCGGCCGCTTTGCGAGGGCGAGCGTGAGCGCCACCTGTGCCTGCTGCCCGCCGGAGAGCTTCCCGACCTTCTTGCCGGATGGAAGGCCGAGCAGCTCGATGCGCCGGACCGCGGTCTCCTCGTCCCAGCTCGGATTGAGCTTGCACCCGAGCTTCAGCGTCTCGCCGACGGTGAAGCCCTTGTACAGCGGGTGATCCTGAGCGACGAAGCCGACCCGCGGCAGGACAGACCGGGCCTCCTCGCGCGGCGAACAGCCGAACACCCGCACCTCGCCGGCGCTCGGATCGATCAGTCCGACCGCGAGCTGGAGGAGCGTCGTCTTTCCCGCTCCGTTCGGGCCGACCAGCGCCGTGACGCTGCCCGGCGGGATCTCGAGCGTGCAGTCCTGCAGCGCCCAACTCGACCCGTAGCGCTTCCCGAGGCCCTCGGCGGAGAGAGCGCAGACCCGGCTCATGCCGCCCTCCACGAGGCCGGCGGACGGACGGTGTCGGCGAAGAGCGCCGTCATGCTCTCCTCGTCGAGCCCGGCGGCGCGAGCCTGCTGGATCCAGCGAAGGAGCGACGAGCGCAGGGCCTTGACGCCGTCCGGTGGAATCGGCGGCAGGTCGGTCGAGACGAAGGTTCCCTGACCGCGGCGCCCTTCCACGAGCCCCGCGAGGTCGAGCTCACGATACGCCTTCAACACCGTGTTCGGATTGATCGCGAGGCTGCCGACTACGTCCTTCACGGTTGGAAGCTGGTCGCCGGGCTGCAGGATCCCGAGGCGCACGGCCTGCTGAACCTGCTGCACGATCTGGAGATAGGTCGGAACGCCGGAGCGGGCATCCAGATGGAACTCGATCACGATAAGCCTCTTTATCTAGTTGACTAGATAAAGATAGCACAGGCCGCCGCGATCGTTCGCGGCGGCCTGCGCCTCTCGAGATCTACACCTTGAGAGCAGCCCGCACGTACGCAGGCGTCATCGGCATCCGGTAGAGCCGCACGCCTGTCGCGTCGAAGAACGCGTTCGCGATCGCGGCCGGGACTGCCGCGGTCGTGGGCTCGCCCGAGCCGGACGACGGCAGGTCGAGCCGCTGCACGACGACCGTCGTCACCTTGGGCGAGTCCTTGAAGCGGAGCGTCGGGTACGAGACCCAGTCGAGGCTCGTCTGGCGCGCCTTCGTGAACACGACCTCCTCGAGCAACGCGCGGCTCGTGCCGTGGACGAGGCAGCCGACCATCTGGTTCTCGACCGAGGCCGGGTTGACCGTCGTGCCGGCGTCCTGTGCCGCGTAGAGGTGATCGACCGTGATCACGCCGCTCTTCTTGTTGACGGTGATGTCGGCGATGACCCCCGGGAATGAGCTCGCGAAGCCCCCGAGCGCGACGCCGCGACCGGTGACGACGTTGCCCGACTTCAGGTTCGAGGCCGCTACCGCCGGCTTCCAGTTCGCGGCCTTCGCTACCGCCTCGATCACTGCCGCCCAGCGGCCGACGCCGCTCGTCTGAGTGGCGTCGATGTTCTGGAGGCGGAAGGCGATCGGGTCCATGTTCGCGGCGTGCGCGAGCGCGTCGATCGTCTGCTCCGAGGCGAACGTCGCCTGCGGAGCGCCGGGCGCCCGCAGCCAGATCCCCTTCAGGAATCCCGCGTAGCCGTTGACGACCTTGCTCGTCACGCGCCGGTTGACGTTCTTGTAGAACGACCCGGACGCGGTCGTGTCGACCTGGCCGCCGGGAGCTGCCGGAAGCGGCGTTCCCGCGAGCTCGGCAGCCGACTCGACCACCTGCGTCCAGCCGTGGTTGTAGGCCGTGTAGTCGTAGGCGACGATGTTCCCGGCCGCGTCGATCCCGGCACGGACGTCGGTCGCCTGGGCCGGGCCGAACTGATCCCAGCCGTGCTCGTCCCAGCGCATGAACTGCACCCGGACCGGCTTGCCGACCATCTGCGACATGAGCGCCGCGGAGATGCTGACGTCGTCGTAGGTGCTGTGGCCGTAGGTGCCCGAGCCGGGGAAGACCTCGACGCGAACCGTGGTCGCCGGCACGCCAAGTGCTGCCGCGACCGCAGGACGGGTCTGGAGGTACGGGCCCTGCGAGGCACAGAAGAGCGTCGTGCCGTTCGGCGTGACCTCGGCGACCGAGCAGTTCGGGCCGAGCGCGCCGTGCATCTGGTACGCGGTGAAGTAGCTCGCGGTGACCGTCTTCGCCGCCCCCGCGAACGCCGCTCCGACGTCGCCGGTGTTCACCGGGACCGAGGCGCTCTGGAGGTTCGCCGGGTTACGCAGGGCGCCGTTCAGGTTGCCGCTGCCCGGCAGCTTCGGCGTGTTGTCCCACGTCACCTTCAGCTGCGCCGCCGCCTGGATCGCGTCCCACTCGTGCGGGGCGACGACGCCGACGAAGTTACCCTTCTGCACGACCTGCACGCCCGGGATGTGGGCTACCGAGCTCTTGTCGATGCCGAGCACGGTCGCTCCCTGGCCCAGAGCCGCCTGCCCGCGCGGGCGAACGACACGGCCGTGGAGCATCCCGGGGACGCGGACGTTCTGGATGTAGGTCGTCCGGCCGGTGACGATGTTCGGGATGTCGATCCGCGGAACCCTCGTCCCGATCAGCCTGTAGCTGCTCGCAGGCGTGAGCGACGCCTTTGCGGCGGCGATCGTGCTGTTGAAGAGCTTTCCTGCCGCGAGGTCGGAGTACTTGACCGTCTTGCCGCCGCCGGAGACGACGCCGTTCGAGACCGACAGGCTCGCCGCCGGCACACCGAGCTGCGCCGAGGCCATGTTCAGCGAGCAACGCCCGCGCAGCGGCGGCAGCCCCGCGCATGCTCGTCGCTCCCATCGCGGTCGAGGTCGAGGTGCTCCCGACCGTGAACGCCGACAGCGACACGTTCGTGTCGACCTGCACCTGCGTGCACCTGCTCCATCGAGAGCCCGAGCTCCTCAGCCGCGATCATGCGAACAGCGGTCGGCGTGCCCTGGCCGAGCTCCGTCCAGCCCGCGAACAGCGTCACGGTGTTGTCGGAGTTCACCTGCAGCCACGAGTCGACCTGGGTCGCGTCGGGCGGTCCGGCAAGCGCGCCCGTGTGTGACGCGGCGATTGCGGTCGGATCGTTCGCGGCACCGGCCGCCTGGGCTGCAAGCCCTCCGACGCTGAGCCCGATCACGAGCGAGCCGCCTCCGCGCAGGAAGGACTTGCGCGAGAGCTCGCGGTCGCTCAGAACACGTGCACCGGCAGACATCTTCACCATCTCCTTCGAATCTCTCGTGGCGGGCATCACGCGCCCGCCTTTGCCATCACTGCCGCGGCCTTCTGGATCGCGGTCAGGATCCGCGGATACGTCCCACAGCGGCACAGGTGGCCGTTCATCGCTGTGCGGATCTGATCCTCGGTACGGGCTCTTCGTGGTCGCCAGCAAATCGGCGGCCTGGATCATCATTCCATTCTGGCAATAGCCGCAATGCGGCACCTGCACGTCGATCCACGCCTGCTGGAGTGGATGCAATGCCGGGGCCGCCGCCGCCGTTCCACGCTGAGACGCCCACAGGGCCGGAAGGCCCTCGAGCGTCGTGATGCTCTTCCCGCTCACTGCAGCCACAGGCGTGACGCACGAGCGGATCTCCTTGCCATCCAGCAGCACCGAGCACGCGCCACACTGCGCAAGACCGCAGCCGAAGCGCGGGCCGTGAAGGTGAAGCTCGTTGTGCAGGACGTACAGGAGAGGTGTATCGAGGCTTGCACTCACACCGTGCGTGAGGCCGTTCACCTTGATCTTCAGGCTGTTCGCCATCCCATCCCCCTTGCGGTTTCTTCTTGTGTACTCAATAACTCGTACTCGGGAAGGGATATTCCGGATTGCCGGCGTGCGCCTATTTAGGTTCGATTAACACGGCCGACAGGAGGGGGCGTCGCGGGGCCGGGCTGCGTGCCTGCTGCCCGGCCCCACTCGCGCTACGACCAGTGCAACGTGACTGTGTCGGCGTTCGTGCTCTCGGTCTTCGACACCGAGACGATCTCGCCGGTAGCGCCCTGGTAGACGCCCGTGCCCCCCACCACTACGATCCGGTTCGGAGCATTCCCATAGAACGAGGTCACGGCCATGGCCATCAGGGTGCCGCCGGCGAGCCGGAAAGCGCCGTAGCAAGGCCCTTCGCCGCGAGTGCCCCCGCGCGCGACCATGCAGGTCGCCTCGAGCCAGCCCGCGTGGGCACCGGTCTTCGTCAGTAGCTCGGAGCTGAAGGCGATCTCGTCGCCGATCAGCGGCGCGGCGTTCGGCCCCTGCCTGGGTGGGTTGTCGATGAAGTTGAAGCCGGCGTCCTTCTCGGTGAGGTGGAACGTGACCGTCTTGCCGGTCGTCGCGGCGCCCGAGGCCGTAGCGGCCCCGAGCGCGATCAGCGCGGCAGCCGAAAGGCCGAGCGCGCCGAACGTGAACCTTGCTCTCATCGGTGTTCTCCTTCTCGGTTGGGGTCGCCCAGTGGCTCGACCGTCACCGGAGGATCAGGAGCGCCGCTTAAGAGGCACTTAAGGCGCCGACCTCAACCCGCGCTCCGTATCCTGTGAAGCACCGGCATGGCACACCAGGACTCAGGCCCGGCGTTCCGCGTGCTCGGGCCGCTGGACGCGCATCAGCAAGGCGAGACCATCGAGACGGGAGCTCCGAAGCAGCGCCTCCTGCTGGCGGTCTTGCTCCTGAGCGCCAACGGGGTGGTCTCACGCGAGGCGGCGATCGACCGCCTCTGGGACGACGACCCGCCGAGCCGCGCGGAGGCAGCGATTCAGGTCTACATCCACAACTTGCGCCGCGTCCTCGGTCGAGACCGGATCGCCACCCGCGGCACCGGATATCTGCTGCGCGCGGAAACGGGCGAGATCGACGCGCTCGTCTTCGAGCAGCGCCTCGCCGAAGGCCGGGCCGCCCTGGCTGCGGGCGATGCGCCGCGTGCGAAAGGCGCGCTCGACGCAGCACTCGAGCTCTGGCAGGGAGAGGCCCTGGCGGGTCTCCCGTTCGTTCGGTTCGTCGCAGTCGAGCGGGATCGGCTCGGCGAGCTACGGCTGGTTGCCGAGGAGCTGCGCAACGAGGCACGGCTGGCCCTCGGCGACCACGTCGAGCTCGTCCCGGAGCTTTCGACGTTCGTGGCCCAGCATCCCTACCGAGAGCTTGCCTGGAGCCAGTTGATGCTCGCCCTCTACCGCGCCGGGCGCCAGGCGGACGCGCTCGATGCCTACAGAAAGGCCCACGCGAAGCTGGGCGAGGAGCTCGGCATCGAGCCCAGCCCACGGCTGCGCGAGCTCGAGCGGGCGATCCTCCGTCACGACCCGTCGCTTGAGCTCGAGCGATCTCCCGGCGAAGCACCGAGCATGCCGCGTCCCGCCACGCCTCTCGTCGGTCGCAGGCCCGAGATCGCCGCGATCTCCGCACTCTTCGAGTCGGGCGCGCGGCTCGTGACCCTCGTAGGGCCGGGCGGTGTCGGCAAGACGCGGCTCGGAATCGCCACGGCTCAGGAGCTCGGGGTGGCGAGCGCCGACGGTGCCGCGTTCGTCGATCTCGCGAGCCTCGCGGACGCGACCCTCGTCCCCTCGGCGCTTGCATCTACGCTGGGCGTCGCCGACGAGGGCGACACGGTCGGAGGCGCGATCGCGACGCGTCTCGCCGGCAGCGACCTCTTCCTGGTGCTCGACAACTTCGAGCACGTTCAGGACGCCGCTCCCGCCGTCGCCGAGCTGCTTGCCGGCGCACCCCGTCTCCGCATCCTCGTGACGAGCAGGACGCCGCTCCGGCTCCAGGGCGAGCACGTCTTCGCTGTGCCGCCGCTCGAGATTCCGCGAGAGGGGATCCGGTTCGACGAGCTCGAGCAGAACGACTCCGCCGCCGTCTTCCTCGCGCGCGCCCGCGCCGTCGACCGGTCTTCGGAGCTGACGGAGACGAACGCACCGTCCGTCGCCGAGATCTGCCGCCTGCTCGACGGGATCCCACTGGCGCTCGAGCTCGCGGCCGCACGCACGCGGGTGTTGACGCCCGAGCAGATCGTCTCCAGGATCGCCCGGCCGCTCGAGCTGCTGACCGGCGGAGCCCGCGACCTACCCGTCCGGCACCAGACGCTCCGGGCGACGATCGACTGGAGCTACGAGCTCCTCACGCCGGCGCAGCAGACGCTCTTCGGGCGGCTCTCCGTCTTCCCCGGCGGCTGCTCCCTGGAAGCTGTCGAAACGGTCTGCGCGCCCGACCTCGACTCGTTGTCGGCGCTGCTCGACCACAGCCTCCTTCGCCGCGAGCAGGGGCCCGGCGGCGAGCCGCGGTTCCGGATGCTGGCCACGATCCGGGACTACGCCGCGGAGCATCTCTCCGCCGAGGAGCGCGCCCCGCTTCGGAAGCGCCATGCGGCCCACTTTCTCGAGACCGCCGAGCGGATGCGCGAGATCATCGCGGGCTCGGGCGCGCGTGAGGCCGAGTTCCTCGCGGAGCTCGAGCAGGATCACGACAACTATCGCGCTGCGCTGAGGTGGGCGCAGGAGGCGGGCGACGACGGCACTCTCCTCCGGCTCGTGACTGCGCTCAGGCTGTTCTGGATGGTGCGAGGGCACCTCGCCGAAGGGCGCTCCTGGTACGTGACCGCGCTGACCGCGCCTGGAGCGGAGTCCGACCCGAATCGCGCGGGTGCGCTGTCTGCAGGCGGGATCCTCGTCTACCGGATGGGCGAATTCGAGCTCGCACGCCGCTGGTGGGAGGAGGCGCGGGACGAGTTCGAGCGATCGGGCGACGTGGCCGCCTCGGCGCGCACGCTTGGCCATCTGGCCGGGATCGCGCACGCGGAGGGCGATCTCGAGCGCGCCGCCGAGCTGTGGCAGGAGAGCGCGGATGAGCTGCGCAAGCTGGGTGACGAGATGCGCCTCGCGATCGCGCTCGGGAACCTGGGCGTCGCCGCTGCGAGCCGGCATCGCTACGGGGACGCGGTCGCCTTCCTCGAAGAGGCGCTAACGCTCGCGCAGCAGGCGAACAACTGGATCACCGAGTGCTCGATCCTCTTCAACCTCGGACGCGCGACGTTCGAGCTCGGTGAGGTCGACCGTGGCCGGCGCCTCCTCCAGGATGCCCTCCGGATCGCCGATCAGCTCGGCTACCGGGAGCTCGTCGCCCACTGCCTGCTCGGCCTCGCGGACATCGCTGCGGCGCAAGGGGACGAGCCCCAGGGCCGCCGCCTGCTGGAGGCGTGCGACTACCTGGCGAGCACACTCGGGATCCGCTTCCAGGGCGACGAGCTCGCGATCCGGGAGCGAGCGGTCGGGCGGCTGGGAGTGAACGGCGACGTGCCCGGACGGGAGGTCGACATCGGGGTCGCGGTGCTCGCGGCACTCGCCTGACGCTAATCCGCGACGGGTGGCGGTCACGAGGCCTGCTCGGCCCGCTGGAACCGCTGGCGGAGGTCGCGGACCGTCGGGATCAGGACTAGCGCCGGCAGGATCGGGAGCCAGAAGTTGAACAGGCGGTAGATCAGCACCGCGATCACCGCGGGCGCGAGCGGCGCGCCCATCCCGACCAGCGCGAGCGTGAGCGCGACCTCGACGACACCCGCTCCCCCGGCAGGCAGTGAGCGCCGGCTCAGGACGTACCCGCCCGCGTAGGCGAGGATCAGCGCCGAGATCGTGAGCTGACGGCCGCCGACCAGTTGGAGTGCTGCCCAGAGGCAGGCTATGTCTCCGGTCCAGTAGATCGTCATCCCGAGCACACCGAGCCCATGCTCGCGCGGGCTGAAGATGAGGATGCGCGCCTTGCGCGCTCCGGCAACGGAGTCAGCGAACGTTCGCCGGAGTCGGCCGTGGCTCGGGCGGCGCTTGCTGAGACGATCGACGCGTTTGCGAGATGTCGCCCAGAGAGCGAAGGCAAAGGCCGGGATGACGAGCAGAGACGGGAGAGTGGCGGAATCGCCGGCGTGCCCGTCGACACGGATGTAGAGCGCGACCGAGGCGACGAGAGCGACGATGCTGAGCGTCGCGTATTCGAGGAACCCGAGCGCGAGCACACGCCCCAGGGCGTCCCGGCGTCCGGCGCCCTGCCGGCGGAGGGCCCAGTAGTCGACCGCGAACCCACCCGACCCACGGGTCGCCGCAAAGACGCCGAACCCGGCGACCACGGTCTTGGCCGACACGCTGATGTCCATCTCCGGGCCCTCGTCGACCCGCGCGATGTCGCGGATCGAGAGGATGTAGCCGAGGTAGGCGACCACCTCGGCGAGCAGGCACACGGTCAACCAGGTCCAGGCATGCGCTCGGTAGACCACATGCCCGACACGATTCCACCCCGCTGAAGAGGCAAGAGCGAGAGACACGATGATCGTTGACGCGCCCGCCCCGACGACCACCGCGAACGGCTTGTCCTCGAGCCGTACCAGCCAGGTACCAATCACCCGGCTGGTACCAGCGGCAAACGCTCGAAGTTCTTTCATGCCTTCCGGTTCGCTTACCCCGATCGACGCCGATCGACACATTCTGTCCCCCGTTGGCTCGGCAACCCGCCGTGTTTCGAGCCATCACCTAGGGGGCACTGATGGGTTACGCGACTCAGAGGAGGCTGGTGGAAGTGATCGCAATGGCAGGAACCGGATATGGATTGATCGGGATACTCGTAATCATCCTGCTAGTCCTCCTGATCGTGTATTTCGTGAGGCGGGTCTAGTTGCGTAACACGCTCGTCAGGCGCCTCGGCGTCTTTCTCGTCGGTCTCGTTCTTGCCAGGTTCATTCCGAACCGCTCGGCGAGGCGGTTCGTGATGTTCGCGTTCGTCCCTGCGGTCGTGACCTTTCTGGTCGATCGCAGCCGTGCTCTCAGGCGGCCGAGTATCGACGCGCCCAGCTGATCGCGCTCTATGCTGGTCACCGTGGCTGAGGAGCGGGTCTACAAGGTATGGCTCGTTCAAAAGAACGGGTATCAGCTCGACGGCTACTTCGAGGCCGCCGACGAGCGGCTACCCGAGCCGGGCGATGTGATCGAGGTGAAGTCGCTGAGCGGCGGAAGCCACCGTGCGAAGGTGACGAGCTTCAAGCCCGGCGGCGATCCACCGATCCAGGCGTCCGAGCTCGATCAGTCGTAGCGCTGCCCTACGCGGCGTGGATCTTGTACGTCGCAGACTTGACCGCTTTCGACGACGCGTCCCCGCGCGTCAGGGCGAAGACGAGCGAGGTGTTCCCGCGCCCGACGACCTTGAACACGAGCACGACGCTCGTGCCGACGTCCGCCTCGGAGAGCTCCCGGACGACGGCGGAGTTGTAACCCCGAGCGATCCGCCAGACGAGGCCCGACCCGCGACCGGCGTGCGGCAGCGCAACCGCGACGAGCTGTCCGGGGCCGGTCGTCGTGGTTGTGACGGGTCCCGCGGGGAGCGGGCCGATGGGCGTCGAGTCGGGGCGGCCCACAGCGGCCGCGAGTAGCGCGAGAGCGACCGCCAGCGCCGCGGCAAGCCCAGCGATCGATCTTCTCGAAGAAATCATTCGCGACACCCCGACACATCTTGCCGCGCCGACGACCCCAGGCGCGGAGGTTGATTTCCGTATCTAGGGACGGTGTACAGTCGAGGCGTGAGGGTCGGCGAGGTCCCAGAAGGTGCTGGAGTGAGCGTCGAGACACTCCACGTGCGCCGGCGCACACCTTCTGCGCCGCCGACGCTTCTCCACGTCACGAACGGCGAAAGCGCCGGCAACACCCTGCGGCAAACTGCGCTCGGCGGCGCCGTGCTGTCGTGGCAGGACTCGCTCCACGAGGGCCCGGTGCCGGCCCTGCGGCGGAAGCAACTGCTTGGGATCCGCGCCGACTTCCTCGCCCGCTGCGGCTGGGGCCGCCGGCAGTCGCTGGTCTCGGCACTCGAGCGCCGAGACCGGCAGCTACTCGAGGCGCTGCGCGACGGCGTGCAGGTGGTGCTCTGGTTCGAGCACGACCTGTACGACCAGCTCCAACTTCTCGACGTGCTCGCCCTCGCGCACACCGAGGAGGTCGCGCCCGAGCTGATCGTCGTCGGATCCTTCCCCGGCAAGCCCTCATTCGCGGGTCTGGGCGAGTTGACGGCCGGCGAGCTCGAGATGCTCTGGGCCTCGCGCGGGCAGGCGGCACCCGCGACGCTCGAAGCGGCGGCGGGTGCCTGGGCCGCATTCCGGGAGCCGGACCCGGCGACGCTGGCCGAATGGGCGGCGCGCGTGGCCACGCCACTGCCCTTTCTCGCGGCTGCGCTGCGGAGACTGCTCGAGGAGCTGCCCGCGTCCACGGACGGGCTCTCGCGAACGGAGCGATCCGTGCTCCAGGCGATTGCCGGCGGCGCCCGCACGGCTCCGGCCGCGTTCATTGCGGCGCAACGGCTCGAGGAGGCCCCGTTCCTCGGCGACACCTGGTTCTACCTCGCTGTCTCCCGGCTCGGGCAGGGCGAGCTGAGGCTCATCGAGAGCGATGACGGCAGGCCGCTTCCTCAGCCGCCTCCGCTCGGCGACGGCCAGATCTTCTCGCGACTCCAGTTGCAGCTGACGTCATTCGGAGAGCGCACCCTGGAGGGCGAAGCCGATCGAGTCGAGCTCCTCGGCGTCGACCGCTGGATCGGCGGCACTCACCTGACGCCCGAGAACGCCTGGCGATGGGACCCCGTCGACCTGAAGCTCGTCCGACCGTCCTAGGCGGTCGCGACGCGGGCGGCGGCCTCTTCGCACTCGGCCATGTGATGGAGCGACGGATCCGCGGAGAATCGCTCCGCGACGCGCACGACCTCGGCACCGAGCGTTCGCAGCTGTAGCTCGATCGCCTCGTCCTTGATCGTCCCGTCGGAATCGAAGACGCGATAGGCGGCGCCAACCGGGACCACGTACGGGACCGCCCAGGCGCGAAGCGCCCGGCTCGAGAACTCCATTGTGTTGATCGCCTGCAGGCCCTGGGTGCCGCCGGCCGCGCTGATCAGGCCGACCACCTTGTCGTGAAGGAACGGCGGCTCGCGGTTGCTCAACACGTGCAGCCAGTCAAGCGCGTTCTTGAACGACCCCGAGATCGTCCCCTGATACATCGGGCTGCTCCAGAGCATCCCGTCCGCACGGTCGCATAGCTCCGCCAGCCGCGAGACCGCCGACGTCGGCTCCTCGTTGTCCGGGTCATACATCGGCAGCGCAAGCTCACGTAGGTCGAGCAACGCCGTTTGGGCGCCGGCGTTCGCGGCTCCGTCGAGGGCGACCTGCAGGGCGGCGCGACTCCGGGAGACCCGCGCAAGCGATCCGCCGAGCCCGACGATCAGCAGCTCCGTGCTCATCTGCGTGATTGTCGATGATCTTGCGAGGCTCTGCTGACTCAACGTCTTCGCTGCCTCAATATCTTCTAATATTATAAGATAGTATGACATCGTGCTTGATGCAGGCGGTGTCCATGAGGTCAAGGCAACGTTGTTCCGGGTCCTCGGGCACCCCGCGCGAGTGCGGATCCTCGAGCTGCTGCGGGATGGGGAGCGGAGCGTGGGCGCGCTCCAGGCGGAGCTCGGGCTCGACTCGGGAGGGACGTCTCAGCACCTTTCGGCCCTCCGGCGGATCGGCCTCGTCGAGTCGCGGCGGGACGGCACGAGCGTCTACTACCGCGTCGACGACGAGCGAGTCTTCGATCTGCTCGCAGCGGGCCGCGACATTGTCGGGCGACAACTCTCGAAGCAGCAGGCGATGCTGCTCGAGCTCGGCGACGAGTGATCGGAGCGCTTCTCCTCGGCGGACTGGCCGCACTCACGCTCGGCGGATTGCTGGCAGCTCCACGCCGCACCTTCCGAGCAGGCCTCACCGTGCAGGCCAGCGGCGCAGCCGCAGTGGGCGTCGCGGGATTTCTCGTGCTCGCAACGGGGTCGACGCTGGGCCAGGGATTCACCAGCGACTTCACTCCGCGTTTCGGTGTCGACGGGTTGAGCGGGCTTTTCCTGGGCGCTCTCGGCCTGGTTGCAGCAGCTGCGCTGGTCTTCTCCCGCGACTATCTCGAGGCAGACGGGCGCGGGCGGACGGTCGCGGTGCTCACAGCGCTGCTCGTCCTCGTCCTGGCCGGGGTCTTCTGTGCCCGCGATCCGCTCACCTTCCTGACGGGCTGGGAGCTGATGACCCTCGTGCCGGCGATCGTGATCCTGGTCGCTCGCAACGCCGACCGGGTTGCGCGCAATACCGTCTTCGTCTACCTGGCCGTGACGCATCTCGGCGGTGTGGGAACCTGGATCGCGATCCTGCTCCTCGCGCGCGCCGGCGCGATCGGCAACCCGGCCGTGATCAGCTCCGGTTCGGGCCTCCAGATCGCGATCGCGCTGACGGCGCTTGTCGGGATGGGGACGAAGGCGGGAGTGATGCCGTTCCATGTCTGGCTACCTCGCGCGCATCCCATCGCGCCCGCGCCCGTGTCAGCGCTGATGAGCGGGGTGATGATCAAGGCCGGGATCTATGCGCTGGTCAGGGTTCTCGTCGACTGGCTCGGGGTGCTTCCCGTCTGGTTCGGGGTGCTCGTTCTCGCACTCGGTGCGCTCTCCGCCGTAGGCGGCGTCGTCTACGCGCTCTTCCAGCACGAGCTGAAACGGCTCCTGGCGTTCCACTCGGTCGAGAACATCGGGATCATCGTGCTTGGGATCGGCGCATGTCTTGTGCTGCACACGCGCGGCGCCGACATGTGGGCGTCGTTCGCGCTTGCCGCCGCGCTGCTCCACACGCTGAACCACGCCGTGTTCAAGGCGCTGCTCTTCCTCGGCGCCGGAGCCTTCGAACGGGCCGTCGGCTCACTCGAGCTCGACCGGCTCGGCGGGTTGCTCCGCCGGATGCCCTGGACCGGCGGTGCGTTCCTCGTCGGTGCGATGGCAATCGCCGGCTTGCCGCCGCTGAACGGCTTCGCGTCGGAGTGGCTGACCTTGCAGGCGCTGCTGCATGTCCCGGCCTTCGGTGGAGTCGGCGCCGGGACGGCCGGCGCGATCGCGCTTGCCGCGCTCGCCGCAACCGCGGCGCTCGCCGTCTTCTGCTTCGTCAAGGTCGGGGGACTCGTGCTCCTCGGGCCGCCGAGGGCGAGAGCCGATGCCTCCGCCCGTGAGGCTCCGTGGCCGATGCGCAGTGCGGTCGTCTTCCTCGCGCTCGCCTGCGCCGTCCTCGGGCTCGTGCCGGGGCTGCTCTTCGGCGTGCTGGCCGGGCTCGCGCCCTGGGCTCCGGACGCTCCGACCACTGCCGGGCTTCACCTTCCCGGGACCGGCTCGCTGCCGACGATCGGGATCGCGATAGCGCTGGTGGGCCTGACCGGGTCGTTCTTCTTGCTACGCGGAGGCCGGCGCGCCGTACCCGCACCGAGCTGGGCCTGCGGACAGGAACTCGGCCGGGAGCTCAACTGGACGAGTGCGGGGTTCACCAAGCCCCTGCGGCTCGTGCTCGAGCCGCTTCTCCGTCCCGAGCGGGAGACGAGCGTCTTGGCCGAGGGTGGCGTGGTTCAGAGCGTCTCGTACAGCGGCCGGGTTCCGCACCTGATCGACGAGCGCGTCTACCGGCCGATCGCGAAGATCTCGCTCGGCGGAGCCCGGCACGCACGAAGGTTGCAGAGCGGCAGCATCGGCACCTACGCCGCCTATCTGATCGCACTCGTGGTCGTGCTGCTCGCCGTGGTGCGGCTCGGAGTCCTCGGATGACCGCCGCCACCTGGGCCTCGGGCGCCGTGCAGATAGTCGGTGGGCTCCTCCTCGCGCCGCTCCTACCGGGACTCGTCCAGCACTGGAAGGCCCGCCTGCAAGGACGCCGCGGCCCGAGCCCGCTCCAGCCGTACCGCGAGCTCAGCCGGCTGTGGCGCAAGAGCGCGGTCGATGTCGAGGGGACCACGGCCGTCTACCGCCTCGCGCCGCCCGTCGTCGCCGCCACGCTCGTGAGCGCGGTCCTGCTCGTTCCGGTGTGCCGGCTCGCGCCGAACTGGGGGCTCGGCCACGACATGCTCGCGCTCGCGGGGATGCTGGCCCTGGCACGCTTCGCCGTCGCCGCCGCCTCCTGGGATGTAGCGAACGGCTTTGCGCTGATGGGAGCGAGCCGCGACCTCACGATCTCGGTATTCGTCGAGGTCGGCCTCATCCTGGCCGTCACCGTGCCGGCGCTGATCGCGGGGACGACGGACATGACTGCGATGGTCGCCGCGACTTCCGGAGCCCCGGCCTGGTCGAATCCGGGGCTCGGGCTCGCCGCAGCGGCGTTCGCGGTCGTGGCGATCGCCGAGATCGGCCGCCAGCCGGTCGACAATCCCGACACCCACCTCGAGCTGACGATGATCCACGAGGGCCCGCTGCTCGAGTACGCGGGGCGCGATCTCGCGTTGCTGCAGTGGGCCGGCGCTGCACGCCACTGGCTCGTCCTCGTGCTCGCGGCCCAGGTGTTCCTGCCCCACCCGAGCAATCCGTGGCTGGAGCTTGCGACGCTTCCGCTCGTCCTCGGCGCGCTGTGCGCCGGCCTGGCGTTGACCGAGTCGACAGTCGCCAAGGTTCGGATCCTGGTCGCGCCACGGCTGATCGGCGTCGGCGCCGTCGTCGCGCTGCTCGGAATCGTCACCTGGCTGATCGGCAACGCATGACCGGTGGGGCAGTGCTCTGGGCCCTCGTCGGCTCTCGGTCTCCTCGTCGTCGTCACTCGCCGTCGCTCGATCGCGGTCGCGCTCGTCACGGCGCAGGCGCTCGTTCTCGTCGCGATCGCACTCGACGAGGCGACCGGAGCCGCCGACGTGGCGGTCGCCGCAGCACTGGTCATCAGGGCGGCCGCGCTGGCAGCCTTGTTCCTCTGGCTGGCCCTGCGGACGCGAAACCCCCGGCCGATCCGCGCCGCAGCGCGTCCGTTCGTGCGGGCCGGCGCCGCCTGCGGGCTGGCTCTGACGCTGACGTGGCTCGTGCCGTCGATCGGCCTGAGCGATCGCAACGTCGAGCGTGCGGTGCTCGCGCTCGTCGCCTTCGGGCTCGTGAGCGTCGCGATGCGGCGACCCACGCTGTTCCAGGTGATCGGGATCGTGCTCGTGGAGAACGGGCTCGCCCTCGCTGCGCTCGAGCTACCGGGAGCACCGTCGCTTCTCATCGAACTGGGCGTGGCGCTCGACCTGACGCTGATTGCTCTCGTCGCCGCGCTCTTCCATTTCCGGATCTTCGTCGAGTTCGGTACCGGTGACTCGGCGGCCCTGAGGAGCCTTCGTGACTGACCAGATCCTGCTCGCTCTGGTCGTCGTCGCGTTGCCGGTGCTCGCGGCGGTCGTGATTGCGCTCGTGCCGGAACGATTCGTCACTCGCGCCGCACTCGCTTCGCGCGGTCCCGGTGGCAGCGGCAGCGCTGGCGCTTTCCGTCGTCGGGCTCGCAGGCGACCAAACGAGCGGGCACGGGATCGTCGTCGACAGCGCCGGTGGGCTGTTCATCGGCGTCATCGGCCTGATCGGCCTGACCAGCGTCCTCGTATCCCCTGCTTATCTCGGCACCGCGCACGACTCCTTCGTCGCAGCCGACCGGCGGCCGCGCGTCTACTTCGTCCTCGTCTACGTGTTCTGGGCGCTTCTTCTCGCCGTTCCCCTGGCCGGGAATCTCGGCGCGGCGCTCCTGCTGGTCGAGGCGACGACTGCACCTTCGGCCCTCCTCGTCGGTTTCAGCGGCAAGGCGCGCGCGCTCGAGGCCGGCTGGAAATACCTCATCCTCACGTCGCTCGGTCTTGGCGTCGCACTGCTCGGCGTCGTGATCCTCGCGGCGGGCGTTCCCGGAGGACTCGGCGCACTTTCGTGGCAGGGGCTTTCGAGCTACCGCCTTGGGGCCGAGCCGGCTCTCGTGGCCTTCGTGCTGCTCCTCGCCGGACTGGCCGCCAAGATCGGCTGGGCCCCCGTCCACAACTGGCTTCCCGACGCACACTCGGAGGCGCCGGCCCCTGTGTCCGCGCTGCTCTCCGCGGCGCTACTGCCGACCGTTCTGCTCGTCGCCTGGCGCTCGGAGCAGGCGCTCGCACCGGTAATCGGCATGAGAACGGTCGAGGCGGTGCTGATCGCGTTCGGCCTCACATCGCTCCTCGTGGCAGTGCCCTTCCTCTGGCGCGCCCTGGCCTGGAAGCGGCTGCTCGCGTACTCCAGCCTCGAGCACATGGGTGTGATTGCGCTCGGGATCGGGTTCGCGACCCCACTCGCGCTCACGGGCGTCGCCGTCCATATCGCGGGCCATGCGATCGCCAAGTCTCTCGGGTTCTACGCCGCGACACCGCTTCTCGCACACGAGCGCCGGGCGGGCGGCCACGCGGTAACGGGCATCGGGCGCACGGAGCCGACACTCGGGACGGCAATGGGGATCTCCCTCGGAACGCTCGCCGGAATGCCTCCGTCGCCGCTCTTCGTCAGCGAGGTGCTGATCGTTGCCGGCGGCTTCGAAGGAGGCTGGACCTGGGCGGCTGCCGTTGCGGCCCTGCTGCTCGGGCTCGGATTCGTCGGCTTGATCCATGCGCTGATCGAGACGACAGTCGGGTCACCCCACCATCGCACCGCCGGGACGGTTGCCGGGCTTCGAGGCCTTCGGCCACTGACCGCCGTGTCGGCGACCCTTCTGCTCGCACTGACGATCGGCGCGCCGCTGCTCGTCGGGACCGACTTCGTGGACGCCTTCACGAAGGGAATCTCGTGAGGGCCGGGCCCCACACCGAAGCTGCCGCGTACCGCAATACCGTCGAGGAGGCGCTGGCCGCCAACTGGCGGTTCGCCGGGCTCCATGCAGCGCGTGGCGGCTCGCTCGTGCGGGCGCTGCTCGTCGACGAGGCGGGAACAACCCGACTCGAGACGCTCGAGACGCCGAACCGAGCAGCGGTGTCGCTCGTCGACATCGCGCCTGCGGGTTGGGACGAACGAGAGGCATTCGATCTCTATGGCGTGACATTCCCTGGCCACGAGCCGCTCCGCTCTCTCGTCGATCACGAAGCTCTCCTGTCCGCATGGACCGTTCCCATGCACGGCCACGATGCCTATCAGGTGGCCGTCGGGCCGATTCACGCCGGCGTGATCGAATCCGGCCACTTCCGCTTTCACGTCGTGGGCGACCTGATCCTCCAGCTCGACGCGCGGCTCTTCTACAAGCATCGAGGGCTCGAGCGTGCCGCCGAAGGCAGGACACTCGACGAGGGCTTCGCTTACGTCGCTCGCGCCTGCGCGGCCTGCGCGGTCGCCAACGGGGTCGCGTACGCACACGCCTGCGAAGAGGCGCTGGGGCTGACGCCGACCGCGGAGCTCGCTCGTTCGAGAACGGTTCTGCTCGAGCTCGAGCGAACCTGGAACCACCTCAACGACATCGCAGCGGTCTGCGCAGGAACGGGCCTGGCAGCCGGCAACAACTTCTTCGCGGCGCTCACGGAGCAGGCGCGGAGGCTCAACGAGCGCCTGACCGGGCATCGGTTCCTCTTCGGGTCGGTGCGCATCGGAGGCAGCGACATCGTGCTCGACCGCTCCACCGTCCGCGCGGCTCGCGACGTGGTCAGCAGCCTCCGGAGCGACGCAGAGGTCGGCTGGCAGAGCCTGCTCGACAACCTCTCGTTCCAGGACCGGCTGCCGGGTGTCGGTGTCCTCACCTACGAGGACGCCCGCCGGCTCGGGACGGTCGGCCCCGCTCTCCGTGCGGCCGGTATCCGGAACGACGTCCGGTCTCACTCCCCTCGCCTCGCCTATGAGGGGTTCGAGCCCGCCTCGCAAGAGGCCTCTGACGGCGACGTTCGTGCACGCCTGGAGCAGCGCATGGTCGAGCTGCGCCAGTCCATCGATCTGCTCGAGAGACTGCTCGATCGCGAGCTCCAACCTGCCGGCGTGTTTCACAACGAGCCCGAACGCGCGATCGGGGTCGGTCGCGTCGAGAGCCCCCGCGGCGAGACGAGCTGCATCGTCGAGCGGGACGGCGACCGGATCGAGCGCGTCCGGCTCCGCACGGGGTCGTACGCGAACTGGCCGACTGTCGCGGCCGTCGCGGCCGGCAACCTCCTTCCCGATTTCCCGCTGATCAACAAGAGCTTCGAGCTCTGCTACGCCTGCGTGGATCGCTGATGTTGGCCCTCTTCCGCGACCTGCGCCGGCTCCGGCGCGATATCGGCCTCGCCCGCCCCGACCGCGGCCGCAGCATGGCGGTGCGCCACGTTGACGCGGGCTCATGCAACGGCTGCGAGCACGAGCTCACGCTCACGACGAGCCCCTACTACGACCTCGAGCGCTACGGCCTCGGGATCGTCGCTTCTCCTCGTCACGCAGACGTGCTCCTTGTGACCGGTGCGGTCACGACGCGGATGCGCGATCCGCTTCTGATCGCGTATCACTCGATGCCGGAGCCTCGCCGCCTCGCGGCGCTCGGCGACTGCGCAATCGGCTGTAACAGGCTTGGAATGGCCGACAGTTTCGCCGAGCCGCTCGAAACGCTCCTCCCGGTCGACCTCAGGATCCCCGGCTGCCCCCCGACCCCGGAAGTGATTGCCAGAGCCCTGCTCTCGCTCGTTGATGGGACCTGATCGATCGTCGGCTACTCTAGAATCTAAGTCTCTTATAATCTACTGAGATATTGTGGGATCCGATCGAACTCTCGGCCGATCTCGGCAAGGAAGGAGCAGTGTGATGCCCGTTCAGATTCAGGTCGACGCCGAAGCAGCAATACCGCGTTCGACGCCCACGCTCGAGTCGCTGTATCCCGGCGAGGTCCGGCGCTGGCTGATCTTTGCGGGCCTCCCGATGCTCGCCGCCTGCGCCTGTGTCGGCCTTGCCTTCGGAACCTCCTTCCGCTGGCTCTATGGAGGCGCGATCGCATTCGGGCCCGGGCTCGGCGTCCTCATGATCATCTACCTCGCGATCAGCTCGGATACGAACGGCATCGTGGCCCACGGTGCGGCCCATGACGCTCCGGCGTTGCGCCGAGAGCCAACCTCCGCATCGATCGCGGCATGAGCGAGCGATCGCAGAGCCCGCGACAACCGGCGCACGACAGCGACGGCCGCGAGCCGTCGACCGTCATCATCGTCTGGGTCGACGGCGAGCCGTTCATCTTCGACGGCTCGCCCTTGACCTACGCGCCCCAGCTGGTCCCGCCAGCGCTCGCAATACACTGAGCGCGGGACAATCATGCCGTTCGAACACCACCCGATCTACGTTCTGAAAGCGGACTTCTTCCGCGCGCTCGGGCACCCGACGCGGGTCCGCATCCTCGAGTTGGTGAGTGAGCAGGAGCGCGCAGTCGGCGAGCTTCAGGAAGAGCTCGGGCTCGACTCGAGCGGCACCTCGCAGCATCTGGCGGCCCTGCGCCGGCAGGGGCTCGTCGAGACACGGCGGCAAGGGACGACGATCTACTACCGCCTCAAGGATCCTCGCGTCTCGGAGCTCCTCAAGGTCGCGCGCGAGATTCTCACCGCCAACTTGACCGAGACGCGCGAGCTCCTCGCCGACCTCGGAAGCCCGCCGGCCGCAGCCACCACGCGGCCCCGGAAGTCATAGCGGCTACTGCGGCTCGTCCTGGCCGGTCGGGCGCAACCGGTCGGCCAGGAACTGCTCGAAGGCGGCACCGAGCTCGTCGCCGGTCGGGATCGGCTCCTCGCGCATCATCAGCCCCTCGTCGACCGCCTCCTCGCTGCGCTTCTCGAGCTCGCGGATCACCGACTGCACCTGCTCGTCCCCGGCGACCTGAGCATCGACGCCGGCCTGCGCCTCCGCCCCGCGCTCGCGGAGCTCCTCGAGGCCGAGCGACAGGCCCGCCGTGTGCTCGAGCGACTCGAGCAGCGCCTCGGCGGCTGCCGGATACTCGAGCTGCGACAGGTAATACGGCGTGTGAGCGGCGAGCCCGACGGCGGGGCGGCCCTCCATCCCGAGCCGGTACTCGAGCAGATGACCGATGCTCGCGGGGACCTGCACGCGGCCGATTCCGTGCGGCGGCGTCGAGAGAAGCTCGCGCGGCTGCCCGTGCGTCGTGATCTCGATCGGGCGGGTGTGCGCCACGGCCCACGGGACGCTCTGCAGCCCGACCGTGAGGCTCACGTTCAGCTTCTCGATCACGACGATCAGCGCCGCGACGAACCGCTCCCACTGCGTGTCCGGCTCCGGGCCCGCGAGCAGCAGGAACGGCGTGCGGCCCGCGTCGCGGAGCATGTGGATGTCGATGGTCGGGCGCTCGTAGCTCTCCCAGCGATCCGTGTCGAAGACGATCGTCGGGCGCCGCGAGCGGTAGTCGAGCAGCTCGTCGACGTCGAAGCGCGCGATCAGCTGAGGGTCGAACGACTCGCTGAGATGCTCCCGCGCGAGCCTGACGCCGTGCCCTGCATCCACGAATCCCTCGAGCGCCTCGATCAGCACCGGCCCGCCGAGATCCGGCTGCGCAAGGAACTCGACGAGCTCTGCAGGGTCGCGCACCTTCCGACCCTAGCGGAATGCCGGGTGGTTAGGGCTCCCGCGGGGTGAAGGGATGCAGCTCGTCGTCGCCGGGCTGGACGACACCCCAGCTCGACTCGGGCACCTCGTTCCAGACGCCCTTGAGCTCACCGAGCGGCTCCGAGACGACCAGCCTGGACTCGTCGTCCACGCTGAGGAAAAGCGGGTTGTCGGGGTAGAGATCCCGCAGCACCGAGATCGCGGTGCTGAAGAAGAGCGACCGCGACTCGCGCTCGCTCGAGTACCGGAACGCCCAGGTGCTCTCGCCGTCGGTCGTGGCGACGGTCATCTGGATCGGGTGCTCGATGCCGTGCTTACGGCCGGTCGCCTCGATGAAGCCGACCGCCTTGGCGACCGCAGACGGCGGATCGTCCTCGAGCCCGAAGGTGAGCGCGAGGAAGAAGAACGTCTCAGAGTCGGTCGAGCCCTCGATCATCGGGTACAGCGACGGGTCGACCGCGAACACCAGGTCGCGCTTCACGACATGGAAGTCGCGGATCACGCCGTTGTGCATCCACAGCCATTTGCCGTAGCGAAACGGGTGGCAGTTCGTCTCCTGGACGGGGCTACCCGTCGAGGCCCGGATGTGGGCGAAGACGACCGGCGAGAGGGTGTGCGCGGCCAGCTCGTGCAGGTTTCGCTCGTTCCAGGCCGGCTCGATGCTGTGGTAGAGCGCCGGCGTCGCTCCGAGGCCGTACCAGCCGATCCCGAACCCGTCGCCGTTCGTCGCCTCGACGCCGAGCTTCGAGTGCAGGCTCTGGCTGAGGATCAGCGAGTTCTGGGGCTTGTAGAGAAGCTCCTCGAGCAGGATCGGCGATCCCGAATAGGCGAGCCAACGGCACACGCCCGGGACGCTAGCGCGGCCCGGGCGTGGCGTGGTGTTAATTCGGAGTCGGTCCGGCCTCAGTTGCGCGGACCGCCTCTCGCGGCTACTCGCCGGGCACGGCAAGTAGCGCGACGACTGGTGCGCCTGCGGCGCCGAGCAGATCCTCGGCCGCAGCCTCGCTCGTCTCCAGCCGTTCGACCCGGGCGCCGAGCGCTTCGAGGAACGCGTCCGCCGGCTCGAGGAAGTTGATCGCAGGGGTGCGGTAGTGCATCGGGACGACGAGGCGAGGCCCGAGCGAGCGGACCAGGTCGGCCGCGGGCGCCCCTCCGATCGTCGGGCCGCCGCCGACCGGGATGAAGAGAACATCGACCTCGCCGATCGCCTCGCGCTGCTCGGCCCGGAGCGCCGGCTGACCGAAATCGCCGAGGTGGCAGACACGGAGCCCGTCGACCGAGAAGCAGACGATCGAGTTCGGGCCGCGCTGGGTGCCCGCCACGGAGTCGTGCTCGGAGGCGACCGCGACCACCTCGCCGACCGGCGACTCGAGGCGCCCCGCCGTGGAGCGGATGACGACGGGATCTCCGCCGATCGCCTCGATGCCGTTGTGGTCGCCGTGCTCGTGGGTCACGAGCAGCAGATCGGCGGTCGCGCCCTCGATCGGCGGGTAGTTGAACTCGAGGCCGCGCGCGACGGCCATGCTCATGTCCCCGAACGGGTCGATGAACACTGAGTGCTCACCGGTGAGCAGGAAGGCCGACTGGCCGTACCAACGGATCAGCATTGAACATCCCCCCTTTTCTCCGGCTTCGCCGCGTGCTCGCGGCGCGCCATTCGATCGAGCTGTGACCGGGTCATCGGCGGCACCGGGAGCGGAGTGGCGGCCGAGGCGCGCAGGCCGTCCAGCAGGAAGCCGAGATAGCGGCGCCAGTTCTCGGGCGCGACACCGCCGGTCGTCTCGATCACGCGACCTGCGGTCCAGAAGACGAGCGGAAGATCAGCCGGCGTGAAATCGGGCCGCAGCGAGCCCTGCTCCCTGGCGCGCAAGATCATCTGCTGCAGAAGCGGCTTGAGCTTCTTGCGCATCGCGGTCGCCCGGACATGGCCGTGCTCCCTCGAGGCAAGGATGTCCTTGAGGCCGTGGTTTCGCGCGTGGAGCTCCAGCGCCCGCTCCAGAAACTGGGTGAAGCCGACCCAGGCGTCCTCCTCGGAGGCCGCTTGCTCGGCGATCGCCACGATCTCGGCGAACGCGTCCTCGAGGACGGCATCGATCAGGTCTTCCTTCGTCGGGAAGTGCCGGTAGAGCGTGCCCATGCCGAGCCCGGCGTGGTGCGTGATCTCCTCGACGGGCACATCCACCCCTGAACGGGCGAAGAGCTCGCGCGCGCTCGCCACGAGCCGCTCATGGTTCCGGAGCGCGTCGCTGCGGAGCGTCTTCACATGAAGCAGTATGGCAGACAAAACGGAGTGACCGCTCCGCTTTGTGTACCATGCCCCCTATGCTCGCCTTCAGCCGCTGGTGCTCGGACCATCGTCGGGTCGTCCTTGCCCTCTGGATCGTCCTGATCGTCGCCACGTTCGGCGGCTGGCGTGCGGCGGGCTCGCACTTCGCGAACAACTTCTCGCTCGGCAACACGGACTCGCAGAAGGCGGCCGACCTGCTCACGAGCCGCTTCCCGGCCCAGTCGGGCGACCGTGACCAGATCGTCGTGCGCGCCGAGGACGGCCTGAGGACGCCGGCTGTGCGCGAGCGGCTCTCCGAGATGTTCGCCCAGGTCGCGAAGACCCCGAACGTGACTCAGGTGATCAGCCCCTTCGACGGCGCCGGGCAGATCTCGAAGGACGGCAAGACCGCCTTCGCGATCGTCCTCTTCGACAAGAAGGCGAACCTGCTGCCGACCAGCTCGATCAAGCAGGTCATCACGACGGCGCAGGCCGCACGCGAGCCCGGCCTCAGGGTCGAGCTCGGCGGCCAGGCGATCCAGCAGACCGAGGTCGCCCCGCCCGGATCGCTCACCGGCATCGGCGTGCTTGCGGCGGTCGTCGTGCTGCTCGTCAGCTTCGGCTCGTTCCTCGCGATGGGGCTCCCGATCGTGACCGCGCTCTTCGGGCTCGGCACCGGCGTCGGGCTGATCGGTCTCGGCACGCACACGATCGACATGGCCGACTTCTCGATCGAGCTCGCCGCGATGATCGGGCTCGGCGTCGGGATCGACTACGCCCTCTTCATCCTCACGCGCTACCGGGAGATCTACGCCGAGAACGGCGGCGACGTCCGTGACGCCGTGATCCAGGCGATGGACACCGCCGGCCGCGCCGTCGTGTTCGCCGGGATCACGGTCGTCATCTCGCTGCTCGGCATGTTCGCGCTCGGCGTCAGCTTCCTCTACGGTCTCGCCGTCGCGGCGGCGGTTGCCGTCCTGCTCGTGCTCGCAGCGTCCGTGACGCTGCTGCCGGCGCTCCTGACCTTCTTCGGCAAGAAGGTCGGCGAGCCGGGCAAGCTGGCCAGGCTCTTCTCACGCCGGCGCAAGCCCAAGGCGGCCGACAGCCCTGGTTTCTGGGCACGCTGGATCGGCGTCATCCAGCGCCACCCGGCGATCGCCGCGATCGCGGCCACGGCGCTGATGCTCGCGCTCGCCGCACCGGCTCTGTACCTCCGGCTCGGCTCGAGCGACGCGGGCAACAACCCCACTTCCTTTACCTCGCGGCAGGCCTACGATCTGCTCGCCCAGGGCTTCGGCCCAGGCTTCAACGGGCCGCTGTCCGTCGTCGTCGACCTGCCGAAGCAGGGCAGCGAGAAAGCACTCGACGAGCTCCACGGCGCGCTCGCAGCGACGCCCGGCGTCGTCGCCGTTGCCGCTCCGCGGCTGAACCCGGCCGGCAACACAGCGGTGATCAGCGTCTATCCGAGCTCCTCGCCGCAGAGCAGCGCGACGACAACCCTCGTGAAGCATCTACGGAACGACGTGATCCCGCCCGTCGCGCAAAGCACTCGTGTCGCCGTCTACGTCGGCGGCGGCACCGCGACCTTCATCGACTTCTCCAACGTGCTCTCGAGCAAGCTCTGGTTCTTCGTCGGCGTCGTCGTCCTGCTCTCGGCGCTCCTGCTCGCACTGGTCTTCCGATCCCTCCTGATCCCACTGCAGGCGGCGTTCATGAACCTGCTCTCGATCGGCGCGGCTCTGGGCGTCACCGTCATGGTCTTCCAGTTCGGCTGGTTCCCGGGCGTCGCTCCGGGCCCGATCGAGGCGTTCCTACCGGTGTTGATGTTCGCCATCGTCTTCGGGCTCTCGATGGATTACGAGGTGTTCCTGGTCTCGCGGATCCACGAGGAATGGACGCGGCAGCACGACCACACCGCCGCTGTTCGCGACGGCCTCACCGAGACCGGGCGCGTCATCACTGCCGCCGCGGCCGTGATGGTGGTCGTGTTCGGCTCGTTCATCTTCGGCGGATCGCGCGTGATCGCCCTCTTCGGCGTTGGGCTCGCGGCGGCAGTGTTCCTCGACGCGCTCGTGATCCGCTGCATCCTCCTTCCCGCGGTTCTCCAGCTGCTCGGGCCGAGCACCTGGGCGTTCCCGACCTGGCTCGACCGCAAGCTCCCCCGCTTCGCCATCGAGCACGGCCGTCCGGCTGCCACGCCGCGGCCCGCGTTCGAAGAGACCGGCTGACCGAAAGGAGCCCCATGCGCGCCTTCACCCTCGCTACCTTCGACTCCACACCCGGCCTCAGGGATGACCTGCCCGAGCCGCAAGCAGTCGACACCGAGCTCGTCGTTCGCGTACTCGCGTCCTCGGCGAACCCCGTCGACGCCGCGATCGCGGGAGGTGTACTGCGGCAGATGGCCGAGCACGACTTCCCGGTCACCCTCGGCCGCGACTACGCCGGCATCGTCGAGTACGCCGGGAGCGGCACGACCCGCTACCGAGCCGGCGACGAGGTCTACGGCTTCGTTCCCGCCACGAACCCCAGCGTTCACGACGGGAGCTGGGCAGAGCTGATCGTCGTCCCGGAGAGCGGCTGGGTCGCGCGCAAGCCCGCGGGCATCGAGCTCGAAGCGGCCGGAGCCTCGCCCCTTGCCGGGATCACTGCGCTCGCCGCACTCGACGCGCTCCAGCCGGCCGACGGTGAGACCGTTCTCGTGATCGGCGCCACCGGAGGCGTCGGCAGCTTCTTCGTTCAGCTGGCATCCCTTGCCGGCGCACACATCGTTGCACCGGGACTGGCCGAGGACGCGGACTATCTGACGGGGATCGGCGTCGGCGAGCTCCTCGACCGCAACGCCGACCTCGCAACCTCGCTCGCCGGCCGACAGGTCGACGCGATCCTCGACGTCGTCTCGTTCGCACCGCAGGACGCGCTGCTCTCCGCGAGCACGCGCCTCGCCTCGTCGAACGGCGCAGCCGGCGACGGCCCGGGCCGGTTCAACCTGTACGCGCAGCCTTCGCCGGAGAACCTCGAGCGCCTCGCCGGGCTGCTCGACGCGGGGACGATCAGGGTCTCGATCCAGGAACGCTTCGAGCTGGCGCAGGCCGGCGAAGCGCTTGGCTTCCTCGCGGCGGGTCACACCCGCGGCAAGGTCGCGCGTCGGCTAGGGAATCCGGCGTTCGCCTTTGAGACGGGGCTCGACGAGCGCGCTGTCTCACGCCCGCCGAGCTCTCCGATAATCAGCTCTTGCCCTTCGCCTTACCGACCACGTTCTGGCCGTAGCCGTTCCGTCGACGAGCGCCTGCGGACTGGGCGTCCGGCGAACACAGCACCATCAGCTGCCGTCGACAGCTCCGTCGGGATCCTCCGCTCCGGCGTACGGGCCGCGAACCAGGATCCACCCGCGCAGCGCGCTCCTTGGTGCCTGGGCGCACCACCTCGTGCCGCAGGATGGATCGAGGATCGCGCTGAGCCTGGCCGGCGGCGCGCATGCAGCAGGAACGGCGTGCGTATGCCGCGGTTGGAGAGCCCGCCCGCTGCTCCTCGAGCTGCGCACCAGTCGGGCGACCACGTGCCGGCCGCCTCGCCGCCAGCTTTGCCAGACCATCAGCTTGCCCCCGAGCTGCTCCGACGGCGGCGAGATCCGGAGTTGCAGCTGTTCGAGCCGTAGACCTGTGGACATGTCAGGTACACTCCCGGCGCGACGTCGACGAAGTCCACCTGTGTAGGCGGCCGGACGATCCTGGGAACGTCCTGTGCTTGGTGAAGCGCTCCGCCCAGAGCCTTGCCCGCCCCTGCGAGATCTCGGCCAGCCCTGCCTCGGAGCGCATGCCCTCGCCCGGTCGAGGTGACTTGCCGTCGTCGCGTCGGCCCTGCGTCGTCGCCGCGAGCCGCCGCGATCCTGCTGGCGTTCGGCGTTCGTCGTCAGGATGGAAGCACTGGATCGCGATTTCCGGATCCCAGCTGCAGAGCCGCGATAGTCGCTGATCTCACCGTCGAGAAGCCGATCAGTTTCGTCGCGACCGCGACGGCGGCGTCGATGCAGAATGGTGACGTCGGTGCGCCTACCGGGTTGCCAGCGTCCGATCAGCGTTCGCCGCCAACGAGCGGCTCGTGCGCGAGGTGTATGATGACCGCCGAGCTCCCGCACGATGCGACTCGCCGGGAGCGCGAGCTTCCGACTACGGCGACGTTCGGAGTAGCTGCGAGGACGGCGCTGGCCAGCTTCGTCCACTTCGCCTCGCAGGTGGGCGGAGCAGAACCCGACTCGAGCGGAGATCCGCCTGCGCCCATCTCCACGCCGCTTGTGCTCAGGAGGGCGAACCGCGATCCGTGACCGCTCGCGCAGCGAGCCTCGGCGGCCGTGAGCCGTGCTCGACGACGCCGCAGCTCGTTCCGCTCCCCAGCTGGAGGAGCGGCCCTGGACGTGGTGGCCGGCGCCTGGGACGCGCGAGGCGCGATCCGCCTTTGCGCGCTGAAGACCGCTCGCCCGCTCTCGCTCCGACTACGAGATGCTACCTCGACGCAGCGCGAGCGCGGACGAAGGTGATCGCTGGCTGCGTCGTCGGCAAGACGACGCTGCGGGTCGGTACGACCGCGTCGGTGCCGCGAGGGTCGTACCGATGCGCAGCACTCGCGTGATGCTCGTCACGCAGCAGGCGACTCCCGGATCGAGCTCGGGCAAGCGCCGACGAGCAGCAAGCTCGGCGAACCGGACAGGAGACCCCCGAGTCGAGGCGGTCGGTCGGCCGCTATACCAGCGCCGCACAATCCCGCTTCATCGCGCTCGGTACGCCGCCGCTCAACGAACGCGCTGCGCCTGGCGGCCGGCGAGCCGAGCGTTCGGGATCGTCAGCCTGCCGCCGGGCGTTCGCTCGAGGGCGGAGCTTCGACCGCCTCGCAGCACGGTCGAGCACAACCCGCGCAACAACCGGATGCGGGCGAAGTAAGGCCGCGGCCGGGATTCTCCCGGCCGCGGCCCCCTTCGGCTAGACCGTCTGGCCGGTCAGCTGAGCGAGCTGCGCGCGAACGCGCTTCGTGCGCCTGTCGTGCTTGGCGATCTCGTCCGCAGGAAACCCGCGGAGCTCGAGCAGAGCCCGGACGAGCACCAGGCCCTGCAGCTCGAGCGTCAGATCGTCGAGCCGCTGCCGCATCGTCCTCATGCCGCCTCCAGCTCGGGCACGAGCATGGGCTCGGCGGCCTCCTCGGGCTTCGACTCGAGCATGACCGCTGCGAGCACCGCCCCGAAAGCGGCCATTCCGGCCAGGACGTAGAACGCGATCTGGAACCCGTGCGTCAATGCGGCCGGGCTGAAGGAGCTCCCACCGTGCGCATCGACGTAGCGGGCGGTGAACGTCGTCGCGACTGTCGTCGCGACGGCGACGCCGATCGCCCCGCCGATCTGCTGGGTCGTGTTGATCAGGCCCGACGCGATCCCGGCGTCGCTTTCCTTGACGCCGGTCAGAGCGCCGATCGACATCGGCACGAACGCCAGCGCCAGCCCGAGCCCGCTGATGATGAACGGCGGGAACAGGTTGCTGAAGTAGTGCCCGTGCACCGGCAGCCGCGCGAACCAGACGAGCGCGACCGTCGACAGCGCCAGCCCGAGCGGCAGGATCCGCCGGACGCCGAGCCGGGTCACGAGCGCCTGAGCCAGCACCGAGAACACGATGATCGTCAACGTCAGGCCGATGTAGGCAACACCGGTCTGGATTGCCGAGTAGTGCAGGACCTGCTGCATGTAGAGCGTCAGCAGGAAGAACTGGGCGAAGATCGCCCCGCCCATCAAGAGTCCGCTCGCGTTCGAGGCCGACAGCGTCCGCAGCTTGAAGATCCGCAGCGGCAGCAGAGGCGCCTTCGAGCGCATCTCGATCACGACGAACGCGCCGAGCAGAGCGGCCGAGATCGCGAGCAGCGCGATCGACTCGGTCGTGCCCCAGCCGTGCTGGGCCGCCCTCGTCATCGCGTAGACCAGGAGCATCAGGCCGCCGGTGATCGACGCGGCGCCCGCGAAGTCGAAGTGGCGATGAGCCAGATCGGCCTTGCTCTCCCTGAGCAGGAACGGCGTCAGCGACATCACGAGGATGCCGACCGGCACGTTGATGAAGAAGATCCACGACCAGCTGAGGGCGCTGGTCAGAGCACCGCCGAGCAGGACGCCCGCGGCGCCGCCGCTACCCGAGGCTGCGCCCCAGATGCCGAGAGCAGTGTTGCGCTCCTTGCC
Organism: uncultured Actinomycetota bacterium; assembly: GCA_963775355.1. Taxonomy (GTDB): domain Bacteria; phylum Actinomycetota; class Thermoleophilia; order Gaiellales; family Gaiellaceae; genus PALSA-600. The sequence goes on along the minus strand of CAVZJA010000020.1, from coordinate 434,907 downwards.
CTCGGTGAATGTCGTCGTCAGGATCGAGAGGGCGGCCGGCGAGAGCATCGCGGCGCCAAGCCCCTGAAGGAGCCTGAAGGCGATGAGCGAGCCCTCCGACCACGCCAGCCCGTCGAGCAGCGAGGCCACCGTGAAGATCGCGAGCCCGGCGACGAACAGCCGCCGGCGCCCGAGCAGGTCGGCGAGCCGGCCCCCGAGCATCAGGAAGCCGCCGAACATGATCGAGTAGCCGGTGATCACCCACTGCAGGCTCTCCTGCGAGAAGTTGAGGTCGTCCTTGATCGACGGGAGCGCCACGTTGACGATCGCCACGTCGAGCACCACCATGAACTGAGCGGCGACGATCAGAGCCAGCGCGTACCACTTCCTCCGGTCTTCGCTTTCGACTGCCGCCTCTGTCAAACTTGCAGCTTGCATCTCTTGTTCACCTCATCCCTTGAGCACACACATCGTTGCTGTCTAGATAGTTGAATCGTGCAACGATAGCACGCACGCATACTTTCGCGCTACACTGATTATCGATGTCAACGACCCCAGTACCCGAGATCCCCACGCGGCCGATGGCGCGGGTGGCGAAAGAGCTCGCCGAGAGCAGCGGCTTTCTCCTCGCCCGGCTGGGTGCGGAGATCAAGACGAAGGCAATCGCGCGCGTCGCCCAGGAGGGCTACGAGCTCTACGACTACAGCGTCCTCGCCATCCTCGCCGAGGGTGACAGAGAGACGCAATCTGCGATCGCCGAGGCGCTCGACCTCGATCCGAGCCGGATCGTGGCGCTTCTCGACTCGCTCGAGAAGCGCGGCCTCGTGGTCCGCCAGCGCGACCTGCAGGACCGAAGGCGCCACGTTGTCAGCATCACCGCCGCAGGCAAGCTCGAGCATGCCCGGCTTCGGGAGCTGACGAAGCAGGTCGAGGCCGAGTTCCTCGCTCCGCTCGACCCGGAGAGCCGCAAGCTCTTCCATCAGGTACTCCTCCAGCTCGCGGCGCACCACGATCCGCGCTGCGTGTTCGATGTGCCTGAGACGCCCGTTCTGCGGCCTACCTAGCCACTCTCCCTGGCCGAGCGGTTAGGGTTGGCGCCAGGACGCCGGCACCACGCCCCCGACCGGCAGAGGAGGAGCAGATGGCCATACGCGAGAAGCGGGTTGCCGAGTTCGTCGAGCGATTCAAGGTCAAGCCCGACTCCAAGGTGACACTCGCCAAGGATTTCGACCCCGGGTACAAGAAGGGAATCGCCTCCAAGAAGGAGGCGCGCGAGCTGCTCGGGGGCGGCGTCGAGATGCTCGCCGAGCTCCAGTCACGCCTTTACGCAGAAGGAACGCACGGCGTTCTCGTCGTGCTCCAGGCGCTCGATGCCGCAGGAAAGGACGGGACGATCCGCCACGTGATGAGCGGCGTCAACCCGCAGGGCGTCGCCGTGCACAGCTTCAAGGTCCCTTCGTCCGAGGAGCTCGATCACGACTACCTCTGGCGCTACGCGAACAACCTCCCGCCCCGCGGTCAGATCGGCATCTTCAACCGCTCCCACTACGAAGAGGTACTCGTCGTCCGGGTCCACAAGGAGCTGCTCGAGCGACAGAAGCTGCCCAAGGAAGCACGCGACCACGGGATCTGGAAGCGCCGCTACCGCGAGATCAACGACTGGGAGCGCTACCTCACCGACAACGGGATCCGCGTGGTCAAGATCTTCCTCAACCTTTCGAAGGAGCAGCAGCGGGTCCGGTTCCTGCGCCGCATCGACCTGCCCGACCACAACTGGAAGTTCTCCTCGGCCGACGTGCAGGAGCGCGGTTACTGGGACGACTACCAGCAGGCGTTCTCGGAGATGCTGTCGCACACGAGCACCGAATGGGCTCCCTGGCATGTGATCCCCGCCGACCGCAAGTGGTACGCGAGGATCGCCGCCGGTGCCGTGATCGCGAACGCGCTGCTCGAGATCGACCCCCGCTACCCCGAGGTCAGCCAGGAGACGCGCGACGGTTTGCAGGAGATCAAGACGACGCTCGAAAGCCAGGCGCCCGACGGCGCCGCGGCCGACCCGTTCGCGGCCGAGCAGGCGAAGGACGACGAGTCCTAGTGGCGGCAGCCGCCGAGCAGCGCTGGTACGCGCTCGACCCGGACGCAGTGGCGACCGCGCTGTCGGTCGACATCGACTCGGGGCTCACGGCCGCCGAAGCAGCGCAGCGGCTCGACCGCGACGGCCCGAACGCCCTTCCGGCCGAGAAGCAGCCCTCGACTCTCGAGCGGTTCCTGGGCGAGTACACGAGCTACATGCAGCTGATCCTGGTCGGCGCATCGATCGTCTCGCTCGCGATCAAGGAATGGAGCACGGCGATCGTCCTGATCGTGATCACGCTGGTGAACGCGTTCACCGGCCTGCGGCAGCAGGGCAAGGCCGAGAGCGCGATGAACGCGCTCAAGTCGATGATGGAGGCGACCGCGCGCGTTCGACGTGACGGCGCCGAGGCGAAGATCCCGGCCGAAGGGCTGGTGGTCGGCGACGTCGTCCTGATCGCGGCCGGAGACGAGGTGCCCGCGGACGGCCGCATCGTCAGCGCGAGCGCGCTCCAGATCGACGAGTCGGCGCTCACCGGCGAGAGCGTGCCGTCCGGAAAGGACGCCTCCACGCTGGCCGACGCCGAGGTGGGTGCCGGCGACCAGTCGAACATGGCCTTCATGCACACCCCGGTCACGCACGGCAGCGCCGTCGTGATCGTGACGGGCACCGGCGACGGGACACAGGTCGGGAAGATCGCGCACATGCTCTCCGCCACGGCGAAGGAAGAGACGCCGCTGACGAAGCAGATGAACACGCTGACGCTCTGGATCGTCGGCGCGGCGGGACTGACGATGATCATCATGTTCGCGCTCGGGCTCCACCGCGGGCAGTCGTGGACAGTGCTGTTCAACACCGCCGTGGCGCTCGCGATCGCGGCGATCCCACTGGCGCTCCCGATGGTCGTCCAGGTCGTCCTGTCCCTAGGGAGCGTCGAGCTCGCGAAGCAGAAGGCGATCGTGAAGGACCTCCCGTCGGTCGAGACGCTCGGCTTCACCTCGGCGATCAACTCGGACAAGACCGGGACGCTGACGATGAACCAGATGACCGCGGTCGAGGTGCTCGACGCGACCGACCGGTACACGGTCTCCGGCACCGGCTACAGCCTCGAGGGCACGATCGGCCACGCCGCCGGGAACACCAACACGCTCGACGACGCCGTCCTCCCCTACGTGGTGGCGAGCGACGCCAAGCTCGTCGACGGCAAGGTCGTCGGCGACCCGACCGAGGGCGCGCTGCTCGTCCTGGCGCACAAGGCCGGGCTCGACATCGAGGCCACGCGCGACGCTCTGCCGCGGATCGCGACGCTCCCGTTCGACCCCACCTACAAGCTGATGGCGACGTTCCACCAGGCGAAAGACTCCGGCGGGAACGACGTCATCCGCTGCTTCGTCAAGGGCGCGGCGCCCGCGGTGATGAGCCACGTGAAGACGGCGAGCGCGAACGGCAAGAGCATCCCCTGGGACGACGATCTCAAGCAGCGGGCCGAGAGCAACATGGACCGGATGAGCGAGGCGGGCCTGCGCGTGATGGCCGGCGCCCGCCGCGACCTGAGGCCCTCGAGCTTCGACCCGAACGGCGATCTGCTCGGGTACGTCACCGAGCTCGAGATGTCGAGCCTCGTCGCCATGGTCGACCCGCCCCGCGAGGAGTCGAAGCTCGCCGTCGCGGATGCCCAGGCAGCCCACATCCAGGTCCGCATGGTCACAGGCGACGACGTCGGCACCGGGGCGGCGATCGCAAAGCAGCTGGGCATTCCCGGGGAGGCAATGCTCGGCGCCGACTTCGCGGCGCTGTCGGACGAGGAGCGGCTCGCGCGCATCGACGGCATCGGCGTCGTCGGCCGCGTCGCACCGGAGCACAAGGTGCTGCTCGCCGAGACGCTCAAGAAGCGCGGCCACGTCGTCGCCATGACCGGCGACGGCGTCAACGACGCGCCCGCGATCAAGGCCGCCGACATCGGGATCGCAATGGGGAGCGGCACCGAGGTGGCGAAGAACGCGAGCCGGATGATCCTGTCCGACGACAACTTCGCCACGATCGTCTACGCCGTCGAGCAGGGCCGGAAGCTCTACTCGAACCTCGACAAGTACATCCGCTTCGTCCTGCTCGAGCTGATCGCGTTCGTGTTGACGTTCCTTGGCGCGACGCTGCTCAACATCGCCGCCGGTCAGCCGTTCACGCCGTCGCAGATCCTCTGGATCAACTTCCTCGTCAATGCGCCGTTCGGCATCGCGCTCGGGTTCGACCAGGAGACGCCCGGGCTGATGAAGCGTCACCCGCGGCCGCGCGGCGAGTCGATCCTGACGATCGGCGTCAAGCTCACCTGCGGCCTCGGCGGGGCGTTCGTCGCGGCCGGGAACCTGCTGCTGATCGAGCTCGGCATCCATCACTACGGCGACGTCGCGATCGGCCAGTCGATCGGGCTCGTGGCGTTCTCGCTGATGCTCGTCGTCGCGGCTTTCGAGTCGCGGAGCGAGACCGCGTCGATCTTCACGATGGACACCTTCAACAGCTCGCGGATGAACCTGATCGCCGCCGCCGAGATCGCGGGCGCCTACCTGATCACCCACGCCGACTTCCTGCAGCGCCTGCTGGGCACCACCTCGCTCACGTCTCAGCAGTGGGGCGTCGCGCTCCTCGCCGCGGTCGTGCTGTTGGCGTGCTGGGAGATCGCGAAATGGATCGCCCGGCGCTCCGGCGCAGGCGCCGACGCGGGCTGATCAGCCGGCGGCCGCGGCCCGCTCGAGCTCCGCGACGTCGATCTTCTTCATCTCGAGCATCGCGTTCATCACCCGCTTCGCCCTGGCTGGATCCGGATCGGCGAGCAACCGTGGCAGCGCGCTCGGGATCACCTGCCAGGAGAGCCCGAAACGATCCTTCAGCCAACCGCACTGCTCGGCGTCCTTCGTCTGCAGAAAGCGCGTCCCAGAGCCGGTCGACCTCCTCCTGGCCCTCGCAGTCGATCACGAACGACACGGATTCGTTGAACTCGAACTGCGGGCCGCCGTTCAGCGCCGTGAACGGCTGCCCACCGAGCGTGAACTCGACGACCAGAACCATGCCCTCAGGCCCGCTCGGCGTGTCCGCCGGGGAGCGCACGACGCGGTCGACGCTGGAGCCTGGGACGAGGGAGACATAGAGCTCCGCTGCTTCCTCGGCCTGGCCGTCGAACCAGAGGCATGGAGTGATCTTCGACACGCGGGAAGGCTAGCCGGCCTCGAGCCGGTCGAGCAGGTGGTCGCCGACGCGGAGCGAGTTCGCCATCGCCGTCAGCGCCGGATTCACCGCGCCGATGCTCGGGAAGACGCTCGTGTCGACGACGTAGAGGTTGTCGAGCTCGTGCGCCTTGCAGTCGACGTCGAGGACGGAGCTTTCCGGATCCGAGCCGAACCGGCACGTGCCCGCCTGGTGCGCAACGCCGGCGACCGGGATCTCGTTCTTCATGTAGGCGAAGCGTTGGATCAGATGGTCCGGGTTCATGTCGAGCTTGCCGAGGATCGACTTGAGCTTCCCGTACAGCTCCTGCTTGGGCACGTCGTTGGTGGCCTTGTAGGCGAGCGTCAGCCGGCCGTCGCTGTCGACGGTCACCCGGTTCTCGGGTCTCGGCAGGTCCTCGGTCGAGAGCCAGAAGTCGATTGCGTGACGCGCCACCCCTTCGAGCGACCACTCGGGCGCAAGCGCCGTCTCGCCCGGCTTCTCGCCGCGGAACATCTCGGGCTGCGACTTGCCGATCATCTGGATGTTCCCGAGCGGGTAGTCGTGATCGGGGCTGCCGAAGTAGAAGTCGTTGATCCCGAGGGTCTTCTGGTAGACGGTCGGGTTCTCGTCGCGCGAGAGGGCGAGCACGGCCTGGCTCGCGTGGAACATGTAGTTCCTGCCCACCTGGTCCGAGCCGTTCGCGAGCCCGTTCGGATGCCTGTCGCTCGCGGAGCGCAGGAGCAGCGCCGCCGTGTTCGCGGCGCCGCAGGCGAGAACGACGAGATCGCCCGAGTACCGCTCCGTCTCGCCGTCGCGCTCGACGACGACCGCGGTCACCTCCGTGCCCGACTCGCTCGTCTCCAGCTCGACCGCCTTTGCCCCCGTCAGGAGCGTCACGTTCGCGTGCTCGAGCGCGGGACGAACGCCCATCACCTCCGCGTCCGACTTGCCGTGCACGAGACACGGGAATCCGTCGCAGTTCACGCAGCGCACGCAGGCGCTGTAAGGGAGGTTCGCCTCGTTGAGCCGGATGCCGCACGGCGCGTGGAACGGGTGGAGCCCGGCGGCCTCGAGCTGGTCGGCGAGCCTCTGGATCCGCGGCTCGTGCGAGACCGGGTGGAAACGGGTACGGAGCGCTGGCCGGCGGCTCCGTCGGGTCCTCACCACGCGCGCCGTGGACCTCGTACAGATGCTCGGCCTGCGTGTAGTACGGCTCGAGCTCGTCGTAGGAGATCGGCCAGGCCGGCGAGACTCCGTCGTGGTGCCGAAGCTCGCCGAAGTCCTCCTTGCGCAGGCGGTAGAGCGCAGCTCCGTAGAGCTTCGTCGCGCCGCCGACGAAGTAGTGGATCTGCGGCTGGAACGCCTTCCCCTGCGGGTCGTACCAGGTGTCCTCCGAGATGTAGCGGTTGTCGACGAAGACGTCTTGCACGCTCCAATTCGACGGCTCGCGCGGCAGCCAGTCGCCGCGCTCGAGCAGGAGGATCCGCTTTCCGGACGGGGCCAGATGCCGAGCCAAGGTGCCGCCGCCGGCCCCCGTCCCGACGATCACGACGTCGTAGGAGTCCACGTCAGCCCGCGATCCACGGCGCGTGCCAGCCGTAACCCGCCACGAGGTCGTCGGCCTCTTCCGGCCCCCAGCTTCCCTGCTTGTAGACATGCACCGGGGGTGGGCTCTCGAGCAGCGGGCCCATCACCCGCCAGGCCTCCTCGACGCTGTCCATCCTGGTGAAGCGGGTCGAGTCGCCGACCATCGCCGCATGGAGCAGCACCTCGTAGGGGGTCGGGCCCTCACCGCCCTCCTCGCTGAACTCCATGTCGAGCTCGATCGGAGCCGAGCCGGCCTGGTCGGCGCGGTGTGCGTCGACGACCAGGCGAACGCCGGTCGTGGGGTCTAGCTTGACAACGAGCTGGTTTGGCTCCGAGTGCGCCTTCGCGAGGCCGAAGCCGAGCCTCGGCGGACGCTTGAACACGAGCCGGAGCTCGGTCTGGGTCACGGGAAGGCGCTTGCCGGTCCGGATGAAGAACGGCACGCCTGCCCAACGCCAGTTCTCGATCTCCAGCCGCAGCGCCACATAGGTCTCTGTGGTCGAGCCCGGCTTGACGCCGTCGATCTTCTGGTAGCCGTCGTACTGGCCGCGGACGTAGTGGGCGGGGTCGGCGGTCATGACTCCGCGGAACAGCGCAACCTGCGCGTCCTTGATCGTGCGCGGATCGCCGCGGGAGGGCGCCTCCATCGCACAGGCCGCGACGACCTGCATGAGGTGGTTGACGACAACGTCGCGCAGCGCCCCGACCGGATCGTAGAAGTGGCCGCGATCCTGGACGCCGAAGCTCTCGGCCATCGTGATCTCGATGCACGCCAGGTGGTTGCGACTCCAGAGCGGCTCGAGCATCGCGTTCGCGAAACGGAGGTGGATGATCTCCTCGAGCCCCATCTTCCCGAGGTAGTGGTCGATCCGATAGAGCTGGGCCTCGGTCACGTACTGGTGCAGCTCAGCTGCGAGCTCTTCCGCGGAGGCGAGGTCGTGGCCGAACGGCTTCTCGACCACGACCCGGGCGGTCTTCGTCAGGCCCGCCTCCGAGAGCCCCTGGACGACACGGCCGAACAGGAACGGCGGGATCTCGAGGTAGAAGACCGGCAGCTTGGCGCCTTCGATCGCGGCGCCGACCCGTTCGTAGGTCGCGGGGTCGCCGAAATCGCCGGAGACGTACTGGAGCCGCGCCGCAAAGCGCTTGAAGACCGCCTCGTCGAGCTCCTCGCCGGTCCCGACGATCGACTCACGGGCGCGCTCGACGAGCTGGTCGACCGTCCAGTCGTCGACCGCCACGCCGACCACCGGGCAGTCGAGCAGGCCTCGCTTCTCGAGCCGGTACAGCGAGCGAAATGTCATCACCTTCGCGAGATCGCCGGTGATGCCGAAGGCGACGAAGACGTCGGCCGTCGCAGGCGCCTCATTCTCCGATTTCGGGCTCATGCGGTTTTCCTCTCTGATTCGTCAGCTGTGACTCTGATCCGTCCGGGGCGCTCGTGAGTGAACCCCGCCCACACCCAGTCGATGACCGCCTTCGCCCGGTCCTCGCCGGTCGAGAGCAAGGCCAAATGCACCGTGCCCCAGGCGAGCATGGCCGGGTAGCCCGTCATGGTGCGGCCGCCCCGGAACTGCACGACCGCGGCGCCACGACCGATGGCGGCCATCGTGCCCTTGTCGTGGTAGGCGAACGGCTTCGCCTCCTTGCCCTTGACGAGTCGGGCGATCGTCTCGCCGGCGTGCTCGCCCGCCTGCAGCGCGACCGAGCCGAGCTGGGGGAGCACGTGGTCGGCCTTCGCGTCGGTGATCCAGGCGATGTCGCCGACAGCGAACAGGTCCGGGTGCCCCTGCACCCTCAGGTCGGGGCCGACCGGGACTCGATGCCCGTGCTCGAGCTCGAGGCCGAGCGCGTCGGCGACCGGGTTGGCCTGAAGGCCGGCGCCCCAGACGAGCGTGTGCGCCGGGATCACCTCACCCGACTTCAGCGTCACGCGCGTCGGCTCGACCGACGCTACCGCTTCGCCGGTCATCACCTCGACTGTGAGATGCTCGAGCGAGTGCTTCGCGTAGGCCTGCAGGTCCTCGTGAAACATGGAGAAGAGCACCGGGCCCGCCTCGACGAGGATCAGGCGTGCCTTCTCCTGCGGAATCGCGCGGTAGTCCTTGTCGAAGCTGTTCCGGTAGAGCTCGGCGAGGGCGCCGGCGCTCTCGACGCCGGTCGGGCCGCCGCCGACGATGACCACGTTGAGCGCGCCGTCGTCGATCAGCGCGGGATCCCGGTCGGCCGCCTCCCAGCGCTCGAGCACGTGCCCGCGCAGGCGGACGGCATCGGAGAGCGTGTACATCGGGAAACCGTGCTCGGCCGCCCCGGGCGTGCCGAAGAAGTTCGCCTTCGCCCCGAGGGCCAGGACGAGATAGTCGTAATCGAGCGGGCCCATATCCTCGAAGTTGACCTGCTTCCCCTCGAGGTCGATGCCGGAAACGGTCGCCTGGTGGATGGTGACGTTCGACTGGTCGTGGAAGAGGTCGCGGAGCGCGTGACCGACCGCGCTCGTCTCGAGCAGGTCGGTGGCGACCTGGTAGAGGAGCGGCTGGAAGGTGTGGTAGTCGTGCCGGTCGACGAGCACAATGTCGACATCGGCGCCCTTCAGCTTCCGCGCGGCTCCGATCCCGCCGAAGCCGCCGCCGAGGATCAGCACGCGCGGGCGAGCGTCCGTCATGCCCGCGCCCTTGCGGGGCGGCGCTTCTTCTTCGGCGTGTCCTCTTCGCCAAGGCTGCGGCGAACGCGCAGCACCTCCGCCACCGACCAGGCCTGGAACGGGCAGCCCGTCGCCGCATGCGGAGCCGCACCGTCGGCGGTCTCGGAGATCGACCCGGCGCCCCAGTCCCGGAGATGCGCCTCGAGCCCGGCGAGCACCCCGTCGACCGGGACGTCGACCGCCCTGGCCGCGTCGACGTAGGGGCCGATCAGCCAGGGCCAGACGGTCCCCTGGTGATAGGCGTGATCGCGCTCGGACGGGTTGCCGCGGTGGTAGGGCTGGTAGGCCGGGTCATCGGGCGAGAGCGAGCGCAGGCCGAGCGGCGTCAGCAGCGAGCGCCGGCATGCGTCGACCGCGGCACGGGCCGCGTCGCCGCCACCCGAGAGCGGCGCATCGGGAAGCGAGACCGCAAGCAGCTGGTTCGGCCGCACCGAGGCGTCATCGCCGGCGGGCCCGTCGACGAGGTCGAAGAGGCCGCCGCCGTCCGGCCGCACGAACCGCGCGAACGAGACCTGGGCGCGATCGGCGAGATCCACCAGGCGACTCGCAGCGGCACTCGAGCGCTGGAGCCGGGAGGCCACCCGGAGCGCCCGCACCCACAAGGCGTTCACCTCGACCGGCTTGCCGGCGCGCGGCGTGACCGGGACGCCGTCGATCCGGGCATCCATCCACGTTAGCGCCCAGCCGTCGGCGCCCTGGCGCAGCAGGCCGTCGGCCGGGTCGACTCCGATCCCGAAGCGCGTGCCCTCGAGATGGTGATCGATGATCTGCTCGATCATGGGCGCGAGCTCGGCGCCGAGATCGTCGTCGCCGGTCACGGCGACGTGGCGGTCGAGCGCGTGGAAGAACCAGAGCGTGCCGTCGACCGTGTTGTACTCGAGCGAGCCGGTGTCGGCAGTGTTCGCGAGCATCCCTTCGGAGACCGTCGCAGCAGACGTGCGCAGGACCTCTCGGCCCTCGGCCGAGCGGTTCGTGCTCAGGTAGAGCCCCTCGTACGAGGTCATCAGGTCGCGCGACCATTCGCCGAACCAGGGGTAGCCCGCGACCGCGGTCGGACGGCCGCCGGTGGTGATCGCGAAACGGTCGGCCGCGACGACGAGCGCGGCATCGATCTCGTCGGTCGCGCCCGCGGCCTTGACCAGCGCACCGGCCCGCTTTCGCGCGGCCGGGACGACCGCCGCGGCCGCGGGCAACTCGTCGAACGGCGCCGCCGCGGCCAGCACCTCCGTCGCCTGGCCGGGCCTGAGATCGACCGCGAATGCCCCCGCCGCCCAGACATCCTCGACGTCGTTGAGCCCGCGGGCAGCCTCTTCACGGGCGCGGACGCCCCGATACCACTCGCCGCCAGGCCGGTATCCGGGGCCCGCGACGCGGAACGCGCCCTCGAACACGAAGCCGTCGGCGGTCTGCTCGACCGAAGGGTCGCCGTTCTTGAACCGCTCCCCGTGAACGCTCCGCCACGTGCAGAGCGGGGTGAGCTCGAGGCGGACGGGCCGGTCGGCGCGGATCAGGCGGTGCACCACGGCCACGACGGGCCGACCGTAGGCGAGCGCGAGCTCGCGCTCGAGCACGATGTCTCCGACCTGCCAGCGCCAGCGCGGCACGCCGTCCTCGAGGTCGAACGTGACGAGCAGCTCGTTGCCCCGCGGGCTGATCTCACCACCGGCCCACTCATCGGTCGCCAGCTCGAAGCGGGCGTCGCCGACGACGAGGACAGGCTCGAGCGAGACGAGCCCCAGCATCCGGGCGGAGGGGCCGCCGATCGCCGGGACGAGCAGCCCGTGATAACGCCTTGTTCGCAGCCCCGGCACCGTCCCCATCGCATACCCCCCGACGCCGTCGGAGACCAGCCATTCGTGCGCCGCCGCCTCGTCGAGTCGGCCGCAGGTCTGAGGGCCGAACCGGATCGTCATGCCTTTTGGTCGTTCAGCGCCATCTCGAGCAGGTCGGCGAGCGTCGGGAAGTCACGCCCACGGCCGCGAACGATCAGATCGGCGACGATCCCTGTCCAGCCGGTCTGATGCGAGGCGCCGAGCCCTGCGCCGTTGTCGCCGTGGAAGTACTCGTTGAAGAGGATGTTGTCCTTCCAGGCCGGGTCGACCTGCAGCCGCTCGACCCAGCCGAAGCAGGGGCGCCTTCCATCGTGGCCGACCAGGAAGATCGAGATCAGGCGGTCCCGCAGGTCGTCTGCGACGTCGCCGAGCGGCAGCCGCGTGCCCGAGCCCGTCGGATACTCGACCGTGAAGGAGTCGCCGAAGAACCGCGCGTAACGCTGGAGCGCGCTGACGACCAGGTAGTTGATCGGGAACCAGATCGGTCCGCGCCAGTTCGAGTTACCGCCGAACATCGCTGAGGTCGACTCGGCCGGCTCGTAGTCGATCATCGCCCGCCGCCCGTCGAACTCGATCTCGAACGGATGCTCGAGGTGATACCTGGAGACCGCTCGGAGACCGTAGGGCGAGAGGAACGAGCTCTCGTCGAAGAGGTTCTTGAACAGGCTGAGCAGAGGCCCGACACCGACGACTCCGAGGAGGAGCCGATCCTTGCCGACGCCCGCGGGAAGCACTCCTTCATCGACGAGCCGTGCAATCTCATCCTGGCGCCGTGAGAGCAGTCCGGCGCTGCGCTTGTTCACGGTCTGCGCCTGCTCCATCACGCGCTCGTCGATGACCGCGACGGCGAGCAAGGGCAGGATGCCCACGATCGACCGCACCTCGACGTTCTGCATCGAGCCGTCCGGCGAGACGAGCCGGTCGTAGAACATCCCGTCCTCTTCGCTCCACAGGCCCTGCGTGCGGAGCGCGTCCGAGATGAGGGCGAGGTGCTCGAGGAACTTCATCACGAGGTCGCTCGCCGGACGGCCGGCGCGCTGAAGGACGGCCGCGATCGCCGCCATGCTGAGCGCGTAGAAACCCATCCAGCCCGTGCTGTCGGACTGCTCGAGGATGTAGCCGGGCGGCAGGTGCGAGCGGTCGATCGGGCCGATGTTGTCGAGGCCGAGGAACCCGCCCTCGAAGATGTTCGAGCCGTCCCAGTCCTCGCGGTTCACCCACCACGTGAAGTTGACGAGCAGCTTGTCGAAGACGCGGATCAGGAAGTCGATGTCGCGGGCCCCGTCGACGATGAATACCTCGAGCGCCGCCCACGCCTGCACCGGCGGGTTGACGTCGTCGAACGACCACTCGTAGGCCGGCAGAGCTCCGTTCGGGTGCTGGAACCACTCCCGGCAGAGGAGGATCATCTGGTACTTGGCGAAGGCCGGGTCGACGTGGCCGAGCGCGACGCAGTGGAAGGCGAGATCCCAGGCTGCGAACCAGGGGTACTCCCACTTGTCGGGCATCGACATGATGTCGAAGGCATCGAATGTGCGCCAGCCGGCGTTGCGGCCGGTGAGCCGCGATGCCGGCGGCGTCGGCTGCGTCGGGTCGCCGTCGAGCCAGCGATCGACCGTGTAGGCGTACATCTGCTTGCTCCAGAGCATCCCGGCGAACGCCTGGCGCATGACGAGCGCCTCGTCGGCCGATGCGCCCGCGGGGGCCAGCTCTGAGTAGAACTCATCGGCCTCGGCGCGCCGGTCGGCGAGCACCTTGTCGAAGTCGAGCCACGGATCCGTGCCGAAGCTCGACACGGGGCGGAGGCGCACGCGCAGCGTCACCGTCGCGCCCGGATCGACCGTGACCTGGTGCCAGAAGGCGGCCTTCGTCCCGCCGCCCGTCGCAACGGTCGGCAGGCCGCTGACGACGTGGTCGTTGATCCCGTCCTTCGGGAACGGCGTGGTCGCCTCCGATCCGAACAGGCGCGGCGCGTTCGTCTCGTTCTCGCAGAGGAGCACGGTCGGCGATCCGTCGGAGACGATCTCGAGGCTGCCGAGGAACGGGTGCTCGGTCACCAGGCGCGCCTCGCCCTGCGTGCGCAGCTCGGGCTTGTGGGCGTCCAGCTCCCACGACCACGTGTTGCGGTACCAGGCGGTCGGCAGGACGTGCAGGGTGTCGACCTCGCGCCCGGCGTTCGTGACCCTCACCGACATCAGCAGGTCGTGGGGATCGTGCTTCGCGTAGTCGACCTCGACGATCCAGTAGCGATCGTCGTCGAACACCCCGGTATCGAGGAGCTCGTACTCGGGATCGAGCTTGCCGCGGCGGGCGTTCTCGGCCACCAGGTCCCCGTACGGGAACTCGCCCTGCGGGTAGTGGTAGCGCCAGCGGTTCCAGGCGTGGCTCGGGAGCGCGTCGAGGTACCACCAGTACTCCTTGGCATCCTCACCGTGGTTCCCCTGATTGCCGGTGAGGCCGAAGATGCGCTCCTTGAGGATCGGGTCGCGGCCGTTCCAGAGCGAGAGCCCGAGGCACAGCCGCTGCTCGACGTCCGAGAAGCCCGCGAGACCGTCCTCGCCCCAGCGGTAGGCGCGCGACCGTGCATGGTCGTGCGGGAGGTACTCCCAGGCGGTGCCTCCCTCGCTGTAATCCTCGCGAACGGTTCCCCACTGCCGCTCGCTCAGATACGGGCCCCAGTGGTACCAGTCGCCGGCGTCACGGAGCCCGTTCTCGAGCTTGCCGAAGGTCTCGACGCGATCGCGCTCGGTACTCATCGACGCAGCCTAGACAACGCGATTCGGCGTTGGGGGGCGTGCACCGGTGTCCAATCCGTGACGATTTGGAGAATTTCGTCGCTCTGTCCGCCCCTCTCAGGTCGAATTCATCGACAGCTCACAGAAGCGGGCCTATGATCGGAGCAGCTCTGTCGAGCCCGAAAGGCGGTCGCGGAAATGGCCGTACGACCCTATGAGCCGCTCGCCGACGTGGCACAGGAGTACTGCTTCCTGGCCCAGGCCTGCATCGCGGCCGGCGCGTACGCGAAGGCGATCGAGTTCGCCGAGGCGGGGCTCGAGCTCGTCCCCACCGACGCAGCTCTGATCGGCACGCGCGGGGACGCGAAGTCGGGCCTGCACGACGACGAGGGCGCCGACGCCGACTGGCTGCTCGCTCTCGAGCTGAGACTGCGCGACCTGACCGCCTAAAGAGCTCGAACCGAAATGAGCACCACTTCCCGGGGGTCTCGGAGCAAGCGGGTGGGCCGGCCGGCTCGCAGGCCAGGCCGCCAGCCTGTCCGAGAGACGGCCGGCACACCCGCGCCGCCCTGCGCGGCGCCCGCCAGGGCGGCGCGCAGGTCACCGTAGGACTCGCGGCGCGGACGCAACGCCGCCGTGCCACGAGGCCGCAGGTGATCCGGGGGCGCCGGGGACGGCGATCATTTTGGTTCGAGCTCCATACCCGGTACAACTTCCCCGGGTGTCAGATCAGCTCCGGAAAAAGCTTCGCAAGAAGGACCGTAAAGCCCAGCGCCGCAAGCTCGGGGACGCGATGGACGACGACTCGCGCGCGAAGAGCAAGAAGAAGAAAAAGCACTAGCGCGTAGGTAGTACCGGCTCCCCCAAGATGGGTAGCCGCCGCCGATGACGGCGCGCGCCCCCGCTCATACCCTCGGTCTCGTCATCGAAACGAAGAGGAGACTGATGAACCCAACGATGGAACTCTCACTGCCCGAGCTCCGGGCGATCAAGGCCCGTCAGCAGAGCACCTGGGCGAGCGGCGACTTCGCGGTCGTCGCCTCCCGGATCGTGCTCGTCGCCGAGCAGCTCTGCAACAGCGCCGATCTCCGGGCCGGCTGGCATGTGCTCGACATCGCAACCGGGAGCGGCAACGCCGCGATCGCCGCAGCTCGGCACGGCTGTGTCGCCGTCGGCGTCGACTACGTGCCGGCGCTCCTCGAGAAGGGCCGCGTTCGCGCAGCCGCCGAGGGCCTGGTCGTCGACTTCGTCGAGGGCGACGCCGAGGACCTGCCGTTTCCGGAGGGCGCGTTCGATGCCGTGACCTCGGTCTTCGGCACGATGTTCGCGCCGGACCATTGGCGCGCAGCCGCCGAGCTGCTGCGTGTGTGCGGACCCGGCGGCACTATCGCGCTGGCGAGCTGGGCGCCCGACGGCTTCATCGGCGAGCTCTTCCGTACAGTCGCCACTCATGTACCGCCGCCGGCCGGAGTGCCCTCGCCGATGCTCTGGGGCACCGAGGCGCACCTGCGCAAGATCCTCGGCAACGGGATCTCGTCGCTGGAGCTGACCGAGCGCACCTTCGAGTTTCGGTTCCGCTCGGCCGAGGAGTTCGTTCTCTTCTTCCGGCTGTGGTACGGGCCGACGCTGAAGGCATTCGCCTCGGTCGAAGGAGACTCCCGCCTCGCTCTCGAGCGTGACCTCGTCGCGCTCGCCCGGAAGTGGGACCGGCTCGGCGACGGCGGCTCGATCGCCATCCCGGCGGCCTATACCGAGGCGATCGCGACCCGGAGCTAGCTCGCCACCAGGCGGAGCTCGGATGCGCGCCGCGCGGCCTCGCGCCGCGACGTCGCCCCGAGCTTCGCCAGGACGGCGGCGACGTGGTGCTCCGCCGTCCGCTGCGAGAGGACAAGCCGGTCGGCGATCTCGGCGTTCGTCAGCCCCTCGACGAGCAGCTCGAGCACCTCCAGCTGGCGCGCGGTCAGCCCGGCAGGATTGGAGCGCGTCGCCTCGCGTGGCCCGTGCGGAACGCGAAGGCCGAGGTCGCGCATGCGTGCCGCAACCCGCTTCATCAGGGGTGCAGCGCCGAGACGGCGTGCGATCTCGATCGACTCGGAAAGCGACTCCTCGTCGTCGAGGAGCGAGAGCATCAGCGCGCGATCGTGGGGCCAGCCAATCTCGCCGAAGCTGTCGGCGGCCGTCTGCCAGTCGCGGCAGGCCATCGCGGAGTACGGCAACACGCCGGCGTGGACGAGATCGACCTCGACTCCGGCCACGGCCGCCCAGGCCGCGACGCGGAGCGTGCCCCAGCCGCGGCCGATCCCGCGCTCCTGAATCACTGCGAGGAGCGCCTCGATCCGCTCGACCGGCATCCTGCCTCCGCTGGTCAGCGCCCACTCCGCTGCCAGCTCGAGCACCGGGGTCATCCGCTGGAGGTCGCCGGCCCGGTCGGCCTGAACCGCGAGGTCTGCAAGCAGCTCGGGTGCGCCCTCGTCTCCCCTCCGAACTGCCAGCTCGGCGAGCACCGTGCGCGCGAGCAGCTGCGGCACGGTACTGCCCCACGCGATCTCGCGGCCCGACATCTCCTCTGCGAGCGCCCAGTCGCCGGCGCGCAGGCGCAGCCAGGCGATCGTCATGCCGGTGTACGAGACGAAGTTCTGCAGGTCGTGCTCCTCGGCGTACGCAAGCCCTTGCTCGGCGTAGCGAAGAGCCTGCTCGGGTCGGCCCCAGTACAGAAGCGTGAACGCAATGTTGGCAAGCGATCGAGCCCCTTCTTCCCAGGTGCCGGCGGCGTTCGCGATCCGGTGCGCTTCGACGAGGGGACCGGTGTCGTCAGGGTCGAGCTGGTTACGGCTCGTCCCGATGTTCACCAGCGCGTGAGCGAGCGTGGCCTGGTCGCCGAGCTTCGTCGCCAGCTCGATCGCGCGCTCGCCCCACAGCGCGGACTGCTCGCCGTCCTCCGAGAGCATCGCAAGCTGCGAGACGGCGCTGTAGGCGCGCGCGAGCTCGGACGACTCGCCGAGCGGCTCGAGGATCTCGACCGCCTCGCGGGCCTTCTCGATCGCGGGCACCCCGTCGCCCGCGAACCAGTAGAGGCGCGAGAGGATCCTCGTGGCTCGACCGACCGCCTCGATGTCGCCGAGCCCCGAGTAGATGGCGATCGCCGCGTCGATCGCCGGCAGAGCCTCTTCGAGCCTGCCCGCGGTGTAGCCCGCGATCGCCACCTCTTCGAACACACGGGCCTGCTCGGCGGGCGGAAGCCGGTCGACGAACTCGAGGGCGCGGCGGTACTGGGAGTACGCCTCGCGATTGGACTCGAGCGCCGCTGCACGCCGCGCGGCAACGAGCGCGTAGTCGGCGACGACTTCCTCCGCGCCGGCGGCGTCGGCATGGTGGACGATGTCGGCCGGATCGGCGTCGGTCGCGAGCAGCGCCGCGAGGATCGCGGCGTGGAGCCGCCGGCAGGCCGCGGCCGGGACGCTCGAGCGGATCGCGTGGCGCGCAAGCTCGTGGCGGAAGCGGACGTAAGCGTTGTCGACCTCGAGCAGCTGCCGGCGCTCGGGCTCCTCCGCCGCCACGGGCCAGTCGGGCATGACGGCGTCGAGAACGGAGATGCGGACGCGGCCGGGCACGACCGACACGAGCTCGATCAGGTGGCGGTCCGCGCTGTCCAGGCGCGCGGCCCGGCCGAGGACGGCGTTCGCCACGGTTCTCGGGATCCGCTTCGGGGCCGCCGCACAGACGAGCTCGTTGACGTAGAACGGGTTGCCGCCGGTCGCGGCGAAGACCTCCGCTGCCCGGTCGCCGGCCAGCGCCGCGACGGCACGCCTCGAGAGCGGCCCGAGCTCGAGCACGACCGAGTCGTCGGCCCTGATCGCGCCGACGGTGGCATGAAGCGGGTGGCCGGGCGGAACCTCACCGGCGCGGAAGGTCAGGACGAGCAGCGCCGGCAGCGACCCGATCCGGCGGCCGAGCACGGTGATCGCGTCCAGCGTCGCGTCGTCGGCCCAGTGGATGTCTTCGAGTACGAGCACGGTCGGCCGGGGCGGCAGCTCGAGCTCGGCGACGAGCAGCGTCTGGATGTCGTGAGGCGCAGCGCCGGCGGCCAGGGCTCCCTCGAGCGCCGCCGACACGCCCGCGAGGTCGCGGATCGGGCCGAGCGGCCGCGGAACGGACAGATCGTCGCACGTGCCGAAGAGAACCCGGGTCTCGCCACCGAGCCCGCGCACGAACCGTGTGACCAGTGACGTCTTACCGATCCCCGGCTCGCCGGTGACATAGACCACGCGGCCCGAGCCGCGAACCGCGTCGTCGTATGCGTCTGCCAGCGTTGCCAGGGCGACATCGCGCTCGAGCAACTCCATCCGGACAACGATAGACGGGCCTCGACGAATTTCCGAAAAATAGGGACCGGGCCGCAACAAGATAGGCAGCCGCTTCCGATTCGGTATCCAGGCGGTGCGCGTACCTTCGTCGGCATGCACTTGCACCCCGACTATCACGCACTACTCGCAGCCCAGCGCAGCGCCGATCTGATCGCGCTCGGGGAATCGAGCCGCGCGTCATCAGCCCGCCGGAAGCGCAGACGCGCCTCGTGGCGGCGGTGGCTCGGCTCGGCCTGGAGCCAGGGGCGGAGCGGTTTCTCCCTGGGGCCGGCGCAGCTGGCGTCCGACCCCGGAGAGAAACGGGCCCAGGCCGACACGGGGGAGAAACGGAACCCGGGCTCGCTCCATTCAGACGGTCCCCGTGCTTCTTTTGTTTGCGGGCCGGAAGACGCTTGCGGCCCGGCCGGCGCCTAGAGGTTCTCAGAGCCGGCGTAGCGCGTCGGTCGACGGGACGAAGTAGTAGGCGCCCGTCAGGGGCGTCGTGTACCGGGTCAGGGCGTCGCGCGTCCCGCTGACGAGGCCGGCCATGCTCTCGAGCATCCGCGCGAGCGGCACCTGCGAGGCGGCGAACCCGACGAACATCGTCCCGTGATCGGTGACGCCGCCGTACGGGGTGTTGCGGCGGAAGATCTTGCCGAAGTCGTCCTGATCGGTGCTTGCGGCGTGCGAGTCCGCCGGCCGGTCCTCGAGCTCGATGCTGTCGGCCTTCGTCCTGCCGATCACGGCCTCCTGGGTCTCGACGGGCAGGGACTCCCAGGCCTCGATGTCGTGCGCCCACTTCTGGAGCAGCAGCACGGTGCCGCCGGCGCCGGGCTCGCCGTCCGGGACCAGTACGAGATCCGGCGCCTCGACCAGCGTCGGGTTCTCGGTGCCGTCGATGAACCCGGTGAGGTCGAGGTCGTGCCGGTAGGGCCAGCTCGAGGTCTCGTCGGCGACCACGGCCAGACCGCGCAGCTCGGCGATCGCCGCGCGCCCGACGTCGAAGACGACGTCGTAGGCGCTTCCGGAGAGCCAGAGCACCGCGTCGTGCTGCGTGGCCGGCATCGTGAAGCCCTCGATCCCGGCGATGTCCTGCTCGAACCCGGCGAGGCCGGCAAGCGAGTCGGCGGGCGCGGCTTCGCGCCAGAGCTCCGGCCTGAACCCGGCGACCAGGTTGACGCCGCCCATCGTCGTCCTCGGCTCGCGCAGCGACGCGATCGCAGCCACGAGGTCGGTGCGGCTGCTGCCGGCGACGGCGTCGAGCTCGAGGTAGGCGTGCGAGGCGGTGCCGAGCGCGAAGATTCCACCCTGGGGGCTGTTCATGCGGCGAATCCTGCCCGAACCGCCGGCGGGCTGACAACGGCTACGGTCCACGCAAATGGAGTTCCGCGACGTTCTCCGACGGCGGCGGATGCACCGCGCGTTCCTGCCGGACCCGCTCCCCGAGGAGCAGATCGCACGGATCGCGAACGTGATCCGCCACTCGCCCTCGGGCGGGTACAGCCAGGGCGCCAGCGTCGTCGTCGTGACCGATCCCGCCGCCCGCCTCGCCATCGCGCGCGGGTTCACCGACGACCATCCCGGATAGCGCGGACGGTTACATCGCGACGGCGCCCGTGCACCTCGTCATCTCGGCGAACGAGTCGCTCTACCACGCCCGCTACAACGAGCCCGACAAGCTGGCAGCGACCGGCGGTGCCGAGCTCGAGTGGCCCGTCCCGTACTGGTTCGTCGACGCGGGAGCGGTGATGATGGCCGTTCTGATGGCCGCGATCGACGAAGGGCTCGCCAGCGCGTTCATCGGGCATTCCGACCAGAAGCGGGTGCTCGACGACCTGCTCGGGCTGCCTCCGGAGATCGTCCCGATCGGCGTCGCGCTGATCGGCAAGCCCGGCGAGGCGCCCGACATCGGATCGCGGCTGCGGTCGAGGCGCCGGGCCGACGACGCTCTCGTGCACTGGGGCCGCTGGTAGGTCTAGGACGCGATCGGGTGAACCGTCGCGTCCGTCAGGCGGACGAGCTCGGACGGGGCCAGCTCGATCTCCAGCCCGCGGCGGCCTGCGCTGACATAGACGGTCTCGTGCTCGAGCGCGGACGCGTCGACGTGAGTCGGCAGCTGCCTTCGCTGCCCGAGCGGGCTGATCCCACCGGTGACGTAGCCGGTTGCGGCCTCGGCGCGCTTGCGATCGGCCAGCTCGGCTCGCTTGCCGAGCGCCTTCAGGTCGAGCTGCGCCGCGACCGGGACGCACGCGGCAACGAGCGCGCCGTCGAGCGAGACGAGGAGCGTCTTGAAGACGCGCGCCGGGTCGACTCCGACCTTCTCGGCTGCCTCCAGCCCATACGAGGCTGCGGCCGGGTCGTGCTCGTACTCGTGAACGGCGAACTCGATCCCCGCTTGCTCGGCCGCTGCGATCGCCGGTGTCTTCGCCACGGCGAACCGTCAGGAGGTGACGGTGAAATGGCTCTTCGCGCCGATCACCGAGGGGTAGAAGACCCATTGGCCCTTGGTGAGCGCGACCGCAGTGCTGTGCTTACCCGTGAACGGCGCGGTCGTGACGGCGGTCGCGGGCTTGTGGAGCTCCTGCACGACGAAGCCGCTCTTCCTGCTCCGGTCGACGACCGCGATCACGTACCTCCCCGGCATGAGGGTGCTGACGGGCTTGCCGGCGAGCTTCAGCGTCACCTTGCCCGTCGAGCTCAGGGTGGCGTCGAGCACCCCCCGCAAGGGCAGCGTCGAGGCCGAGCCGGCCGCCGTGGTGGCCGGAGTCGTCGTGATTCCCTTGCCCGAGCCGGTGGTGCTGTACGGCACCGTCGGGGTCGCGGGCGTCCCGGTCGCGGTGGTCGAGAAGCTGGCGCGCGCGCTCGACCCCGGCGTGAGGTCCTGCGCGACGTATGTGCCCGACGGCTGGAAGCTGCCCTGCAGAAGCGCCTGGTCGTTGTCGCCGTCGTCGAGGGTCGTCGAGAGCGAGACGCCGGGGCCCGTCAGCTGGAAGTGCACCGAGCCCTTGCACGCCATCATGTCGTTGACCCCGCTGAGGTCGATGGCCCCGAAATCGGCCGGCGACGCGACGAGCACCTGGTAGGGGCCGGGAGCGATCGAGGTCACCGGCTTCCCGGAGTCGTCGGTGATCGAGAACGTGCAGCCCATCGTGTAGTTGACATACAGCGTCGGCTGAACGCCTGCGCCGCGAGCGAGACCACCGCCGGCGACGACGAGCGCGCCGGCGAGGAGCAGCCCCAACGCTTTCGAGAGATGACGTGAGATCCACATAGGCGGGAAAACGGGAGAGGGCCCCAACCGGGGCCCTCTCCTTTGTAGCGTGTTCCAGGCTGAGCCGCTAAATCGCGCCGGCAGCCTTCAGCGTTGCACGCACGTTGGCCGGGTTCATCGGCGCGATGCGGATGCGGACACCCGTCGCGTCGAAGAACGCGTTCGCCACCGCCGAGCCGATTGCGGCCGTCGGGGGCTCGCCCGAGCCGGTGAGCGTCCAGCCGTTCGCAAAGGCATTCGTGTTGCCCTTGCTCACGTCGGTGGTCAGACCGCCGTTGCCGAGGTCCGGATTCACCGTGACGTACTCGCCCGGATGGACGTTGACCAGCGTGACCTTCGGAGCGTCCTTGAACCGGAGGAGCGGGTAGGTCACCCAGTCGAGGCTCGTGAGCCTCTCCTTGGTGAACGACGGCTGCTCCCACAGTGCGCGGGACAGGCCCTGGATGGCAGCGCCGCTCATCTGGTTCGCGACGAGCTGCGGACCGATGGTGACGCCGTTGTTCTGGGCGATGTACAGGTGCTGCGCCCAGATCCGGCCGCTCTTCATGTTCACCTGGACGTCCGCGACGATGGCGACCTGGCTCGAGGCGAAGATGCCGAAGCCGAAGCCGCGTCCCTGGCGGATGTTCCCGGTGCCCATCTTCGACGCGGCGACCTTGGGCTTCCACCCGGCCGCGATCGTCGAGCCGTCCATGACTGCGAGCCAGCGGGCGCCCGGCCGTCGTGCGTGCGTCGATGTTCGCCCGGCGGAACGCGATCGGGTCCATGTTCGACGCGTGCGCGAGCTCGTCCACGATCTGCTCGCTGGCGAAGAACTGCTGCGGTGCACTCGGTGCCCGGAGGAAGTTGCACTTGAAGGCGCCGTTGTAGAGAGGCTGCGTCTTCGCGAGCACCTGCCGGGTCGTGTTGGCGTAGAGCGGGCTGTCCATCGGGGCCAGACCACCGACGCCCGGCGTCGCCGGCCACGAGGTGTTGAAGCCCGCGAGGAGCTTCGTCTGGTCGATGTTGCTCTGGGCCTGGCCGTAGGTGGTCCAGTCAGCGGCGACGATCTTGCCGTTGGCGTCCGCACCCATCTTGACGTCCCAGAGGTTCGCCATGCCCCAGTGATCCCAACCGTGCTGATCCCAGCGCATCCACTGCACGCGCACCGGCTTGCCGAGCTTGGTCGAGAGGATGACTGCCTCCTCGTTGACCTCACCCGTCTGCCCGCCGCCGAACGAGCTCGCGCCTTCGTACCAGATGACGCGGCAGTTCGCGGCCGGCATGGAGCCGCCGGTGATGCTGTTGACGACGCCGGCGAGGTTCGCCGAAAGGCCGGTGAGGGCCTGCGCCTGGACGTACACGGTTGCCTTGTTGGCAGCGACATTGACGTCGGCGACCGCGCAATGCGGGCCGATCGGCATGAAGCTGTTGTAGTGGTACTTGTAGGTCGCCGAGACCGTCTTCGCTGCGCCGGCGAGGTTCGCGGCGACAGGGCCGGACTGGGCCGTGTAGCGGGCCGGGCTCTGTGCATCCGTGTCGCCCATCTTCCGCAGCCAGCCCCAGAAGTTGCCGGAGCCCGGCAGCTTCGGATCGGACTGCCAGACGACCTTCAGCTGTGCAGCAGCCTGGATCGCGTCGTACTCCTTCGGAGCGACGACGCCGAGCCAGTTCTGGATCTGCACGACCTGAGCGCCCGGGATGTGGCTGATCGACGACGCGTCGACGCTGACCGGACGGTCGTTCAGTGCCGTGTTCGCACCCGCACCGCGCGGCCGCACCCGCCGGCCGTGAAGCATGCCGGGGATCCGGACGTTCTGGATGTAGGTGTAGGTGCCGAGCGCCTTCGCCGGGATGTCGATCCGGGGGAACGACTTGCCGACGACGGTGTACTGGCTGACCGGCTTCGCGATGCCCTGGCCGGGCGTGGGCCGAGATCTGGCCGCCGTTGTCGGTGGTCATCGTGTAGTTGAACAGCTTGCCGCCGATCAGATCGCCGTACTTGACCGACTTGCCGCCGCCGCTGATGACACCCGAGGCGACGGTCAGATTCGCGACCGGAACACCGAGGTTCGTCGACGCCATGCCGAGCAGGATCTGCTTCGCATAGGCAGCAGCAGCGCGGATCGAGGTCGACCGGCTGGAGATACCCGAGCTACCGCTGCCGCCGCCCGTGACGTTCAGCCACGACTCGGGGTGCGCATAGGTCATCTGCGAGAAGTCCATGTTCAGCTCTTCCGCAGTCAGCATCAGGATGCCGGTCGGGGTTCCGTGACCGAGCTCCGTCTCGCCGTGGGTGACGATGCAGGTGTTCTGCGGCGTGATCGTGATCCACGTGTCAACCGCAGCGGTGTTGGGCAGATAGTCGCCCGGGCCCCGCTGAGCGAACGGCGTGAGACCGTTGGCCGCGGAAGCCTTACCCGCGACCGCGCCGAGCGCCGAGATACCGACGATCAGTGCGCCGCCGCCCTTCACGAACGCCTTGCGTGAGAACTCCTTCTCGTGCATCAGGCCTGTCATCACGCACCTGCCTTTGCCATCACTGCCGCGGCCTTCTGGATCGCGGTCAGAATTCTCGGATACGTACCGCAGCGGCACAGATGTCCGTTCATCGCCGTGCGGATCTGATCCTCGGACGGGTTCTTCGTCGTCGCGAGCAGGTCCGCAGCCTGGATCATCATGCCGTTCTGGCAATAGCCGCAATGCGGAACCTGGACGTCGATCCACGCCTGCTGCAACGGATGCAGCGCCGGGGCAGCAGCCGAGGTGCCGCGCTGGGCGGCCCACAGGGCAGGAAGACCCTCGAGCGTGGTGATGTTCTTGCCGCTCACTGCAGCCACGGGTGTGACGCACGAGCGAATCTCCTTACCGTCCAGCAGCACCGAGCAGGCACCACACTGCGCAAGACCGCAGCCGAACCGCGGGCCATGCAGATGGAGCTCGTTGTGCAGAACGTAAAGGAGAGGGGTATCAAGGCTGGCGGTCACGCCGTGCGTGAGCCCGTTCACCTTGATCTTGATGCTTGACGCCATTCCTCCTCCTAGGTGAAGTACCGCGAATGGTTGCGCCGGGGACAAGCGAGGTCGAGGGCATGAGCCCTTGCCTCATCGGCATGACTCAGGGTACGCGCTCCAACGGGGGTAACGCAATAGTCACCGGGTAAGGACCGGGTCGTCACGAAAGAACTAGTAGTAGCCCGCAATTCGTCAGAACATCGTTACCGGCTCAGGCATCTCCCTCCAGGCCGCGGCAAGCCGTCCGATGCCGGGCTCGATCTCCTCCAGGGTCGGGCCGGCGAAGTTGAGCCGGAGCGTGTGCGGAAGCCCCATGAAATCGGCTCCCGGGGCGGCCTCGACGCCCTCTGCCAGCTCGATGAGCTCCTTCGCGTTCGTGCCGGGCGGAAGCGTGAGCAGAAGGTAGAGCCCTCCCTCCGGCTTCGTCCAGGTAGCACCCTCGAAATGCTGCTCCAACGCCGAGATCATCGTGTCGCGCCGTTCGAGGAGCCGTTCCCGCAGCTGTTCCAGGTGGGGCTCGTACCCGCCGCGGTGCATCAGCTCGAAGATCGTCGCCTGCGCGAGCAGGGCCGGCGTGATGTAGGTGTCGTTCGCGAGAGCCGTCAGCTCGCGCGCGAGCTCGTCCGGGAGGATGAACGCTCCGACGCGAAGCCCCGGCGCCAGCGGCGTGCCGAGCGAGGCGCTGTAGACGGCGGTCTTCGCCGACAGCTCGAACACGGTCGGGACATCCTCGCCCTCGAAGCGGAGCGCCCCGTACGTGTCGTCCTCGACGATCAGCACGTCGGCCTTGTACAGCACCGCGCCGAAGTCGAGGCGCTGCTGCTCGGGCATCGTCGTGCCGGTCGGGTTGTGGAAGGTCGGGATCAGATAGGCGAGAGCCGGCTTCTGGCTCGTGCGGATCTGGAAGCTGATCTGCTCGAAGTCGAAGCCTTCGGGGCGATGGTCTATGTAGAGAAGGTTGGCCTCGCCCTGGAAGATCGCGCGGAGCGCCGGGGCGTAGGTCGGGTACTCCGCGATCACGTTACGGGCGCTGATCCGGCCCTGGGTCAGCAGGTTGAAGCCCTGCAGCCAGCCGTTCGTGAGCAGGACGCGAAAGGGATGCACCTCGAACTTCTCCGCGATCAGCTCGCGAAGCGGCGTGTAACCGGCGCCGGTGCCGTACGAGAGGATCCGGGCACCGTCCTGCCGGAGCGCTGCCTCGGCGCAGTCGGCGAGCTCCTCGACCGGGATCAGACCGGGCGAGATGCCCTCGCCGGCAAACGAGATCGTCTCCACGGCGCGAGTTTAGACAGGCGCCTCGAAGCATCGGCTGCGGGTGCGATGATTCCGCTGCCGCTCGGGCGTCTTAGCTTCCGACCACTCGGAATATTCACGGAGGTGAACGCGAATGCCAAGGACATTGCTGCTGATCGGAACGCGGAAGGGCCTGTTCGTGCTCGAGAGCGACGCCGAACGTCGCGACTGGAGCGTCCGAGGGCCGCTCTGCGAGAGCTGGCCCGTCTACCACGCGATCCACGACGCATCGTCAGGTTCGATGTACGCGGCCGCCGCAAGCGAGTGGCACGGATCCGCCGTCTGGCGGAGCACCG
Source organism: uncultured Actinomycetota bacterium (assembly GCA_963775355.1). GTDB lineage: Bacteria > Actinomycetota > Thermoleophilia > Gaiellales > Gaiellaceae > PALSA-600. The sequence goes on along the minus strand of CAVZJA010000020.1, from coordinate 408,602 downwards.
ACCTCGGCGAGACCTGGGCACTCTCGAGCGAGGGGCTCGGCTACGGCGAGGACGATCCGCGGAAGATCTCGAAGGTCTCGTCGCTCTCCGCCTCGGGCGGACGGGTGCGCGTCGGGGTCGAGGCGCCCGGCATCTTCGAGAGCGCCGACGGCGGTGAGTCGTGGTCGCTGCTCACGACGCTCGCCGGCCAGCCCGGCAGCGAGGCCTGGGACGATCCGACCAACCAGCCTCCCGGCCATCTCGGGATCTCGATGATGCTGCCGGACGGGGAGGACTCGTCGCATTTCTGGGCGATCGTGCAGGGGGTCGGCACTTTCGAGACGGCCGACGGCGGGACGTCGTGGACACCGCGAAACCGCGGGCTGCGGGCCGACTGGCCTCGCGATCACGAGGAGGTCGGATTCTGCGTGCACCGGCTCGTGCGCTCGCCGAGCGACCCGCAGCGGATGTACCAGCAGAACCACGTCGGGGTACATCGCTCGGACGACGGCGGGCACTCGTGGTTCGAGATCACCGACGGGCTCCCGAGCGAGTTCGGCTTCGGCGCCGCTGTGCACCCCCACGACCCCGACACCTTCTACGTGATCCCGCTGGATGGCGGCCACGGGCGCGTCATGCCTGATGGGCAAGCGGCTGTCTGGCGCACGCAGAACGGCGGCGAGAGCTGGCAGAAGCTCACCCGCGGGCTGCCGCAGGACCACGCGCACCTCGGCGTGCTGCGCCTCGCAATGGCGATCGACGGCTACGAGACACCCGGGCTCTACTTCGGGACCAGCACGGGCCAGCTGTTCGCCAGTAACGACGAGGGCGAGAGCTGGAGCGAGATCGCGGCGCACCTGCCGACGATCTGGTCGGTCGAGGTGGCGGTGGTCGACTGATGGCCGAGGTGCACCTCCCCACCACGCTGACCCCGCTCTTCCCCGATCTGCCGCGCCGCGTCGAGACCGACGCGCCGACGGTCGGCGAGGCGATCGCCGAGCTCGAGGAACGCTGGCCCGGTCTCCGCGACCGCCTCTGCGATCCCGGGCCCGAGCTCCGGCAGCACATCCACGTCTATGTCGACCGGGAGCGCGCGGCTCTCGAGACGGCGATCGAGCCACGGTCGCGGGTGGACGTGATCGCGGCGATCAGCGGCGGCTAGCTCTCGGCCGATGAATTCCCGTTCGAGGAACGGTCATTTCCTGGATGGAGCCGAGAACGATCCGCTTCGCGGTCACGGGGCCGATCCGGCGGGAGGATCTTCCGGGCCTCTGCGAACGGGTGTGCGCGCTTCTCGCTACGGGCGAGGCCGGGGTCGCGATCTGCGACGTCCGCGGGGTCGAGGCCGACGCCGTCACGGTCGACGCACTGGCACGGCTCCAGCTCGGCGCCCGCCACCACGGGTGCCGGGTGTACCTGCAAGGCGCCTCGCCGGAGCTGCTCGAGCTGGTCGCATTCCTCGGGCTCGAGGACGTTCTGCCGGCCTGATTAGGGGTCGAGCTCGAGCGGCAGGCCGAACAGCGGGAAGAGCCGCTCCGTGCCGAGGAAGAACGTGAGCTCGCCGATCTTCCCGTCCTCGAGCTCGAGCACCTGGAGCGCCCACGGCTCGTAGCCTCCGCCCTCCGCCGGCTTGTACTGGCCGAATGCGGGCGAGCCGTTCGCCATCCGGGTCGGGACGACCCGCGAGCCCTGGCAGCCGATGCCGGGGCCGAACCACCAGGTGAGAATGTCGTCGCGGCCGGAGAGCCACAGGTCGAATGGCGGCATCGACTGCGTCGCGTCCTCACGGATCAGCTCGGTGAGCGCGTCGAGGTCGTAAGCCTCGAACGCCTTGACGTAGCGGTCGAGCAGCGCAGTGTCGACCTCGTCCGTGTCCGCCTCGGCGGCGTCAGCCTCGCCCAGAGTGGCGCGGGCGCGCTGCAGCGCGCTGTTGACCGACGCAACGGAGGTCTCGAGCAGCTCCGCGACCTCCGTCGCGCGCCAGTGGAGCACCTCGCAGAGGATCAGCACGGCGCGCTGCTTCGGCGGCAGGTGCTGCAGCGCTGCGACGAACGCGAGCCGGATCGGTCACGCGCGACCGCGACCTCGGCCGGGTCGGGGATCGGCTCGATCCAGGTCACCTCGGGAAGCGTGTTCAGGTTCTCGACGATCGGTGCGCCCGCCGGGCCGAGATCCATCGGCCGTGCGCGGCGCCGGCCCGCGCGGAGCATGTCGAGGCAGACGTTGGTGGCGATCCGGTAGAGCCAGGAGCGGAGCGCCGCCCGTCCCTCGAACCCGTCGAGGCTCTTCCAGGCGCGGACGAGAGTGTCCTGCACGGCGTCCTCGGCGTCGAACGGCGACCCGAGCATCCGGTAGCAGTAGCCGGTCAGCTCTGACCGGTGCTGCTCCAGCTCACCGAAGGCGGGCGCTGCAGTCGTCGATGCTCTCACCACGTCGATCCTAGTGATCCCATCTGGAGCTAGGACGAAACCAAGACCGCGAACTCATCGGTCTTCGGGAAGGGCTTACGAAATGCGCCATTGGGCAATAACGAACCTCAACAACGAATTTGCATCCCGAACATGTCGCTCAGCGCATACTTGAGGGAGCAATTAACCAAGGGGGAAACGATGAGAACGTCGCGAATGGCCACAGCCTTGATTGGGCTTGCCGCTTTGATTGCAGCCTCGGCGCTGACCGCAGCCGCGTGGTCGGCTACGAAGGCGACCACGGTGACCGTGACCGCCGGCAAGCCGACCGAGTTCGGCTTCAAGCTGTCGACGAAGACCGTGAAGCACGGGGCCGTCACGTTCAAGGTGACGAACGCGGGCGCTCTTCCTCACGACTTCAAGATCTGCGCGAGCAACAAGGGCGGCACGGCGAACGCCTGCAAGGGCGTCGTCTCCAAGATGCTCACGCCGAAGCAGTCGACAACGCTGAAGTACACGTTCAAGAAGGCCGGGAAGTACGAGTACCTCTGCACCGTTCCCGGTCACGCCGCCGCCGGGATGAAGGGCGTCCTGAAGGTCACCTAGTGACGGAAGCCCGCGGAGGCAGCCGGATGGACAGGGGCCGGCTGCCTCTGAAGGCCCGGTAGCTGTCGCTCGAGGTCGGCGACCAGCAGGTCGGCGAGGTCATGGGTGAAGCCCTGGCGGACGACCACGCGTAGCGCCGCGAGGTCTTCGCGGTTCTTGGGGAACGTGTAGGCGGGGACCTGCCAGCCGCGCTCGCGGAGCGCGCTCGAGACGTCGAAGACGGTGAAGTTGTCGACCTCGTCCCGCAGCGTGAAGGCGAACACCGGCAGCTCGTCGCCCCTGGTGATCAGCTCGAACGGCTCGATCTCGGCGATCCGGGCCGAGAGGCGTGTCGCGACGTCGCGGGCGTAGGCCTGCACCTTCGAGAAGCCGTCGAAGCCGAGGCGGAGGAAGTTGTAGTACTGGGCGACGACCTGCGCCCCCGGACGCGAGAAGTTCAGTGCGAAGGTCGGCATGTTGTCGCCGAGGTAGTTGACCCAGAAGATCAGGTCATCCGGCAGCGAGGCGGCGTCGCGCCAGACGATCCACCCGACGCCGGGATAGACGAGCCCGTACTTGTGCCCCGATGCGTTGATCGAGGCGACTCGGGGCAGGCGGAAGTCCCACTCCAGCTCCGGGTCTGCGAACGGCGCGATGAACCCGCCCGAGGCTCCGTCGACATGCACCGGGATGTCGAGCCCCGACTCCTTCTGGAAGGCGTCGAGCGCCGCGCAGATCTCGGCGACGGGCTCGTAGGAGCCGTCGAACGTCGATCCGAGGATCGCGACGACGCCGATCGTGTTCTCGTCGCAGAGCTTCACGGCCTCGTCGGCCGAGAGGTGGAAGCGGTCGCCCTCCATCGGCACGAGGCGCATCTCGACATCCCAGTAGTTGGCGAACTTCTCCCAGCAGACCTGAACGTTGATCCCCATCACGAGGTTCGGCTGGTCGACCGGCTTGCCGGCGGCGCGGCGCGCATGCTGCCAGCGGCGCTTGAGCGCGAGCCCGCCGAGCATCGCCGCCTCACTCGAGCCGGTCGTCGAGCACCCGGTCGCCTCGGCAGCGTCCGGGGCGTTCCAGAGGTTCGCCAGGATGTTCACGCAGCGCATCTCGATCTCGGCGGTCTCCGGGTATTCGTCCTTGTCGATCATGTTCTTGTCGAAGCACTCCGCCATCAGCTTCTCGGCCTGCGGCTCCATCCAGGTCGTGACGAAGGTGGCGACGTTGAGTCGCGCATTGCCGTCGAGCATCAGCTCGTCGTGGATCATCTGGTACGCCACGTCGGGCGGCAGCTCGCCCTGCGGGAGCTCGTGGCGCGGGATCGTGGCTGCGTCCAGGGTGAAGAGCGGCGGCACGGAGATGTCGCCGGTCTTGGGCGCCGGGCCCTTCGGGTGCTTGAGCGTCACGGCGCTCTCCTTTCGCTGGGGGTCACCTACATGAGTCTTACCGTCGCCGCCTGCCACCAGGGTTACGATTCGTAGACTGGCCCGCGTGGGGGACGAGCACGCGATCGAGGCCCAGGCGCTCGTCCGGGAATTCAAGAAAGGGCCGCGTGCGGTCGACGGGATCGACCTGGCCGTCTCGCCGGGCGAGATCTACGGGTTCCTAGGCCCGAACGGGGCCGGCAAGTCGACCACGGTCTTGATGCTGACGACGCTCCTGCCCGCAACCTCGGGCCGCGGGCTCGTCGGCGGCTTCGACATCTCGGCGCAGGGCCCCGAGGTGCGGGGGGTGATCGGCGCCGCGCTTCAGGAAGCCGCGCTCGATCCCCTGCTCACCGGCCGCGAGCACCTGCGCCTCCAGGCGAGCCTGCAGGCGCTGCCGCGTGCCGAACGGGTGCCGCGCGCCAACGAGCTGCTCGAGCGCGTCGGCCTCACCGAGGCGGCGGACCGCCGGGTCCGCGGCTACTCCGGCGGGATGAAGCGACGGCTCGACCTGGCGCTCGCGCTCGTGCACCGACCGCGCATCCTCTTTCTCGACGAGCCGACCACGGGCCTCGACATCCAGAGCCGGACGGCACTCTGGGAGGAGGTTCGGCGGCTCGCGAAGGACGACGGCGTCACGGTCTTCCTCACCACCCAGTACCTCGAGGAGGCCGACGTCCTCGCCGATCGCGTCGGAATCATCGATCACGGCAAGATCGTCGCCGAGGGAACGCCGGAGGCGCTGAAGGCCGAGATCGGCCGTCCGACGGTCGAGATGGTCCCGGCCGATCCTGCCGACGAGGCCCGCGTGGCAACGATCCTCGCCAGGTTCGGCGAGCCGGTCACCTCCGTGCGCGGCGTCGCGGTGCGGCTCGCCGGCGAGGCCGACCTGGCGGGCATCGTGCGCGCTCTCGACGCCGAGCACGTCCCGGTCCGCCAGCTCCAGCTTCACCAGGCCTCGCTCGACGACGTGTTTCTTGCGAAGACCGGCCGCTCGCTCGAGGGCTCAGACGACGAATGACGAGGACGGATGAACGGTGAGGCCGCCGACCAGGTCTATGTGATCGCGCGCCGCTCGGTCGTACGGACGCTGCGGCAGCCGGCGAACGTGATCGCGCCGCTCGTCTTCCCGTTGATGCTGCTCGCGGTCAACTCGGCCGGTCTCAAGGCCGAGACGCACCTGCCGGGCTTCCCGACCTCGTCGATCCTGGCGTTCATCCTCGCGGTGCCGTTCATCCAGGGAGCGCTGTTCGCGACGATGAACACCGGCACCGACCTGGCCCGGGACATCCAGACCGGGTTCCTGAGCCGCCTCTCGCTCACGCCGATCCGTCCGGTCGCCCTGCTGCTCGGCCAGCTCGGCGGGACGGTGACACTGGGGCTCCTCCAGGCCGCCGTCTACCTCGCGGTCGGGCTGCTCGCGGGTGTTCGGTTCGCGTCCGGGCCCGCCGGCGTCCTCGTGCTGATCGCGTTGTACATCCTCGTCGTGCTCGCATTCGGTGCCATCGGCCTGTTCATGGCCCTCCGGACGGGATCGGGTGAGGCGATCCAGGGGCTCTTCCCCCTCTTCTTCGTGTTCCTGTTCCTCTCGTCGATGGCGATCCCACGGAACCTCATGTCGGTCACCTGGTTTCACGACGCCGCGACGGTCAACCCGGTCTCGTACCTGATCGAAGGCGTGCGAAGCCTGATCATCATCGGCTGGGACGGCCAGGCGCTCGCGCTCGGCTTCGGCATCGCAGCGACGGTCTCTCTGGTCGCCGTGCTCTTCGCGTCGCGTGCGCTCGACCAGCGGTTGGCGGGCTCTTGAGGACGCTCGCGATCGCGGAGGGCGTCGCGTGGCGGATGCTGCACAACTTCTTCCACAACAAGGCGCTCCTGATCCCGTCGCTGGTGTTCCCGCTCTTCTTCTTCGCGGCCTTCGCCGGCGGGCTGTCGGGGATCTCGCGCGCGCCCGGCTTCGATTTTCCGACCGGCTACACCGCCTTCCAGTTCGCGTTCGTCGTGCTGCAGTCGGCGGCGTTCGCGGGTGTCTTCACCGGCTTCAGCATCGCTCGCGACTTCGAGAGCGGCTTCGCCCGGCGACTGCTGCTCTCGGCCTCGCATCGCACGGGCATCGTGCTCGGCTACTTGACCGGGGCCCTGGTGCGGTGGCTCACGACCGCGTCGCTGATCACGATCATCGCTTTCGCCGTTCAGATGAACGTCGGCGGCAGCGGCGTCGATCTCCCGGGCCTGTACCTGCTCGGGATCGTCGTCAACCTGACGGCGACGCTCTGGGCGGCCGGGGTCGCGATGCGCGTGCGCTCGATGCAGGCCGGCCCGATGATGCAGGTCCCGGTCTTCCTGATCCTCTTCTTCGCCCCCGTCTACGTGCCGCTGGCGCTGCTGCAGGGCTGGATCCACGACGTCGCGGTCGTCAACCCGATGACGCGCATCCTCGAGACGGGACGAAGCTTCGTCGCAGGAGCGCCGTCCGAGGTCGCCGAGGCATTCCTCGTCGCCTTCGCGCTCGGCGCGCTCTTCTTCGTCTGGGCCATTCGCGGCCTTCGCAAAGCTGAAGCAGCCGGATAGGCCGGGCTTAACGACATCCTCACGGGTTGCACACCTGACCCCCTTCTGTGGTGGGTATCCCTTGCCTCGTCAATGCACAGGCAACTCCGAGGAAACAGGGGGTATCTCCCGATGAAGCTGAACACATTCCGCGGAAGCCGCTTCGCGGCCGCCGCTCTGCTCGCGCTATCGGCAATCGCCATCGGCTCGATCTTCGGCGCGGCCGGAAGCGGCTCCGCCACGATCGCGGTGGCGCCTTCCAACACCGCTGTCCCGACCATCTCCGGCACGAACCAGTCAGGATCGACGCTCACTGCCACGAGCGGTACCTGGGGTGGAAGCACTCCCCTCAACTTCGCCTACGCGTGGAGCCGCTGTGACAAGAACGGCGCGAGCTGCGCGGCGATCGGCGGCGCCACCTCCGCGACGTACGCTCTCCAGAACGCCGATAGCGGCAACAGGATCCGCGTGACCGTCACCGCATCGAACGCCGACGGCTCGGCCCAGGCCGCATCGGCCGCGACCCCGGTGATCGGGGCGCCGTCCAATACCGCAGTGCCGACGATCTCCGGCACGACCACGGAAGGCTCGACGCTCACGACCACGAACGGCAGCTGGGTCGGTTCGGCACCCGTCGCCTTCACCTACGCGTGGAGCCGTTGCGACAACAACGGCAACGGCTGCGCCGTCATCTCGGGGGCGACGTCGAGCACGTACGTCCTCCAGCATGCGGATACCGGCAACACGATTCGCGTCGCCGTGACCGGGACCAACTCGATCGGGTCGGACATCGGCACCTCGGCTCCGACCGCAGTGATCGGGGCTCCTGCTCCGACCCCGTCCCCGACGGGCTGTCCGAGCGGGACCGGAACGATCCAGATCGGCGACCTCTCGGCGCCGGCGCGTCTGCTGATCGACCAGCAGACCATCACCCCCGGGGTTATCACCACATCGACGCTCTCCTTCCAGCTCCACGCACGGGTGACCGCGTGCGGCGGCCGGCCGGTTCAGGGCGCTCTGCTCTACGCGACGGCAGTTCCGTACAACCAGTTCACGATCCCGCCCGAGGGAACGACGGGCTCCGACGGGACCGTGACGCTGACCCTCGGCCAGCGGACCGGCTTCCCCGCGGCCCGGCAGCAGCAGAACCTGACGATGTTCCTGCGTGCCCGCAAGTCCGGCGAGCCGCTCCTCGCGGGCATCTCGACGAGACGGCTCGTCTCGTTCCCGGTCTCGCTGAAGAAGTAACGAGCGATCGCCGAAGGGGGCCGGGCCGTCGCGCCCGGCCCCCTTGCGTAAGCTGGGCAACGTGAGGATCAAGGCAGCCGTCCTCGAGGAGTTCGGGGCGCCCCTCGCGGTGCAGGAGGTCGAGCTCGCCGAGCCGCGGGCGGGCGAGGTGCTCGTTCGGCTCGTCGCCTGCGGTGTCTGCCACACGGACATGTACACCGCCTCGGGCGCCGACCCGTCCGGGTACGCGCCCGCGGTGCTCGGGCACGAGGGTGCCGGCGTGGTCGAGGCCGTCGGCGACGGCGTGACGTCGGTCGAGATCGGCGACCACGTCGTGACGCTCTTCTCGCCCCAGTGCGGCGAATGCATCCACTGCCGCGACCAGCGAACGAACCTCTGCCTCGCGATACGCGAGCAGCAGAACCAGGGCTACCTGCCGGACGGCACGACCAGGATCTCTCGTGTGGGCGGTGACCCGATCCGGCATTTCATGGGCACCTCGACGTTCGCCGAGTACACCGTGATGCCCGGGATCGCGCTGGCGAAGATCAGCAAGGACGCCCCACTCGACCGCGCGTGTCTCTTCGCCTGCGGGCTCTCGACGGGGCTCGGCGCGGCCATGAAGACCGCGAAGGTCGAGCCCGGATCGACCTGCGTCGTCTTCGGCGCCGGGATGGTCGGGCTCGGCGCGGTGGCCGGCTGCCGCTTGCAGGGGGCCGAGCGGATCGTCTGCATCGACCTCTCGCCGGAACGGCTCGAGCTCGCGCGCGGGCAAGGCGCGACGGACGTGCTCACCGGCGGCCCCGATGCCGTTCAGGAGGTGCTCGACATGACGGGCGGCTTCGGCGCGGACTACACGTTCGAGGCGACGGGCCTCGTCGCCGTGATGCGCCAGGCGGTCGAGTCGGCGCGGATGGGCTGGGGGCTTGCGACGATGTGCGGCGTCGCCGGCCGCGGCGAGACGCTCGACGTGATCCCGCGGTACCTGATCACGGGCCGCCGTGTCGCGGGCTCCTCGTTCGGAGGCCTCAAGGGCCGGGACGAGGTGCCGAAGCTCGTCGACCGCTACCTCGCCGGCGAGATCGACGTCGACCCGTTCATCTCGCACACGCTCACGCTTTCCGAGGTCAACCGGGGCTTCGAGCTGATGGAGGCCCAGGACGGCATCCGCTCGGTGATCGCGTTTTCCTGACCGACCCGCGCAGCCCCGTCCCGGAGGGCCCAGCCGCGCCGAGACACGTCCGGTGCCAGGTTATGCAAACGAAAGTGTGACGAACTGCCCCAAAATCGCCGGGCCGGAGCCAAAAGCCCTGCAGGACCGAGGGGACATTCGGGACGTGTCCGGTGCCAGCTGGCACCGGCCTTTCGAAGCTCGGCTCGCCCGGGCGGAGCGTCGCTCGGCAGCCTGCGGCGCCCCGCCAAGCGAGGCACCGCAGGGCCGTGCGAGGTTCGTTATTCCGGCTGCGGGACGATCCGAAGCCAGGGGCGCGGGGCCTCCCAGCCTTCGGGCCAGACTTCGCGCGCCTGCTCGTCGTTGAGGGAGCCTGCGATGATCACGTCCTCACCCTGCTGCCAGTTCACGGGCGTCGACACCTTGTGCTTCGCGGTGAGCTGGAGCGAGTCGATCACGCGCAGGACCTCGTCGAAGTTCCGGCCGGTCGTCATCGGGTAGACGAGGACGAGCTTGACCTTCTTGTCCGGGCCGATCACGAAGACGTTCCGCACCGTCTGGTTGTCGGCCGCAGTGCGATCGGTCGGATCGCCGGAGACGTCCGCGCCAAGCATGCCGTAGAGCTTCGAGACGTTGAAGTCCGAGTCGCCGATCATCGGGTAGTTCGGCGCCGTCCCCTGCGTCTCTTCGATGTCCTCCGCCCATTTCGAGTGGTTGTCGACCGGGTCGACGGAGAGGCCGATGATCTTGACCCCTCGCTTGTCGAACTCGGGCTTGATCTTCGCCATGTAGCCGAGCTCCGTTGTGCAGACCGGCGTGAAGTCGCGCGGGTGGGAGAACAGCACCGCCCACGAGTCGCCGATCCAGTCATGGAACTGGATCGTGCCTTCCGTCGTCTCGGCCTCGAAGTCCGGTGCGGTTTCACCGAGCTGGATTGTCATCTATTTCCCCTTGTCGCTTCTTTGACCGTTGGCTGCGCGCCGGGGCGCCGGCTTGCGGAGAAATCCTACTGCGCGAACGGCACCTGACCACGACTCGTAAATCCTGTAGCGTTTGCCACGTCGGCGGCCGGTGCGCGCCGCCGGCAAGGGCACAGAAGCCCCCGGACGCTCGAGACGTTTTCGTCGAGCGGTCGGGGTTTCTTGCGTTGGTCCAACGAACGGGAGGTGCAGGCCGCGATGTTCGAGACACTTGTCGACCGGGGGGCCCAGCAAGCAGCAGCGCCGTCGCCGATCGCGAGCTACCTGGACGAGCTGCTCGAGCGGCACGCCGGGCGCGACACGGGCGAGGTCGCCACCTACATTCCCGAGCTCGCAAGCGCCGACCCCGACCTGTTCGGCATCTGCCTCGCCACCGTCGACGGCGCCCTCTACGAAGCCGGTGACACCCGCGCGCCGTTCACGATCCAGTCGATGTCGAAGCCGCTCACGTACGGCCTCGCGCTCGAGCTCGCGGGTGAGGAGGCGGTGCGAAGGCGCGTCGGCGTCGAGCCCAGCGGAGACCCGTTCAACGAGATCAGCCTCCGGGCCGGAACCGGGACGCCGGTGAACCCGATGATCAACGCGGGGGCGATCACCTGCGCGGGACTCGTGTCCGAGTCAAGCGACGCTCCGCTGGAGCTCCTCCTCGAGACGTACTCCACCTACGCCGGCCGCCCGCTCGAGATCGACGAGGCCGTGTACCGCTCCGAGGCGGACACCGGCCACAGAAACCGCGCCATCGCGCATCTCCTGCGCGGCCATCAGGTGCTCGTCTCCGACCCGGAGGCGGCGCTCGACCTCTACTTCCGCCAGTGCTCGATCAACGTCGATTGCCGCGATCTGGCGCTCGTCGCCGCGACGCTCGCGAACGGGGGCGTCAATCCGCGTCACCGGGGTCCGCGCGGTGCGCGAGGACGTCGTGCGCAGCGTCCTCAGCGTGATGACGACGTGCGGGATGTACGACGGCGCCGGCGAGTGGCTCGTCTCCGTCGGGCATCCCGGCGAAGAGCGGCGTGTCCGGAGGGGTGCTCGGCGTGCTGCCGGGGCGCCTCGGTGTCGCCGTCTTCTCCCCGCGGCTCGACGAGCAGGGAAACAGCGTGCGAGGCGTCGCTGTCTGCCGCGACCTCTCACAGGACCTCGCGCTCCACCTGATCCGGCCCGGCGAGCGGGCCGCCGCCCCGATCAGGGCGACCTACCGCCTGGGTCAGCGCAACTCGAAGCGGCAGCGGACAGTGGGTGAGCGGGCTGCGATCCGCGCGAACGCCGAGGCGACAGCGGTCTTCGAGCTGCAGGGCGACCTCGACTTCATGGGGGCTGAGGCGATCTCGCGCGTCCTGCTCGACAGGGACGAGACCCCCGAGCTGGTCGTGATCGACCTCCGCCGCGTGAATCGCGTCGACCGTGCCGGCGGCGACTTTCTGGCCGCGCTCGCGGCGTCACTCTCCGCCAACGACGGCAAGCTCGCGGTGTCCGGGAGCGGCGACGTGCCCGAGTCCGAAGACATCGTTCGCTTCGACCTGCTCGATCTCGCGCTCGAGTGGTGCGAAGACGAGCTTCTGGCAAGGCTCGCCCACGACGAGCGCCGGGACGAGATCGCCGTCGACCGACACCGGCTTCTCGAGGGCCTCACCGCCGACGAGCTCGACCTGCTCCTGCCGCGGCTCGGATCCGTTGCTGCCCCGGCCGGGACGGCGATCGTCTCGCACGGCGATCCCGCGAACGAGCTCTTCCTCGTCACCTCCGGCCGGCTCAGCGTGTTCGCACCGGGCGGAGATCGCCGGCTGACGACGCTCTCGGCCGGGATGACCTTCGGCGAGCTCGCCTACATCGAGCGCGGTCCCCGGACGGCGAATGTCGTCGCGGACACCGACGTCGAGTGCCGCGCACTCACCTACGAGCTCTTCGACGAGCTCTCGTCCAGCGACCCGGAGGTGTACGGGAAGCTGCTCCGGAACATCCTCGCGGTCGTCGCGGCATCGCTCCACCTGGCGAACGCGGAGCTCTCGCACCTGGGCTCGTAAGAGCTCAGCGAGCTCAGCGTCGCGGCGAGAACCTCGGCCTGCGTCGGCACTGCCTGCTCGACGAGGTCGCGCCCCGCCGGCGTCAGGCACGCGAAGATCCCGCGCCGGTCGAAATCGCAGAGCGACCGGCTGACGAAGCCGTCCGTCTCGAGGCGGCCGATCAGACGCGAGAGCGCGCTCTGGCTCAGGTGAACCGAGTCCGCGAGCTCCTGCATCCGGCTGTGCTCCTCGGGGGACTCGGCGAGCCGCTGAAGGACCTCGAACTCGCTCACCGTCAAGCCGTGCCGCTGATGCAGCTCGCGCTCGAGCGACTCGAGCACCGCGGCATGCGCGGCGTCGAGGTCGCGCCACGTCGCGACGAGATCCTGGTTGGCAGCAGTCATAGCCCCGATTGTAGCGCGGATTTCAATGTTGCTACATAACTTGCGGAAACATTTTATGCTTGCGCATCATATGTATATGCAACTATCTTCCCCTGACCAGATGAACGACCCGATCGGGGGAACGGCTTGACCAACACACTCTCTCTTCCAAACACAGCGATGCCGGCGCTCGGCCGGCGCGGCTGGGCGGCACTGCTCGTCCTCTGCGGCGCCCTCTTCCTCGACGGCCTCGACGTCTCGATGGTCGGGATGGCGCTTCCGAGCATCCACAACGAGCTCCACCTCTCCACCACGAGCCTGCAATGGGTCGTCAGCGGCTACGTCCTCGGCTACGGCGGGTTCCTGCTTCTCGGTGGGCGGGCCGCCGACCTGCTCGGCCGTAAGCGGGTGTTCGTGATCGCGATCGCCGTCTTCCTGCTCGCCTCGCTGCTCGGCGGGCTCGCGACGGACGGGACGGTCCTGATCGCGACCCGGTTCATCAAGGGCGTCGCCGCTGCGTTTACGGCGCCTGCCGGGCTCTCGATCATCACCACCACCTTTGCCGAGGGGCCGGCGCGGAACAAGGCGCTCGGGATCTACGCGGCGACCGGCGCGAGCGGGTTCTCACTCGGGCTCGTGCTCGGGGGCCTGCTCACGACCCTCGGCTGGCGCTGGTGCTTCTTCCTGCCCGTTCCGATCGCGACCGCCATCCTCGCGATCGCGCCGCGCGTGATCCCGTCGGATCCGCGGCGCGCCGCCGGCCGCAGGCACTACGACCTCGCCGGAGCGTTCACCGTCACCGCGACGATGCTGCTGCTCGTCTACACGGTGACCCAGGCACCCCAGCACGGCTGGACGTCCGCGCGCACCGTGCTGCTCGCCGCGCTGACCGTGCTCGTCGGCGCGCTCTTCGTCGGGATCGAGCTCCGCGTGCGGGAGCCGCTCGTCCGGCTCGGCATCCTGCGCTCGTGGACGCTCGTCGGAGCCAACCTCGGCGCGCTGACGATGGCCGGCGCGTACTTCAGCTTCCAGTTCGTGCTCTCGCTCTACCTGCAGCAGACCCAGGGCTGGTCGTCGCTCCACACGGCGCTCGCCTTCCTGCCCGCAGGCCTCCTCGTCGCCGCAATGGCGCCGCGGATCGGCACGCTCGCGACCCGGATCGGCATCGGCCGCACAGCCGTCGTCGGAATGGCGATGTTCGTGCCGGCCTACGTGCTCGCGCTGCGCATCGCCGACGACTTCAACTACGCGACGATGCTCCTGCCGACGATCGTCCTCCTCGGCCTCGGCTTCGGGTTCGCGTTCCCGACGCTGAACATGGCGGCGACGAGCGGCGTCGCCAACCGCGAGCAGGGGCTCGCCTCGGCGCTCGTGAACACCTCGTTCCAGCTCGGCGGAGCCATCGTGCTCGCGATCGTCACCGCGGTGCTGGCGTCGAATGCGGCAGGCGCCCGCGGGGCGACCTTCTCGGACTACAGGCCGGGGCTCGAGGTCGTTGCGGCGGTCGCGGCAATCGGCCTGGTTGCCACGCTGGTCGCGTTCGTCCTGAGGCCGCAGCGGGCAGCCGACGTCGAGGCGCTGCCGCTGACCGAGGCGATCGAGGCCGAGGCGGCTTAGAGCCGAGCGGCCTCGTGCTCACGGGTTACCCGGGGACACGAGGCCCGTCTCGTAGGCGTAGATGACCGCCTGTACGCGGTCGCGGATCGCCAGCTTCTGAAGAATGTGGGCGACGTGAGTCTTCGTCGTCGCCTCGGTGATCACGAGGCGCTCGCAGATCTCGGGGTTCGAGAGCCCGCGCGCTAGTAGGTCGAGCACCTCGCGCTCGCGCGGCGTGAGGGCGGCGACGGCGGGCGGCGGCTCGAGTGGCGCGGCGGGCCGCTGGCGCGCGAACTCCTCGATCACCGAGCGCGTCACCGCCGGTGCGAGCAGCGCCTCGCCGCTCGCCACGATCCGCACTGCCCCGGCGATCTCCTCGGGTGGCGCGTCCTTGAGCATGAAACCGCTCGCCCCGGCTTGGAGCGCGTCGTAGACATAGCCGTCGAGACCGAAGGTCGTCAGGATCAGCACGCGGGTCGAGGGCTGCTCGGCGACGATGCGGCGGGTCGCCTCGATCCCGTCGAGGACGGGCATCCGGATGTCCATCAGGACGACGTCAGGTCGAAGGCTCCGGGCGGCGTCTGATCGCGTCCTCCCCGTCTCCGGCCTCGCCGACGACCTCCGTGTCGGGCTCGCTCTCGAGGATCTTGCCGAGGCCGACGCGAACGAGCGCCTGGTCATCGGCGATCAGGACGGTCGTCATCGGACGGGAAGCAGGACGTGGACCGCGAACCCGCCGCCGGCTCGGCCGCCTGCATCGAGGCGGCCGCCGTAGAGCGCGACCCGCTCGCGCATCCCCACGAGGCCGTGACCGCCGATCGAGGCGCGAGCCGGCCCTCCCGGGCCGTCGTCGACGATCTCGAGCTCGAGCGAGTCGGCGCCGTAGCGAACGCGAACCTCGGCGTGCGCCTCGCCCGCGTGCTTCAGCGCGTTCGTGAGTGCCTCCTGCACGATCCGGTACGCGGAGAGCTCGATGCCCGCCGGGAGCGCGCGCCTGCTCACCCTCGACGCTCAGCTCGACGGGCAGCCCAGCCTCGCGGATCTGGGTCACGAGCGCCGGCACGTCATCGAGCCCGGGCTGGGGCGAGAGCGAGTCGGCGTCGTCCGTTCTCAGCATCCCGACGAGCCGTCGCATCTCGGTCAGCGCGCTCCGGCCGATCTGCTCGATCGTCTCGAGCACCTCGCGCGTCGAGGCCTGGTCGCGGTCGAGCACTCGCCGCTCGGCGCCTGCCTGCACGACCATCATCGAGACGTTGTGGGCGATCACGTCGTGAAGCTCGCGCGCGATCCGCGCCCGCTCCTCGACGACCGCCTCGCGCGCCGCGAGGTCGCGCTCGCGCTCGGCCATGCGCGCGCGCCGGTCGCGGTCGCCGATCACGCGGCGCACGATCAGCATCACCACGGTCGACACGACGACGAAGGGGGCCGTGTGCTTCAGGCCATGCTCGCCGCCGCCGTGCTTCCCGACCGGCAGCAGCGCCAGGACAAGAGCGGAGGCCGCGTACGCCAGGAGCCCGAGCGCGAAGACGCGGGTCGGCGTCCAGACCGCGAGGGCGTACATGTTGCAGAACCAGGCGATCCCGTACGCGATCTCCCCCGACGGCCAGAACGTCTGCAGCACAACTGCCAGAAGCGCCGATCCGATCCCGACCACCGCCGGATAGCGGCGTCGGAACGCGACGGCGACGGTCGTCAGCGTCCCGCCGATGCTCAGCGCAATCCGGTGCCCCTCGGCGTCGCCGCCCGTCCAGGTCTCGACCCAGAAGGCCACCGTCAGGACGGCAGCGAGCGCGCGGTCGAACCTCACGGGATCTGGCCGGTAGCGAAGAAGCCGCTCGCGCATGACCGTCAAGGTAAAGCACGTCCGGCCGCGGGTCTATCGGCCGTCCGGATGATCTCCGCACCGGGAAAGATCAGCCTCGCGGTCGAGCCGAAGATGAGCGCCGCGGCCGACGCTTTCTCCGCTCTCCCGCCGTACCTTCGACGAGTCAACGAACTCGACCTCTTGGAGGCACGCCATGTTCAAGCTTCGTTTCCACTCAGCTGCCGCAGCCGTCGCAATCGCAGCACTCGCTGCAGCCGGCACCGGTTCCGCCGCGCACCCCGGCACCACCAGTCTCAGCTTGCTTTCGGTCCAGACGGGCTTCGTCCCCGTCCCGCCGATCAACAAGAAATCACCGCCTCAGATCGGCGGCCGGATGTTCTTCCAGGACGTGCTCTACAACCACGCCGCGCAGTTCGGCAAGCCGAGCGGCGCTCGCGTCGGCACCGCCGAGATCGTGTGCACGCTCGTCTCGAAGTCGCACCTCGAGTGCGTCGTCACCGCACATCTTCCCGGCGGAGAGCCGTCCTCACGGCTCGAACCCGCTCGCTCGCATCACACGACCTACGCGGTCACCGGCGGCTCCGGGATCTACGCCAACGTTCGCGGCGCGACCACCGGGACCGACCTCAGCGCCACGAAGACGATCGTCGCCGGGACGCTGAGCCTCTAATCGCGTTCGCGAACGCTACTGCGACTGCACGTACTCGATGTAGCCGCGCACGTCGGCGGCCGGCTCGGAGTACGCCTCGCCGAGGGCGCTCTCGACCCGGGCCATGTACTCGGACGTCCAGGCCGGATAGTCGTAGTCGATCACCTTCAGGAACTCGAGCGAGGCGCAGAACCGGATGTCCGCGATCGAGACCGAGTCGCCGCCGATGAACGGCCGGCCCGCGAGGAAGAACTTGTTGTAGACCTCGAGCGGGCCGGCCAGGGCGGCCTCCGCGTCCTTGGCGGCCTTGGCCTTCATCTCGTCGTCAGCCTCCGACGTGCCCACCTCACCCGCGTACTGCGGGAAGCCGAGCGACGGGTACGTGGCGCGCGCGAGCAGCGGATAGAAGGTCGCGAGCAGGTAGCAGTTCGCGCTGTCGATCATCGCCCGCTTCGCCGGATCGGTCGGGTAGAACTGCTCGAGCCCGTGCTTGTTGCACAGGTACGACATGATCGCGATGCTCTCCCAGAGGGAGCCCTGCGGCAGGCCGTCGCACTCCAGGAGCGGAGTCAGCTGTGCCGGGTCCTTCGCAAGGAACTCGGGCGTTCCGGTGCCGCCCCACACGTCGGTCTCCTCGAAGTCGAGCCCTGCAGCTCTCACGAAGACTCGTGCGGTCAGGTTGTTGACGCTCGGCTTCAGGATGCTGAGATTGTTCGCGGCCACGGATCCTCCAGAGTTGTCAGGGGGTCAGTACGGGTTCTGCGGAGAACGGTCGGACGAAAGCGACGCGCGCGAGCGCAGGACGAGCAGCTCGATCGCGTCGGCGAGGTGGATCTCGCCGATGTGGTGGTCACCGCGCTCGACGCGCAGCTTGTGGGCCTCGAGGAGCACCTCGGCGTGCGTGTACGGGTAAGGCGGCTCGAACCGGTAGCAGGCGAGCTCGATCGTCAGGCCGAGCGGATCCTCGAAGTAGATCGAGTCCATGAAGCCTCTGTCCTTGACGCCGCTGTGCTTGATGCCCGCGCTCCTCGAGCCGCTCGGCAGCCTGCGCGAAGACGGCGTGCGAGACGTTGAACGCGATGTGATGGACACAGCCGGGATCGGTCGGGGTGCGGGCCGGGTCGGGCACTCGCTCCTCGTTCGTGAAGACGGTGATCAGCCGGCCGTCGCCGGGATCGAAGTAGAGGTGGCTCTCGTTCGCGTTGTCGAGATTCGGCTGGTCGAACACGAACGGCATGCCGAGCACGCCCTCCCAGAACCCGATCGTCGTCGCGCGGTCGGCGCCGACGAGCGTGATGTGGTGGACCCCCTGCGCCTGGATCTTGCGCACCTAGCGCCTCCGCGCTCGACGAGCTTCGACTTGTACTCGCTCCGCTGCAGGGTCCCCCAGGGCACGAGCTCGACGCTTGTCTGCACGACCAGCACGTTGCGGAGTCTCGCACGGATCGCCTCGGCGAGTCCATCGGCCACGGCCGCTCCCTGGGCGAGCTCGACGGCAACCGGAAGCGGCGGCTCCTGCTTGACATCGTCGGTCGCGGGCCTGACGAGGATGTTGCCGCTGACGTCGGGCGCAAAGCCGCTGACCACCTCGCGCACGGCCGACGGGAAGACGTTCACGCCCCGCACGATCAGCATGTCGTCGGTCCGGCCGATGCAGCGGACGCGCGGCCCGGTGCGGCCGCAGCTGCACTCGCTCATGTGGATGAGCACGTGGTCGCGGGTCCGGAAACGCAGGAGCGGCGCGCCACGGTGGCGCAGGTGGGTGAGGACGAGCTCGCCCGTGGCGCCGTCCGCGAGCTCGCGCGCCTCGCCGGTGTCCGCGTCGATCAGCTCCGGGTGGACGAACCCGCGGGCCCCGAGATGCATCCCGTCCTGCGCCTCGCACTCGCCCCAGAGCGAGGCGCCGATGTCGCCGATGCCCATCGCCTCGGTCACCTTGGCGCCCCAGCCGGCCTCGAGCTTCGCCCGGAATGCAGGCTCGCCGCCTCCGGGCTCGCCGGCCACGAGCACGCGCTCGACGGTCGAGGCCGCGAGGTCGATCCCCCGGTCCTCCGCCGACTCGATCAGGTACGCGGCATATGACGGCGTGACGACGACGGCCTCGGGGCCGAGCAGCTCGATCGCGGCCAGCAGCCGCTCGGTGTTCCCGGTGCCGACCGGGATGTGGCAGAGCCCGATTCGCTCGAAGGCGGCGAGGGCCGCGCCGGCCACGAACGGGCCTGCGTTGTAGGTCGAGATGATCCGCTGGCCCGGGACGACGCCCGAGGCCGCGTAGCTCCTCGACGAGCCGGTGAGCCAGTTCTCGACGTCACCCGCCGTGAGCGGGATGTAGCTCGGAGTGCCGGTCGTGCCGCTCGTCGAGTAGATGCGGGCGATCTCCTCCCGGGTCGCGCAGAGATGAGAGCCGACGGGGTTGCCGGGCGTCACCGTCTCCTTGAGCTCGCGCTTCTCCGTGAAGGGGAGGCTCGCGATCGCGTCCAGGCCTCCTGCCGCACCGGCCGAGTCGATCCCGGCTTCGCCGAGCTTCTCGCGGTAGAAGGCGGAGCGATCGAACAGGTACTCGAGCTGCGCGCAGTAGCTCTCGCCGTCGACGGCGAGCTGCTCTTCCCAGCTGCGGGTCTCGATCTCGGGGTCGAGGATCACGATTCGGGCGGGCGGTAATCGACGGAGTCCTCCGCCTCCTTCGCCATCGCGAAGCCGATCGGATTCTCCCGCTCCTCGGCGAGATGGGCGAGCAGGCTCGCGGTGCGGGCGAGGATCGGCACGGACTTGACCGCGGAGGCCGAGAACCCGAGGTCGAGCATGACCGCGGCGATCGGCATCGAGATGTTCAACGGCAGCGGCCTTCCCCAGACTTCCGCCGCCGCCGGGCGGAAGGCGCGGGCGAGCTCGACATGCACGCCGCTGACGCCTCGTGCGTCCGCGAGCTCGAAGATGCGCTCGGCGCGGGGGTCGACCTGCTTGTGCACCGGATGGCCGAAACCGGGAAGGCGGCCGCCGGCAGCATGGATCGCACGGGCCTCTTCGAGCACGACCGCCGTGAGCTCCTCGCCGGCCTCGACCCTTGCCGCGGCTGCGGCGAGGAGGCGCGCGCACGGCTCGGAGGTGCCGAGCATGACCGGGCCGGCGCCAAGGATCCCGGCCGCGACCGCTCCCTGGAGCGAGTCCGGATCGGCGAAGAGCGTCATCCGGGCGGCGACGTTCGACGGCATCATCCCGTGCTCGGCGATCGCGACGAGCAGCGCGTCGAGGAAGAAGCTCTGCTGCTCGGTCGGCTCTTCGCCCGTGAGCAGGAGATAGAAGTACTGGCTGAAGCTGACGCCTCCGATCAGCTCGCCGCATAGGTCGCGTCCCCGCACCTCGACTCTGTCGGGGTAGGCGCGGCTGATGTGCGTGACGGACCTTGCGGGGTCACCCTTCTGCATACGGCGCGCAACCTAGCCGAAACGCTGCTTTCGGTATCGTCGCGCCCGGTGGACAGCCCGGGGCTGCTTACGGTCACCCGCGACTGGGGGTGGATCGGCATCACCGGGTTCGGGGGGCCGCCGGCGCATATCGCGCTGCTGCGGCGTCTCTGCGTCGAGCGGCGCGGCTGGATTGCCGCGCAGGAGTTCGAGGATGCGATCGCGGCCTGCAACCTGCTGCCGGGCCCGGCCTCGACGCAGCTCGCGATCTTCTGCGCCTGGCGCGTTCGGGGCCGCATCGGCGGGCTGGTCGGCGGGCTCGCGTTCGTACTGCCGGGGCTGGTCGCGATCCTGGCGCTGTCGGCGCTCTTCCTCGCGAGCTCGCCGCCGCGATGGGTTCTCGGCTCCGGTGCCGGCGCCGGTGCGGCGGTGGCGGCCGTCGCCGTGCAGGCCGGCTGGAGCCTCGTGCCGGAGTCCCGCCGGCGCGCGCGGAGCCTGCCGAGGTGGGTCGTCTACCTCCTCGCCGGGGCCGTCTCGGCGGCGACGATCGGGCCGTGGCTTGTGCTCGTACTGGTCGGCTGCGGGCTCGTGGAGCTGGCGGTGAGCGTGCGGGGCGAGGGGCGGCTCCTCGGAATCGGGCCGCTGCCGGTCGCGGCCGCCGTCGGCGGCGCGCCGGCGCTCGCGTGGGTGGCGCTCAAGGTCGGCGCCCTCTCTTACGGCGGAGGCTTCGTGATCGTGCCGCTGATGCAGGCGGACGCGGTGAACCGGTACCACTGGCTCACCTCCGGCCAGTTCCTGAACGCGGTCGCGCTCGGCCAGGTCACCCCGGGCCCGGTCGTCCACACGGTCGCCGCGGTGGGTTACGGAGCATCCGGGCTCGCGGGCGGGCTCCTCGCAGCGGTCGTCGCGTTCGCGCCGTCCTTCGCCTTCGTGCTCCTCGGGGCGGGCGGGTTCCAGCGTCTTCGCGACAGCGATCGGGCGCAAGCGTTCCTCGGCGGTGCGGGCCCGGCCGCTGCCGGGGCGATCCTCGGAACGGCTGTGCCCCTCGTTCGCGCCCTGTCGGAGACGTGGCAGTACGCGGTGCTCGCCGGGGCCGCAGTGCTCCTGCTCGTCCTCCGCCGCGGCGTGGTGCCAACCCTGCTCGTCGCCGGGGCGATCGGCGTCGCGGTCGCTCTCGCGGGCGGCAGCCTTCCGCACTAAGGACGCGAGCCGGGGACACGTCCCGGCAAGCCACGGCGGGGGACTGTCCCCAGACACGTCCTGGCAGGCCACGTCGGGGGACTGTCCCCAGACACGTCCCGGCAGGCCACGTCGGGGGACTGTCCCCAGACGCGTCTCGGCAGGCCATGGCCGTTTGGGCCCGCAGGGGTAGCGTTCCGGCGCGATGCAGGCGCTGCTGGTCGACCTCTACGAGCTGACGATGGGCGAGAGTTACGTCGCGCAGCGGATCGACGAGCGGCCCGCGACCTTCCAGCTCTTCTGCCGCAACCTGCCGCCGGGCTGGGGCTACCTCATCGCTGCGGGGATCGAGGACGCGCTCGCGTTCCTCGACGAGCTTCGATTCGGCGACGAGGAGCTCGCGTTCCTCGAGGAGACGGGGCTCTTCGGCGCCGCGTTCCTCGACCGGCTCGCCGGACTGCGCTTCACGGGAGAGGTCCGCGCGATGCGTGAGGGGACAGTGTTCTTCCCGAACGAGCCGGTGCTCGAGGTGACGGGCCCGCTGCTCGAGGCCCAGCTCGTCGAGACGGCGCTCGTGAACGTCGTGCACTTCCAGTCGCTGATCGCGGCGCGCGCGGCACGGTGCGTCGACGTCGCGGACGGGCGCAGGCTGGTCGAGTTCGGCCTGCGCCGGGCACACGGCGGGGAGGCTGGAGTCGAGGTGGCGCGGTCGAGCTACCTGGCGGGCTTCGATGCGACGAGCGACGTGCTCGCCGGGCAGCGGTACGGCATCCCGATCGCCGGGACGATGGCTCACTCCTACATCGAATGCTTCTCCAGCGAGATCGACGCGTTCAGGGCGTTCACGCAGTCATATCCGGATGGAAGCACGCTTCTGATCGATACCTACGACACCATGGACGGCGCCCGCCGCGCGGCCGCCGTCGCGCTCGAGCTCGCCGCAAGCGGAGGCCGGCTCGGGGCCGTGCGGCTCGACTCGGGCGACCTGCTCGAGCTGAGCGGCCGCGTCCGCGAGGTGCTCGACGGTGCGGGGCTGCCCGGGGTGACGATCTTCGCGAGCGGCAATCTCGACGAGCACGAGATCGCGCGCCTGCTTGTGAGCGGAGCGCCGATCGACGGCTTCGGCGTCGGCTCGCGCCTCGCCGTCTCGGACGGTGCGCCGTCGATCGATCTCGTCTACAAGCTTGTCGACTTCGACGGACGGCCCGTGCTCAAGCTCTCGACCGACAAGGCGACCCTGCCGGGGGCGAAGCAGGTCTGGCGCCGGCTCGAGGACGATCGCTTCGCCCACGACGTGATCGGACTGGCTGACGAGGACCCGCCCACGGGAGCCGAGCCGCTGCTCGAGCCCGCGACACCGGGTCGCGACACGCTCGCATCCGCCCGCGAGCGCGCCTCAGCGCAGCGGGCCGCCCTTCCCGAGGCGCACCGACGGCTCGATTCGGCCCCCTATCCCGTCGAGGTCAGCGCCGCGGTCGAGGCACTCCGCGTCGCCGCCGTCGAGGAGCTCAGGGGACGATCGTGACGAGCGTTCCGATCGGCGTGTAGGGCCAGATCTTGGCCGCGGTGTCGATCGGCGCCTCGACGCAGCCGACGCTCTGCGGGAAGCCGTACGTCGGCCGGTTGAAGCCGTGGATCGCCTCGCCGCCGTTGAAGTAGCTGATCCACTTGATCCCGGGATCGTGGTAATGGCTGCCGTCGGGGTTACGGCCGCTCATCGTGCCGACCGGGATGTGCTCGAACACGGGATGCGTGCCGTACGGGGTTGGCGCGCCGGGAACGCCGGTGTTGATCTTCACCTGCATGATCGTGTCGCCGTTGTTCCAGAGGGTCAGCGTCTGCGGCACCGTCCGGTGGACGAGGACGTAGCTGTAGGAGTCGACGCGGTCGTGATCGAGCGCGGCCTTGATCAGCGTGTGCCACACGACGGGCCCAGGGATGCCGTCGACCACGAGGCTGTGGTCGTGCTGGAAGGCCATCACGGCGGCCTGCGTCATGCGCGTCCACCCGCCCGGCTTCCACAGCGCCTGGAGCTCAGCGGGTGTATTCGAGTAGCGCCACTCGAACTTCCCCTGGGGCGCGTTCAGCGCGGCCTGCTTCTGCTCGAGGGCGTTACCGGCATCCGCCCCGCTCGCCGGGGCCCAGGTGAGCGGGAGGTAGCCGAGCTCGGCGAGCAGCTGCTGGAGCCGCAGCGTCGAGCCGACGGGGACGGCCCAGGTGAGGGAATGGACGGTCTGCGTGCCGCCCGGCGCGAGCAGGTCGGTGCTCGTGGGCAGCGTCAGGACGACGTGCTTGCCGAGCGGGTAGCCGGCGCCGGAGGGCTTGAACGTGAGCTGGTTCGGGGCGGTCTGCACCCAGGTGCCGGGCGTTGCGGGGTCGAGCGTCGGACGCACCTTGCCGAGCACCGACGCCACGGGCTCCGACAGGGTCAGCTCGATCGGCGTCGAGGGCTCGATCGTCGCGCCGGGCGCGGGCTTGACGAGCGCCTCGAGCCGGGAGCCGGCCGGGAACCAGCTGACGCGCTCCGGCGCGGACAGCTTCTCCCACGGGCGCGCGGCCGTCGAGACGACGAGCACGCCGAAGCGGTTCGGCCCCGTCGCGTGAACGCCGGTCTGTACGACCCGACGCGGCTTCGCGAACTCGAGCCGCTGCTGCTTGTAGCCCGGCAGCTTCAGGACGACAACGCTCGCCGGAGCGCGGAGATGGACGTCGACCGGGGCGCCCGAGGCGAGGTGGAGGAGCGTGCTGCGTACGCCCGTCGTCGGCGTGACGATGGTCGCCTTCACTCGCTCGTTCCCGCCGACCAGCCAGCCGACGAGCGAGGATCGGCGCACGGTCACGGTGATGTCGAGCTTCTCCCCTGAAGCGAGCTGACCAAGCGGGACGATCTTCCCCGCGCGGATCCGAACCGGAACCCGGTGGCCGTTCGAGTCCGTGACGGTGACGGTGCGCGCATGCTCGAGCGCCGGCGCGACCTTCACGCTCGCGAGGGCCTGGTCGTCGGCGCCGATCGTTGCCGTCGGCCACGCGACTGCGACGGCGACCATCCCGGCCGCCGCGACGAGCACGAGCAGCGCAAGCGCCACCCACGGCCAGCGACTTCTCTTGCGACGGCGGCGGCGCTGCGACGGATACGACTTGTAGGTGGTTCTCTCCATGTGCCCCGAGGTACCCAAAGGGTGCCAGTCGCACCACCGGACGCGCCGACGCCGCACCTAGACTGGCTCGACGATGAGCGAGTCGGCCGTCAATCCCACCCGCGCCGAGACCGGCGACCAGGCCGCTGCGCTGCCCGGCGTTTTCCCCGCCCAGCGCTTGCGCCAGGCGATCCAGGACGACTGGATCACGTCCGACCTCTACCGGATCCCACCCTCGAGCGTGCAGCCCGCGAGCCTCGACCTGCGGCTCGGCGAGTTCGCGTGGGCGCTCCGCTGCTCCTTCCTTCCGGACACCGAGTCGAAGGTCGAGGACAAGATCGCCGACCTTGCATTTCAGAAGATCGACCTACGCGACGGGGCGGCGCTCGAGCGGGATCGCCCCTACCTCGTGCCGCTGATCGAGGAGCTCGCCCTACCGGCGGGCGTGCGCGCGAAGGCCAATCCGAAGAGCTCGACCGGGCGCCTCGACGTCTTCACCCGGGTCATCACCGACGGAAATCCGTCCTTCGACGAGATCCCCTACGGCTACCGCGGCAAGCTCTACCTCGAGATCGTCCCGCGGTCGTACGCGATCCACGTGAAGACGGGGCTCGCCCTGAACCAGCTCCGGCTGTTCACCGGCGATGCGCGGCTCCGCGACGACGAGGTGCGCGGCGTCCATGACGAGTTCCCGCTCCTCTACCTCGACTCGCACGCGCTCCGGGCGCACGAGCTGACGATCTCGGACGGGCTCTTCATGAGCGTCGACCTGAGCGGGCCGACCGACCGGATCGTCGGGTACCGGGCGAAGAAGAACAGCCTCCCGATCGACCTCTCGCGTATCCATGGGTACGGCGTGGCGCGACTTCTGGGAGCCCGTCTACCCGGAGGCAGGGTCGCGCATCGTGCTCGAGCCGGAGATCTTCTACCTTCTGCTCTCGGCCGAGGGTGCGTGCATCCCGCCCGGTTTCGCGGCCGAGATGACGGCCTACGACCCGACGGCCGGGGAGCTTCGAACGCATTACGCAGGCTTCTTCGACCCCGGGTTCGGCTATGACGCGCGCGGACGGCGCCACGGCACCCGCGCGGCTCTCGAGGTGCGGGCGCGCGACGTCTCGTTCATGGTCGAGCACCGCCAGCCGATCTGCAAGCTCGCATTCGAGCGGATGCTCGAGCCGCCGGACGTGCTCTACGGGGACGATCTCGGCTCGAACTACCAGGGGCAGGAGACGATGCTGAGCAAGCACTTCGTCGAGCAGGCCGCCGGGCAGTCGCCGCGAAACACGACTGCCTGAGGCGCCTATCCGACCGCCCTCACCCGGGCAGGCCGGAGATGGACGATGTCGTCGTGCAGCCGGCAGAACGCGAACACGACCTCGGGGTCGAACTGCGTTCCTGCGCAGCGGCGAAGCTCGGCGAGCGCGTCGGGCGCGCTCAGGGCTCGACGATAGGGACGATTGGCGGTCATCGCGGCGTACGCGTCGCAGACGGCGATGATCCTCGCAGGTAGCGGGATCGCGTCTCCGGCGAGCCCGTCGACGTAGCCGCCGCCGTCCCAGCGCTCGTGTGTCGCGCGGACGATGCGCGCGACCTCTCGCATCGAGGGTGAGCCCGCGAGCACGCGCTCGCCGACCACGGTGTGCTCGCGGATGAAGCTCCACTCCTGCTCGGTCAGGACACCGCGCTTCTGCAGGACGTCGATCGGGATCGCAAGCTTGCCGACGTCGTGAAGCTCTGCCGCCAGGCGCAACTGCTCGAGTGCCTGGCCCTGCAGGCCCAGACGGACGCCGACCTCGGACGCCAGCTCTGCCACGAAGCGCATGTGCCGGCGCAGCCCGGGCTCGCGCTCCTCGATCACGCGCAGCAGGACCTCGCGAGACTCGCCTTCGTTGTCGCCACGGCTGTACTTCCGCTCGTAGAGGCGTTCGTCGGCGTGACGGAGCGCCGTTGTCGCATCCCCGGCTTCGTCCGGCAGGATGACCGAGCCATACTCCGCGTCGATCGCGAACCCCTCGCCCTCCTCGGACAGCGCAAGCAGACCCGCTTCGACGACGGCGGCGGTCTCCCGCCCGTCGGCACGGACGAGCAGGCAGAACTCGTCCCCGCCGAGCCGGAATGCCTCGCCCGACGGCCCCGCGACTTCCGCCAACCGGGCTGCGAGCCGCACGAGCAGCGCGTCGCCGCTCGGGTGGCCGAAGGTGTCGTTGTACCGCTTGAATCCGTTCAGGTCGTAGATCGCGAACACCGTTTTCCCGCCTCTGCGCGAGAACTGGTGCTCGAGCGCAAGCAGCAGCCCGCGTCGGTTGCCGAGCCCGGTCAGGTCGTCGGTCAGCGACTGGGCGCGCACGCTCGCGAGCAGGCGGGCATTGTCGACGAGGCTGATGCCCGGTGCGGATGAACACGGTCACGATCGCCGCGACCGCGAGGATGTCGGCGACGACGTTGTGGTCCTTGAAGTGCTCGTCTGCGAGCACGGCGAGCGCCACCAGGCCGCAGATGAGCGGAGTCGCCATGAATCGGCCCTCGAGCCGGACGGCGTGGCGTTCCACGGGCTGCCAGGCGGCGAGCGCGAGCAGGAGCATCGCGCCCGGCCAGAGTGCGTCGAGGAGCGTGCCCTCCCGGTACTCGCCCGTTGCGTTCAGGTACATGAACAGGCTGTCTGCGACCGTGATCGCGCCGAAGGCGATCCCGGCTGCGGCCCAAGCCCGGCCCGGCCGCCGGCCGGTCAGGACGAATACGAAGATCACGATCGCGAGCAGCACCAGATCCGCCGCCGGGTACGCGAGGTTGACGATCACGGTCTCGGCGCTTCCGGTCGTGTTGTTCAGGACGACCTGGAGCACGATCGATGCGCTCACCGCCGTCGCCGCGAAGGCCGCGATCGCCCCGTCGAGCCAGACGCTGCGGTCGAAGTGGGAGATCCGGGAGCGAATGAGCAGCGCGAGGGCGGCGTAGCAGGCCGGGTAGAACGCGAGATAGAAGACGTCGCAGATCGACGGGGATGGCGGGTTGCCGCCGTAGACGAAGTCGAAGCAGATGTCCCCGAGCGAGAACGAGAGGATCCCGAGTCCGAGAATGGCCCAGATCCACCGCTCGTTGCGGTTCGTCGCCGCCCGCATGAGGCAGCCGGCTGCGGCGATCAGCTCGAGGCCGTCGTAGACCCAGCGTTCCGCGAAGTTGTCGAGCCCCGACCCGCCGAGGTTGAAGGCGAGATGAGCGACGAGGAACGCGAAGCCCACAGCGGCAACGACGGTCCATGCGCGCACCACGGCCATCTTCGGCCACGTCATCGCCGGTGATGCGACGGTAACGCCCACTGGGAACCCATCGGCCGTTTCCAGCCCACCCTGTAGAGGGATCGGGCGGGTTCGTGCGTGAGGAGCGGTTCCTGTGGGTAGGATCGCGCCGTGAGCACCGCTGTCGTCACCACGAACAAGGGCGTTTTCGAGCTCGAGCTCTTCGATGCCGACGCCCCGAAGACGGTCGCGAACTTCGTCAAGCTGTCGAAGGACGGCTTCTACGACGGTGTGATCTTCCACCGCGTGATCCCCGACTTCATGATCCAGGGGGGCGACCCGACCGGCACAGGCATGGGCGGCCCCGGCTATCAGTTCGAGGACGAGGCGAACGACCACGGCGTCGACCGCGGCGTGATCGCGATGGCGAACTCGGGGCCGAATACGAACGGCTCGCAGTTCTTCATCGTCACCGCCTCGAGCTGCCCGTGGCTCAACGGCCTGCACACCGTCTTCGGGCGGGTCAGCTCGGGCATGGACGTGATCGACGAGATCGGAAGCGCCGAGACGGCCGGTGCCGACCGGCCGATCGACGAGATCCGGATCGAATCGGTCGCCATCTCCGGCGACGACTGACGCGCTAGTTTCCTCCAGGTGACGGAGCGCACCGCCCAGTCCTCTCGGCCAGGGGTGATTCTCGCCGTCCTCTCGCTCGGCGGCGCGGCGTATGCGCTACTCCAGTCGCTCGTGGTGCCGGCCCTGCCGGTGATCCAGAAGGATCTGCACACCTCGACCTCGGGTGTGGCGTGGGTGTTCACGGCGTACCTGCTCGCCGCGTCGGTCGTGACGCCGATCGCGGGCCGCCTGGGCGACATGTTCGGCAAGAAGCGCGTGCTCGTGTACGCGCTCGGCGGGCTCGCGATCGGGAGCGCTCTCGGTGGTTTGGCGACGACGCTGCCGGTGATGATCACCGCACGGACGATTCAGGGGCTGGGCGGCGCGATCTTCCCGCTTGCGTTCGGGATCGTGCGCGATCAGTTCCCGCGCGAGCGTGTGGCCTTCGCGATCGCGATGATCTCGGGCATTCTCGGCATCGGCGGCGGTCTCGGGATCATCCTCGCCGGCCCGATCCTGGACAACGCCGACTACCACTGGCTGTTCTGGATCCCGCTGATCGTGACGCTGATCTCGATGGTGGCGTCGATCTTCCTGATCCCGGAGTCGACGATCCGCGCTCCAGGCAACGTGCATTGGGTCGGCGCCGCTCTGCTCTCGGGCTGGCTGATCGCTCTGCTCGTCGCGGTGAGCGAGGCGCCGACATGGGGCTGGGGCTCGCCGAAGACGATCGGATTGCTCGTGCTCGCGGGGGTGCTGGCCGCGCTCTGGGTCTGGGCCGAGGCGCGTTCGAAGCACCCGCTCGTCGACATGCAGATGATGCGGCTACCCGGCGTCTGGACGACGAACCTCGCCGCGCTGCTGATCGGGTTCGGGATGTACAGCGCGTTCGTGCTGATCCCGCAGTTCGTGCAGACGCCGACGTCCACCGGTTACGGCTTCGGCGCCTCGGTGACGCAATCGGGGCTGTACCTCGTGCCTTCGACGATCGCTCTGATCATCTTCAGCCCGATCGGCGGCCGCCTCTCGACGATCGTCGGCTCCAAGGTGCCGCTGATCATGGGCTCCGCGGTCACCACCGTCTCGTTCGTCGTCCTCGCGGTCGCCGACCAGTCCTGGGAGATCTACGTTGCCTCCGCCCTCCTCGGCACCGGCATCGGCTTCGCGTTCGCCGCCCTCGCGAACCTGATCGTCGAGGCGGTGCGTCCCGACCAGACCGGCGTCGCCTCGGGCATGAACACGATCGTCCGCACGATCGGCGGCGCGATCGGCGCGGAGGTCGCAGCCAGCATCCTCGTCGCGAGCGTCGTCGCGTCCACCGGCTACCCCACCCGCCACGGTTACACCGTCACGTTCGTGATGTGCGCAGTGGTGCTCGCCGTCGCCGTCTTCGCCTCGATCCTCGTCCCGAGCCGAAGCCGCACCCGAGCGCACGTAGCGGCCGCAGAGCCCGCCCCGGCCGCCGACTGACCCGACAGGGTCCGCAGCAAGACAGCGTCGAGCCCCGGCCCCCACCCAACAAGGGCGGGGTCGCAACCCCTCCGCCCTCGAGGGCGATACTAAAAGCCTTCCAGCTGCGAAATGTGCCGAGATCGTGTCGGCTCAAAGAAATCCGCCGAACGGCAGCGGCCTTTCCAGCCGATTCGACGACACCCGCCTTTTCAATCCGGCGCCGCCCTGAACCCGAGTTGGCTCTTCAACGCCGCCAGATGCGGAGCTACTCGAGGCGCAGCCGAGGGTAGCGACTGTGATCTACGTCAGAAGAACCGCCCGGCCGAGACGCCTCGAGCGCGCGCGTACGTACAGCACTTGACGTGGCGGTGTCGCCGGCTCAGCCGGCGACACCGCTAGATCGACAGAAGCACTCCGTAGTCGACTCGAACCACCCTCTCCCTCAGCCAACCTGGCCAAGGGAGAGGGGGCTCGCGGGGGAGAACCGTAGGTTCTTCCCCGCGTTACTGCACGCAGTCCTTGAGCCCCTGCGCCTCGGGCAGTGACTCGAGCTTCTTCAGCGTGTTGTTCTCGATCTGGCGGATCCGCTCGCGGGTGACGCCGAAGGCCTTTCCGACCTCTTCGAGCGTGCACGGCTGGGAGCCGTCGAGGCCGTAGCGGAGCTCGATCACCTTGCGCTCGCGCGGTGGGAGCGACGAGAGCGCGTTTTCGATGTCGGACCGGCGGAGCGTGAGCGATGCCGAGTCGAACGGCGACTCGGCCTGGTCGTCCTCGACGAAGTCGCCGAGCTCGGAGTCCTCCTCCTCGCCGATCGGCTTCTCGAGCGAGATCGGGTGCTGCGCCATGCGCAGGATCTCCCGAACCTCTTCGGTGCTCATCTCGAGCTCCTCGGCGATCTCTTCCGGGAGTGGCTCGCGCCCGAGGCGCTGGACGAGCTGCCGCTCGATGTGGACGACCTTGTTCAGCTTCTCGACCATGTGCACCGGGATCCGGATCGTGCGGGCCTTGTCGGCGATCGCGCGTGTCACTGCCTGGCGAATCCACCACGTGGCGTAGGTCGAGAACTTGAACCCCTTGCGATAGTCGAACTTCTCGACCGCCCGGATCAGCCCGAGAGAGCCCTCCTGGATCAGGTCGAGGAACGACAGCCCGCGGCCCAGATAGCCCTTGGCGATCGAGACGACGAGCCGCAGGTTCGCCTCGATCATCTGCGTTTTCGCAGTCATGTCTCCGCGCTCGATGCGTTTGGCCAGGTAGACCTCCTGGTCTGCTGTGAGCAACGGCACCTTGCCGATCTCCCGCAGGTAGAGCCGCAGGGAATCGAGTGACGGCTCGACCGTGAGGTCGAGCTTCGGAACGTTCTTCTCCTCCTCGACGAGCGGCTGCTCGTGCGGGAGGGTCTTGTTGTTCTCGCCTTCGACGAGCTCGACCCCGTGGTCGATCAGGTAGGTCGTGAAGTCCTCGAGCTGCTCTTTGGTGAGCTCGATCTCCTCGACTCCCGCAACGATCTCGTCGTAGGTGAGAAAGCCTTTCTCCTTGCCCGTCTCGACGAGCTTCTGCAGCTCCTCGATCTCGGGAAGCGAGATGTCGACCGTGAGCATCAGACCCCGACCTCCGACTCGGCTGACCGCAACCTAACGACTCCCAAACCGAGCCGGCACCCTCCCGGCTCGCCCCTCGTGACCGCGAGACTCTACATCACGTTTCCGCAAAATGGGAAACTTTCTTTCGAGGGATGGAGAGCGGTCTCACAGGGGCGCGCGTGCTGGTCACGGGCGGGTCGGGCGGCATCGGCGCTGCGTGCGTCCGGCTGTTCGCCGCCGAGGGCGCGGATGTTGTCGTGCACTACAACACGGGTCGTGAGCGGGCCCTGGCTGCAGGCGGTTCTGCGGTCGTCCAGGCCGACCTGACGGACGAGATTGCGGTCGACCGGATGTTCGCCGAGACGGGGCCGCTCGATGTCTGCGCGGCGGTCGCGGGCGTTTGGCCGGAGGAGAGCGTCCCCGTCTGGGAGCTCTCCCTCGAGCGTTGGCGCGCGACGGTCGACGCGAATCTGACGGCCTCGTTCCTGACGGCGCGGGGCTTCTTCCGGAACCTCGGCGACCGCGAGGGCTCGCTCGTCCTCGTCGGCTCGACGGCCGGCCTCTTCGGCGAGCCGGGCCATGCCGA
The DNA here is from genome assembly GCA_963775355.1 of uncultured Actinomycetota bacterium. Classification (GTDB taxonomy): domain Bacteria; phylum Actinomycetota; class Thermoleophilia; order Gaiellales; family Gaiellaceae; genus PALSA-600. The sequence continues at coordinate 376,630 of CAVZJA010000020.1, read as the reverse complement.
CTACGCCGCCGCGAAGTCGGGGATCCTCGGCGGGCTTCTCCTGACCCTGAAGAACGACGTGATCCGCCGCAACCCGCGCGCAAGAGTCAACGCAGTCGCGCCTGGCTGGACCGCGTCGGCCATGACGGAAGCAACTCTCGACGAGGCCAAGATCGCCGAGGTGACCCGCACGATGGCCCTGGCGAAGATCGCAACGCCGGAGGATGTAGCCGCCCAGGTGGTAGCCCTGAGCTCCCCCACCATCTCGGGCCACGTGACCGGCCAGGTAGTAACAGTCGCCGGCGGCATGGAAGGCCGAGTCATCCGCGGCTGATCTGCCCCTTAAGAGACTTGAGACGGCGGCCAGTGGCCGCCGTCTTTACCCATACGCCGCAGGAATGATTGCCGTCAGTTCCCAGGCCAGGGAGTCTTGGAATATGTCGCCGAGCCGGCCCCGCCACATCGGGCCTTCCCGACTCACCAATCATCGACCCGCGAGACGTACTTGATCCATCCCCGTTTTGGTGGTTCACCACATCACTTGACTGCGGGAACCGCCGCTTTGTCTACCTTCCGGACATGGCCGGAAGGTTCGAGACCCGCTTGCGCGAGGGACTGCCGATCGTCGGCGACGGGGGAATGGGGTCGCTGCTGACAGCGGCGGTCCCGCGGCTGCGCTCGCCGGAAGAGGCGAATCTGCGCGCCCCGGACGCGGTTGTGTCGCTGCACGTGAGCTTCATCAACGCCGGCGCGGAGCTGATCGAGACGAACACGTTCGGCGCGAACCGCCGGAAGCTCGCGTCTCATTATCTCGAGGACGACCTGGAGCGGATCAACTCGACGGCGGTGAAGCTTGCCCGGCAGGCCCGGGAGTTGACCGGCCGAGACGTGTTCATCGGGGGCGCGATCGGGCCCCTCGGGGAGGCGGCGAGCTCGGAGAAGCGCCGTGAGCTTTTCGCAGAGCAGGCCGCGGTGCTGGACGGGCGCGGCGCGGACGTGTTCATGCTCGAGACGTTCTTCGATCTCGAGGAGCTCGTCGACGCGGTGGCGGCGGTGCGCAGCGTCTCGTCGTTGCCGATCGTGGCGCTCCTGACCTTCGATGAGGAAGCGGAGACGCTCGCGGGAGTCACGGCGCGCCAGGCGGCGGAACGGCTGGATGAGCTCGACATCGCCGCGTTCGGCGCGAATCATGGCGCGGGCCTGCTCGCCGCCTTGACCGCGCTCGAGCAGATGCAGGCGACCGGCCGGCCGCTCGCGGCCCTCCCGAACATCGGTCTCGCCAGCCTGCACGGCGGAAAGGTGATCTACCCGCATGCGACGCCCGAGTACTTCGGCGAGTTCGCGGCGCACGCCCGCGATCTCGGCGCGCGCCTGATCGGCGGCTGTTGCGGAACGACCCCCGCCGAGATCGCGGCGATCCGCGCGGCGATCGACGCGCAGCGGCCCGTGCGGATCCGGCTCGACGAGGACGCGCATGAGGTCGCGGCGGCACTCGGCGAGGAGCAGCGGGAGACGGGCCTTGCAACGGCGCTTCGCGAGGGCGAGTTCGTCGTCTCGGTACAGCTCGATCCGCCGCTCGGCGGTTCCAGCCGGGGGCTCGTCGAGGTCGCGCAGGAGCTCGAGGCCTCGGGTCTCGTCAAGTTCGTCGACGTCAACGACAATGCCACCGCCCGCGCCGGGATCAGCGCCTTGATGGTGTCGGGCACGATCGAGCGAGCCACCGGGCTCGAGACGGTGCCCCACCTGACCACGCGTGACTCGACCGTGCTCGGGATCGAGTCGCAGCTCCTCGGCGCCCACTCCGAAGGCGTCCGGAACATCCTCGCGATCACCGGTGACCCGCCCGAGGTCGGCGACTACCCCGGCTCGCAGGGCGTCTACGAGATCGACTCGGTCGGGCTCACGCGCCTGATCACCCGGCTGAACCGCGGCGAGGACTTCAACGGCCGGCCGATCGATGCGCCGACGTCGTTCTTCCCCGGAGTCGCGGTCAATCCGACGGCGGACGATCTCGAGGCCGAGGCGGCGCGTTTCCGGGAGAAGATCGAGGCGGGCGCGAAGTTCGCGATGACCCAGATCGTCTTCGACCTCGACGCGATCGAGCGTTTCGGCGAGATCCTCGGCGGCTGGCAGGTGCCGGTGCTTGCCGGGATCTTCCCGCTGACGAGCTACCGCCTCGCGCTGCGGCTCCACAACGAGGTGCCCGGGATCATCGTTCCGGACGAGCTCCAGCGGGCGCTCGACGAGGCGGGCGCCGACGCGGCCAAGGTCGGGATGGCGCACGCGAAGAGCCTGCTCGAAGGCGCGCGCGGCCGCTGCGACGGCGTCTACATCGTCGCTCCGTACCGCAAGCCGACCTCGGTGCTCGAGCTGCTCGGCTAGCCGCCTTCGCGGCGCACGATCTCGGCGGAGATCGAGGCGATCTGCTTCTGCACCTTCAGCACGTCGTGCGGCGGAGCGACCTGGTCGAGCCGCTGCAAGCACCTTCGACTGGCGCACCTCGCGATGCACCTTCTTGTGGCCGGGAAGCTGGAGCGCGACTGCGCCGACCACCCAGACGAGGACGAGCCCCCAGGCCGCGCCGACGGCGAGCCCGCCGAGCGAGTCGAGGAGCCGCAGCGGCGGCAGCAGCCGGAGGCCGCCGCGGATCGTGTGCGCGAGCACGCGGGCGAGCAACTGGAAGACGACGACCCCGCCGACCGCGCAGCCGAGGCCGACGAGCGCCGAGTAGCGCGAGTGGGCTCCGGCCGCGAGGAAGTGGGGCGCCATCCGGGCGCCGACGATCGCGCCGAGGACGAGCCCGACGAGGGAGAGCGCGGTCGAGATGATCCCGCGCCGGTAGCCGGCGGCGGCCGCGAGGCCGACGACCGCAAGGATGATCCAGTCGATCTCTTTGATGGCGCTGTAGTTCTGCGCGGGTCGGTGAGGCCCTCTAGGTGACGGGCTTCGGGCAGGTCTCGTGCTTGCCCGGCCCGGCGACCGAGCCGTTCCTGCCGATATCGACGGACTCGCACCCGCGATCCTTCGTGCCGGCGAGGGTCACCGTGATGAAGCAGTGGCTGACGCCGACCTGCGAGGCAGGCTTGCAGCAGGCATCGAGGATCCGGATCGGATTGCCGGCCTTCGCGGCTTTCTTGTTGTAACCGAGACGCCAGGTCGTCCCGAAGGTCGAGCACTTCGCCGTCGCGGCGGGATGAGCCCCCGCTCCGCACGCCGTCACGAGAGCGAGCACGGCCGCGGTCAGCAAGACCCCCACCAGTGCGGACATGCCGAACGCAGGCCTGCTCTCTGACGCCCACCGTCTCACTGTCATTGATGGTAGACAGCCCCGCTCGGTTGCCTCGTAAAGAATCCTCGCACCGTTCGCCCCCTCACCGGCGACCGCCGTCCGGCTACACTGCGCTCCGCCTAGGGGGCGTAGTTCAGCTGGTTAGAACGCCGGCCTGTCACGCCGGAGGTCGCGGGTTCGAGTCCCGTCGCTCCCGTAAAAGACCTGCAAATAAGCACGTCTTGTCGCCGGAATTCGCGCAAACGACCGCCGGCTCTTCTCATCCCGCGCAGATCGCGCGCGGGAATCGACCCGAGATTGCCGCAGATACCCTGACAGCGGCGGGAATCCCCTCATGCCGGAAAGCCGGCCGCGGTAACCGGCGTTCGCGTTAGCACAGGTGACGTCCACGCTCGCAGACACCTCCGCCTCTGCCATCGGTCGCCGGTTGTCGGCGCCGTGGGACCGCCCGCGACGCCTGGACCGGATGTGCGCTCTGCCGTTTCGCTCCTACGCGGCCGCGAGCTGCAGCCGCTGCGAAAAGAACTCGAGCGCCTTCTTGGTCTTTGTTTCCTGCTCGCCCGAGAGATCGATCCCGTGCTCGGTCAGGAAGGCTCTTGTCTCGGCGCCGATCTGGAAGGCCTCCGCGGGCGCGCACTTGGTTGACAGTTCGAGCAGCATCGAGTTGTCCGGGTAGAGCCACAGCTCGGCGACGAGCTTGCGGTCGTATCCTTCCGGGGCGAACTTGACCTTGAGCACGAGTACCGGGCCCAGGATCGAGAGATCGTCGAGCTCGAGCCCTTCGGGAGCGTGCACCGCATACAGGGCCCGCTGCTCTTTCGAGAACAGCTTGCTCACGGGCAGCGTCCCCGCTACCGCCTGCTTGACCTCTGTCGTTCCCATTGCGTGCTTCATCGAGCCCGAGCAGACGTAGCCGCCCGGCATCGCGTCGACCTCGACACCGAAGTTCGGTGAGAGACGCACGTCTCCGCGGCAGCTCCTGCGGAACGACTGGCCGCAGCTTCACGACGGAGTCGTTCCCCGCGGCCTTGCACACGACGAGCCCGAACGACGAGGCCGCTCTTGTTGAGCGCGAGGTCGGGTGTGTCGAAGAAGTACACCTGCCTGATCTGGCCCTCGATCGGATCGACTCCGAGCGCCGCGCCTGCCTGTGCTTCGGTCGGACAGCGGCACAGTGACTTTCAGCTCCACGCTGTCGGCGCCCTTGATCAGCCCCAACAGCCCGGAAAGCTCCTGATCCGAACGTGAGGAAATCACGTTGGTAGCCATCTTCTCCTCCTCTTCGGTGAACACTCTTGGTTGACTTCGTTGCCAGCGTCGGCTCGCTCTCGTGTCAGTCGTGCTCGTTCCCTGGCTGGAGCGCGCCACTCTCTCGTTCGGGGAGCAGCATGTGCTCGGGGTCGATGTCGTAGGTCCAGGGCAGGCCGGAGTTCTTCCAGCCGTTCTTCATCCGCATCCCGTCGAAGACGCTGTCGGAATCGGAGACCCGGCTGCCCTCCATTCCGTCGAGGATGTTGTAGGCGTTGGTGTAGCCGGCCGCGGCGAGCTGGTTGATCGCCATCGCTGCGCGGCCTCCTGACCGGCACGAGACGAGGATGGTGTCGTCGGGCTCGAACTTCTCCTTCACGGCATCGACGAAGGCCGGGTTGAGCCCCCAAGGGAAGCCCTTGGTCTCGTCGCTCCACTGGTAGGAGAGGAAGGCGAAGGGGATGTTCCAGGCCATCGGCGCATGCCCGGTGAAGACGAACTCCTCCGGCGTGCGGACGTCGAGAATCTTGGTGGGGTCGGGGTCGGCCTGCCACATGTCGTAGGCCTCTTTCGCGGTGACGTAGAGGCCCAGGGTGGTCTGTCGCTCCTTTGCGATCGGGCGCGCTGCCTCGGTGATGCTCATGATTCCTCCTCGCTCGGGGCCTTGCCCCGCGGGGCCGCCGCCGGGCAAGGCCAGTTGTTGCCGGATCCGCACCGGGTGGTGCTCATGCGTGCGCGAGCTCTTTCGGCTCCTGCTCGGGCGCGGCGATCCACATCAGGTCGGGATGGAAGTCGTAGCCCCAGGGGAGCCCGGCGTTCTTCCAGCCGTTCCTCATGTGTTTGCCGTAGAAGACGCTTCCGGGGTCGTCGACCCTGTCGCCCTCGAAGCCGTTGACGATGTTGTAGGCGTTCGTGAAGCCCGCCTGGGCGAGTGCGTTGACCGCCATCGCGCCGCGTCCGCCGGTCGCACACATGACCAGGATCGGCTCGTCTTTGCCGAACGCCTCCTGCGCCTTCGTCACGAAGTCCGGGTTGGGATCACCCGAGCACCCGGGCGGCCGCCCGGGCATCGACGGCCCCTCCGGATCGAACTTCGGGAAGACGAGCGGAATGTTCTTCGCCGACTCCACGTGGCCGCCGAACACGTACTCCTCGAAGGTGCGGACATCGAGGATGTGGACGCCGTCGGGATCTGCCTGCCACATCGCGTAGGCCTCCTGCGGGGTCACATAGAGCCCCAGGCTCGTCGTGTTGGATTCCGGAACCTCAGTTGTCATGGCCTTTGCCTCCTTCCGACGGCCCTGCCGTCGATCGTCGCTTGTGGCGGGTGCGGCGCGAGCGCTGTTCGCGCCCAGCGCCGCAGATCGCCTGGCGGGCGCTTTGCCTACCCGAGCCGGGTGGACTCCGCTTCGAGCGCACCGCCCGCGGGCAGCTTCGTCCAGCTCCTCCTCTCCCACTCCTCTTCGAGCACCGCGGCCGCCGCCTTCTCGAGGAACTCGGGGCGCGCCCACTCACTCACATCGAAGTCGTTCTCGATGTAGCCGTGGCTGACCATGAAGTCCTTGCCGATCTTGATGCACTCCATGTTCCGTGCGCTCAGGCTCGGCACCATGTCGACGTCCTTGATGCCCTGGTAGGTGTCCTCGGCATCCAGGTAGAAGGTCTGCCGGTTGAGGATCGCTCCTGCTGCGCGCTTGTACTCGTTCGCCCAGCGGCCGACCTTGATCATCGCCTTCATGTAGGCCATGACCAACTCGGGATGCTCGTCGGCCATCACGTCGGTGCAGGTGATCACGGCCGGTGTGTTGGCCACCTGGATCCGTCCAGTCCGAGTACTTGGAAAGGTCTTCGACCATTGCGATCTGGCCTGTGGCCTCCTGGAGGTGCTGGAACACCTTGCTCTGCGTGTAGATCGCGTCGACCTTGCCCCCGAGCAGCGCCGTCTCCAGCGGGCGGAAGGCCAGGTCGTGCTTGTGGTCGCGGCGCATCCACAGCTCGGACGGGTTGTTCATCTGCACCTGCAGCATCTCGGGCTTGTCGTACCAGTCGTCCGGATACGGGAACTCGACCAGTTCGATGTCGTCCATGGTCATGCCGTGCAGGGCGAGCATGTTCTCGATGCCCATGTGCTCCTGGATCCGCCACCAGTCGCACTTGATCGTGTTCAGGCTCTTCGAGATCCCGATCTTCTTGCCCTTCAGGTCTTCCATCCGGAGGATCTCGTCGCCCGCGCGGACAGCCATGCAGCCGCCCTCGTGCACCCAGGTCGCGCCCAAGAGCACAGTGCGGCGGAGGTCTGCGTGAACGTGGATCGGCGGGTACAGGCCGCCGAAGCGGACGAGGTTGTCGAGGTTGTGGATGTAGTGCGGGTACCAGTTGTTCTCGGGTGCGTGGCGGAAGTAGGCGTACTCGACGCCGATCTTCTTGAACTCCTCACGGCACCAACCAAGCTCCTGGTCGACGTTGTTGGCCGACACCATCGGGCAGTTGGTGAACCAGACCTCGTCCCAGTCCAACGGCACCGTGGTCGCGACTCGCTCCGGTTCGGTGACAGTGGTCATATCTCTCGCCTCCTTGGTCGTCGACCTCATGCGGTCGAACGGTGACGTGCTTTGGATACGCCATTGACGCTACGCCGGCCGCTGACGGTTCGGAGGGTTCCGGAGGGGTTTCACTCGGGTGATCGCGATCGCCCGCAAAGCCGTCAGCGCGCCGCCCAAAGACGCATTCGAAGTCGGCCTCTGCGACGATGAGCTGTCATGTCGAAGGCAGCAGCGCGGGGGGCCGGCGGTGGCCGGGTCGGTTCCGGCTCACCTCGCGCCGAGGGTGTGCTGCCGCTGGCCGAGGCGAAGCTGGCGGTTCCGGCTCCTCGCCAGCACGTCGATCGGCCGCGAGTTCGCCAGGCGCTCGATGACGGTCAGGACGCAGCGCTGACGCTCGTTGCCGCACCCGCCGGCTACGGCAAGACGACGGCGGTGCGCGCATGGTGCGAAGGCCTCGACGCTGCGCTCGCCTGGGTGACGCTCGATGCCGGCGACAACGACCCGATCCGCTTCTGGAGCTACGTCGCGACTGCGGTCGACCGAGTACGGGCAGGCCTCGGACACGCGGCGCTCCATCAGCTCGGCGTGTCGGGAAGCCTGAACGAGCGGTCCATCGACGCGCTGCTGAACGGCATGGCCGCATACAGGTCGCCGCTGGTGCTCGTGCTCGACGACCTGCACTCGGTGACCAACCCGGAGTGTCTAGCGGCGATCGACTACACACTGGAGCGCCTACCGGGGAACGCACGCATGGTCGCGATCACGCGCGCGGATCCGGCGCTTCGCCTCGCGCAGCTGCGCGCCGCGGGGAACCTGCAGGAAGTGCGGGCGAGCGAGCTCGCCTTCACGGTCAGCGAGACACGCGACTGCTCGTCGTGCACGCTGTCGACCCCGGCGAAGAGGAGGTTGGGCTGCTGACCGAACGGACCGAGGGCTGGCCGGCCGCCCTCGTCCTCGCAGGCCTCTGGCTTCGGCGCGTCGCCGAGCCCGATCGGGCCGTCCGCGGTTTTGGGGGCAGCCACCGCTTCGTCGCCGACTACCTGAGCAACGAAGTCTTCGACGCGCTCGACGACGACCTTCGTTCGTTCCTCGAGGAGATCGCGGTTCTGGGCCGCTTCACGGCCGAGCTCTGCGCGGACGTGCTCGATCGGCCCGACGCGGCGTCCGCGCTCGCCGAGCTAGAGCGCTCGAACCTGTTCCTTCAAAGGCTCGAACGAGGGGGCTGGTTCCGGCTCCACTCCCTCGTGGCCGAGTTCGCACTCGCTCGCCTCGCCACGGCGGAGCCCGGCGCGGCGGAGCGGATCCACGGGAGAGCCGCCGCCTGGTTCAGGGCGCGAGGACTGGCGGCCGAAGCGATCGAGCACGCGGCTGCGGCGGGCGACCACGAGTCCGTGTCCCAGATCCTCGACGAATACCACCTCCACCTCATCCGCAGCGGCGCAACCCGCACACTCCTTCGCTGGATTCGCACGCTGCCCGACGACCAGATCGCGACCCATCCCGACCTCGCGGTAGCCGCGGCAACAGCCGCAATGCTCGTCGGTCAGAGCACCATCGAGCAGCGCCGCTTCCTGCAACTTGCAGAGCGGCCGCAGCTAGAGCGAAGTGCAGTCCCGAGCCTCTACACCGAGGTCGCGACACGACTCGTGCGCGCGGTCACGATCGACGGCGGTGTTGGACAGGCGGTTCTGGACGGCCGCCGCGCCGTCGAGCTAGCTCAGGAAGGCGCGGACGAGCTCCTCACCGCCGCGCTGGCAGGGTACGCGCGCGCCCTCTACTTCGCGGGCGACCTCGACCAGGCGTGGGAGACCGCGATGCGTGTCCTCGAGCACCCCGACGCTGAGCGGCGAGCACCGAGCCACGCGGTTGCCCGATCGACGCTCGCGCTCGTGGCGGTCGAGCGCGGCTTGCTCGCCGCTGCCCGCGGCCACGCCGAGAAGGCGAAGGCCGTCGTCGGCGGAATCGGCACGAGCCGGAGCTGGCTCGGCGCGAACGCAGCCGGCGCTCTCGGTGCCGTGCTGGCCGGCGAAGGCGAGCTCACCGCCGCCGAGCACGAGCTCAGCTACGCGGAACACTTCTTCAGAGACGAGGTGGCGACCGTTCACCACGCCTGGGCACTCATCCTCCTCGCCCACGTGCGTGGGCTGCGAGGGCGTCTGGACGAGGCGGAAGCAGCGATGCACGCCGCGCGGGAGGCGCTCGCCGAGCTCGCCGACGCAGGACGCCTACCCGCGCTGGCCGACGACGTCACGGCGGAACTCGAGGCGGAAAGGACCCGCGCCGAGAGTGGGGCACTGCTCGAACCGCCGACCGAAGCCGAGCTCGCGGTGCTACGACAGCTCGCGACCGACCTGACGATCAGACAGATCGCAGAGCACCTCTTCCTCTCGCCCAACACGATCCGCACGCACATACGAGCGCTCTACCGCAAGCTCGGAGCCAACACCCGCCCCGACGCCGTCGCTCGGGCGAACGCGCTCGGCCTACTCGGCCATCCGCAGTCACCAGGGTGATCCTCGCGCATCCAGCCTGAACGGCCAGCCGACGGTGCCATGCTGACTCCATGCCCACTCGCGAGTACCGGTTGGTCGTCGAAGGCGAACTCAGCGACAACCTCGGGGTCGCCTTCCAAGGGATGACCCTGACACGCGAGAACGGCAACACCGTGCTCGCAGGACCGATACGCGACCAGACAGAGCTCCAGGGCCTCCTCCAACACGTCTCGGCCCTCGGGCTCACACTCCTCGAGGCCACAACCGCCGAGGCAGTACAGACGCACTGAGATCGGAGCGGCCCAATGAGCGAGACAACCCACGGGAACAACGCCGACCCTGGACACAGTGACGCGCCCGAGCGCCACGGACTCGCGGCAAGTCTCCGCAAGACGATCGCCACCGGAACCGAACGCGCGCCCGCGCCGGCGACCGTCACGCCTCGATCGCCATCCCCGTCCCGCGATCGAACGGAACGGGGCGTCGCGGCGAGCGTCCTTGCCGGCGGCGTCGCATACCGCCTCTTCCTCTGGCTCCTGCCGTTCGGACTGATCGTCGGTGGGCGCTCGGCCTCGAACGCCGCAAGCCTCCAGGACGCGGTCGCCAGCGGCGGCCTCCCCCAAGCGGTCGTCAACGCGATCGGAGACATCGCGCGCGCCGCCGACTCCAACTCCTGGTGGCTTCTCGCTCACCGGCGTGCCGCTCCTGCTCTGGGAGGGATACACCGGAGCGCAGCGCCTTGCAGCTGATCCACTCGCTCGTCTGGGACGAGCCCCCGCCCCGCATCCGACCGCTGCAACAGCTCGCTCGCCTTCTCCGGAGGAATGTGCGTGTTCATCGCCATCGTCATCATCACGTGGTGGCTGCGCGACTGCGACCGAACTCGGGCAGGTCGGCGTCATGGTGCTCATGCTGGCCCCCCTGACCGGGCTCTGGCTCGCTGGTCTCACTCCATCTCCCACACCGGTACCGCCACGCTGGCCGGCCCTCCTGCCCGGAGCCGTCCTCGTCGCGATCGGCTTCCAGGTAACCCACGGCCTCGTCGTCTACCTCCTCGGTCCCAAACTCGAGACATCGATGTCGCTCTACGGCGCCCTCGGAGTGCTGGCGACCCTCCTCTTCTTCATGTGGGTCATCGGACGGATCGTCGTGACCGCCCCGATCCTCAACAGCGCCCTAAACGACGAGCTCAACCGAAGACATGACGGCGACGAGAGCGAACCGGTCCTCTCGGATACAACCCTCCGCCGCGTGAGCAGCGCATACATCCGGAGTTGGATGACGTCTCGACCCGCCTTTGCCTCTTCTGTTTACTGGCCGCAAACAAGGATCCCGCGTGGATCCCGCTTGAGGCTCCCGGAAGCTCCCGCGGCACCGGCCAATCCCCGCAACGCAGCGGTCGAAAATCCCCGCTGTCGTCGGGACCGCCAATTCCCCGCTTAGGCCGGAAGCGCCACGACCGCTGTCCGCCGAGGTCGCGGTTCGAGTCCCGTCGCTCCCGTAAAAGACCTGCAAATAGCCCCCTTTATTTGACTAGACAGCGTAAACGACCGCCAGCTTCTTTCCATCCCGCGCAGATCCCGCGCCCGAAGCGACCTGAGATTGCCGCTGGAACCCGGACAGTCGCGGGAATCCCCGCAAGCCGGAAAGCCGGCCGGTTCCAACGGCGGTCGTTCGAGGAGAATCACTCGTCGGTATCGTGGCCCAATGTGGGCCGTTCTGTAGCACGCTGTAACTAACAGCAAGCGTGAATTGACGGTACTGTGCTCACACCAGTGACCCCCGCCGCAAGAGGATTCGCGCCCGCAACATCGAGAGAGCGGTCATCGATCCGGTTGAGCGCGACCCACCCGAAGATCCACCGCGTGGGAGTGACGACAGAAGCCAGCTAGATCGCCTGACTCACGCCCGGGACTACGGGTGCGAGGCGGCGGGTGGCAAGGTCATCGAGGCGCGCAGTGAGACGTAAGCCGTGTCGGGGATGGTGATCAAGCCGCGAGTTGGGCGGTCGAGGTCGAACGTGACGAGCAGCAGCATCGTCACGAGCGCGGTCGCGGCAACCATCGGCCAGAGGCCACGGCCGAGCACTGAGAGATAAAGCCCGAGCAAGCCGAGTGCGGCCGCCGCTCCGAACACCTCGAGCGCGAGTACTGACCCCGGCACTCGGTTGTTGAGCGCCGAGAGACGCACGGTCTGTGCGTCGATCATCGCGTTCAGGGCATCCACGTACAGCCGAGGCGCAGAAGCTATCGGGGCCGCGCCGATCGCCTGGCCCGCAAGGCTCCACAACTGTCGTTGCAAGAGGTCCTCGGCGGATGTCGTGCGTTGCATGGCGGCGCTGTTGGGGACCTCGTGCGACATGCGTATCGCGAGGTCTGTGTATTGGCGCAGGAGCGTGAGCGACCGGGTCCGAGCCGGCTCGGCGAGGAGTTGAGCGCGCAGATAGGTCGTCCCGATCGCGTTTGCGTCGGAGACCACCGCGGCCCGTCGATCCTCATAGCGGCCCACCGCGAGCGAGAGGCCAAAGGCGAGGATCAAGCCGACCACGCCCAGAAGCGCCCCCTGCAAAACCCCGAACGGCTCGCGAAGCGTCTCGTGGTGTTCCCGCAGGTGGCGACCGAGCAGAACACCGGCACCGGTCACGGCTGCGATCAGCGCAAAGATGATCAGGGCGACAGCCCAGCTGCTCAGCGAGAAAAACATGGCCTGGTCGGGATCGTATGGGACGATTGGCACCGCCCGGTTCAGAGGAGATGCCAGGCGCAGTCAACGAGCCGTCGTCGGGCGAAGCGACTCGATGCCACCTCTGCACTCCCCAGCCTGGTGCGCTCTTTTTGCGAGTTGGCTGCATCGCAAGGCCGCCTCTCGGCGCCGTACCCCGGCATGGGAGCCGCTCGAAGCCGGAGGAGAGCTATCGGCGTGAACGAAGTGGACGCCGATGAGTCGTCGAGCTAGTTGCGTCGGCCGGAGCTCCGGTTAGGCGAACGGAGAACGGATGGACGCTACCTCGTTTGATGTCTATGTCGTTATCGACATGTTCTTGTTGTTGCTGATCGGAATTGGCCCCAAGATTGCCCTGGTGCCGTTCCTCGCTATCACGAGGGGCATGGACGATCAGACGAGGGCGAGCGTCACGAGGAAGATGCTCACGACCGCGGCAGTGGTTGCCGTGGTTCTCGTCGCACTCGGCGAGCTGTTGCGGCGACTGCTCCACTTCTCGACGGGTGCGCTGGGGATCGCAAGTGGGCTCGTGCTCGTGATCATTGCGGTTTCGATGATCCTTTCGTCCGGGGAGCCGGAGGGTGAGCCTGCGTTGCAGGGGAAGGATCCGGCGCAGCTGGCGGTCTCGCCGCTTGCGGTGCCCTACCTACTGAATCCGGCCGGGATCGTCGTGCTGATGACGGAGTCGGCGGAGGCGGGGTCGGCCGGCCACCTCGCGGTCGTGCTCGGCCTGGTCGCACTCGTGTTGGCGATCGATGTCGTGGTCTTCCGCTGGGCCAATCGTGTAAGCGAGCACGTGGACGAGAGCCGGCTGCTGGTGACCGAGAAGGTTTTTGGCTTTCTACTGGCGGCGCTCGCGGTTCAGCTCGCCCTAAACGGTCTCTCCGACGTTGGTGTGCTCAACCTGCCCGGCTACTAGCGTGAGCGGCAGAGGCTGAACGTAAGAGCGAACCGCTTAGTCAAGACCACCCATGAACGACCTCGCCCCCGCTACCGATCCTGCCGCTCTGATCCGGACTCGCGAGTACCGCGTCCTGCTGGTGCTCGCATCGCTGCTTGGACTGCTGGTCTCGGCGGCGTCCTGGTGTTTCCTCGAGGGTGTCCACGAGCTGCAGGTTTGGGTGTACGAGGATCTGCCGGGGGAGGTCGGTTATCACTCGGTTCCGGTCTGGTGGCCGCTTCCGTGGGTGGCGCTGGCGGGGCTGCTGACGGCGTTCGCCGTGGTGCGGTTGCCGGGGCATGGTGGGCACGTGCCGGTCGACGGGCTGAAGTCGGGTGGGCCGCCGACCCTTCCGGTCGAGCTGCCTGGAATCTTGCTGGCGGGTCTGGCGACTCTTGGTCTTGGGCTGGTGCTGGGGCCGGAGGGGCCGCTGCTCGCGCTCGGGGTCGGGCTGGGGGTGTTGGCGATGCGTCTGGTCAAGCGGGATGCGCCGGAGCAGGCCGTCGCTCTGATGGCGGCCGCGGGGAGCTTCGCGGCGCTCGCCTCGGTCTTTGGCTCCCCGGTGATCGGCGCCGTGCTGGTGATCGAGGCGGCCGGGCTGGGCGGGGCGATGCTGCCGGTCGTGCTTCTGCCTGGACTTCTGGCCGGAGGCGTCGGCGCACTGGTCTTCATCGGGCTGGGGTCGTTCTCGGGCTTCAGCACGGCCGCCTGGCAACTGAGCCCGTTTCCGCTGCCTCCGTTCGGCGGGCCGGGCTGGGGCGACTTCGGCTGGACGATCTTGCTTGCCGTCGTCGCTGCCATCACCGTTTTCGCCGTCATGGAGCTGGCCCGCTGGTCGAAGCGGCTGGTCGACCGGCACCCATTTCCGTTCATGGTCGCGGCCGGACTCGCCGTCGGCGGACTCGCAATCGCCTTCGCCGAAGCAACAGGCGAATCGCCCGATGCGGTGCTCTTCTCGGGCCAGGAGGCGTTCGGTGCGCTGTTCGCGCAGGCGGCGACCGTCTCGCTCTCGACGCTCGCGCTGCTGCTCCTGTTCAAGGGGCTCGCCTGGTCGATCTCGCTCGGCAACTTCCGCGGCGGCCCCACCTTCCCGGCGGCGTTCCTCGGCGTCGTCGCCGGTCTGATGGCGGCCCACCTGACCGGCTACGCCGAGACTCAAGCGATCGCCGCGCTCGTCGGCGCCGCCTGCGTTTCGGTCCTCCGGCTCCCACTGGCCTCAGTCATGATCGCCACCCTGCTCTGCGCCAAAGCCGGGCTCAGCGTCGCCCCGCTGATCGTCGTCGCGGTCGCCGTCGCCTATCTGACGAGCGAGACGCTCACCGCGTACGTCGATGCCCGCGTCGGCGCCGACCCGGTGCGGCTACCCACTGCTCCGCCGCAAGCGCCTACGTCGGGACTCACGTATCTGACGTCGACCCGTTCGATCGTGCCGTTGAACTTGAACGGCTTCTTGTCGTAGTAGTCGGGCGAGACCGCCGACCCGAGCGAGATGCCGATGTCGAGGCACTCGGTCGCGCTGAACGCGATCGGGCAGCTGACGGGCACCGTGCCTTCGGCGACGACGTCGCCGTTCACCTTCATCGTCACGTTCAGCGGTCCGCGTGGCGGCTGCTTCGGATCGACCAGGTTCGTCTCGATCTCGATCTTCGCCTCGCCGGCCGGAGGGCCTCCTGGGCGCGGATCTTCGTGCGCTGGATCTCGAAGAGGTTGTACTCGTAGCAGAGGATCCCGTTTTCGACGAAGCAGGTGAGACCGCCCGCGAACCCGCCCAGCTTGTACAGCACACCGTTGGCGTCGGCTGGGGATCACGGCGTCGATGGTGACGACGTTGGGCCGGGTGCCCAGTTTCGGGGCGGTGAACTCCGGGATGCGGACGCTATCGCCGAAGAACGTCCACTCCGTGTACGGCGGCGCCGGGACGTACTCCGGGTGAAACAGCAGAACCCAGAAGCCTGCGCCGATCGGCAGCGCATTGTTCCTCGTCGCTTCGACCAGCCAGAGCTCCTGCAGCTGGGCCAGCTTCTCGGGCATCTCCGCCGCGAGGTCGTTGGCCTGCGTCCAGTCCTCGTCCAGGTTGTAGAGCTCCCAGGTGTCCTTGTCGGGCGTCCACTCGAAGATGCCGGGCGGCAGCCCCGTGACCCACGGGGCGCGCGGGCCCATGGTGCCGGCAAACCAGCCCTTGTGGTAGATGCCGCGGCTTCCGAGCGTGTCGAAGTACTGGGTCTGCAAGCGGCCCTCGGCGGCTGGATCGTCGAAGGTGTAGGCCAGGCTCACGCCGTCGATCGGGTCCTGGGGAACACCGTTGACCTCGCGCGGCGGTGTGATCCCGAGGATCTCGTAGATCGTCGGGACGATGTCGTTGCAGTGATGGAACTGCGCGCGTGGCGTCGCGTCGGGCTTGATCCTTGCCGGCCAGCGGACGCCCATCGGGTTGCGCATCGCCCCGAGGTAGCCGGGGATGCTCATCGTCCCCTTGTACGGAGTCGCGCCGGCCCAGGCCCAGCCCGAGTGGTAGATCGGATCGGTCTTCGGCCCGCCGATCTCATCGAGCCCGCCGATCTCCTCGACCGCCGCGAGCTGCTGCTCGATCGTGTACGGGATGCTGTTGTGCGCCAACAGCTCGCTGATCGTGCCGCGCTGACCCTGCGCCGACGGACCATCGTCACCCCAGATGTAGAAGATCAACGTGTTGTCGCCGTAGAGCGTCTCGAGCTCGTCGACGATCCGCCCGATCTGGAAGTCAGCAGTGCGCGGCGAAGCCGGCGAGGTTCTCCATCAGGCGCGCCTGGAACGGCCGCTCGTTCTCGGGGATGCTGTCCCACGACGCCATCTCCTCGTGCCGCGGCGTCAGCTGCGCATCCTCGGGAATCCAGCCCTTCTCCTTCGCCCGCGCGAAGACCCGCTCACGGTAGGCATCCCAACCGTCGTCGAACTTGCCCTTGTACTTGTCCGACCATTCCTTCGGCGAATGGTGCGGGCCGTGGATCGCGGCGGTCGCCCAGTACATGAACAGCGGCTTGTCCGGCTGCAGCGTCTTCTGCCTGCGCATCCACGCGATCGTGTCGTCCGCCAGATCATCCTCGAGGTGGTAGCCCTCCTCCGGCGTCCTCGGCGGCTGCACGTAGTCCAGGTTCCGAACGAGGGTCGGCTCCCAGCACGACGTCTCCGCGCCGAGAAAACCGTAGAAGTGCTCGAAGCCGAGGCTCGTCGGCCAGTTATCGAACGGGCCGACCGGGGTCGCCTCCTCGGCCGGCGTGTTGTGCCACTTCCCCCACGCACCCGTCGCATACCCGTAGTCCTTCAGCACCTCCGCCACGAGAGCGCAACTCTTCGGGAATCCGCCCGTAATAGCCATCCCAGTCATTCGCGAACTCCGGGATGATCCCGTTGCCCGCCCGGTGGTGGTTGCGGCCGGTCAGCAGCGAGGCCCGCGTCGGCGAGCACACCGACGTGGTGTGGAACCGGTTGTAGGCGATCCCCTCGCCGACGATCCGATCCATCGTCGGCGTCTCGATCTCCCCGCCGAACGTCGACGGGTGGCCCGGGCCACTGTCGTCGATCATCACGATCAGAATGTTCGGAGCATCCTCCGGAAGCCGACGCGGCGTCACACGCGGCTCGTAGGTCGACTCCTGCATCGTCCGGCCGGCAACACTCGCCGACGGCGTCGGCGGAAACGGAAGCGAATCCTGCTTCTCCAACCTCTTCCATTCCGTCTTCGGATCAGACACGTCACATTCTCCTTGCCGGCTCGAACTGCAGAGACCCAACGGCGCCGTTTAGCGCCGCCGAGTTCACGGCACACCACGCAACGCGCGCCGCAGCAGGACACGGCGACATCGCTCCTTGCGATGCTAACGAACCCGTGGAGGAGGCAGCGTGAACATAGCTTGACAAAGCCGACATGGGCCGGGCCAGCCACGAAGCCGAAGGCCGTAGGACGGACTGCACATCGATAAAGTTGCTCCCAACGAGAAGCTGGAGGAGGCTTCGATGGGCCTGTTGCGAGGGCGAGGTTCGGAGAGCGGGACGAAGTATCGGATGCGTGAGAAGGTGTTCGCGATCGGGGACGATTTCTGGGTGGAGAACGAGGACGGGGAGCACGCGTTCAAGGTCGACGGGAAGGCGTTGCGGATCCGTGACACCTTCGTGCTGCAGGATGCGGCGGGGGCCGAGTTACTGAAGATTCAAGAGAAGAAGCTGCACGTTCGCGACACGATGGAGATCGAGCGCGACGGCGACACGGTCGCGACCGTCAAGAAGGCGCTGATCACGCCGCTGCGTGACCGGTTCTCGATCAACGTCGAGGGCGGCGAGGACATGGAGGCGAAAGGGAACGTCGTCGACCACGAGTACAAGATCGAGCGCAGCGGCGGCCGGGTGGCCGAGGTCTCCAAGCGCTGGTTCCGAGTCCGAGACACCTACGGGATCGAGATCGCCCCAGGGCAGGACGACGCGCTCATCCTCGCGGTGACAGTTTGCATCGACCAGATGACCCGCGCCTGAGCTGACGACTGGGGCGCGTACCCGCCTCACGCATATCGCGGTCGGCACGGCGAACGGATGACCCCCAATCAGCGCCGCTGAGACTCGTGCCCTCGTCCGCGAAGCGGAAATGGGACCAGCACTGGCCTGCGAGCTACTCGGGTCTCGCTCGCATAGTCGACCGAACACAATGGCAAGGTTCATGCTTGTCGATCGTTGTTCGTTGAAGCAACAAAAAAGCCCCTGAGCGGGGCTTTTTGAAGGACGGTACTGGGCTCGAACCAGTGCCCCAGCTTGTCGAGTTGGAGCTCCCGCTCCTTGGCTGTGCCTCGCCGCGTCGGCGTCGACCCAGCAAACGCGTGCCTTTCGAGAGGCCCGCGATTCCCTGCCTTCGTGCGAAGACGACGACGGCATCCCGCACACGTCCCCGCCTGTTCGCTTTTCAGACAACAACGCGTCCCGCGCAGATCCCGCACGAGACCGCCGGAAGCTCCCGGCCAGACCCGGCGATCCCCGCAACGCGACACTCGCAAAGACCTGCTCGTGCGTCGGATTCCCGCCAATCCCCGCTCAGGCCGGAAGCGCCACGACCGGCCTGTCACGCCGGAGGTCGCGGGTTCGAGTCCCGTCGCTCCCGCTCTTTCCATGCCGCACCGTTACTCGGGCCGTGCTGCCCGAAGCGGCAACGGTCGGCGAGCTCCCAGGTCATTTCCCGGGTTTTCCCAGGTCAGACGGGCCCTCTGTGGCCAAAGTCGGCTCTCTTCATCGCCTCGGCGACACGAGCCGCCTGCCCTTACGCCTGACGGCGTGTCCAGTCCTTCCCCGCGAGTCCACCGCCGGTCACGGCTCGGCTTGATCATCCGCTGTCTCTGCCCCTACCACTCCTGAACGGTCCGCAGAGGCTCGGCGGCTGTTGAGCGCTTCGAAGTCGGCGGAGAGGTCGAGCAGCCCGGCCGCTTCCCACCGCCGGTTGCGCCTAACGGGGTTGAGCGGAACGAGCACGCCGACGGTGACGAGCTGATCGATTGCCTGCTGCACGACCGGCCGGGAACGGCGGCTCGCCTCGGTCGCGACCGGCTGGGAGATGATCGGGTGAGCGGGCAGGATCTCCATCAGCCGCCAGGCGGCCGCGTCGGACCGCAGCCCGAGCGGCGCGAGCTCCTTCCGCCACTCCTCCTGGAGCTGCTGCACCCGGACGAGGTAGGCGGCGGCGAGCTCGGCGGCCCGGGCGGCGGCGACGGCGAAGCTGCGCACCCAGTCGTTCTCGCGGCCCTCGCGGAAATCGACGAGTCCTTGCAGGTAGCGCGGCTTGTCCGCGGCGAGGACGACGCTGATCGGCGGCACGTAGGGCGGCCAGTTCCTCGATCGTCGAGCCATCGAGCTCGGACCGTGTCCGTTCGAGTAACGGCGCTACCAGCGTGTTCAGCCAGCCGGTCGCCGGGTCGGAGCCCGTTGCGTCGCAGATGCCCTGGAAGGCACCGTAGAGCTCCACTGCAGTTCGTATGTCGTTGCAGCCGCTCGCCCGGGTGCTCCTGCGGTCCGAGTCGATCGCCTCCTCGAAGATCGAGAACATGCAGGTTGACGCTCGTTCGCTCGCCCGGGCGGAGGCCCGCTCCGATCTCGGCCAGACGATCGGCAGCGACGCGGTCGAGGTGATCGCGAACATCGACGCGATGGAGCTCGCCGTCGCCGACGCGACCAGCGCCGAGCGTCCTACTCGACCACATCGTCGAAGCACACCGAAAGCTGCTCGCGAGCGCGCCGAACGCCGACCGGATCGCCGGAGTGATCCGCACCGTCCAGAACTGGATCGGCGGCAACGACTTCAACCCGTGCGGGGCCACCTTCGTCCCGCCCCCGCCCGAGCACGTGCTGTCGCTGCTCGACGACCTGGGCACTCACAGACCCGAGCAGATGCTCAAACGCCTCGAGTCCCGGGTAACCGGGAAGAGTTCGAGCCTTCCAACCTTGGCGGCATGTCGTAAATGGCAGCCAGGCTCCCCCAATAGGCCGCCCAGAAGGCGGATGCGCCTGCAACGTTTTTGCAACGCGCCTCGTGCACCCTCGCCACTGGAAGCGAAAGCCGCCGGAGCAGCTTGCTAGTGGATACGAGGGAGGACGAAATGGAACTCTCGAGATGGGACCATCGAGGCTTGAGGAAGGGCGTTGTGCTCTTGATCGGAGTCGCGGCCTTGGTGACGCTAGGGTCTGGCGCGTCGGCTTCGGGGGCGCGGGCTGCGACCTGCGGGGTCTGCGGGAAGAACCTGGTCAGGAACCCCGGCGCTGAGGCAGGTCGAGGCCAGACCGCCCCCGGCGAGACAGGCGCGGTGCCCGGGTGGACGAGCACGGCCGGCCAGTTCGGGGCGGCGGCGTACACGTTCGGGAGCGCGTGGTTCTCTCCGGCCTCGGCAGGTCCGAAAGACAAGGGGAAGAACTACTTCTTCGGCGGCACTACGGTCGCGGCGACCCACGCTCAGGCCTCGATCGGGACGCAGACGATCAAGCTGCCCTCGGGCTCG
Organism: uncultured Actinomycetota bacterium; assembly: GCA_963775355.1. GTDB lineage: Bacteria > Actinomycetota > Thermoleophilia > Gaiellales > Gaiellaceae > PALSA-600. Next base: position 356,414 of record CAVZJA010000020.1, on the reverse strand, counting down.
GCCGGTCACAAAGCGACCTTGAGCGGATGGCTCGGGAACTACGGCACGAACACCACCCAGGTGCGCGCCGTGTTCATGGACGCATCCGGGAAGACGCTCTCCGCGATCCGGATCGGGCCTGACACCACGATCGGCGGTGAGAACATGGCCCTCCGCTCCAGGGGCGGCACCGTGCCCTCCGGCGCCGTGAGCGTCGAGGTGATCATCACGTTCACCGAACACGACGCGGACTACAACTACGCCGGCGCAGACGACATCTCGCTCGTTCTCAGCTGACACGCGCCATACTCGATCGGGGACATGGCCGCCACGTTCAGTGGCGAGGCGACGCGTTCCACGGCAAGCTTCAGCCAGAGCAATCGTGGCAGTCGAGCCGTTTGAGATCCAGCTGCTTGGGCCTGTGAGGGTGGCGTCGGCGGGGCGCGATCTCGCCATCGGTGGGCGGCGTCAGCGGGGGCTGCTCGCGTTGCTGGTGCTCGAGCAGGGACGCCCGGTGTCGAGCGAGAGGCTGGCGGAAGAGCTTTGGCAGGGCAGGCCGCCCGCAGGGTTCGAGACGACGATGCGCTCGTACGTGTCGCGGCTTCGCGGGGCGCTGGGTGAGTCGGTGTCGTTGACCGGCGGCGGCGCCGGGTACTCGCTCGAGGTGCGGGCGGAGGCGGTCGACAGCGCCCGGTTCGAGAGGCTGCTGAAGGAGGCGCGAGACGCTGCCGGCAGAGGGGCCGTCATGCGTGCCGTCGAACGGTCGCGGTCCGCGTTGTCGCTCTGGCGAGGCGAGGCGTTGGCGGACGTTGCCGATGACAGCGCCAGTCTGCGGCTGGAGGCGGAACGGCTTGAAGAGCTGCGCCTCGCTGCGCTCGAACTGCGGATCGGAACCGAGCTCGAGCTTGGTTCGATCGAGCAGTTGGTGGAGGAGCTCGCGACGCTCGTGCGCGTGCACCCGTATCGTGAGCGGTTCTGGCGGCTGCTGATGCTGGCGCTGTATCGGGTGGAGCGGCAGGCGGACGCGCTGGCGGCCTATCAGCGTGCGCGATCGCTGCTGGTTGGGGAGCTCGGCCTGGAGCCGAGTGAACAGTTGCGGGAGCTCGAGCAGGCGATTCTGCGACACGAGGTGCCGCCGCCGCGGCCGCCGGAGTTGCGTCACAACCTGCCGTCACCGGCGACGAGCTTCGTCGGCCGCTCCGCCGAGCTGGCCGACGTCGAGACGCTAGTGGCCGAGGGTCGGCTGGTCACGCTGACGGGCGTGGGTGGCGTCGGGAAGACACGGCTCGCTCTCGAGACGGCTTCGCGGCTGCTGCCCGACTTCGCCGACGGCGTTTTCTGGTGCGACCTCAGCGCGCTCAGCGAGCCGGCGCTCGTGCCACATGCTGTCGCGCGCGCATTCGACGTTCGCGAGCCGGCGGCGACCAGCCTGCTCCATGACTTGACCGCGCGCCTCCGCGAGACGGAGGCGTTGTTACTGCTCGACAACTGCGAGCATCTACGCGAAGCCTGCGCCGAGCTCGTGCTGGCGCTGCTGCCGGCCTGCCCGCGGCTGCGGCTGCTCGCGACCAGTCGCGAGCCGCTCGGCGCCGACGGCGAGACCGACTACCCGGTCCCGCCGCTCAGCGGTGTGGCAGCTGAGGGTGAGCCGGGGGAATCTCTTGCCTCTGAGGCGGTCTTGCTCTTTCTTGCCCGCGCACGGGCGGCGCGGCCCAGCCTTGTCGCCGACGATGCCGCGCTCGCAGCGGCGGGACGGATCTGCGCGGAGCTGGACGGGTTGCCGCTCGCGATCGAGCTTGCCGCAGCGCGCGCGAAAGCGTTGTCGTTTCCGGAGATCGAGGCGCGGCTTGCCGACCGGTTCCGCTTCCTCGTCTCGTGGCGGCGCCTGACGCCGGCGCGCCATCAGACGCTCCGCGAGGCGATGGACTGGAGCTACGAGTCTCTTACCCCGGAGGAGCAGTCGCTCTTGCCCCGGCTCGCTGTCTTCAGCGGCGGCTTCACGCTCGAGGCCGCGGCCGCGGTCTGTCTGGGCGATGATGCGGAGCGGGCGCTCGAACTCGTCGGTCGTTTGGTCGACGCCTCGCTTGTCGTTCCCAGGCAGCACGGCGATGTGACGCGGTACGGGCTGCTGGAGACGGTGCGCCAGTACGCGCGCGAGCGGCTCGACGACGAGAGCGAGAGGGCCGGTACGGAGCGGCGGCTGGCTCAGTACGTGCTCGGGCGAGTGGAGGGAGCGCAGTCGGGACAGCTGTCGGCGTTGCAGGAGTGGGTGGCAGCGCTCGAGCCGGAGCGCGGGAATCTGCGAACGGCGCTCACCTGGAGCCGCGACGACGGCGAGCCTGAGTGGCTGCTTCGACTGGTGAGCGGAGTGTGGCGTTTCTGGTGGGTCAACGGCGACCTCGACGAAGGCACCATGTGGCTCGAGACGGCGCTCGAACAGGATCGCCGGAGCGATCTGGCGCTCCGCGCAGCGACGCTCGAGGGGGCCGCCGGGCTCGCCTGGGCAAAGGGAGATCTCGAACGTGCGCGGGAACATGCGGAATCGGCTCTGACGCTCTTCACCGCCGCCGGGGATCATCGTGGCGAGCAGGCGGCGCTGATCGTGCTCGGCCTTGTAGCGCTCGCTCGCGGGGACGATGACCACGGACGGTCGGAATTCGAGCGCAGCCGCGAACTGGCCGAGCGATACGGCCCCAGACCGACGCTTGCGACCACGTACCACAATCTCGGCTCGGTCGCCTACAGCGAGCGTGATCTCGAGCGCGCGACGTGTCTGTACCGGCGTGCGCGCGCTGTTTTCGAGCAGGACAGCGACGCCTACGGCACCGCATTGAGCGACCTGTATCTCGGGTTCGTCGCCGCCGAGGTCGGCCGCTACGAGGACGCGGGCGTCCAGTTCAGCGCGGCGCTTCGCGTCTTTCGGCGGATGCGCTTCCCGCAGTACGCGTCGCAGTGCGTCGCCGGCATCGCCGCCGTCGTGCGCGCACGGGAGCAGCCGCAGGAGGCGACGCGGCTGTTCGCCGCGGCGAGCGCGCTCCGCAGCCGTGCCGGGATAGCACCGTCAGTTGTCGCCGCCCTCTGGGAGCGCGAGCAGGCAGCCACACGCGCAGATCTCGGCGACGCTTCCTTCGCAACGGCCTGGGCTGAAGGGCTCGCCCTGCCCGACGAGGAAGCGCTCGACCGCGCCCAGCTCGCCGTCTCCAGCTGACACAGCTGCAACGAAATTGCAACGGCTGCTCGCGACGCTGGGCTCGATGGCCGGTGATCTCGACCCCCTCGCGCAGGCACTCTCCGAAACCCGCGCGACCTTCGTCTCCGCGCTCGGCCGGGCCGACACCGAGGCGCTCGCCGGGCTCTACACGGCAGACGCAACGCTGCTCCCGCCCGCCGCCGCGCCGATCACCGGCCGGGAAGCGATCAGGCGGTTCTGGCAAGCGGGCCTCGACGCCGGCATTGTCGCGATCCGCCTCCAGCCGGGCGGGCTGGACCACGACACTCGGCTCGCATACGAGCTAGGCGGCTATGAGCTTCGGCTCGAACCGGCCGGCTCGAACACCGTCGTCGACCGCGGGAACTACTTGCTCGTGCACGAGCGACAGGACGACGGCAGCTGGCGTCGCCGCATCGAGATCTTCACACCCGACGGCTGAGGCCTGGCGACTCGGGGATCGACCATCCAGCCGCAAGGAGGACGCCATGAAACGCAGCGCCCTTGCCATCACGCTCTCCGAAACTTGCTCTCTCTTCAGAGCGCCGCCGACGGGAGCGCTGCCCAAAACGGCAACGGTAGCCCGGCTTCCCAGGTCATTTCGCAGGTTTCTCGGCGCCGGACTTGACGCGTGCTCGGCGAACGTCGTATGGTCGATCTCTCAGCTGGTCGAGTCGCGCGACATCGCCGTGTAGGCAGCCACGCTCGTTTGTGGGCTCTGCGACGCCAAGCTCCTCTCCTCCCAGCTGGGCCAACCGCCGCCAAGACGGCTGCTCGTCCGTGAGGGTCAGGTTCCCAATCCCTATCCTCGGAGCATGGCCACAGTGACCCGGATCTCGATCGCGCCCGTCAAGGCGCTCGGGCTCGTCTTCCCGGACGAGGTCGACCTCGGCCCGCACGGCGTCTCCGGCGACCGGCGATTCTGGCTCGTCGACGCCGACGGCCGCCTCTTCAACAACAAGCGCTGCGGGCCGCTCGTGCTCGTCCGGCCCGCGTGGGACGAGCAGAGCGGACGCCTCGCGCTCTCGTTCCCCGACGGTCGTGAGGTCGCGGGAACCGTCGAGCTCGGCCCCGAGGTCGAGCTTGCGCTCTACGGCGACCCGTTCCCGGCCTGGCCCGTCCTCGGGCCCTGGGACGACTCCCTCTCCGAGTTCGCCGGTGAGCCGCTGCGGCTCCTCTGGGCGCCGCACGGCGCCGTCGACCGCGGCCTCCACGGCGGAGCAGCGTCGCTGATCTCGCGAGCGTCGCTGGCGCGTCTCGGCGAGGTGAGCGGCGCCGGCGCTCCGCTCGACGGCCGCCGCTTCCGGATGCTGCTCGAGATCGACGGGGTCGACGCCCATGAGGAGGACGGCTGGATCGGCCGCGAGGTGCGCACCGGCACCGCATCGCTCTTCTTCAACGGCGACGTCGGCCGCTGCGTCGTCACGAGCCATGACCCGGACACCGGCGTCACCGACCTCGACACGCTCGGTGCGCTCGCGACCTACCGGCGGACGGGCGTGACGGAGCCGCTTCCGCTCGGCATCTACGGCGAGGTCGTCCGGCCGGGCCACGTCCGCGTCGGTGACGAGGTCGTCCCGGCCCCAGGCGGTTAGAGCGTCCCGGGGGCGCGGCGTGCACCCCCGGGAGCTCGAGTTCGCGCGGCTACGACTTGAGAGCCAGGTTCTCGTACGCGGGAGCGTCCGGGAACTGATCGAACTGCCAGTGCGTCACGTTGGAGCTCGTGATGTGCACGGAGTTGCCCTGGAGCCACGGGATCCACGGAACGATCTGCGTGGTCAGCTTCTTGTCCAGGCTCTCGTAGCACGAGATGCGCGGCTGGCCGGTGAGGCTGGCGCAGTGGTCGAGGTTGGAGTTGACGTTCGGGACGTTGGTGCAGTTGCCGGTGATCTTCAGCTTCTTGCACTGCGACGGCGTGATCCCGACGAGCGAGTAGTTGACGTTGCCCTGCGGGATGATCGTGCGACCATCGAACAGCGGCGTGAAGAACGTGAGCGCATCTGCGTAGTCCTTTCCCCAACCGGGCCGCTCGCCGAACGGAACGTTCTTCGCTGGCGTCTGGATGGTCGGGTACGCGGCGCTCGTCGACCGGACCGTGAAGGTGATGCCGATCTTCGCGGCGTCCTGCTGGATCACTGCGACCATCTTCGGGTCGACCGAGCGGACGTCCGCAACCATCAGGATGTTCTTGCAGGCCGACGCGGTGCACATGCCGCTGCTGTTGGCGTACTTCGAGCCCTTCATCGCCGCCAGAGCCTTCGAGACGCTGCCGTGGTCACCAGGGGTGCCGTACGGCTTGTAGTCGGCGAGCTGGTTCGAGAAGACCGAGTCGGGAATCATGTGATTCGCGATCGGGCCGAGGTAGGCGCCGCCCCATGCCTGCTGCAGAGCCGCCTTGTCGATGACCCAGTTCATCGCCTTGCGGACGTGAACGTCGTCGAACGGGGCCTGCGTCAGGTTCATCGTCAGGTACCAGATGCGGTCGCCTGCGTTGATGTGGAGGTACTGCTTCAGGCTCGGGTCGGTGTTGTACTTCGCGCCGACCTGTGCCGGGATGCTCGAGACGGCCGTGTCGAGCGTGCCCGCCTGGATCTTGTTGTAGATGTCCGTCGAGTTGGCGTCGGTAAGGAACCGGACCTCGTCGGCGTAGTTGTGGCGGTAGGCGTCAGGGGCCGCGTTCGGGTTGCGGACGAGGTCCATCATCGAGAGGCCGTCGAACCCGCTGGCGGGCTTGATCGCCGCGCAGCTCGAGATGTTGACCTGATCCTCGCCCTTGAACATGTAGCCGGCGGTCGAGACGATGTCGCGGCCGTAGGCGCCGGGCTTGCCCTGGAAGCACTTCATCACCTCGGCCGGCATCGGGGATGCCGCCGGAAGCGTCAGCCGGTACAGGAAGTCTCCGGCGGGCTGCGTGAGGTTGAAGATGATCGTGCTCTTGTTCGGGGTCGAGATGCCCGAGATGAACTTCGCCTTCCCGGCGGCGTACTGGCTCCAGCCCTTGATCACGCTGAAGTAGAACCCGTACTCGCCGCCGTCCTTCGGGTTCGCGAGCCGATCGAGAGCGGTCACGAAGTCCTGCGCAGTGACCGCACGATTGACGGGCGGGCTGAACTTGATGTCCGTCTTCAGGTGGAACGTGTAGGTCTTGCCACCGTTCGTCGGCTTCGGCACCGACGTCGCGATGTCAGGAACGATCACGTTCCCGGCCGGTCCGGCGACGTGCTGGTAGCTGACCAGGTTGCGGACCATGAGGCCGCTCAGGATGCCCCAGGCATCCCCGAGGTACTCACCGGTCGGGTCGAAGCTGTCCGACATGTCGGCGAAGTTGTTCTCCCAGCCGACGTTCAGCGTGCCGCCGGCCTTGATCGTCTGGCTGTTCACGGGATGAGCCGACGCGCCGACCGTCAGGACGACGGTCGCGATCGCCACGATGGCGACGCCCAGTCCCAGCTTGCTCAGATGGCTACTCACGATTGTCATTCCCCTTCCTCCGCAGCCGGAAGCCGCGGGAATCGCGATTCGACCGGTAGGACCGAAGAGGTGGAGGCCGAGTTGTTGCGGCAGTGTTAGCGCTCGGTTGAGCTGGGCCGCGTCACGAGGCCAGGCCCGGGCTACCGGCGCCGAGATCCCACGGAGTCCGCATGCCGAGCCGCGCCCCGACAACCGCGTCCGCCGCATTCGAGCTCGCCGGATCACCTGCGACGGTGCCGATGAACCGGGCCCGATCGAGTCGTTGCAGCAGGACTGGGCTGGTTGTCGCGATCGTCGCGGTGCGCGGGACATCACGCAGGAGCGCGATCTCTCCGAACGAATCACCGGGGCCGAGGCTGCGGATCCGGCGCCCTGCGATCAGCACCTCCACCTCTCCGCGCTCGATCACGTAGAAGCCGTCACCGTGGTCGCCCTCTGAGAAGACCGTCGCGCCCGCAGCCAACTCGAGCGGTTCGAGAGCGGCCGCGAGATGCTCCAGAACCGCTTCCGGAAGCGGCGCGAAGATCGGGATCGCCGCGAGCAGCGCCACGAGAGCCGGGTTCGCCGCCGGGCGCTCGTCGAGCCGGCGAAGGCGGCTCCAGAGAGCGATCGAAAGCACGGGCAGGATGGCGCCGGTGCAGAGGAGCGCGCCCCTGATGCCGAGCGCCGACACGAGCACGGGCGCGATCAGCGTCCCCGCGGCCACGCTCGCGACGAACACGGTCTGGAGGACAGCGAGGGCGTGAGGGAGCAGATCGCCGCGCGCGGTTCGTTGGAGCAACGTCACCGAAGCCACGTCGACAACGGTCACGCCGATCCCCACGACCGCCAGCAGGAAGAACGCTGCAGCCTGCGACGAGAGGAGGGACAGCAGCACCAGCGGGATGCCCCAGAGCAAGAGCCCGAGAGCGAGGTCGGCGCCGTGCCGGCCGCGGCGCAAGCGGAAGAAGACGAGCGCGCCGCCGACAACCCCTCCGATGCCGACCGCGGCCGTCAACGCGCCGACTCCGGACTGGCCGAGCCCGAGCAGTTGGAGCGCCGTGACCACGATCAGGACGTTCAGAGCGCCGGCCACGAAGTTCTGCGCGCCGCAGAGGACGACGACGATCCGGGTTCCCTTGTCCCCGGCAACGGCGCGAGCTCCGGCCAGAGCCTCGGTTATGAAGCCGTCGCGAGATGCGGCCTCCGCGCGCGGCTCCTGCCGAGGCGTGCGGATCGGGATCAGCAGGAGCGCAGAGACGAGATACGCCGCGGATGCGGCGATGAAGACGAAGCCGATGCTCGTGCCGTGGAGCAGCGCCGCTCCGATCAACGGTCCGAGGAACACGCCGCAGCTCTCGATCACGGAGAGCGCGAGATTGTTCGACGTCAACTCCTCAGGTGTTCGCGATAGCCACGGCAAAAGCGAGTTCTGGGCCGGCCGGATCACGGTCGAGAGGGCCGACTCGATGCCGGCGAGCGCGTAAACGGCCCACGAAGGCCCGTCGAGCAACACGACTGCCCCGGCGCCCGCAAGCGCGATCGTGCGTAACACCCCGGCGCAGAGGAGCAGCCGATCGAGCCGGAAGCGCCGGATGAGGGCCCCGGCGAACGGCGCCGAGGCAGCCGCCGGGCCGAGGCGGACGAGAGCGGCAAGCGCCACGCCGCCCGCGCCCCCGCTTCGATAGGCGAACACGGCCAACGTGACCGTGTAGGCCCAGCGGCCGGTGACCGACGCGAGCCGTGCGAGCTGGACGAGACGGAGACTGCCGTTCGCGCCCGAGATGCGAAACGCGTGGATCGACAGGCGAAAGCGGGCGCGCAACGGCACGGCGGCAAACCCTATGGGAGGGGCGCTGCTATGCCCGGCCCGGCGGCGGGTAGAAACGCATTAGAAACAGGGCTGTCGCCACTTCGTCACCAAACCGTCAGAGCAGTCAGGCGTTCCAGTCGGCCGTTTGCCGTCACACGGCGAGGGCCCCGGCGACGTCGTCGAACGTCTCGAGGGCGAGGATGCGCTGCGCCAGGGCAGCCCACTCCGCCTCGTCCCGCCGGGCGGCGGCATGGGCGGTGCACGTGAGGAACTTGGCGACCAGCGCCTCGTCGGAGATCGGGTTCCCGGGGCTGCCGGGTGCGACCGGCACGTCGGCGACGAGCGTGCGGCCGTCACGCGTAGTCACCTCGATCCGCCCGGCGTCGATTCCCATCCCCTCGTCGGCGGAGAAGCTGATGCGCTCCGCCAGCGAGGAGACGCGGCGATCGGCGAGCCGCTCGGTTGTGAACGTGTCCAGCGCGACGCTCCCGGCCTCGAATGCCAGTGCCACCGTGAAGTAGATGCTGAACTTCGCCTCGACGAGCGTCCCCGGCCGGAGCTTGAGCTCCCGCGGCTCTGCAACCATGCCCGTCGCCTTCGGCGATCCGGTCAGCGCGATCGCATCGATCTCCTCCGGGCCGATCCCTTCCGCCCGGAGCCTGAGCGCTCCTTCGACGAACGCATGCGTTGCCCGGCAGCTCGGCCACGGCTTGAAGCTGATGCCGGCGCCCCCGTACTCGCTCCCCAGCGAGTCGAGCGCCGCGGCGAGATCACCCTCTCCGCCGGCGTAGGTGGAGCAGAGGCCGCCGGCCCCCTCGAAGGGCGCGTCGAAACCTGGGACACCGTCGCGCGCCAGCAGCGCCGAGACGAGCGCGGCCTGGGCGGGGAAGGCGTCGCGCACGCTCCTGATGACGGAGCCCGTGCTCCCGAGGATCTGGCCGTGACTCCCGAGCTGGCCGAGCACGAGCGAGAACGCGTCCAGGGTCTGCCGCTCGTCGAGCCGGAGCACGTTGGCCGCCGCAGCAGTGGCACCGAAGCCCGCGAGCAGGGACGGCGGGTACCAGCCCCGCGCTGCCATCACCTGGCCGAGCGCCAGCGAGAGTCTGCAGGTCAGGTCACAGCCGACGGCCTGCGCCGCGAGAAAGTCGCGCCCGGTGATACCGCCCTCCGACTCCGCGAGCGCAAGCAGCACGGGGACGGTCTGCGCGTTCGGATGCGACAGCGAAGGGTCATGCGCATCCTCGAAGTCGAGCGCGTGCGCGAATGCACCGTTCGCGAGCACCGCCGCCGAGGGCGACGTTCGCTCGTCGAGCCCCAGCACCGAGCACACGGGGCGGCGCCTTCGGCGCGCGCGAGGCGCACGAACGGAAGGCATTCCGGTGCGAGCGTGCTTGCTGCGACCGACACCCCGATCGCATCGAGGAGCGAGCGCTTGGCCGCCTCGAGGGGGGCAACCGGTATGTCCCTCGCAGTCGTGCGCGCGACGTGACGCGCGATCCTGGCCGAGACGTCCACGCGTGATCGATTATAAGCTTCCCTGATACTCGGCTCGGAACCCCTCGATTGAAAGACACACTTGAGCTCGTCTTCGTCGGTGACCTGATCCTCGACGCGCCCGAGCCTATGTCGTACTTCGAGCACTGTCGCGAGGCGATCGCCGGGGACGTCTGCGTCGCGCAGGTCGAGTGGCCCCACACGGACCGCGGCCAGGTGTGCGCGCTCGAGGTGCCGGCGCCCGGGGCGCCGCCGGCGAACCTGGCAGCCCTCCCCCAGCTCGGGTTCGGGATCGCGACACTCGCCTCGAATCACACCTTCGACCAGGGGCCTTTCGGCGTCCTCGACACGCTCACGGAGCTTCGCCGGCTCGGAGTCGCAACGGCCGGCTCGGGAATGACGCTCGAGGAGGCGCGGCGACCCGCAGTCGTCGAAGCCGGCGGCCTGCGGATCGGCGTCCTGTCCTACAACGCGGTCGGGCCGCGCGAGACGTGGGCGACGAGCGTCAAGTCGGGGGCGGCGTTCGTGCGCATCTCGCAGTACTACGAGGTCGAAGGCGCCTCGCCGGGCTCGCCCGGAACCGAGTTCACCTCACCCGACTACGAGACGCTCGAGGCGATGCAGGCGGACATCCGCGCCCTCGCGGCCGAGGTCGACGTCGTCGCGGTCGCCTTCCACAAGGGCGTCGCGTTCGTCCGTGCCGAGCTCGCCCAGTACGAGCGGCCGCTCGCACGCGCGGCGATCGACGCCGGCGCGGACATCGTCGTCGGGCACCACGCGCACATCCTCAAGGGCGTCGAGGTCTACCGTGACCGCCCGATCTTCCACGGCATCAACCATTTCGTCGTCGCCTACGCCCCCACCTCGAGCCCGGCGAACCCGGAGGCGGCCGCCCGCCGGCCGGTTCCCGGACGCTCGCCGATCTTCAAGCAGATCGGCGAGCCCGACCGCACGGTGCGCAACTTCCCGTACCGCCGCGAGGCCCGCCACACGATGGTGGCCCGGATCGCGGTCGATGCCGACGGCGTCCTCACGGCCGGGTTCGTGCCGTGCTGGATCGACGAGCAGGCCCGGCCCGTCGCCCACGGTGAGGACGAGCAGGGGCGCGAGACCGCCGAGTACGTCGAGGCGATCACACGCGAGGCCGGCCTCGACACGCCGTTGCATTGGTGCGACGGCAAGGTCGTGTTCTACGACCGGTTCGCGGACCGCAAAAACTCCTGCTTGTGAGGCTTTCTGTCTAGAATTGACCAGATGCGGCGCCTCGCATCCCGGGCCTTGACGCTCGTCGCGCTCGCAGCTCTTGCCTCGGCGATGCCCGCCGGATCGGCTACCGAGCCGATCCACGTGACGATGCTCGGCGACTCGGTCGCCGACTCGCTCCAGTACATGCCCTCGGCCGAGCAGCTGCTCCAGCAGGGCTACACCGTCCAGTTCGACCTCCGCGTCTGCAGACGGCTCGCCTCGTCCGGCTGCCCGTTCCAGGGAACCGTCCCGTCGTCCGCGCTCGCCGCGATCCGCGACGACGGGAGCTCGCTCGGGGACGTGCTCGTCGTCGACGTCGGCTACAACGACGACCCGCGCCTCTATCGCGCCGGGATGGACCAGGTGATCGATGCCGCCCACGCCCTCGGCGTGAAGCGCGTGGTCTGGGTGACCCTGCGCGCGTCGTGGCAGGCCTTCCGGGCAACGAACGCCGTCATCCTCAGCGAGGCGAAGAAGTTCCCGCAGGTGACCGTCGCCGACTGGAACGCCTGGAGCGCCGGCAAGCCGTGGTTCCGGCCCGACGGTCTTCACCTCACCGGCGCCGGGGCAACCGCGCTCGCTCGATTCCTGCGCCCGTATCTCGCCCAGGCCGCGACCGAGATCCGCGCGGATACCGCTACGGCGACGTCGTAGCTCTCTTCCGCCAGCTCGTCAGGTCGTAGGCGGAGTTCAGGTCCTTGAGCACCTCGCGCGCGACGATCGCAGCGCCGGCAGGCGCCAGATGCACGCCGTCGGGCTGCCGCACCAGCTGAACCTGGCCGGCGAGGTTCGTCAGGTACTCGGCGTAGCCATTCGGGCCCGCGAGGAGCGTGTAGGTGTCGACGAAGGCCGCACCGCCCGGACGGGCCCGGATCACGCGGTCGACCACCGCGTTGATGCGGTCGAAGCGGATCGTCTGGTCGCGGTCGGCCGTGATCGGCAGGCCCATCCAGACGACATAAGCGCCGGAGCGGTTGATCAGGTCGATCAGCCCGCCGACGCGCCGTGCGTACTCGTGCACCCAAGCCGGGTCGTCGAACTCGCTCGACCGTCACCCCGGCCGGCAGGCCGGTCATGTACGCCCTTGTCGTCGTTGCCGCCGAAGGAGAGCATGACGGCGTTCGGGTGCAGCGCCTTCAGCTCCTTGCGGATCTCGAGGAACCAGTTGAAGACGTCGGGCCGGTCGAGCCCGGTGCCGATTCGCCCGTCGACCGTGCCGACGCTCTTGATCGCCTTCGAGGCGAGCGCGGCCTGCTGAAGCGCGTAGCCGGGGTCGATCACGAGCGAGTCGCCTGCCACCCAGAGGCGGAGCGGATTCGCCGGGCTGAACGCCTTCCCCTTCCCGGGCTCGCCCGGTACCGCCGCGCCGGTCTCGACGTGCGGGCCCCGAGGTCTTGGCCGGCGGGGGCGGCAGCACCACGACGCGCGTGTCGATCGTGTCGTCGCCCGAGCGGCCGAGCGCATCCTTCAGCCACGATCGCGGGCGGTCGAGGAACAGCGCGTGACTCGTGCTCTCGAGCGGCTTCGTGATCGCGAGCGCGACCGAGCGCTGCGTGCCGGCGGGCTCGTTGAAGGCCGACTTGTGCAGGCCGGGAGCGTCGAGCAGCAGCCCGATCGCGAGCGCGAGGACGGCGACGATCATGGCATGCCCCGCCGAGGAGAGGCGCCTGCCGTCGACCTCGGTTACCCGGGCTCGTCTGATTCTCGTCGCCATCAGAAGCGGTAGTAGATGAAGGGTGCGACGCCCTGTGGGCCCATTGCGTTAGCCAGCATCAGCGCGGCGCCGAGCACCGCAGCCTGCGCGACGATCGGCAGCCGCGAGAAGCGCGCCATCAGAAGCTGCGGGAGGAGCTTCGGCAGGTACTGGCTCCCGATGCCGACGACGATCCAGACGATCACGCCGGCCGTGACGAGCGGCGACGGCTGGCCCCAGCGAGTGACGAGCCCGGTGATCATCTCCCACGCCTGCGTGCATCGAGTCCGAGCGGAAGAAGATCCAGGCGAAGCAGACGATGTTGAAGGTGATCAGGCGGCGCACCCAGATTCCGGTGCGGCTCGGCGTCGGGGCCACGTAGCCCGGGCGGTCCCGGCGGGAGTGCTCGAGCGCGAGGCCGGTCCCGTGGATACCGCCCCACACGACGAACGTCCATGACGCCCCGTGCCAGAGCCCACCGAGCAGCATCGTGATCAGCAGGTTGACGTACGTCCTGACCCGGCCCTTCCGGTTGCCGCCGAGCGGGATGTAGAGGTAGTCCCGCAGCCAGCGGGACAGGGTCATGTGCCACCGGCGCCAGAAGTCCTGCAGCGAGAGCGCGGCGTACGGCGAGTCGAAGTTCTGCGGGAACTGGAAGCCGAGCAGCAGCGCGAGCCCGATCGCCATGTCGGTGTAGCCGGAGAAGTCGGCGTAGATCTGGACGGCATAGGCGTAGACCGCGACCAGGATCTCGGCCGACGAGTGGCTGCGCGGCACCGCGAAGACCTGGTCTGTGATGTGCGTCGCGAGGTAGTTCGCGATCACCACCTTCTTGAAGAGGCCCGTCGCGATCAGGTAGAAGGCCCGGCTCGTGTCGACCCGGCGCGGGTCGCGCGGCGTCTCCATCTGCGGGAGCAGCTCGCCCGGCCGGACGATCGGCCCGGCCACGAGGTGCGGGAAGAACGAGAGGTAGGCCCCGAACCTCGGGAGTGACACCGGCTCGAAGTCGCCGCGGTAGACGTCGACCAGGTAGCTGATCGCCATGAAGGTGAAGAAGGAGATCCCGACCGGCAGCACGATCGCGCGCGTCGAGAGCGGCAGCCCCATCCCGGCGTCCGCAGCCAGGTTGTGCGCCGAGCTGACGAAGAAGTCGTAGTACTTGAAGTAGCCGAGCAGCGCGAGCTGCCCGATCAGCCCGGCCACGAGCAGCGCCTTCCGGCGCGACTTCAGCGGCGTCTTGTGGATCTGAACGGCGAAGAGCTGCGTCCAGAGCGTCGAGCCGGCCAGCAGGAAGACGAAATGCCAGTCCCACCAGCCGTAGAAGATGTAGCTGGCGACGATGATGAAGACGCGCCAGCGCCGCATGTCCGCCATCGCGAGCCACGAGAGCGGCAGGACGATGAGGAAGAAGATCGTGAAGGTGGCGGTTGGGAAGATCAACCTGGTTCCCCGTGGCGGTACACCGCCGGGCTGCTGAGGCGCTCGGCCTCAACTCTACGGATCCTCGGCCGCCGGCCTGGATCAGTGACCGTGAGCGGTCGGGCGTGGTGCTCGGCTGCTGTCCGGCGAGAGGCTCGGGACCCAGTCGAGCGCTCGCGGCATGTACCAGTTCCAGTCACCGAGCAGCTTCATCGTGGCCGGTAGGAGCACACCGCGGATGATCGTCGCGTCGATCAGGACGGCGATCGCGAGCCCGACGCCGAGCTGCTTCATCATGATCAGCTGAAGCGTCCCGAAGATCGAGAAGACCGCAACCATGATGATCGCGGCGCTCGTCACCGTCCCCGCGGTCCTCCGGATCCCTCGGGAGACCGCCTCCTCGGTCGCGAGCCCACCGTCGTGCAGCTCCTTGATCCGGCTCAGGATGAACACGTGGTAGTCCATCGAGAGACCGAACAGCACCACGAACATGAACATCGGCAGCCATGAGGTGATCGCATGGTTCGAGGTGAAGCCGAGGATCCCCTGCGCCCAGGTGTGCTGAAACACGAGGACGAGCAGGCCGTAGGCGGCACCGACCGAGAGCAGGTTGAGCACGATCGCCGTCACGGGAATGACGATCGAGCGGAACGTCGCGAGGAGGAGGCAGAACGCGAGCCCGAGCACGAACAGCAACACCGGAAGCATCCGCGCCTTCATCAGCTCGTTGAAGTCATGAGTGCCGGCCGTCTCCCCCGCCACCGCGTATTCGACCCCGGTGACCTTGCCGAGCGTCTCGGGCAGGATCCGCGACCGCAAGGTGCTCAGCGCCGCGAGCGAGGTGGAGTCGTCTCCACTCCCGGCGAGCGGGATCTGAACCTCGGCAACCCGATGGTTCGGGCTCAACGAGACGAGCATCGGCTTGAACATCTGGCCGCTCCCGACCGCCCGCTGCTCGAGGAGACGGATCGCTGACGACACCGCCGGAGCACGGACGTCCGGAGCCTGGATCACGACCTGCGCCGGCGTCGGAGCGCCGGGGAAGGCCTTGATCACGGCCTTGTAGGTCTTGACCGTGCTGAGGCCCGGCGGCATGTCCGTGAAGCTCGGCAGCTTCGTGTGCATCGAGAGAGCCGGCGCAGCCAGAACGAGCAACAGGCTCGACGCGAGGGCAACCGCTGCCCCCGGATGGCGCAGCACACGATCGAGGACGAAGCCCCAGAATCGCGACTCGGAGGCGGAGTGCTTTCGACGGCCGAAATACGGCACCCGGCCCCACTCGACGCGGTCGCCGAGCTTCGAGAGCATCGCCGGCAAAACCGTGACCGAGCCGATGACGGCGCAGAGGACGACGAGCATCGTGCCGAGCGCCATGCCCGTGAAGATCCGGCTTCCCGCGATGAACATGCCCGCCATCGCGATCAGCACGGTCGCACCGGAGATCAGCACCGCCTGGCCGGAGGTCGAGGCGGCGCGCAGGAGCGAACGCCGCGGCTCGTTCCCGAGCGCGCGCTCCTCACGCTCACGCCGCAGGTAGAACAGCGAGTAGTCGACTCCGACCGCCATCCCGATCAGCAGGATCACGCTCGAGGTCGACTGGTAGTCGGCCGGGTAGACGTGGGTGATCCACGCGAAGAGCCCGAGTGAGGCGAGCACTGCCGAGAAGGCGAGCAGCACGGGCAGCCCGGCCGCGACCAGCGCGCCGAACGCGCACAGGAGGATCGCCAGCGTGATCGGGATCGTGAGCCGCTCGGCGTTCGCGAAGTCCTTGTTGAACTCCTTGCCGAGCTCGTAGTTCGCGCTCGCGACCCCCACCTCACGGATCGTGAAGCCGGGATACCCGGCCTGGACACCCGAGACCGCCGCCAGGATCGGCGCAACCTTGTCCTTTGCCTTGTCGGCATCACCGCGGATCGTGAACTGGACGAGAACCGAATGGCCGTCTTTCGAGATGTGGCCGCCTCCGCCGGCCTCGACCAGCGGGTTCTGGATGCCGGCGGCGTCCTTCTGCATCGAGATCGCCTGCACCACTCCCGAGATGGCGGAGACGAAGGCCGCGTCGCTTGCCGTCTGTGAACGGCTCTGGATCAGCACGCTCTCGACGGCCGGCTGGCTGAAATGCGCCTGCTCGAGCATCGCGAGTGCGGAGGCGACCTCGCCGGAGGCGTACTGCGAGTCGCGCATCTGGACGTGCCCGACGACGCTCCCGACGGTCATCGCGAGCGCGGCGAAGGCGAGCCAGCCGAAGAGCGCGGTCTTCCAGTGGCCGGAGCTCCATCGTCCGGCGCGTCCTGCGAGATTCGGATGATCCATCCGCGAACCTCCTGCCCTCAAAACCGTCGTAGCGACGGTCGCATGTACCGAGCAGCTCCGAATCGGGGAGCGCGCTGACCCGCGGGGACGGGGAAAGCCGCAGTTACGATGGAATCGGGTCGGCAGGCGGCCCACTCTCCGATGCCGAGCCGCTGCATCCACCTTGCCCTCGCTCTCGCTCTCGCCGCCGTGGTGGTCGGTGCGGGCGGCGCGGCCGCCGCGGACCAGACGCTCCCGGGCCTCCCTTCGATCTACGTCACGTACAGCCCGAACTGCACGTTCACGATGACCGCCGACGGCGGGACGACGTTCACCTCGTCGTCGCCGCCCGGGCCGACGATCCCGCCGGGCGTCTACCAGATCCAGGTTCTGATGGAGAACCCGGGCTCCGGGTACACGTGCGGCGCACCGGACTTCAAGCTGACCGGCCCGGGCGTCTCCAGCGAGACCAAGTTCCCGTACGAGTCGATCCTCGACTCGCATGTGCTGCCGGCGCTTCAGCCCTCGTCCACCTACTCGGCCGATGACGAGAACGCTCCGGGCGCGACCCGCGTGTACTTCACGACCTCGGCCACCGGCTCGTCGAGCTCGCTCGTGGGGAGCGCGCCGGGACCGGGCTCCGGGAGCGGCAAAGGCAGCACTACGCCGGACTACGTGGGAGCCGGGATCCTGCCCTACCGCGGAAAGCTCGCCGCCACGGTCAGTGCCGCCGGCTCCGCCGCTCTGAAGCTGAAAGGAAAGCCCGTCGTCTCGCTCGTTCCGGGCCGGTACGACGTCGCCGTCGCGGATGCCGCGAACAAGGCGGGGTTCTTCGTCGAGCGCCCCGGCGGCCGGCCGGTCGACCTGACGGGAGTCAGGTTCGTCGGGAAGAAGACCGTGCGCTACGCCCTGACCAAGGGCACCTGGACGTTCTTCGCCAAGGCCTCGAAGCCGATCCGGGTAACGGTCGGGGCGTGATCCGCCGGGCGGCCGTTGCGGCGGCGGCAGCGGCCTCTCTCGCCGCCCCGGCAGGTGCGGCGGTGCCCGGGGTCGCTGCGATCTACGTCAACTACAACGCCGACTGCACCTTCACGCTGTCGGTCGACGGCGGCATCACCGCGGCACCGAACGCGACCGTCCCGCCGGGCGTCTACCAGCTGCTCGTCTGGCTCCCGAACCCGAACCAGGGCTATGCCTGCGGGACGCCGACATTTACGTTCACCGGGCCCGGCGTCAGCAGCACCACCGTCTTCCGCGGCCAGGAGCTCCACGACGAGCACGTGATCCCGGCCCTGCAGGCGGGGGCCACCTACGTCGCCTCGGACGCGAGCGCTCCCGACTCGACGCGCCACGTGCTCACCGTTGCGACCTCGGGCTCGAGCAGCTCACTGATCGGGTCGGGCGGGACCACCACGACGACGTCGAAGGGATCGAGCCAGTGCGACCTCGTCGGGTGCGACATCGCTCCGTACCGCGGGTCTCTGCTCGCCACGGTCTCCGCAGCCGGACGGGTGACGCTGACGAGCGGCGGCAAGCCCGTCGGATCGCTGAAGGCCGGCCGCTACGACATCAACGTGACCGACGGCGACCGGCAGGGCGGGTTCTTCGTGCAGCGCGCGGGACGTCAGGCGGTGATCGTCGCCGGCGTCAGGTTCACCGGCAAGCGGACCAAACGGGTCACGCTCACCGCCGGGAAGTGGGCGTTCTACGCCAAGACCGGCCACGCGACCGTGTTCTCGGTCACTCAGTAAATCCCGGGGAACTTGACCGTCTGGGGCGCGACGAGCGGCGTCCCGAGCTCGAGCTGGATCTGCCGCCGCTCGGTGAGCGGGATCGCGCGCGGGTCTCCGTTCCAGACGCGGCCGTCGACGATCGCCGTGACCTTGCCCCTGTTCGGCCCGAGCACGCCGCGACCGAGCGGCTGACCCCACATGTCGAAGAACTGGCCGAGGGTGAACACCCGCTTCAGCGGAGCCTCGACGTGCAGGATCCCGTCGGGGAAGCGCGTGACGAGCCAGGCCAGGCATTCGTTCTGGGAGATCACGAACTGGCCGTACTTGGAGCTCTGCTGCTCGAGCGGCGGCCAGATGCCGATCCCGGCCGGGATCTGGCGCGGCTTGCCGTTCACGAACAGCGTCAGGTGCACGTGGATGTGGAACGCGACCTTCTCGTTCCGCTGGCACTTGATGCCGTCGATGCCCTTCGCGACCTGCGCGCTCGAGGCGGGAAGCCCAAGCGCCGGGGCGTCGGGGATCGGCACGAGCTCCGGCCCGATCTTGCCCGGGTCGGGCGCCGGCCGGAGCTGCCCGAGCGACGAGAGCGGGCTCGTCGGGCGCGACGCCGAGGCTCCGGCGGCGAGGAGCACCGCGGCTGCCGGCCCGGCCATGAGCGCCAGAAGGCTGCGCCGCTTCATGGTTGAAGGGTAGACCCGGTCAGGCGCTCGCGGCGTAGGCGTCGAGCCGCGCGAGATACCCGGCACGCTCGTCGTCACCGAGCCACGCGATCGTGAACGCATTCCGCGCCAGCTGCACGATCTCGTCGCGGGCCAGCTCCGCCTCGACCTGCACGGCTGCGAGGTTCTCGTTCATGTAGCCGGGGAAGTACGCCGGATCGTCGGAGTTGACGCACGCCCGCATCCCGTGGTCGAGCATGTGCTTGAGCTCGGCCGACTTCAACCCGCCCGCTACGTACCCGTTCGAGATCGGGCAGACGGTCAGCCCGAGCCCGCGCGCGCCGATCTCACGGACGAGCGCCGTGTCCTCGAGCGAGTTGACTCCGTGGTCGATCCGCTCGACGCCGATCTCGTCGAGGCACTGCCAGATGTGCGCGACCGAGTCGTCCTGGTCGACGTCGCAGTGCATCGTCAGCCGGAAGCCCTCGTCGCGGGCCCGGTCGAAGACGTCCTTGAACTTGACCGGAGGGTTGCCGCGCTCGTCCGAGTCGAGCCCGACGCCGACGATCCAGTCCTTGTAGGCCAGCGAGGCCTCGAGCGTCTCGCGCGCGGACTCCGCGCTCTGGTCGCGCAGGAAGCACATGATCAGGCGGCTCGTCAGCCCGAGCTCGGCCTCGGCCTCCTCCTGCGCGCGGCGAAAGCCCTCGATCGCGGTCGAGAACGGGAGGCCGCGCGACGTGTGAGCCTGCGGGTCGAAGAAGACCTCGGCGTAGACGACGTTCTGCGAGTGCGCCTTACGGAAGTACGCCATCGCGAGGTCGTAGAAGTCGGCCTCCTCGCGCAGGACGCTCATGCCCTCGTAGTAGACGGCGAGAAACGAGGCCAGGTCGTCGAAGTCGTAGGCGGTTCGCATCTCGGCGGCGGAGCGATACGGGAGATCGACGCCGTTCCTGGCCGCCAGCTCGAACTTCAGCTCGGGCTCGAGCGTCCCCTCGAGATGGAGGTGCAGCTCGGCCTTGGGCAGCCCGTCGATGAAGTCGGCGAGGTCGCTCAAGCTACGTGCTTGCAGACCTCGTGCTTGCCCGGGCCCGGCCGGCAGGCCGTTCCGGCCGATGTCGACCGACTCGCAGCCCCGGTCACGGGTGCCGACGAGCGTCACGGTCACGAAGCAGTGGTTGATGCCAGCCTTGCTGCTCGGTTGGCAGCAGGCGTCGAGGATCCTGACCGGGTTCCCCGCGACGACCGCGTGCTGGTTGTAGCTGTGCGCCCAGACCGTGCCGAAGCTCGAGCAGCCGGCCGTCTTGCCGGTCTTGCTGTCGCCGGCTCCGGCGGTCGGCGCGAGAGCGGCAACCGCGAGCAGCCCGGCGAGGGCGATAGCGGCCGCGATCCTGGCGTGCGCCTGCACTGGTGCCGTTTATATCGGCTCGTGCAGACGCACGTTTAGGCAACCGTCAGGCCTGGGAGGCCGCCGCTGCGCGCGCGCACGTTGCCCGCAGCGGAGCCGCGCCGTGGAGGCGGTAGATCAGGGTGCCGCCGACGGCCTGCGGCCGCCCGAACGCGCCGAGCACGCCCTTCCAGCGCCAGGCCAGGTCGTCGTCGGCGAGGACGATCGAGCTGACGTGCTGGAGCCGGACGAGCGCGAGCACGTCGCTCGTCGTGACGTCGGGCGGGCTGTCCTCGGTCGCGATCTTGTAGATCCCGGTGAACTCCTGGTAGCGCCGGGGCGGGAACGGCGAGATGTAGCCACCCGCGTTCCTGAACCAGAAGTGGCTGCGCGCCTGCCAGATCATCGAGTCGCCGAGCGTCCCGAACGGGAGCAGCAGGACGTTCTCACCGCGGCCGAGGCAGCTCTTGTAGAGGGCCGTCGTGAAGAGGGTAGGCACCTGCGGCGTTCTCGCCCACCCGCCCCAGGCGAGGTTCGGCACGAGCGTGAGCACGGCCAGCAGGGTCAGGCCGACGCGGAGCCAGGAAGGGCGGAAGCTCGACGCCGCCCAGAGCGCCAGCATCACCGCGGCGGCCAGCGACGCAAACGCCATCAGGCGGACCGGCATCACGTTCTCGAACAGCGGCTTGTTGACCAGGTGGGAATACGGAAGCGTGATGAGCTGCTTGCCGTGGACCGTCAGGTAGGCCCCGAGCGAGAGGAAGACGGCGAGCAGGAAGCCGACGAGGAGGAACCGGCCGGTCGGTCGTCGGCGCCACTGCCACGCGAAGAGGGCGACGATCGCGAGCAAGGGCACCCCGAGATAGGCGCCGCGCTCGGCGTCGTTGGCCGGGAACGCCGCGACGAAGTGCTTCGTCCACCAGCCGCCGAGGTTCGCCATCGTCGGCACGACGAGGTTCGCGAGGTCGGCGCTGAAGAGGAACGCTCCACTCGGTGGGCGGCTTCGCGTCCCGGTGAAGATGAAGTAGAGGAACGGCGCGGTGACGACGGCGGCCAGCCCGTAGGCGGCTGCGAGCGGTAGGGCCGTGGCGCGGAGCGGCGTGCGGGCGGAGGGGATCAGCAGCGCCGCGAGGAGCAGCGACACGGCGAGTGCGAGGGTCAGCGTGAACAGGATCTCGGTCGAGAGCAGCATCTGCCCGGCGAGGACGGCGCCCATCCCGAGCGCGAGCCGGCGGCGGGAAAGGTCGCCCTGGACGAACCGGACGATGAGATGCGCCGCGACAGGGAGCAGGAACACGGCGGCGGTGTGGATGTGCGTCAGCCCGGCCGTGAGCACGTAGGCGGAGAAGCCGAAGATGTAGCCGCCGGCGAGCGAGGCCCAGACCGCGCCCTTCGTCAGCCGCCGGCAGAGCAGGAACGCGGTCCAGGCGGCGAGCGCGGGCATCAGGATCGCCGCGACGTTGTAGGCCAGGATCGGGCCGAAGGCGAGAGTGAGCGGAGCGAGCACGAGCGCGAGGCCGGGCACGCTCGTGGCCCAGGCGAGGTTGTAGCCGCCGGGCGCCCAGATCTCGTGCGTGTAGGCGGGGTTCAGCCCGTGCAGGATCGCGTGCGGCCACCAGGCGAACGACCAGACGAAGATCTGCGGGTCGGTGTAGAGCCCGCCAACCACGCGCCGCTCGGGATGCTCCACGACGCGGAGCCCGAGAAACAGGAAAGCGAGCGCCAGGTAGGCGAGAAACGCCACGCCACCACGCCGGCCCCCCAGCCAGCGACGCAAGCGAGAACCCACCCTTGGAGTCTAAGCCCGAGCGGACACGACCTCCCGAGACACGTCGGGGGACTGTCCCCAGCCGTGGCCCCTTCGAACACGGCCGGCCGAGACACGGCGGGGGACTGTCCCCAGCCGTGGCCCCTTCGAACACGGCCGGCCGAGACACGTCGGGGGACTGTCCCCAGCCGTGGCCCCTTCGAACACGGCCGGCCGAGACACGTCGGGGGACTGTCCCCAGCCGTGGCCCCTTCGGACACGGCCGGCCGAGACACGTCGGGGGACTGTCCCCGGGGTCTACGCTGCGCGGCTGAGCGTCTGCGGCTCGCCGGGCTCGGCGAGCGCGACTTGCGCGGTCTCGCCGCGACGTGAGAGGAACGGCCAGGCGACGACGGCGCTCAGAGCGCCGATCGCGGCGACGGCGAGCACGAGATTGAGGACTGCGACAGCGGTGAGCGACATGGGGGTCTCCTTTGACTTCGGCTTGGGCTCCAGGAAACCGCCGCGCGCTGGGATCTCGATGGGAGCCCCCTTAGAAAGCGCTGTGAGCAGAGATGGGTGCATATACTCCTATCTCCCGTGGAAGCCGGGCCCGCACCCTCCCTCTGCGTCTGTGCGTCGCTGCGAATGGCGACCCGGCTCGTCTCGCGCCACTACGACCGCGCGCTCGCGCCCGCGGGCATCTCCACCAACGAGTACTCGATCCTCGTTCGCCTCGGAACCTACGGACCGCGGCCGCTCGGCTCGCTCGCGGCCCTCCTCGGAATGGACCGCTCGACGCTGTCACGCGAGATCGCGCCGCTCGTCGAGGCGGGGCTGATCGACGCAACCGCCGACGCAGCCGACCGGCGCCGCCGCGTGCTCACCATGACCGCCGACGGGAAGCAGCGGGTCGACGAAGCCCGCCCGCTGTGGCTGAAGGCCCAGGCCGACCTCGCGTCCGAGTTCGGAGACGAGCGCACGACCGCACTTCTGGGTGAGCTGAACGCCCTCGCGGGAGCGCGGTAGTGATCGACCGCCTGATCGGCCGCCCGCTCCACTACGCCTGGCTGATCGTGATCGTCACGTTCGTGACGCTGATCACGACCGCCGGCTTCCGCGCGACGCCGAGCGTGCTGATCATCCCGATGCAACAGGAGTTCGGCTGGTCACGCGCGACGATCTCGGTCGGGATCTCGCTCGGCCTGCTGATGTTCGGCCTGACCGCACCGTTCTCCGCAGCGCTGATGGAGAGCTTCGGCATGCGCCGCGTCATCCTGGTCGCGCTCGCAACGATCGCCGGGGGCGCGGCGCTCACGACGCAGGTGACCCAGCCGTGGCAGTTCGACCTCCTCTGGGGCGTGGTCGTCGGCGGCGCGACGGGCGCCGTCTCGGTGCCGCTCGCCGCGACCGTCGCGAACCGCTGGTTCTACGAGCCGCCGCGGGCTCGTCACCGGAATCCTGACCGCGAGCAACGCAAGCGGCCAGATGATCTTCCTGCCGGCGCTCGCGTGGATCGCGACCGCCTACGGGTGGCGCTACGCCGCGGTCACCGTCGCCGGCGTCGCGATGCTGATCGTCTTCCCGATCGTTGCGATCGTCGTCCGCGACCGCCCGCAGTCGATCGGCCTCGAGCCGTACGGCGCGACCGAGCCGGTGCCGGTCCCCGAGCGATCGGCGCACCCGTTCCGGCCCGCGATCGACGGCCTGCTCATCGGCTTCCGCTCGCGGACCTTCTGGTTCCTGACGAGCACCTTCTTCATCTGCGGCCTCTCGACCAACGGCCTCATCGGAACGCACCTGATCCCGGCCGCGGTCGACCACCACCTGACCGAGGTCACCGGTGCGTCGCTACTCGCGCTGATGGGGCTCTTCGACGTGATCGGGACGACCGCCTCGGGCTGGCTCACCGACCGCCTCGATCCCCGCCGCCTGCTCGCCTGGTACTACGCGTTCCGCGGCCTCGCCGTGATGGCGCTGCCCCTCGCGTTCGGCTCCGGGTACGCGCTCGTCGCCTTCGCCGTCTTCTACGGCCTCGACTGGGTGGCGACCGTCCCGCCGACGGTCGCGATCACCGCCGACACCTTCGGCCGCGAGCGCGTCGGGATCGTCTTCGGCTGGGTGTTCGCCGCTCACCAGATCGGCGCGGCGTTCGCCGCCTGGGCCGGTGGTGCCTCCCGCACCTGGCTCGGCACCTACAACTACGCGTTCGTCGCGGCCGGCGCGCTCTGCCTGCTCGCCGCGGGGCTCTCGCTGCGGATCAGCATCCCCGGCCGCGGGCCGGCGCTCCGCGTGGGTAGCGGGCGCAAGCCCGAGCCCGCGATGGCCTAACCGAGCGCCGCGCGCGCGGCATGGAAGCCGCACATGCCGTGAACGCCCCCGCCCGGCGGCGTCGACGACGAGCAGAGGAAGACGCCGGGTAGCGGCGTGGAGTAAGGCCGCCGGCCCGCGACCGGCCTGGCGAACGTCTGCCGCAGATCGGAGGCTCCGCCGTTGATGTCTCCGCCCACGTAGTTCGCGTTGTGCAGCTCGAGCTCGACCGGCCCCATCGCGGACCGGGCCAGGATCAGGTCACGGAACCCCGGTGCGAACCGCTCGACCTGGGCCTCGATCCGCTCGGTCATGTCGACCGGCGAGCCGTTCGGGACGTGGCAGTAGGCCCACGCCGTGTGCTTCCCGTCCGGGGCCCGCGAGGGATCGAACAGGCTCTGCTGCGCCAGCAGCACGAACGGCCGCTCGGCTGTCCCGCCGCGCCAGGGCTCCCGCTCCGACGCGACGATCTCCGGGAGCGTCCCGCCGAGATGAACCGTCCCGGCCTGCGCGCATTCGGCCGCCCGCCATGGGATCGGCCCGGCGAGCGCCCAGTCGAGCTTGAACACTCCGGGCCCGTAGCGGAACCGCTCCATGCGGGCCCGGTAGGGCGCCGGCAGCCGATCGCCTGCGAGCGCGACGAGCTGCCTGGGCGTCACGTCGAGCAGCACCCGCGCGGCGCCGTCGAGCTCGTCGAGCGAGACGATCCGTCGCCCCGTCTCGACCTCACCGCCGAGCGACCGGAGATACGAGACCATCGCGTCCGCGATCGCCTGGGAGCCGCCGCGGGGGAACGGCCAGCCCGCACCATGCGCGAGCAGCCCGAGGAACCAGCCGAACGCGGCCGACGGCAACCTCGTGAGCGGCAGCATCGAGTGCGCAGCGAGCCCGCCGAACACCGCGCGGGCCCGTTCGCCCCGGAACGAGCTGCGCGCCGCCGCGCTCGCCGGGAGCGCCGAGAGAGCGGAGAAGCGCGCGAACGCAGCCGGATGCGCCGGGCGCCCCAGCGGCGCCAGCAGGTCGTCCGCGATCTCCTCCCAGCGAGCGGCGAGCGGGCTCATCAGCTTCCGGTAACGCGCAGCGTCGACGCCGAGCGAGGCCGCCGTCTCCCCGACGGAGCGGACGACCAGCGCTGCGGTCCCGTCGTCGAAGGGATGCGCGAGCGCGGCCGGCGGCTCGATCCACTCGACGCCGTGCTCCTCGAGCGGCACCGAGCGCAGGAACGATGAGGCAACCGCGAGCGGGTGGATCGCGGCGCACACATCGTGGACGAACCCGGGCAGCGTCAGCTCGGCCGACCTGCAACCTCCGCCGACCGTCGCCTCGGCCTCGACGACTCGCACCGCCAAACCCGCGCGGGCGAGCACGATCGCTGCGGCGAGGCCGTTCGGGCCCGACCCGACGACGATCGCATCCGGCATCTCGCGGTCGCTCTAGCGGACGATCGACACGACGAGCAGCGCGACGAGCGTCACGAGCACCGCCGCCGGTGCGAGAAACACGAAGAACCAGAACACCGACGCGATCGACCAGGCGAACCGTCCGCTGGCCCGGGTCGTCGCGACGCGCAGCCCGATCAGGGCGGCGATCACCGGGGCGAGCACCCACCAGGTGTCGGTCCACGCGAAGCCGGCGATGATCGTGACCACCGCCAGGACGAACAGGATCGTCAGCAGCTCGACAAGCTCCGGGCGCGAGAGATGCCGAAGCGGCTCGGAGGGGCCGAGCAAGCGTGAGCGGGCACTCGGCTCGACCGGCGCGCCGAGCGCGTCGCGCAATCCGGCGGCGCCGTTCGTATCGCGCGCCGACCATCAGCCGCAGGACGCAGTAGGTCGCGTCGGCCGCTCCGCCCTCGAGCTGCAGGGTGGTGCTGTTCCCGGCGACGAGCGCGGACTCGATCGTGTCGGCAAGCTCCTGCGCTTCCGGCCGCCAGTCGCTGTCCTTCGCCAGCACCACCGCAGACTCCGAGGCAGGCGCCAGCTGCGACTTCGCCAGCACGCGCAGGTTCTCTGCCAGGATCGTCGCCTGCGCCTCCGCCATCGCGTACTTCTTGCCCCCGACCTCGAAGGTCATCTCCACATTTCGAGTGTAAGCCCTGCACTCGCGGGCCGGTACCCCCATAGGTATGGGAGGTGGTCCTGATCGCTCGGAATGGTGAACTTGCTTGACAACGGTCCCGGTTGCTGGAAATGTCCGGGCGCGGCGAAGAAACCAGGGAAGGAGCGCTTGGTTTGCAGGCAGGCCCGACGCAGCAGGGGATGAGGGTCTTCCTCGTCGATCCGCACTCGATCTACCGTCGAGGGCTGGTGGCCTGTCTCGAGGGAGTCGAGGAGGTCTCCACGGTCACCGACGCCTCGAACGTCGAGTCGGCGTGGAAGCAGCCCGAGCTCTACGAGGCCGACGTCGTGCTCGTCGATCACGACCTGGACGGCGCTCACGAGTTCGTTCGCGACCTCCGCGAGCGCACGGACGCGAGCGTCCTGGTCTGCTCGGGGCGGTCGGACCAGAAGGAGTTGCTCGCCGCGGTCCAGGCCGGCGCCGTCGGCTACCTCTGGAAGGAGACGCTGACGCCGGACGCGCTCGTCGCAAGCCTGCGCACGGCGGCGACCGGATCCGGCGTTCTCGCGCCCGGACCTGCTGGGCGACCTGCTCCGCACGATCGCCCGTGCGTCGAACGAGATGCTCGAGCCCCGCGGGCTCTCGCTCTCGCCGCTGACCGTCCGCGAGCAGGAGGTGCTCCGTCTCGTCGCCGACGGCCACCCGACCCGCGAGGTCGCAAAACGGCTGAGCTACAGCGAGCGCACCGTGAAGAACGTGATCCACGACGTCGTCACCAAGTTCAACGCCCGCAGCCGCTCGCAGGCCGTGGCGGCGGCGGTTCGCGAGGGGCTCATCTAGCCGTGCCCGCTCCGCTCCTGACCGCGAGCGCGATGATCATGTGCATCCACGGCGGCCAGGTGACGGTGATCCCCGGCCAGTCGCAGGTGACGGCCGGCGGCGCGGCGGTGCTCTCGGGAACGGATCTCCTGACCTGCCCGATCATCGGCTGCCCGCAGGCGGGCCCGGGGATCGTGCCGTGCACGATGATCCTGCTCGCCGAGCCGGTCGCGATGCCGTCGCCGACCGTGATGATCGGCGGCATGCCGGCCCTCACGGTCGCTGCCGTCGGGCAGCCCGGCGGGCTCACGAACGGGAATCCACCGGGGATGATCATCATCAACAGCCCCGGCCAGATGACCGTCATGGGCTGACCCGCTACGCGGGGAGCACGAAGCCGAGCTCGACCATCCGGCGCATCACCGGAACGGCGCTCCTGAAGAACGCCTCCGGCGGCGCACCGGTGATCTCCGCGGCCTCGGCGAGCACGTCCCCGAGCGGCCGCTTGCCGTCGAGGAGCGCCAGGACGCGCTCGGTCGCGGCGTCGATCGAGACCTCGAACCTGAGCCCGGTGTCGAGGCGAAGAACGTTCCGCTCGATCAGCTCGCCCCCGTCGCGCAGGCGGATCGTCTGCTCGACCCGGTGGTCGTCCGGCACGGTGAACGCGTCTCCGAGCATGTCCTCGGCGCTCGTGACGGCGAGGTAGTCCTGCGCGTCGAAGAGGCGCAGCACCTGGTCGCTCGCGCCGGTGATCCGGTCGGTAGCCGAGGTGTAGGAGAAGAACCAGTTGCGCCCCTCGGGCCGCTTGCGCAGGATCAGGCAGCCCCACGAGATCGCCTCGACCCCGAGCTCGTCGAAGTAGGCGGCCCAGCGCTCGATCGCGGCGCCGTAGAGCTCGCGGGTTGGTGCGGTAGGGCCGGTTCCACGCGGCCGCGTAGTCGAGCGGCTCGTGCACCGCGTAACGCAGGAGCACCGCGTCGCAGCCGTTGTCCTCGACCCAGCGCTGGATCGGCGCCTTCCAGTCGCCGTCCGCCGGATGGAGCCAGCTGACGAGCACCTCGCCGATCCCGCCGGGCGCCAGGTAGCCGGGCAGCTCGCTGACGATCAGCTCGCAGAACTTGTCGCCGCTGAGGCCGCCGTCGCGGTAGACGATCTCGTTCTCGGGCGAGATCACGTACGGCGGGTTGCAGACGATCAGGTCGAACTCCTCGCCTGCGACCGGCTCGAAGAGATTCCCCTCGCGGAACTCGATCCCGTGGGCGCGGTTCAGCTCGGCGTTGAAGGCGGCGAACCGCAGAGCGCGCGGATTGATGTCGATCGCCGTGATCTGCTCGGCGTGATGCGCGGCGAGCAGCGCCTGGTGGCCGTTGCCGGTGCCGAGGTCGAGCGCCCGCGCGACCGGCCGCCGTACCGTCAGCCACGCGAGGACGCGGGCGGGCGGCGAGACACCGAGCACGTGATCCGGGCGGGTGAGCTCCTTCTGGAACGCATCGCAGGCGACGAGCATGTCCTCGGTCGGGACGAGCTCGATGTCGGCCTTGGCCTTGCCGCCCGCGACGGTCAGGACGCCCATCGCCTCGAGCCGGTCGAGCGGGAGCGGCGCGAGCGCCTCCGTCGGCCTCGGCCTCGGTCACCTCGAGGTCGAGCAGGAAGAGCTTGATCAGCGTCGCGAGCTTCCCGCCTCCGCGGAGCATGTAGAGATAGAGCGGCATCTCGGCCGAGTCGCGGCCGCTCGCCACCTCGGTCGCGAGCGTGTCCCGCACCGCCGAGGGAGTGAACCCGGCCTCGACCAGAACATCCCGGAGCAGGGCGATCCCCTCGGGGTCGTCGACCCTCGGGCCGCCTTCCGCCGGATCCCTTGTCTGCGCCATTGCGCGGGCATCGTACGGCACGTACGATCGCCGGATGATCGGCGGACGCATGCTCGCTGGGGTTGGGAGCGGCAGCGCTCGACTTGCAGCGGGAACGCTGGCGATCCTGGCCGTGGCGGTGCCGGCCGGCGCGGCGGTCGCCCGCTCGACGACCTCGGTTCAGGTCTCGAACGTCCAGCTGAAGGCGTCGTGGAAGGAGGGCTGGCTGACCGCCAACCTCCATTTCACGGTCAAGGTCGACGGCAAGACGACGGTCAAGGCGGTCGTGCGACCGGTCGCCCCGGGCCCGGTCGCGGCCAACAAGGCCTTCTCCTTCGGCGCCGCCGGCTCGGCCAACGAGACGATCACGCTTCCGCCCAGGCTCGCCCCGCAGGCGTACACCCTGAAGGTGGGCGACACGACGACCAAGTTCACCGTCCCGGCGCCCGCCGAGGGCGTCGTCGACACGGCGACGATCAGCACCACCAGGGGCGGCAAGTCGCAGAAGGCGATCTCGGCTCCGAAGGCGCTCTGGGTCCGCTTCCACTTCCTGATCCCGCCGACCGGCGCGAAGACGGTGAAGATCGTCTGGCGCACCCCGAGCTTCCAGTTCGTCGGCGCCGTCAACAAGCCGTACGCGACGACGATCGACTCGACCCTCGCATCGAACGCAGCTCTGCCGAAAGGCACCTGGTACGCGCTCATGTACGTCGACGGCAAGGTCGCGAAGCGCCAAGACGTTAGAGTCACGTGACGTGACGAGCTACGAGCCCGAGCTCGAGCAGCAAAAGCGGACGCAGCAGCAGGCGCCCCAGCAGTCGCCGGACCAGGACTCGACGCAGAGGCTCGCCTCGGCGATGGGCAACCAGGCATTCGGGGCCCTCGCGCGCCAGGGGGCGGGGATCATGCCCGACGGCCGCGCGCATCCCGACGTCGAGTCGGCGATCGCGTCGACCCGCGGGACGGGGCAGAAGCTCGACGAGGGCTCCCGCGACAAGATCGGCGGCGCGCTCGGCGATCCGCTTCACGACGTCAAGGTGCACACCGATCCCGCGGCCAACCAGCTTGCGAGCTCCGTCTCTGCCCGCGCGTTCACGACCGGCAACGACGTCTACTTCGCCAAGGACGAGTACAAGCCCGGCACGAGCGACGGCCAGGAGCTGATCGCGCACGAGCTGACGCACGTCGTCCAGCAACGCGGCGCCTCGACCAGCGGCCCGCTCACCGTCTCGCAGCCGGGCGACGCCCTCGAGAACGAGGCGGAGGCGGCGGCCGGTGACATCGTCGGCTGATTCACCGACCGGGCTGCTGAACTTCGAGGCGCTCGACGCGCGGATCCGCTCCGCGGTGGAGTCGGTCGCCTCGACCGACCCGAACCCGGCCGATCCGTTCCGCGGCCTCTACATCTCCGACGAGCTGGCGGTCGAGCTCGCCTCCGCGGGGCCGGGCGCCGAGCTGGACGACCGGATCGCGCTCGCCGGACGGCTGTTCGGGCTGAGCGACCTCGAGACGGCCGCGCTCGCGCTCTGCGCCGCGCCGGAGCTCGGCTCGCAGTACGGCCGGCTCTACGCCTACCTCCACGACGACGTGACCCGGAAGCTGCCGACGCCACGGCTG
Organism: uncultured Actinomycetota bacterium; assembly: GCA_963775355.1. Classification (GTDB taxonomy): domain Bacteria; phylum Actinomycetota; class Thermoleophilia; order Gaiellales; family Gaiellaceae; genus PALSA-600. The sequence continues at coordinate 325,644 of CAVZJA010000020.1, read as the reverse complement.
ATCGGCCGCCTGCTCGCGGAGTCGGGGATCTCGGCGGCGCAGGCTCTCGACTGCTTCGACCACGCCGCGCCGCTCCGGCGGACGGGCGCTGTGCGCCTGCTCGAGCCGGGGAGCCAGCTCCCGCTGGCGGACCGGATGCTCAAGCTGTCGGACCGGCTGGCCGCCTATCTGCTCGGCTCCGGCCTCGACGAGCCGGTGCGTGACGGCCGGCTCCGGCCCGTCGCCATCCCCGAGCACGATCCGGGGCGCCCGGCGACGATCGCCGAGCTGAAGCCCCTTCTCGCCGCCGACAGCCCGTTGCCCGTGATGGTCGCCGGCCCGGACGCGCCCTCCCTGCTCGCGTTGGCGCTCGGGCAGCCGCTTCTGCTGGTCGACGTCAACGACGCGATGGACGTCGAGCTGATGCGCGAGGCCGGCGTGACCGCTCTGCTCGAAGGCCGCCGCATCTGCTTCGACGGCCTCGATGAGCTCGAGCCGGACAAGCACCTCCGCGTCCAGCGCGTGCTGGGCGCCCGGGACGAGCGCACGCTGGTCTGCGCGGCGACGCCGCAGGCAGTCGTCGCGCTCGGCGAGGCGACGGCGGTCGTCGTCGACGCGCCGCAGGCGAGCTTCGCCGAGCGGCGGGCCGCCTGGGCGGCCCACACGGGGACCGAGGACGTCAACGACGTCGCCGCCAAGTTCAGGCTCTCCGTCGGCCAGATCGCAGACGCCGCCGACGTGGCCCGCCTGGCCGCGGCAACCCGTGGCGAAGCCCTTCCGGCGCCGGCGGATCTCGACCTCGGCGCACGACGCGCCTCGAGCACCCGCCTCGCCGAGCTCGCATCGAGGCTCGATGCGCCCTTCACCTGGGACGACATCGTGATCGCCGAGCGCCAGTTCGAGGTGCTCCACTCGATCTCGTCCTACCTGCGCCACCGCGACCTCGTCCTCTCCGAGTGGGGGTACGAGAAGACCGTCGCCCGGAGCCAGGGGCTGAAGGTGCTGTTCGCCGGCGAGTCCGGCACCGGCAAGACGATGGCCGGCCAGGTGCTCGCACGCGACCTCGGCCTCGACCTCTTCCGCCTCGACCTTGCCACCGTGGTCTCGAAGTACATCGGTGAGACCGAGAAGAACCTCGACCGCGTGTTCGGAGCGGCGCAGGGCTCGAACGCGATCCTCTTCTTCGACGAGGCGGACGCTCTCTTCGGCAAGCGCTCCGAGGTGCGTGACGCCCACGACCGCTACGCCAACATCGAGGTCGCCTACCTGCTCCAGAAGATGGAGGGCTACCCGGGCGCGGTCATCCTCGCCACGAACTTCCGCCAGAACATGGACGACGCGTTCCTGCGACGCCTCGACGTGGTGGTCGACTTCCCGTTCCCGGAGCCCGAGGATCGCGAGCGGATCTGGAAGCTCGTCCTCCCCACCGCCGCGCCGGTTACCGACGACATCGACGTCCACTTCCTCGCCGAGCGCTTCAAGCTCTCCGGCGGCTCGATCCGCAACTGCTCGCTGACTGCGGCGTTCATGGCAGCCGACGGCACCGGCCGGATCGGCATGGAGCACCTCGTCCGCGCGGTCGCGCTCGAGTACAACAAGCTCGGCCGGCTGACGATCGAGGCCGACTTCGACCACTTCCACGAGCTGATCCGCCCACAGACGGGCGGGTTCCCCGCGGTCGGTTGACGCGATTAGCGAGGAATCCGGGGCTTTTCCACTGCGCAAACGGGATTCGCCGCAAAGGCGCGACGGATCGTGTTGAATGCGGTCAATTTTCTTGACCTGTGGCGAGACGGGAGGCGTGAGTTGAACAACCGCTTGGGTTCAGTCGGAAGCTCTGGCAGGACGAGGATCGGAGTTGCTGCGGTCGCCGTAGCCGTCGCGATCGTTCTCGCGATCGGCGGGGGACGCGCGGCTGCGCACGATTACGGGGACTTCGCCGGTTTCACCGTTTCGGTGCCCAGCCCACAGAAGGCCGGCACCCAGTTCACCGTGACGGTCACGGCCTACGACAGCGACCACGACGGCGACGCGAACTACTCGGGCTCGAAATGCATCAAGTTCTCGGGCCCGGCGACGAGCCCGAGCGGCAACGCGCCGACCTATCCAGCGGGATCGGGAACCTGCGCGGGAAGCCTGGTCACGTTCTCGTCGTCCTTCAAGGCCACGGTGCCGATCACCCTGTATGCCGCTCAGAGCGCGGGCACCCTCAAGGTGACGGACGTCGCGACCGGAAAGTCCGGGACCTCGGGAAGCTTCGTCGTCAACCCGGCTCCGTTGGATCACTTCACGTTGACCGGATTGGCTCCGTCGGAGGTCGCAGGGGTGCCGTTCTCGGCGACCGTGTCGGCCTTCGACCTGTACGGGAATGCGCCGTCGGCCTGGGTCTCGACCAGTAACTGTGTCGCGTTCTCGGGCCCTGGGACAATCGGAAGTTATGCGCCGATCTACCCGGCGGGACCGGCGCCGTGCGTGTCGGGGCAGAGCCAGCTCGCGTTCAATGCCTCGGGCCAGGCGCCTGCCCAGATGACGTTGTTCAAAGCTGAGACACCGACGCTTGTCGTTACCGGTGCCGGTAAGACCGGCTCCACCAGCTTTGCGGTGAACCCGGCTCCGTTGGATCACTTCACGTTGACCGGATTGGCCCCGACGGCCCCGGAGGTGGCAGGGGTGCCGTTCTCGGCGACCGTGTCGGCCTTCGACCTGTACGGGAATGCGCCGTCGGCCTGGGTCTCGACCAACGGCTGTGTCGCGTTCTCCGGCCCGGGAACGATCGGAACGTACGCGCCGATCTACCCGGCGGGACCGGCGCCGTGTGCGTCGGGGCAGAGCCAGCTCGCGTTCAATGCCTCGGGCCAGGCGCCTGCCCAGATGACGTTGTTCAAGGCCGAAGCACCCACGCTGGTCGTGACCGGCGGCGGGAAGACGGGCTCGACCAGCTTCACGGTCAACCCGGGGACGCTGCAGCCCTCGTTCGTGGCCCAACCGACCAACGCCCAGATCTCGACGCCGATCTACAGCAACGTCGTGACTCAAGCACCCGTCACCGTCACCGCGGCGGATACGTACGGAAACCAGGCGCCAGACGGGACCGCCGTGAAGATGACCCTGCCGGCCGGTCTCGGCGGGACGGTGCAGCAGCCCACGAGCGGCGGTATCGCCACGTTCGGCGATCTCACGCTTGCCGCCACCGGGCAGTACACACTGACCGCCGCCGTCGTCTCCAGCGGTGCGACCACGGTCAGCAACCCGTTCGAGATCGTCCTGCAGCTCGCGGTCTGCTCCGGCGGGGCGTCGTGCCAGGTGACCGCCTCGAATGCGGCGCAGAGCTCGAGCACAACCGCCAACTCCGGGTCGGGAACCTCCTTCCAGGGACTCGTCCTGCAGACGACGTTTGACAGCTCGGCGCCGCCGACCGGCGCCTGCAGCGGCTTCACTCCGCTCACCGGGACGACCGGAACCTCGGTCGAAGTGACCGGAGGAAACGTCTCCGCGAGCCAGCCGAACCTCAAGATCACGTTCACGGTCACCAAGGCGACGCTGAAAGCGGCCGGGCTGAACTACCTCCAGGCACTGCTCCTGAACGTCTGCCTCGGTGCAAAGCGATACGACGGGCTCACCGATCCGGGTCATGCCTGGATCAGCAGGTTCGGCGTCCCGGCGACCTACGACGCCGGGACAGGTCTCTACTGGGGGCTCGTCCCCGATCTCCCGTTCTGGGGTTGGCCGAATCCCAATCCGTACATCTCGGCCAGGTACATCGACAGCTCGGGCAACCTCGTGATCGTGCTCGTCAAGCCCTATCCGTGGGACGGTCGGGCTTATGTCTAGCTCACGAGTCTGACTCTCAGCGGCCTTCTCCGCTCCCGGCGCGAACGAGTCCAGCGCCGGGAGCGAGAAGCCGTGCAGCCGGGCTGACGACGATCGCCAGCTCTCCGAGCTTCGCGTCGAGCGCGGCCGCAAGCTCGGGATCCCCGCCGGAGCGGGCTTCCGCGACGAGGAGGCTGCCTTCGAGCAGCGCCGCAAGCTCGAAGCCCGCCGAGCGGCCGCTCGCTTCGGCGAGGCCGACCTCGAAGGCCGCTGCGGCCTCATCCACGGCACCAAGCTCGAGCAGGCCCCAGCCCAGAATGCGCTGAAGCATCGGCAGGAACCGCCCGCCGGCGTCGAGCTTCTGGGCCCGGGCCCGCAACTCCGGGATACGCGCCACCGCGTCCGCTGCTCTGCCTGCCAGGACGTCGGCCTCGGCGATCCAGGCATCGGTGAGGAGCACCTCTGCTGCCTCCCCGTTCTCGAGCTGCTGAGTGCGAGTCGATTCGAGCAGGCGGTGGGCGGTGGCGTCATCGCCGCGGCGAGCTGCGAGCCGACCGAGCTGCCTGGTCGCGTCGGCGATCTCCGGCCCGGCGTTCGACGAGCGCCAGACACGGAGGGCGTCGCGCAGCTGCTCCTCGGCCTCGTCGAACCAACCCTGGTCGGAGAGGATCTCACCGCGGTTGTACTTCGCGAAAGTCGCGCTCCAGCGATCTCCCGTGCTCTCCCAGATCGAGCTGGCCCGCCCGTAGAGCTCGAGCGACTCGGTCCACCGACCCAGCTCGTAGGCGACGAGGCCCATGTTGTTGAGGACGGCCGCCTGCCAGACCAGGTCGCCGAGCTCCTCGTAGATCGCGAGCGCCGCTGGGCCATGGGTCGCGGCTGCCGGGCGCCCGTCCGCGAGCAGAGCCACGTCGTGGATCGTGTACGCGTGTGCCAGGGCGTCGCGGGCGCGCCCGCGCTTCGCCTCGCCCTCGGCGCGTAGGCACCAGCCGATCGCCTCCTCGTGACGGTTCTGGCGGAAACGCACAGCTGCGTAACGCGCGCACAGGCGCGACCGGCCTGCCGCTGCGGCGGGGCTGTCAACCTGCTCGAGCTCGCGAAGCCCCCGTGAGAGGCGGCGCAGAGTCTGCGGGTAGCTGCCGAAGCGCATCGGGATCAGCGCCTCCTTGAGCGACAGGTCGGCCGTGTGCGGCGACCCCGTCGCCCGCAGTCGTCTGGACGCTCGGTAGGCGACAGCTGCCCGCTCGAACTCGCCGAGGCGGAAGCGGACGTCGCCGAGCTTCTCGTAGGCCTCGGCGAGTGGGTCACGCCCGAGCCTGCGCAGGCGCCTTCCGGATTCGATTGCGCGCTCGAGCGCAACGGCCGCCTCGACGTTGGCGTAGACCTCCGCCGCCCGCTCGGCGGCCCGCCGGGCATAGCGCCAGGCCTTCTCCCACTGCTGGGCCTCGTGGAAGTGGACGCTGAGCATCGCCGCCTCGTCGTCGGCCCGGTCGCCGGCCCGCAGCTCGATCGCCTCTGCGAGCCAGGAATGAAGCTGCCGCCGTCGCCGGTAGGGGAGCCCTTCGTAGGCAGCCTCCCGAATGAGTGCATTGCGGAAGCGAAACCCGCCGCCCGGATCCTGCTCGACGAGGTCGCCGAACCGCGACCATGTCGTCTGATCGAGCGCGAGATCGTCGTGCATCGCGGCGGCGAGCAGATCCGGGTCGAAGGTTGTGCCGAGGACGGAGGCGTAGCGAATCAAGTCCCGATCCTGTGGGGCCAGCCTGTCGATATCCGCCGCGATCAGCGCCTCGACCGAGTCGGGCAACGTGACGAGCGAGCGTGATTCCTTGACGTGCTCGAGCAGCGCGAAGAGGAAGAGCGGGCTGCCGCCGCATCGGCGCACCACCTCCTCGGCGACGTGGGGTGGGAGCGGTCTGTCCTCGGTGACGAGATCGACGAGCCTGGCGCTCTGCAGCATCGTGAGCGGCAGCAGGCAGAACGCGAGACGGGAGGCGAGATCGGCCTCCAGGGGCTCGGCAGTGGGCGGCGGGTCGTCCTGCGTGACGAGCAGGATCCAGTTCCGGCCTCCTTCCTGCCCGGCGATCGTCTCGAGGCCGCGCAGCAGGTCGGTGGTGGCCTCGTCCATGTACTGCGCATCCTCCAGCAGGAGCAGCGCGAGCCGGTCTCGGAGCATGGCCCCGAGGAACTCCGAGACGAGCTCGGCCAGCCGTTCACGCAGGAAGCGCTCCTCGAGACGTTCGCTCTCCACGGTGGGCGGCAGATCGAGGCCGAACGGGATCGCGAGCACCGGCAGCCAAGGCACGAGGTGTGGAAGGCGCTCGTCGAGCGCCGAGCGCAGCCCCGATTCGATCTGCTCGTGCTCGGCATCGGGCGACGCGCCGATGACGGCGCGGAGCGCGTTATGGAGCGGGAAGTAGGGCGACTCCTGCTGATACGGGTAGCACCGGCCGCGAAGGACCGCCAGATCCGGGGAGCGCGCGATCAGCTGGTCGACCAGGTGAGACTTCCCGAGCCCCGGCCGCCCGCTCAACTCGATCGTCCAGCCTTCGCCGTTCCGAGCGAGCTCGATCACTTCGAGGAGGGCGCCCAGCTCCAGCTCCCGCCCTTCGAACACCGCCTCGCGGTTCTGGGACTCCTTGCGGACGCCCACTGCCGGCCCCACGACCGACGCGTGGATCGGCAGCGCCTTGCCCTTTGCGGCGAACGGCTCGATCGGGGTGGTGTCGAACAACGCGTGCGACCGCTCGAGCACCGCATCTGTCGCGAGAATCTGGCCGGGTGCTGCGCGGCTCATCACTCGCGCTGCCGTGTTGATCGCGTCACCGAACACGCGATACGCCCGGCGGTACGGCGGGCCGAAGTCGCCGGCGAACACCTTCCCCGTATTGACGCCGACCCGAATCGGGATTCGGCCGGGAGTCTCGATGACGTCGCGGAGCGCACGCAGCATTCGCTCCTCGTCCTGGCCCGTGCTCGACGGGGCGCCCGCGGTCAGCAGCACTTTGACGCTGCCCTGCCCGACGTCCGTCTCGTAGAACGGCACCTCGTAGCGGAGCGCGGCATGCTGGATGAGCCTCAGCCGGTCGTCGAACTCGACGGCAAGCGCGTCAGCGCCAAGCTGCGCGAGGAGGTCATCGGTTCCGACAAGGTCGATGAACGCAGCGGTGATGGTTCGATGCTCGGGCTCGCTCCGATCGAGCAGGACGTGGGCACGAGCGGCGACCGGAATGCACTCTCCGATGTCGATCCGGCTCACGTCGCCGACGTCTGGCGCACGCTCCTGTGGGGTGTCCGGCGGCCGGGCGAGCAGGATCGCACCCGCCTTCCGGGGGCCCCTGCAGCTCTTGTCGAGCCGTGCTGCCAGCGCAGGGCTGAGAGCGACCTCACCGGCGTCTGCAATCCCTTCCATCACGACGACCTCGGTGGCGGAGGGGCCGGCGACGAGCAACTCGCGATGGATGCCGCCGACCAGGAAGAACTGGATCGGCCCCGAGGTAATCCCGACCGACATCCGCAGCACGACCGTGCCGCCGGGCGTCCGAAGCCGTCCGACGCGGTCGAGAGTGGCCTGCATCTCCCACGCTGCCCGTGCGGCGCGGGCTTCGTGGTCCGCGCCCTCGAAGAGGAGCAGGATCGCGTCGCCGCCCCACTTGATCAGTCCGGCGCCGTAGTCGTACGCGGAGTCGAGTAGGGCGCTGAACACGTCGTTCAGCGCGTCTCGCATCAGTTCCGCCCCGACTTTGCCCCGACGTGCGAGCGCTTCGCTCAGCTTCGTGAAGCCCGAGATGTCGGCGAACAGGAGTGTGCCGTCCACGGTTTGCGTGGCAGCGTCCGGCGAGGTTCGCAGCCAGTCGATGACGAGACGCGGCACGTACGGCGTGAGCCGCCGGTTGGATTCCGTCGCCGCGTCGAGTTCGCCCCTGGTCGCTGTCACGTCCCGCCAAGTCTAAGGCGGCCGCCACCACGCCTCCGCCATCGAGCAAAGTGGCGCGGGCTGCGAGACTCTCAGGCGTGAGATGGGTCGGGGCGCTCGCATCTGGACTCCTGTTCGCGTTCGTCGGCGGAGCATCCGCGGGCGCGGTCTCGGGTACTTCGGTGCGGAGTGGGTGGCCTTGCCCCGGGTGCATCGTCGAGGTGCCGGGTGGGGCCCGGGCGAGCCGACCGGTCCCAATGGTCGTGTTGCTGCACGGCGACGAGGGTGACCCGGGGCAGATCGCCGCCATGGTTGGGCCGGTGGCGTTGCGGCGGCGGATGATCGTCTTCGCGCCCCAGTGCCCGACCGCGCTCGGGTGCCGGTTGGAGGACGGCGCAGGCGCATCGACGAACAGCTGGTGGGGTTGGCTGCAGTACTCCCGCGGTTACAGCGATGCGTGGCTCGGCGATCAGATCGCGAGGGTCGAGTCCGCCTATCCGGTCGACAGGCGACGGGTGTACCTCGTCGGCTGGTCGGGCGGGGCCGACTACCTGGGCTGGTACGCGCTCGAGCACAGCACCGCCTTTGCAGGCGTCGCCTTCGTCTCGGGCGGCGTGCCGTACCACCCCTCCTGCCCGTCCACGCGGCTTGCCGGCTACTTCCTGCTCGGCTCCGCCGACCCCCGGTACCAGAGCGGGCAGCCCGTCGCGGTCAAGTCGATCCTCGCCCGGTGTGGCGGCGCCACCAGGCTCGTCGTCCTTCCAGGCCTCGACCACACCGGGGCGATGCTCGCCCTCTCCAACTCCGGCTACGCCACGAAGATGCTCGACTGGCTCACCAAGCACTGACCGGCCGGCTTCCGGTCGGAGCGCCTCAGAAATGCCAGGCCGTGCCGACAACCGCGCTGGCGTTCATGTCGACGCCGCCCGAGGCATTCGGCGTCGGCGTGATCGTGGCGGTGAAGGTGACCGAGCCGTGCTCGGTGAGGTGGAGCTCGGCGCCGGCCTGCCCGCTGGCGGTGACTGTGCTGCCGTCGGTCGAGATCGACGGGCCGAAGCCGAGGTCGAGAACGCTGTCGCCGTTCTGCTTCACGTGGACGAGGAAGATGTTGACCGCGGCCCCCGCCGCGACCGCATGCGCGGGATCGGTGCCGACCGAGACGCTCGCCGAAGGGTCGGCAAGGAAGTCGACGTCGACGAGGTGGGTCGACGCGCGAAAGGCGTGCAGGTCGGCGATCGTCAGCGTGGCCGTCACGTTGAACGGGTCGATCGTCAGCGTCGGGTCGGCATGGGGCGTGCTCGTGTCCGCCGCTGGGCCGGTGGCGGTGGTCGTCGCGGGCGCGGTCCCAGGCGCGGTGGCACCCGCGGCGGGGGCAGCAGCCGGCGCCGAAGCCGGAGCGGCGGGCGCAGTCGGCGCCGGCGCAGGCCCCGTGGTCGGCGGAGCGCTACCCGCGCCGGTGTAGGTCGTGTTCCCCGGCGGCGACGCGCCGCTCGCGGCGAGATCGGATGGGCTGACGGTCACGGGGGGCGGTGTCCCGATCGGCACGTTCTGCACCCCACCCGGCGTGGCCGGGTCGCCGCCGGTGGGCTGACGCTGCAGGAGCGCTCGCGCAAGGTGCCGCGATCCCGACTGATTCGTCACGAGATCCGAGACCGCGCGATTCCCGACGAGCCGCTGAAGAGCCTCGAGCGGATGCTCCGACTGCGCGAACGCCGACCTCCCCCGGGTCGAGTCGGCCGACCGAGGGGCTCGCCGCTCGCGTTCGCGTGCGTGCCGAGCCATCGCCACCCCGATCATATCGGCGCCGGCAGCCGGTCACCCGACGCGCTCGTGCGCAGAGTTGCAAACAGGCAACGCCCGCGGCGTGCACCCCGGCGGCGCCGGACGGGGCAACGCAGCTACCCGATTGGTTGCCCCAAGGGGCACCAAGACCTACCCGACTGACCACGGCGGTGGCCATCTCGATCTGAGAGACTCAGAGCGATGTCCACGACGACGGTGCAGGTCCCGATCAACACGATGCTCGCCGATCTGGACGAGTCTCTGCGCACGTTGCTGAAGCGCGAGCTCGGACGGCACAGCTTCGACGGCGTCGAGATCGTCTTCGACGCACCCGACAAGGAATGGGCGGCGTCGCTCTCGAGCCCCGCGGTCAACCTCTTCCTCTACGACATCCGTGAGGCGAAGGAGTTCCGCCCGACCGACTGGGAGCAGCGTCCCGGGCCCAGGGACGGCCGGCCGATCGACCTGCGCCCACCGCTCCGCGTCGACGCCTCCTACGCGATCACCGCCTGGACGCGCGACGTCCAGGACGAGCACCGTCTGCTCTCACAGGCGATGGCCGCCCTCTACGCCTACCCGACCTTGCCGCCCGACGTCCTGACGACCTCGCTCGCAAACGGCTCACAGCGCTATCCGCTGAAGACCCGCACGGCGCAGGAGCGGCACGAGGACGCCTCGGACTTCTGGACAGCGGTCGGCGGCCAGTACAAGGCGTCCTTCAACTACTGCGTGACGCTCTCGTGCGAGCCGGGCGTCTCGATCGAGCGCGGCCCCGAGGTCCGCACCGCGACGACCAGGCTCTTCGACCGCGACGCGCGCAAGGCGACGCTGCTCGAGCTGCACCGCAGCGGCGGCAAGGTCGTCGACGGCGACGGCAAGCCCGTCCGCAACGTCTGGGTGCACATGACCGACGTCGGCCTGCTCGCCGTCACCGACGCCGACGGCCGCTTCCGCTTCGACCCGCTGCAGCGCCGGCAAGTACAAGCTGCTCGCCCGCGGGCCCGGCGGCGAGGAGGCGAAAGCCGAGCTCGTGATCCCCGGGCAGGGCGCCGAGATCTCGCTCGCGAAGCCCAAGGCCGCAGCCGCCGCCAAGAGTTAGGCGCGCCCGACAGGGCAGCAGGACTGCCCCAATCCGTGCCCCGCCTCTTCTGGCAGGAACGGAGCCGAAAAACAAGAGTCCCGGGTGTGTCCCGGCGGGCCTTGATCGGGAACCTCGAGCCCGTAGCACGGCTGGGAATGAGACGCGTGCTCGAGGACGGAGGATTGGAGGTGGTCGGCCACGACGACCTGCCTGACGCGCTGGTCGAGCAGGCCAGGGTCTTGCAGCCAGACGCGATTGTTCTCGGCCTCGACGCCGGGTGGTCAGGAACTGCATCGAGCGATCTGGGCGACCGCGTCCGCCTTGCCGCACCAGGGGCAAAGCTCATCCTCTGGCCCCGCAACGAGACGGAGATGCATGTGTTCGACCCAGGCAGCTCCGCCCCCAGAACCATCCCAGCTTCGGCTTCCGACGATCTGCTTCGGGAGCTCCACACCGGTCGATCGACATAAACAGAAGGGAGTGAGATGGCGACCAGTTATTTGACCCCGGGCGTGTACGTCGAGGAGGTTCCATCGGCGAACAAGCCGATCGAAGGGGTCGGCACGTCGATCGCCGCGTTCGTCGGCCTGGCTCCGGGCGGGCCGGTCAACCGGCCGACCCGGATCTCGAACTGGACTCAGTTCTCGACGATCTTCGGCGACGCGCAGAACCCCGAGAACGGCCCGTTCATGGAGGGCGCCTACCTCGCGCACGCCGTGTACGGCTTCTTCCAGAACGGCGGCGGTCTCTGCTGGATCGTCCGCGTCGGAAGCTCCGACGGCGGCGTCCGCCAGGCTGCGCTGCCTGCCGCCGGCGACGCAAGCGTCGAGGCGTTCCGCGCGATCGCGCTCAAGGGCGTCGACTCGGACGTCAAGCTCGACCTGACCCAGGAAGCGGGCGGCGAGGGCGACGACGCGCCGGCCACCTACAAGCTCACGGTGACCGTCGGGCACCGATACCGAGGAGTTCGACGGCCTCAGCGTCAAGAAGGGCCGCTCCTACATCGTCACCAAGGTCAACGCCGCCTCGAAGCTGATCAAGCTCGAGGAGACCGGCGGCGCCGTCACCGACGTCGCGCTCGCAACCGGCAGCTTCACGCTCTCGATGCCGAAGCAGGCCGAAGGGTCGATCACCCCGTCGCAGTTCGAGGGCGACGTCGCCAAGCGCGAGGGCATGGGCGGCCTGGCCGCCGTCGACGAGGTCACGATGCTGATCTGCCCGGACCTGATGACGTTCGTGAACGGAGACGACGTCGCCGTCCGCGACCTCCAGGGCAAGATGATCGCCCACTGCGAGAACATGGGCGACCGGATGGCGATCCTGGACGCGCCGCCGAACCTGATCCCGCAGGACGTCCTCGACTGGCGGATGAACGCCGCCGGCTACGACTCGAAGTTCGCGGCGCTCTACTACCCGTGGCTCGAGGTCATGGATCCGATCACGAAGCGGCCGCTGCTCGTCCCGCCGTCCGGGCACGTCGCCGGCGTCTGGGCGCGCACCGACGGCACCCGCGGCGTCCACAAGGCCCCGGCGAACGAGGTCACGATGGGCGTCAACGGGCTCGGCTTCCAGGTCACGGGCGAGGAGCAGGGCGGACTCAACCAGCGCGGGATCAACTGCATCCGGGCCTTCCCCGGCCGCGGCATCCGCATCTGGGGCGCCCGCACGATGTCGAGCGATCCCGAGTGGCGCTACATCAACGTCCGGCGCCTGTTCAACTACATCTCGGAGTCGATCATGGAAGGGACGCAGTGGGCCGTGTTCGAGCCCAACGACGAGCGCCTCTGGAGCTCGCTGCGGATCTCGGCCACGAACTTCCTCAACCGCACGTGGCGGCAGGGCGCGCTCTTCGGCGCAACTCCGTCGCAGGCGTTCTTCGTGAAGTGCGACGCCGAGACCAACCCGCAGGACGTGATCGAGGCCGGCCAGGTCGTGATCGAGATCGGGATCTGCCCAGTGAAGCCGGCCGAGTTCGTCATCTTCCGCATCAGCCAGTTCGCCGCAGGCGCGAGCGAAGTGGCCTAAGTCGACGAGTGAGAGAGGAGGTCAGTTAGATGCCGATGAGAGAGCCCCGCCCAGCGTCATATTTCCGGCTGACGCTTGGCGGAAACGAAGCGTGTGGCGTGTTCAAGGAGGCCTCCGGGTTCGACTCGGAGACCGAGGTGATCGAGCACAAGTCGATCGACTCGAACGGCCGGCCGTACACCCGCAAGGTGGCCGGCGGGATCAAGTGGTCGAACATCACGCTCAAGCGCGGCGTCGACGAGAGCATGGACATCTGGAAGTGGCGCGACACCGCCGTCACCCAGGGCGCAGACGCAGGCTCGCGTGGACGGGAAGATCGAGCTGCTCGACATCTCGGGCGCCACGATCGCCACGTACCAGTTCAAGCAGGGATGGCCGATCAAGTACGTCGCCGCGACGCTCGACGCGTCGACGAACAACGTGGCTCTGGAGGAGCTGCACATCTGCCACGAAGGGTTCGAGCGCGTCTAGTCCAGAGGGGGAGCAACACGAGGGAGGTTCTGGAAGATGAAAACCGAGTACCCGTTCACGCTTCCGCGTGGGTACGTGGACGCGTCGGGCAATGTCCATCGCGACGGTGCGATGCGCCTGGCCACGGCGCGCGACGAGATCGAGCCGCTTCGCTCTGCCGAGGTCAAGCAGAACGAGGCGTACCTGTCCGTGCTCCTTCTCTCGCGCGTCGTGACGAAGCTGGGCGAGGTGCCGGACGTGACGCCCGAGGTCGTGGAGGGCCTTTTCGCCGCCGACTTCGACCATCTCCAGCGCCTCTACGAGCGGCTCAACACCGACGGTGAGTCGGTCGGGGTCGGTTACCTGCCCGTCGTGCGCGCAAGCGTTCGAGGTCGACCTCTCCGACGTCGAGGACAGGCGCCTGGGGGAATGAACAGGCCGTCTCCGCATGAGCTGCTCGCGGAGGCGGCCGAGCTCGCCTACCACTTCCACTGGCCGCTGGACTCGATCCTCGACCTGGAGCATCCGGATCGCCGGAGGTTCCTCGAAGAGGCCGAGGACATCGCGGCCCGGACCAGCGGGGGGTACTGAGCTCAGATGATGGGTCGCCTGGGACTGCTCGGGCAGAGGGTGCTCGCACGCCACGCGGCGCCGCCGCGGGCGGGTGGGCTGCGCCTTGCGCAGACCGTGACGGCCGCACGTGTCCCGGAGAGGATCGTCGAGACCTCGACGCGGCTCGCCCGGGGCCGCTCGATCGGGCGGCAGGCGGCGGGTGCGCCGGCTGCTGCCCCCGAGACGGCGCTGCCGCGCCCGCCCGGGATGAGCGAGTTCGCGGCCCGCTGGATCTTCGGCGACGGGCCGGCCGGAGGGGATCCCGATCGCCGGCGAGGCGGCGATGCCCGAGCTCGCCGGCGAGTCGGAGAAGCCGTCGTTCCTGGTCGACCGCGACAAGAGGGACGAGGCAGCCGCCGCGGCCGAGGTGGCCCGGCGCGCCCAGCCCGTCCAGCGCGGCCAGGTGCAGGAGGTGCCGACGGGCTTCCGGCTCTCCCGCAGGCCCGTCGACCGGCCGGAGGCGCCGCCGCCGCTTCCGTACGACACCCCGAACGAGCGGGTCGTCGACGAGGCGCCGGCTCCAGAGCCTGTCGCCGCCGAGCCGCCCGCCGGTCCTGCCGGAGCCGCCCGCGCGGCCGATCGAGACGATCCGCCGGGCCGAGCCGCCGGCATCGACGCCTGCCCCGCCGTCGATCTCTCGAGTCGAGAGCCCTCCTCCGCCGCCTATGCCAGCGGAGCCGCCGGCAACCGAGCCCCCCGCCGGCTCACCCGCGGCTTCTACGCCCTCCGAGCCCGCGGCGGCCGCATCGGACACTCCCCCGTCCCGGTCGTCTCCGGCGCCGCGCGTGCCGTTGACTCTGGCGCGCAAGCCCGCCGAGCGCCCCGTCCGGCCGGCGCTGCAGCTCCAGCGCCGGCCCGTCGAGCCCCTTGACGGTCCCGAGGTCGCCGACGCGCCTGCCGCCGAGGCTCCGGCCGTCGCAGCCCGGCCCGGGATCCTCCGCCGGGTCGCCGACGCCGTCCTGCGCCGCGAGCCGGCGCCCGCACCTGTTTCGCCTCCTGCTGCCCAGGCCGAGACGGCAGTAGCGCAGCCGCCGACGAGCCCGGCCGCGCCGCTTTCAGCCGTCTCGCCCCCAGCCCCCACGCCGCCCGGGCAGGGCCGCCGTGCGCTCGCGCGCGCCGCCGCGAACGCCGCAGCCCCGGAACCGAGCCACGACTCCCCGCCCGAGGAAGCCCCGGCCCCCGAGGCGGCTCCCGAGCCGACTCCGGCCCTCGAGGGGGCGAATGCGGCGGTCGAGAGCGCCGCCGCAGCCGTCGAGAGCACGCCGACAGCCGAGCAGGCCGGCGCCGTGGAAGAGGCCGGCCCCGAGCAGGACAAGGCCCAGGAGCCGGTCCCGTTCGAGCTGAAGGAGAACGAGCCCTCGGCCGACGCGGCCGTCGGAGCCGCCCCGGCTGAAGCCGGAGGCCCTCCCGCGAGCGCACCGCCCGCCCAGGAGGCCCAGCCCGGCGCTTCGCCCGGCGGAGAGGCCGCTTCCGCGGCCGCAGCAGCGGGCGCCGACGCGGGTCAGACACCCGGCGCCTCCGCCTCGACCGCCGCCGCCGCCGCGGCCGCTGCGGCACCGGTCGTCAGTCAGCCCGCCGTAAGCGAGCTGCCCGTGCTCGCGACCAAGCGCAAGCCGCTCAGGAGCCTCGCCCGCGCGATCGCGCGCCGCCCCGAGCCGGAGGCGCCACAGGCCGCCTCCCGCGCCGGCCGCCGCCTCGACCCCTGCAACGGGCGTGACGCCCGCCGCTCCCGGGCAGCCCGCCGCACCGGTTCGAGCGACGCTCGTCCAGCGCGCGCCTGCACCTACAGCGGCGGGCGATTGGGCGCCCGAGCCTGCCCGGGGCGACGAGCAGCCTTCCGCAGCAACCGGTACCACCTCTGCTGCGAGCACGGCCGTCTACGAGGCGGTTGCCTCGACATCGGCAGCCGCGAGCCGCGGGGCTGCATCTGGTCGGATGCAGCGCTCGGCCGTCGCGACCGTCCCCACCAGGCCGCTCCTGCGCCTGGCCCCGCCGTTGCCCGTCTCGAGCCGCCCTGCCGCCGTCGCGCGAGCCGAAGCGCCCGCCGCTCCAGCCCGTGGGTTCGGCGGCACGAGCGGCGCGCGGCTCGCCGCCGCGACCGGTGGCATCCTCCGGCAGGAGGACGGCGAGACCGAGACGCTCGTCTTCCCGCGCCCCCAGGGCCGCGCCTTTGCACCGGCGTTCGCGCTGATGCGCGAGCCCGATCCTGCTCCCGCCGAGGCACCTGGGGCGCCCGCCGAGCCCGCGCAGGCAGCAGCACCTCCCGCCTCCCCTGCACCCGCACCCCGGGAGGGAGGCGGCGGCGATATCGAGGAGATCTACGACCAGGTGATCGAGCGGCTCCGCCGCGAGCTCCTGGCCGACCGCGAGCGAATGGGAGACGTACTCGGCGACCTGCCCTGAGAACACGGAGAGACCATGTCCACTTTCGACTCACTCACATCGCAAACAAGCCCCGGCGACCGCGCCACCGCCGACGGGAGCGGCAGCAGCCTGCCCGACCCGGTCGGCGAGCTTCGCTTCCAGGTCCTGATCGATCAGCACGTGATCGGGGCCTTCGCGGAGTGCAGCGGGCTCTCGGTCGAGTACGACATCTTCGAGTACCAGGAGGGTGGCGAGCTGCGCTTCGTGCACAAGTTCCGGGGCGGGCTCAAGTACCCGAACCTCGTGCTCAAGCGCGGCGTCACCTACGAGGACGAGCTGATCAAGTGGTTCTACGACCAGGACACCGACCGCGAGGACCGGGGCAACGTCACGCTCAACCTGCTCGGCGACGACGGCCAGCAGGTGCGCACCTGGTCGTTCGCGGGCGCGTTCCCGGTCAAGTGGTCGGGCCCGTCCTTCAATGCCAAGTCCACCAACGTCGCCACCGAGACCCTGGAGATCTGCCCACCAGGGCCTGATCCCGCCCGACTGACATGCCGCTGCCGCCACTCACAGGGTTCGAGCTCGCAAGCCTCGAGATCGAGGGCGAGGACGAGGCGATCGACTGCTGGTTCAACCCCAAGGAGTACACGATCGCCAAGGTCAACCAGTGGAAGGTCGACCCGGTCGTCGGCACCGCCCTGCCGACGGCGCAGTTCGGCGGCGGCCAGCCGCGCAAGCTCAACCTCGAGCTGATGTTCGACTCGACCGACAGCCAGGACCTCGACGTCTCGGACGTGACCGCGCAGCTCTTCAAGGCGATGGAGGTCTCGGCCGCGCTCGGCTCGGGCCACGGGCGCAACAGCGGCCGTCCGCCGATGATCACGTTCATCTGGGGAAGCACCGTCAGCTTCAAGGCGGTCGCCGACAACCTGAGCGTCCAGTACACCCTCTTCCGCCCCGACGGCACGCCTGTTCGGGCCTCCGGCGAAGCTGTCGCTGATCCAGGCCGAGCGCGCGATGGACAAGTCGAGCCAGCACGGCGCCTCCAAGCCGCAGAACCCGACGACACGCGCCCAGTACGGCCTCGGCTCGCACACGGTCAAGGACGGCGACAGCCTCGCCTCGATCGCCTACCACCACTACCAGGATCCGACGCGCTGGCGCGCGATCGCCGAGGCCAACGGCATCGACGACCCCCTCCACCTCAAGCGCGGCTCCGTCCTCTCGATCCCGAGCCTCGACGAATGATCGTGGGGAAACCAACAAGGTTCCCCCACGAGCCCCCTCCTCCGGGTTCCCACACGCGCGCCTTGCCTCCCGCCGGGCGAAGCCCGGCTTCGGCGACCATGGCGGGCTACGTCTTGACGGAAAAGACGCCGGCCCACGACGCGGGAGGCAGAGCATGAGCACGGGCGCGGTCTCAGGGGCACAGGTACTGGCCGATGGGCAGCCGATCGACGAGCAGATCGGGCGGCAGCTCATCGAGGCGCGCATTCAGGAGAACCTGCGCCTGCCGGATGCCTGCCTGCTCCGGTTCACCGACCCCGGGCTGAAGAACGTCGACTCGTTCCCGCTGCACATCGGGAGCCAGGTCGAGGTGAAGCTGTCGGGCACCGACGACACCTCGCTGACGAGCATCTTCAAGGGGATGATCGTCTCGCTCGAGCCCGAGTTCGGGAACGGCGGCACGGTCCTCGGCTTCCGCGCCTACGACGGGTCGCACCAGCTGCACCAGACGAAGAAGGCGCAGACGTTCCAGAACATGACCGCCGCCGACATCGCGCGCAAGATCGCCAGGGCAGAACGGCATCTCCGAGGGGACGATCGACGACGCCGGGCCGGCCCACGACTTCGTCCAGCAGAACAACGAGACCGACTGGGAGTTCCTCTGGAAGCTCGCCCAGCGGATCGACTTCGAGGTGCTCGTGATCGACCACAAGCTGTACTTCCGCAAGGCGGGCCCGCCCGCCGGGACGCAGGACATCTCGCTCAAGTGGGGCGACAACCTGATCAGCTTCAAGCCGCGCATCACCGGCGTCCAGCAGGTCGACCAGGTGACCGTGCGCGCGCGCAACCCGGCCCGCAAGGAGCCGTTCGAGTCGACCGAGAGCGTGACCGAGCCGGTGTCGCAGATCGGGATCCCGCGCTCCGACGCCGCCGCGGCGGTGGGCGGCGGGACGATGGTCGTCGCCGACCGGCCCGTGCTCTCGCAGGAGGAGGCCGACCATCTGGCCAAGGCCTATGCCGCGCACATGGGCGCCGGCTACCTCGAGGCCGAGGGGATGTGCAAGGGCAACACGAACATCAAGGCCGGCTCGAAGGTGAAGATCGACGGGATCGGGACGAAGTTCGGCGGCACCTACGTGATCTCGTCCTGCGTTCACCTCTACCAGGGCTCGCACGGCTACCGGACGCACTTCTCGGTCACGGGGCGGTCCGCACGCAGCCTCGTCGACCTGATGACGCCGAAGGGCAAGCGGGGCTGGGGCAACTCGGTCGTGATCGGCGTCGTCACGAACAACAACGACCCCGACAACCTGGGCCGCGTGCGCATCTCCTACCCCGCTCTCGGCAGCGGCACCGAGGGCTGGTGGGCGCGGATCGCCACCTTGTCGGCGGGTAGCTCCCGCGGAGTGCTGATGATGCCCCAGGTCGGCGACGAGGTCGTGATCGGCTTCGAGCACGACGACGTCAACAAGCCCTACGTCCTCGGCTCGCTCTTCAACGGCACCGCGACGCCGGGCGACGACCTGGCCGTCCTCGACGGCTCGTTCTCGCTGCAGTCGGATCAGAAGGTCCAGATCCACGCGAAGGACGTGATCACGGTCAAGAGCGACAAGGACTTCAGCGTCGAGACGCAGGGCAAGGTCTCGCACAAGTCGACGGACGACATGAGCGCCGAAGGCATGTCCGTTTCCGTCAAGGCGAACAGCACCCTCACGATCGAGGGCACTCAGGGCCTGACCATCAAATGTGGCGGCGCGAAGATCGAGATGACCCCGATGGGGACGATCTCGATCTCGGGCACGCAGATCTCACTCGGATAACAGCAGGAAGAGAAAGGAGCAGATGTCGGACATCATCGGCACCGGGATTGCATTTCCCCTCCGCGTGGACCGTCTCGGCGGCCTCGCGATGAGCTCCGGGAACACGGACGTTCAGGAGGCGATCGACGTCATCCTCGGGACGGCGCAGGGCGAGCGCCCGATGCGGCCCGAGTTCGGCTGCGGGATCCACAACCACCTCTTCGACACGATCGACGCCTACACGCTCGGGAAGATCCAGTACGAGATCCGCGAGGCGCTCGACCGCTGGGAGCCGCGCATCGACGTGCTCGACGTCGTGCCCGACCTGTCCCGGGTCGACGAGGGCGTGCTGATCATCGACATCTCCTACCGCCTGCGCGCCACGAACGACATTCGCAACCTGGTCTATCCCTTCTACCTCATCCCCTCGGAGCCGGAATAGCGATGGCCAGCCGTATCCCCGAAGTCACGCTCGACGACAGGAACTTCCAGGACCTCGTCAACGAGGCGCGCCTGCGGCTCTCGCAGCGCTGCCCGGAGTGGTCCGAGCACAACGTCTCCGACCCAGGGATCACGCTGGTCGAGCTGTTCTCGTGGCTGACCGAGTCGGTCATCTACCGGCTGAACCGGGTGCCCGAGAAGCTGCACGTGACGCTGCTCAACCTGCTCGGGATCGAGCTGGAGCCGCCGGTCGCGGCCACCACCCGGCTGCGCTTCCGGCTCTCGGCGCCGCCGACCGAGCCGGTCCACATCCCTGCGGGCGAGACCGAGGTCGGGACGATCCGCACCACGAACGAAGAGGCCGTGATCTTCCAGACGATCGAGGACTTCACGATCCCGCCCGCCCGGCCGACCGCCTACGCGGTGAAGCGCGGCGGCGCGGTGAAGGACGTCGGCGTCGCGGGCGGCATCGCAAAGCCGAAGGGCCCGGACCAGGCCGCGTTCGGCTCCCCGCCGAAGGCCGGCGACGCGCTCTACATCGCCTTCGACGTCTCGCTCGCGAACATGCTGCTCGAGGTCGACGTCGACTGCTCGCAGGCCCGCGGCGCCGGTGTCGACCCCGAGGATCCGCCGCTTCGCTGGGAGGTCTCGGTCGCCGAGGAGGAGAGCGGCTGGCTCGAGGCCGAGGTCGTCGAGGATCTCACCGGCGGCTTCAACTACGGCGCCGGGAAGGTGACGATCCAGCTCCCGGACCGGCACACGGCCGTCCCGATCGCCGGCCATCGCGGCTACTGGGTCTGCTGCCGCCTCGACACCAAGACCCGCTCGGGCGCCTCGGCCTCGGCGAGCTACACGCACCCGCCGGAGATCCACCAGATCACGGCGGCGCCGATCGGCGCGATCATCCACGCCGCTCACTCGGCGCGGGAGACCGGCGAGGTGATCGGGACGAGCGACGGGACGCCGGGCCAGACCTTCGATCTCCGCTACTTCCCGATCCTCGACCCGACCCCGGAGGAGTACCTCGAGATCCTCGACCCGGACACGGGGACCTGGGAGAAGTGGGAGCAGGTCGAGTCGTTCGTCGAGAGCAAGCCGGTCGCCACGCATTACGTCCTCAACGCCGCCGCCGGCCAGGTGAGCCTCGGGCCGGCGATCCGGACGCCCGGACGGGAGCTGGCGCCAGTACGGCGGCGTGCCGAAGAAGGGCGCGACGCTCCGGATGAGCCGCTACCGCCACGGCGGCGGCCGCGACGGCAACGTCGCCGCGGGAACGCTGAGCGTGCTGAAGAGCGCGATCCCGGGCGTCGACACGGTCGTCAACCTGCGGCCGGCGTTCGGCGGCGTCGACCCCGAGTCGCTCGAGAGCGCCCGCACGCGCGCCGCGATGGAGATCCGGACGCGCTACCGCGCGGTGACCCCGGACGACTTCGAGTTCCTCTGCGGCGAGGCCTCGCCGCGGGTCGCCCGCGCCGTCTGCCTGCCGCCCGGCGAGGACGGCATGGTGCACGTCCACATCCTGCCGGCGGTCGCGCCGGCCGACCGGCAGCTGACGGTCGACGAGGTCACGCCGGACGAGGAGCTGATGACCGAGGTGGCCGAGTACCTCGACGAGCGGCGGGTGATCGGGATGAGCGTGCAGCTCCTGCCGGTGAAGCTGCGCGGCGTCAGCGTCGTCGTCAACCTCCAGGCCTCGCAGAACGCCGACCTCGAGCGCGTCGAGCAGGACGTCGCCTACGCGCTCTACACCTACCTCAACCCGCTCGTCGGCGGCTCCTCCGAAGGGATCGGCGAGGGCTGGGAGTTCGGCCGCGCGCTCAACCAGGGCGAGCTGTACGGCATCGTCCGGAAGATCGCGGGCGTCGAGTTCATCAAGATCCTGCGGGTCTACGAGACCGACCTCGCGACCGGGAAGCAGGATCCGAAGCCGGCCGGCAGCTACATCGAGATCGCCGAGGACGAGGTGATCGCCTCCGCGACCCACATCATCAAGGCCGAGAGGGCGGAGACTATGAGCAGCGACCGTCCTCGGTACGTCGCTCAGTCACGGGCTGACGAGCAAGCGCGGGTTCTCGACGACGAACCTGCGCGCCCGGCTCTCCGACACCGAGGCCCCGAAGGTCGTCTCGGCGCGCGGCTACCTGCGCCAGAGCATGCCGAGCATCTACCAGGACGGGCGACTTCGGCCTGCGGTTCCTCGAGTCGCTCGAGACGCTGCTCGACCCGATCGTCGGCGACGCTCGACGTCCTCGACCGCTACTTCCACCCGACGCTCGCGCCGCGCGACGTGCTCGACCTGCTCGCCGCCTGGCTCGGGCTGACCGTCGACGAGTCGTGGCCCGACGAGCGGCTGCGCGAGGCGCTCGTCCCGCGAGGGCGAGCTCTCACGGCGCCGCGGAACCGCGGCCGGGCTGAAGCTCGCGCTCGCGATCGCGTTCCCCGAGCTGCCCCTGCGGGTCGAGGACGGCGGCGGCGTCAGCTGGGCGATGACCGCAAACGGGACGAAGGCTCCCCCGCCGAGCTTTGTGGTCTACTGCGACACACCGATCCCCGAGAAGACGCAGCTCGCGGTGGCGCGCGTGATCGAGCAGACCAAGCCGGTGCACGTCAGCTACCGGCTGCGCGTCAAAGCGCCCAAGAAGCCCGCCGCGACCTAAGGCATCGCAATGGCCGTCTGCCCGAAGTGCTCGACCGACAACGAAGACGTCGACTTCTGCGTCAACTGCGGGACCTACCTGCGCTGGGATCCGACGCGGCTCCAGCCGGCCGTCAAGCTCGGCGACCTCAACCCGGCGCCGCCCGCCGAGCCCGAGGCTCCCGCTGCACCGGTTGAGCCCGCGGCGCCTGTAGCGCCCGAGGCGCCGCCACCGCCTCCCGCCGCGGCCGCGCCGCCGGCACCTCCCCCACCGGCGGCCGAGCCGCCGCCGCCGGCGGTCGACATCCCCGTCCCCGCGATGCGGACGATGGACATGCCCGTCGTCCGGGCCGGCCAGCCGCTCCCGCCGGGGATGGAGAACATGCCGAGCCTCGTCACGCCCGAGGCGGTCCAGATCACGCCGACCTACCCCGAGCTGCCCGGCGAGGAGCAGAAGCTGATCGTCGAGGCGGGCGGCCATGCGCATCTGCCGACGCTCGTGCGCAACCAGAGCGGCATCGTCGACAACTACGAGATCCAGGTGAGAGGGATGCCCGACGGGTGGTGGAACGTCACGCCGCCGTCGGTGTACCTCGTCCCGTTCGGCGCCCCGAGCGGCACCTACGAGCAGGACGTCCAGATCAACTTCTCGCCTCCGCGCAGCGCCGAGGCCGAGGCCCGGCTCTGGCAGCTCGAGGTCGTCGCCGTCTCGCGCGCGCAGGGCGAGGTCGCGGGCTCGACGCACGATCCAGGTTCAGATCACGCCGTACGAGGAGATCGAGAGCGAGCTTCGGCCCGAGCTCGTGACCGGCCGGCGCCGCGGCGAGTTCGCGCTGATGGTGCGAAACCGCGCCAACGCGCCGCTCGACATCCGTGATCACCGCGGTCGACACGCAGAACGCCCTCGCGTTCGACTTCGCGAAGTCGCAGTTCACCGCCGAGCCGGGCCGGCGCGACGGCACGACCTTCTCCGCCAAGGCCAAGAAGCACCACTGGATCGGCCGCCCCAACGACAAGCGCTTCGAGGTCTACTCGCGCGCCGCGACGGGCCAGTCGACCGCGAGGCCGCTGACCGGCACCTTCCGGCAGAAGCCGTGGATCCCCTACTGGGTGCCGATCGTCGTCCCGGCGATCATCGCCGGCGCAGCGCTGATCTACTCGCTGATCCCGCACAAGACGACCGTGCCGGCCCTCCGGGGGCGCAGCGCCGCCGCGGCAGCCGTGATCCTGCAGAAGGCGCACCTGAAGGCGCCCAACCCGCCGTTCAAGGAGGTGCCGTCGAGCCACATTCCGGCGGGCTTCGTCGTCAGCCAGTCGCCGAAGGCGGGCTCGCACGTGAAGAACGGGACGGCCGTGACGTTCACGGTCGCCGAGCCGCTCGTGCCGAACCTGGCTCGGCCTGACGCCCGCCCAGGCGAAGATCAAGCTGCAGCAGAAGGGCTTGCTGCTCGGCTCCCCGGTCGGCACGGAGGTGTCGACGAAGAAGGCCGGGTTGATCATCAAGCAGCTTCCCGGCGCCGGCACGAACCTGTTGACCGGCAAGACCGTGCTGATCACGATCGCGGTCGGGAACGAGCTGAAGACGGTGCCGGAGGTCGAGAAGCTCGGGCTCCAGGCGGCCGCCGCGGCGATCACGCAGGCCGGGCTCACCGAGGTGCCGCCGTCGCTCTCGCCCGGGCAGGATCCGACCAAGGTGACGATCTCGCTGCAGGTGCCCGCCGCCGGGACGAAGCTGCCGAAGGCCTCGGCCGTGACGGTGTACGTGAACGCGCCGCCTCCGCCGCCGACGACCACCACGACCAAGGCTGTCCCCGCGGCAGGAGCCCTGGCCGGCCTCGGCGGGGCTGCAGCGGCTGCCGCGGTGAAGGCGGCGGGGGCCACTCCGGTCCTCACGCAGCAGTTCAACGCAGCCAAGGTCGGGACGGTGGTCGGCACCAACCCGGCTCAGGTCAAGGCCGGGCAGACCGTCCAGATCATCGTCTCGGCCGGCCTGCCGCCGATCGCCTACTCGGACGGCAAGAGCATCTACACGATGGACGCCGCCAACGGGAAGAGCGTGAAGATCGCCGCCTCGGGCGACACCGAGGACGAGCCGACCTGGCAGCCGAACGGCTCGCTGGTCGCCTACCGGCGCGGGCCCAGCAACAACGCGAACGCCGGGAAGATCTGGATCGTCGACATCGCGAAGGGCGGCACCAGCGCCCGCGACGATGACGGCGGGCCCGGACGACCGCCGGCCCGCGTTCGCGCCGAACGGGAAGACGATCGCCTTCATCCGCCGCACGACGAGCGGCACCACCACCGACGGCGACCTCTGCTTCGTCACGGTCGGCTCGACGCTCCACCAGGGCGTCTGCATCAAGGACCCGAAGTTCAACGTCGACCGGCCGACCTGGTCGGCCGACGGGCGCGCGATCCTCGTCGTCGTCCCGGACCCGGTCAACGCCAACCAGATCGAGCTCGGCGAGTACACGACCGCGACGCCGTTCTCCGCGAACACGCGCGACTGGGTCTGGCAGGGGCTCGTCACCGACAAGATGCACGGCACCAAGCCGGGCGAGGGGATCCTCTACGCCGCGTTCTCGCCCGACGGCTCGCAGGTGGCGCTCGTCGCGAACTGGGGCGGCGACCCGTCGGTCTTCAAGATCTTCCTCGCGCCCTGGTCGAACGGGCAGCTCGGCACGCCGAAGGCCGTCGCGCCCGCGATCCGCGCCTGCGAGGTCTCGTGGCTCGCGGACGGCTCGGCGATCGTCGTCACGCAGGCCGACAACTGCAACGCCGGCAGCGGCTCGATCGTCCGCGTCTCGCCCTCCGATTCCGCCACCCAGACCCAGCTGCGCGCCTCCGGCGGGCAGAACCCGTGGTGGAAGTACCTGACACCCCCGTGACATGCTCTGCCGTAGCTGCCGCCGCCAGGTCTCCCGCTCGGACGCCGTCTGCACCGTTTGCGGCACCCCGATCTCGGGGCGCGGGCAGGCGCTCGACCTCGTCATCGGGGACGGCCGCCGCTATCCGCTCGCGGTGCCGCTGACCCTCGGCCGCGGCAACGAGAACCTCGTCCGCTTGAAGGGCGACACGGTCTCGCGCAACCACGCGCGGATCGTGATCGAGCCCGAGGGGCCCGCAGTCGAGGACGCCGGCTCGACCTACGGAACGTTCGTCGACGGGGAGCGGCTCACCGGGAAGCGCACGCTGCGCGCGGGCGACTCGATCAAGCTCGGCGACCTCGAGCTCAAGGTCGAGCCGCGGCCGAACAAGGCGCTTGCCGGCGCGACGGTCGTGTTCGGCGCCATCCCGGACGTGGAGGCCTCGATGCGGACGCCGCGGATCCGGAGCGGGACGAAGCTCAAGCGGCTCGAGGCGAACGAGGGGAACCTGCGCTTCGTGCTGCGCGCCCCCGACGGCCGGTTCGTGCGGATGACGCGCGGACGACGCCGAGCTCGTCGAGCTGATCGACGGCCAGACCTCGCTCGCGACGCTGCTCACGGTCGCGGGCCAGCGGCTCGGCACGGACGGGCCGGGACGGCTCGCCTCGCTCCTCGCCGACCTCGGCGAGCGCGGCCTGCTCGAGGGCATCGAGGAGACGCCCCCGCCGCCGCCCAGGAACGCCCTGACGCGCATCTTCAAGACGCGCAACTTCACCGTCCGCTGGGCGGGCCCGCTCTTCAACCGCATCTACGCGGCGGGCGGGTTCCTGCTCTTCACGATCCCGTCGTACCTCGTGATCGCCGTGGTCGCGGTCATCGGCGGCATCGCGTTCGCCGACCTGATCGCGGGTGGCAACGTCGCGCCGTTCGCCGTGTCGGGGCCGCGTCGGGCTCGGAGCGATCATCTTCCTCGCGGGCCGCTTCCTCGTCGTCTTCATCCACGAGCTCGCGCACGGGCTCACGGTCGTCGTCGTTCGGGCGGACCGTGCCGAAGGCCGGGATCAAGCTCGTGCTCGTCTTCCCGTACGCATTCGTCGACACCACCGAGGCCTGGTTCGAGCCGGCCCGGCGGCGGATCGCGATCAGCGCGGCCGGGCCGGTGAGCGACCTGACGATCGGCGGCGCGGCGGCGCTCGGCGCGATCGCGACCACCGGGACGCTGCAGGACGTGTTCTTCCAGCTGGCTCTCGCCGCGTACACCGGCGCGATCTTCAACCTGAACCCGCTGCTCGACCGCGACGGGTACCACATCCTCGTCGACCTGATGCGCGAGCCCGGGCTGCGCCGCCGCTCGCGCGAGTGGATCGTGGCGCGGCTCTCCAAGCGCGAGGCGGAGCCCGACGACGCGGGCGTGCTGGCGACCTATGCGGTGACGGCGCTCGTCTGGTCGCTCGCCACCGTCGGCTTCACGGTGGTGATGTCGCAGCGGTACTTCTCGTATTTGACTGCGATCGCGCCGGCGTCAGTAGTCTGGACGGTGTTCATCGGCTTCTACCTTCTGATGCTCTTGCCTATTTTCGGCGTGTTCTGGAAGGCCTACTCCGCACGGCGGAGCGATCGCCGCGAAGGGATCGGCGATGTCGTCGCCTGAGGAGGATCGTGCCGCCGAGCTGCTCGAGCGGCTCCTGACCGACGGGGAGTTCCGGTCGAGCTTCAGGCGCAACCCGGCCGCGGCCTGCGAGGCGTTCGACCTGCCCGATCTGGCCCGAGAGTTCTCGGCCGGCAGCGGAAAGGCGCTGCACACGCTCGAGATTCGCGAGTCGCGGTCGTCGCTGGCCGGCGCGTTCATGGCGGCGGCCTCCGAGGGAGGGAGCGGGGTCGAGTCGCTGCGCCAGATGCACGATCACGGCCTCCACGGCGCCGCTCACCGGGTCGTGCACCACGCGCTGACGAGCCCCAAGCTGGCGGCGGTGACCGACCAGGCCGCGGGCGGAGGCGGGGCGCAGCACCTCGCCGACTCCGCGGGATCGGGCGGCGCCGCGCAGCACGTCCACGTCCCGACCGACGCCTCGGCGCTCTTCCACAACTCGAACCTGCAGTTCTCGCCCGAGGCGCATGCGGCGCTGGCGAGCGGCGGCGGCGACCACCGGCTGGTGTCGGTGCTCGAGACGCTCTCGCGCGACCACGACCTGAAGATCGGGAGCGTGCACGTCACCCACGGGGCGGGCGGAGACTCGATCGACATCATGTCCGTCGACGGCTCGCGGGTGTCCCAGTCGAACATCGCCGCGCGCGACCTCGCGAACGAGCTGGCCTCGCTCGACCCGTCGATGCGGCCGACGCGAGATCGTGACGCCGTGGCCGATCGACGGCGAGGGCTTCTCGACGTTCTCGGGGCACGACGACCGGATCCATCTCGTGTTCACGGAGCCTGCGGCGGCGAGCGTCGGCGCGGCGCCGGCGGCCCAGGTCGCGGCGACCTCGCTCTCCGACGGCGGAACACCGCCTCCGCCCGAGCCGACGACACCGACGACCCCGAGCACGCCGTCGACCCCGAGCACGCCGTCGACTCCGAGCACCCCTTCGACGATCCCGCCGGCGCCCTCGACACCGCCTCCCGCACCGACCACGCCACCGCCGGCGCCTTCCACTCCTCCGCCCGAGCCGACGACGACGCCTGCTGCGCCGACGACCCCTCCGCCTCCGGCGCCGACCACGCCCCCACCGCCTGCGCCGACGACCACGCCGGCCCACGATCCCTCGTGCCGCCCGAGCCCACGACCACACCACCGGATCCGACCACTACTCCTCCGCCGGCGCCCGCGACCCCGCCACCGGCTCCCACCACACCGCCGCCCGCAGCTCCGGCCACGCCACCGCCGGCCGCGGCGACGACCCCTCCGCCGCCCGCGCCAACCACACCGCCGGCCGCTCCGACGACGCCGCCCCCTGCCCCGGCGACGCCTCCTCCTGCGCCCGTGACGCCCCCGGTCGCGCCTCCCGCGCCAACCACCGTCCCTCACTCGAGCGTCGTCGTCGGCGCCGTTCCGGAGGGAGCGGCGGGCGGCGCCCACTCGACGATGCAGTTCGACGTCCCGGGCGGCCGGCACGGCGATCCGCGCTCGCTCGAGTCGGTGGGCGCGGGCGGATCAGGTGCCGGCGTGACGGCGTTCGACCCGAACGCCCCGGGCGGGCTGCCCGACACGAGCGACGCCTACCCCGGCGACAACGCGGGGCAGCAGGCGATCGCGGCGTGGATGGCGCGCCAGGCGCACAAGGCGGGGCTTCCGGCCGAGCTGCCGATCATGGCGGCGCTGACCGAGTCGGGCCTGAAGAACGACAACTACGGCGACCGCGACTCGCTCGGCTTCTTCCAGATGCGGACGAGCATCTGGAACCAGGGCGAGTACCAGGGGTTCCCCGATCATCCCGAGCTGCAGCTCAAGTGGTTCATCGACCACGCGCTCGCGGTTCGGAAGGAGCGGATCGCGCAGGGCGACACGACCTACGGGCAGGACAAGAGCAAGTGGGGCGACTGGGTCGCCGACGTCGAGCAGCCGGCAGCCGAGTACCGCGGCCGCTACCAGACCCATCTCGACCAGGCCGACAGCCTCCTGAGCCAGGCGGGCGCCTCGGGCGGGATGGCCGGCGGCGCGGCCGGGGCAGGCGTCGATCCGGCTCAGGTCGCGGGCGCGATGCAGATGGCGGGCCAGCAGACCGGCTACTCGACCGCCGGGATCCAGGCGCTGATGATCGCCGAGAAGTTCACGGGGACGCCGTACCACTGGGGCGGCGACACGCCCGCGACGGGCTTCGACTGCTCCGGGCTCGTGGAGTACAGCTACGCCCAGATCGGGATCCACATCCCGCGGGTGGCGGCCGACCAGTTCAACGTCGGCGTGCCGGTGACGAAGGAGCAGCTGCAGCCGGGCGACATCGTGTTCTTCAAGGACTCGACGGGCTACGTGCACCACGAGGGGATCTACATCGGGAACGACATGTTCCTGCACGCCCCGCACACGGGCGACGTCGTGAAGGTGTCGAGCCTCGACGAGCCGTATTACGCCCAGCAGTTCGCGGGCGGCCGCGACGTGAGCGGCCTCGCCACGGGCGCCACGCCCGCGGGAGCTCCGGCGGCCGGCGGGTTCGCGCCCCCTCCACCCCCGGCGGAGCCTGCGACGCCGCCCGCCGGCGACCAGGCCGTGCTCACGGCCGACCAGCAGGGCGGTGGCGGGACGCCGCAGACCGGCGAGAGCGGCCTCTTCGGCGCGGTCGAGGAGCCGGCGAACAACCCGCCGCCCGGCCCCGGCCACAGCACCGTCCAGATCCTCCCGGCCGTCAAAGACCCGAACGAGCCCCCCGCGGTCTAGCTCCGCTACGGGGACTGTCCCCGGACATGGCCGAACGGCCAGTCGGATTAGCAGGGGTTTTCGGCCTATCGGCCCGTGCCGTGACACTTCCGTGACGGGGACTGTCCCCGGACATGGCCCACGGGGACATCGTCCACTGGGACACGGCCGGAAGGGGCGCGGCCGGGCGCCCGGCGCTACTTGACCGTGAAGACCTGGGTCGTCGTGTGCGGAGGCGGCGGGGGCGGCGGTGGGGGCGGAGGCGGCGGTGTCGACGTGGTGGTGTGAACGACCGGCGTGGTGGTGGTCGTATGGACGACCGGCGTGGTCGTGGTCTGAGCCACCGGGGTGGTCGTGGTCGTATGGACGACCGGGGTGGTCGTCGTCACCGGCGCCGGCTTGGGCGTCAGCGTGATCACGACCGAGCGGCCGCCCTGGCCGAGCGCGACCGCGGCGTGAGTGAAGGCGCCGGCGGTTGCGCCGAGCCCGACGACGACCCGGCCCGGCAGCCTCGTCGACCTGACCGCGACACCGCTTCCGGACTTCGTCCCACCGGCGGCCTTGATGCCGCCCTGCCAGAGCTCGACCGACGTGCTGCCGGCCGAGATGGCGGTGCTCTTGACGATGAGGCCCGACTTCGGAAGGCTGCCGCCCGCGATCGGAACCGTGACCACGACCTTGCCGCTCGACGAGACGATCCTCGGCGCGAGCGCGTTCAGGGCAACCACCTTCGCCGTCAGCGACGGAAGCTTCGACGACGACCCGAGCGCACCCGTCTTCGCATCGAGACGTGTGACCGTGCCCGCCGTGGCGTTCACGACATAGACCGCGCCGCTCGCCGTTGCGAGCGCGACCGGGCCCTTCCCGACCGTCACGAGCGTCGGAGCAGCCGCGGGATTCGCCGCCTTGACGATCGCGACCTGGTTCGAGGAGTACAGAGCGGCGAAGACGCGGGCCCCCGAGGGCGATGCGAGCGCGACCGGCGTCGCGGGCAGCGCCACCGTCGTCGAGACCGCGGCGCTCGCCGTGTCCACGACTGCGATCCCCCGGACGATCGCGACGAAGAGGCTCGCACCCGCGACGACCGGGTTCCCGTGCGGCTTCTTGCCGACCGGGATCGGCGTGCCCGCCGTGAGCGAGCTGCCGATCGCGTACGGCACGACGTTGCCGCCGGCCGTATCGACGACATACGCCGTCGTGCCGTCCACCGCGACCCCCGACGGGGCGAACGCCAACGATGAGCAGGGCGACAGCCCGGCAGCCCCGACCACGCAGATCTGGCCTGCGGCCGCGCCCGAGCGGAGCACCGCCACCACATTGCCGCCGCCTGCAGCAAGGGCGACGCCACCGGAAAGCGCAGCCGCGCTCAGCGGCGCGAGCGTCTTGGCCTTCAACGTCGTCAGCGTCTGACCGTCGGCGAGATAGAGCTTTCCGCCGCTCAGGACCACGGCCCGCGGGCCCGCCGCGTCGCTCGAGGACACGACCGGCTCGAGCGTGGACGGCGACAGGAGCTGAACGGCTCCGGCCGGGGTCGCAGCGACGAGGAGCGGGCCCGACCCGGAGAGCGACACGCGGTCAGTAGCGGCCGGCGAGGCCTCGGGGCCGGTCGGCACCCGCGTTGTCGTGGTCGTCGTCGTCGGCTGGGTCGTCGTTCCGGGCGGCACCGCCTTCTTCCCGCCGCCTCCGCCCGTCGCGATCACGGCCACGGCGACGATCGCGGCCACGACGGCCACGGCGCCGACGACCATCCAGACCGGCTTGACCCTCTTGAGCTTGACGCTCGGGTCGTGCTCCTGCTCGAGAGCCTTGACGGCCTCGGTGAGCACGAAGCTCTTGTGCTCGACCGCCGGCTGCTTCGCGTCCGGCGGCACCGTGAGCGCCAGGTCGGGCGCAAGGGGCTTGGATTCCGGCTCCGGCTCGGTCGGCGGAGCGCTCTCCGGCGGAGAGGGCGGCGGCGCGGCCGGCGGGGCAGCGGCCGCAGCGGCGATCCCCGCCGTGGCGGCGGCAGCGGCGGCGGCATCGTGACCCCCGTCCTTTTCCTCTTCCGGCTTGCCGCGCATCGGCAGGCGCGGCTTCGGGATCTCCGGCGCGCCGGGGGCAGCGCCTCCCATCGCCTGGACCTCGGCCACCTGCTCGGCGCCCTCCGGCATCACCTCGCGGAGCTCCTCGCCGGCCGTCGGCACCCGCATCGCGTCCGGGATGCCCGCAACCTCGGCATTCGCGTCCGCGATCTCGCCGGCGACGCCCGGCATCGCCGACTGGAGCTCCGGCGGCACGTTCGGGATCATCGGGATGTCCGGCATCTGCGGCAGCTTTGGAACCTGCGGCTTCTTCAGCCGCCCGAGGCCGCGCTTGGCCTTCTTCTCCTCGTGCTCGGGGCCCCCGGCGATCGCCTCGGCCGCGGCTGCGACCCCGGCCGCCGTCGCGGCTGCGATCGCGGGCTCGTGCGACGGCTCGGGCTCGGCGGCGGGCGCCTCGGGAGCGGGCGGCACCACGGGCGGCGGCTCTGCGGCCGGCGGGGCCGGCGGCGGTGTCTCGGCTACCGGTGCGGGCGTCGGCTCCGGGGTCGGCTCCGGCGGGGGTGGCGGCGGCTCGGGCGGAGGCGGCGGGGGAGGCGGAGGAGCGGCCTTCTGCGCACCCGGCGCGAAGGTGAGATAGGCGTCCTCGGCAGGCAGATCGAGCGCGGGCGGCGCCTCCGCGGCAGGCGCGGGCGCCTCCGGCTCCGGGGTCGGCTCGGGCGGGGGCGGCGGAGGCGGCGGCGGAGGAGCGGCCTTCTGCGCACCCGGCGCGAAGGTGAGATAGGCGTCCTCGGCAGGCAGATCGAGCGCGGGCGGCGCCTCCGCTGCAGGCGCGGGCGCCTCCGGCTCCGGGGTCGGCTCGGGCGGAGCGGGCGGCTCGGCGGGCGCGGGCGCAACGGGCGGAGCAGCTACACCCTCCGCAGCACCGGCTCCAGCCGCGGCGCCGGCGGCTGCAGCAGCGGCAGCAGCGGCAGCAGCCCCTGCGCCGAGCCCACCTTCCGCGTCCTCATCCTCGGGCGTGTAGGTGACGTACTGCGGCTCCGGCGTCGCGATCCGGTCGCGCTCCTCGGAGAACGGCGCCGGCGTGAGCGGCTTCGCCTCGTCCTCGGCGTGCTGTGCGCCGTCGGGCAGCCGCGCCTCGCGCCGCCAGCGCGGGCCGACGAGGTGGATGACGATCTCCTCGAGGCGGTCCCAGGCCTCCTGCGCATCCTTCGGCCGCGCCTGCGGATCCTTCTGCAGCAGCCGCATGATCCATTCGCCGAGCTGCGGGTCGATCGACGGGTCGATCGTCGCGGGCGCCGGCACCGACTCGGAGACGTGCCGGACGAGCATCGACATCGGCGTGTCGGAATCCGAGAACGGAACCTCGCCGAGGATCATCTCGTAGCTCATGATCCCGAGCGAGTACAGGTCGGTCCACGGCCCGACCTCCTTGGCCATCGCCTGCTCGGGCGCCATGTAGGCGGGCGTGCCGATCGCCGTCCCGGTCGCGGTCAGGAAGCGCGACTCCTTGCCCGCCTGGTTGAGCGCGCGGCCGATCCCGAAGTCGGAGATCTTGACGCCGCCCTCGGCGGTGACCATCACGTTCTCCGGCTTCATGTCGCGGTGGACGATCCCGCGGCTGCCCGCGTGCTGGAGCCCGGCGAGCAGCCCCTCGAGCACGCCGGCGATCTGCGCGAACGTCATCTTCGTGACGAGCGGGCGCAGCGAGCCGCGCTCGATGTACTCCATCGAGATGTACGGCGTCCCTTCGTGCTCGAAGTAGTCGTGGACGGTGACGATGTTCGGATGGCTCAGTGAGCCGGCCATTCGCGACTCGCGCAGGAACCGCTCGGCGAACGCCTCGTCCTGGGAGTGCAGCGACGCGAGCTCCTTGAGCGCGACATGCCGGTCGAGATCGGTCTGGCGCGCGAGGTAGACCGTGGCCATTCCGCCGCGGCCGATCTCTTTCAGGACCTCGTAGCGACCGACCCGCTTCAGGATCAGCGCCACCGTCGCCCCCCTCGGTGGAAGTTGCGCGAGCCCGCCGGTGCTGTCATTGCCATGCGAGCTTAGCCCGATCACCGGGCGTACGCTCCGTGGCTTCGAGGGACGGCACCGTCCTACTGCCGGACGCCGAAGTCGACCGTGACGACGGTGACGGCCCTGCCGGCGTAGACGCCGGGAGCCGAAGGCACGGTCAGGGCGGCGAGCCCGATCTGCCGCCAGGCCGGGTCGAGCAGGTTCTGGCGATGCTCGGGGCTCTGCATCCAGAGCGCGACCATGCGCGCGGGAGACATTGTCCCGGTCGTCCAGAGGAGGTTCTCCCCCGCCTTGTAGAAGCGGTGGTTCGCAGGACGGTAGAAGGCCTCGAGCCGGGCGCCAACGCCCATCCCCGAGGCGGAGTCGTGGTCGAAGTAGCCGCCCGCGACCATGTCCGAGCAGTGGGCGTTCGCCGAGTCGAAGAGCGCCCTGCTGAGCTTCAGCGGCGCCAGCCCGTGCTGGACGCGCACCTCGTTGATCTGCGCAATCGCGCTCAGCTCCAGCGAAGAGACCGTGAGCCGCGACCCTGCCCCGCCCGACGCGACGCCGGCGGTCAGCGCGCCGAAGGTGAGTGCTGCGAGCAGGACAGCAGCCAACAGCCGCCCGTGTGTGGGGGTGAACAGCCGCATCGGTTCCCCGAGTGACGGCCGGAAACGCATGTTCCCGGCGTCAGTCCCAGCAGGCAGCAGTTCTGCGCATGACCCCGTCTCCCCGATCTCTCTGGCTCGTCCTCGGAACTTCGTGGTTCGTCAGCCGGGGAATGTAAACCGTTGCCGCTACGCCTGCAACGCGAACCGTCGCACCCGCGCGACCTGAAGTGATTTCGATCCCCCCGATCATGTGCACTCGTTTTAGGGCGGATCGGAGAATGTCTCCATGGACAACGGTCTGGTCCTACCCAGACCCTTTTCAAGATCCCTCGGCCGAGGGACTTGACGCCCGGCGGCTGTTCTAGGCTCGGCGGGCCGTGGCCACGCAACGATCTTCCGGAGCTCTCGAAGGAGGCGCCCGCGACCAGGGGTGGATCGTGTTCGCCGTCGCGGCGTTCGCGGCGCTGCTCGCCTCGCTCGGGCTGATCGGCGCCGACGCGCTGTGGCTCGTGCCGCTCGGCGGCCAGGTGGCCCACGGCCACCTTCCGCACGCGATCCTGCTCGCCACCGCGCCGAGCTCGGGGTGGAGCGACGTGCCCGCGCTCGCGCAGCTCACGTTCTGGGCCGCCTACCACGCACTCGGCGGCGACCGCGGCCTCCAGGCTCTGCAGGTCGTGGCGGCGGCGGTCGGGTTCTGGGCGCTTGCCCGCGGGCTCGTGCGCGAGGCTGCCGGCGGTACGGTGCTCGCCGTCTCGGCGATCGTGCTCCTCGGCTCGGTGACTGCGGTCTTCGTCGTCGGCGTGTCGCTGTTCTCGCTCGCGCTCTTCCCGCTGCTCCTGCTGCTGCTCGAGTCGGAGTCACGCACGCCCAGCCGGCGCATCTGGCTCGCCGTGGCGATCGTCGCGATCTGGGGAAACCTGCACGGCGCGGTGCTCGCGGGCTGGGGTCTGCTCGCCTGTTACGCGGTCCTCGACCGCGCGCGGCGCGAACCCTGGGTGGCGGCGGGCGTGCTCGGCGCCGCGACGGCTGCTCTCTTCGTCAACCCGGCCTTCACGGGGACGATCGACTATTACCGCGGTGTCTTCGGGAACGAGGCACGCCGGATGGGGGTGGGGCTCTGGAAGCCGCTCGAGCTCGGCGGGCTCGACCTGCTGCTGATCGTGGCAGCGGTGGCCCTGCTCTGCCTGATGGTGGCAGCCGGTCGCCGCGGCGTCCGTCTCTGGGAGGCGGTCGCGATCGCCGGGCTCATCGTCGGCACGATCGGCGTCGCCCGCAACGGGACCTGGCTGCTCTTCGTCGCCGCCTACCCGGCTGCGCGCGGCCTCCGGCTCGGCACGCCCTCGGCCCGCGTGCTTCGGATCGCGACCCTGGTCTTCGCAGGTGCGGCGCTGGCACTCGTCGCGCGCAGCCCCGTCGACCCGGGCTCGCATTCGCTCGCGACTCGCGCCGCACGCCTCGGGGGGGCGGTGCTGGCGAGCCCCGTGCTCGGCCAGCAGGTGCAGCTCGCGGGCGGCAGGGTGTGGGTCGACAACCCGATCGACGCCTTCCGCCGCCCGGATCAGCGGCTCTATCTCCTGTGGGTCGATGCCAAGCCGGGAGGCGCGGCGGCGGTCCCCCACGCCGGCCACGTGCTCGTCGTCCGCGACTCCCCCGCCGGGCGCCTCGCCGCACACGACCCGAGGCTCACCCTGGTCGCGAGGACGGCGACTGCGGCGCTCTACCGGGTCCGGCCCGGTGCCGCATCGACGGGCTAGGACCCGTGTTTACGTCTCGATTACATGGGGAGAACGACCCGGTAATCGCAAACTGGGATGATGTGCCCGTGATGGGGAAGGGGACCGGCAGCCGCCGGACGGCGGTGGCCGCCTTGACGGCGGCGTTCGCGCTCGTGGGGCCCACGGCGGCGTGGGCCGACGGCCACAAGTCGCAGTCGCGTGACCACCGGAACGGCCCCGTCGTCACGACAACCACGGCGGCGCCCGGCTCCTCGCAGGGCGCACAGGGCGTCGTGCAGTCCGTCGGTTCGACGAGCGTCGTCGTCAAGCAGCTCGACGGAAGCGCCGTCACCGTCCCGGTCGATCGCAGGACGACCCAGGTCTTCGTCAACAACAAGCACGCCCAGTGGACCGACGTCAAGCCGGGCTACGTCCTTTCGGCAACCTGGAAGGCCGGGAAGCCCGCACCGACACTGCGTTTCTCGAGGCCCTAAGATCAGGCCATGGCGGGCGGCAGCGTCCTGCTGGTCGAGGATGAGGAGAGCCTTGCTTCCCTCGTCCAGGCGTACCTCGTGCAGGAGGGGTTCACCGTCTCGTCGGTCGCCTCGGGCGAGGCGGCGCTGGCTCGGATCGAGCGCGAGCCCGTTCGCCTCGTCGTCCTCGATCTGAACCTGCCGGACATGGACGGGCTCGATGTCTGCCGGCGGATTCGCGCCCGCTCGACCGTGCCGGTGGTGATGCTGACCGCCCGCGACGAGGAGGCCGACCGCCTGGCCGGTCTCGGCGCCGGCGCCGACGACTACATCGGCAAGCCGTTCTCGCCCAAGGAGCTCGTCGCCCGGATGAAGGCGGTGCTGCGCCGCTCCGAGCCCGCCGCCGGTGACGAGCCGATGCTCACGCTCGGCGACGTCGCAGTCGACCGTGTCGGCCGGGAGGTGACCGTCGACGGGGCGACCGTCGAGCTGCGCCCGAAGGAGTTCGACCTGCTCGCCTACCTGATCCAGAACCGTGGCGCCGTCCTCTCGCGAGACGCGCTGCTCGAGCGCGTGTGGGGCTACGACTACGCGGGGGGCACCCGCACCGTCGACGTCCACGTCGCGCAGCTGCGGCGCAAGCTCGCCCGCCCCGACCTGATCCGCACGGTTCGCGGCGCGGGATACAAGGCGATCCAGCCGACCAACCCGTGAGGTCGCTCCGCGCGCGCGAGTTCGTCGCGATCGCCCTCGCGATCGTGGCTTCCGTGGGCGTGACGCTGGTGCTCGCCGTGGTGCTGGTGCGCAACCAGGCGCGCCACGAGGCGCTCAAGTCCCTCGCCCGCCAGGCGGCGCTGGTCGCCGAGCAGCAGCGGGCCGCCCCGGCCGGCCAGCGAGCTCTCGAGCCTCGGCGTCTTCTTCGACACCCAGCAGGAGCGAATGGCGATCCTGACGCTGAAGCAGGCCGCGCTGCTCCTGCCGCCCGCCGGCGGCACCGCCCTCCGCAACGGGCAACCCGCCCAGGGCACGGTCGCTGTCAGCGGCCACACGTATCTCTATGCCACCCATCCGGAGCGGCGGCAGGCCGTCGTCATGCTGCGCTCGGCGACAGCTCGAGGCCTCGGATCTCGCAGCCGTTCACGATCGCCTTCGGGATCGCCGCCGCTGTCGGCGCGGCGATCGCCGCCCTCGCCGCCTTCTTGCTCGCCCGCGCCGTCTCACGGCCGATCGAGCGCGTCTCGGAGGCGAGCCTCGCGCTTGCCGCCGGCGAGCGCCCCGGCCCGCTCCCGGAGAAGGGCTCGACCGAGGTCGCCGCGCTCGCCGAGAGCTTCAACCGGCTCGCAGACGACCTCGACCGGGCGAAGGCGGCCGAGCGCCAGTTCCTGCTCTCGGTCAGCCACGAGCTCAAGACCCCGCTGGCCGCGATCCGCGGCCACGGCGAGGCGCTCCTCGACGGGGTGATGACGATCCCGCAGGCGGCGCCGGTCGTCGTCGAGGAGTCGAAGCGGCTCGAGCGGCTCGTCCGCGACCTGCTCGACCTGGCCCGCCTCAACCAGCGCTCCTTCTCGGTTCATCCGCAGGAGGTCGACCTGGCCGGGCTCGCCACCGATGCGGTCAACCGGCACCGGGCCGAGTCGATGCGCGTCGGCGTCGGGCTGCACGCGGAGACGAACGGCCCCTCCCCCGCGCTCGCCGACCCCGACCGGACGCTCCAGGTGCTCTCGAACCTGATCGAGAACGCGCTCCGCTGCACCCCGACCGGCGGCAGCGTCACCGTCGCCGCGCACGGCGGCGTGCTCACGGTCGCCGACACCGGGCCCGGCCTCGCCGACGACGAGCTGCCGCACGCCTTCGAGCGCTTCTTCCTCTACAGCCGCTACGCGCGCCACCGCGCGGTCGGCACCGGCCTCGGCCTCGCGATCGTCAAGGAGCTGACCGAGGCGATGGACGGCTCGCTCTCGGTGAAGAGCGTCCAGGGCAAGGGCACCGTCTTCACGGTCAGGCTCCCGCAGGGGGAGTAGATCACCCGGAAGGGCGAGCCGTACCTCGAACGAGCGATTCTTCGTAGACGTTTGGCCCTTCAGGCTCCAGAACCGCGAGCGGGCTGCCGACGCCTACAGGAAGCAACCGGACGCCACACCGGAGGCAGCCAATGAAACCGCTTCATGTACTCGTCGTCGACGATGACATCGCGCTCTGCGAGCTCGTGCGCAGAGCATTCGAGCTCGAGGGAATCTCCGTCGACGAAGCTCACCACGTCGTGGAGGCCGACAAGATCCTCCTCGAGCGCATTCCCGACGCGATCCTGCTCGACATCGGGCTTCCCGGGATCGACGGGCTGTTCTACTGCGGCCGCCTGCGTGAGAACCCGCGGACGCGCACGATCCCGATCATCGCGATCAGCGGCTCCGACAACGCCGGAGAGTCGTCGATCGCAGCCGGCGCTTCCACGTTCGTGCACAAGCCGTTCGACCCGCTGGAGCTGCTGACCCTGATCGAGCGGATGATCGGCGTCCCGCCGCTCGGGCGGGCGTTCGGCCCCGACGTCTCGGACGCGGTCACGAACGAGAACCTGGCCGAGCTCGGCCAGCTGATCGAGATCGGCCGCCGCCGCCACGAGCAGCTCGACCGCGCCTACCGGCAGACGCTCTCGGCGATCGCGACGTCGCTGGAGATCCGCGGGCTCGAGACGTCCGCCCACACCGAGCGCGTCACCGCGTACGCGATGCGGCTGACCGTCGAGGTCGCACCGTCGCTGAGCGACGACGCCGGGCTCGAGTGGGGCTTCATGTTCCACGACGTCGGCAACATCGGCGTGCCCGACCGGATCCTGCTCAAGCGCGGCTCGCTGAAGGCAGACGAATGGCGCTTGCTCCACCAGCACACGACGATCGGCGAGCAGCTGCTGAGCGACGTGCCGCTGCTTGAGGGTGAGGGGCTCCGGGTCGTGCGCTCGCACCATGAGCGCTGGGACGGCACCGGCTACCCGGACGGCCTTCGCGGGCTCGAGATCCCGCTCGGCGCCCGCATCTTCGCGGTCGCCGACGCCCTGGACGCGATGACCGACCGCCGGCCCTACCGCAGGCCGCTCCGCTGGGAAGCGGCGCTCGCGCGGATCCGCAAGGAGGCCGGGAAGCAGTTCGACCCGGACGTGGTCGACGCGCTGCTGGCGTGCGAGCCCGACCTCGTGGAGATCCGCAGCCGCTTCCTCGACGGCGAGGTTGCCGCCCGCCGGAGCCCCGTCGGTGAGACGTCGCAGCCGGGCGTCCGCCTGCGCCCGGTCACCGACTAGCGCCTCGAGCGGTCCTCTGTGCCTACCCTATGGGTGTGGCACAGAGGATCGTGCTCGGGGTCTCGATCTTCGCCGTTGTCGTGCTGGGTTTCTCATCGGCAGCGCCGGCGGGCCGCCGCGTGCCGCCGCAGAAGATCGCGCTTGCTGCGGTCGCTCGGCTCCAGGCGGCGGGGCGGATCGACCCGGCCGACGCCGCGCGCTACCGGAAGGCGATCTCGCGCGCCGTCGCGCTGATCCCCCGCGTGCCCGCCTCGCGGGCCACGCCGTTGCGCTCGCAGCTCGCCCAGGCCGCCGCGATCGCGCCCAAGCTGACCGCGCCGCGGGCACTCGCCGTCTTCTCGCAGCTCGAGGTGAACGACGACTGGTTCGCCGGTCACGGACCGGCCGCCTCCCAGACCGACATCACGGACGCCGACGGGGTCGTCTACCGCTACTTCTCGGGCGGCTTCGAGTTCCACCCGCTCGGGAACTTCGCCGCGCTGAACGCTGATGCGCTCGCCAAGAACGTGACGGCGACGACGCGGCTCGCGAACGCGCTCGCCGATCGCGCCGTCCCCGAGGCCGCGGGCGGGGCCGGCTGGGAGTACTACTTCGACTACGGCGGCGGGCGTGCACCGTGGACGAGCGGGTTCGCACAGGTTGTCGCGGCGCAATCGTTCGCCCGGGCCGCGAAGGTCGACACGGCCGACTCGGCACGGCTGCTGGCGGCCGCGCGCTCGGCGTACCGGGCGGTGCCCGGCCGGCTCGTGCGGGACACGAGCTTCGGCCCCTGGATCAGGCTGTACAGCTTCAACCACGCAGTCGTGCTGAACGCGCAGCTCCAGGCTTCGATCTCGCTCGCCTCGTACGCGAAGCTCACCTCCGACTCGCAGGCCGGGACGTTGGCCGCCGGGATGACGACCGCGGCCGCCCGGGCGCTGCCGAGCTTCACGACGGGCTACTGGTCGTACTACGAGCTGCCCGGGGAGCCCTCGCCGGTCAGCTACCAGAACTATGTCGTGGAGCTCCTGCAGACGCTCGCGCGCGCCGACGACCGCTTCGCGCAGGCGGCGACCGAGTTCGCCGGGTTCGGCACGAAGCCGCCGGCGTTCAGGCTCGGCGAAGCCGGCGTCGGAGCCGTCAACTTCTGGGTCTCGAAGCCCTCGTCGGTGCGGGTCTCGGCGCTCGGCCGCGACCGCTGGCTGTCGGTGTCCGGCGGCTGGCACACCGTCTCGTGGCAGCTTCCGTCGCGCGCGGGGATCTTCCCGGTGACGATCCACGCGACCGACTGGGCGGGGAACGGCGCCTCGATCGAGGCGCTGCCGATCGTTCGCGTCGTCGCGCCGCCGAAGAAGCCGCACAAGGCGAAGCGGAGCACCTCGGCGGTCGCTGCGGCCTCGCTGCCGCCGCTCGTCGTCGGTGCCGGGCTTCAGCAGCCGGCGCAGGCCGGCCTCGCGCTGTCGCAGGGGCTCGGCGCGGTGCGGATGACGCTCGTGTGGCCGACCGGCGCGGCGGTGCCGGATCCCGGCGCGATCACGGCGCTCAACCGGCTCCCGGCCGGGACGAACCTGGTGCTCGATCTCTATGTCTCCGCCGTCCCGCAGGACTCCTCGGCACTGGCGGCCTACGCGGCGTCGGTCGCAGCGCAGGTCCCCGCGCTTCGCGACCTGATCGTCGGCCCCGGGCCCGGGTCGGCCGCCGAGTCCGCCGGGTACGAGCCGGAGCTCGCAGCGGTCTACGACGCGGTGAAGGCGTCGGCTCCATCGGTTCGCGTCGCGGGCGCCCTCGACGGGAGCCGCGCGCCGAAGGCGTCCATCGCGGCGATGGCCGCCGCGTTCAAGGCGAGCGGACGGGCCGGGCCGGTGATGGACGAGCTCGCCTTCACCCCCGCGCCCGCGGCGGGGAAGAACCTGTGGCCGCTCGGCGACATCTCGAAGCTCGTGACGGCGCTCGGGCCGGTGTTCGGCTCGTCGCTCCCGCTCCTGATCGACGACATCGAGTTCGGGTCCGAGATCCCGGCCGTCGAGCTCGG
The DNA here is from genome assembly GCA_963775355.1 of uncultured Actinomycetota bacterium. Classification (GTDB taxonomy): domain Bacteria; phylum Actinomycetota; class Thermoleophilia; order Gaiellales; family Gaiellaceae; genus PALSA-600. The sequence goes on along the minus strand of CAVZJA010000020.1, from coordinate 284,183 downwards.
CGCGTACTCCTCGCCGACCGTCGGGACGACCGGGCTCGCCGAGCCCGACCAGGCTGCCGCCTACGCTGCGGCGCTGACCGCGGTCGCCTGCAAGCCGACGGTCGTCGGGCTGCTCCTCGGCCGGCTCGTCGACGGAGCGGAGCCCGGCCAGCAATCGGGCCTCTACTACGCCGACGGGGCGCCCAAGACGAGCCTCTCGGCGTTCGCGGCCGCGGTTCAGACCGCCCAGACACCGTCGCGCGGGTGCGCCGCCGGCTCCGGCACCCCGGCACCCACGCCGAGCCCCACGCCCACTCCGGCACCGACGCCGACGCCGGCGCCTGCGCCGGCCCCGTCACCCCCGACGGCCACGACGGTCGCCGACGAGACGAAGCTCGCGTTCCCGGCGAGCGTCGCCGCCTCATCCCCGCCGGCCGTTTCGCTCGGCTGCCGCTCCGCCTGCCTCTACCTCGTCACGATGATGCGCGCCCGCGACGGAAGCCCCGTTCTCGCTCGTCGCGGCTCGCTGGCGCACGCCGGGTCCCGGACGGTGACCCTGCCCAAGGCGAAGATCGCCGCCGGCAGCTACCGCTTCGCCGTCTGGATCGTCGGCACCTCGAACCCGGGCCCGGTCACGGTCTCACGCAGCGGCACCGTGGCCGCGCACTGACGCGCCGGGATTCCGCGTCAAAACCGGGTTCGCCGGCTGCTACGCCACGGATTCGACGTTCTCGACGGCCCACTCGGCATCCCACGAGCCGTCCACGAGGAACTTCCGGAGGCGGCGCGTGACCATCGACGTTCGACCCTCGTACGCCTCGAGCCGCCGCTCCGCCCGGTAGATCCGGACTCCAGGGCGGATGCTCTCGAGCGCATGTCCGTCGGGGTCGACCGCCGGCTGGGTGCCTGTGCGTACCGCGAGCGCCTCACGCCACTGCTTCTGCTGGGCGATCCGGGCTGCGAGCGCTTCTGCACCTGCGATATCCATGGCCCCGGTGATTTCGATTCAGGCGACGAATTCCCTTCCTGATCGAAACGCCCGCCGGCCGGCGTCAGGGTTTCGAGACGACCGTAGTGAACTCGGCCTTCTGCCCGTTCAGCGTGACGGTCACCTTGATGTGATGGCCCGACATCAGGTTCACGTTGTTGCCGTAGTGCAGGTCGGCGGCGCCCTCGGTGACGCCTTCCATCACGGCGATCGGGACCTTCATCGTCATCGTGCTCGTCGTCATGTCGTCGACCGAGATCGTCGGGTGCGCACCGGCGACCACCTTGCCGGCGAGCGTGCAGATGTGCACCTCGAGGTGACGCTGGGTGGACGAGCCCATGTCCATGCCGCTCGTTCCGCCCATCCCGTTCATCTTCCCGGAGAGCATCACCTCGCCGGTCTTCGGGTGCTGGGATGCGACCTGCGCCTTCGTGTACATCTGCTCGACCGGGCCGATCGTGAGCGCGAAGACGTACGACTTCGTCTTCAGCACCTGGCCGGAGGAGCACCCGCTCTTCGCTGCCTCGGGACGCGCGGTGGCGGTGGCTGCGATCGCGAGCGCGGCCACGACCGGGACGAGAGCGAGCGAGCGCAGGGTCATCTTCGACCTCCCAGGACGACGTTCGGGACCCCTGAAGACTGCTCGACTTCGCCCGTTTGCGCAAGGCGAGCAGGCGGCTTCGGCGGACGGTCCCGCAGCCGTCGAACTTGGGGACCGCCCGCCGAAGCCGGCCGGGGTACATGCCGACCTCTCACACGCCTGCCATTTCTGGGCTCAGGCCGACGTGCTGCTCGTGAGACGTTCGAATCGGAAGTCAGTTAGCTCGGAACCGGACGAAGACCCGGTCCCGTGGCCCGGTATTCTGCACGCGTGGCCGGCGGTTCCTCCGAGGTCAGGTCGATGCACTGCGAGGAATGCGGAGTGCAGGCGGCGGGTAGCGCGTGGGGGTGGCGCGGTTACCGGATCGACGATCCCGAGGAGGGCGACCCGCCCGAGATCGGCTTCTTCTGCCCGGACTGCGCAACCCGGGAGTTCGGGCCTCTGCTCGACCGGTACGACACCGGCGAGGCGTGAATTTAGGCTCAGTCTGAGGTCATTCTCAGGCGGCTCTAAGGCGTGCTGTGCTTCCCTGTACGTCGTGAACACTCGCACAACAACATCCAGAGTCCTGCTCGCCGCGGTTGCGACCGCGGCCGCCGTGGTGGCGCTCGCCCTCCCGGGCGCCGGCTCCGCGGCAACGACGATTCCGGGGATCGTCGACATCTACACGAACCTCGGTTACCAGCAGGCCGCAGCCGCCGGGACGGGCATCGTCCTGACGAGCTCCGGCGAGATCCTGACCAACAACCACGTGATCCGGGGCGCGACCTCGATCAAGGTGATCGTGCTCGACACCGGCAAGAGCTACAAGGCAACCGTTGTCGGTTACACCGTCGACCACGACATCGCCGTCCTCCAGGTGACGAACGCGCCGGCCCTCACGCCTGCGCCGCTCGGCAACTCCTCGACGGTGAAGGCGGGCGACACGGTGACGACGCTCGGGAACGCCGGCGGTGCCGGTGGTGCACCGAGCTCCTCGACCGGGAAGATCGTCGGCGTCGGCCGCTCGATCACCGCCAATGACGACTCGGGCGGCTCGGAGACGCTCAAGGGACTGTTCGAGACCAACGCGGCGCTTCAGCCCGGCGACTCGGGCGGCCCGATGGTGAGCGCTGCCGGGAAGGTGATCGGCATCGACACCGCCGCGTCGACCACGTTCAGCTACCAGTACTCCGGTAGCCGCGGGTTCGCGATCCCGATCAACCGCGCGACCGCGCTCGCCGCGCAGATGGTTGCCGGCAAGGCGTCGGCGTCGGTTCACATCGGCCCGACCGCGTTCCTCGGTGTCCAGGTTCAGTCGTCGAGCCCGTATTACACGCAGGGCTCGCCCACCTCGGGCCTGTTCGTCGGCGGCGTCGTCAAGGGCTCGCCGCTCGCCAAGGTCGGCATCGTCAGCGGCGACATCGTGACGAAGTTCGACGGCAAGGCACTCGTGACGCCCGCCCGCCTGACGGCGCTCGTCGTGACGAAGGCTCCCGGCGACACCGTCGAGGTTCGCTGGGTCGATCAGTACGGCACGGCGCACGTGGCGACGATCACGCTCGCCAGCGGCCCGCCGCAGTAGCTCTCACAGGACGCAGGAGGCCGCCGTCGCGGGTTATCCCACGACGGTGGTCTTCGGCGTGCGGTCGAACCCGGCGTCGATCAGCGAGCGGCAGGCCCAGTTGACGAGCCAGATGATGAAGACCAGGCCGACGTAGTCCCAGAACCCGTCGACCGAGAAGTTCGGCGTGATCCACTCGGCGAGGGCGACCATCGCGATGTTGATCAGCAGGTAGAAGAAGCCGAGCGTCACGATCACGAGCGGCAGGGTGAGGATGGTCAGGATCGGCTTCAGGACGGCGTTCGCGAAGCCGAGCACGGCAGCCGCGAGGATGTAGGAGCCGGCTCCGGAGATCGACACGCCCGTCCAGAGCGCATTCGCGACCCAGAGGGCGAAGGCGTTGATCGCGATTGCGACGATGAGGGCGACTGCGAGGCGCATCGGCGGAAATATAGGCGAACGGCGCCCCTGTTCACCTGCCACCGAACGCCACACCCGCCTGTAATCGACACCGCCCTCTCCGACATGGCCGAGCCGGCCATGTCTGGGGACAGTCACCGTCACAGAAGTGTCACGGAACGCGCCGCTCGCTGGAGAACCCCTGCTATTCCCGGAGGCCGTTCGGCCATGTCCTGGGACAGTCCCCGTAACGAATCGAGCTACGCGACGAGGGCGTTGCTCGGCGCGACGTTCTTCTTCAGGTTGGCGGCGCTCTGCTCGGCGAGCTTCAGCGTCTTCGCCTGGACGACGGAGGCCGAGGGGCCGAAGCCGTAGACGGCGCTCAGGATGTTGCCGCGCACCTGGTAGATCTCCATCGAGTAGCCGGTCTGCCTCTTCCCCTTCACGACCGCCGACTCGACGTCGAGGATCGCGATCGTCCCCTTGGGAAGGCGCGGGTCGTGGATCAGCGTCGTGTGGCGCACGAACTGCTTGGCCGCGGAGCCCGCAGGCGCCTTCACGGTGCCCTGCTTGCACGCCTGCGCCGCGCGCGTGACCTCCGCGAGCGCCTTCTTCGCGCCGCCCGGCTTGTAGGCGACGACCTCGTTCGAGGCGCTGAACGTGTCGCCCTGCTTGTCGTACTCGACCTGGTAGCGGGCGGTGCGGAGCGACTCGCTCGGGTACTTCGCGCCGCAGAAGTCGAGCGTGACCTCGCCGGTCACGAGCTGCCCGCCCGGGATCTGCGACAGGACGTAGCCGGAGCCGACCTGGCCCGGCGCGAGGGAGACCTTGTGGACGAGCTCGCTGTCGGCGTCGGCGGTCCCGGACGCCCCCATGATCTGGTCGAACTGCGCGAGGGTCATCACGTTGCTCGCATCCGGCTCGGTCAGCGCCGCGTGGGGCGCGTTGAACTTGCCGAACGAGAGCGCAAGGTCGATGCGCAGGGTGCCGCTGCCGCGAACCGGCACGGTGATGACCGAGCTGAAGCGGTGCACGTAGCCGTCGGCACCGATGTCGAACTCGACCTTCTCCGCCCCGTCGAGGACGACGGCGCTGGCCGACGGCAGGTGCGCGAACAGGTTCTGCATCTCCGGGGACGAGGCGTTCTTGCGCATGCTCAGCGTGCCGGTGTAGCGCGTGACCCTGGCGCCGCCCACGAAGCCGGTGCCGGCGCGTTTCAGCCCGCTCATGCTCTTCAGCTCGTCGGTGCTGGAGCGCGCCCAGCGACGCCGGGTCGACGCCGAGGCTCGAGGACGTATCGACGAGGATCCACGGCTTGACTCTCGAGTCGGTGGCGTGGAGCTTGTCGAGCACCGGGTAGTGGATGTACGCCTTCGAGCCGGAGACGATCTCGCGGGCCGAGCCGAGCCCGGCGGTCGCCGGTGTGGAGCTGAAGGCGAACGAGCCGATCTTGCTGTGCTCTTCAACGCCGGCCAGACGGACGGTCGCCTTGGTCTTCCCGCCGTACATCACCTTCTCGATCGAGCGACAGCTGCTCGGTCTGCGCGGCGTTCGTGCGGTTGATCGCCTGAACGAGGGCATGCGGCGGCGCGGTCGCCCCAGCTGGGATCGCCGATCCCAGCGCCCCCACGACCGCCACGAGCAAGGCCAGCCCCCGAACGCGGCGCACAGCTCAATTCTCGCGTTTCGACCAAATGGGCCTCGTACCGCTGTCGGATGACGCAAGGGACGCGTCGTGGGCTTGCGCCGTGGCCATGGCGAACCCGTCCGCGAGGCTGACATTCAAGCTGCGGTGGCGCGCTGCAGCTCGGGCAATCGCCGGCGTCGGCGCGACGAGCCGGATGCGAAGAAGGTCAATCGCGGCGATCGCGGCCCTGAGAGAGCCTTCGTCCTCGGCGGGCCTCACGAGCGCCTCGGCGTAGTTGACCAGCGACAGCTCGAGGCGGATGCCGGAATCGAGCATTCTCTCGATTCCGCGAACCGAGGCGCGATGGTGGGCGTCGCTTCGATCCAACGCCGCAATCAACACGTCGGTATCGAGGACGCACATCGTCATGAGCGTTCGCCCGCCCGCAGCTTCTCGAGGTAATCGGGCTCGTAGAGGCCGTCGAAGACACCGAATGCCCTCGAGACATCGGCCCTGGCCCTGCGCACAAGAATGAGGTCGGGGCCTTCCGCCTCGATCGCAACCTCGTCTCCTGCCTTCAGGCCCACCTTCTTCAACGTCTCGACCGGCAACGTGATCTGGTGCTTGGAAGAGATTCTCGGCATGCCTTTACCGTAGCGTAAAGGCCACCGACCGCAAGATGTCATTCCAGGCCATGGCGGAAATGCCAAAATCCCGGGTGATGCCGTCGAGACAGGAGGGGTGACATGGCAACCAAGGCCGATTTCACGGATGAGGAGTGGAAGGCGCTGCAGACCGGGATCAGCGCGTCCGGGATGCTCGTCGCGGTGAGCGACGCGGGGTTCTTCGACACGTTCAAGGAGGCCTCTGCTCTCGCGCACCACATCAGCGCGGCGCACGAGAAGAACGAGGATGCGCTGGTGCGCGAGATCGCCGACATCCACCACAACCCGTTCGGGATCACCTCCTCGCCGTCCGAGGTCGAGCAGGGCACCGTTACCTCCCTCCAGGCCGCTGTCGCTGCGCTCCAGGCGAAGGCGCCCGAGTCGCTCCCGGCCTACAAGGCGCTCGTGCTCGACGTTGCGAACTCGGTCGCCGAGGCGGCGAGCGGGGTCAAGCCGGGTGAGACGACGGCGATCGGGAAGATCACCGAGGCGCTCGGCGGCGCACCGGCGGCTCCTGCCGCGCCGTCCGCGCCGGCAAGCAGCTGACGCGAGCCCGGCTCACGCCGCCAGGTAGACGGCGCGCGTCGTGCGGGTGGGGTTGCCCGTCTCCTTGATCACGACCCGGTCGTGTCCCGCGTGGCGCGCGCCCGGAGGCAGCCGAAGCGAGTAGGGAGTGGTGCCGGCCCGCACATGCTTTGTCCAGCCGGCGAGCTTCTTGCCTTTCGAGTTGACGAGCTCGATGGTGAACGTCGCCGCCCCGGAGGCCTTGACCGAGAGAGCGAGCGACGGGTGCGCGACGGACAGGTGGATCGTCTTCGGCTTCGAGATGGAAAGCGTGGCGACCTTGACGGCCTGGATCGTCGGCGGCGCCTTGACGGGCACCGTCGGCGGCGTGAAAGCGGCGGGCGGAGCCGGGCTGGAGCCCGTGAGGTTCAGGGTCACGGTCGCGACTCCGTCCGATGGGTTGGCCTCGCCCGGGCTCGAGTTGATCGCGGTCGACATGACCAGCGTGCCGAGAGCGTTGACCTTGGCTCCGATGACCACAGTCGTCTGGAGCCCGAAGTTGAAGAAGTCGAGCGGGCAGGTGACGGTCTGGCCGCTTGCGCTGCAGCCCGGGCCGCGATCGATGATCGCGCCGTTGTAGCTCGTCTGGGCGGGCAGGTTGACGGTCAGCGTCGAGGAATCGGAGTTGGCCCCGGTGTTCAGGATCGTGATCGCGTAGGCGTACTGATCGCCGACATTGTGCGGAGTCGAGGTCACGGTCACCGAGACCTTCAGGTCCGGGCCCACGCCGCCGCCACCGCCGCCACCGCCGCCTCCACCACCGCCGCCGCCTCCACCGCCGCCGCCGCCGCCGCCGCCGCCGGCGGTCGGCGTAACGGCGTTCGACGTGGCCGACGCCCCGGAGCCCACCGCGTTGGTCGCCTTGACCGCGAACGTGTAGGTGGTGCCGTTCGTCAAGCCGGTCACGACGATCGGGCTCGACGCGCCCGACACGGTCAGGCCCCCCGGAGAGGAGGTGACGGTGTAGGAGGTGATCGCCGAGCCGCCGTTCGAGACCGGCGCAGAGAAGCTCACCGTCGCCCGAGCATCTCCCGCGACCGCAGAGACACCCGTCGGGGCGCCCGGAACCGTCGCCGTGGCCGGGACAACGCTGTTCGACGCACCCGACGCAGGCCCCGTCCCGACGCCGTTCGTCGCCGTCACCGTGAAGGTGTAGCTCGTCCCGTTCGTCAACCCCGTCACGGTCAGCGGGCTACCGGCGCCGCTCGCGGTCCGCCCGCCCGGAGACGACGTGACGGTGTAGGACGTGATCGCCGAGCCGCCGTTCGACGCCGGCGCGGAGAAGCTCACCGTGGCCTGCGTGTCCCCGGCGACCGCAGAGACGCCCGTCGGGGCACCCGGCACCGTCGCCGGCGCACCCGGAACGACACTGTTCGACGCGGCCGACGCAGGCCCCGTCCCGACGCTGTTCGTCGCCGTCACCGTGAACGTGTAGCTCGTCCCGTTCGTCAGCCCTGTCACCGTGATCGGGACCCCTCGTGCCCGAGGCGTGTTGCCCGCCGGGCGATGCGGTCACCGTGTACCAGCTGTCCCCGACCGCGGGGTTCGCAGCCGGGGGCGTGAAGGCGACCGTGGCTTGCTTGTCGCCGGCCGTCGCCGTCGCTCCGGTGGGCGCGCCCGGAGTGACCGTGGCGCTGAGGTTGCCGAGGTTCGGCGATCCCCAGCCCGTCACCTGATCCCAGCCCGGCAGCGCCGCGAAGCCGTTGTTTCCGCTGGTGACGTCGTGGAAGTCGATCGCCTCGGTCGCCGGGTTCGCTCCGAGTTGGTAGAGCAGCGGCGCGGAGAAACCGAGCGCCGACTTGCCGGCTGCCGCGTTGACGACGTTCCAGTCGGCCGCGATCGCCGCCCAGATCGGAGCGGACAGGCTCGTGCCCCCGGCGCAGGCGCTCACGCCGCTGACGAAGATGTAGGCGCAGGTTGCGGGGTCGGCGTCTGCCGAGACGTCCGGGATCGCGCGTCCCGAGCACGTCGCGGCGCCGACGCCGATCTGCCAGGCCGGGCGGGACTCGGAGGAAGCGCAGCCGCCGCCGGAGCCCTGGTCGCTGACCGCTCCGTCGCCCCAGCCGGTCTCGGAGGACCAGTTCCCCGAGGCGTCGGTGCCGAGGTTGGTGCCGCCGACGGCGACCGCGTACTGGCTATAGGCCGGGTACTGGGCGCCGAGGTTCTCGCTCTTGTCGCCGGTCGAGAAGTAGAACGTCTTGCCGGTCGCCGCGCCGTGCTGAAGCGCGCTCTCCATGATCGGGTCGAAGCAGGCACTGGCGCAGCCCCAGCTGTTCGAGACGATCGAGACGCTCGAGTTCGCCGCTGCATTGAGGGCGTCCTCGAGGCTCGTGTTGGTGTTGTCGTGTGCGAGCCAGTAGGTGAGATGGCTTCCCGGCGCGACTCCGTGGGCGATCTCGGTGTCGAGTGCGATCTCCCCGGCGGTGGTCGTGATGCTGCTCGCGCCGTCGACCTGCACCCAGTCGAGGCCGTCGGCGCCCGGACTGGCCGACCTTGATCGCCGTGGTGGCCGTGCCGCTCGCGTAGCCGTTGAAGTCGCTCTGCGGGATCGCGGCGCCCCAGAGGGTGAACCCGATCGACTGTCCCGTTCCCGCTCCCGAGACGTTGTAGGCCTTGCGGAGGTCGTTCGGAGAGTAACCGCCGGCCGGATGAACGCTCGAGTGGGCCGCCTCGATGACGGCGGCGTTGTTCAGGCCGCTCACCCAGGCGATGCTCAGGTTGGACGGGACGGTCGGGTTGGCGGTGTTCGCATAGAAGCTGCGGCTCCCGTAGCGGAAGCTCTCGATCGAGACGCCGAACGCTCCCTCGACCTTGCTCACGGAGCCCTCCACCCCGATGATCAGGTTGTCGGGCGAGACGTTCGTGACGGTCAGGCCGTTGCTCGCGAGCCAGGCTCTGGCGGCGTCCGACACTCGCGTCGGTGGGCGCGAACTCGGCGAGGTATTCCTGCTGCGTGAGGTACCGGCCGTAGCTCGGGCTCCCGGGTGTGCTCGCGGCAGCGATCAGGTCGTCGAGCTGGGCCGGGTTTCGCACGGCCAGTCCGACGTTGACTTGCATCGTCGTGTCCGTGGGATACGCCCCGGTGGGGGTGGCGAGCCCCTGCGTGACTGCTGCCGGGATCGCCCGGGGGATCGCCTGACGCCCGACGCCGGGCGCGGCCTGGCCGGCGCCGGCCTGAATCAGGACCAGCGCCGTACAGATTCCAACGATCGAAACGACGACTCGGGGCAACCCGTCACCCTTCTAAAGGAATTTCGCGCCAGTCGCACTTTCTCACTAGTTGCCGGTCCCGTCAATTGCACCGGTGCGGCGCGGACGCGCGAGACGCGGCTAGCCGGCGCGGACGACGAAGAACGCGATCGCAACGTACTGGCAGGCGATCGCAGCGAGGGTGAAGGCGTGGAAGAGCTCGTGGTACCCGAACACGGTCGGAACCGGATCGGGCCGGCGGCGGGCGTACACGACTGCGCCGAGGCTGTAGAACAGGCCGCCGATCAGCAGGAGCACGACCGCTGCGATCCCGTCCTTCTCGGCGAGCTGGGGCAAGGCGAGCAGCCCGACCCAGCCGAGCGAGAGCGCGATCGTGACGGAGAGCCATTTCGGCGCGTCGACCCAGCAGAACTTGACGATCGTCGCCGCGAGCGCCCCGACCCACACGATCCCGAGGACGGTCCACTGCATCGTCCCGTGCATGCTGAGCAGCCCGACCGCGGTGAACGTCCCGGCGATCAGGATGTAGATGCCCGCGTGATCGACGCGCCGCATCCACATCCGCGCGCGAGGCTTCCAGCTCACCCGGTGGTAGAGCGTGCTCGCCGTGAGCATCAGCGCGACCGACCCGGCGAACGCAGCGGCCCCGACCGAGGCGCGTCCGCCGTCGGCGAACGCGATCAGGAGCGTCCCGACGACAAGCGCTGCGCCGAGGCCCACCTCGTGGAGGACGCCGCGCAGAACTGGCCTTTCGGCTACCGCGAGGCTACTCACCCTGAGAACGGTACCGCCATCCCGGCAATGTTGCGCCGCGAACGACCCGCCGAAGGGGGAGCCCCGGCGTCACACCCCTCAAGGGAAGCGGCGACGAGGCCGATTAGGGCAGACTAAGAAGGCTGGATCACGGGAACGGAGGAATCGATGGTAGGTGGTCTCCGGGCTTCGCACTCGAGCTCCCCGCTCTCGAACGAGGAGCATGAGCTGCTCGCTGCGACCGTCGGTGACGGGCGATACCGCGTGCTCACCCGTTGGCCGCTGACGGTCGCCTTTGCGCCACGGGCCTGGCTTCCGGGACTCGCCGGTGCACTGCTTGCGTTCGGAGAGCTTCACGGGCGAGGCCTTCTTGCCGGGCTCGGTGCCGCGGCAATCGCGGGAGTCGCGCTACTGCTCGGTATCGCGGTTCACGAGGCCGGGCACCTCTTCGCGAGTCAGGGTGTGCTCGGCGTGAAACCGCGGATGCTGCTGATGCGCTCGAGCGGCGGCGTCTCGATCGTCGAGGGCCGCTTCACGGAGCCGCGCGGTGCGGCGCGTTTCGCCGCCGGAGGCCCGATCGCCACTCTCGTCTTCACCGCTGCCCTCGTCGCCGCCGGCCTGCTCGTCCCGGCCGGAGCGTTGAGCGTCGGTCTACTTGTGCCGGCGGTCCTCAACGGCGCGATGCTCGGAGTCAATCTCCTTCCCGTCGCGCCGACGGACGGTTACGCGCTCTTCCGCTCCGCGGTCTGGGGGGAGGTGGGGAGCCGGGCTGAGGCCGACCGGCGCGCGATCGCCTGGAGTCGCGTCGTGATCGCTGTCGGGCTCTCGATCTCGATTCTCGTGTTCGCGACGAACAGGCTCTACGGCGTGCTCACGATCGTGATGCTGATCAGCTTCACGGCCCAGCATCACATCGTCGCGCGGCGCGAAAGCGGCTAGCTGAAGTTCCTGAGCACGTTTGGTTCATCCTCCAGGCGGCGCAGGGGAAAGGCCGGGACACCAAGAACTGCAAGCACACCCAGGAGCAGGAGGTCACGGGTCAGCACGAGCCAGGCGAGATGCCCGTGGTTGACATAGTCGTAGTAACGGTTGGGAAACCAGAACTGGCCGGCGACGGCCGCGACCCCGACGAGGCTCATCGCGGCGATGCCGCGCCGCCCGCGGACAAGAGCAACGAGCGGGACGAGCCAGATCATGAACTGCGGTGAGAGCACCTTCCCGAGGATCACGAACGCGACGACGCAGGCAGCGGCATAGCGGACGAGCCGGGCGCTCTCGGCCGGGCCGCGGGCGAAGCCGATCCAGAGCGAAAGCAGGACGGCGATCAGGATGAGCGTGAAGATCACCTCGACCGTGGCTTGCCCGCCCAGGTTGAGCGAACCGTGGGACGGCACGATCGTCGGGTGTCCGAACGTCTCGATCAACGCACCGGGCAACGTCTCGATCTGGAGGGGACGGGTCAACTGCCTCCAGAGACTCGATGAAAGTCCGCCGGGGGACAGTGCCAGGAACGGCAGCACAACCGCGGCGCCGAGCGCCGCTGCGATCCCGGCTGCACGCACCAGCTCGGCACCACCGCGGCGGCGGAGCGTCCAGACGACCGCGAGCGGCACGAGGACGACCGCGAACACCTTGATCGTGATCGCAAGGGCCAGGGCGGCCCAGCCGAGACGGTGTCGTTGCCGCACAAAGGCCGCAAGCGCTCCGACAACGAACGCCGTCGGCCAGAAGTCGAAGTGCGTAGCGACGAGCGAGCCGAGCAGCAGAGGCGAGACAGCCACGAACGGGAGCGCGTACCGAGGAGCGCTGGCGAGGGTCAGGAACGCGATGCACAGAACACCGGAGATCGCCATCAGCCAGCTGAAGTCGCGCCGATAATGCCGCTGGCTGACCGTCGGGGCGACGAACACCGGCAGCGCGCCGGGCGGATACTCGAGCGAGAAGTCGCGATATGGGACCTCGCCGTCCTGGATATCCGATCCGTAGATCTGGTACAGGCCGACATCGACGATGCTCGGCTTCGAGTAGAAGCCGAGGCCGATCAGACCCCAACAGCAGAGGAACACCGCGCTCGCGGCGGCGAACTTCGCAACCAGGCGCTGCCGCTCCGACCACGTCTGCTGGACGATCCGCTCCTGCTCGGCGAGCGGGTGGGCGACGATCCGCACCGGCCCGACGAGCCGCGGGGTCAGAAGAGCGATCGCGACGAACGGGAAGAACCACGGCAGGTAGAGCCACGACCAATGCGTCAGCACCGACTCGAAGCCGATCAGCAGCGCGCCCGTGTACGCGGCCATGCGAAGCGGGCTCCGGCGCCGCGGCCACCAGGCGAGCGCGATCGAGCCGGCCACGAGCGTCCCGAAGAGCACGCGTTGCACCCAGCGGAGGTTCGGCAGCCCCTTCGCGTGGTACTGGCGCCAGTCCCAGAGCGAGAACGGCGAGGCGCGGCCGAACTGGTAGGCGAAGGTGTGGTCGTAGAAGATACGGACCGCGTGCAGCGGAGACGGGTCGAGGAGCAGGATCGCGAACGACAGCGCCGTGCCGCCGAGGAAGCCCCAGACGAAGCGTGATCGCGGCTGCCACGCCCGCGCGTCCGGATAGGCGGACCACAGCGGGACGACGACGAACGAGGCGAACTTCGCCCACGCGGAGAAGGCCGCGAACAGCCCTCGTTTGACCGGCGACGTGAGGAAGTAGAAGCCCCAGACGAGCAGCGCCGGCGCGATCAGGTCGTTCGTGTTGGAGCTCGACGAGTATTGCGTGAAGGGCCAGGCCACCCAGGCGAACGAGAACACGGCGCCGAGTCGCGGGCCGCCGAACCGTACCCCGACGAACCACAGCCCGATGATCGTCAGCAGGTCCCAGAGAATCGTGGTGAAGTGGGCCATCGGTAACGAATCCCAGAGGCCGCTCCAACCGAGGAAGATGTAGCCCGGCACGTAGGCGAGGTAGGCCACAGGGCCATACGTGTCACCTTGCGGATCGGCCGCCTCGCAGCGGCCGTTCGTCTGGATGTGGTCGCGGACCTCTCCCGACGCGTCGGCTGGGCCGCAGTCGGGCCTTCCGTCTTCGACGGGGAAGTTGCCGTACGGATCCTGGAACCGCGCGATCCGTTCGGCGCCGATCACTCCGGAGAGCCCGACGTCGATCACGTTCGAGTGATTGATGTTCAGGTCGACCCGGTAGCCGGCGAGGCAGAGCGTGGCCGCCACGAGAACCCAGGTCGGCCATACGACGGATCCGCGAGAGCCGCGATCTCGGTGCGCGATCCAGAGGCAGCGTCCGATCAGCCAGGCGAAGCCGGGATACACGAGGGAGATCGCCGCGAAGATCCGGCCGTGGTTGAAGAACCAGAGCGAAGGCGAGAACGAGAGGAGTGCCAGCAGGTCGACGGTTCTGAACGAGAGCGGCCTGCGCCAATCGACGAGCCCGAGTAGGAACGCCACGCAGAAGATGAGCCAGGTCTGCCATTCGTTGATCTGCTTTCCGCCGAACCCGTTCCCACCGCGTGCCATGCCCCAGGCAACCTGCGGGCCCGTGAACGCATCGGTCACTTGTCCCGTCGCGTCATTCACCTTGCCGGTGGCGATCTCGCCGGCTGGCCCGTAGAAGACGTTGACCTGCCACACGCCCGCCGTGAGTGTTGCGTCGGTCGTTACGCCGGAGGGGTAGCGATGCAGCCAGCTCGCGACCTTCGGGTACGCGAGCACGATCTGTGTCGCGCGCGCGTCAGTGAGGCGTGACGGCGGTGCCGCGGGGGTTGTCGTCGTGTCGGTCGCCGTGGTCGCCCCGGAGGCGGCCGAAGCTGCCGAGGTCGCGGTGGAACCAGCCGGGCCCGCGGCGCGAGTGCCGGAAGCCAACACCAATGCGGCACTCGCGGCGAGCAGCACTGCCGCCGTAAGGAGAGCGCGTCTCCACCTCAAGCCTTGCGTCGAGTCGACCGCGGCTCGTCCTCGACGTTCTGGCAGCACGGTCAAGCCAGGGTAACGGGCTGGGCGAGACGCATCGAGCCGCTGAACCTCGTCCAGGGTGATCCAGGCGGGAAAGTGTCCGCTGCGTCGGCGCGAATCGTCCTGGCCTTCCCGCAAGAAGGCCAGGACCTCGACACCATCGGCATCGCTACGAGTCTTCTCAAGCTGAAAGGCGGCGTTCCGGACGAGCAGAGTTTGCGGGTCGAAGCGCCGGCGGGTTGGGGGGCCAGCGCTCTCCCTGATCGCCGGAACGCCGCAAGTTAAGATTTGCATGCGCGTCAACGCTCCGCAAGAAGGTGCTGCTCGAACCTTCTGACCAATCCTTCTAGTCGAGGGTTAGCGTCAACCCATCGCGTGTTCAGCCTTCCCGCTGCTCGCGCCGAACTGTCCCGATGACTCGAACGGCGGGCCGCGCCGGCTACAGCAGAATCGAGTAGGCGAGGCGCTCGCTGCAGCCGCGGGCGAGCAGGCCGCAGGCGAGGTGCAGGTCGACCTCGGGGTGTGTCGCGAGCACGTCCGCAACTACAGCCGAGTACCCGGCTCGTTCCAACTCCTCCATCCGCCAACAGTAGATGTCGGCAGGGTCTTCGGCCCGAGTCGAGAGCCGCTCGCCCTCGCGAAGCTCGCCGGTGACAGCCTGTTCGTACATCGTTGACCCCTTTCGATCGCTGAAGCGCATCCGTGCTCGGGTAGAGCGATCGGCGCGCCGCACCGAAAATTGAGCCTCGCCGTCGGTCCACTCCCCGGAGGCGATCGGTTAGCGGGACGGATGCGGTCAAGACGTTGCCCGACCTGTCCAAATGAGCCACTTGTCAGGGCCGAGTCCGGTCCGGCAAACTTCGCCACATGTTGGGGCCCTGGCTATTTGGGGACCACGGCCCGTACGAGGAGCCGATCGAGTCGCGCTGGGCGTTCGACGAGTTCGACGACAACGACATCGAGGCGGAGTTCGACAAGCTCTGCTTCCAGACCGATCCCTTGATCCGCCCGCTCGCGGCGGACAAGCACGAGGCGTGGGCGGCAGCGATGCTCGCGACCGCCGGCGGCGACCCGAAGCAGATCGAGATACGCAGCTGGAAGCCGGAAGGCGACGTGCCGTATGTCACCGCACGGATCCTCGGCGAGGACTACGACTGATCCGGAGGCCCGAAATCGGCACCCCGAGGGGCTCCGAGGGCCCTGGGGAGACCTCGCAGGCGACTTCGGAAGGTAAGATGAGGCCGCGCCGGTGCCGTGAGCCCGCCGAACGTTGTCGCGTCGACTCGTACTGGTTCATACTCGCGCTGATGTCGGAACGTGGGATCGCGGTAACCCGCCCCGCCGGGAGCGAGCGGCGAAAGCCGACCCGGAGTCGCTCGAGCAGCTCGGGACGGGCGGACCCCCAGACCACGGTCTGGTTTTTCTTCTCCAGCGCTCGGCGGGGAACGCCGCGGTGGCACGTGCTCTCCGACGCGCGCCCGATCCCGGGGCGCCTCCGAGCCCACCTCCGGCAGCGCCCGGTGGCGTCTCGATCAGCACCTCGCGGAAGATTCCGATCTCGAAGGACTTCCCGATCAAGCCGCCGACGCCGCTCGGGCCGATCGAGTTCGAAGGCATGGAGGCCACCGGCGAGCTCGAGTTCGAGCCTCCCGCGACGACCAGGCGCCGGCGGCCCCCACGGGTCCCAGCACCGACCTGAAGGTCTCGACGGTCGAGGGCGGCGGAAGCAGCGGCCCGGCTGTCGGCGAGGAGGCGAAGCTCGAGCACGCGTTCGGGGAGCGGGTTCTCGGTTACACGCCGAAGCTCTCGGGCGGGAGCAAGATCACGAACCAGGGCATCGAGATCGGCGCCGAGTTCGCTTTCGAGGGCCAGAACACCGCGGGCGCCCTGCAGTTCGGGATCCTCGACTGGAAGGCCGGGCAGGAGCCCAAGGTGGGCGTCGCCAAGTACGAGTCGAGCGGCAAGTGGTCGGCGCCCGCTGTCGAGATCCCCGGCTGGGGCGTCGGCAAGCTGACGTTCACCGGCAAGCTCGCGGCGGTCTTCCAGCCGAACTACAAGGAGATCGGCGAGTGGCTCAGCGAGCAGCTCGCGAAGGAGGTCGTGGTCGACCTCGCGTTCGACGCGTCGATCGCGCTCGTCGGGGTGCGACGCTCGTGGCGACCTGGTACGAGATGGCCTACGCCGAGGCAGAGGGCAACGAGGAGATGAAGGCCGCCCTGAAGGCGAAGAGCGACGTCCTCGCGTTCTGCCACGCCTACGCAAGCGTTCTGCAGGGTTTCGAGGCGAACAGAGCGGGGGCCGGGGCCCAGGGAGCGACCGCCGCGGAGGCCATCCTCGCGAAGGGCGAGGCGTCCACCGGGACCCCACGGGCGGCGCTGACCGCGGCGGCCCAGAAGCGCGGCAAGGAAGGGCACGACTTCTCGCTCGAGGTCTACGACGGCGTTCGCAGCACGCGCGCGACGGGCTGAAGACCAAGTACGAGCGCGAGCACAAGGTCAAGAGCTTCCTCGTGCACCTCGCCGGGCAGGAGGGCGGCGGGCCGCTCGTGAGCTACTTCGACCAGCTCGTTCCTGCCGACCGGATGCCGGCCGACTGACGGGCCGTCAGTGGTCACGCCCGGCGTCGGCGCGCCCCGGACGAGGGGCTGAGCCTTCTGCCACTCGTCGCGGGAAGGCAGCTTTCCGGCCTTGCGTGCCGTCGGACGCAGGCAGTGTGCGCGTGCCGTCGCCGGCTCGCGTCCCCCTCCGGGAGCAGCAGCATGTGCTCGCTGAACGCAGGAAGGAACCCGTCGCAGAGCGGGCAGACGTAAGTCGCCGGCTTCAGGTTCTGCGCAGGCCGAATCTTGAACCACCGGAACTGCTTCCACCGCTCGTCCATGGCGATGGCTCCCCGCCGCGCCGCGTTGCGACGCTATTCGCCGGGCTTGCCGACGACGAGCGTGAGCCCGCGGAGGCCCTTGACCTCGAGCATCTCCCCGCGCCGAGCACCCGAGGAGCAGTAGGCGTTCCAGCTCTCGCCCTGCAGCCGGACCCGGCCCTCGGGCTCGATCGCCGAGAGAGCGGTGACCGGTTTGCCGATCAACGCCTCGCGTCCGACCACGACCGGCAATCGACGGCTCCAGCGGAGCCAGAAGGTCTTCTCCGCCACCTCCCACAGGATCACCGAGGCGACGAGCACCGCTCCCCACGGCGACGGCAGCACGAACACTGCGAGCACGATCGTCAGGAGCGGAACGAACAGCACACGGACACGGTACCCCGACGCGGTGCAAACCGCGACGCGGCCCCGCTATCGGCTGACGACGCAGTTGACGGTGTAGGTCGTGCCGGCGACGGTGACGCTCGCCGTGATCGTCGCGGTGCTGTTACCAGCGGAGAGCTTCGTGGTGAACGTCGCCGCGGACGTGGAGGCGCCGTTCAGGATCGTCACGCTCGCCGGCGAGCTCGAGCCGCGGCCGGTGGTGGTCTGGGCGATCGTGACCGTCGCCCCGGTGGAGTTGTTCGAGTCGGCATCGCTCGAGTTGACCAGGCGGACGTTCGCCGTGAACGTCCCCCTGTTGCCGACGCCGGTCGCGGTGCACGTGATTGCCGTCAAGGTGGTGGTGTCGCAGGCGAACGTGCCACCGCCGCTGAGCACGGCATTGCTCCAGTCGATCCCGGCCAGGCTCGAGGTGATGTTGAACGCGGCGCTCGTCGCTGCGGTGTAGGGATGGCCGCCGCCTGCGCCCGTCGTGTCGGTCGCGGTCAGCGTGTACCCGGTACCCACGTTGTTGATCGACACGGCCGCGAAGGTGGCGACACCGCTCACGACCGTCACCTGGCCGCCGCCGGTCAGGGTGCCGGTGTTCGGGTTGGTGCCGATCCCGAGCGTCACCTTCGTCGCGTTGTCGGTCGTCACCACGTTGCCGTTCGCGTCCTCGACCGCGACCGTGATCGGGGGTGCGATCGCCAGGCCGGCGGCGGTGGTCGTCGGCTGCTGGGTGTAGGCGAGCTTCGTCGCGGCGCCCGGGGTGATGTTGAACGTCGAGCTCGTGGCCCCCGCGAGCGGGTGGATGGTCGCCCGTCCCGGTCGTGTCGGTCGCAGCGAGCGTGTAGCCGGCGCCCGTCTTGTCGATCGAGATGCCCGCGAACGTGGCCGTGCCGCTCGCCGCCGTCTGCTGCACGCTCCCCGACAACGTCGCCGAGCCCGGATTCGCCCCGATCGCGAGCGTCACCTTCGTCGCGCTGTCCGTCGTCACGACGTTGTTGTTCGCATCGAGGACCTGCACCGACACGGACGGCGAGATCGCCACGCCGGCAACCGCGTTCGCCGGCTGCACATTGAAGGCCAGATGCGTCGCAGTCCCCGGGGTGATGTTGAAGGTCGAGCTCGTGGCCCCCGCGAGCGGATGGATGCCGCCGGTGCCGGTCGTGTCGGTCGCTACGAGCTTGTAGCCGGTGCCGGTCTTGTCGATCGAGATGCCCGCGAACGTCGCCGTGCCGCTCGCCGCCGTCTGCTGCACGTCCCCACAGCGTTCCCGAGCCCGGGTTCGTCCCGATCGCGAGCGTCACCTGCGTCGAGCTGTCCGTCGTCACGACGTTGTTGTTCGCATCGAGGACACGCACCGTCAGCGACGGCGAGATCGCCGCGCCGGCAACCGCGTTCGCCGGCTGCACGTTGAAAGCCAGATGCGTCGCCGCCCCGGACGCGTAGGTCACGGTCGCCTGCGTCTGGGAGGCCGGGCCGCTCTTGACCGGGCTGCCGCCGAGGGTCGCGACGAAGACGCCGGATCCGGTCGCGGTCGGAGCGGTCACCGTCGCCGTGTACGTGCCGTTACCGTTGTTCGTGACGGCGCCGATCGAGCCCGTCCCGGACTGCTTCGTGATCGTGACCGTCGAGCCGCCCGTGGTGAGGTTGTTGCCGAAGGCGTCCTTCGCCTGCACCGTCAACACCTGGGTCGCCGTCCGTTCGCCGTGATCGACGAGCTCATCGGCGTCAGCGTCGACTGGGTCGGCGTTCGCCGCACCCGGGGTGATCGCGATGGTGGTTGTCCCCCAGGATGACGCCCCGTTCTTGGCGGTGAGGGTCGTCGAGGCGGAGGCGGTCTCGTCGCCGTAGTAGACGGAGGCGGTGCCGATGCCGTTGGCGAAGCTCGCCGTTCCGGATCCGCCGAGAGTTCCGCTGCCGCCGCTCGTGGCGCTGAAGAAGCCGCCGCTCGAGGGGCTGGTCAGCGTCAGGCTGGTCGTCCCGCTGCTCGTGGCGTTGTTCCCGAACTGGTCCTGGAGCTGGAAGGCGAGCGTGACATTCGCGGTCGCGCTGGCGGTGACGCTCGCGGCGTCGGGGTGATCGCGACCTTGGCTGCGGCTCCGGCAGTGATGTTGAACGCGGTGCCGTCCGCGGCGGTGAGCGCGCCGTCGGTTGCGTGCAGCACGTAGCCCGTGCCGGTCTTCGTGATCTGGCAGCCCGAGAACGTCGCGACGCCCGAGGCGGCACTCTTCGGTTCGCGGCGCAGTTGCCGATCGTCGCGCCGGATATCCCGGTACCCTGCCTTGATCGCGATCGTCACCGAGCTGCTGTTGCTGGTGACCGTGTTTCCGTACGTGTCCTGAACCGTCACCTGGGGCTGTGGGGTGAACGCGTTGTCAGCGCTCGTCGCTCCCGGGGAGACCGTGAAGGCGAGCTTGGTCGCGGTGCTCGGGTTGACGGTCTCGCTCTGGGTGCCCGAGGTGAGCACGCCTGCGTGATCGGCAGCCGTGATCGTCGGGCTGCCGGCAGTCGTGTCGCGGTAGCGGAAGCTCGCGCTCGAGGTTCCCGCGGTGATCGTGACCGACGTGATCGTCGCCGAATCGGCCGTGTTGCGGAAGAGGCCCGCAGCGGAGCTCGTCGTCATGTCGACGGTCGTCGTGCCCGTCGTGACCGGGTTGTTCGAGGAGTCGTCGCGCTCGACGGTGATCGTGCCGCTCGTCGCTCCCGCGGTGAAGGTCTGGGCGGTCGACGTGATCCTCAGCTTGGAGCTCACGGCGGTCGTGGTAAAGCTGGACGTGCTGCTCCCGCTGTTGCCCGCGGCGTCACCCTGGGTGACCTTGACCGTGTACTGGTCCCGCCGAGAGCGCGGTCGAGACGTTCACCGTCCAGGCGCCGCTCGCCACGGTGACACCGGAGAACGCCTGGACCGGCGCTACGGTCGTGTCGGTGCCGAGGTAGAGCGCCACGTCGACGGTGCCGTTGTCGGCGCTATGGCTCGAGTCGGCCGGCTGAGTCCCGGCCGTGCCGGTGATCGTCGGGGTGACCGAGACGCCCGTCGCGCCCGCGGCCGGAGCAGTCACGGTCGGAGCCGGATCAACCGTGTCGACCAGAACCGGGCCGCTCGTCGCGGTCGTCGTCCACTGCCCGTAGACCGCGGCGACCGTATAGGTGTAGGTGCCGTCCGTCCCCACGACATCGCTGCACGAGAGCCCCGTCACCGGTGAGGCGAGGGAGCCGCAGACCGCCGTGCTGCCACTGCGAACGACGTAGTAGCCCTGAACCGCTCCCCCGCTCGCAAGCGTGGCCGCGCCCCACGAGACCGTGACGTGGCCGTCGTTCGAGTAGGCCGGGACTGTCGGGTCGAGGGAGCCCCGATCGAGCCGGCCAGCGACCTGCCGTTGCTGCCACCCGTCGTGGAGGCGGTCAGATAGGCGAGCGCGATGCTGGTGAGACCGAGCGCCGCGACCAGGCCGGCTGAGAGCACCATGAGCCTCCTGAGGCCCGCGTGCCTTCGCGGGATCGGGCGCGTCGCGGCTGTGCGCCCGTCTCGACCGAGCAGCCGGAGGCCGGCGGCCTGCCACGCACAGAGCGCCTTCAGGAGCAAGGTCATGGGCCCGCCTTCAGATAGACCTCGACGTCGGCCCTGGCACGCGTTCACCGCGCTGGCGTCCATCGAGACGGCGCCGCTGAGATCGACCGCCAGATGACCGTTCGCGGGAACGACGAAGTCGCCGCCGCCGTCGGTCTGAGGGCCGTTGAAGCTCAGCGAACCGAGGTTGCAGCCGGATTGGGAGCTTCGACCGCGAAGCCGCCCGTGGGCTGGCTGGTGTCGAGCACGAGGGACGGCAGGTGCACGGCAGTCGAGTTCGGGTTCGAGATCGACACGACGACGTCCGCCCACCCGCCCGGATACAGACCGGCGGTCGCGGTTCCCGGGCTGATCGTGACGGGCTCGCGCCGACCACGGCGGATGCGAACCCGAAGCCCGTAGCCCGAGAAGTACGCGAGCGCGCCGACCGAGGCCACCAGTAGGTGGCGACGACGGCGACGAGGAACGGGGCCCAGATGGCACGCCGCTTTCGCGACGGCCGCGCCCGCCGGTCGACGCTCTGGGTGCCGGGATCCGCCGCGATTCGGGTGGCCGAAGCCGATTCAAGCCACCCACTGACCAGTTCCGCCCGCCAGACCCGCCGGGCGGCGATGTCCTGCCAGAGCCGGCGCGACTCGTCGCCGACCGGTGGCTGCCACTGCGCGACCCACGGCCCGCCGACGTCGATCCCGAGCGCCGCAACGACGCGGCCAAGCGCGTCCAGATCACACGAAGGCCCTCGTCATCCGATCCGTCGTCGTCCCTTCTTGCGGTCACGGTCTAGCCGACTGCGCTCGACCAGTTGATCGTGAACGTCTTGTCCGCACAGACGTTCTGATTCGTGCCCGGTCTCGATCAAGGCCACGGCCGAGGTGAAGTCGTGCTCACCCGGGGACAGGAGCCCCGGCGCCGCGATCGTCGCGACCCGGAAGTTGGACGCGCCCGGAACAACCGGTGTTGTCCGCGATCGTGCCCGTGATCGTGCCCGACGTACTGCTTCCCGGCGCCGTTGTTGTAGACCCGAACCGTCACCTTGCTCGCCGCCGCTGAGATCGGCGACCGGATAGAGCGGGCCGGCCGGATCGCTCGAGATCTTGATCGCGCCGATCTGACCTGACGTGAGCTTTCCCCGTACCGCTGCCGCTCCTCGAGAAATACGCATAGGCGGCGACGGCAAGTGCGGCGAGGGCCAGCAGCCGATACCGGAAGCCACCACCGCTTCTTCGACTTCAGAAATCTCATCCCATGCTCCTTCCCGTAGCCACGCAAGGGTTACGCGACGAATAGAAGGGGAGGGAGCGGCGCCAGCCGCTCCCCCACTTCGACCGGCCTACGTGCTGGCAAGCGTGAGCTTCAGATACGCGTTCTTGCAGCTGTCCTGCGAGGTCGCGAGGTCGTTCATGATCAGCTTCCCGGTGGGATGACCGTCGTCCGGTGCCAGGGCGTAGTCGTGGCCCACGGCCACGGGCGCCATCGGAAGTCAGTCGTGGGGCTGTTCGGACGCCGCATGTCGCGATCGTCGTGCCGGGCGGTCGCGGCCGCCCGGGTACGTCCACGCTGCGAGCAGGCCTGGACGCTCGTGAGCGTGATCGTCACGAGGTTCTGGCTGGCGCTGCCGGGTTGTCGACCGTGAACGTCACCGTCTGACCGTTTGCGCCGTTCACCGGGTACGCCAGTCCGGCCACGGTGGTCTGGCGACGGTGAACGCCGAGCTCGTGCCGACCGTGGCCGTGCCGGTGCCGGTGCCGGCGGAGGTGAAGTACGCGTACGCGCCGACCGCCGAGACGGCGATCACGGCGACGGCTGAGAGAAGGGCGAAGCCCTTCTTCGTCTTGATGAACTTCATCGTTTCCTCTCGTTCGAGATGTCTGGGTGTGAGTCGCCGCGCCGGAGCCGATCCAGCCCGTCCGGACGGCACGTGTTCACACGCCCCCTGTTGGGGCGCGTACTGGTGGACGCGTGCCGAGCCGGTGCTCGCAGCGCCGTGAAGCTGCAGCTGCGGCGACCCGCAGGCTGCTCTGAACGAGGGAAGGTGGTGATGCTCATCGCCGGTCGATCCGACAGCAGAGCGGCCGTGAAGCATTGCGTTGGCCGAGTGCATGGTTTTGAGCGTCACGGTTCCTTTATCCCTCTATGTGGTTCCCCCCACTTCGGACTTGCCGCAGTGCGTTTGTGCCGCAGGCGAGGCTCGCTGTCCTCGACCTGAGACGAGGCGCGTCACCGAGCCTCGTCCCGACTGATATCGCCCGAACCAAGCCAATGGTGGATCCCCCGGAAGGGGTAGAAATCCCTCGGCTGAGGGCTTCGTTCGAGCGGTGGCCGCCCCGGGTCTTCGGCCCGGATCGGCGATCGTCTACCGCGGGCCGGGGCAGTCCCAGCCTCTGCGCACGACCGGCCGCTTCGGCGAGCAGAACGCACGGGGAGGAAGCGGCTGCCGCACGCTCAATGCCGGCGGCGCCGCCTCACTCCTCCGCAACCTGACGCAACCCACGCCAGGTGCCCCAACACCCAACCTTGGTGAGCCCCCCGTGACCGGCTGGCGGCAGGGCCGCCAGACCGTCCACTGACCCACCTGATTCCTTCTGTTCATCGAGCCCCCAACCGCGTAAAACCGTCCTCTGTCAGTAAGGCTCAGGTGGGGCGGCGGGGCCGTATCCCGACGGGCGGGATCGCCTAGCCCGATGGTCTAGTCGCAGGTCACCGCCCGCCTGGAGCGGGTATCGGCGGGGGGCTCGCGCTGGGTAGTCGCTACCGTTTGCGGAGATGGCTGAGCTTCCAGGGCATGATCTCGTCGCGTCCGGCATGCGCGACCTTCAGCGCGGTGTGGTCTCGCGAGAGGCACTGCTCGTCTCGATCGGCGCACCACGCCTGCGCCGACTCGGCCTCGAGCTTCCGACCACGCTCTCTGATCCGGAACACCGGCTCTACGCGTTGCTGCGGGCAGAGCACGGGGATGCCGCGCACGGCCGCTATAACGCCCTCATCCGGCGGCTTGTCAGCTTCGAGCGGGCGGCAGCGGTCACCGGCTCCGCCCGTGCGTGAGCCTGCGGATCAGGAGCGCGTCCAACGCCACTTCGACCTCTACTCGCAGGCGCTCGCGAAGCTGGAGCGCGGACGACTTCCGTCGTAGCGTCGAGGAAGCGCTCGACGCGTTTGCGGCCGGTTAGCTCGCATCACTCACACGAGGGGCGGACGTTCCTCAAGCGTGGTCTCCGGGCGGTCGATGCATGGACCCGGCAGGCACAAGAAGAAAGGACGCAGTGGACGCAGCAGGAGCAGCGAGACTTCGGTGGAGGATCGAGCAGCAGCAGCATTGGCGGCAGGCCGAGGCAGTGCTCGACGGCCGGCAGCCCGCGATCGATCCCGACAGCGACGACCTCGATTGCCTCGGCGAAGGCATCCGGATCTACTCGGAGCGTTTCACGGCCGACGGGCGGCTTCGCATCTGCAAGCGGCTCGTCGACGGCGTCTGGGAGCACGGGACGCTCGAGGACGACTCGGTCATCGACGGTCCGCTCGTCGGCGCAGAGGCCCCGGGTCTCGCGACGATGGATCATCAGCATCAGGCCGCTCAGGTCGCCTGACCCCGCGCTCGCCGCGACCTCGGAGTCGATGGGTGGCGGCTCTGCCGGCGCCGGCGGAGCCACCACCCTGAACACTGGGGCGACCCTTTCGGGCAACCGAGAGCTCGGTCTTGCGCGTCAGTCCGATGCCCTTACCCCGTCACGTGTCCACTCCTCAGTCAACATCGCCGGGGGTTGCGACGGCTCCCTCGCGCGTCCGGTCCTGGACTGGCGGATGGTCCAGTCCGCCGGCAGGGCCGTGTTCGGGCCGATGGTCGTGGAGTACCTGGCCGGGCGGGGGAGCGCCGGGGAGCGCGGCCGTGGTTATGTGGGGCAACGATGCGCGTTCATGTGAGCGATCCTGCACTTGCCAGCGACCTGGGAGCGTTCCTGCGGGAACGTATCGGCGCGATCGTCGAGCAGCACGGCGGCTCGGAGCTGGAGGTCTCGCTGCTCGGGTCGTTCAACGATCTGGCGCTTCGCGAGGAGCTCGGCACGGCCGTCCGGCAGTGGAGCCTCGTGAACCAGACGCCGGCTTCGCTCGTCGAGTTCGAGTAGCGGCGGCCCTGGCTGTCCCGGTTCGACCTGGCCTCGCCGGGGCGTGTCCGGTGCCAGGTTATGCAAACGAAAGTGTCACGGAACGCCCCCGAGGCGTCGTCCGCGGCGTGAATGCGCTGGAAACCGGCGGGGACATTCTGGACGTGTCCGGTGCCAGGCTCGAGCGAAGTGACGACGCGAATCGGGTTTCGCGCGCCCGAGTCGGGGCAAGCTCACTGGAACGAGTGACGCCGCAATCCGAGGGATGAGGCAGACTTGACCAGATGGCGACGACGAAGAAACTCCGCTCCCGCGTCCTGCTCGCGGACGACCACCAGCTGATCATCGACAGCGTGCGCAGCGCGCTCGAGGAATCGGGCGAGTTCGAGGTGGTCGGCGAGGCGATGAACGGCAGCCAGGTGCTCGCGCTCGTGAAGCGCACGCACCCGGACGTCGTCGTCCTCGACATCCGGATGCCGGGCATGGATGGGCTCGTCTGCCTCGACCAGATCAAGAAGCGGAACCCGGAGATCAAGGTGATCGTGCTCTCGGCGTCCTCCGACCAGAAGCTGATCGAGAACGTCCTCAAGCGCGGCGCGAGCGCCTACATCGTCAAGAGCGTGAACCCCGTCGACCTGCCGTCGGCGATCCGCCAGGCGATCGACGAGACCGTCTACACCGCGATCGGGCTGGCCGACGACTCGTCCGCCTCCGCCGCGAAGGCCGCCGGGCTCACCACCCGCGAGCTCGCGATCCTCACCGCGCTCGCGCAGGGCAAGTCGAACGCCGCGATCGCGAAAGAGCTGTGGGTCGCGCCGCAGACGGTCAAGTTCCACCTGACGAACATCTACCGCAAGCTGAACGTCGCGAACCGCACCGAAGCCGCGCGCTACGCGTACCAGCAGGGCCTCGTCGAGAGCCCGCTGTACGAGAGCGACAGCGAGTAGCCGATTCCCCGAACGGCGCTCGGCTAGCCCTTGAGCGACTTCGAGATCTGGAACATCGCGGGCCCGAGGATGATCAGGAACATCGCGGGGAAGATCAGGAAGACGAGCGGGAAGAGGATCTTGATCGGCGCCTTCTGAGCCCGCTCCGTGACCATCGCGCGCTGGCGGGCCCGCATCTCGACGGCCTGGTTGCGGAGAATCGTTCCGATCGAGACGCCGAGCCGGTCACCCTGCACCATCGCCCGGACGAAGGAACGAACGTTAGGTGTGTCGCAGCGCCTCAGGAAGTTCTCGAGCGCTTCGAGCATCGAGAGGCCGAGCGCCTGCTCCTGAACCGTCAGTCGGATCTCGTCTCCGAGCGGGCCGGTCAGTCGCTCGGCCGCCATCTTCAGGGCACCCGAGAAGGCGACCCCCGCCTCGAGCGTCACGACGAGTAGATCGATCAGTGCCGGCAGCCCTTCGTCGATCTCCATGAGGCGGTGCGCGGCTTTGCGGTGCACGTAGAAGTTCGGACCGATCCAGCCGAGAGCGAACGCGGCGACCGCGCAAAGCACGATCGTCGTCGGCGCCGCCCCGTTGAGGGTCAGCAGCCACACGACGAGGATCGGGCAGGATGATCGCCGCCAGGGCCCTGTACCCGAGGAAGCGTCGCGCACCGATCCGGTAGAAGCCGGCCGAGATCAGCTCTCGCTGCGTATCGCTCTCGCGGAAGTTCACGATGCGCCGAGCGACGAAATCGCCGAGAGACGTCGCGACCTCGTCGATCGAGACGATCGGCTTTCGCGGCGGCTTCGCGCCACCCTGAGCCGCACTCGAGTACCCGTACGCGTCGATTCCCGCCAGGTTCTCGCTGCGGCGCGCCCGCGGCTCTACGAGGGCCCAGACGCCGAGCCCGACGGCCACGCCGAGCAGCAACACCGCGAGTATGAGGATGAGCACCATCGACTAGATCCTGATGTCCACGATCTTGCCGATCATCCAGGACCCCAGGATCACCATCAGCGTTGCGAGGACCAGAAGCGCCTTGCCGAGGGTCTCCGTGTAGAGCGGCTTCATGTAGTTATGGCCGATGACGATCAAGATGAGCGCGAGCGCGACGGGCAGCGCCGTCAGGATCCAGCGTGACAGCCGGCCCTGAGCGGTCAGGCTGCGCACGAGGCGGCGCAGCTCCATCCGGCTGCGCACGGTCTCGATCACGCGATCGAGCACCTCGGCCGAGTTCGACCCGACCTCGCGCTGCAGGCGGGCGACGAGCGCGACCTGGTCGAGATCCTGGTTGTCCATTCGCTTGACCGCGATCTGGAGCGCGTCCTCGAGGTCGACGCCGAACTGCTCTTCCTGCAGCACGCGCCGGAACTCGGCCTTCGACGGCTCGGTCGCGTCGTCGGCGACGACGGTCAAGGCCCCGACCAGGCTGTGGCCGGCCCGGAGCGCCGACGCGAGCACGTCGAGATTGTCTGGAAGCTGCTCGGCGAAGGCCTTCCGCTTCCGCGTCACCTTGTTGTGGACCCAGGCGCGAACTCCGACCGGCACCAGCAGGCCGAGCAGGCAGAGGAGGGGCCCGCCGATCAGGTACAGCACGACCATCGCGAAGATCGTCCCGGCAGCAGTGAGGATCACGACCTGGACCGGCTCGGCCTTGATGTCGGCGAGCTCGAGCGTCTCGGCCATCCGCTCGGACCAGTTCGACTTCGATGTACTCGCCGAGATCCTCGTCAGGAAGCTGCTACGCGAACCGGGCTGCCCGGAAGAGGGATCGGCGGCAAGCCGCAGAGCCGGCGGACGGCACGGCCACGAACCCGCTGACGCGATCGACGAGCGCATCGTCGCGCTGGGACGTGAAGGTGCGCACAGCCCAACCGACGAGCGCGGCGATGATCAGCGCTACGGCGAGCATCGTCCACCGTGACTGGGCAACGCGGTCGAACGTCGACGGCCTATAGGGCGGCACCGGCTTGATCACGAGCTTTGGTGTCTCGTACTGGCTCGTCGCAACGCCGGGGATCCCCGCGACCTTGACCCGAACGTCGACCTTCGTGTTCGGGTTCTGGCGCGTCTGGTACTGGAGCAGGAACTCGCGCGCGAGCTGCCGCCCGATCGAGGCGACCAGCGGCCGAAGCGCCTCGGGCGTGTTCGCCTCCACGTAGTCGCCGCCGGTGACGCTCGCCATTTGCTTGAGCGGACCGGCCTGATACGCGGGCGACTGGAGGCCGACGGCGAACACGCGGACGTGCGCTGCCTTGAGGGCCGCGAGAACGTCGCCGGGCTTCGCAACGCTGCCGACGTTCTGGCCGTCGGTGAGGATGATCACCGACCCCGACTGCGCGCCGGAGTCCTGGATCATCTTCAGTGACTGCGCCAGGGCGTCGTAGTTCTTCGTCCCGTAGGCGATCTCGGGCTTGTTGTCGAGCGAGCTGATGATCTCCTGGGGGCTCGACGAGAGCGGCCGCTGCGTGTTGACGTTCGCGTTGAAGGTGACGATCGCGATTTGCCTGTCGTCGTTCGCGCCGTTGGCGAACTCCTTGGCGGCCGCGAGCGCATTGGCGATCGGCTTGCCCTTCATCGTGAGCGACTCATCGATTGCGATCACGACGGCGGTCTTGTGCGCGCCACTGCCCTGGCGTTGAACCGTCAGGTTGTTGACGGGCCCGCCGTTCTCGGTGACGGTGACGTCCTTCTGCGAGATCGACTTCGCGTACGGAAGCGAGAGGATGTAGGCGCGCTCCGGCAGCGTCACGCCGCCGGCCTCGACGATCCGAGGCGGCGCGGTCGCGGAGCTCGCTGCTCCGGCCAGGACGGCCGCAGCGAGTGCCGCCAGCCCGAGCCTCAGCGCGTGCTTCATCAGCCCGTGGCGGCCGATCCGGCGGACGCCGGAAAGTCGTGGAAGAGCCCGGACGGCAGCTGGATGCCGCGCTTCTCGAACTTGTTCAGGAAGGTCGGGCGGAGGCCGGTCGACACGAGGCTTCCCACGAAGATCCGCTCGCCGGTGATCTGCTCCATCCTCCAGGTGAAGAGCTCCTGCATCGTGATCACGTCGGACTCCATCCGCTGCACCTCGCTGATCGAGGTGATGCGGCGGCCGCCGTCGTCGAGCCGCTCGATCTGGATCACGAGATCGAGCGCCGACGAGACCTGCTGGCGCACGGCGCGGAGCGGAATCTCGAAGCCGGCCATCATCACCATCGTCTCGAGGCGCCCGAGGGCATCGCGCGCCGAGTTCGCATGGACCGTCGAGAGCGACCCGTCGTGCCCGGTGTTCATCGCCTGGAGCATGTCGAGCGCCTCTGCTCCGCGAACCTCGCCGATGATGATCCGGTCGGGGCGCATGCGCAGGCTGTTGCGCACGAGGTCGCGGATCGATACCTCGCCCTCGCCCTCGATGTTCGGCGGCCGCGACTCGAGCCGGAGGATGTGGCGCTGGTGGAGCTGGAGCTCCGCGGAGTCCTCGATCGTGACGATCCGCTCCGTTTCCGGGATCCCCTCGGAGAGGACGTTGAGAAGAGTCGTCTTTCCGGAGCCGGTACCACCCGAGATCAGGATGTTCAGCCGCGCCTGGATGCAGCGTTCGAGGAACTCGAGCGTCTCGGTCGTGGCGGTCCCGAGGCGGATCAGATCCTGAAAGCCGAGCCGGTTCCGCGAGAACTTCCGGATCGTCACGAGCGGCCCGGTCAGCGAGAGCGGCGGGATGATCGCGTTGATCCGGCTGCCGTCGGGAAGCCGCGCGTCGACCATGGCCGAGCTCTCGTCGACGCGGCGGCCGACCTGGGCGACGATCTTGTTGAGGATCCGGCGCAGGTGCGAGTCGTCATGGAAGCGCACCGAGGTCTGCATCAGCTTGCCCTGGCGCTCGACCCAGACGTCGTACGGGCCGTTGACCATGATCTCCGAGACGGTGTCGTCGGCCAGCAGCCGCTCGAGCGGGCCGTGGCCGAGGATGTCGTCGGCGATCTCCATCGTGATTGCGTCCCGCTCGGAGCGCGAGAGCCCGCTCTCCTGCGTGAGGTGGCGCCGGATGTCCGCAAGGACGCGCTCGCGCAGCGTTGCGGGATCCACCGCCACGTTGAAGAGCTGCGGCCCGAGATCCGAGATCACGAGCAGGTGGACGTTGTTCTTCAGCTCGGCATGCGGGTCGGTGACGCCTCCACCGTTGGGGGCGGGGTCGCCGGGCCGGGTCGGCGCGAGCCTCTCGTGGAGATCCATTAGACCTTCCTCCCGAAGAGCTTGCGCTTACCCTTGATGTTGCGATCCGTCGGCTCCCCGAGCAGGTAGCTCGCGGCGAGCTGACGGTAGGCGACCGATGCCTCGCCCTGCGGCTTGGCGATCAGGATCGGCTTGCCCTCGTTGACCGCGCGCGGGATGTCGCGGTCGGAGGGAACGAGGACGTCGGGCTCGCGGCCCATGATCGCGACCACCTCGTCGTCCGAGATGCCGACCCGGCTGCGAGCACGGTTCAGGATCAGCTTGATGTTCTCGGGCGGGAAGCCCATCAGGTCGAGCGTCTCGAGCCCGAGCTTCGTGTTCTTCAGCGAGAGCGCGTCGAGCATCCCGACCATGCAGATGCTGGTCGCGTTGTCGATGGTCGCGATCACCTCGGGCGTGAAGCCGGGAGGCGTGTCGACGACGACGTAGTCGAACATTCCGCGCAGCGTCGAGTAGACCTCGCGCAGGAACTCGACCGAGACGACCGCGGCGTGGTCGGGGCGGCTCGGCGCGATCAGCACCTTGACGCCCGACGAGTGCGTCATCAGGAACCCGTCGAGCTTCTCCTCGTCGAGCGAGCCGCCGGTGCGCACGAGATCGAAGATCGTCTGCTCGGGCTGCAGGCCCATCGTCAGCCCGACGTCGCCGAACTGGAGGTCGAGGTCGACGAGCGCGACGCTCTTGCCGTACTCGGCGAGCGCGACGGCGAGACTGGTCGAGGTGAGCGTCTTGCCGGTGCCCCCCTTCGGGCCCGAGGACGCAGATCAGCGGTGCGCGCGTGAACGAGCCGGCTTCTGCCGACCCGGCCTTGCGCGCAAGGGCCTTCTGCAAGGCGAACAGCACCTCGTCGGAGGTGACCGGCATCATCACGACGTCGTCGGCGCCGGCCGCGAAGATGCGACGGGTGAAGCCGTTCGGCGAGCCGTGCGAGAGCACGACGACGGGCCGCCGGGGCCGCTCGGTGACGGCGTTGTCGATCAGGTTGAGGGCGGGCTCGGACTGCCCTGCGCAGGCGACGATCAGCAGGTCGTTCGAGGTCTCGTGGAGCCGCACCCACGCCTCGTCGATCCCGTTGACGAGACCGACGACCTCGACCTCCTCGCCGGCGGAAGAGCCCGCTCGATCTCGGCCTGATTGACCCCTGCGTCGAGAACGACAAATGCCCTGATCGGATCGGCCATTCCCCGTCCCTTCTATCTCTTCGCCCTGGCGAGAAGCGTTGCCAGCGTAGCGGTTGAGGGTGGCGTCCGCGAGGCGCCGACCTGCGGCCGGAGCACGAGCCAGAGCTTCGTGTTGTCGGCGGCGAACGCGAACTTCGCAGCGTCCTGCGTGTTGATCCTGAGGATCGTGTTGCTCGACCCGGCGCCGGCGGCGACGAGGACGTACACGTCGGGCGCGAGCAGCGTCACGAGCTGCCCGCTGGGCTCCGCTCGGCGCCGACGTACACATCGACGTAGTTGCCGGCCGCGACCTGGCCGATCAGGCCGTGCGTCGCATCCACCGGAACGGCGATCGCGCGCTGCCGGCCCGTGATCACATACGGGATCGAGGTCGAGGACTCGGTCGTGAAGTCGTCCTGCGTCAGCTGCTGGCCGGGGAAGATGTCCGCGGCGGCGACGCGATCGTTGAGCGCAGACGGATCGGTGATCGCGTTCAGCTTGAGCTGATCCTTCTGGACGGTCGTCGAGAGGTAGAGGGCCTTCTGCGCGATCAGCGTCCCGGAGGTGCCCTTGGGGATCAGCTTCGTCGCGACGAGGACGCGCTCCGGCCTGGCTGCCCGAGTTGACGCTCGAGCGGTACGAGTGGAGGTAGACGACGAGCAGGATCACCGCCAGGACAGCCGCGATGATCCCGGCGATTATCGCGCCGCTGCGGTTCCTGAAGATCTTTCCGATGCCTTCTGACACGTCTTTACCCCCTTTTGATGGTTCTCAGTGGATTTGCTGAGAAGCCCTCGACTCCTGCTATCGGCTGCAACGCGCGATTTGTTTAAGAGCTTCTTCGTAGCCCTCGGCTAATCGGCTCAACCGCAGCTCTGATAGCCGAAGGGTGGTTGTCCGGCACTTTCAAACCAGGCAACCACCCTTCGCATGCTTCCCTTGCTCTTCGTCGAGACTAGATCGACGAGTTGACGTTGCGTGAAGATGCCCTTGATCGTGCCGCCGAGGGTCGACGACGACGCCCACGACGACGACGGCGATCAGAGCGAGGATGAGGGCGTACTCCGCGAGGGTCTGGCCCTCTTCGCGCTTGAGGCTCGGGAGCTCGAGGTTCTGAAGGCTCGTGAGCATCATGGCGAGGCGCACACCGAAGAGCTGCTGAATCATTTGAAGTGTTCCTTTTCAGTAAGAGGAGAGTAGGTGAAGCGCCGAATGCCGCGGTCGACCTCGACGCCGGTCAGGACTAGATCGAGTTGCTGACGATCGTGAAGAGGTCGCTGATCGTGCCACCGAGGGTCGCAACGACGACGCCCACGACGACTACGGCGATCAGAGCGAGGATGAGCGCGTACTCGGCGAGGGTCTGTCCCTCCTGACGCTTGAGGTTCGGCACCGCCAGGAAGGCCGGCACCACCATCAGGTAGCCACCGAACAGCTTGCGCAACTGGGTCATTTCTCTTGGCTCCTTCTGAATCGATGTCGATGATCTTGTAGAGACGGCTTCCTGGGTCTGGCCCAACGATGCGAACTGCGTTCGATCGCCGCACCGCCCGCACTCATGGAACCAGCAGGCTCGCCGGCCTAACATCAACCAAAGGGCTAGGTCCGCACGACCCGAGGGCGAGGCTCCGTAGAACGGCTTTTCGGTAATACATGTATGGGGGTTGTTCGTACGGGGTTGCGTCATCTTGAGAAATGCTGATGCCGACTGCAGCCCATCTTCCGAGCCCCAAACTGTCCGCGGGGAAAGCCACAGGCGAGCCGGCTGCCGACGACGCCAAGGGCCGGATCGCCGGGGTGATCGACCGGAATGCCCTTCTGATCGTGGTGCTGACCGCATGCGCCGCAGTCCTGGCCTCGAGCGTCCGCGCCGCGACGGGCCCCGACACCTGGTACAGCCTGATGGCCGGGCGGCTGATCTGGAACAACGGCCTCCCCCACCACGATTCGGTCGCGTCTCTGACCCTGGGCCGAACATGGGTCGACCAGGAATGGCTCGGGCATCTCGGGATCTACGGTCTGCTCGCCGCGGGCGGCTGGGCGCTCGCGCTGCTCACCGGCGTCGTGGGGTACACAGCCGCGTTCGCGGTGTCCGCCGTGGGCGCGCGGGTACGTGGCGGCTCCGAGCGAGCGGTGGCGATTGTCGTTCTGGTCGCGTTCGTGACGAGCGGCTCGAACACCGAGCTCCGCGCGCAGACGTTCGCCTATGTGCTGTTCGCGTTGACGCTGCTGCTTCTGCTCGGGGACGACCGGGCACCGTCTCGGCGCGTCTATCTGACGCTGCCGCTGCTCGTCGTCTGGGCCAACGTGCACGGGTCGGTCCTGCTCGGCGCAGCTCTCGTCGCGCTCTACGGAGTGATCTCGGCAGTTCGAGCGGCCCGCGCCCGCGCGGCCCGGGAACTGGCTGCCGCGGGCGGCCGCGCTCGATCCTCCTCCCGTGGGTCTGCGTGCTCGCCTCGCCGTATGGGCTCGCGCTTCCCGGTTACTACAGGCGCGTCCTCGGGAACTCCGCGATCCGACGCGCCGCGGATGAATGGGGAAGGAGCACGCTCGGCAACCAACCCGTGTTCTTCGTCCTCCTGGTCGTGGCGATAGTCGTCGTCGCCCTTGCGGCTCGGCGCGGCTTTCGCCCGCTGTTCCCGCTCGCGGTGGTCGCCTCAACGGCTGTCTTTGGCTTGCTCGCGGTACGGAACGTGGTCTGGTTCGCGCTCGCGATTGCCGCGATCCTTCCGAGCCTGCTCGATGTCGCCTGGCCGAGCCGCGGGGCCCCTCGCAGTCGCAACTTCAATCTGCTCGTGGCTGGGTTCGGCCTGGTGTTCGTCCTCGGCGTCGCCGTGTGGGTCGGGGCGAAGGCCGATACCTGGGTCGCACAGAAGTATCCGCCGCGCCTCGCTGCCGCTGTGAGCCGAGCGGCGAGCGCCGACCCCGGGGCCCGCATCCTCGCCGACGAGGCGTGGGCGGACTGGCTCCTCTACGAGGATCCGTCACTCGCGGGCCGAATCGCGTATGACATCCGGTACGAACTACTTACGGAGCGCGAACTCGACCGCATCCTCACGTTCCAGCGCGAGCAGGGCCCGCTCTGGCAGACGGTCGCTGCGCCGTTCCCGCTGCTCGTTCTCGACCGCCACAGGGACGCAGGGGCCGTGAAGTGGTTCGAGCACCGGCCGAATACCGTAGTGGTGTCGAAGCTAGGCGGCGAGTGCGATCTTGAGGCAGGGCGCGGTGAGCGCGATGCTTGCCCACTGGCGTGAGCGGCTCTCCGGTGGGCGCGGGGGCGTCGGCGCGTGCCGGGCTTCGCGAAGCTGCCGTCCGGTTGCGTCCCGCCGGTTGTCTTCATCGGCATCCCCGCCTTCATCCTCGCCGGCTTGCTCATCAACCTCTCGTCAGGGCACCACACGTTCCCCCCGTTCTGGGATTTCCATACGTTCAGAGATGCGGGCAAGGACGTGCTGCACGGCCGTTCGCCATACCCGCCGCCGGATCCATCCGTGCTCATCCACGAGAAGTCGTTCGTCTATCCCGGCTCCTGCGGCCGTGGTGATGGTGCCCTTCGCGCTTCTCCCGTTCACGCTCTCGGCGTGGCTGTTCTCACTGGTCTCCATCGCGTCGGTTCCCGCGTCCCTCCGAATCGTCGGAGTGCGCGATTACCGCTGCTACGGCGTGGCGCTCCTGTCCGTGCCGTTCGTGAACTCGCTGGGTCTCGGCGCGATCAGCCCAATGCTCCTCGTGGGCGTTGCGCTCGTCTGGAGGTATCGAGATCGCGCCTGGATCGCCGCCCTGGCGCTTGCGGCGGTGGTCATGCTCAAGCTCTTCCTGTGGCCGCTCTTGTTGTGGCTGGCGTTCACCCGACGCCTCCGGGCGGCGCTGCTCTCCGTATTGCTGATGGCAGCTGTGACCACCGCGTCCTGGGCGGTCTTGGGATTCGCCGGCCTTCGGACCTACTCTCACGTGCTGAGCATCCTCACCCACCTCGTCGAGGGCAAGGGATATTCGCTCGTCGCGCTCGGACTCTCGCTCGGGGCCACGACCTCGGTTGCCCGCGCTCTGCCCTGGATCGTGGGTGGCTGCGCTGCTCGTGCTGATCGCGGCTCGCGGGCGGACGCCCGGTAACGACGCCGTGACGTTCGTCGTCGCTATCGGCGCCGCATTGGCTCTTTCACCGATCATTTGGCTCCACTACTTCGTGCTGCTCTACATCCCGATCGCGATCGTGCGGCCGCGGCTCTCGTGGCTCTGGGCCCTGCCGTTTGCGCTGTGGGTGTGCCGCGGCCAGAGCATCGACGGCGCAGCGTGGGACCATGTGCGCGTACACACAGGGACCTGGCGCTAAGCGCGCGGGTCGGGTCGGCCGGACTGATCGTCTTTGCGTTCTCCGTCGCGACCGCGGTGCTCCTCATCTCGGCGCATCTTGCTTCCGAGAAGGCTGAACAATGACAGCCATGTCCGGAACAGACTCCGTCCTTGCGGCCCAGCCCGATCCCAGCCTCGCAATAGCGCTGTCGGTGATCGTCCCGGTCTTCGATCAGGCCAAGATGATCGCGGAGAACGTCCAGACGATTCGGGAGCGGCTCGCGGCCGGAATGAGCGCGCCCTTCGAGATCATTGTCGTTTCGGACGGATCGGTGGACGGCACCGCGGAGCGCGTGATCGAACGCGATCTCCCGGACGTCCGTGTTCTTTACTACGACAGGAACCTGGGCAAAGGCTACGCGGTCAAGACCGGCGCCCGCGAGGCACGAGGCCGCTGGGTCGGCTACATCGACGCGGACCTCGACCTCGACCCGGCCTCCCTACCCGTCTACATGGAGACCGCCGAGCGAGAAGGGCTCGACTTCGCGATCGGATCGAAGCGGCATCCCGACTCGAAGGTGATCTACCCAGGCTCGCGCGTGGTCGCGTCGTGGCTGTACCAGCAGTTCGTCCGGGTGCTCTTCCGTCTCGACGTTCGCGACACCCAGGTCGGCCTCAAGGTCTTCCGGCGCGAGGTGGCGAAGGAGGTCATGCCGCTCCTGCTCGTGAAGCGCTATGCCTTCGACGTCGAGCTGCTCGCGGTTTCGCGCGCCTTCGGCTACGGCGCGCTCAAGGAGATGCCGATCTCGCTCGACTACCGGTTCACCGGCTCGGGCGTCCGCTCGATGGCCGTCGTGCACGCGCTTGCTCGACACCGCCGCGGTGTTCTACCGGCTACGGATCCTCGGCTTCTACCAGCGGCGGATGGCCGCGCTTCGACAGTTTGCCTGGGCCTCATCAGACAGCGACTTGACTCCGTCGTGACCGCGATCGTCGAAGGTGCTGATGTTCACCGTCGTCGCGTCGCAGCCGAGAACGCGGACAGCGAGATCATCGCCTTCCTCGAGCCCGGCGCACATCCCTCGGCGAACTGGATCACTTCGACACTGCCGTTCTTCGTCGCCGCGACGTCGCCGCGGTGGTCACGCCGCAGCTGTCGCCGTCGGGTGGCACGACCCGGGCCCGGGGCCGCGGCGATCGCCGAGTCGCGGCTCGGAAGCGGCTCGCTCGGCTACCGCTTCAAGCCCGGGAGCATCCGCATCACCGCCGACTTCCCGGCTCGCTCGTTTCTCGTTCGGCGAGATCGCTTCCTTGCACTCGATCCCGCGACTCCTCCGGAGGAGGTCGTCCTCGCGCTCAACGAGCAGGGTGGCCGGACGCTCTATCTACCGGAAGCCTCCGTGACGATCCCGACGGCACCGCTCTTCCGCGCGCACCTCGCGCGCATCGCCAGCTACGGGCTCTCCCGTGGGATCGGTGTACGCCGGCGTGGGCTCGCGACGGTTGGCATCTCGACCCTTGCCGCCATTGCCCTCGTCGCATGGGCGCTCGTTGGTTGGCTCCTTGTTCCGGCGGGACATCCGCGCGTGTGGGTGGCCGTCTGGGCCGGCTACCTAATATCCGTGTGCTTTGCGGCGTTCTTCGGGGGACTCCGATTTCGTTCGTTCCGAGTCGGCGGATTTGTAGCGGTGGGATTGGTGCTCACCCACTTCATCTACGCGGTGACATTCGTGTCGGGCTTCCTACGACGCGGTCTGCGCTAGATGTCCCAAGATGACGTACTCGTCACCCGGCGAAAAATCGAAGATTCGACGTTTGTCATCGTCACGAACGGGTTCAACGATGGCCCGGCGCAAGCATTGCGCGAGTATCTTCTCGAGCGCAACGCACGCCGGATAACGTTCATCAATCATCCGCTGACGCGCGAAGACCCGAGTCGGCATGTCGTCACAACTCAGTCGAATCACGACACCACAGCGGTGAAGTCGTACCGCTTGCCGAACCTCGTTCCGTACACGTTCGCGCTCGATCCACTCGTACCAGCTTGGCCTCCGCGCGTAACAGGGTGGTTCGGATTCAACAACCTTGCAGCGCTTCGAGGCCTCGCGGCCCGACGGTTCGGCCGGGCAGACGCGGTCTATTACTGGGCCGTCGACTTCGTGCCCTCGCGGTTTGGCCCCGGCCTGCTGACTGCCGCCTACGAGGATGCCGACCGGATCGCCTTCGTGAAAGCCGACGCACGAATCGAACTATCGTAGCCGGCGCTCCAGGCGCGGACGAACTCCCTTGGCTTGGGGTGGACGCGGCCACAGCGATCATAGTTCCGATGGGTTCGTGGACCGGGCCCACGCCGACAGCCACGGCTGATTCCTGGAGCACCGGCAGGATAGTTTTTCTGGGGCATCTCGTGGAAGAGCAGGGCGTCGCAAACCTCATCGAGGCGATGCCCATCTGAGTGCGCACCATCCGGACGCCGCGCTCGCGATCGTCGGGGGCGGCCCCCAGGCGGGCGAACTTCATAAATTGGCGACGACCTCGGAGTGGAAGGCATCGGTCAAATTCTGGTGTTCGGCGAAAGGCATGAAGATGTGGAGCGGATCCTGGCGGGCGGAATGGTGGCTGGCGCTCCGTACCTGGAACGGCGGACAAGTTTACGCGGTTCGCCGACCCGGAAAGCTCAAGTCCTATGTGGCCGCGGGTCTGCCCATCGTGCTGACGCCGGTCCCGCCGAACGCGCGCGAACTGGAGGGTTCCGGGGTCGTTCTTCGCGGCCCGGTGGCCGGCAGCGCTCGCAAGCTCGATCTGTCTCTTCTGGCGGACGCCATCTATGGCTATCCGCCAGCAGGCGCCCTCGAGTACGCCGGGCGTTTCGACTGGAACGCGATTCTCGAGCGCAGGCTCGGGGAGCTCGGGTGGCATCGACGATCGCAACGTGGGAGAGCCGTCTGGGTCGAGCGTGAGCAGCGGGCCGGTCGAACTGAGGCGCTGACCGAGGGCCTGCCCGAGATGAGTGGGCTGCAGGCGGGCGCGAGCGTCTTCATTGCGGTCGGCGCAGCCAACGTCTGCAACTACCTCTTCCATCTATTTCCGCGCGCCGCTCGGCGCATCCTCGTACGGCGACGTCGCGACGCTCGCGGGGGTAATCGGAATCATCATCTTGCCGCTCGGGGGCGCGCAAGTGTACGTCGCCCGACACGTCGCCGCACGGGCGCCAAGGGTCGGGCTCGAACGCCGCAACTATGTGAGTGGCTTCGCCGGCGCGATGCTGATCGCCGGCTGCTTGCTGACCGTCCTTCTCCTCGCCGCGTCCCCTCTGATCGAGGAATGGCTGTCGATCGGCGGTCTGGTGGCCGTCGCGCTCGCCCTAGTGACGCTTCCCTCCTTCCTGGCGCCGGTGATGATCGGCGCCGCCCCAGGCCGCCACCTTTTCATGCTGGTCGGGGTCGCTCTTTTTGCGCCGGCCGCGATCCGTGTGGTGCTAACCGCCGGCGCCCTCCGGGCGGGACTTGGCGTGAACGGCACGATGGCCGCCACCTTCGTGGGGGCCCTGATTGCAGTCGGGATCCCGTTTCTCGCGATGCGGCGGACTTCTTGGCTCATGGCGGCCACGGCTCCCGAGACGAGAGCTTTTCGCGTTGCTCCCGGTGATCGCCGGCATGCTTGCGATTGCGCTGTTCACCACCGATGATCTCATCGCGGCAAAGGTGGCGTTCACGCCTCATGAAGCAGGGCTCTACGGGGGCGCCTCCCTGATTGGTCGGGTCATTCTCTACCTGCCCGTTGCGATCGTTACCGTCCTTCTTCCGAGCGTTTCCGCGCGTGTTTCGGCGGGCCACAGCGCCCGAGTCTCTTGGCGAACAGCCTGCTTGCGACCGGTGCTGTCTGCCTAGTCCTCACCATCTTCTACACCGTGTTGCCCCACCTGATCGTACGTATCGCGTTCGGCGCGAAATACGAGGGCGCGGCCTCCCTGCTCTGGCTGTTCGCGATCGCGATGTCCCTCTACTCGCTGCTGAACGTGGTGATTGTCTACCGGCTCGGCCACCAGGAGACGCGAACCTCCTGGCTGCTTCTTAGCGGAGGGGCGGTTCAGGCGTCCCTCTTTCGCTTTTCATTCCTCGCCTCGCGAACTGCTGGCGGTGAGCATCACCGTCGGTGCGGTACTCCTCGCGATCTCGACCTGTCTTCCTCGGCGTAGCTTCCGCTCCGGCCCGGCCGATATGACCTCGTCTCGGGCATACCGCCGCGGTACGCTATGCGGCCGCGTTCCTCTCTTCTCCCTCGCTACCGTGGTCTGGTTTCACGCCCTCGTCCTCCATCCCGACTCACGTATCGCGTGCTGTATCGGGGATGGAACGGCCTTATAGACTGCTGACGGCTACCGCACAGCACGAGAACATGCTGACGTTCGCGCACGACTCGTACAACGGCGCGCCGGAAGGGCGGACCGACCGCCCGCCCCGTTGATCGCGAACGCTGGGCTGGAGACACTCGTCGTCTCGACACTACGCGGCCCGATCGGGCTTGTCGCCGCCTGGAATCTCTACGCTCTGCTCGGACTACTCGGGACGGCGATGGGAGTGTTCTGGCTCCTCCGGCGGCTCGGTTGCACATCGATGGCGGCGCTATTCGGCGGCTACGTCGTTGCTTTCAGCCCGTATGCGCTTGAACGGCTGTACGCCGGCCACTCTCACTGATGCAGGAATTGGGTGTTCGTCCTCGTCATCGCTGCGTTCCTCACTGCGTAGACCGACGTCTTTCGTGAGCGCGAGTGTCGTCGGCGTCACGATTGGCCTTGCTTTCTACGTCTCGGCGTACCAGGGCCTTCTGGCTGGCCTGGCGGCGCTCACCTTTTTGGTTGTGAAGAATCACCGCGTGCCCGAGCGGCGGGAGCGGATCCGCTCACTCGCTCTCACCTCATTCACGTACATCGTGCACGGCGGGCACGCTCCTTCCTCTCGCGTATGCGTACTACCGGAGAACAGAGCGACCCTCGACACGGCCGTCGGCCATACGACGGGTGATTTCTACGCTTTTGCCGCCCGGATGTCGGCTTATCTGGTGCCGTCGCCTCGCAACCCGATAGAACACTTCACGCGAAGCCTCCATACCGCAAACCTGACCGAGCAGACACTCTTCGTCGGGTATTCCAGCATGCTCCTCGCGCTCGCTGGCGTCGTTTTGCTCTTCAGGCGTGACACGTGGCTTCGGAGCTCGCCGACGCGTTGGTGGGCTTCGATCTCGATCGCGGTGCTGATCCTCGTCGCCTTCTTGTTTTCTCTTCCGCCGGAATACCACGTCGGGTCGTTCCCGATCTTTACGCCCTCCGTGGTGGTGGCCGCGAACACGACCTTCTGGCGCGTTTTTCGAGGTTTGGAATGCTGGCCGGCTTCTCGGTGGCGCTTTTGGCCGCGCTCACGCTGACTGCTCTGGCGAGGCGCCCCGGACGTTTGTGGCGGCTACTTCCTCCGCTGGCGCTCGTCGTGGTGGTCATCGAGCTTCTACCGGGAAACGCGGGTACGTTCGACGTAAACGCCCGTCCCGCATGGGTCGCATGGCTCGGCAGCGCTCCGCACGGCATTGTCGCCGTATACCCGATGGATTACAAGTTGCGGTTAGTCTTTCTTTTTAGCGGAGAGCAATTCTGGTACCAGACGCTCGATCACGACCCGAGCTTCGAGATAACCGGGCAGAGCTATTTCGAAACGCTCTCGCGTCAGCAGGCCATCCGATTCATTGCTCTCGATCCCGGGCGTCCGATTACAGGCCGCGTTCTCGCCACCGAAGGCGTTCGCTACGCGGTTATCGATGACGACGCGTACAAGGCAGACGGACGCAAGCCGCCGGTCGTCGACGCCCGGAACTTCAAGCTGCTCG
The DNA here is from genome assembly GCA_963775355.1 of uncultured Actinomycetota bacterium. Taxonomy (GTDB): domain Bacteria; phylum Actinomycetota; class Thermoleophilia; order Gaiellales; family Gaiellaceae; genus PALSA-600. The sequence goes on along the minus strand of CAVZJA010000020.1, from coordinate 242,513 downwards.
CGCGGCGCGGCAGTACCCGTATCTATTCGGTTCGCGCGCCACGGGTGAACCTCGACGCAGCACTGCGCGCGCGCGAGCGTGAGATTGCGATCCTAGAAGGCCTCAAGCCTCAGCACGTCGTTCGAACCGGCATGCGCCTGAAGATCATCAACGCGAGTGCCGCGACCCAGATGCTGCTACTCATGCACGCCGTCAACCATCAGAGCCCACGGGTTCTCCGGCTCCGGGACAGCGAAGGCCACGTCGTCGCCAGCTCCGAGGCCCGCGCTGGTGAAACCACCGTCCGCCTGGGTCCGTTCCGGGTTCCTCAGGGCGAGGACATCACGTTGTCTCTCTCGGGCGCCGGCTCAGGGCTCGTTCTCTCGAGCCTCTCGTTGCGCTCGCTCCCGGCGTACATCCCGGACACGACTTCCGCCTGAGCGGGGCAGATGCACCGATAGGTAGCCATTCGTGAGGCTTGCTCACTTGCTCGCCCGCATCCGGTTAAGAGCCAGAACCGAAACGTACCGGGCATGACGTACATCGTGGCCCACTGGGCAGCGTTCCAAGCCGATGTCGACTGGCGTGGTAGCCGTACTCGCGAACGGCCCTTCCGCCGCACCTCGAACGTCTTCTTCTCCATCGCGCGAATCTTCGCCTGCGTCGTCGACCTGGGATGCGAGCGAATCCGGTACAGCGGCTCGGGGAGGTTCGCGAGCTTCCCCTTGAGCCCGAGGCGCAGCGGCAGGTCGATGTCGTCTGCGGGATAGAGGTCGACGTCGAAGACCGGATCGTCGAGACGCCGACGCGCGATCATCATGCTCGGGATGCAGAAGGCGAGTAACGCAGGATCCGCTTCCGGATCTCCGCATCGGTCAGCGGGTACAGCCGGTCGTTGAGCCTGTCGAGGTTCTCGTCGCACCACTGGCAGCCGGTGCCGACCAGCGACCACCTCGGGGTTCGCCTCGAGGAACCCGGCCTGCTGCTCGAGGCTCGTCGGCTCGCGCTCGTCGTCGCTGTCGAGGAATGTGATGTACTTGCCCCGCGCCGGCCGATCGCGAAGTTGCGGTTGCGGCTCTAGCCCTGAGTTCGTCTCGTTGCGGTACGCACGCTGATCCGGGATCGGCTCCGCCCAGCCTCTCGAGGATCGCGGCGGTGCCGTCGGTCGAGCAGTCGTCGATCACGATCAGCTCCCAGTTCCTGTGGGTCTGGGCGATCAGGCTCGCGATCGCCGCCTCGAGATAGCCGGCGTTGTTGTGCGTCGACATGATCACCGACACGAGCGGCTCCGCGGTCGCGGAGCTCGAGTCAGTCGTCAACGCGCTTCAGCTTGAGCGCAGCCTCCACGGAATCGGCGACGACCTTCGCCGGCCTCGACGCCGCTCACGATCAGGCGGTGGGGCAGGACATGCGGCGCCATCTCGACGACGTCCTCGCGCGACACCGACGGGCGGTTCGCCGAGGCGGGCGTGCGCCTTCGAGGCAGCGAGCAGATGCACGGCGGCGCGCGGGCTTGCGCCGAGGACGACGCCGTCGGCCTCCCTCGTGCGCGCGGACGATGTCGACGATGAACGCGATCACGTCGTCCGGCGCCGGCGTCTCGTCGAGGTCCTGCTGCGCGCTCGTCAGCCTGGCGATGTCGAGCAGCGGCGCGACGTCGCCGAGCACGTCCGGGGCGAGGCCCCTGTGCGGGAGCCGCAGGATGGCGCGCTCGATCGCGGCCGACGCGTAGTCGAGGTGGATCTTGAAGAGGAAGCGGTCGAGCTGCGACTCGGGCAGCGGAAAGATCCCCGCCTGCTCGTACGGATTCTGGGTCGCGATCACCATGAACGGGCTCGGGAGCCAGTGCGTCCGGCCCTCGACCGTGACGTGGCGCTCCTGCATCGCCTCGAGCAGCGCCGACTGGGTGCGCGGCGGGGTGCGGTTGATCTCGTCGGCGAGCAGGATGTTCGTGAAGGCGGCGCCCTGCTGGAAGGTCGTCTCGCCGGCCCTCGTGACGTTGCGGCCGGTGATCTCCTCGGGCTGCGTGTCCGGCGTGAACTGGACGCGCCTGAAGCTGACACCGAGCACGCGGGCGATCGCGCCGGCCATCAGCGTCTTCGCGATCCCGGGCGGGCCCTCGATCAGGACGTGGCCGCCCGCGACCGCCGCGACGAGCAGCAGGTCGAGCGGCTCGTCGTAGCCGACGACGACGCCCTCGAGCTCGCGGCGGGCCTGCTCGCGGAGATCGGCGACCGTGTTCCGCGCGTCCATGACCGAGCGCGGCACGTTGATCGAGCTCTCGCGCGGCGCTGAACAGATCGTCGCTTCCGATCGGCGTCATCACTTCAGATCATGCCACGAGAGTCGGCTTCCGACCTCGATTCCGGCTTGCCTTCGTCGAGCCCGCCGGCAGCTCGAGAACGCTCCTCGAGCCGCGCTTCCACGCGATGCGCCACGGCCGCAGGTCCGGGACGATCCGGCGGACCCGCAGGTCCCGGTCGAGGAACACCGCGTCGATCGGGAAGCGCCATGAAGAACATGTGGATCGACGAGGTCTTCGTGATCAGCATCCCGCCGCCCGGCTCGAGGCCCTTCCGGCCGAGCAGGCCGCGCCTGCGGTCGCGAAAGCTCCGCGCGACCTCGCAGCGCGCGCACGCAACGCGCCCCTGCTCGTCGACCAGGGCCCCCTCCGGCTCAGACAAGGGGCGGCGGGTTGAAGGCCAGGATCGCGATCGACGCCGCCGAGAGCGAGAAACGGGCCGTAGGCGATCGACGATCGCATCGTCGCCCTCCGAGCCACGACGAGCCCGACGGCCCACAGCCCGCCGGCAGCGATCCCGATCACGAGCGCAGGGAACGCTGCCGAGCCGAGCAGGAACCCGAGCATCGCGGCGAGCTTCACGTCACCCATGCCGAGACCACCGCGCAGAAGTATGGCGAGCACGTAGAAGGCGACGAAGGTCACCACGCCCGCGACGATCACCTCACGCAGGTCGGAGCGCTCGAAGCCCACTCGCAGGACGATCGCGGCCGCGGCGACCGGCAGGATGATCACGTTCGGGAGCCGCCGCTCCTCGACGTCCTTGGCCGCGAGCGCGACCAGCACGACCTGAACGAGCGCCCAGGCGAACGCGTTCCAGCCGTGGCCGAGGTGGATGAACGTCGCGACCGCCAGCAGGGCGGCAACGGGGCCGGCGACCAGCCATATGCGCCCGGCAGACATGCCGGACACTCTCGCAGGCGCGACCAGGCTAAGCAGCAGCGTCGGCGGGCGCCAGGTCTGCAGACGCGCCGTGATCCGCGTCGGGCCGCCCGGCCTGCTCACGACCTCGAACTCGCCTCCGAGCAACTCGACGCGCTCGCGCATCCCGACGAGACCGAAGCGTCCGCGCTTCGGAGGGCTGCTTGCCTTGAAGCCGCGGCCGTCGTCCTCGATCACGAGCGTGATCGACTCGCCGTCGCCGTGGAGCTCGATCGTCACCTTGGTTGCCGCGGCATGCTTGGCGACATTCGCGAGCGCGGCGCGGGTGACGGACTGGAGCGCGATCCGCTGCGAGTCGGTCTCGGTGCGGATGTCGCCGTCGTAGGTGAGCGCGACCGTGACGACGGAGCGCTTCTCGAAGTCGCGGATCTCCTGCTCGATCGCGTCGATCACCGGGATCGAGTCGCGCCCGTTGTGCTCGAGCGCGCCGATCAGCGCGCGAAGCTCCGACTCGACCCGGATCAGCTCCTCGCTGATCTGATCCATGCCGCTGTCGATCTTCGTCTTGTGCTCCTCGGGAACGAGGATCTGGATGCGCCGGCGGAGATCGCCGAGGCTGAAGCCGATGACGGCGAGGTTCTGCATCGGGCCGTCGTGAACGTCGAGCGCCAGCCGCACCAGGCGCCGCTTGAGCGTCTCCGCGTTGGGATCGGCGACGGCGGAGTCGTCGCCTCGACGACTTCCTTCGCCTTCGGCTCCTTCGGCTCGGCGGGCCTGCCCGCGTCCGGGAGCACAGGCGGGGCCACGGTCTCCCACCTCTTACTGCCGGACTTCCTACGTGCAGTGGCGCTCATGACCGCAACCCCAGTTCTCCCCCGCCCATTTGGCCTCCCCAAAGGGCACTCGTTCCCTTGGCGAAGGCTACGCGGTTGTCGCCCAATACGCAAACTTGGATTTCGAGCGGATTCATACGATTATGTCTTCGACAGGGGCCGCCGATTCGGTTGTCACTCGAACGAGGGATACTCACTCATTCGGGGAGTCCCGCTCACCCGAGGCGGTCCCACGCCTCCGTCATGACGTCACCCAGGATACCGGCGATCTTGTCGAACTCCGCCTGGCCTGCGATCAGCGGCGGCGAGATCTGGATCACCGGGTCGCCGCGGTCATCGGCGCGGCAGATCAGGCCCTTCTCGAGGAGGCGGTTCGAGATGAAGCCTCGGAGAAGCGACTCCGACTCCTCGGCGTCGAAGGTCTCGCGGGTCTCCTTGTCCTTTACGAGCTCGATCGCGTAGAAGTAGCCCGCGCCCCTCAGGTCGCCGGCGATCGGCAGCTCGAGCAGCGGGGCGAGGGTGGCTCGGAACGCGGCTTCGTTCGCGGCGACGTTCTCGACGATGCGCTCGCGGCGCATGATCTCGATGTTCGCGAGGGCGATCGCCGACTGGACCGGGTGCCCGCCGAAGGTGATGCCGTGCATGAACGCCTGCCCTTCCTCGAGGAACGGGGCGGCGACGGCGTCGGAGGCGATGACCGCGCCGATCGCGGCGTAGGCGGACGAGAGGCCCTTCGCGGTGAGGATGATGTCCGGGCGGATGTCGTAGCGGTCGGAGGCGAACCACGCGCCGATGCGGCCGAAGCCGGTGATCACCTCGTCGGCGACGAGCAGGATGCCGTAGCGGTCGCAGATCGCGCGGACGCCCTGGAAGTAGCCCGCGGGCGGCGTGAACGCGCCGCCGGAGTTCTGGACGGGCTCCATGATCACCATCGCGACGGTCTCGGGGCCGGCCTGGACGATCGCCGAGTCGAGCTCGTCGAGCAGGAATGCGGTGAACTCCTCCTCGGTCTCGGTCGGAGGGCGGTGGTAGCGGTTCGTGTTGCGGACGTGGATCACGTCCGGGACGAGCGGCTCGAATGGGGTGCGCAGCGCGGGGACGCCGTTGATCGAGAGCGCGCCCATCGTGGTGCCGTGATAGGCGAGCCGGCGGGAGACGGCCTTCCACCGGCGCTCGCCGCGGGCGGCGTGGTAGGAGCGGGCGAGCTTCCACGCGGCCTCTACCGCCTCGGAGCCGCCGGAGACGAAGAAGACGCGGTTCAGGTCGCCCGGGGCGAGCGCTGCGAGCTCGGCGGCGAGCTCGATCGCGCGCGGGTGCGCATAGCTCCAGTTGGTGTAGAACGGCAGCTCGCGCATCTGCTCGAGCGCGGCCTGTCCGACCTCTTCGCCGTGCGAGTAGCCGATCTGGACGGTGAACAGCCCCGCGAGCGCGTCGAGGTAGCGGTTCCCGTCGCTGTCCTCGAGGTAGCAGCCCTCACCGCGGACGATGATCGGCGCCTCGTACCCGCCCATCCGCGTGAAGTGGAGCCAGAGATGGTCCTGGGCGAGCTGCCTGAGATCGCCCTGAGGTCATGGGGCAGAAACCTAGTCGAGGTGGCGGCCTCTTGCCGGGCGGCGCGGTCCCCGCGGGGGACAGTCCCCAGACATGTCCCGACAGGCACGGCGGGGGACTGTCCCCAGACGCGTCTCGGACGGCCGTGGCCGTTGGGGCACGGTAGAGAAACAGCACGCGGTGCAGCCAGTTCGTGGGGACAGTCCCCAGACATGTCTCGAAAGCCTTGTCCTTCGGGGGCGGTCAAAGGACGGCGCCTGGACATGTCTCGGGGCGGCATGTCTGGGGACTGTCCCCAGCTCTTCGGCCCCGGCGCGCGCAAGAAGGGAAAGAACGCGCGGCCGGGGCCCGAAGGTCGGCTCAGCCCGCGGGGCGGTAGAAGTACGGGTCGAGGACGCTCACCTTGGTGATGCGGTCGACCGGCAGCTCGTTGCGTTGCGCCGTGCGGCGGATCGCCTCGGGAGTCGGGGCGTCGTAGACGCAGAACGTCTTCCGCTGGTCGTCACTCACGTACGAGTGAACCCAGGTCACGCCGTCGTCGGTGTTGCGGTCGACCACTCCGAGACAGATCTCTGCCCCCACGTCGTCGACGGGGATCTGGAGGCCGTCCGGGAAGGTTCGCTCGACCAGGTACCGCGGCATTTCGTCTCCTTTCGCTACGCGAGGGCCGTCCAACGGTAGGCCGAGCCCGGCCGGGATCGCAACGGCCGGACCACCCAGATTGGGCTTGCGCGCTACCGATCTTGGCCTCAGCACTTGAACCGGCCCGCGCGCGCAGCGATCATTGCCTTCGTGATCACGGGGGCCGAGGCAATGCCCCGCTCCCAGCCCGGCGAGCGGGGAACCGAGCTGCTCGAGCGCGGAAGCGCGCTCGCGGCGCTCGCCGGCCTGCTCGAGGACGTCGGCGCCACCGGACACGGCCGGCTCGTGCTCGTGCGCGGCGAGGCAGGCGTCGGCAAGACCGCGCTCGTGCGCCGCTTCACCGACGATGCCGCGCCCGTCCGCGTCCTTCGGGGGACCTGCGACCCGCTGTACACGCCCCGGCCGCTCGGGCCGTTCCTCGACATCGCCCACACCACCGGCGGCGAGCTCGAGCAGGCGGCAACCGGAGGGGTCAAGCCGTACGAGGTTGCCGCCGCCCTCATGCGCGAGCTGGAAGGAGCCGCCTTCCGTCGTGCTGATCGAGGACGTCCACTGGGCCGACGAGGCGACCCTCGACGTGCTGCGCATCGTCGCGCGCCGCGTCGAGACGCTCCCCGTGCTGATCGTCGCGACCTACCGCGACGACGAGCTCGACCGGCGGCACCCGCTCCGCCGCGCCCTCGGCGAGCTGAACCACGGCGACCGCACGACCCGGCTCGCCGTCGAGCCGCTCTCGCCCGAAGCAGTCGCCGCGCTCGCCGCGCCTCACGGCGTCGACGCAGACGACCTCTACCGCAAGACGAACGGCAACGCCTTCTTCGTCACCGAGGTGCTCGCGGCGGAGGGCGCGGAGGTGCCGGACACCGCCCGGGACGCCGTGCTCGCGCGCGCCGCCAGGCTGAGCCCCGAAGCGACCGAGCTCCTCGAAGCCGTCGCGATCGTCCCACCCCACGCCGAGCACGCGATCCTCGAGGCAGTCGTCCCGAACGGGATCGACGCGCTCGAGGAATGCCTCTCCTCCGGGATGCTGCTCGCCGACGGCGGAGACGTGTTCTTCCGCCACGAGCTCGCACGGCTCGCGATCGAGAGCTCGATCCCGGCTCACCGCCGCACCGAGCTGAACAGGGTCGTCCTCGCGGCGCTCGAGTCGTTGGGCGGCGAGATCGCCGATCCCGCGAGACTTGCGCACCACGCCGAGGCCGCCGGGGACGACGCTGCCGTCCTGCGCTACGCGCCGGTCGCCGGGGACAGGGCCGCGGAAGCGGGGGCGCATCGCGAAGCCGCGGATCAGTTCGCACGGGCGCTGCGGGCCGACGCGAACATACCGCCGGGGGAACGCGGCGATCTGCTCGAGCGACGCGCGTACTCGTGTTACATCACCGACCAGAACCCCGAGGCGCTCGCTGCGCTCCGCGAGGCGATCGACTGCTATCGGGCAGCGGGTGACCGTTACGCCGAGGGCCGCGCGTTTCGGATTCTCTCGAACTACCTCTGGTGCCCCGGCCACGTCGCCGAATCGCTCGAGGCCGGCGTGCACGCCGTCGAGCTGCTCGAGCCGCTCGGGCCGAGCCGCGAGCTCGGCGGCGCCTACTGCAACCTCGCTTATCTCGGGCGCACCTCGTGCGACCACGAGACCACCGCGAAGTGGGCCGCGCTCGCGCTCGACGCGGGCGAGGAGTTCGGCGACTACGAGCTGATGGCCTCCGCGCTCATGCAGCTCGGCGAATCCGAGGCTCTCGCCCGCGTCGGCCCCGGCTTCGACAGGCTCGACCGGGCAGTCGACCTCGCCGTCGAGCACAACCTCGACGAAGCGCCGGCGTGGATCGACCACGGGCGCGCCCGCACCTTGCTCGCAGCGCGGATGTACCCGGAAGCGGAAGCCGTTCTGAGGGCCGCGATCCGCCTCTGCAACGAGCGCGGCTTCGAGCTTCACGGTCTCTACCACCTCACGTACATGACGGTGGCCGAGCTCGAGCAAGGGCGCTGGGCGAGCGCCGCCGACTGCGCGGACGGCGTCCTGCGCGCGCGCCGCGCCTCGACGACTCCCACGATCCTCGCGCTGACCACGCTCGCGCTCCTGCGGTCGCGGCGCGGCGACCCGGACCCGTGGTCGCTGCTCGACGAGGCGCAGGCACTGGCGGAGGCGAGCGGTGAGCTGCCGCGGATCGGCCCGGTTGCTGCGGCCCGCGCCGAGGCGCTCTGGCTCGCCGGGCGGGCGGACGAGATCGAGGCGGCGACCGACTCGGCGTTCGCGCTCGCGCTGCACCGGCGCCACGGACGGCTGATCGGCGAGCTTGCGCGCTGGCGGCGGATGGCAGGCCTCGACGACGGCGAGCTGCCCGTGGTCGACGAGCCGTACGCGCTCGAGCTCGCGTGGCGACTGGCGAGGAGCCGCAGCGCTCTGGGACAGCTTCGGCTGCCGGTACGACGCGGCGATCGCGCTCGTCAACTCCGGCGACGAGACGGCGATGCGGGACGCGCTCGACGTGCTCCAGGAGCTCGACGCCCGCGCGGCCGCGGCGATCGTCGCGCGCCGGCTCCGCGACGGCGGCGCCCGCGGCCTCCCGCGCGGGCCGCGCCCGGCGACGCGCAGCAACGCGGCGGGACTGACCGCGCGCGAGGTCGAGGTGCTGGCGCTCGTGGCCGACGGCCTCCGTAACGCCGAGATCGCAGACCGCCTCTATCTGTCGACGAAGACGGTCGACCACCACGTCGCGTCGATCCTCCGCAAGCTCGGCGTCCGCTCCCGCACCGATGCCGCCGAGGCCGCGCGAGCTCAGGGGATCCTGGCCCGCTCCGGCCAAGATGGGTAGCGCCCCCGCATAACCTGGGTGACCTTTGCCGATGCCCCTGCGGGCCCTCCGCTCGTACCGTCGATCAGACAGACGAACGAGTGAGGAGGGACGCAATGAGGAGCAAGATCATCAAGAACAGAGCGGCGATGGGCGCAGCCCTCGCAGTCATGTCGGCCGTCGCCGTCTGGGCGATCGCGGCCGGAACCGCAGCAAGCGCGCCCGCCCGGACGACGGCGAGCGCGGGCACCGCGACGGTGCTCGAGAACCAGCTCGCAGCCGCCCGCGCGGCCACCGCCAAGTACGCCAACAACCTGGCCCTGGCGAAGGCGAACGGCTACGGGATCATCACCAAGATGATCCCGACGATGGGGTACCACTACATGAACCCCAACGTGAAGGGCTTCGACATCCGCAAGCCGCCGATCCTCGTGTACGAGCATCAGGGCTCGGCCTGGACGCTCGGCGCGATCGAGTGGGTCTTCACCGCGAAGCCTGCGAAGGCCCCGCTCCCCGGCGCAACCTACGGCGCGTTCGGCGCGGGTTGCCACTACAAGGACGGGACGTTCTACCCGGCCGCGGCGCAGAGCAAGTGCCCCGCCAAGGCCCCGGGCACCGGTGCAGCCTTCAACTTCTGGCACCCGAACCTGGTGACGATGCACGTCTGGCTCTGGTACCCGAACCCGACCGGCCTGTTCGCGAGCACGAACCCGCTCGTGACGCCGTACAACGCAGGTTAGGCGCACCGGATAGTGGTGCAGGTCACGGGCCCGGGAGCGCCTGTGACTTGCGCCACTTGCGTCGATCGGGATCGTCGTGTCGAGGCAGCTTCACTCGAGCCCGAGGTGTCTCAGGCGCTCGTCAAGACCGCCGCGAACCGCGTCGACGTATTCGCTTCCCTATTGAGCCGTGGGTCTCCTCCTGCTCCCGTCGTAGCGGGCGAGCGCCTCCCCGCGGTTCCGGACGCCGAGCTTGGTGTAGATCGCCTCGAGATGCCGCGCGATCGTGCTCGGCGTGACGTGGAGGAGCACCGCGGCTTCGGCGTTCGTCACGCCGCCGGAGATGGCCTCGAGGACCTGGCGCTGCCGCTCGGAGAGCTCGGAGGCGACGTCGTCCGTGCGCTCCTCGACGAGCAGCGCAGTCTCCGTCCGTCCGGCGATGATCGAGACCCTAATCGTGCCGGCGGCCGTCGAGAGCGTCTCGATCCTCGGTGTGCCGATCGTCAGGGCCTGGGCGACCCACAGGCCCAGCGCGCCCGGCAGCCTGCCGCTCTTCGCGGTCTTGCCGAGATGCCGTCTCGACGATCGCGGCCGCGGCGGGTGTCATGTGGATCACGACGCCGTCCCGGTCGAGCATGATCGCGCTGACCCCGGCACGGTCGGCGGCGCCGTCGACTGCAGCGCGGCTCCGCTCGATGCCCGCGATGGTGCGCGCCGTGTCGTAGGAGCGAACGAGGTGTGGTCGAACGAGTCGAAGCAGCTCCAGCTCGCTGTTTGTGAAGTCGCGGCTTTCCCGCATGAGCGCGACCGCGGTGATCTGCGGCGCAGGGGCCTCGAGGGCCGTAGCGACCTGGTAGCGGATGCCCATCGGCCCGTACATCGTCCGGTAGAGCGCGGTCGCCTTCAGCTCCCGTTGGGAGAGCGAGTCCGAGAGCCGGAACGGCCCGACCTCGCCGTTCTCCACCACCCGCCGGTAGCCGGGGTTCTCCAGCCCGTGCCGCGCCCACGTCTCCGCCAGGTCCGGCGGTACGACAGCGGGGGGATCAAGCACCACGACCAGACGCCCGGCGACCGGGTCGATGTCGTTGAACGCCGCCGTCTCGCACGGGATGAGCCGCCGCAGCTCGGCGAGCACGACGCCGGGCCACGCCGCGAGGTCACGGCACGAGTGGCAGCTGTCTATCGCGTCGAGCAGCTCGCGGGCGCGCCGGACTCCGGCCATCAGGCCGAAGCGGGCCGGGGGCGTCCGGTCTGCGTCTGGGTCGCGGCGCGCATGGGCGCTGAAGACTGGCAGAAATGCCAATGGACACGTGCCCGGCACGTCCCTACGCTGCGTTCGTGGGTTCGAGCGGCGCGTCTCCCGGGGCCAGATCGGCGCGTTCGCGGCATCCCGAAAGGGGTCGAGCGAGGCTCGTCACGGGCTGGCTCGCGGCCGCGTTCGCATGCGCGGCGGTACTCGGCGGCGGCGGTGGGGCGCTCGCCTCGGGCGGAGCGGCGAGCGGCCCGATCGGAGGAATCAAAGCCACCTTGAGCGCCCCGGCCTCGGTCGGCGGACATTCCTGCGGCACCGGGTTCTGCGGTGCGCCTTTCAAGCTCACCGTTAGCGTCTCGGGCTACGGCACCTGCCAAGCCGCTCCGCATCAGACCGAGTCCGGCACGTGCTTCACGGTCGATCAGGTGCGGTGGCAAGGGTCACCCACCGTCGCGCCGTCCTCCACCGACAGCGGCCTCTGGTGCACCTCCTCCACCTCGTCCGACTGCCTGTCGGAGACGACAAGCCAGGACTACTCGTTCGGCTGGCAGCGATCGGCGGGACGACATCCCTTCGTGACCGCGACGGTGACCGGCACCGGTTACCAGGCAAGCCACCTCGGCTGGAACCCGGTCGGAACCTGGAGCGCCACAGCGACCATCCACCTCGTGCCGGGCCCGGTGCAGAAGACGCCGCAAGGGTCGCTTGCGGTCACCGTCAGCACCGCGGTCGGCGGGAAGCCGCTCGGCATCGGCTCGGAGACAGACGCCACCGTCAAGGTGACGGCGGTCGGAGAGGCCGTCTCCGGGATCTCGCTCGGCAAGGGGCTCGAGGTCTCGTCCAATCGCGCGAAGATCAGCTCCTCTCCCTCCGGGCTCGCCGGGTTCGCGCTCGCCAAGGGAGCGTCACGCAGCTTCGTCTTCAAGCTGGCCGGGGTGAGCGCCGGCCCGGTGACGCTGAGCGCGGTGGCCGCGGGGACGTCGAGCGCCGGTAAGAAGGTTCGCGGCTCCGGCTCCGCGGCGCTGACGGTCGCGGGGCAGCTGCTCGCCGTCTCTTTCGAGACGACACCGAAGCAGGTGGCGTTGAAGCTCGGCAAGAACTCCTTGCTCGAGCCGGGCCAGGTGACGGTCAAGGTAAGCGTCACGAACACCTCCAAGGAGACGTTGAGCCACGTCCAGCTCCTGACGCTCGGCGCGGAGCCGGTCGACCTGACGCAGCGGCTCGACCCCGTGCGCCTCCCGCCCGGGTCCGTGCCGGTCAAGTTCACCGGGTCGTTTCCGCCGCGCGCGCACGCCTCGCGGAGCTTCACGCTCAAGGTCACCGGTGACGGTGAATACCAGTTCCGGGCACTTGCGCTCTACGACGATTCACACGGGAGCCCCGGCCGGGTAGTGGGTATCGGCGGGAGGTTCGAAGCCACTGCGCCGCTACTCGCTTTCAGCACGGACCTCCACAGGGACAACATCTCGCAGCGAAACGGCGCGGATTGGATCAAGGCCGGCCAGTCCTGGTATGTCGGAGGGCACATCAAGAACCTCAGCTCGACGAAGTCGCTCTGCATCGCGCCTCTCGCTGCCCAGGCCGACGGGAACGCGGCCAGCGTCGGCCTGCAGGACGTCGCGACGTACAACGTGAACTCCGCGGAGCCGCCGTTCGCCGGCCTGCTCAAGCCGGGCCAATCCCTGCCTCTCGGCATGGCAGTGGTCACGGGGCTGATGGGGACGGCTCAGGGCTCGATCGACGTTCCGGTCAAGGCGTTCCTGGCGGCGCCCGACGCGACGTGCGAGCTCGAACCCGGCGGGGGCATGGTCGGCGCGGGCAACGCCTTGACTGCCGCCCAGACGGACATCCCGGCTGGATCGACGAGCTTTGTCGTGCATGTCGATCTGGTCCCCCCGCCTGCACCGAAAGCGGTGACCGCCGGGGGGCTCGAGTTCTTCGGCCTCTACGCGAAGACATCGTTCGACTTCTACGCGAACACCGCGCTCGGTCTCGCAGCGCTGGCGAGAAGCCTCGGAACGCCGGAGCACTATCGCAAGGCCCTTCTTGGCTTCGGGATCTACGACCCGATCGAAGCGGCGAACGCCGTCGGCCAAGCGAACGCCGAGATCATGGCGACGGGGCGGCTGCTCGTGAACTTCATGCAGACAGCGACCCCGGCGCAGAAGCAGGCGGTTTACGACTTCGCGGCGCAGGTCGCCGCGAGACTCCCGAACGCCGCCTATGCAAAGCTCGGGGACGAGATCGAGGCCGCCGGGAAGCAATGGTTCGGAAAATTCCTTGCGGCCGTCGAGTCGGGCGACGCCGACCAGGTCTGGACCGAGTTCGCCGGCCTCGCAGGTCGGGGCGCCGGAGAGCTCAATGCGATCTGGCTCCAGCTCTTCCTCGAAGGGGCCGGTACTCAGCTCGTCGCGAGCTCGACCGAGCTCCAAGCCGCCGCCAAGGCGTCGACCTCCGCACCCGAGGTGCTGACCTCGAGCCGAGGGGTTGCGGCCTCCCGGGTGCTGAAGCTCCCCGAGCTCGCCAACGTGTGGGGCTTCCCGAAGCCGGTGGTCGACAAGTTGAACTCGATCTCCAAGAAGTTCGGCGTGCTGATCGGAGCCCGCTCCCGGCAGGCGATCTCGATCCAGCTCGAGCAGCTGGGGGCCGTCTGGAAGAACTCGAACTTCCATCAGAAGACCGTGAGCGCCATCGACCGCCTGTACCTCCGGATGGGCTCGATCCGGCAGGGCCTCCTGGGCTCTCGAAGCTTCACGGCCGCGGGAACATCCCAGGCGATCAACGAGATCAAGGCTGCCGGCCTTCCGGCCGCCGAGGAAGCAGAGGCGCTCGCTCGCCTCGCAGACCGGATCCATGAGAACGACGCCGACCTTGCGAAGCTGAAGAAGCTCGCGACTACAAAACGACGCGCATGTTCCACCTGCCCGGAGACGGAAGGCTGGGTGAACGCCGGCTTCAACGCGAACGAGAGCGGCGACATCGCGGCATCGACCTCCGTCTCACGGTGGCGCCGCTTCCAGCTCGTCGAGACACCGATCACCTCCGCGGACGGTCACACCGTGCTCGGGACGCTCTACGAGCCCTTCGAGGAGAACGTCCAGTACGCGGCGTACCCGAAGCTCGGGAAGAAGATCCCCAAGCTCTGCAGGGAGGCTCTCGGCACCGTGCTGTGCCCGATCACGGGTGATATCGATCTTGTCTACGTGACCGACCTCTTCGGCCGCAGCCTCGGTCCCGCCCTCATGCGGTCAGTCTTCAGCGCCCTCGAGGAGGCCGGATTCGCGCACACCGATCTCGTGACCTGGTACGACCAGCAGGAGGGCGCGTTCTTCTTCCCGGGGAAGGTGAAACAGCTCGAGAATCTCACGGTCGGGAAGGACTCGACGGTGCAGTTCTCGCCCGACGCGGTGAACCGCGTGACCTATCTCGCGCCGATGAACCAGTCGATCAGCACCGGCCCGAACAGCTACCAGCTCACCATCATCGGAGGCCAGAACCCGGCCACCAGATGACGGAGTCGGCGAGCTCAGGCGTCGAAGCCGAGCTCGTCGAGCGAGCGGTGGAGCTCGGCGGCGTCGGCATAGACGCGGAAGGCGCCGGCCGCGAGGAGCTCGTCGGTGCCGTAGCCGCCGCTCAGGAGGCCGATCGAGAGCATCTTCGCGCGGCGGGCGGCGAGGAGATCCCAGACGGCGTCGCCGACGACGTAGCACTCGTCGGGATGCAGCTCGAGCGCCGCGGCGGCCGCGAGGAACAGGTCGGGCTCGGGCTTCGCGCGCGCGACCGCCGTGCGGTCGATCACGACCATGTCGTCGGGAACGCCGAGCGCGGCGAGCGACGAGTCGATCTCGGGGCGGCTGCCGGAGGTCGCGATGCCGTGGATGATCCCGCGCCGCCGCAGGTCGGCGAGCAGCTCGACCGCGCCGGGTAGCGGGCGGCGCTCCGGCAGGAGCTCCTTGAAGATCCGCGCGTGCCGGGCCTGGATCGCGTGCGTCTCCTCGGGCGAGAGGTCCCGCCCGACCTCGCGGGCGACGGCGCGGGTGAAGAGCCCGCCGCTCATCCCGATCCGGCGGTGGATCCGCCAGCCGTCGATCGGCATGCCCTCCTCCGCGAGCGCGCGCTGCCACGCGAACACGTGCGCATAGACGGTGTCGACGAGCGTTCCGTCGAGATCGAAGATGAGCGCTTGCGGCACGGCCTGCCCTCAGTCGAGCTTCGCCATGACGTGCTTGATCTGCGTGTAGTCCTCGAGCGAGTACATCGAGAGATCCTTGCCGTACCCGGAGCCCTTGTACCCGCCGTGCGGCATCTCGGAGACGAGCGGGATGTGGTCGTTGATCCAGACCGTCCCGAACTGCAGCGCCCGCGCCGCCGACAGCGCCCGGCCGACGTCGCGCGTCCACACCGACGCGGCGAGGCCGTACGGGACGTCGTTCGCCCAGGCGAGCGCCTCGGCGTCGTCGGCGAACCGCTGCACCGTCACGACCGGGCCGAACACCTCGCGCTGGACGATCTCGTCGCGCTGGCCGACGTCGGCGATCACGGTCGGCGAGACGAAGAAGCCGCGCGGCGACGGGGAGTCGCCGCCGGTCAGCACCGTCGCGCCCTTCGCGCGCTCGAGGAAGCCGAACACGCGCTCCTGCTGCGACTTCGAGATCACCGGGCCCATGTCGATCTCCGCGCCGTTCGCCGGATCGCCGACCTGCAGCGACTCGACGGCCGGGACGAGCGCCTCGATCAGCGCGTCGTAGATCTTCGGCCCGGCGACGACCCGCGAGGCGGCCGTGCAGTCCTGGCCGGAGTTCCAGTAGCCGGCGATCTTGATCCCCTCGGCGACGGCGGCCGGGTCGGCGTCGTCGAAGACGACGACGGGCGCCTTGCCGCCGAGCTCGAGATGGACGCGCTTCAGCGTGTCGGCGGCGGTGCGCGCGATGATCTTCCCCGTCTCGACGTCGCCGGTCAGCGAGACGAGCCGAACGTCCGGGTGCGTGACGAGCCGCTCGCCGGCCGGGACCCCGTCGCCGGTGACGACGTTCAGAACGCCCGCGGGCAGCACGTCGGCGGCGAGCTCGGCGAAGCGAAGCAGCGAGAGCGGCGTCTGCTCGGACGGCTTCAGCACCTGCGTGTTCCCGGCGGCGAGCGCGGGAGCGAGCTTCCAGACGGCCATCATCAGCGGGTAGTTCCACGGCGCGATCCCGGCGACGACCCCGAGCGGCTCGCGGCGGATCATCGAGGTGTAGCCGCGCATGTACTCGCCCGTGCTCTTGCCCTCGAGCAGGCGTGCCGCGCCCGCGAAGAAGCGCAGGTTGTCGACGCACACCGGGATCTCGTCGCGCGCGTAGGAGAGCGGCTTGCCGACGTTCGCCGACTCGATCCCGGCGAGCTCCTCGGCGTTGTCCTCCATCACCTGCGCGAGCGCGAGCAGCGCCTCGGCGCGCTCGCCCGGCGTCGTGTCGAGCCAGTCCGGCAGCGCCGCCTTGGCGGCGGCGACTGCGGCGTCGACCTCGTCGACGCCGCAGTCCGGCACCGTCCCGATGACCTCCTCGGTCGCCGGGTTGAGAACATCCATCGTCGCGCTCACCGGCGCGACTCTACCGGGGCTAGCCGCCCCCGACCACCACCGTGCCCTTCATGTTGTCGTGCACCGTGCAGATGTAGTGATAGGTGCCCGCCTTCGTGAACGTGAGCTTGTAGCCCTCGATCACCGGTGGGCCGAACGAGTTCTGGAAGACACCCGAGCTGTGGAACCCGGAGCCGTTCCAGGTCGACGACGCGACGAGCTTGAAGTGGATCCCCGACTTGGGCCCGCCGTTGGAGGGCGGCGGCTCGCCCGGCCCGCCCGCAGGGGCGAGCGCCGGCGGATTGAAGTGAACCGTGCCGTCCGGCGCAACCGCGCGGATGTCGTTGTTCGTCTTGTCGGAGTTGAACGTGACCGAGTGCGGGCCGATCATCCACCAGGTCACCGAGCCGCCGACCGGGATCTTCTCCGTCTTCAGCCCGAACTCGTCGATCGACCCGTCCGAGTTCGGAGCGCCCGAGCCGGCCAGGACCGGGTTCTCGCCCGGCAGCTTCAGGTTCGGGATCGGCGGCTGACCCTGCCGCAGCGCGGCCAGAGCGGGCTCGAGCGGCTTGGCCGCCTTCGCGAGCTGGTTCACGCCGAGTGCGTACTGCTCGGCCGGGCTCATGATCGTCTTGCTCGCAGGCGCGACCGTGATCTTCCCGCCCATGCTCCTCGCGGTGGAGCGCGCACATGAAGCGATACGTCCCCACCGACGTCGTGCTGGACAGGTGGACGCTCCACTTCTGCCCCGAGTTGAGCCAGCCGCTGTTGTAGTAGGACTGCGTCCCGTCGAAGACGGGCTGCTCGAACTGCGACCTCGGACAGACGTTCGTGCCGGGGTTCCCGCTCGGCATGTAGCACGGATTCGCGACCGACTGGGTCGCGTCGCCCGGGCCCTGCGGGAAGAGATTCGGCACCGCCGCGTCGGCCGCCAGCATCTCGGGCGGCGGCGTGTTCGCCTGCTGCTGTGCGGGCGTCAGGTGACGGTAGGTCAGGACGGCGTTGTTCGCCAGCGTGCCGAGCGTGACCGTGTGCGGTTCGCCCACCCCGAGCGAGTGGAACACGACCGTGTCTCCGGCGTGCACCGTGATCGAGTGCGGGAAGTACGCCAGGAACGACTCGTTCGCGCCGGCCGGATGCCCGTCGACGTTCACGGTGAACGTCTGCGCGCCGGCGACGCGGTGAGTCGATGAGCGCCCTGCCAGCGTCACCGAGCTCATCAGCAAGGCAACCGCCGCAGCGGCGGGGATAGCCCATCTCAGTTTCATTAACCCTCCTCCGGAGTTACACCCTCAGCGGCGATCATCCCACTCCGTGCCGCTGGTTTCAATGGGCGCTACTCCTCGGTGCGACCTGCGACCTCGACGTCGGCGATTCCGGCACTGACCTCAGGCGCCGCCGCTGTCGCCAATCGCTTGCTCCAGGATCGCCAGGCCGCGCTCGAGCTCGTCGTCGGAGACGACGAAGGGCACGTGCAGACGGATGACGTTCCCGTAGAGGCCGCAGGTGAGGAGGATCAGGCCCCGGTCGCGCGCAGCGGCGAGCACCGCGCCGGCGCGGGCCGGGCTCTGCTCGGCGAGCTCGAGCGCGAGCATCGGGCCGAGGCCGCGGACGTCGGCGCCCTCGGGGGCGATCCGCTCGAGCCGCGCGCGGACGGCCTCGCCGATCTCGCGGGCCCGCGGCATGAGGCCGGGCAGGAGGTCGAGCGTGACGTTGGCGGCAGCGCACGCGGCGGGGTTGCCGCCGAAGGTGCCGCCGAGGCCGCCGGGGCTCGGCGCGTCCATCAGCTCGGCGCGGCCGGTGACGGAGGCGAGCGGGAGGCCGCCGCCGAGCGACTTGCCGGCGACGAGCAGGTCGGGCTCGACGTCGTAGTGGTCGAGCGCCCAGAGCTCGCCGGTGCGGCCGGCGCCGGACTGCACCTCGTCGTCGACCCAGAGGATCCCGTGGGAGTCGAGCAGCTCGCGGAGGCGCCGGAGGTAGTCGGGCGGCATCGGGATGAACCCGCCTTCGCCCTGCACGGGCTCGAGCACCGCGCACGCGACGGCGGCCGGGTCGACCTCCGCTTTCAGCAGCCGCTCGAGTGCAGCGATCGCGTCGTCGGTCGTGATCCCGCGGAACTCGTAGGGGGCGGCGACGCGGTAGACCTCGGGCGCGAACGGCCCGAAGCCGGCCTTGTAGACGACCTTCTCGGTCATCGTCAGCGTCAGCAGCGTCCGGCCGTGGAAGCCGCGGTCGAAGACGATCACCGCCGGGCGCCCGGTCGCGTTGCGGGCGATCTTGACGGCGTTCTCGACCGCCTCGGCGCCGCTGTTCAGCAGGATCGACTTCTGCTGCTCGCCGCGGCAGGGCGAGAGCTCGGCGAGGCGCCGGCAGACCTCCACGTAGGGCTCGTACGTCCCGACCATGAAGCACTGATGGAGGTAGCGGTCGACCTGCTCGTGAACCGCCTCCCGGATCGCCGCGTGCCCGTGCCCGAGGTTGAGGCAGCCGATGCCGCCGGCGAAGTCGAGGTACTCGCGGCCGTCCGCGTCCCAGACGAGCGCGCCCTCGGCGCGGGAGACGACGAGCGAGGGCGTCGAGACGCCGCGGGCGACGTACTGCTCTCGCGCCCGGCCGATCCGCTCGAGCTCGCTGCGTTCCTGCAGGGCCACTGGCGGCCGACTTTACACCGCCGCCGGGGCCGTCGTGCCTTGCGCCCGGCGGCGCCCAGCCACCCAGCGCCGTGGGGCCTGTCGCGTCGACGAGAGCAGACGAAATCCGGACTCAAGATCGGCGGCAAGCTGCCGAAAAAGAAGCATGCGTGAATCACTCGGAAGTCTTCTAGTAAAGAACGGCGTCGCGACCGACCGCGATATCAAGGACGCGATCAAGGAAGGGCAAAAAACAGGAGAGCCGCTCGGCAAGGTCCTCGTCCGCAAGGGCGTCGCCTCCGAGAGCCAGCTCGGGAAGCTGCTCGCGGAGCAGTGGCAGCTGCAGTACCTCGAAGCCGATGATTTCGAGGTCGACGAGGTCGCCGCGCTGCGCATCTCCCGCGAGGACGCCGCCCGGATGGGCGCCGCGCCGATCGCCTACGACGGGAACACGATCGTGATGGCGATCGTCGAGCCGCACGCGGAGCTGTTCGCTCAGGTCTCGCGTGAGCTCGGCGAAGCCGCCTATATCGTCGTCTCCCGCTCCACGTTCGACCAGCTGACCGGCGGCCCGCACCTCGACGAAGAGACTCCGAGCTGAGCAGCCACTACGGCTATTCGACGGTCGAGGACACGGCGGGCAACGGAGCCGCAGTCGACTCCGTCGAGCACGTCGAGGTCGAGCCCGTCAGCTCCGATGAGCCGATCGAGGCGCGACAGGAATCGACCGGCACGGGGCTCGAGGCAGCCAACCGGCTGGACGAGCTCGAGCAGATGCTCGACGAGGTTCTGCCGCTCCTGCGCACACAGCTGACCGAGCAGCACACGGCTCTCGCGAACGCCGAGGATCAGCACGGGCGCGACGCCGAGACGATTCGTGACCTCGAGTCGAAGATTCGTGAGCTCGAGTCGAAGATTCGTGACCTCGAGTCGAAGAAGTGAGCTCGAGTCGGAGCTCTCCCGCCAGGGCGACCTCTTCGAGGCCCTGCGCGGACAGGCGGCAGCACTCGCCGCCACGTTCGACGAAGCGTCCAAGTAAACCGCCTTCGAGCTGCGGCCGGCGAGGGCCGCGGCTCGCACGAGCTCAGTGATGTCAGTACCTCTACTCGTTAGATACCTCTACATCACTTCTGCCCCCCCCCCGATAGCACCGGCGCCCACCCCCTGGGCGCCCGGTGCTGTTCTCTCTAGCCGGTGATGACGAACTTGTCGTTCGACTTGTTCGTGTCCGGGCCGCCGAGGTTGTTCGTGACCTCGACGTAGCCCTTGGCCCCGGTGTAGCTGCCGGTGCCGCCGACGATCGGAAGCTGGAACTTCACGCTGTCCGGGATCAGCCCGGCCGCGGTGATCCTCCCTCCCGTAAGGGAGGCGGCGGCCGTGCAGATCGTCTTGCCCATGTCCACGAACGTGCAGACCACGTTCAGCGATCCGGCCCGGGCGCCGCGCTTGGTCCCGTTCCACTTGTAGTAGTCACTCGCGACGACGAACCCCTGCCCGACCTTCGGCGGGGTGTTCCCGAACGCATCGAAGCCGCCGGAACCGACGAACGACGTGTTGACCTCGAGGAGGCTGAACGTCTGTGGCTTCGCCGCAACGGCGGGCAGCACCACGACCGCCGCGCACACGAGCACGGCAGCCACCGAGAACCGCTTCATTCCCACTCCTTATGTTTGCCTGCTTCGTCGTGGGCGGTGGGGGGCTTGCCAGCTGATCCCGACCCGACGCTTGGCAAAAAGAGTAGAGAGAAAAAGGAGAGAGCGCGCCTGTGGGCGCGCTCTCCGAGAATCGATCAGACCGTGGGGTCTAGATCACGTTCACGTTGCGAGCCTGGGACCCTTGGGGCCCTCCTCGGTCTCGAACTCCACGTTCGCGCCCTCGGCGAGAGACTTGAAGCCCTCGGACTGGATTGCGCTGAAGTGGACGAAGATGTCCTTGCCCCCATCACTCGGAGTGATGAAGCCAAAGCCCTTCGCGTCGTTGAACCACTTAACGGTGCCGGTTGCCATGCAGAAACACCTCCTTCTGCCTAACTCAAGAACGGGCAAAAGGTGACGCGGATCTGCGCAACCGTTACTCGCTCGTGTACGCGGCGAAGATAGCACCATGAATCAGCCCACTGCAGGCAGATTCGGACGGTCGTGGGACAACTTCGTACCGATGTGAAACAGGGTTCACCTATCGACCTCCCGGACTCACGCGCAGCCCGGTCGAACTACGCTTCGGGCGGAACCCCGACCCGGGAGGTGACCGACGAATGATCGATCTGCACTCGCACATCCTCCCGAACCTCGACGACGGGGCGCCTCAATATCGAGATCTCGCTCGAGATGGCGCGCGCGGCCGTTGCGGACGGGATCGATGCGCTCGCGGCGACGCCCACACGTGCGCGACGACTACCCGACGTCGCCAGCCGAGATGGAGCAAGGCGTCGAATCGCTTCGCAGCCTCCTCGCGGAGGCTCGATCCCGCTCTCGATCCTGACCGGCGGCGAGGTCGCCCTCGACCTGCTGCCCGAGCTGGACGACGATGACCTGCGCCGGTTCGGACTCGGCGGCAATCCCTCGTTTCTGTTGCTGGAGACGCCCGATTTTGGCTGGCCGCTGGGCTCGAGCAGACGCTCTTCCAGCTTCGCCTCCGCGGCTTCGGCGCCGTGCTCGCCCACCCGGAGCGGAACGCCGAGGTCCAGGAGGATCCCGGCCGGCTAACCCGCTTGGTCGAGACCGGGACGCTCGTGCAGGTGACGGCCGCGTCGGTCGACGGCCGGCTCGGCCCGAATGCGCAGCGCACCGCCGGTCGCCTGATCGAGCTCGGTCTCGTCCACATGATCGCGAGCGACGCCCACGCGCCGGCGGTCCGGAGATCGGACTCGGAGCCGCAGCCCGGCAGCTGGGCGACGTCCGGCTCGCAGACTGGCTGACCGGCGAGGTACCCGGGGCAATCGTTGCCGGCTCAGGGATTCCGGAGCGTCCTCGGAAGCGACGCCTGCTCGGCCGCTGAAAGTCCGCGAAGGCGCGACCGGAGACTTACGCCGCGGGCTCGGTGCCCTTGCCCATGCTGGCGATGATCCTCGATTGGAGATCCGAGTCGACCTGATCAGTTCCCCCCTCGGCCCCCGTCGGCTGGTCGCCCTGGTCGGCATTCGTCGAGCTGCCAGACTCGGGCTCCTCGAGCGGGCTCTCGGCGGGAAGCTCATCGGGCCAGTCCGCTGCCGCACCGTCGAGGAAGCTGTCGAGGAGGCTTCCGAAGTCGGGTCGCGTGTTCCGGAGCTCGGCCACAGCCGCGGCGAGCCGCACCCGCTCGCTCTCGAGAGCGGTCTGGTGCTTCTCGATGTCGTCCACAGTGCTCGAGAGCAACCGGTCGCGCTCGCCGCGAGCCGCGTCTAGCAGGGTGTTTGCGAGCAACTGAGCGCGCTCGACGAGCGCGTCACCATCTCCCTGAAGCTGTGTGAGGGATGCTCGCCGGCGGGCGATCTCCTCGCGGAGAGGCTCGGCATCCTTCTCGGCCTGCTCGAGAATCCGGTCGCGCTCCTCGTGAGCGGTCCTGATTACAGACTCGGCAACTCGATGCGCCGTCTCGAGCACGTCGGTGACGCTGCGCTCGACCGAGCTCGACTGCAGATCGAGTGGCACCGGGCTTGTCGACTGCGTGGGCGTGCCCGCATCGACGCCGCGCAGCTCTGGTTTCGTCCCGACCTCCGCGTAGACCTTCAGCAGCTCGTCGGCGAGGTCGTCGATCGTCTGCGCTGCGCGGCCGATCGCGTAGTCGATGTCGTCGCGGTTATAGCCGCGAAACTGCCGCCTGACCGAGAGCCGCCGCAGCTGATCGGCGCTGATCGCGATCAGTGCCTGAACGCGCTTGGGTCCCGCTCGGCCGTCCCCGGGTTCACTTCCTGGTCGGCTTCATGCGGCTGAGCGCTCACGGCAGATCCCATCTCATCTGAATCGACTTATACATCCTCGGCATTTAGTTCTCCGTGTGACGCCTGTCCCAAACGAAGTGTAGGGCAGATGCGGCCGGGAAGCCACAACGCGGGCCGATGTCCTTATCCGCTAGTGATGCGGGCCGAAGCAGAAGAACCACGGCTTGTCACCGTGGAGCAGGCGCCAGAAGTACTCCCTCAGCGGGACGAAGATGATCTGGCCGTCATGGCAGATCGGGACCTGGATCCCGTATTCATGGTGGAACGGGTCGTTCCACTCGTTCCCATCCTTGAAGTCCTTGTCGGCGGACCCCGTCGTTCCCTTGAAATCGCCTTGGTTCCCTTGGTTTCCCCCTGGTTCCCCTGATTGCCCTGGTTCGATTTCGGGGTGACGAAGTGATCGAGGCCGCCACCGAAGGCTTGCAGGGAGTGAGTCGCGTAGCCGAAGGCCCCGCCGACGCCGAGCCGAGACCGCCAGCAGAGCCGTAACGGCGGCGACAGCGACTATCCGGGGTGCCGCGCGACGTGGCGGCCGAGCAGCCGGCCGGGGCGCTTGGGGTGCAAGCCTCCGCACGAGCTCCTCTGGTGCCTGTGGCCGCTCATCCCGCAGCCGCCGCTCGAGGCTGGTGTCCTTTCTGGCCCAAAATCTCATCTCACACCTAGTACCGCTGCAGCGGCCCGAACCCTTACATACCGATCGGCACTAGGATCACGGCTTCGACGAGATGTCCGCGATCTCCGGGCTCTGCGGGGCTCCAGCAGGCGCGCCCCAGCGAGCGCGGAACGCTGCTCGGCACCGCGAACGAGAGCGGAGATGTCGAACCATGTCTCCCAGTCGCCCGGATCGTCCCGAGCAGATTGGCGGAGCGTCGCCAGCCCCGCCTTCCGGGCGCCGCCCAGCGCCTGTGCCTGGCCGAGGATCTTCAGCGCGACGGCCGACCAGGGCGCCCAGCGGTGCGCCCGTCGCCGCGTCCGAGGCCGCCTTGGCCGGGACGCCGTTGAGCATCCCGGTCTGGCTTCGCGCGAGCGCGATGTTGCCGATCAGCCCGACGAAGGCGAGGGCCGCGACCACCATGCCGGCGGCGACGACGACAGCCCGGGCGGGCCGTTTTGTTCGTCGCGCGCACGGCTCCGGCCCGCGGCCGCGACGAGCGCGGCGCCGACGAACAGAGCGAGCAACGTCACCGCCGGCATCTGCCAATCCCAGTCGACGGCCGCGTGGGCGAGGAACGCAACGTACGCGCCCGACTGCCGGGGCAACCAGCGGATGCTTGCAGCGCCTTTCACCGCGGCGAACGAGCGGCACCACCGAGCAACGCGGCGAGAGAGCAAGAAGGCCGACGACTCCTCCCTCGGCGAGGGTTTGGACGTAGAGGTTGTGGGCGTCCTCCACGAAGTACGCACTCGTCCGGTAGCGCGAGCCACCCAACGGCCGAAGCTCCCGGCGCCTGATCCGACGGCAGGGTGCGCGCTCGAAGTCGTCGATAGTGCCGAGCGCCAAAGAACGGTCCGCCCGTTGTTCGAGAAGCGAGAAGAGGCGACTGTTCAGATCGCTGCCGCCGGTGGGCGTCGAGACAAAGGAGTCGTAGGCGTGGCGCGTGAGCGTCGTCGGTGATCCGTATTCGGACGAAGATTAACGAGGAGTGCGACCGCAGCCGCGGCGATCGCATGCCGCCCGCGATCCGCCGCGATGTCACCACCACACAGACCTTGATGCTCGACAGCCATAGGACGTAGGGATGGCGGCCGCGACCGAAGCCTGAGCGGCCACCAACAACACGAGCTCGAGCGCGAGCCGGGTGCCCCGCCTGTGGGCTGCAGCGTCGAGCGGGCAACGGACTGATGCGTCCAGCGCGGCCGACCGTGAGGCGACCAGGGGGGCCCCCGACGGCCGGGGCAGAGCACGAGCACGAGCGTAGCCCCCCACGAGCAGGCGAAGACGCCTCGGACTGAGCGCCAACATCGCCACCAGGCCGCACGCGAGCGCGAGCCGTTGAGGCGCCGCGGCTGAAGGTGAAGTACAGCGTCGCCGTGAGCGAGCACGAGTCCGGTTGCCGTAAGGACAACGGGCACAACAGACCCACTCCCCGAGACAGTGACCCCGAACCCGAGTACGGCGCCGATCGCTGCGAAGATCCCGAGCGCGTTCCAGTAGCCGATAGGCACGAACAGCCGGTAGCCCGCGTCCGCAGTTGAACGCACCGAAGCGGTTCGGGTACAGCCGCGTGGCCAGCGAGTAGACCCCGACACGAGCCGTTCCGCCGAGTGCCAAGCCGCCCAGCCAGAGGCTGAGTTCCGGCCCCGCCGCCGCAACCTCAGCAATGCTGCGACCAGCCCCGGTGAGGTACTCGAGCGAGCGCAGACCCGTCGTTGACGGCAACGCTCGCCGAGCCCGACCAGCCCACCGAGGCGAACGTGTAGACACAGAGCGCGGAAGCGGCAGACGAGCCACACGAAAGGTCAAGCCGTCCCCATGCTGGTCCGGCCACGACGACAGCGATGAGCACGACCCAGGCAAACACGAGTGCCGTCCATCCGAACGAGGTCGCGTTGAACCCCCCGTTCGCGGCAGCGACCCAGGCGACGGTCGCAACGAAGGGGATTGCAAACGCTCCCGGCGCATTCCCCCACCAATCCGCCTGAGCAGTGAAAGCGCGCGCGACCGGGACGCGTGAGAACCTACGCCCGCTCATTCAGCCACGCTTCGTCCCGACTTCCCGCCTCACCGGCCGCAGGCATCGACCGCTCGAGGTAAAAGAAGCATATCGTCGAGGCTCTCGAGCAGCACGATGGAGGGCAACCTCGACAGCGTTCGTTTGCATTCCGAGCACCTCGCCGATCTGGCGGGCCGTCAGGTCGGCCCCGATCGGAGCGCGATCAGCTCGCGGTCGCGCTCGTTTAGAGATGGACCACCGCCTGCCGCAGCTCCAACCGGTCTACGAGCTCGCCTCTTGCGGGAGCTCGCCCGCAGCGGCGACCGTCTATGTCGGGCGGGCGTCGGCGACGACGAGCGGCTGGATGTCGAGGTGGTCGGAGGCGGACCTGGCGGCGCGCGATCCCGATCAGCCAACGGACCCGGTCGCCTGACCCGATTCTTGTCGAAAGCGATCCCGGTACCTCGGCGCAGCCCGCTCGAAGGTGGCGGAGGTGACATCCTCGGCGTCGGGACCATCTTTGATGCGGTAAGCGACGTACGCATAGACGCGACGAATCAGCGGCTCTGGGTCGGCCAGCGGGTCGTTCTCGGACACGCGGCTCACCCTAGTGCCGCTGTTCGACGCCGTCGACCGGGTAAAGCTACCGGCAAGTTTGTCCAAGATGATTCCCGGGGGGCGCGCGATCGGAAACCCAGGCAGATGCGAGTCGCGCTCGTACACGACTACTTGACCCAGCGCGGAGGCGCGGAGCGCGTCGTGCTCTCGCTCGCGCGCGCCTTTCCCGGCGCGCCGCTCTACACGTCGCTCTACGACCCCGACGGGACGTTCCCGGAGTTCGCGGAGGTCGACGTCCGCACGCTCCCGCTCAACCGGCTCGCGCCGCTGCGGCGCCACCACCGGCTGGCGCTGCCGCTGCTCGCGCCGGCGTTCTCGCGGCTCGCGATCGACGCCGACGTCGTCATCTGCAGCTCGAGCGGCTGGGCGCACGGCGCGCACGTCGACGGGCGGAAGATCGTCTACTGCCACGCGCCGGCGCGCTGGCTCTACCAGCCGGACCGCTACCTGCGCGGCCGGCACGGCGCCGTGCGCTCGCGCCGCGCGCGCTGCGGACGCCGCTCGAGCGCTGGGACCGGCGGGCGGCGGCCTCCGCCGATCGCTACCTCGCGAACTCGACCGTGGTCGCCGACGCGGATCCGCGCGATCTACGGGATCGAGGCCGAGGTCGTGCCGCCGCCGCCCGCGATCACGCCGCCGGGCCCGGCGAGCCAGTCACCGGGATCGAGCCGGGCTTCGTCCTGTGCGTCTCGCGGCTTCTCCCGTACAAGAACGTCGACGCCGTGGTCGAGCGTTCGCGCGAGCTGCCGGCCGAGCGGCTCGTCGTCGTCGGCGACGGGCCCGACGAGCAGGCTCTGCGCGCGCTCGCCGGCCCGAACGTCGCGTTCGCCGGCCGGGTCGTCGGACGCCGAGCTCCGCTGGCTGTACGCGAACTGCCGCGCCCTCGTCGCCGCGTCGTACGAGGACTTCGGCCTGACGCCGCTCGAGGCCGCGGCCTTCGGCAAGCCGACCGCCGCGCTCCGCTGCGGCGGCTTCCTCGACACGATCGAGGAGGGGAAGACCGGCGTCTTCTTCGACGAGCCGACGCCGGCCGAGATCGCCGGCGGAGTCGCCGCCCTCTTGGCCTCGGATTGGGACGAGCATGCGATTCGCAGCGTCGCAGCGCGCTTCTCGGAGGCCGGGTTCATCGCCCGAATCCGAGCGATCGCCGGAGGCTGATCCGGGGTGCTCAGCGAGGGCTGACCGGCCTGCCGTGAGGCCCCAGCTCGAGGACGGGAGTGAACTGCGAGACGTCCTCCGCAGCGATCGGCTCGCCCTCGAGCCTCACCCAGGCATGGCCGTGGTCGGTCTGTTCGTCGAGCCGCATTCCGAGCACCAGGCTCGGCGAGGCATTCAGGGCCGAGAGGTAGCGGTAGGCGATCAGGCTGCGCTCGAGGCAGTTGTCCCGGTTCGGCAAGGGTCGAAGTCGTGCCGCGGCCCAGGAGAATCTGACCACGCGCTCGATCTCGCGATGGTCAGGGACGCCCCGGCCGTCCGACCACATGAACGAGGCGAGCCTCGGAAGCGCCATGACGTTCTTGAGCACAGGAAGCACAAGAGCCCAGAGAGTCATCCGGGTCGCGAGCCAGGCGTCGGCGGTGGATCGAATCGAGCGGCCTGCGCGAACCGCACTCATCGAGTGCTCCGCTCGAGCGCAGCTTCCACGGCGTCGAGCACCTCGTCGAAGCGACCGAAGTCCTGCTCGTAGACGAGCCGGTACGCGGGCACCTCGGAGACGAGGGCAAGGTAGGCCTCGAGCATCCTTCTCTCGCGCTCAGCCGGTTGGCCGCGGAAGCGGTGCGCGTTCGGCAGGAGCTCAAGCAGGGCCTCGGATGCGGTGAGAGGCACGACGACAGGCTCGGCCGCCGCCTCCGGCGCCAGGAGAAAGAGCGCCTCGATCGGCGCCTCGGCAACTCCATCAGCACCGTGAACCTCTCGGACCAACGGCACCGCCCAGCCGGAATCGGCGAAGTGGTCGATCGACGGAGGCCTGAGATTTGTCGTGAATGGGAGCGGTATCGCCGAGAGTGAGGGAGCGGCGCGGAACGCGACTGCGTCCTCCGCGAACCGCTCGTGGCCACGCGAGGCCAGGCCGTACGCCAGTGTCGTCTTGCCGCTCTCGGACGGGCCGCTCAGCGTCACGACGCCTCGCGAGGAGCGGACGGCGCTCGCGTGAACGGCCTCTACCCCGTCGCAGGCCCAGGCGATCAACGGGAGCACGGTTGAGTAAAAGGAATGGACGACGTGCTCACCGCCGGCATCGAGCTCGTCGGTGTAGGCAATCACCTCATCGGAGCCCGAGGCGAACCGGAACGTCGCCACGTGCCGGACGAGAACCTCACCCAGGGGCGGATCGAACCAACCGTGGACGACCCCGTGGCCGTCTTCGCTCACTGAGAGGGCCTGGGCGGCAGGCGACCTGCCTATCGGAGCGCGACGGCGCTCAACCCTCAAGCTTGCGAGTCAACGGGACGCCGTTCATGCCTCAGCCCTCGCCTTCGGGCGAGCCCGGTGGTGCCTGACGAACGGAAGTCGGCTCGCGCCGACTAGCCGGCGTTGGGCAGCTTGCGGTTGGCCGAGCCCGGGTCCGGATTCGGACGCGAACCGCCGGTCATCACCGATCCGAATGTCCCGACCCGCCGGATCGTCGGCGTCTGCCAAACGCGTGTTGCGTGGTGGAGTTGCTTGGTCTCCATCGGTCCCTTCCTCGCTCCCATCGATCTTTTCCCCCTCGGAAAGAGCTACATCAACACTACATCGCTGGCTGGAGCATACCCCGCGCGGGCCGTTCTGCCACCTTTTTTACAGATCGCGTGCCTGCAGCCATGCTTCGGCGGAGATCAGGCGCCAGCCGCGCGGGTCGAACGAGACCCCGAGCGGGCTCGATCGGACCGCCCTCAGGGCCTCAGCGTCCGCGACGATCCCCAGGGACGACAGACGGGGCAGCCCGCCGAATCGGGAGATGAGCGTCTCCATCTCAGCAGCGTGCCCGGCGGCGAACGTCCTGTCGGCCGACGAAGGCCCCAGGCGGGAGGCAAGGCCCGGCCCGAGACGGCGCGCAAGGCTGACGTAGGAGAGCCCCTTGGCGTGCCCACCGATCTGGAGTGCGCTCGGCGGAAGGGCATAAACGAGTTCGATGAGCGAGGTGTCCAGGTACGGCAGGAGCGTCTCGAAGCCCGCCCGTGTCGACGAGAGATAGAGATTCTCGAGAAGGACCGCGTTGAAGGCGTTGTCGAGCAGCGCGCGACGGGCGTATCCGTAGAGATCGCCGGCGGTCAGCGGCGGCGTCACCGCGGCGCGGTTCCGGACGACCTCGGCTCGGAGCTCGCTGTCGGGGACGGCCCACGCGGGAAGCGACGACTCCGCCCGTCTCAGCCGGCGACCGCGGACACGCCCGGGTGCGACCGTGAGCAGCGTGCGGTGGGCGACGGGCCTCGCGAGCGCCGCAAGGCCGTAGCTCCAGACCATCTGACGGACGAAGTCACCGGACGCTCCACCGTAGTAGCGCGGCTGGGCGTCGATGAAGCGCGCGAGGTCGATCAGCCGGCCTCGCCGGATCAGATCCCCCGAGCGCTCCCAGGGCGACTCGAGCAGGTCGTTGCCGCCCTCGCCGGTGAGGATCGCGTGGCAGCCGTGGGTCGCGGCCTCGCCTGCGACGCGCGTGTAGGCGGCATTCCACGGGTTGCCGCTCGGATGCCAGGCGCGTTGGATGCCTTCGATCCCCGTCTGGAAGATGCCCTGCCCGTCGGTGGCCTCTGCCAACGACATGACGATGTGCGGCAGCCGCAACCTGCGGGCCACCTCGCGGGCGATGTCCTCCTCGTCCTCGCCCGGCGCGGAGAACTTCAGGGTGAGCGCGAGGGGCGGCTCGAGGCCGTGTGCCGCGTGATGGGCGGCAGCAGCTGCGGCCGTCAGCGTCGAGTCGAGCCCGCCGCTGAGAAAGACGGCCACGCGGCCGCCCTCGGCGCAGCGGGCGATCGAGTCGTCGAACTCGCGGTCGAATCGCGCGAGCGCGCCTTCGTCGTCCCGCCCTGCGTCGGGGCTCGCAACGGGGGGACTCCAGTACCGGTGCGTCTCGATGCCGTCCGGGCCGGCGTTGAGCGCGTGGCCCGGCGGGACGCGTTGGACGCCGACGTACATCGTCCGCGCGAGCGGCATCGTCGAGGTGGTAACCCACTCGGTGAGCGCAACCCGGTCCACGGTCGGCCTGCTGCTGCCTGACCAGGCCAGGAGCTCCGGAGAGCCTGAAACGGCGATTCCCTCGCCTCGCGCCGTGTAGAAAAGTGGCTGGACGCCGATCGGGTCACGGATCGCAAGGAGGCGGTCGGCAGCGGCATCCCAGATGAGCGCACTGAAGCGGCCCTTCAGGCTCGTGGGCTACCCGTGTCGCCCTGGGCGGCATACGCCGCGAGCAGCTCGACACCGGCCGTATCGCGATCACCGAAGCCCTCGGGTCGGCCCATGACGATCGCGAAAGCGCCCTCGCCGTCCGCGACCGACAGGAGCTCTCGTTGATCACCCCACCAGGCCGAGAAGCGCCGCCGGTCCTCGTACTCGTGGCTGAGATCGGGCTTGCCTAGCGCGGGGACGACCGCCTGCGGTGACCCGAGGGCAACAGACCAGAAGCGCTCGGGATCGCTTACGCCGGCTACCTGCATCTACGGCAGCAGGAACCCTTCGCTACGGAGCTCGGCGACGAACACCTCGACCTGGACGCGAAGCTCCCGCTCGGGCTCGCCGTACTCCTCGGAGAGCCGCGAGGTCGCCTGCGTCGACGCCGGCGCCTTCGCTGATCAGCTCCCAGAGCCGGGCGCCCGTCTCGTTGAGCGCGAAGATCTCGTTGCTCGCGATCTTGACCAGGACCAGCTCCTCGTCGACCCGCTTGAACAGCACGTCGGGGTTGATCTCCAGCGGTCGTTGGAGGGTGCTGTCCTCGTTCCTGGACACAACGCTGACTTTATCTCCGATTCGCTGAATTTCCCCGGTAGGCTCGGTGAGCTAAGGGCTGTCGGTGTTGCCGCCGGGAGGGACGGACATGGAGTATTCGGTCGCCGACTACGGGAAGATGATCGCCGACAGCGTCCGGATGGACGCCTACGCGGCCGCGCTCGAGCGGGTCGTGAAGCCCGGGAGCGTCGTCCTCGACATCGGCACCGGAACGGGGATCGCGGCGTTGATCGCCTGCCGGCTCGGCGCGCGCCGGGTGTTCGCGGTCGAGCCGAGCCTCGGTGATCGAGGTGGCGCGGCAGGCCGCGCGCGCGAACGGCTTCGCCGACCGCATCGAGTTCTTCGAGGAGTCGTCGCTGGACGTCGAACTGCCCGAGCTCGCCGATGTCGCGGTGGCCGACCTGCGCGGCATCCTGCCGCTGCACACGGCCAACCTGGCGGCACTCGAGGATGCCCGCCGCCGCCTGCTCAAGCCCGGCGGCGTGCTGATCCCACAGCGAGACGTGCTCCTGGGTGCGCTCGCCGAGGCGCCGCGCGAGACCGACGAGCACCTCGACGTGTGGCGTAAGCACGGCCGCGGCTTCGATCTCGAGGCGGCGAGAGACTCTGTCGCGAACTCGTTCTGGAAGACCCGCACCGGGCCCGAGACTCTGCTCAGCAGCCCTGCCGTCCTGGCGACGCTCGACTACGCGGCCGGGACGGCCGGAGATGTCTCAGCGGCGGTAGCGCTCAAGACCACGCGAGCCGGGAGCCTGAACGGGCTCGTCGTCTGGTTCGACACGGTGCTCGTGGAGGAGATCGGCTTCTCGAACGCGCCCGGGGCTCCGGAGGCGCTCTACGGGCGCGCGTTCTTCCCGCTCCCGGACGACGTTTCGGTATCGGAGGGCGAGGCGGTGAGGGTCGACTTCGGTGCTTCGTTCGCAGCAGGCGACTTCGTCTACCGCTGGGCCGTCAAGGTGGGGGGCGAGAGTGAGCAGCCTCGGAAGCAGTTCCGCCAGTCCACGTTCGCGGGGGTGCCGCTGTCTGGCCGGGCTCTGGAGGCCGTCGACGAGAGCCGCACACCGGTGCTAGGGCCGCGCGGCAGGCTCGCGCGCAGCGCGCTCAACTTGATGGACGGAGAACGGACGTTGTCCGAGATCGCCGCGGGACTGGAGCAGGAGACGGGATCGCACGAGGAGGCAGTCGCGCTCGTCTCCTCTCTGGCCATGAAATACGGGGAGTAAGGACTGCGGTGGCGATCCTTCGGCGAAGTCCGCCGCGGCCGGTCGGCGACTCGTGAACGAGACCGCTCGGGCATTCGGCCGCAGACTCTTCCCGAGCCTTGCCGCGGAGCGCGCGATTCGATTCGAACGCGGAGTGCGCGATCGCGCCGGGGTACCCGACCTCGCGCGAAAGGTCTCGTCTCGCCTTGGCCGGAATGTCCTCGACGGCCCGTTCGAGGGCTTGATCCTGACCGATGGCTTCGAAGAGTCGATGGCTTCGCCTGTCCTCAAGCTCCTCGGGCAATACGAATGCCAACTCCGGACACCGTTCATGACCGCTCTTGCAGCCGGGCCGAAGCTCATCGCAAATGTCGGTTGCGCCGACGGCTACTACGCAGCCGGGCTGGCGCTACATGCACGGTCGGCGACGGTTGCCGCTTTCGACATCTCGAGATCAGCCCGCTACGAGACCGAGCAGCTTGCGGCCCTGAACGGGGTTGCCGACCGTGTCCGCGTTCACGGGCGGTGCCGGGACTTCCCGAATGGAGGTCGACCTGGTCATTTGCGACATCGAGGCGGCGAGGAGTCGCTCCTCTCAAAGTCGTTCGCAACCCTTCACGGCGCGACGATCATCGTTGAGACACACGACCACACCTCCAGAGGACTCACAGATCGAATCGCCTCGAGATTCTACGAATCACAAGATGTGGTCGAGATCGTGAACCGGATGGAACCGTCAACCGATCTCCTGGACTGGCTAACAGAGTCCGAGCGTGAGTTGGCGCTGAACGAGCTACGAGATGTTGGCAACCAGAGATGGTTGGTCATGAAGCCGACGCGGGGCCTAGCATCGTTCCCGCGATCCTGCCTTCGTTCCTGATTGACATCACGGGCGGCGGCTCTTCTCGACACCGTGTGGCAGCCAATGCGGCGGCTACATATCATCCGATGGTGCATATCATCCGATGGTGCGCTGCCCTGCTCGCGCTTGCCGCGAAAATCTGGATCCATGAGCGATGCGCAAATGAAGCGCGTCGCGCAAGCGCCGATCCGGTACTTGAGGTTCAGGAGCGCCGCGCGGAAGCTGAAGACTCAGCGGCCCCCGAAAGAGGATCTTGTAGGGACGATAGATTTCGCGTTCCAGTTTGAGCAGGACGGGGTCAGGATCGAACCTGTCCAGGTTCGCAGCGAGTTCATTCGCTTTAGCGAGCTGGCCCGAGACCTGGCGCCCCGAGCGGGTTCTCGAGATCGGGACCATCAACGGCGGGACATTCTTCGTCCTTGCGGCGGTCGCCTCCGATGACGCGGTACTCGTGAGTCTCGATCGCACGAACGGGGCAGGTCGGCGGGCGCTGCTGCGCGGGATGGCGTATGGGCGACAGAAGGTGGTCCCGCTGCGCGCCTATTCGGATGACCCCGGGGCCGTCGAACGGGTTAGGGCGAGCCTAGACGGCCAACCGCTGGATCTGATCTTCATCGATGGCGGCCACACCTATGAGGTTGTCAGCGGCGATATGCGACGTTTTGCGCCGCTCGTGCGTCCGGGTGGATTGATCGCGTTCCACGACATCAGCACCGGGGCGAGCAGCGAAGACGTACCCCGTTTCTGGGCCGAGATCCGAGACTCCTACCAGCATGACGAGATCATCGACAGGGCCAACGGAGAGGGAATGGGCATCGGTGTCCTACGAGTCGGCGACCCCGCCGATTCGCGTCTAGAACGTGTCTGCGGGCACTGGCGCGCTCAACGCGACCTCTCAATCAACGGGTGTCTCAGGTCGCTGCCTCTCTCCGACCACGTCGTCGCCACTGTTGGCTGCCAGTTCTTGGGCTTCGCGCCACGAGCGGAACCCCGGCACTACCCACCGGAGGAGCCAAAAAGGACGGTAAAGATAGGCCGTGAGGAGGCCTGCGCTACCCCGGCGAGCGACCGGGTAGCGGAGCCGCATGAACTCGGGCGAGGGCGCAAGCTTCCTTCTGACAAAGACGAGCTTCGACCGTCTGCTTCGCTCCCTGGAAAGAAAGTAGAACCCCGTGGCCGAGGGAGCCGGAGTTATGAGTGAGAGGGCCTGACGATCGCTCAACTTCGGCGACCGAAGTTCGAGCGATCGAAGGAGGCCCGATTCCGCGGGAAGTAACTGACAGCGCTCCGGCGAAAGGCGCCTCAGCATTTGCGGCGGATGCGAGGACTCGGAAGCTCGACGCCAAGTGGCCTCGTCCGCCAGCACCAGCGCGCGTTCAAGGTCATCAAGAATCTCGAGATCGCGTACCCCGTGCTGCGCCAGATGCAGCGCGACGATCAGGCACCGCGCAGAGACGTTCGGTGTCTCGACCTCCTGCCCACCAATCGACGCGGCCTCCGTTTCCGGTTCGAGTACACGCCACACGAGCTCCGGATCAGCACCCAGCAATCGACCAGTGCAGCTCCACGGGGACACCGGTCGGGGAGATCCTGGACCTCGGAATGCTCGAGCTCGAGCTCGGTCGGAAGTTCGGCGATTCGGATGTATCCCGCACGCTCGAGCGCACGCACGGAGTTTTCGAGATCGCTGCCCGCGGTCCGAACGACATCGACGTCCACGGAAGCGCGTCCGGCACCGGCGCCCGCCAGCCAGTCCTGCTGAAGGGGCCCCTTGATGAGGATCGCGCGAACGCCCGACCCGCGGAGAATGAGTATTGCCTCAGCCGAGGCATGCTCAACGATCAGCCTCCGCCCCGCGACGAGAGCGGAGTCGTTCACATCGATGTCCGCATGAGGGTCGAGTCAGCAACTGAGGATTAGTCCCTTGAGTAAGGCGAAAGCGATCACGCTGTAGCTTCCGCACGTGACGCTAGTCGGCGCGAACGCGCTGTTCCGAAGTGTCGCCCGAGCCGAGGATGCTTGAACATGGCTGCGAGTCATCGACGATCAACCACTCCCTCCCAGCGGCGACGGCTGTCAGGCTCCTATCCGCGAGAACCATGGCGGTGGCGGCAATAGGCGCCGCGACAGAGTTGCCCAATGAGCATGACGGGGCTCTGGCGGAGGGTAAGCCGTAGGGCTGACCCGTTCTGGGTGCGGCTGCGAGCCAGGGGCGTAGTGTCTCCCCCGACTTCGAGGGTCGTCCGCAAGATCAGCTCAGGCTCCGTCGACGATCGGGACACAGTCCATCTCTATGTCGCAAGCCTGAACACCGCGACGGCGACCGAGCTCTGTATTCGATCGATGCGCGAGTTCGCCGGGTATCCATTCGAACTGACGATCGGAGACTCGGGATCTGACGACGGATCCGTCGAAATGCTTCGTCGACTCGAGACTCTTGGCTGGTTATCGGTCGAAGTCGCGGCGGGAGGCCGGCTACACGCGGAGTGGCTTGATGAATGGCGCGGGTCGTGCACAGCGCGACTTGCAGTCTTCGTCGATTCGGACGTCGAGTTTCTTCGTCCTGGGTGGCTCGTCCAACTGGTTTCAGCGTGGCGTTCGACGGGGGCGGCACTTGTTTGCGGCGAGTTCTTGCCTGGGCTTGGGCGATTCGTCGAGCCGGTTGGAGGAGAGACCGTCCGCGCCGCGCCACGCCCGGCGCCGTGGCTTCTCCTGGTCGATGTCGATCAAGCACGGTCCATCCGTTCGAGCTTCGCCTTCGATAAGGAGTGGACCGACGCGTTCCCAGAACGCCTCGTCTACGACGTTGGCGCACGGCTCTACCAAGCTGTTCGAACCAGCCGGCTTGACGCGGTCGTGATGCCTCGCTCCTACCCGGAGCTCTTACCGCCATTACGGCGGACTGTCGTGGGCACCGGAAGAGGGACGAGGTGGCGCCAAGAAGGCGGACGACCTCGCTCGGGTTCGCAGTCGCTTGAGCACGTTACGGGCGAGGCAGCCCGACTGAGGCACGCCTCAGCAGGCGGCGGTGTTCGGCGACGCAACGGGCCCTCCGTGCTGAAGGGCAACCATCAATGATCGCCAACGCGAACAACGCCGATCCCGTAGCCGCCTTGATTCCTGTCAGCGACGATTTCAATCACCTTCACTCGTTCGTCGAGGCCGGTCCTAAGTTGGCGCCAGAACCTCGGCACATCCCCCACTACTGAGGCGGGGCCTTCCACGATGTCATGGAACGCAATTAGTCCGCCGGGTCTCACAAGTGGACCGTAGAGCTCGTAGTCGTGGCTGACGCCTTCGTAGGCGTGGCTGCCGTCGATGAAGAGGAGATCCAACGGTTCGATCAGACTCTTCACATGGGCAGCAACAAAGGGGTCGCCCGAATCACCCTGAAGTAGGTGGAGACTCTGCCCGGGTCTGGCAAAACTCTCAAGCCGACGCAGATCCTCGTCCGCCAGCGGCAGGCCGCCAAACGGCCCTTCGGGAAGATCTAGGCTCACGATGATGGCGGAGCGCGGGGAGGCCTGGCAGATCGCCCACGTGCTGCCCTGCTCCGCGACCGATCTCGAGGACACGCTCGGGGTTGAGCTTGGAAACGAGAGCGGTGAACGGGGCCAACTCGGCGCGCTTTTGGAATGCTCTCCTTGCCATCGCGCCGCGAGCAATGCCGACGGAGCGAAAGAGAGCTCCACGCCCGCACGCACCTGCACGAGATTGCGAGCAAGCCTCATCGTGTCTCTGCTCGCGATGTTGGCGGCCTTCACGGTCTCGAGTTTGCCGCAAGCGTCCTCACGACTTTCACTTCGAGCGTCTGAACGACTGGGGTGACCAGTTCGTCAACGCCTATCAACTGTCCATCCGATCGAGCGAGCGCTGACCCGAGACGAACGAGTCTGAGCTCGTGATCGGAATGGGGATCCCGGCCCCTGACACGGTCGCTCAGCCCGTGTGAGCCCAAGATGTGGGTCCGGACGCCGACGTCGCCGCGTTCGAACTCGTCGAGGTGCTGCGGGTGGGGCGCCGATCCGCCTAAGACCGTTCGGATCGCCTCGATGTTCGCCCGGCCGTGTACGGCAAACGGCAGCGCACCAACGGTCTCGTAGCTACGGAGCGGATAGAGGTCGAACGCGAACTGCAGTGACTGACTCGGTGACGGCATCCGCCAGTCGTTGAACCATCGAGGAACATGGAAGCGCCCAGAACTGATCCTCACTGAGCGCCCCCATCATGGCGAGCGACGTTACGCCCTCCCAGGAATGTGGCTGCCGAAGAAGATACGAGAGCTTCCACTTGGGGTTGCGATAGAGAGACGAGTGATCCCGGGCAACCGCTCGACCCGTCGCCCTTTGCGGGTTCCAGTGAGGACGCTGAGGAACGAGTGCACCTTTCGCAGCGACACCCCGCCGATCCCAGCCTTCCTCGGGTCTGGAGCATTGTCCCTTATTCCTCGTGCCGCGCGAGAACCACGGCGGTCCCACATAGTCGTAACCGTCACGAAGCCAAGAGTCGAAGCGCGTTGCATCGAGCACCAACGCATCGAGTTGGAGGACGAGCAGGAACTGACTGGAGGCGAAGCGGCGGTAAAAGGGCTCAGAGCAGAGTGTTGTGTTGTATGCGGGCCAACTCGACATCTCTCCGCTCGGTACTCGCATGACGGCGGCGTCAGGAAGGAGGCTCTGGTACGCCTGCGCATCGAGATCCTCGGGGCAGATCAGACAGAACCGGTAGCCAGCAAGCATCGATGCGTTGTGCCGAAGAGCGAACGCCTCGACGGAATCAGGACGCTTGTGAACTGGTACGCCGATGACGACGGCAGCTGTATCCACGCCCCATTCTTTCATGCCCCACGTTCACGGAGTATCGATGTACTCGGAGAACGCAGCGTATACAGTGTGGGCCCCGCGTCTGCCAGGTAAATCTCGGTGCTGGAGGGCTTGCCGCGGGCGTCATGCCTCGCCCCTAACCGCTCATACGGTCACTATGGGGAGTTCGTGCATGCCGTTGGAGGAGCAACGGGCGCCAGGAAGGATGACGACCTCGCGCGAATCCGTCGTCGTGTCGGCGAGCTTCGAGAGGGACAGACCTCGTGAGGGGCGCGGGTGGCGCGTGGTGTGTCCGAAGGACACACCACGCGGCGAGGCTGCGTTAGAGCGACTGCCCCGCTAACCAATTCGCAGCCAACTCGGATCGACCGACAAACCGCTCACGGTGCATGCCAGCCCAGGCGAAGTCGCGGAACGCCTGGTCAGCTTCGCTGTTCGTCGGCTCATTAACCGCTTTCTTCGCTTCCATGCGCCGCGGCATACTCGGGCTGAGCGGACAGCACGGCGGGCGACTGACAATGTCGCGCCACGAGAGCCAAGAAAACGCTCGAGGCTGCCACGCTTTCGGTCAAACGTTCTGCAAGACTGCACGAGCAGCTTGATTGAGATTACCCGAGTGCCTGATCTAACGGAATTGGTTCGCGCGTGTCGTCACGGTTCGCAGGACGCGACATCAAAAGGCCTAGCGGGAAGGGCACACGACCAGACGACGCCACCGGATCGACGATCGAGCTCCACAAGGCGCTTTCCGTTGCAGTCGGTTGCCGTCGCGAGCGTCGGAGACATCGCAACCACACGCTTGCTGTATCCAATACCAGAGGCCGTCCATCGCGTTAGGCCAGTTGCCACCTCGATCTCCCGGACTTCGTTCGCCTTCGAAACGGCGATGAGCAGGCCACCCTGTTCCTCGTCGAGAGTCTGGACCATGACAATGCGGGTAGTAAGACCACGTTCTCAGCACCTTCCACGCTGCAGCGGAAGGGCCAATCTCGGCCACGAGACCCGGAGCATGACACGAGATCAGGGCACGTGAACCCTCTTCGACCCACTCGACCCAGTTCACGTGAAAGAACTCCCGCTGATGATCGAATCGGATCAGCCGCGAGTCGGGTGAGTTCGCGATCGCGTCCAGCACATCCGGGCTTTCGGGTAGGTCGAAGAGTGTTCCTAGGCTCAACTGCCAGTAGATATTGCCAGCCCAGTCTATTTCAAGGATCTCTTCCCTCCCAGTGTTTGCCACGAGCAGTCTCGTACCACTTCGATTTGGTGTCGCACAATGAACGTCGCTGGAATCTAGGGAGCGTAACGTAGTCTTCCACAGCTCCGCGCCTGTCAACGCGGTAGATACCGAAGACGTCATTTATTACAAACCCACCGTCCGCGAGTGGTGTTATCGCCCTCAACCCACGAGAGATGTTTTTTGTCCACGATGATTGCTCCACCCAGGCCGCTCGGTAGGTTTCAGGCGGAAGCAACTGAGGCAACTCGAACGCAGGTCGGACCATGTCTGACGTCCGGTCGACTTCAAGCACCGTTCGACCGATGCCGCGAGCTGAGGTTGGGTCGCCTACCGTACACGGCCCACCAACGCCGTCGCCATATCTGCCAGCGGCGAGGCGGACTCCATTCCTCACGGTCGATTGTCACGAAGTATTTCATGCGTCAAGACGTTTTCGACCTTACACAAACCCTGTTCTGCGCTCAGGAGGGCGAAGGAAGGGTCGCTCCCAAGGAGCGGAGTAGATTACACACATTCGACCGCCCATTTCGCTCTAAGTGCTTCGTCTGAGCTCGACCAGGTCCGCACGCGTAGGAAGAGAGCACCCAATGATCAAACTGCCGATGATCTTCCTTGTGTTCCTCCGGCTTCGGAATCTCCAGGAATCACCTAGGTCATCGTGCAGCCCGATGCAGGATTACTTGCCGCGGATCGCAAGATCGGCCGTCAGAAGCTGGGCGGGGCTACGAAGATCGAAGCCAGGGAAGCGAGCTACGGAGTGCGAGCTCCAGGAGAGCGCAGCGTCCGAAGCGGGCGAGCCGTCGCGATCTCGAGCTCGCCGAGAATCTCAGGCCCATCGCAGCGAAGGAGCGCGGCGTGTCCTCGATCATCACCTCGCGAAGCCAGTGCTTCTGTCCCGAGACGTCTCGATGCACCTGGCGTTGGCGCAGGCGAAAATACTCGGCGCAACGATCTGACGCGGCCAGCCGGATCGGCTAGATCAGCATCGCGCTCCGGTCCTCGATCGGGTCGCGGCAGGTGCGCGAATCGTTCGGCTGACTGTCAGATCTGAGACCAAGCCGCGGGCGAACGTGCGATCATGTGCCTGAGGGTTCGCTTCAGGAGAAGGGTGGGACGGGTGTGTGTCGGATTGAAGGAACGGCCTCCCGGGCTCAAGTCCAGCATGAACGTTTAGAGGTATGTGCGGCATAGAAAGCATCAGCCGCGTTGGCGACGGCCGTGTTCTCACGGCGATGAACGCCCGCATGGTGCATCGGGGCCCCGATGACGAAGGGACCTTCATCGCCAAAGACGGGGGCATCGGGCTTGGAGTCCGACGCCTCAGCGTGATCGACGTTGGCGGCGGTCATCAACCGCTCGCGAACAAGGACAGCACCATTTGGGCCGTCCTGAACGGCGAGATTTATAACTTCCCGAAGCTTCGCCAAGACCTGCTCGAGCGTGGA
Source organism: uncultured Actinomycetota bacterium (assembly GCA_963775355.1). Classification (GTDB taxonomy): domain Bacteria; phylum Actinomycetota; class Thermoleophilia; order Gaiellales; family Gaiellaceae; genus PALSA-600. The sequence continues at coordinate 201,685 of CAVZJA010000020.1, read as the reverse complement.
CACATCTTCAGTACGCGCTCCGATACCGAGGTTCTAGTCCATCTCTATGAGGAGCACGGCGTCGACTTTGTCGACGAACTAGACGGCATGTTTGCGTGCGCGATCTGGGACTCGCGAATAGGCAACTTTCTGGTCGCACGCGATCGATTCGGTGAAAAGCCGCTTTTCTACTCGATGTGCGGAGGGATGCTGACCTTCGCATCCGAGCTGAGCGCGCTCCTCGCCGGCATCAGGGGGAAGCCCCGAGCTGAGCGTTCCCAGCCCTCGACTCGTACTTCGTCTACGGCTACGTGCCGGGCGACGCCAGCATCATCGACGGAATCCGCCAGCTCGGACCAGGCTGCCGTCTCGTCTGGGACACTAAGACCGCCCGCGGAACGGACGGCTCCGTACTGGAGGCCGCCTGATCATCATCCAAACGGCGCCGCTCAACTCGGCAACCTGGTCGACGAGACGGCGGAACTGCTCGAGCAATCGGTCGCGAGCCAGATAGTGTCGGGACGTCCCGCTCGGCGTATTCCTGAGCGGCGGGCTCGACTCTACCCTGATCGCAGCGCTGGCAGCGCCGCTCTCGTCGGGCCAGCTGAAAACCTTCACCGTCGACTACGACGTCGGCGACGTCGGCGAGCGCACTGCCGCCCGTTCGGCTGCCGAGGCGGTCGGCGCCGACCACCATGAGCTCATCCTGAGCAGCCGCGGCCGTTCGCGATACGGCCGCCGAGATGCTCGGCAGCCTCGACCAGCCAATCGCCGACCCGGCCTTCATCCCGCTCCGGGCTCTCTCGACGTTCGCCCGGCGCGAGGTCACCGTCGCAATCGGCGGTGAGGGGGCCGACGAGCTCTTCGGCGGCTATCCGCGGTACCGGTGGCTGGCTCGGTCGGCAAGGATCAGCGCAGCGGTGCCGACGCGGGTTCCGGCCCTCATGGCCAAGAGCCTTTCATCGTTGCCGCGGCTTCGAGCGTCTCTCTCGTCTCGGCGACGCGTTGGCGCCGGGCTCCACCTTCGAACGGCACCTGGGCTGGGTGACCGCCAACCGCGCCTCGGTTCGGCAAGGCCTCTACGGGCCGCGGATGGCAGCGGCGCTCGAGTGGAGCGCGAAGGATCGCGAGCCTTTCGGCCTCGACCTCCAGCATGGAGACGTGGTCGCGGGTCTGATGCGCCTCGACCAAGTTCAGTGGCTTCCCGACGACGTCCTCGCCAAAGCCGACCGTGCGAGCATGGGTGCCTCACTCGAGCTCCGCACGCCCTATCTGACCCGGGAACTCGCCGAGTTCGCCGCCTGGTCCCGTCGAGCGTCAACCTGCGGGACGGGGGCAAGCTGCTTCTCCGCAAGGTGCTGGAGCGAAAGCTGCCGGCGTTCGGGCTCGGCCGCTCCAAGATGGCATTCCGAACGCCGTACAGCGAGTGGCTTCGAGGGCCGCTTCGCCCAACCCTGGAGGGCCAGCTCGCGGAAAGCCCTCTCTACAGGGACGGGTGGTTCGAGCAAGACACGGTGCGGGGTGGCTCGACGGGCATCAGTCGGGTCGCGCCGACTGCAGCTCCCGACTCTGTCCTCTATTCGTTCTCGGGTCCTGGTTCAGAACGAACTGCGCCTAGCTCTCCGAGCTTCGTTCGTGTTTTTCGTTTGATGCAAACTCCAGTTCATGCTGAGCTGCGAGCATGACGTGCGCTCAGGCAGCAGTCGAGTGGGACGCCGAGCTTGAGCCGATGCGGTTCCATCTGCTCGTTACCGCCGACGGCGGCGTCGATGCAATCGATCAAGCGACGAGGCACCTCGCGACGACACTCGAGCACGCGGGGCACGCGGTGTCAGTTCTCCGTCGGTGCGCGGTCAGCTGTCCGGCTCAAGGGCTTCGACGTTGTCGCCGTTCCGTACAACCCGTTCATGTGGGGCCGGTGGGGGTTCGCACCGGGGCTCGTTCTCGACATGCTGAGAGTGCGGCTGGCTCATCGCGACACGCAGATCGCGCTCATCATCCACGAGCCCTACGTGCCGATCGTCGACCTGAAGTCACTGGTCATGGGCGTCTGGCAGCGTCTGCAGCTGGGGGCCCTGATCCTGATCGCCCAGAAAGATTTGCCTCGATGAGCCCTGGGCGGCGAAGTTCAGTCGCGTGCGAAGAACACACCATCTCCATCCGGCTCGAACCTTCCCGACGCGCGCCGGCGTCGCGCGAGACACGATCCGTGCAGGGACACACCCCGGCCTGGTGGTCGCCACGCTTTCCGGCGGCCACCCGGCGCATCTAGCCTCCTACGTCGAGGCCGGTCTGTCCGGAGCTTGACGGGAAAGGCATAGAGGTGACGTTCCTGCAGCTCGGAGCCGGAGCGAGATCTGTCGCCGCACCGGGAGGGATGATTGTCATCAAGCCGGGCATGCTGCCCACCGAGGAGCTCGCCGCTCTGGTCGCCTCGGCTGATCTGTTTCTCGCGCCGTTCGTCGACGGCGTCTCGACACGACGCACGAGCTCCACGGCAGCACTCTGCGAAGGCGTGGCCGTCGTCGGGACCAGCGGCCCGCTGACCGATCCGATGCTTCTGGGCGCGCAGCTCGAGCTCGTAGAGGTCGGCAACTCTCTGCAGTTTGCGGAGCGGGTCGCGGAGGTCGCGGCCGATCCCGCGCGGCGAGAGGCAGCCGCCACGGCAGGGCACGCGTTGTTCGAGGCCGAGCTCACCTGGGACGCGATCGCGTCTCGTTTCCTCGCCGGCCTGGGCTCCCCGTGAGGCCCCTCCGGGTGATGATTGTTCCCCTGGGCGGAGCGCGACGGCGGCGCCGAGGAGATCCTCTGGATGACGCTTCGACTGCTCGACCGATCCAGGCTCGAGCCCGAGGTCGGCTTCCTCTTGAACGGCTGGCTCGAACGGGAGGTGTCGTCGCCGGGAGTCCCCGACCTGGTCGATCGACCCGGACAACTGCGTAATCCTGTCGCCTATCTCCGGACGGTTCGGTTTCTTAGGCGCCGCATTCGCGAGACGAAACCGGACGTCGTACTCGCGTGGTCGGCCAAAGTGCAGCTCTACCTCGGCGTGGCGTCCCTTTTCACCGATCCCGACCATGCACTGTCTGGTGGCAGCAACTGATCCCATGGGGCCACTGGCTCGACCGCCTCGCCACGCTTGTGCCGGCCGACGCGGTCGGCTGTTACTCACGAGCGGCCGAGGAAGGGCAACGCCGGCTCGTCCCGCACCGTCAGACGTTCATCGTCCACCCCCGGTGTGGAGCCGACGGAATCGAACGTCGGATCGACAGGGAGGAGCTCGGCATCGACGAGAACGCCTGGGTCGTGGGGATCGTCGGACGGCTGCAGCCCTGGAAAGGGCAGCACAAGGTCATCCAGGCAGTCGCCGACCTGCGCTCGCGCCGGGGTTCCGGCGACAGGCCTGATCGTCGGGGGATCCGCCTCGGGCTGTCGGTCGAGTACGCCGAACGAACTCCGCGAGCTCGCAGACCGTCTTCCGCATCGCCGGGCACATCGTCTTCACCGGACAGGTCCCGGATTCCGCCTCGTACTACCCGCTGATGGATGTGGCGGTCAACGCGAGCGCTGGGCGAGCCGTTCGGGCTCGTCCTGCTCGAAGCGATGGCGGCAGGACGCCCCGTCGTCGCATATCCGATGGGGGGACCGTTGGAGATCATCGACGACGGGGTTTCCGGTGCGTTCGTCTCCGCGCCACGGTCTCGCCGCGACTCTGGCGAGGCTTCATGCGGCTCCGGAGCTGGCGGCTCGCATAGCTGCGCCGGCAAACAGAAGGCTGACGGCGCATCAGCGCGCAGCGGTCGGTGGACACCTTCGTGGAAGCCGTCGTGCGGATCTTCGGGACGCGACGCTCCTAGAGGATCACAACGAGTTCGCACCGAGTCGGTGGGCCGGATCACGACCGTCGGCCTTCCCCGGCAGTGCACCGGGTGCCGATGCGCTCGCCAGCTCCTCGTGCTGGAGAGCCGTTCGCGGGTCGTACGAGGCGAGGCCCCAGAGCAGCTCGGCGAGCGCCCGCTCATGGTCATCCCCGCGAAGCCGACCGATGACGGCGGTCTTCGCTGCGCGGAGAGCGAACGCCGCGCGCGCCGCAACCCGGAGCACTTCGGCACGGAGGCCCGGTCGTGCTTTCTGAAGTACAGGTACCGGCTCCGGATCATCTGCCGTTCCATACGGCTGCCGTACGAGGGCTGGGAGACGACCTGGTGGCCGTGGTGGAGCATCCGGCTGTTCGGGCTGACAGCGGACGACCAACCGGCGTCGAGCAGGCGAGCTCCGAGATCGGTGTCCTCGAAGAAGATGAAGAACCGGTCGTCGAGCAACCCGATCTCGCGCAAGGCCGCGAACCGGACCACACACACGAGCCGTTCAGCCAACCCTGGCCGTCGGATGCGCGCGGCCGCGGCCTTCCCGGGCGAAGGCACGCCGCGAGCTCGCCCGCGACGGTCGGCAGGGGAAACAGCGACTCCTGAATCGCCCCGTCGGTTCCGACGATCGTCGGCCCCGCAGCCCCGACACGTCGATTCGCGTCGCAGAGCCGAACCAGGTCTGCGATCGCTCCCGGATCGAGCTCGGTGTCCTCGTTGAGGATCACCCCGTAGCGAGCACGCTCCCGAGTGCCGGGCCGAGGATCTGATTGTGATTGGCGCCGAACCCGAGCGGCACCGAGTTTCGCAGCACGTGCACCGACGGAAACTCGGTGGTCAACATCTCGACCGTCCCATCAGTTACGCGTTGTCGACCACGGTCACCCCCCGCTCGAGCCCGTCGCCGGCCGCCGGAACCGAGAGGAGGCAGGCCCGCAGAAAGTCGCGACTATTCGTGCTGACGAGCGAGATCTTGACGTCGAGCACGTCACCGGCACTCACGCGCGACCACCTGCCTCGCGCTCCCACCGCTCCCGCAGCTTGGACCAGTAGACGAACTGATAGATGCCTGGCATCGCCGCGTCGAGGAATCCGACCCAGCCGTCGCGGAACCCCTGGTACTTGAGGTAGTAGAGGTAGAAGGCACGGGTCACCTCCTTGCCCGCCTCGAACATCGACGGCACGCTTGCCGGGAGGGTGGCTCGCTTTGAGTCGTTGTCGGTGTAGTAGTTCATCTTGACGAGATAGTCGCGAACGGCGCCGTAGTTGAAGTGGAGGTGCCGTGGCGACGTTGGAGCCAGAGCCCTCAGGTGTCCAGGTCGTCGTGGTCGTGGATTGACGGGGAGCGAGCCTTCCCGCGGCGAAACTTGAACTTCCGGAAATGCTTCCGGCCGAAGCCGTAGTGGAGCTCGTGACCGAGCACGAACGGACGCTCCCAGAACTCGAAGCCGGTAACGCCGTTGGGCGGCTTGGCAAGTATCCCCTGGATCTGGGCTGCGAGCTCCGGGGTGAGGCGCTCGTCGGTATCAATCCGCATCACCCAGCCCGAGGTCGGCGGCGTCGAAGGCGATGTTCAGGTTCTCCTCTGCATGTAGCCCTCGTTCTGGATGATTCGGCACTGCGGGTACTTCGCGCACACCTCGGCGGTTTCGTCGGTGCTGAACATGTCGACGACGATGATCTCGTCTGCGAACGCAACGCTCGCAAGGCAGTCCACGAGCAGGTGGCCGGCGTTCTTCGTTGTGATCGCGACCGTGAGGGTTTCACGGTCGTCACTCATGCGTGCAAACCGGCATACGGGGCGAAGAGGCCTGTTCCGGCTGCGTTCTGCTGCGAGTAGCTCGATTACGCGGGCTCGCGCTGGTTCAGCGGTCACAGCTCGCATATCCGGATCCTGGAGCAAACGAAGAACCGCCGCGGTCCACGCTCTTGTTTTCCGCGGCGCGACAAGGAAGCCTGACTCTCCGTCTTCGATCAACTCGGCGGGGCAGCCCTCTCGTCGCGACCACCGGCACGCCGGCCGCCATGCCTTCGACCACGATGCGGCCAACGCTCCGCCCAGGACGGCACGAGCAGCACATCCAGCGACTCGAGCGCGGAGGCCAGATCCTCAGTCTGGCCGGCGAACTCGACCGCGTCTTCGACCCCGAGGTCTGCAGCCAGCCGTGAGAGGTCGGCGCGGTATCGCTCGTTGTCGAACGCGACACCGTCGCCGCTGAACGCCACGGAGCCGTTGATCGCGACCTCGCCTCCGGAAATCGCTCGCGGACCTTCGCGAGCACGCGGATCGCGTCGTCCTGGCCCTTCCAAGGCGTGATCTGCCCGACCACGCCCAGGCAGGGCGGGGCCGCCCGCGTCCCCGGCGGCGAAAACGGCAGATCGAGAAGCCTCGTGACGTCGACCGTCGGGTAGGCGACGACAGAACTCGCCGGGCGCCGTGGGGCCGAATGGGTCTTCGTGAACCCCGAGTTGAACACGATCTCATCCGCAGTCAGACGGAGCGCCCACCGGACAAGCGAGCCTTTCACGCCCCTCTGGCAGGACGTCGCGTACGTCGACAAATCGGCGCGGTCGCGAGAGCACGCACCACGCCGTGAGAAGGCCCGCCCGTGGAGAGCCGGCGTGCACGATGTCGACGTCGTTGGCCCCCGCAACACTTCGCACACGCAGCCCCGCCCGCACGTATCCGGATGCCGCGCTCACCAGAGCGCGCGGTCCGCTCGAGAAAGCCGATTGCCGGAACAGCAAGCTCGATGGTCTTCACGGAGGCAGCCGCGGCGCGATCCGCGAGGTCTCCCTGGGGCTCACGAGGAGCACTTCGGCATCGCCTCGCAGGGATGCCATCACCTCGAGCAGCGAGCGCTCCGCCCCGCTGACAAGGGCGTGTGGCTGACGAACAGCACCTTCACCGGCGAACCGCCTCGTCGAGAACCGCCTCGACCGCTCGGCGGCTTGATCCCACGAGAGGGTCCTGGCGCGCTCCCACCCGGCCCGCCCCATCTCCCTGGCCGTCGCGTCGCGGAGGAGCCCGTCAGCGCTCCCGCGACTGCCGCTGGATCGGTCGCTCAACGAGCAGCCCCGTTTGCCGATCCACCACGCATCGAGCGCTCCTCCTGCGTTGCCGGCGACAACCGCCAGGCCGTGCGCGCCGGCCTCTGTATAGACGATCCCGAACCCCTCTCCCGCTCCCCGTGCTCGACGCGGCTCGGCATCGCGAACACCGTCGCCCCGAGAGGATCTCATCCCGACGCGCGTCGGAGACCTCGCCGTGGAACGTTGTCGCGAGTCGACGCCAAGGCGCCGGGAGCGCTCGAGCTCGGGTCTCAACGGGCCCGCACCGACGACATGGAGCTCTGCCTCCGGGACCTGGTCCCCGACGAGGTCGAGAGCCCGCAGCAGAACGTCGTGACCTTTGTAGCGCTCGGCGAGCCGGCCTACCACGACGATCGACGGCAGGCTCATCGGCGGGCTCGGCGGCGTTCCGGCGAGTCGACGCCCGGATGCACGACCCGTATGTTGTCCCGCGTCCGACCAGCGCCTCGACGAGCTGCTTGCTGTACTCACTGGATCCGATGATCAGGTCGGCGCGAGACAGGACCGTCCGCGCCAGCCGAGGGCGACGCCCCAGCTCCTGCGCATGGACCCATTGGACGACCGGACGGCGAAGGAGCCTGCCGATCGTCAGAGCCGCGGGGCCGGTGACGATATGGGCGCTGAGGATCACCGTCGGCTTGCGCCGCAGGCCCTCCAGGGCGCCGAACCCGTTGAGCATCGCAATCGACAGCCGGTGCCCTCCTACGGCCGGCGCTCTCGCCACCTCGAAGCTCTGCCGCCGGTCGAGCCTCGCGCGCCGTCGGCGGCGACCGTAACGACGAACGGCCGATACCGGGTGAGGCCGCCGACGATTCGGGCGATGAGCAGCTGGATGCCACCGATCTCAGGCGGAAAGTCGGGCGTGAGGACGAGTGCCTCAGGGAGCGGCTTCGTCGTGATCATCGCCCCGGCCGCCGAATCCTTGCGAGTCTGCAGCTCGCCCTACTTCTGCGCCTGGGTGCTCTGGGCTCGTCGACGCTCGGCAGCGATCACGAAGCCGATCGAGAACCAGATCAACGGCGAAACGGCGTAGAACGCACCGTTCAACCACTGGCCAAGCGTTGCGACCAGGATTCCCAGCACCGCGAGCGAGGCAGCGTCACGTGCCGCCACAGCGTGTCGCAACACTGCCACGAGGACGAGGACCAACAACGCTGCGTAAGCCAGCCGCCGAAGGTCCCGTCGGCGACGAACACGTTGGAGAGATCGATCTCGGTCGAGCCGGCCACTGTTGGGGCGCCGAGCCGGCTGCCCGCCAGGGTTGTCGATGCGATCCCAAACCCGATTGGATCGACGATCCCCTCCTTGAACCCGTTCTCCAGCAGCGTCAGATGGATGGGAAGAGTCGACTTGTTCTGATCAAGTGGGTGCAGAAGGCCGCTCGTTTGATGGGAGACGAGCGCGTTCGAGGAGTTCGACGCGCTCTGGATCGAGCGTTGAGCAAGCGAGAGCCCGAGCGCAACCGCCGCCAGCAGGACAACGAGTGCCACCGTCGCCCGTCTCAGGCTTCCGGTGCGAGCTGCGAGCACGACGAGCACCCCGACCACCGTCGTGACGAGGATCCCTCGGCTCGACTCGTAGAAAAGCCCGATTGCCAGCAACGGAACGGCCGGGAGCAGGTACGGCCGCCGGTCGAGTGCGAAGGCGAGGGCGACGACGATCCCGACGCCGAGAAACGTCGCATACTCGGCTGCGCTCGAGAACGTGCCGAACGCCCGAGTCGTGCCATTCACGTTGAGCGCCGTGTAGCTCGACTGGCTGAGCCAGAGCTTGTCCCACGAGGGGAACCCGTCCCACGTCTGAATGAGACCGTACGCCGCGACAAGACAGGCGCTCACCACCAGGCTGACGAGCAGGATCTCCACGGCGCGACGAGTGCCCACCTCACGGCCGACGAAGAACCAGACCAGCGGGACCACCGTAAAGAGGAGGGCCGCGAGCCCGGCGCTAAGACTTCCGCCACGCGGGTTGAACGCCTCGAGGAACGAGAGGACGACCAGGAACAGCATCAACTTCGAGATGCGGTCGCTTCCGAGCGGCCGCCGCTCGATCGCCACCACCCGCACGAGAATCACGAACGCGACCGCGGGCGCGACGAGCAGCAGCGGATCGGTCGACTTCCAGGGCGTGAACTCGAGCAGAAGCCGCCGCCCGAACGCGAGGTACGGAAGCAGCGCGAGCGTCGTCACTGCGGCGGCCCGAGGCCATTGAGTCGCGGCGACGATCGCGCACACCCCGAGGCATCCGGCCGCGGCGAGCCGGATCATCGACGGCTGGCGGATGATCTCGGCGCCGAGTACGACAGACGTCAGGACCAGCAGCAGCACCTCCCCGGCGCGACGGGTCGAGCGCAGTACGAGGGTCACTCGCTCACCCCCATCAGGCTCGGCACGCCCTGGACGCCGGACGCGGCCCGATAGACCTCGAGATAGCGGTCAGTGACCGCGCCCCATTCGTAAGCCCCGGCCTTTTCGAGCGCGCGGGACGCCATCGCCGCCGTCTCCTGCGGTGAGGCCTCCAGCTTCCGGAGAGCCTCGGCGAACGCGCCGGCATCTCGGTCGACAAGGAGGCCTCCGCCCGCGTCGATCACCTCGCGTACCGCTCCGACGTCGGTGGCGATAACCGGCAGCCCCGAGGCAGCAGCCTCGAAGCACGCCAACGAGAAGGTCTCGTACGCGCTGGGCAGTAGGAAGGCATCGGCGGCGGCGTAAGTACCGCTCGGGCGTATCCGTCTCGCCGACGAGGTAGAGCCGCTCGCGCACGCCGAGCCGTGATGCGGATCTCAGGACGGCCCCAGAGTCGCCGCGCCCGACGACTGCCAGCTGCCACGCCGGGGCGTCCGCGAGCGCACCGACCGCGATCTCCAGGCCTTTCCGCCCCCATTCCGATCCGACGAACAGCGCGAGCTTGTCCGTCTCCGTGAGTCCCAGCTCCTGCCGTACCTCTCGTCGAGCGTCGGCATCGGGCCTGAACCGCTCGGTGTCGACGCCGTTCGGGATGACCCTAATGGAGTCCTTGCGGGCTGGGAACGTCCCAGCAAGCTCCTTCGCGAGAGGCATCGAGACGGCGATCAGGATCGACGACATCGCGGGGCTGCGGAAGACCGCCCGTTCGAACCCGCGGCTCATTGCCCTCGCCGCCAACCCGTTCAGCCGGTACAGGAATGTCGAGCGCCGCTCGCGGCGTACAGCGCCGCCGGCGCCGTTGTGCAGGTAGTGCACGGTGCACACGTCGGCGTGATTGAGCACAATCGCGCCCGTCGTGTGCAACACCCCACGCCGCCGGACCACCAGGACGACGGAGGCCCACAGCGCGAACCACGGATAGGCAAGAGCGAAGGGCCTAGACGGGCCGGGGACCCGCCGCCAGCTGAGGCGCGGGTGGGGAGGCAGATCCAAAGTCCTCGACACCACCAGCACGCTCGTCCCGCGCTCCACGAGCCTGGAGATGAGCGCCGGCAGCTGCCGCTCCATGCCGCCGATCCCGCCGGCGTCGTGGGCCACGATCGTCACGGTGTCCGCCTGCTCCCTCACACGGTCTCCAGGTGTGCGGAGGCAAACCAGGCGGCCGTGAGCTCGAGACCGTCCCGAAGCGAGGTGGTAGCCGAGGCGCCGAGCGCCGCGGCACGAACGGGGTCACCGTGCCAGTGCAGCGGGTCACCGGGCCTGACCGACCCCGAGAACTCCGGGCGGATCCCGAACCCGGTGACATCGAGAAGCGTCTCGACGAGCTCGCCGAGCGCAAGCGGCCGGCCGGAGGCGATGTTGTACGCCTCGCCGGTCGCGGGTGCGGCATGCGCGAGTTGCACGAGCATTCGCGCAGCGTCCCCGGCGAACACGAAGTCGCGGCTGACGTCGGGAGACCCGAGGACGACCAGAGGATCCTCGCGGGCGAAGATCCGGACGAGCAGGTCGTACACGACAAGCTTTCGCTGGCGTGGGCCGTAAAGCGAGAACGGGCGAACGACGAAGGCGGGTAGCTCGTACATCTCGGCATAGAGGCTCAGGTAGCGCTCGGCTGCGAGCTTCGAGATGCCGTACGGCGAGATCGGATCAAGCGGGTGGGCCTCGCTCATCGGCAGCTCGACGCTCTCACCGTAGACGGCCGCGGAGGAGACATAGGCGACGAGTGGCGCTCGATCGAGCTTTCGCGCCGCCTCGAGAACCGACAGCGTGGTGGCGGTGTTCCGCATCAGATCCTCCACAGGCCGCGCGACCGACGGCGGGACGGTCGGCGTTCCGACCAGCTGGAACACCGCATCGACCGACTGCTCGTGCAGGAGCTCCGACAGATCGGCCGTCGGCAGCTCCGCATAGATTCCGACGACGCCCGCGGGCAGCTCCCGCGCCGTACGGTCGAGCACGAGCACCTCGATGCCCTCCTCGAGCAGCAGCTCGACAACCCATGACCCGAGGAATCCACCCCCGCCGGTGACGAGCACGCGCTCGAGGGCCCTCATGCCGCCACCTTTGCGGGCATGCCCGCGTTCAGCTCGCGATAGTGGTCGATGTGCCACTCGGCCACCGCGTCGAGCGTGTAGCGCGTTCGCCAGAAGTCCTGACCGGCGCGACCGAGTGCCGATGCCGCATCCGCGTCGGCGAGAAGGGACACGAGTGCGTCTGCCAGCGCACCGGGCTCGCGCCGCGCAGTGATCGCTCCGTGGGACAAGGCAGCGAGCTCCTCGAGCGTCGGGATGTCGCTGAGGACGGCAGGCGTTGCCACCGACCAGCCCTCGAGAACCGAGACGGGGAAGATCTCGGCGTCGGACGGTAGGCAGAGAACATCCGCAGCCTCGAGCCAGCCCGCCCGCTCCTGCTCCTCGACATAACCGGCATCGATGATGCGTGCACCTTCGCGCTCGGGCAACGCCTCACCCGGCCCGACAAACGCGAACGTCGCGCCCCCGACCCGCTCGGCGACGAGCGGGGACGCGTCGAGCAGCAGCTGGTGGCCCTTGTAGGCGCGCCGAGCGCCGAGAAAGACAGTGAGCGCACCGTCGATGGCGTAGCGGGCTCGGATCTCGGCCCCATGCCCGGGCTCGACCCCGTCGGTCCCGACACCGGAGACCAGGATCCGATCGGGGCGCACGCCCAGGTCCTGATACACCCGCGCGTCTGTCTCGAGTAACGCGACGACACGATCGGCCGTCTGATACGCGAGGCTGTCCAGCGGCCCGGTGCCGTAGTGGCCAGCGTGGGCAAAGGGCGTGATCATGCTCGCCACGCGATTCTTTCGCGCCGCGTAGGTACCGGCGATTCCGAGCAGGTCTCCGCCCCAGACGTGAACGACATCTGCCCGTTGGACGTGCTCAGCGATCACCGGCTCGACGACCTGGGCGAACAGCCGTCCCGTCGCGATCCTGGAACGGCCGTAGGCGTAGCGCCGCAGGCCCGGGACGACGTATGTGAGCAGTGGGGAAAGAAGGGCGAGACGTGCCGGCGGAATGGTGAGGGGCAGAACGCGGACCCCGTCGTCATCGAACGGCACGAACGGCGGAGGCCCGGTCAGACTGTCGCTCAGCCGGGTCTCGGGCCCGTCGTCGATCCGGCGCGCTAGCACCGTCACGTCATGCTCCTGCGCAAGCTTTCGAGCAACCCCTCGCAGGAACGTCTCGACGCCGCCGACCGCGGGCCAGTACCTCCGGGCGAGAAACAGCAAGCGGAGTCTGCGCCGTGGCGAGCTGCCGCCGTCCTGATCGACCTCGGCCCTCGCCTCGCTCCCGGTCGCCATCAGCGTGGGGTCGTTGCGACGGGCTCGGGCGAACCCTGGTCGGGAGACGTCCGCGTGAACGCGGACAGCTCGTCGAACGACTCCGCTATCCGCAGCACGCCTCGCTCGAGATAGAGGATGCGATCACAACCCCGCACGGTCGAGAGGCGGTGGGTGACCAGGATCGTGGTCAGGCCTCCGTGCAGGTGCTCGAGCGTCTCGATGATGCGCCGTTCGGTGTCGACGTCGAGGTTCGACGTCGCCTCATCGAGGACGAGGACGCTTGGTCGCACGTAGAGCGCCCTCGCGAGACCGAGGCGCTGGCGCTGGCCGCCCGAGAGCCGTACCCCGCGCTCACCGACCACGGTCTCGAGCCCATCGGGGAGCTCTCTGATCACGTCGGCGAGCTCGGCCTGCCGGATCGCCTCCTCGACCGCGGCGTCGTCGATCTCCTTCCCGGTCCAGCCGAGAGCGACGTTCGACCTGACCGTGTCGTCGACGAGGTACACGTCCTGCGGGCACGTAGCCGATCGACCGCTGCCAGCTCTGGCGACGACTCGGCGAGCGGCATCCCGTCGACCGTGATCGACCCGCTGTCGGGCGGCAGGAAGCCGAGGATGATGTCGAGCAGGGTGCTCTTGCCGGAGCCGGTCGGGCCGACGATCCCGATGAACTCGCCGGGCGAGATCGCCGAAGGTCACGTCGCGGAGCGCCGGCTCCGTCCGCGTCGCGTACCGGAAGGTGACGGCCTCCACTGCGAGGCCCTCCTCGAGGCGAAACGGAGCGGCGAGTCGGCTTCGCGGTCCTCGCCGGCCGGGTCGAGCGTCGGCGACGAACGTCCTGACCTCGTTCTCGACGAGGTCGAGCGCCGGTCCGTTGTACTGCACCTGGTTGACGAGGTTCAGCGCCTGGTTGATCGCTGGAAGCAGCCGGAACGCCGCGGCGAGCACGAGACCGACCGCCGGCAAGGCCGCGTCGCGGCCGCCGACGAGCCCGGCAACCCCGACGATCAGCACCGCGCCGACCACGACGCGCCGTCTCGAGCAGGTAGCGCAGGCTTCCGTTCACGACCGAAACGCCGCGCATGGCCGCGTTGATCCTGCGGGTCCTCGTGATCGCTTCGTCGGCGTAGAAGAGCGCTCGGCCGCGCAGCTGGAGCTCCTTCGCAGCCGAGATGCTCTGGAGGATCAAGCGGTACCGCTCCTCCTGGAGCGTCTGGGTCTGTCGTCCTCGCTTGGTCAGCGTCGCCGCGGACCCCTCGGACCCAGAGACACGGCAACCGCGAAGAAGTAGATCGCGACCGCGACCGCGACCAGCGGGCTCGCGAGCAGGAGGCCGAGCACCACCGCGACCGCGACCGCGGAGTTCGAGAGGAGCGCGACCGAGTTGCCGACGATGCCGAAGATCACCTGGTCGATCGAGTAACCAGACCGTCCGCAGCGTCTCGGACGAGTTCCGATCCAGCCTCATCAGATGCGGCGCGCGCGCGTGGCCGATCAGGACGCGGGCGATCAGATCGGCCTCGGCGCGCGTTCGACGCCCCGACGGTCAGCCAGAGCCCGACGACCGAGAGCACGCTCCGTGTACGAACAGCAGCGCAGTGAAGATCAGGAGGATGAGGGCGGCGTGGTACCGCTGATCCTTGCTGAGCTGCCCGGACGGGACGAGCCAGCCGAGCTTGCCGCTGATCTCCTGACCGTCGAGCAGGTTGATCACCGCGAAGAGAAGGAGAAGCGCGATCGTGTCGAGCCCCGCGATCAGGACGCCGTATCCGGCCACGAGCTTGAGCCGGCGCTTCTCCTTCGGCCGGACGAGCGCCCACGCCCGGTTGATCTCGCGGAAGAGCTTTCCCGGTCTCACCATCGGATCGACACCTTTACCCGGTCGATTTCGCCATCACGGCGAACGTCATCAGGATCAGCTTAAGGTCGCGCGCGAGCGACCACGTCGTCACGTAGCGGTAGTCGAGCCCCACCATCTCGCCGAACGGGATGTCGTCCCGACCGAGCACCTGCCAGAGACCCGTCATACCGGGCTTCAGGTCGAGGCGACGGCGGGCCCACCCGTCGACGTGGTGGTGCTCGTCGGGAATCAGCGGACGCGGGCCGACGAGACTCATGTCTCCGCGCAGGACGTTGAAGAGCTGAGGGAACTCGTCGAGCGAGAACCTGCGGAGAAACCGGCCGACGCGGGTGACGCGGGGATCGTGGCTGACCTTGAACATCCGCTCGTCGCCGCCGCGATGCTTGCTCAGATGGGCGACCTCGTCCTTCCGCTCGTCGGCGTCGGCGACCATCGTCCGGAGCTTAAGGATCTTGAACTCCCGATCGCCGCGTCCGACACGGGTCTGGCGGAAGAAGACCGGTCCCGGCGAGTCGAGCTTGATCGCGATCGCGGCCACGGCGAAGAACGGCGCCAGAAGCACGATCCCGATTGACCGAGCCGACGATGTCCATGGTTCGCTTGAGCGCGAGCGAGGCGCGGCCGAGACGTGCGGGAGCAAGGCCGACGAGAGGAAGCCCTTCGGCTGTGTGGATCGTCGAATGCGGCCCGATCACCTCGAAGAGGCGCGGGACGATGTCGACCTGCACCTCGA
Organism: uncultured Actinomycetota bacterium; assembly: GCA_963775355.1. GTDB lineage: Bacteria > Actinomycetota > Thermoleophilia > Gaiellales > Gaiellaceae > PALSA-600. Next base: position 186,442 of record CAVZJA010000020.1, on the reverse strand, counting down.
GGCTGTTCAGATCCCGGATCAGCTCGAGCGACTCGGCAGACGATTGCCGCGAGAACGCGACGATCACGCGCTCGACGTCGTAGTCCAGCAGGATCTGGGGAAGCTCCGTCGAGGCTCCGAGGATCGTCAGGTCGCCGATCCCCTCCTCGCGCTCGCGTCGGGCTGTCATCGATGAATCCGACCACGTTGACGCCGTACTCCGGGTGGTGGAGGAGCTTGCTCGCTACACGCTGGCCGACCCGGCCGGCACCGACGATGACGGTGTTCTGGGTATAGGCGTCGCTCTGGCGGCAGACGACGCGGGCGGTAGCGCGAGCGGCGACGACGAGCGGTATAGCAACCGCGAGGAACGTGAGGATCTTCCCGAGCGGGACGTTCGTCAGCCCGGGCACCAGATACGCCGTCGCGTAGAACGCGAACGATCCGACCGCCAGCATGTTGAACACCGAGAACACCTCGTCGGCCGTCGAGTGGTCGGCACGCTCCTCGTCGCGGTCGTACAGGCCGTAGACCTTCGCAAGCAGGAGCCAGCCGGGAAGCGAGGCGACAAACAGCCCGATCTCGACGGGGAATCCGTAGCGACCGGGTGCCGTCGAGCCGCGGAAGATGAGCTCGGCAACGGCGAACGCCCCCAGGATGCCCACGATGTCCGCGACGACCAGAGAACGCCGAACGATCCAGCCTCTGCGACCCGTCCGACCTGCTTTGCGGCCGGCGATCAGCTCGCGCGTCCGGGCGTCGAGGTGCGGCCCTCCGTGCAGGCGCGTGCGCTCCGCCGGGTCAGCCGCGGCCGCCTCCGGGGCGGCCACTGCGATCAGGTCATTGCCCTCGCCGGCGCTCACCCGAAGTCTCCCCTTCTGTCGCGTCGGAGGGGGGCTCGTTCGTCTCGGTCAGACCTCGCAGCCGGGCCGCGCGGTCGGGAATCTGCTGGTCGTAGGTGCGGCGGTCGCTTCCATACCCGTACCCGTACGAGTACGTGTCCCCGTATACGCCGTGGCTCGCCGGAGATCGGCCCGGTGACGACGAAGCCGAGCTTGCGCGTGGGCACGGCGTCGAGGACGCGGCGAAGCTCGCGGATCATCGGCCGCTTCAGCCCCTTGAGCCGGGTGACGACGATCAACCCGTCCACGTTGGACGAGAGCGTCAACGCGTCGCCCACCCTGAGGATCGGAGGCGTGTCGATGATCACTGCCTCGTACTCCGCGTGAAGCTGGGCGATGATCTCTGCCAGTCGATGGGATGCAGCGAACTCGCCGGGATCCGGCGGGAGCGGGCCCGACGCGAGCACATCGAGGACTCCGTTCTCGGCGACCGGCTGCCGGGGGCCGTTGCCGTTGCGCCCGCGAAGGTCGACTTCGCCGAGATTGAGATCGACGCTCTGGAGCGCATCGTGCAGCGCGATCCTGCCGAGCGCGACATCGGTCACACCGTGGGCCGCGTTGATCTGGAAGAAGCGATCGATGCTCGGCCGGCGGAGGTCGAGGTCGATCAGGGCGACGCGCCTTCCGGCACGAGCCTCGGCAACCGCGAGGTTGGCAGCGGTCGTCGACTTGCCCTCCTGTTCCATGCCGCTCGTGATCAGGATCGTGCGCACATCGCCCGCGGCGAGGCGCACGAAGTCGAGATTCGTCCGGAAGAGCCGGTAGGCCTCGGCGGTGGTGTGCTTCGGCTGCACGATCATCGCCAGGTCGTTTCGCTTCTGCATCTTCTTCGACGGCGGCGGGATGCGAGCGAGCAGCGACAACCCACCCAGGCCGCGCGCGATCTCGCCGGTCGTGCGCACCCGGGTATCGAGCGCCTCGAGCCCGAACGCGAGCCCGAGCCCGAGCGTGAGCCCGAGGATCAAGCCGAGCGCGGCGTTCTTCATCGGGTGCGGCGCGATCTGCACGCCCGGGCCGGCGGGCCGGATGACGACCGTCCCGGAGGTCTGAAGCGTCTGCAAGGTCTGCAGCTGCTGATCCTTCTCCTCCAGGCTCGCGTACAGGCTCGAGCCCTTCCGTCCCTCCGCCTGCAGCTGCGACATGGTCGCCTCCAGATCCTTGCGGGCACGCGCGACCGGCCGGAGCTGGAGCGCGTTGCTGTAGGCCGTGAACGCAGTCGCATACGAGGTCGCAAGGAGCTGCGCCTTGGTCGACGAGCCGTCGACGACCCGGAAGGTGAGGATGTTTGTCGCCTCGTTGGGTGTGACCGTGGTCTCGGCGAGCACACCGTCGGCGGTGCGATCCGAGAGCTTCGAGACCTTGAGAGCACGCGCCGCGACTGCCGGAACCGCGGCGAGGCTCGCCTGGGTGTCGACGGCCAATGCCGCGCTCGAGTAGTCGTACGAGCTGATCCCAGTCAGGGCCGAAGCGATGTTCTGCTGGTTGATGTAGACGTCAGCGGATGCCGCATATTGGGCGGGCTGACGGGCCGACAGCAGATAGGCGACCGCCGGCACGACCAGCGCGCAGACAACGATCACCCACGCGCGCCGACGGAGAATCCCGAGGTACGTACGAAGCGACGTTCCTTCGTGTTCCGAACTATGTTCCAACCGACATTCCCCCGAATTCGAACCTCAAGACCCAAGCCACCACAGTTCGAATTACTTGCCCACTGGGACCCGAGTCGATGCGGCATCCGACTCTCTCCCAGAAACCACTCTTGTCGTACCCTTCCCCTCGAGAGACCGACTCTATCCGGTCCCGGTTCGCTGCGCGACTGCGGGAAGGGGCGATGCCGCGCGGATCAACCACGACCTGCGACACACCGGGAGGAGTTCGATCCTCCTACACTTTGGATACGACACCAAGCGTCCACAACTTTGGAACCGGGGTAGCGGAAGTGGCCGAGCAGATTGCGGAAAATAGGCAAGAGCCTGATGAGCGCCAAGCGCCGTCGACGAGCGTGATCGCCGGACAGCGAAGCGATCTCGTCACGAGCAACGAGCTCCGCAAGGCCGCCCTGCCGAGCCAGTTGTTCCACGGCTACCGTCATCGGGAGGTCGAGGACCTACTCGAGCGGAGCGCGGCCTCGATCGACGAGCTCGGGCGAATCAGTAATTCGCTGAAAAGCGAGCTCAACGAGGCCCGCAACGCGGCCTCTGCTCCGGAGGAGATCGTCACCGACATGCTGGCGATTGCCGTGCGAGTGGTGGAGACAGCGAAGCAAGAAGCAGCGCGAGAGGCGGCAGACATCGTCGCCCGGGCCCGGGGAGAGGCCGAGCAGATCGCGTCGCTTCACGACGAAGCAAAGGCGGTTATCCAGACGGCGAAGCTGGAGGCGGCCGAGATCATCGCAGCAGCGCGACCCGAAGCAGAGGCGATAACCCGGGCGGCACGCTCCGATGCCGACGCGGCCATTTCGGCAGCTTGGACTGAGGCCTATACGGCTCGCACAGAGGCCGAGTCGATGCTCGCCTCTTCCCGCGCCGAGGCGGAGTCGACCATCGCCGCGGCCCGCGCCGAGTCGGAAGCGTTGCTCTCGCGCGCGCGCGCCGACCGGGAGCGAGTGCTCGACGATGCCACCCGCGATGCCAACGAGGCGCGCGCAGCTCTCGAACAGGAGAAGGCAGCGATCGACTCAGCGATCAACGACCTTCGCGACACCTGGGCCAACCGGATCGGCGAAGCGATCGCACGGCTCGACGCGATCGATCCCGCGAGGGTTCAAACAACGGGCCAGGCAGACGCACCGGTTGAAGAAAGTGGCCAGCCGACTGAGGCCGATCTGGCTCTCCAGCTGCAAGAACGCGTCGGCGGGCTGGCCGACCCGGCGCCGTCGGTTACCGCAGAGACGGTCGCCGACGAGAGCGACACGGCAAGCGAACGTCGATAGCGGGCAAACCGGTCAGCGCGATGCCTCAGCCCCGCCCCACGATCACACCGCCCGACCACGAGCGCGCTCGAGACGTAGCGCAGGCTGCCGTTGACCACGCGCAGGCCGCGATAGCCGCCTGATGCGCGCGTTCGGGTGACAGCCTCGTCGGCGTAGAAGAGGGCACGGCCGCGCAGCTGGAGCTCCTTGGCGGCCGAGATGCCCTGCAGGATCAGGCGGAAGCGCTCGTCCTGGAGCTCCTGGATCCGCCGCCCACGCTCGGCCCAGAGCCGCCCCGGACACCGCGCACCCAGAGAACGCGAGCGCGAAGAAGTAGACGGCGACCGCGAGTGCGACGAGCGGGCTTGAGAGGACGAGCCCGAGCAGGCACGGCGACCGTGACCGCGAGTTCGAGAGGAGCGAGACCGAGGAGCCGACGATGCCGCTGATCACCTGGTCGATCGAGAGCCAGACCGTCCGCAGGGTCTGCGACGAGCTCCGGTCGAGCCGCGTGAGGTGCGGCGCGCGCGCGTGGCCGAACAGGACGCGCGCGACCAGATCGGCCTGGGCGGCGTTCGACGCGCCGACGGTGAGCCAGAGCCCGAAGATCGACAGGCAGCTCCGCACCACGAACAGCAGCGCGGTGATGCGCAGGAGGATCAGCGCCTCGTGGTAGCGCTGATCGTTGCTCGAGCTGCCCGGACGGGACGAGCCAGCCGAGCTTCCGCTGAGCTCCTGACCGTCGAGCAGGTTGATCAGCGCGTACAGCAGGATCAGCGCGATCGTGTCGAGCCCGGCGATCAGGACGCCGTAGGCGGCGACGAGCTGGAGCCGGCGCTGCTCCTTCGGCCGGACGAGCGCCCAGGCGCGGCGGACCTCGCGGAAGAGCTTTCCCGGTCTTCACCATCGGATCGACACCTATACCCGGTTCGAGCGGGCGAGGACGGCGAACGTCATCAGGATCAGCTTGATGTCATTCGCGAGCGACCACGTGGTGACGTAGCGGTAGTCGAGCCCCACCATCTCGCCGAACGGGATGTCGTCGCGGCCGAGCACCTGCCAGAGGCCGGTCATGCCCGGCTTCAGGTCGAGGCGGCGGCGCGCCCAGCCGTCGACGTGATGGTGCTCCTCGGGGATCAGCGGCCGCGGGCCGACCAGGCTCATCTCGCCGCGCAGGACGTTGATGAGCTGCGGGAACTCGTCGAGCGAGCGCCGGCGCAGAAAGCGGCCGACGCGCGTGACGCGCGGGTCGTCCTCGACCTTGAACATCCGCTCGTCGCCGCCGCGATGCTTGTTCAGGTGCGCGATCTCCTCCTTCCGCCTGTCGGCGTCGGCGTCCATCGTTCGGAACTTCAGGATCTTGAACTCCCGGTCGCCGCGGCCGACACGCGTCTGGCGGAAGAAGACCGGGCCCGGCGAGTCGAGCTTGATCGCGAGCGCGGCGAGGGGAAGAACGGCGCGAGAAGGACGAGCCCGATCACCGAGCCGACGATGTCCATCGTCGCTTGAGCGCGAGCGAGGCTCGGCCGAGACGCGCGGGGGCAAGGCCGACCAGCGGCAAGCCCTTCGGCGGAGTGGATCGTCGCGTGCGGCCCGATCACCTCGAACAGGCGCGGGACGATGTCGACCTGGACCTCGAGGCTGTTCAGGGCGCGGATGAGCTCGAGCGTGCTCGGCGTGCGGATTGCCGCGAGAACGCGACGATCACGCGCTCGACGTCGTAGTCCTGCACGATCTGGGCAGGCTCCGTCGAGTCTCCCGAGGATCGTCAGGTCGCCGAGCTCGTCCTCGCGCTCGCGTCGGGTGCTCGTCGACGAAGCCGACGACGTTGACGCCGTACTCCGGATGGTGGAGCAGCTTGCTCGCGACCCGCTGGCCGACCGGCCCGGCGCCGACGATCAGCGTGTTCTGGGTGTAGGCGTCGGTGTGCCGGCAGACCCCGCGCGCGGCTAGCGCGAGCGGCGACGACGAGCGGGATCGCGACCGCGAGGAACGTCAGGATCTTCGCGAGCGGGACGTTCGGTCAGCCCGGGCAGGAGATAGGTCGTCGCGTAGAAGCCGAACGTGCCGACCGCGAGCATGTTGAAGACCGAGAACACCTCGTCGGCCGTCGAGTGGTCGGCGCGCTCCTCGTCGCGGTCGTAGAGGCCGTAGATCTTCGCGAGGAGCAGCCAGCCCGGCAGCGAGGCGACGAAGAGCCCGATCTCGGCGGGGAATCCGTAGCGGCCGGCGCCGTCGAGCTGCGGAAGACCAGCTCGGCGACGGCGAACGCGACGAGGATGCCCGACGAGTCCGCGACGACGAGCGCGCGCCGGACGATCCAGCCGCGGCGGCGCGTCCGACCCGCTCCGCGGCCCTCGATCAGCTCGCGGGTGCGGTCGTCGAGGAGCGGCCCGAGCCGGCAGGCGCGTGCGCTCCGCCGGGTCAGCCGTGGCCGCCTCCGGGGCGGCCACTGCGATCAGGTCATTGCCCTCGCCGGCGCTCACCCGAAGTCTCCCCTTCTGACGCGTCGGAGCGGGGCTCGTTCGTCTCGGTCTAACCTCGCAGCCGGGCCGCGCGTCGGGAATCTGCTGGTCGTAGGTGCGGCGGTCGCTTCCGTACCCGTATCCGTACGAGTACGTGTCCCCGTAGACGCCGGCGCTCGCCCGAGACCGGGCCGGTGACGACGTAGCCGAGCTTGCGCGCGGGCACCGCGTCGAGGATCCGGCGCAGCTCGCGGACCATCGGCCGCCGCAGCCCCTTCAGCCGGGTGACGACGATCAGCCCGTCGGCCTTGCGACGAGAGCGTCAGCGCGTCGCCGACCCAGAGGAGCGGCGGCGTGTCGATGATCACGGTGTCGTACTCCGCGTGAAGCTTGGCCAGGATCTCCGCCAGCCGGTAGGAGGCCGCGAACTCGCCGGGATCCGGCGGGAGCGGGCCGGACGCGAGCACGTCGAGGACGCCGGTCTCGGCGACCGGCTGCCGAGGGCCGTTGCCGGTGCGACCCGCGACGGTCGATCGCCGAGGTTCAGGTCGATGCGCTGGAGCGCGTCGTGCAGCTCGATCCTGCCGAGCGCGACGTCGGTGACCCCGTCGGCCGCGTTCAGCCGGAAGAAGCGGTCGATGTACGGCCGGCGGAGGTCGAGGTCGACCAGGGCGACGCGCCTGCCCGGCACGAGCCTCGGCGACCGCCAGGTTGGCCGCGGTCGTCGACTTGCCCTCCTTCTCGATGCCGCTCGTGACGAGGATCGTGCGCACGTCGCCCGCGGCTCAGGCGCACGAAGTCGAGGTTCGTCCGCAGCAGCCGGAACGCCTCGGCGGCGTTGTGCTTCGGCTGCACGACCATCGCGAGCTCGTTGCGCTTCTGCATCTTCTTCGGCGGCGGCGGGATGCGCGCGAGCAGCGGCAGGCCGCCGAGGCCCCCCGCGAGCTCGGCCGTCGAGCGGACCCGGGTGTCGAGCGCCTCGAGCCCGAAGGCGAGGCCGAGGCCGAGCATGAGCCCGAGGATCAGCCCGAGTGCGGCGTCTCGTCTTCGGGTGCGGCGCGATCTGCGCGCCGGGGCCGGCGCGCCGGATGACGACCGTCCCGGAGGTCTGCAGCGTCTGCAGCGTCTGCAGCTGCTGATCCTTCTCCTCGAGGCTCGCGTACAGAGCTCGAGCCCTTCCGCCCCTCCGCCTGGAGCTGCGCCATCGTCGCCTCGAGCTCCGTGCGCGCACGCGCGATCGGCTCGGAGCTGGAGCGCGTTGCTGTAGGCGGTGAACGCGCGGCGCGTACGAGGTCGCGAGCAGCTGCGCCTTGGTCGACGAGCCGTCGACGACCCGTGAAGGTCAGGATGTTCGTCGTCTCGTTCGGGTGTGATCGTCGTCTCGGCGAGCACGCCGTCGGCGGTGCGGTCCGTGGAGCTTCGAGACCTTGAGCGCCCGCGCCGCGACTGCCGGAACGGCGGCGAGGCTCGCCTGCGTGTCGACGGCCAGCGCCGCGCTCGAGTAGTCGTACGAGCTGATCCCGGTCAGCGCCGAAGCGATGTTCTGCTGGTTGATGTAGACGTCGGCGGATGCCGCGTACTGCGCGGGCTGGCGCGCCGACAGCTCATAGGCGACCGCCGGCACGACGCAGCGCGCAGACAACGATCACCCACGCGCGCCGACGGAGGATCCCGAGGTACGTACGCAGCGACGTTCCTTCGTGTTCCGAACTATGTTCCAACCGACATTCCCCCGAATTCCGAACCTCAATACCCAAGCCACCACAGTTCGAATTACTCGCCCACTGGGACCCCAGTCGATGCGGCATCCGACTCTCTCCCAGAAAACCACTCTTGTCGTACCCTTCCCCTCGAGAGACCGACTCTATCCGGTCCCGGTTCGCTGCGCGACTGCGGGAAGGGGCGATGCCGGCGGACCAACCACGACCTGCGACACACCGGGAGGAGTTCGATCCTCCTACACTTTGGATACGACACCAAGCGTCCACACCTTTGGAACCGGGGGAGCGGAAGTGGCCGAGCAGATTGCGGAAAATGGGCAAGAGCCTGATGAGCGCCAAGCGCCGTTGACGAGCGTGATCGCCGGACAGCGAAGCGATCTCGTCACGAGCGCCGAGCTGCGCAAGGTCGCCCTGCCGACCCAGTTCTTCCGGGGCTACCGTCATCGGGAGGTCGAGGACGTGCTCGAACGCAGCTGCGGCCTCTATCGACGAGCTGGCGCGCACCGCGTAATTCGCTGAAAAGCCAGCTCGAACGAGGCCCGCAACGCGAGCGCCGCTTCGGAGGCGGTCGTCACTCAGATGCTCGCGACCGCCGCGCGTGTTGTCGAGGCAGCGAAGGAAGAAGCAAAGCGCGAGGCGGCAGACCTCGTAGCCCGGGCTCGGGGAGAGGCCGAGCAGATCGGCGTGCTCCACGAAGAAGCGCACGCGGCTATCGAGACGGCCAGGCTGGAGGCGGCCGGGATCCTCGCCGCTGCCCGACCCGAAGCGGAGGAGATAACCCGAGCGGCCCACGCCGATGCTGATGCGGCCATTGCGGCCGCACGGGCTGACGCCCATGCGGCTCGCTTAGAAGCCGAGTCGATGCTCGCCGCTGCCCGCGCCGAGGCGGAGTCGATCCTCGCTGCGGCCCGCGCCGAGTCGGAGGCGATGCTCTCGCGGCGCGCGCGCCGAGCCGGCAGCGAGTGCTCGACGATGCCACCCGCGACGCAAGCGAGGCTCGCGCGACGCTCGAGCAGGAGAAGGCAGAAGATCGACCTGGCGATCGATGACCTTCGCGGAACCTGGGCCAGCCGCATCAGCGACGCGATCGCGCGGCTCGACGCAATCGACCCCGCGAGGGTGCAAACTCCGGCCCCCAGGCAGACGCACCGGCTGAAAAAAGAGACCACCACCCGGCCGAGGCCGACCTAGCCGCGCAGCTTCAAGAGCGACTCGGTGGCGGATCCGATCCGGAGCCTTCGGCTACCGTCGAGCCAGCCCCCGACGCGAGCGACCGCGCAAACGATCGTCAGTAGGCTCGCGCCGTCAGCGCGATGTCTCAGTCGCGGGAACGGACTTCTCGTGGCGGGATCGTGCTCGCCGCGACTCTGTGCTCTATCCTCGGCGGCCATCACGCCCGGACTCGGCGATGCTCGCCGCGGCGATGTCGCCGAGATCGCACACCGGACGCCGCATCTCGAGCTCGCCGAGACAAGGCGACGCTCTCGGCCAGCCCGATGCCCACCGTGGTCGCCCGCATGACCTCGATGGTCCCATCCCAATCTGTCGCTCGTCGTCCGTCACGACGCCGCAATCCCGTATCACCCGTTGCCTCAAGAAATGACGTGGTCGCAGTATTAGACAACGACTCGTGCGAGTGATTCAGGTTGAGTGATGTAGGCCGAGCTCGCCGTTACCGACGAGGTTGTATGCTCGGACAACGAGCCCGAGCGCTGTCGAGCGGCGCTGCGGGTGCAGAGAGGGTGCGGTTCCGGACCATTCCCCGGCTCGCTCAGGCTGACGGCTTTGCGCTGCTCGAGGTGGTCATGGCGCTCGTGCTGCTGGGGGTGGCGATGGCTGCTATCTCCGGCTTGCTGTTAGCGGGGATCATCGGCGTGCAGTTCTCGCGCCAGCGGACGCTCGCCGAGCAGGTTGCCGGGGGCCAGATCGAGGCGATCCGGCAGATGGACTACACCAAGGTGGGGACCACCAACGGCGACCCGGGCGGATCGTTGCCGGCGACGTCCGCGATCTCGTTGCCCGGGTTGAAGGGCACTCAGACGATTCAGGTCGTCTGGATGGATGACCCCGTCCCGACCGCTACAGGACTTATGCGGACTACAAGCGGGTCACCGTCACCATTCGACGGAACACCGACTCGCTGGTCTTGAGCCGGCAAAGCACCTATGTGGGCCCGGCGAGTGTGTCCGCTTACGGGGGCGCCGCCGCCGCGATCGTCAAGGCCCAGGTTCTTGATATCGGCAACAACCAGCCCGTGGCCAGCGTCCCGGTCTCGCTTGCCAACGGGCCGAGCCCCGGCTCATCGGCCACGACCGACGCCAACGGAACGGTCATCTTCCCGGCTCTCACGCCGAACCCGAGCTCGGGTACCCAGAAGTACTACGACCTCGCCGTCACTCCGCCCATCGGGTACACCGCGCTTTCCGACGACGTCTCGCCGAGCACTGCGGCGCACGTGCAGCTCAGCGTCGGCCAGACCTTCAACACCGTCCTCCGCATCTACCAGCCCGCAACCGTGACGGTCAGCGTCACCGTGGCCGGTAGCACCTACACGGGCGCGGGGACCGTGACCCTGACCTCGTCTCGGCCGACTCTCTCGGCGAGCCTCGCGGGAGGCGTTGCCCAGTTCACAGGCGTCGTTCCCGGCGTCCAGTACACAGCGAACGCGACGATCGGCGGTGTCGCCTTCAGCTCGGCGCCGCAGACGGTACCCAACAACTACCCGACGGACCTCACCTCCAGCTACGCCCTCTCTCTCCCGTCCCTCGTCGTCACGGTCTTGAAGAAGTCCGGCACCTGCCAGGCGGTCTCCGGCGCGACGGTCACGGTCACGGGCGGGCCGAAGAGCGTGAACGTGAACACGACCTCCGCCTCTGACGGTACGGCGGCGTTCATCCTGCCCGCCGGCGGCAGCTACACGATCAAAGCGAAGTCAGGCGCCACCACCGTGACGCTCTCCGGCCAGACCATCCAGGCCGCGCCCGCTCACGACGAACATCCACATCTCGATCTCCGGGACGTGCCCGTGAGCACGCGGGGCCAGGCAGCTCCCGCCCGCAGTCGGCCACGATTGGCCGGCCCGGATCGACCCCTCAGCGGAGAGCGGTTTTACTCTGATCGAGCTGCTGGTGGCGCTGGTGATCCTCGCGATCGCCATGCCGGCCATCACGAACATGCTCGTGAGCATGGCCTCGGGCGGGAACGACCATCGTCGCCGACAGCACGCTTCAAGCTCAGGCGCGAGCCGCGGCCGACCAGATCGTGGTCGAGCTCCGGCAGGCCTACACGGCGCAGCCGTCGGTGCCACCGATCATCACCATGGGAGGAACGCAGCTGACGTTCTACACGCCCGACGAGCAGACGCCCTTCCACCTGCTCAAGGTCGGCTACCGACTCAGCGGCGGCTACCTCCAGCGTGCCACCGAGACGAGCACGAACACGAACTGGACCGCCCTGGCTGTGGCCGACACCCGACAGCCTCGGCCCGTGGGTAACCGTCGCGTCATCGATCACCAATACCAACCTGTTCGCCTTTCAACAGGTCGACGGAACACCCTCACCGGACACGGCCCACGTCAGCCGGGTGGTCATCACGCTCACCACGACCCGGACGGGGCGAGGGGGCCTCGTCGAGACGTACGCAACGAGCGCGACGATCCGAGGAAGCCAGGTGACATCGTGAGGCCCAGGGCTCGGATCGGAGCCGGCTGCGGAGCAAGGGCAGGCGCTCGTGACGGTCCTGTTCATCCTGTCGTTCCTCGCTGTTCTTGCAACGACGATGATCGGGGTCGTGATCGGTGAGGAACGCAACGCCGGTCACTCGGTCTCCCTACAAACCTCCTACGAAGCAGCAGAGGCGGGCATCGACAACTACACGTCGAAACTCGTCGAGGACCACCTCTACTACGCCCACTACGTCGGAGGCGCAGAGTCGACCCGGAAGGCAACGAACGGGACGCTCGTCGCCCCCGGGGCGGCCTGGAGCTACGACCTCAACTGGACATATCCCAACGGCCACGACAGCTGGTCGTCGCTTCCGGACAACTACCAGTACAACGTCGAGATCACCCCGCCGAGTGCCGCGACGGGCGGCGCGATCACCATCCTCGCAACAGGCAGGCCGACCGCAGACCTGAACCGGGCCGATTGGCGCTCGCTACAGACGCTCGTTCGACCCGCCTCGCTCGCCGACTTCTATCGCTTCGTCAACGGCAACGTCTCCTTCGGATCGACGACGACGACGAACGGGCAGATCTACGCAAACGGAACCGTGACGCACAGTGGCACCGCGAACGCAAGCATCTTCGCCGTCGGCGGGTACAGCGGCAACACGCCCGTTCCCCCCGCGAGCGTGTACAGCGGCCTGGCGTCCGTCAAGACGAAGATCCCCGACGCGCCGATCAACTTCAACAGCTTCCTCAGCTCACTCACCGACATCTCCGCCGCAGCGAAACCCAGCTACGACTTCGAGAACACGACCGTCGCGGCCTGGCAGCTCGTCTTCAACTCGAGCGGCACCTTCACCGTGCAAAGCTGCCAACAGACCAACGGGAAAGACGTATCCGCACAAACGCCGACTTGCGGGCCGACCACCACGATGACCGTGCCGGTGAACGGCGCGATCTACTCGTCACAACCAGTCATCGTGTCGGGCCAGATCCACGGACGGGTCACGGTCGCCTCGAACACCAACATCATCGTCGGCGGGAACATCAGCTACGTCACACCGGGCCAGGATGTGCTCGGGCTCGTGGCAGCCAACAACGTCATCGTCCCTCAGTGGGCCCCGACCAACTTGACCTGGACCGCCGGAGTGCTCGCCGAGGCGGGCACATGGGAGTCGTACAGCAGCGACGGAAGCCACGGCACGATGACGTTCACCGGCTCGTCCGCGACCGCGCTCGGCGGCGACTTCACCATGTTCAACGCGAGGGTCTACAACTACGACTCGAACCTGCTCTTCCTCTCCCCGCCCTGGTTCCCGACGCTCGCCGACAGCTACACCACGCTGCTCTTCCGCGAGGTTCCCGTCACACCCTGACATCGATCAGGCCGAGGTCGTCGTCTCAGTTCAATCCGCTATCGCCGTCCAGACGCGCGAGCGCCAGGACGACCGACTTCGACGTCCGCTCGACGACCCGCGGAACGAGATCGAGAACGCTCTCCGCGCGCGCACCACGGGATGTCCTCGTCGAGATCGGCGTTGCGGATGTTCGCGGCGCTCACCCCGCCGCCGATCCCCTCCTCGTCGCCGGCGAACACGCTCGCGAGTCGCACGGCCGCGACGGCCGAGTCGTCGGGCTCGCCGCCGAGCGCCGCGGCGAGCCGACCCGCCACGTAGGCGTCGTCGATCGCGAACGCGCCTTCGACGCCGGCGCAGAAGATCGCGACGTCCGCGATGTCCCTGCGCGGCCTCGGCGACCGCGTCGAGGTTGAGGAGCGAGGCGACCAGCACCGTCTCGCAACGCTCCGCCGCGGCGAGCAGCGCCCGCGTGCCGTTCGTCGTCGTCAGCACGAGCTTCTTCGTCGCGTGCGGCTCGGCGAACTCGCGCGGCGAGTTGCCGTAGTCGAAGCCCTCGATCCGGACGTTGTGGCGCTCGCCGGCGAGCGCGACGCCGGGGCCCGCGAGCGCGCGCGCATCCTCGATCTCGCCGACGCAGGTGACGCTCTCGTAGCCGCCGGCGAACGCCTGGCAGATCACCGAGGTCGCCCGCAGGACGTCGATGACGATCCCGATCGGCGCCGCGACCTGCTCGGCCGGGGTGAGACCGACGGTGACCTTCACGATCGCTTGGCTAGGCCTTCGCCAGCTCGCCGAGCTTCGCCTGGACGCTCTCGGCGACGCCTTCCGGGCTGATCCCGAAGTGCGCGAGCACCGCGGGGCCCTTGCCCGACTCGCCGAACGTGTCGATCCCGATCGACGCATCGACCCAGCGCGACCAGCCGAAGCGTCGCGCCGGCCTCGACGGAGATCTTCGGCAGGCCCGCCGGAAGGATCTCGTCGCGGTAGTCGGCGGTCTGCGCCTCGAAGAGCTCCCAGCTCGGCATCGAGACGACCCGAGCCCGGACGCCCGAGCCGGCGAGGATCTCGCGGGCTCCGAGCGCGGTCGAGACCTCGGCCCCGGTCGCGACGAGCACGACATCGGGCGAGTCCTCGTCGGCGAGGACGTAGGCGCCCTTGCGAAGCCCCTCGGCCGCGCCGAGCGTCGAGCGGTCGAGAACCGGAACGTCCTGCCGGCTGAGCGCGAGCAACGCCGGGCCCTCGATGTCCTCGATGATCGTGCGCCAGGCCTCGACGACCTCGGTCGCGTCGGACGGGCGGATCACGGTCAGCTTGGGGATCGCGCGCATCGCCGCGAGATGCTCGACGGGCTGGTGCGTCGGGCCGTCCTCGCCGACCGCGACCGAGTCGTGAGTGAAGATCCACACCGGGTCGATCCCCATGATCGCGGAGAGCCGGATCGGCGGGCGCATGTAGTCGGTGAAGACGAAGAACGTCGAGCCGAACGGCTTGACGATCCCGCCGTGCAGCGCGAGGCCGTTGACCGCGGCGCCCATCCCGTGCTCGCGGACGCCCCAGGCGACGTTGCGGCCGCTGCCCGCGCCGGTGAAGTGCGCATCGCCCTCGAACTCGGTGAACGTCGAGTGGTAGAGGTCGGCTGCCCCGCCGACCATCGTCGGCAGATACGGGCCGAAGGCCTGCATGACCGCCGCGCCCGCCTTGCGCGTCGAGATCGGCTTCTCGCCGGGATCGAACGCGTCGAGCGCCGCGCCGAAGCCCTCCTTGGGCTTGCCGGCCTGAGCGTCCTTCCAGTCCGCGGCGAGCTCGGGATTGGCGAGCGCCCAGGAGTCGAGCTTCGCCTGCCAGGCGGCCTGCGCCGCCTTGCCGGCGGCGCGATGATCGAAATGCGCCGCCACCTCGTTCGGGATATAGAACGACGAGTCGGGGCTCCAGCCGAGCGCCTCCTTGGTGGCGCGAACCTGATCCTCGGGCATCGGGTCCGAGTGCGCGGAGCGGGTGCGCGGCGCGCGGCGAGCCGTAGCCGATGACCGTCTTCAGGCTGATCAGCGTCGGCCGCTCGGTCTCGGCCATCCCGGCGCGGATCGCGCTCTCGATCGCCTCGAGGTCGTTGCCGTCGTCGACGGTGAGCGTGTGCCAGCCGTACGCCTCGAAGCGCTTCGGGACGTCCTCCTGGTCGAACGAGAGGCTCGTCGGCCCGTCGATCGTGATCGAGTTGTCGTCGTAGAGGAAGACGCACTTGCCGAGATGCAGGTGACCCGCGATCGACGCCGCCTCCGAGGCGACGCCCTCCATCAGGTCGCCGTCGGAGCAGACGGCGAAGATGTGGTGGTCGCAGGCGGCGGTGCCGAACTTCTCGCGCAGGAACTTCTCGGCCATCGCCATCCCGACCGCGTTGCCGAAGCCCTGGCCGAGCGGGCCCGTCGTCGTCTCGACGCCGTCGGTGTACCCGTACTCGGGGTGGCCCGGCGTGCGGGAGCCGAGCTGGCGGAACTTCTTCAGGTCGTCGAGCGTCACGTCGTAGCCCGAGAGGTGCAGGCAGGAATAGAGCAGCATCGACGCGTGGCCCGCCGAGAGCACGAAGCGGTCGCGATCCGGCCACTTCGGGTCGGCGGGGTTGTGCTTCATGATCCGCGTGTAGAGCAGGTACGCGGCCGGCGCGAGCCCGAGCGGCGCGCCCGGATGCCCGGAGTTGGCAGCCTGGACGGCGTCGACCGTCAGGGTGCGGATCGTGTTGATGCTCAGCTGGTCGAGGTCGAGATCAGGCACTGACAGGGCTCCCCGCATATCGCTTCGCCATCTCCGAGAGAGGCAGGACTGTGTAGTCCCCTGCATGCCCAGCCGAGCCGAAGTCATTCATCCGCTGGGCGACGACCTCCTTCATCGCGATCCGCGCCGGCTTGAAGAACGCGCGCGGGTCGAACTCGGAGGGGTGCGCCTGCAGCGACTCGCGGAGCGCCGCGGTGATCGCGAGGCGGCCGTCGGTGTCGACGTTGACCTTGCGGACGCCGTGGCGGATGCCCTGCTGGATCTCCTCCACCGGCACGCCGAAGGTCTCCTCGAGCTTGCCGCCGGCGGCGTTGATCCGGTCGACCAGCTCGGGCGGGACGCTCGAGGAGCCGTGCATGACCATGTGCGTTTCCGGCAGCTTGGTGTGGATCTCCTCGATCAGGTGCATCGCGAGGACATCGCCCGTGGGCTTCTCGGTGAACTTGTAGGCGCCGTGGCTCGTGCCGATCGCGACGGCGAGCGCGTCGACGCCGGTCTGCGCGACGAAATCGACGGCCTGGTCGGGGTCGGTGAGGTGAACCTCGCCGGAGCCGTGGCCGTCCTCGATCCCGCCGAGGGTTCCGAGCTCGCCCTCGACCGACACGCCCTTCGCGTGCGCGGCCTCGGCGACCTCGCGCGTGACCGCGACGTTGTACTCGTAGTCCGACGGCGTCTTGCCGTCGGCGAGCAGCGACCCGTCCATCATCACGCTCGTGAAGCCGAGCTCGATCGCCATGAAGCACGTCTCCGGCTTGTCGCCGTGGTCGAGGTGCAGCACGATCGGGATCTCCGGCGCGCTCTCGGCGGCCGCCATGATCAGGTGGCGCAGGTAGTTCGGGCCGGCGTACGCGATCGCGCCGCGCGAGGCCTGGACGATGACCGGCGAGCTCGTCTCCTGGGCTGCGTCCACGATCCCCTGGAGCTGTTCCATGTTGTTCACGTTGAACGCGCCGACGCCGTAACCGCCCTTGGCGGCTTCGTCGAGCACCTGGCGCAACGTCGCAAGTGGCATTAGCCCTCTCCCTCCACGCTGAAATCTGACGGACCAGCGCATTCTCGCCCAGGAGCCGAAGCTTCGCGAGGGGAGTTCGCGCGACCCGTAAGCTACCCGCCGCGGGGCATCGCTGCCAATCGAAAAGTCGTACTTGTCATATAGGCGTCGCGTTATATTATTATCCGCCTATGGCCGTCACCCTGAATCAGCTTTCGAGCTTCCTCGCGGTCGCCCGTGAGGGCTCCGTCTCCGCCGCGGCCGAGAAGCTCTACGTCACGCAGCCTTCGATCTCCGCAGCTGTCTCTGCTCTCTCGCGCGAGCTCGGGGTCGACCTGACCGAGCGCGTCGGGCGCGGCGTCGGGCTGACCGCCGCGGGCGACGCGTTCCGTCCGTACGCCGCCGACGTCCTCGGGCTGATCGAGCAGGGGAAGAAGGCTGCACGCGAGGCCGCGGACGTCTCGATGCGCTCGCTGCGCATCGTCGCCGTCGCGACCGCCGCCGAGTTCGTCGTCCCCTCGCTGCTGCGCACCTTCGCCGCGATGCACCCGGAGATCAACCTCTCGCTCGAGGTCGCGAACCGCGCCTCGGTCTTCGACAGCGTGCTCGAGCACGAGGTCGACGTGGCGATCGCCGGCCGGCCGCCCGAGGACGAGCGGATCGCCGGGCACGCCTTCCTCGAGAACGCGATCGCGCTGATCGCGGCTCCCGGCGACGAGCTCGCCGGCACGAAGGCCGTGCGGCCCGAGGAGCTCTCGAAGCGGGTGTGGCTGATGCGCGAGCCCGGCTCGGGAACGCGCCAGCTCGTCACCGAGTTCCTCGCCGACCACGACCTGCGCCCGCAGACCCTGACGCTCGGCTCGAACGGCGCGATCAAGGAGGCGGTGCGGCTCGGGCTCGGGCTGTCGCTCCAGTCGCGCGTCGCGGTCGAGCACGAGCTCTCCGCCGGCACGCTCGTCCGAGATCACGCGTGCGCGGTGGCCTCCCGCGGCGCGAGTGGTTCGCCCTACACTCCGCGACCGTGCCGCCGCGCCCGGCAGTCGAGCAGTTCCTCTCGTTCGCCTACGGGCCCGAGGCCCGCGCGGCCTTCGAGGGGCGCGAGTGAGCGACGATCCCGCGGGGCGAGATCGCCCCTTCGCTGCTCGCCTGCGACTTCTCGCAGCTCGGCCGAGCAGATCGAGCTCGTGATGGACGCCGGCGCGAAGGTGATCCACTTCGACGTCGATGGACGGGAACTTCGTCCCGCCGATCACGATCGGGCCGCTGATCGCCGAGTCGATCGCGGACCTCGTCCACGCGCGCGGCGGCATCCTCGACTGCCACCTGATGGTCGAGCGGCCCGAGCGGCACGTCGAGGCGTTCGCCAAGGCGGGCGCCGACGTGATCACGGTGCATCCGGAGGCGACACCGCACATCCACTACACGCTGCAGATGATCCGCGACGCGGGCTGCAACGCCGGCATCGTCATCAACCCCGGAACGCCGATCGACGCGGTCGAGCCGGTCGCCGACATCATCGACCTCTGCCTCGTGATGAGCGTGAACCCCGGCTGGGGCGGCCAGCGCTACATCGCCTCGTCGACCGAGCGGATCGCGCACCTGCGCGGGATGCTTCCGCCGGAGGTCGCGATCGAGGTCGACGGCGGGATCACGCTCGAGACGATCGACGAGGCGCGCGAGGCCGGGGTCGACGTGTTCGTCGCAGGCTCGAGCGTGTTCGGCGCAGCCGATCCCGCGGCGGCGTTCAAGGCGCTCGCCGCGCGGGCTGCTCTCTAGCGCCGCTCGTCGACGAGGTGCGCCGACCAGCGCTCCTCGATCCGGCCGAAACGCCAGACCGCGGCGGCGATCGCCCAGGTCGCGACGAACAGCGCCACGATCACGAACCCGAGCAGGTTCAGGTCGATCGTCTCGAACCAGCCCCAGAACGGGCCGCCGAGGCCGGCCTGCGAGGCGAGCAGGCCGCCGAGCTCGATCGTGCCGATCACGAGCGCGACCAGCACCGAGAGGCCCGTGACGGTGATGTTGTAGAAGACCTTCCGCACCGGCTGGGAGAAGGCCCAGCCGTAGGCGAAGTTCATGAACGAGCCGTCGATCGTGTCGAGCAGCGACATCCCCGCGGCGAAGAGGACGGGCAGCGAGAGGATCGCGTACCACGGCAGCCCCGCCCCGGCGGCGCCGCCCGCGAGAACGAGCAGCGCGACCTCGGTGGCGGTGTCGAACCCGAGGCCGAACAGGATCCCGATCGGGTACATCTGCCGCGGCTCGCGCACCGTGCGGGTGAGCCGCCCGAGGTAGCGGTTCATCAGGCCGCGGTCGTTCAGCTGCTGCTCGAGCGCCTGCTCGTCGTAGGAGCCCTGCTTCATCTCACGGAAGACCCTGAGGATCCCGACGAGGATCACGACGTTCAGCGCGGCGATCGCGTAGAGGAACGCGCCGGAGACGAGCGTCCCGACCCAGCTCGTCACCTCGTGCAGGTGCGAGCCGTCGCTCTGGACGGGCCCGGCGAGCGAGCGGATGCCGATCGAGAGCAGGAACGTCAGCCCGAAGACGACCGAGGAGTGGCCGAGCGAGAACCAGAAGCCGACGCTGAGCGGCTTCTTGCCCTCGGCCATCAGCTTGCGGGTCGTGTTGTCGATCGCCGAGATGTGATCGGCGTCGAAGGCGTGGCGCATGCCGAGCGTGTAGGCGGTGATCCCGATCCCGACGGTGAAGGCGCCCCCGCTGCCGAGCTCGTAGTGGTGCGGCGCGACGACGAGCAGGAGGATCCCGAAGCCGATCGCGTGCAGCGCCGCAACGGCCGCGCCCATCAGCAGGAGAGTGCGCCGCTGGCCGTGGTCGAGCGAGGCCCAGAAACGGCGAAGCCGCGAGCCAGACCCAACCTCGACCGCCATCGATGCCATCCCAGGGAACCTCCCGTTGTCTCGCCGTCGCGAACCATTCGCCAGGTGGACGGGACGGGTTCGGACGATCCAGTTCTCGGGGCACAGACTAGGCCGTGCCGGGCTGCGACGAGCTCAGGTCGCGGCGACGGCCTGCCAGCGCAGATCGCCACCGAGCTCGCCGGCGTCGAGCAGGGTTCGGATCCTGCGGAGGCGAACGTACCTGTCGCCCTCGAAGTCCTCCTGGCTCAGACCGGTCGTCCGGTAGGCGTCGACCAGCTCCCGCGCGCCGCGCCGGGCGTCCCAATCGAGCGTCAGGTCGGGGAAGAAGCGGCCGAGCTTCGAGAAGTCGACCCGGTAGGAGCGCTGGTCGGGGGACGAGTTCGCGTCGAACTCGACCTCGCAGCCCGAGATCTCCGACAGCAGCTCGGCGAGATCCCGGATCAGATAGTTCTGCTCGGCGGAGCCGATGTTGATCGCCTCCCCGCGGATCTGGTCCTCGGGGGCCGAGAGCAACGTCAGAGCGACCTTCGAGAGATCCCGCACGTGCAGAAGCGGTCTCCAGGACTTCCCGTCGCTGAGCAGCCGGATGCGGCCGGTCGTGTGGCTCCAGCCCGCCAGGTTGTTGAGCACGATGTCGAGCCGGAGCCGCGGCGAGGCGCCGTAGACGGTCGCGTTGCGCATCGAGACCGGGGCGAAGTCCGGTCCTGCGAGCGCGAACAACCCTTCCTCCGCGTGCACCTTCGACTCGGCGTACGCGGTGAGCGGGCGAAGCGGTGCGTCCTCGTCGAGGGTGTCGTCGCTCCCCGAGGCGCCGTACATGGAGCACGAGGAGGCGAACACGAAGCGCCGGACCCCGGCCTCCCTGGCGGCTGCCGCGAGCGTCACCGTCGCCTCGTGGTTGATGTCGGCGGTGAGCCTCGAATCGAGGTCGCCGACCGGGTCGTTGGAGAGCGCCGCGAGATGCACGATCGCGTCGAAGCCCTCGAGCTCGGCCGGGCCGACATCGCGGACGTCGCGCTCGAGCGTCTGCACGTCGCCGCTCTCGACGCCGAAGTCGCAGCCGCGGTAGAAGTCGGTGTCGAGCCCGACCACGTCGTGACCGGCCTCGGCGACCAACGGCGCCAGCACCGATCCGATATATCCCCGGCTTCCTGTCACGAGTACGCGCATGGCCAGAACTGACAGTAGTCGAGAGTTCGCGTTTTGGACCGGCCGGACGACTAAGGTCTGCCTAGCTCTTCCGCCACCTGCCGATGCCGATCGACTGGGATACCGCTCCTGCGGACGACGCCGTCGGCGAAGAGATGATCGAGTTGATGCGCGAGCTCTTCCCGCTCGCCCGCAGCCTCACGGGAGACGGCGTTCGTCAGACCCTCGCCGTGCTGGCGCGCGACCTCAGCCTCGAGATCGTCGAGACGCCCTCCGGCACGCCGGTCTTCGACTGGACCGTGCCGCGCGAATGGACGATCCGCGAGGCGTGGATCGAGGGCCCCGACGGCGAGCGCATCGTCGACTTCGCAGACTCCCCGCTCCACGTGCTCGGCTACAGCACCCCAGTCGACGCGACCGTCACGCTCGAGGAGCTGCGAGCAGCACGTCTTCACGCACCAGACGACCCCGACCTCGTCCCGTACCGGACGTCGTACTGGAGGAGCAATGGGGGTTCTGCATGAGCCGGCGCCGGCTCGACTCGCTGGTCGCCGGCGAGCTACCGCGTCCTGATCGACTCGACCCTGAAGGACGGCTCGCTGACCTCGGGCGAGCTCCGCATCCAGGGCTCGAGCGAGGACGAGTTCCTGCTCAGCACCTACGTCTGCCACCCGTCGCTCGCGAACGACAACCTCTCCGGCGTCGCCGCTCCTCTGGGCGCTCGCGAAGGTGCTCTCGGCCCAGAGCCTCACGTACACCTACCGCCTCGCTCTGGAGCCCGGGCACCCTCGGCCCGCTCATCTGGCTCGCCCGGAATCAACCGACGTCTCGATCGTGTGCACCACGGCCTCGCCATCTCGTGCGTGGGCGATCCGGGGCCGCTGCGCTACAAGCGAAGCCGGCGCGGCAACAGGCTCGTCGATCGCGCGGCGGCAGTCGTGCTCGGCGGGATCCCCGACTCGATCGTCAAGGACTGGGAGCCGGGCGGTGGAGACGAGCGGCAGTTCTGCTCTCCCGGATTCGACCTGCCGGTCGGGCGCCTTCTCACGAACGCCGCACGGCCTCTTCCCGGAATACCACTCGTCGGCCGACAACCTCGACCTCGTCTCCGCGTCGGCCCTGGCCGGGTCGCTGAGAACGGCACTCGAGATCATCGACCTGATCGAGACGAACGCGACCTACCGAACCTCTCGCCGTTCGGCGAGCCCCAGCTCGGCAGGCGCGGCCTCTACCAGAGCGTCCCCGACGGAACGAATCCCGAGACGGCCTGCTCTGGGTGCTGAGCCTGGCAGACGGCGACCACGACCTGCTCGCCGTCGCCGAGCGCTCGGGGCTTCCCTTCCCGGCCGTCCGCGAAGCCGCGACGACCCTGGAGCAGCACGAGCTCCTCGAGCGGGCGCTCGTGAGCGATCCGCGGCTGGACGGACAATGGGCGCTCGTGACGGGTGCCGGCGGCGGCATCGGCTCCGCGATCGTCGAGGCTCTCGCCGCCGCCGGAGCGCGCGTCGCTCTCGCCGGAAGACGGCGAGCGCGTCTCGAGCGCATCGCCCGGCAGCTTGGCGAGGAGACGATCGTCCTCGAGGTCGACCTGGACTCGGAACGAGAGACCGCGGCGGCGGCTCGCTCGTTCCTGCGCCGGACGGGCCGTCTCGACATCCTCGTGCACAGCAGCGGCATCCACCTCGCAGGCCCCCTCGGGACGACCACGGGTCGCCGACTTCGACCGGCTGTGGACGACGAACGTCCGCGCTCCGCTGACGTTGACGCAAAGCGTGCTGCCCGCGCTTCGCGAGGCGGGCGGCCAGATCGTGTTCGTCAACTCGAGCGCGGGACTCGTCGCGAGCCCCGGCACCGGCATGTACTCGGCGACCCACCATGCCCGCCGGGCGCTTGCAGATTCCCTGAGGGCGGAGGTCAACCCGGACGGCGTGCGGGTCCTGTCGTGTGTATCCCGGTCGCACCGCGACCAAGATGCAGGAGCGGATCTACCGGCGCGAGCAGCGGCCCTACGCGCCCGCACGGCTTCTCCAGCCGGCCGACATCGCGGAGATGGTCGTGGCGAGCCTCGCCCTGCCGCGCACGGCCGAGGTCACCGACCTGCATATCAGGTCACGGATCAAGCCCTAGCGGTCGAAGTCCGGCCAGGCACGGTCGCGCTCGCTGATCGTCCTGTCCTCGGCCTCGGGCCACTCGATCTCGAACGCGGGGTCGTCCCAGCGAACGCCGCCCGCCGCCTCGGGCGACGTACGGGTGCGAGATCATGTAGAGCACGTCGGTGTCGTCGATCAGCGTCTGAAAGCCGTGCGCGCAACCCTTCGGGCATGTAGAGCGCCGCGCCGCGCGGCGGAGTCGAGCTCGATTCCGAACCACTCGCACCTGGGTCGGCGAGCCCGCCCGGAGGTCGACGACCACGTCGAACACGGCGCCGCGCGTGCAGCGCACGAGCTTCGCCTCCTCGTGAGGGGCTCGCTGGAAATGCATGCCCCGCAGCGTCCCGGCACGCGTGTTGCGCGAGAGGCTGCACTGCGAGAGATCCGGATTGAGGCCCGCGCTCGCGAACTCCTCGCGGCACCATGTGCGGGCGAAGAAGCCCCGTTCGTCCTCGATCGGCTCGAGCTCGACCACGTAGGCGCCCTCGATCCCGACCGGCACGAACCTCACGTCCGCTTCCCGAGCGAACGTCAGCCTTCCGGCACGTGAAGGCCTCCGCGAACCGCTCCGGCGCGACCGCCTCCATTCCGCGCACCCGCATCAGGCCCAGGAACAGCTCCCGGTCGAACCAGTGCTTGCCCGACTGGCTCGGGAAATGGCGCTCGAGCAGCGTCGACCTTCTCCTCTGCACGTCGCGACGTTCAGCGGAACGAAGAAGTTCGGCCTGCCGAGGTCACCGTCGACCTTCGGGATCTCGTACTCGAGGATCAGGTGGTTGCGGAACGTGTTCCAGGTCAGCTCGCAGGCGAGCCGGTGGTCCTGATGGAGGTCGTGCGCGCGTGTGGGTGAAGACGACCTGCGGGTCGACGCGGCCCTTCAGCTCCTCGAAGAGCTCCTTCACCTCGCCGCCGAGTGCGGCAGGAAGCCGTCCCGGAAGCCGTGGACCTCGACCCGGGCGCTTCCGGCCGCCGCGAGGAACGCCTCGGCGCTCGCACGCGCCTCGTCGCCACGCTCGCCGGGCGCCGCGAGAACCACCCAGTCGACCTCGAGCCCCGGGTTCGAACGGGTGAGGTCGAGCAAGCGTCCCTCCGCACCCGATCTCGATGTCGTCCGCGTGGCACCCGATCGCCAGGACCCGGCGGAGCGGCTCAGCCGGGGACAGACTCAGCATTCGCACCCTCGATGCAGCTCAGGCTCCGCCGCCTCGAGCCGTGACCGCTGCTGCCACGGAGCCTCTCCCGACTCGTGCAGCTCCTCGAGCCGCTGCCGGTCCTTGATCGTGTCCATCGGGCCGAAGAAGCCCTCGTAAGGGTAGGCGACCACTTCACGTCGGGCGATCAGGCGCTCGAACGTCTCCTCGACGAGCTCGTCGCCGGGCTCGATGCAGTCCAGGATCTCGCGCCGGAAGACGAAGAAGCCGCCGTTGATCCGCACCGACGAGGTGCTCATGTCCGCCACCGAGAGCACGGTGCCGCTCGTCGTCCGTCTCGACGAGGTGCGCATTGAACTGCGGTCGCACCGAGAGGAACATGGCCGTCTTGCCGCTCGCGTGAAAGGCGTCGATCAGGTCGTTGAGCGGCGCGTCGGTGAGCCCGTCGCCGTAGGTGGCGAGGAAGGCGTCGTCGCCTTCGAGGTAAGGCTCGACGGCCTTCAGGCGCTCGGCGATGTTCGCGTTCGATGCCCGTGTCCGCGAACGTGATCCGCCACTCGTCGGAGGGCGTGACGCAGCACATCCAGCGTCGTCGTGGCGCCGCTCCGCTCCAGGACGAAGTCGTTGAACAGCGCCCCTTCGTGGGAGAGGAAGTACTCCTTGATCACCTCGCCCTTGTAGCCCAGGCAGAGGACGAACTCGTTGTGCCCCCAGGCTGCGTAGTAGCGCATGATGTGCCAGAGGATCGGCCTGCCGCCGATCTGGATCATCGGCTTCGGGATGCTCCGGGTCTCCTCGCCCATCCGGACGCCGAGCCCGCCGCAGAAGATGACGACCTTCACGCCGGCCCGGTTGGATCGAGCAGCTTTCGGATCTCCTCGCGCGCATCAACAAAGTAAAAGGCAGCGGCGTGGGACCGTCAACCCGGGCGTTCGCCCGGCTCGAAAAGCGTTCGCGATCGGTACCGGGACGACGAGCTTGCGCGCCCCACTCGGCGGTGTATGCGAGCTGAGTCGGAGATCTCCCGCGCGAGGTTCCAGGGCAGGATCACGATCACGTCGGGACGGGTCTCCGCGATCCGCTCCGGGGGATGAATCGGGATCTGCGTGCCCGGCGTGAACCGGCCGTGCTTGTAGGGGTTCCGGTCGACCGTGTAGTCGAGGAGGTCGGTGCGGATGCCGCAGTAGTTGAGGAGCGTGTTCCCCTTCCCGGGCGCTCCGTAGCCGACGACTTGCTTCCCGTCGCGACGGAGCCCGATCAGCAGGTCGAGGAGCGCGCGCTTCGACTCCTTCACGTCCTCCGCGAAACGCTGATAGCGCTCGGGGTCGCGAACGCCCTCGGCATCCTCGCGGGCGAGCAGCGGCGGCGACCGCGGTCGCCAGGCTCGCGTACCTGCGGCCGTGTGGGCCGCATACACCCGCAGCGAGCCGCCGTGGCTCGGCGAGCTCCTCGACGTCGATGACCGTCAGCCCGTGAGCGGCGAAGATGTCCCGGATGCTCGCGAGCGAGAAGTACGAGAAGTGCTCGTGGTAGATCGTGTCGTACTGAAGGCCCTCGAGCAGCCGGGCGAGATGGGGGAACTCGAAGGTCGCCGTGCCGCCGGGCGCGAGCAGGATCGCGACGCCTGCGACGAAGTCGTTCAGATCCGGTACCTGGGCGAGGACGTTGTTCCCGATCACGAGATCGGCGCGTCTTGCCCTCGGCGACGAGCTGCCGGGCGAGCGACGACTCCGAAGAACTCGACCACCGTCGGCACGCCGCGCTCCTCTGCGGCCTCGGCGACGTTGGCCGCCGGATCGATCCCGAGCACCGGGATGCCCTTGCGGCACGAAGTGCTGAAGGAGGTAGCCGTCGTTCGAGGCGAGCTCGACGACGAGAGCTGCTCGGCGTCAGCTCGAGGCGCGTCGCTGATCATCTCGACGTAGTCGCGCGCGTGCGCGACCCAGGAGTCCGAGTAGGCGGAGAAGTACGCGTACTCGGTGAAGATCTCGTCGGGGGGGACGAACGAAGGCAGCTGCGCGAGCCAGCACCGCGTGCACGCACGCACATGCAGTGGGTAGAACGGCTCCATCTCCTCGATCCGGTCCGCCGGCAGAAAGCTCTCGCAGAGCGGAGATTTCCCGAGGTCGACGACCGTCAGCTCGAGCGGCGCGCCGCACGCACGGCACGTGGTCCCTCCGACGCTCACCGCGCGCCCCGGAGGTAGGTCAGTCGATGGCGACCGCGCAACATGGCGACCACCCTAGTCACAGCGCCTGCCGACATGAACTATGACCGGAGGGACTAGGTTTGACAGTGATGCTCGTTGCCTCACGTCAGGTCCGGCTGTTCGACAGGTACCGAATCCCGTATGCCGTCGATTCCGCGAAAGAAGGCGGGCTCGTGCGGGTTGCGCGGGCGGACAGGCCGGGGCCGGAGCTGATCTCACTCGGCAAGACGACGCGCGGCCGCGCGGCCTCGTACCGGCTCGCCGGCGCCGTTCTCAATGCGTCGCTGGCCGACGAGGCCGAGTTCTCCGCGCTCCTCGAAGCTCGTACCGATTGGAGCCCCGAGGCCGAGATCCGCGATCTCGACGGGCGCATCAGGGCACGCATCTATTCGGCCCCGGACGGCAGCGTCGCGATCCCTTTCGACCTCGACGAGCCGTTCGACAACCTCCTGGAGGAGCGCTACGTCGCGGGGTCGAGCCGCGTCCGCGAGCTCGTCAGCAGCGCCTACTACCGGGCGCGGCCGATCATCCCCTACTCGGCGCAGATGATGATGCGCCGCCGTCTCCAGCGGCTTCAGGACCGGGCTGTCTTCCCGGCCTGGCCGACCGAGACCTCTCTCCATCGCCTCGAGGCGCTCGTGCTGGAGCTGGTCGAGAAGCTCGCCGGTGAGCCGCTCCCCTGGCTGTCGCCGTGGCCGGCCCCCTACTCCTGGGCCCTCGTCCTGACCCATGACATCGAGCGGCTCCGCGGCTACCGCCATCTCGGAGCGCTGCTCGAGCTCGAGGAGCGGCACGGCTTTCGCTCAGCCTGCTACTTCGTCCCGGAGCGGGATTACACCGTCGAGGAGTCTCTGCTCGAACGGCTGCGAGAGGCAGGCTACGAGGTCTGCCTGCACGGCCTGCATCACGACGGCCGGGATCTCTCCCCGGGCATCTTCCAGCAGCGGCTTCCGGCCATGCGCGCGTATCTCGAACGCTGGGGTGCCCGCGGGTTCCGGGGGCCTGCGACCCACAGGGACAGGGCGCTCCTTCAACAGCTCGGTGTCGATCACGACTCCTCGTGGTCCGATGTCGCGCGCTACGAGCCACAGCCCGGCGGTACCTGCTCGTGGTTCCCGTTCTTCATCGGCGACGTCGTCGAGCTCCCGATCACCATGCCGATGGACCACATCCTCTTCGAGCTGCAACGGGGCTCCGGCCCGAAGCCATGGATCGACAAGGCCGCCTTCCTCAGGGAGCAAGGGGGCATGGTGCTGCTGGTCACTCATCCCGACTACCTGCTGGACGGCGAGCACCTCCGCGCGTACGGGCAGTTCCTGGAGCTCCAGGCGGCCGAGCCGGACACCTGGCGTGCCCTCCCCCACGAGGTGGCGTCGTGGTGGCGACGCCGTGCAGACTCCCACCTCGAACGTTCCGGCGACGGGTGGGCCGTCGTCGGGCCTGCGGCCGCGGACGGCCAGGTTCGGGTCGGTGCCCCATCGGCACCGCCGGTCATCGCCGCGACGGAGGGAGCGTGACCAAGGTCACCGTAGGGATCCCCACGTACAACCGCTCCCGGCTCCTCTGCGAATCGATCACCAGCGTGCTCGACCAGTCGTACCGCGACTTCGAGCTCCTGATCTCCGACAACGCATCGGACGACGACACGGCCGAGCGCGTCGCAGCCTTCGGCGACGAGCGCATTCGCTACACCCGGTCGCCGAGCAACGTGGGGATGGTCGGGAACTTCAATCGCGTGATCGAGCTCGCCGACACCGACTACCTCGTCATCCTGCCGGACGACGATCTACTCGCCCCGGACTACCTCGCGGCCGTCATCGAAGTGATCGAGCAACACTCGAACGTGGGAGTCGTACATACGGCATTCGATGTCATCGATGCCTCGGGCGCGACGATCGAGCACGGACGACATCTTGTGCCGGGCCCGGGGGTAACGATCGAGCCCGGAGAGCGGTTCACCGAGCGGAGCATGCGGACGACCTGGACGGTGTGCTGGTCGTCGGCGCTGTTTCGAAAGTCCGCTCTCATTGCGGCCGGGGGACTTCGGCCCGAGAACGAGCCGATCCCCGATTTCCCGCTGATGATGCGTATCGCACTCCACAGCGACTTTGCGCACGTCGCGCGTCCACTCGCGGCGATCCGCGTGCATGCGGAAGCCCTCTCAGCCGAGGTCGGCCTCTTCACAGGCTCCGGTTACACCGCGAGCGCCTCGTACGCAACAACCATCTACGAACAACGCATCGGCTTTCTCGCTGAAGCGCAGCTCTCCGACGAGCGAAGAATGCGTTACCGGAGCATCGCCGAGGACTCGTTCCGCAGAGACACGGTGAGGCAGCTTGCGAATGAAGCCGGCGCCGAGCCCAATTGGACCCGCACCTCCCGCGCATTGCTCGGCCTTGCCGCTGCCGAGCCGCGAATCTTGTCGATCGCGGATACGTGGAAGCTCGTCGCCGCGCAGCTCGGGGGACGGGGGGCGAAGAGATTGCTCGGCAAGTAGC
This sequence comes from uncultured Actinomycetota bacterium, assembly GCA_963775355.1. Classification (GTDB taxonomy): domain Bacteria; phylum Actinomycetota; class Thermoleophilia; order Gaiellales; family Gaiellaceae; genus PALSA-600. The sequence continues at coordinate 157,642 of CAVZJA010000020.1, read as the reverse complement.
AAGCCCCGGTAATGACTGGTTAGAGTCGACGACGAGCGACCTTGGAAGATCAGCCGAGGATCACGGCGCGTGAGACCTCGCACCCTGAATCAACGGGTACCGTCGGCCCTCAGCAATCGCCGTAGCCGACTGCGAAGAGCAAGTGCGTTGCGCGCTCTCCGTGCCGGATGAGCCGTGAGGCCCGTCAGCGCCGCTCGCATCTCACAGGCAACCAAATGTGACCTGAATGTTGATTGTTCGATTATTGGCGTACGGCGGGTTCGAAATCGACTCCTGGCAACGAAATAGTAATTGTGTTCGCCAACATACGTGTGATGGATCCGCTCGATTCGAGATATCCGGAATCCCATCTCATCGAGCGCCGAGCGGGCTTGAGGGCCAGATTCACTTGCCTCGTATAGCCGGTGCCGATAGCTCACTTCGATCATCCCGGCACGGACCGTGCGTAATCGTGTTTCGTCGAGAGAACGGAGAACATCGAGGTCGCTTCCCTGCGTATCGATCTGAAGAACTTCGACCGTCGGTATGTCGAGTTCGGAGCAGATCGTGGAAAGACGTTTTGCCACGACGAGTTGACGCCGGTCCGGATCAGGCGAGGGCAGCCCATATGCCGGCGCTGTCAATGGATTGATGTCGTTGAGTGAGTTTAGTTCGGAGAAATCAGCAAAGACATTGAGCTGCAGATTCCCTTCGTCGAGCGCAACAGCAGACTCCACGACAACGTAATTGTCCAGTTGAGCGCTTCTGCGGCGCAGTTCTGCTGCGACATCGGGCGTCGGCTCAATCGCGACGAAACGAAGGCTCGGATACCGCTTTGCGGTCGGAAGAGAATCGTCTCCATTATGCGCCCCAACGATAACGACGGTAGAAACCACGTTGGATCCCCCCGCACGCCGGATGAGACGCTCGATCGTCAAGGATGGCGTCGAACGCCCAGGGCCGATCCGACGTCACTGGTGTCGGCGTAGAAGCTATTCGGTCCCGCTCCCAATCGCGTGGACGGCTCGGCCTCCCACTCTGCGAGCGCAAGATCACCACAAGGCACGCGGGCGAGCATAGCGGCCACCGACGCTCGAGCAGGCAGGCCGGCGCGCGAAACCCGACGACTCAAGAGGGCGCGGTCCACGGGCTGCGATTTGCGCTAACCGATCTGGACAAGCAGGTAGTCGATCCGGGCCGCGACGGTCGGCGACTCGGCGCGGAGCGTTGGAAACGCCTGGTAGCCGCGTATGACTTCGTCGACCGATGCTGCGACCATCTCCGGCACAGCCATGATCGCGACGAAAACAGGCCCAGTGACCTGCGAACTGGCGAGCCGCGCGAGCACCTCGCCTATCGGCGGGTCGGTTTTTCGGAGATCGAGTCCTCCCTGGTCCGAAAGCATCGCCCCAGGGTGGGCTCAGGATCACCAAGGTCGGCGCATCGCCGATCAGCTCACAGGCGGCTGACCAGTCACCGGCGCTGAGCTCGACTTCGTTGCAACGCAGACGGCGCCAACGCCGAAGAAGCGCCAGGTTTCGAGCCGTCAGTCTGGATACCGTCGGATCGGCGTCTATGCCGAGACCGCGAACCGCTCCGGTCGCGCGAAGAAAGTGGTACAGCGTATTCCCGGAGCCGACGAATGGATCGACCACTGCGGCGATCGCGTGTCCCTGTCGGGCAAGGGTCGTTGCGACCGCATCCGCGAGGAAGCGTGCCTGCGGGTCCCGGGTCGCCTCGATTGCCGAGCGGCCACTGATGCGGATGCCAAGCGCATACCAGGCCACGGTCGGAAGCCCGAAGAGCCGGATATCGTCGGGATCGCCCGACAGGCGCCGTGCCGCTTCGCGCGTCTCGCTGAGCGAGAGCCGGCGCGAGGCGAGCGGCGGGCTGAGGTACTCCTGCCGGACCCGCAGGTACTCGGCGAACGCGCGCTCTTCGCGCCGTCGACTAGGGGCGATGAGCTGGGCGAGGGCGGCTTCACGACTGGATGGGCGCGGGCTTCGGGTGGTGCGGGCGAGGCGGCGGAGTCTTGCTTCGGCGCTAGTCAGGCCGTTGCGTCGTCAGCCGCCGTTTGAGAGACCTGATCAGCTCGCGGCGAACGTCGCCGACGATCCTGATTGAAAGTGCGTAGATCCGGCCGCACCAGGTCGGTCGCTTCAGGAGCCACGCGCCGATCTGGCCACGGGCTGAGACCGGTCTTAGCGGGTAGATCGCGAGCTTCACGAGCCGCGCATCACGTTTTCCCAAGCGAAGGAGCGTCTCGAGCAGCAAGAGCTGAGCGCGCTGTGCCGTGCGCGACACCACCTCGCTCGCCCACCTTCCCGCTTCGAGCAGCTCCGCCTGCGTCGGTTCGAGGGCCCTCAGGTCGGCTTCGTGCTTCTCACGCTCGGCGGCGTTCTCCACCATGGCGAGATACTTGAGGTAGACGTGATCGACGCGACTGACGAAATGCACCGTCAGTGCCGGGCCGTAACGCACCGTCTGCAGCCGCTCGCCGAAGCCCGCCGGAAGTCCGAGCTCGAGCATGTGCTTCGGTACCCCGAGATCGAGGAACTCTTCGGCCATCCCGAACCGGGCCATGAGGCGGCGCTGGGCGGCGGCGAGATCGGCGCGGAGCGGGCTCGGATGATGGAGCGCGCCTTCCCTGCGCACGGCGAGCAGGTCGATGTCCAGAGTAGGCCGCCCGATCATCCGACCCGCGACGAGCGCCGACCCGCCGACGACTACGAGCTCGACGGGATCGCTGTCGCGGAGCTCGTCCCCGAGGAGAACGAGCAGCTGGTCGGTCGAGGCGGGAGGTGATGTGGGGGCAAGGATCGGCCGTGTTTTTGCAGCTCCCGACGCTTGGACAGGTCTGGGCTCCTTGGATGAATCGCCGAGCCCGCCCAACTCGGCCCCCGACCAAGACGGGCTCAACCCAATCCCTACCCCTGGCCGCGAATGCGACAAAGCTTCCTCACCCCCCCTCCTTCTCTGCGCCCTCTCGTACCTTGGCACGGAAATGTAGTGGGTGCAAGCTAGCGCCAAGAATCTCTGGACTCGGCGGATTGCTCGTCGTCGGTCAGGCGCCGCCGGCCACGCTGGCTGCTTCGAACGCCCGCAGCTGATCATTTCCTGCCCTTGCGAGGACGCATTCCGGCTTCGGTTTGCCGACTTCCGCCTACAGATTGGCAGTCCGACTGCCGATTCTCGCTGCGAGTCGACCTCTATCGTGCGTGTGATTTCCAATGCGACCGCAGCAGACGGTCGGGCGGTAGGTCCGGTCTCGTCCCGCAATGAACTGAATTGAGCGAAGCCCAAGATATCCGGCGACGGACCCTGACCGGCCTAGGCTGGACGGGGTCGTCCCGCATTTTCCAGCTGGTGGTGCAGTTCGTTTTTGGGGCGGTGCTTGCGCGATTGCTACTCCCCCGTGCGTTCGGCCTCGTGGCGATGCTCAACGTCTTCACCGGCTTCGGGGTCGTCTTCATCGACCTCGGCGTCTCGATTGCGATCGTGCAGAGGCAGAAGGTCGAAGCGCGCCATCTGAACACACAGTTCTGGTTGAACCTCTCGATGGGAGGGCTTCTGACCCTCGCGACGGTTGCACTCGCGCCCGCGATCGCCCTGTTCTACGGTGAACCTCGCCTGCTTGCCCTGACGATCGCGGTGGCTCCGGCGTTCCTCCTAAGTAGCCTCGCGGCCACACAGACCGCCATCCTCGACCGCCAGATGGACTTCCGCACGCTCTCGGTGATCGAGAATATCGCTCTGGTCAGCGCGGACGCCGTCGCAATCGGGATGGCGTTCGACGGTTTTGGCGTTTGGAGCCTTGTCGGTCTCGCGCTGATCCAACCGGGCCTGCGGGCGCTTCTTCTCTGGGTCTCCAGCTCATGGCGCCCAACCGGCGGGCCCGACCGGCTCTCCTTCGACGAGTTGTGGAGCTTCGGGGCCGGTGTCACCGGATACAGCATCCTCAACTACTGGGCCCGGAACGCGGACAACTTGCTCATCGGCCGTTTCATCGGGCCGACCCCCCTCGCGTACTACAACCGTGCGTACAACCTCATGCTGATGCCAAGCGAGGCTGTCGCCGGCGTGACGACCCGGGTGATGATCCCTGCACTGTCCCGCCTGCAGGATGACCACGAGCGTGTCCGGCGGATCTATCTCAACTCCGTCGGGTTGATCGCGTTTGTGACGTTCCCGCTCATTTTGGGACTACTCGTGGTGAGCCGGTCGTTCATTCTCGCGATCTACGGCGTGAAGTGGGCGCCGGTTGTACCGGTGCTGCAGATCCTCTGCCTTGTATCGCTCGTCCAGGTGATCTGCCGGACCACGGGGTGGATATTCACGACCCAGGGTCGAACGGACATGCTCTTTCACTGGGGAGTGTTCGCGTCGGTGACCGCGATCATCTCGTTCTTCATCGGGCTTCCCTGGGGTATCCGCGGAGTGGCAACTGCGTACCTGGTCTGGAATATCGCCACATTCTTCCCGCTCTTCGCCTACGCCGGGAGATTGATCGATCTCACGGTGGTCGATGTCCTGAAGTCGATCGGAGGAGTAACCGGTGCCGCAGTCGCGATGAGCGTCGTCGTCTGGATCGTCGAGCGTGAGCTCCCCAGTCACTGGGGAGCTCCGGCGCAACTCCTCGTCGGAATACTGGTCGGGACACTCACCTATTCTCTCCTGATCTATGTCACCTCCCCGAAGCCCTTTTACGAGTTCAAGCTCCTTCTCCGCCACTATCGAGAGCGGCGCGCAGGGCCGGTTCCCGGGACCGCGGGCTGAGGCGGACACACAGGATCCGTGCGCCGAGCAGATGAACGCCCTCGACGCTCCCGCCCCGGTCTCCTAAGCGCTGATGTCCTGGCGTTCTGGATCCGCGGCCCGGCGACTCCGGCGGAACGGCGGCAGTCCGCCCAACGGCCCTGCGCCGGGCCCTGATCCGCCGCCGGTCGAGCCGGACGAGACGATCGAGACGGGTGAGGTCGCCCCGGAGGGCTACGAAGATAACCTGAGTCTCCCGGACGTCCGGAAACGAGCGATCTCAGGCGCCGCGGTCGACGTGATCCGGGGCTCGGGAATTCGGGTCGTTGGCCTGGCCGGGACGGCAGTGCTCGCACGGCTGCTCACGCCGGCCCAGTTCGGGATGATCGCCTTCGGGGCCTCGGTAACGACGCTTGCCGGCTTCCTCGCCGACGGCGGGGTGGCCACGGCGCTGATCAGGCGAGTCGAAGCTCCCGAACGCCGCGAGCTGAGGGCCTTTGTCGGATTCCAGTTGGCGGTCAATACGCTGCTTGCGGTCGTGATCGCGCTCGTCTCGATCCCGTTCGGCGAGATCGGGGCCATCACAGCGGTGATGGCACTATCGCTGCCGATCGGCGCACTGCGTGCACCGGGCTTCATTCTCTTCGAGCGGACACTCCAGTACAAGCCGCTCGCGCTCGTCGAGACGACCGAGACGACCGCCTATTACGTGTTCGGGATCGCGGCGGTGTACGTCGGCTGGGGCGTTTGGGGGCTGGCGATCGCCGGCATCGTGCGAACCTTCGTCGGAACGATGCTGCTGCTCGTGATCCAGCCCGCCGGACGGATGCTCCCGTCGTTCTCACTCGCCCGGGTTCGCTCGCTGCTCGGGTTTGGCTTTCGCTACCAGGCGGTCGGCTTCATCCATCTCGCCCGCGACCAGGGCCTGAACATCGGGATCGCCGTGATTGGCGGCGTGTCGATGGTCGGTCTCTGGAGTGTGGCCTACCGAATTCTCCAGATCCCGAACATCCTGTTCAACTCGCTCTACCGGGTCTCGTTCCCGAGCATGTCCCGGCTCGTGGCTCACAAGGCCAACGTGGAGGCGACTCTCGAACGCGTGGTGGCCGTAGTGGCGATCGGCGCCGGAATCATGCTCGCGCCTCTCGTCGCCTGCGCGCCGGAGCTCGTCCCTTTGCTCCTCGGCAGCCGCTGGCAGGACGCCGTGACGGTCCTGCCTACCGCGTGCCTCGCCCTGATGATCGGCGCACCGATCTCGGTGGCGGGGATCGGATATCTCTGGGCAATCGGTGACGCGATGGCTCCACTTCGCGGCGCTCTCGTCTCGATCGTCGTCGTGCTCGGGGTCACCTTCCCGCTGCTGCCGTTGATCGGAGTCGCGGCCACAGGGATCGGTTGGCTTGTCGGCGGGATCCTCGAGGCGGTGATCATCGCCGCCGCCGTCGGCAAGCATGCGTCGGTTCACTTCGCCCCTCGGCTCATCCCGCCGACCGTGTGTGCCGTCGTCGGCGGCGCCGCGGGTTGGCTGGCCGGCAAGGGGATCGGACCGACCTTTGCGGGAGCGGTCGCAGCTGCGGCGCTCTCCGGGCTCGTCTACCTCGCCGCACTCTGGTTATGGCATCGGAGCTACCTGCTCGATGCCGTGACGCTCCTCTCGCAGGGTGCGCGGGGGGCACTTGGCGTGGCCGAGCGAGGGTGACGTCGCCGTGAGGCCCGGCGACTGGATCAGCCCTGCATGCTGACGCGCAGAGCTTCGACGACGCGAAGCTGATCGTCGTCCGTGATCCCCGGGCTCAACGGGAGGCTGAGCGTCCGCCTCGAGATCTCCGCGGAGACGGGGAGGCTTTCCGGCGCGAGCGCGTAGCGCGAGCGGTAATAGGGCTGCAGATGGACGCCGACGTAGTGGATCCCCACGCCGATGCGAGCGGCGGTCATCCGGCCGACGAGGGCGTCCCGGTCGACCGGGGCGTCCGGGCGGACGAGCACCTGGTACAGGTGACGGGCATGTCTCGTCTCGGGCTCCGGCGGAGGCGGCAGCTCGAGCGGAAGCTCCGCCAGAAGCTCGTCGTACTGCTCCCAGAGGCGGGCTCGTGTCTCGATCCACTCGTCGAGCCTCGGAAGCTGATGGATGCCGATCCCGGCCTGCAGGTCGGTCATGTTGAACTTGAAACCGGGCTCCTCGACCTCGTAGTGACGGAACCCGGCGTCGGAGAATCGCTGCCAGGCTCCGGTGCTCAGCCCGTGCAGCGCCAGGCGCTCGACGCGGTCGGCGACGTCCCGGTCGCTCGTCGCGAGGGCGCCTCCCTCGCCGGTCGTGATGTTCTTGGTCGCGTAGAACGAGTAGGCGGTCAAGTTGCCGTGACGGCCGATCGGCACGCCTTTCCATTCGGTCCCGATCGCATGCGCCGCATCCTCGATCACGAGCAGCCCGAACCTGTCGCGAAGCGCGTTGAGGCGACCCATGTCCACGGCCGGCCGGCGAGGTGGACGGGCATGATCGCAACCGTCCGCGGCCCGATCGCCGCCTCCACCGCGTCCAGGTCCATCAGGCCGGTGCCGGGCTCGCTGTCGACGAACACGGGCGTCGCCCCGGAGTGCTCGACGGCGTTCGCGGAGCTGACGAACGTCATCGACGGAAGGATCACCTCGTCGCCGGGCTCGACCCCGAAGACCCTGATCGCAAGCATCAGCGCCGCCGTGCAGGACGAGAGACAGCGCACATGCGGCACACCGACGTACGCCTCGAGCGCCTCTTCGAACCGGCGCACCTTCGGCCCGGTGCCGAGCCAGGACGACCGAAGCGTGTCGACCGTCTCGGCGACCTCTGCGTCGCCGATCACGGGCCTGCCGAAGACGAGAAACTCGTCGCTCATGTACGAGATACCGCCAGCCAGCACCGTCAAAGTCTACGAGGTAGGCTCTCGGGCTGCGCCGGAAGATGTCTTCGGCGGCGAGCAGGATTTCTCATCGCATCGACTCACCCGGGGGCGGCATCTGTGATGTCTTACGCGTGGAAACCTCACGACTCGAATCGATTCCTCGACTCGCCCACGCAACGGGCGACACCGGAGCGCCGACTGAACACCGATGACTGAGTTGGCCGCTCGGGCCCTCTCGGACGAGTCTCCCTGGCGGGCCGCCATTCCTCCGGTTACTGAGGGCCCGAGACCGCTGTGGTCGGTCATGGTCCCGAGCTACAACCGGGCGAAGTACCTGCGGCAGACGCTCGAGAGCATCCTCAGCCAGGATCCCGGCGAGGATCAGATGCAGATCGAGGTCGTCGACGACTATTCGAACGAGGAGATGCACGAGATCGTCACCGAGGTCGGGAAGGGCCGGATCGGGTTCTACTCCCAGCCGCGGAACGTCGGGCACGTCCGCAACTTCACGACGTGCCTCGAGCGAGCGCAGGGGCACCTCATTCATCTGCTCCACGGCGACGATGCGGTCAGGCTGGGCTTCTACGAGAAGATGGCACGCCCCTTCGAGGAGCATCCCGAGATCGGTGCCGCGTTCTGCGGCTACATCATGATGAACCCGGAGGGGATGTGGGACATCATCGCCCCCCGGGTCGAGGAACAGCCGGGTGTGATCGAGGGATGGGTGGAGCGCATCGCTCTCGATGAACCCCGCCTCGGTCGGAGGAACCGTCGTGCGCCGGTCTGTCTACGAGCACCTCGGGAGCTTCGACAGCCGGCTGCTGAACGGCGAGGACTGGGAGATGTGGGTGCGGATCGCCGCGCATTACCCGGTCTGGTACGAACCCGAGCCGCTGGCGCTCTACCGGCGCCACGAGGTCTCGATCTCGGCCCACGACGTGGCCACCGGCGCCAACATGCAGGACGCCCGCCGGATCATCGAGCTCAATCGGAGCCAGCTGCCACCCGAACGTGAGGCCGCCGTGACCGAGAAGGCCAGGGAGCTCGCGGCGATCGCCGGACTGCGGCACGCGCTGAATGCGATCGCCCGTGGGGACGGCGCCACCTGGCGAATCCAGAACGTCGAGGCGCTGCGCACCTCCCATTCGAGGGCCGTGCTAACGCACGCTGCGTACTTCACGGTGCGGGCGAGCCGCCACTGGGTGCGCCACAAGCTTCGAGGCGCGCCGGCTGACTAAGAACCTCTAAACCCGCGACGGGTCAGTCGTGCATCAGATTGGCGCGGTACTCGCTCCGCCGGTAGGGGAGGATCATCGCTTGCGATGCGGAGCCCATCGCGTGCAACTCGGCGTCCGTCGTCTTCGTCCGGTTCAACGCTTGTTCGATCTCGGACGCGAACTGGACGATGTCGTCGCTGTCGATGCGGAACCCATTGACCCCGGGGGCAAGCTGCTCGTCGACACCACCGACGTCGTTGCGGAACAGGACATGTCCCATCGCCATTCCCTCGGCGACGTAGAGCGGAAACGCCTCGTTCATCGAGCAGCAGATCACGGCGTTGCAGGCCGCACCGATTGCCAGGGCCTCGTCGTGCGGGACCCTCTCCACCGCTCGCAGGCGATCCCCGAGCACCGAGGTCCCGATCAGGCGGCTGTGCATGGACATGTAGTCGTCGCCGAGACTGAGCAGGGTCAGGCTGAAATCACGGTAGTCCGAGGGCCGTTCGTCGTAGAAGACCCTCATGAACCGATGGAACGCGAACACTGCGATCAGCTGCCCCTTGCGACCGTCGGCCGGAGTCCCCGAGAGCAGGAAGTCGATCCGCGCGTAGTCGGTGACGGGGCGACGGGTGCGAAATCGTCGAGGCGGCGCGACACGCAGTTTCAGTACCTCGACCTCCTGGCCGAGCAGCGCGTCGTACCCCCGCTTGATCTTCGAAGACGGGACCAGGATCGTCAGCCGCTTTCGCTCGATCAGGTGCGCAACCTGGCGGCGAAAGGCAGGGTCGAGAAAGGCCGGAGCGACCAGGGCGAGCTGTTCGGTGTCCTCGTGAATCAGCCAGGATGCGTGCCTGAGGGTCCCGGTGCGCAGCGCTCTGAGGATGAAGCGTTGGTACGTGGGCGACACGGCGGCGCTGTTCATCAGTACAAAATCGTGCTTCCGCAAGCGGAGTTGGAGCTTGACGAGCCGTGGGCCCATGACCACTGCGGCGCGGTCGATGCGAACGCCCAGCCGCTCGAGCTGCGCGAGCTGGTCAGGCTCGACATGCGGTGCGACGAGCCGGATCTGCCGAGGCTCGCCGGCCGCGGCGAACTCGTCGATGATCTGCATGAGTACGTGCGGAGCACCGGTCGAATCCACCTGAGGCGAGAGAAACACGAACTGGCGACCGGACTTGCCCATCCGCGAGGTCGCCTGCGAGGTCAGGATGCTCAACCCGAGCCGGGCCGAATTGCCTAGCCCCTTTTCCCGCGCCTTGAGAAGAAGTTTGTTGGCCATGCGGTTACCTCATCACCGCTCCGGCCCCGGAAAGCCCGGCGGGGCCGTGAGCGGTGTCGGCCTCAGCGCGACGGGCGCCTCGGCAGGGGCCCCGGATCGCCGGCGAGCGCCTCGCGCAGCTCAGTGCCGTGCAGCGCCTCGGGCCTGCGTAGCGCCCAGAGAACGGTGTTCTGGGCGAACACAACCGTGCGGTAGAGCCAGACTTTGGCGGGTTGCTCGGTCTCGGAGAGGTACCGGACAGTCGATGCCAGGTACTGCCGCCGCCCCGGTCCACGGCCGAGCATCTTGGCAGAGGAATGGGCCTCGTGCACCACGACAGCCTCCGGGACGACCCAGAGCTCGAGCCCGCGAGTTGCGATCGTCCGGGCGAGCTTCACGTCGTTGAAGTAGATCGGATAATGCTCGTCGAGCAGGTCCTGGTCGGGCAGGCAGGACGATCGAATCAGCAGGCAGCTTGCCGATGGTTGCGGGACGGCCCGCGGCTGCGAGAAATCCTCGTCGGTCATGCGGTACTCGCGCAGACGGCGCTTGCTCCCGGGCACGAGCCGGCTGACCAGGGAGCTCCCGTTCGCCAGCGTCATCGCGAAGGTCGGGAAGCGGAAATGGAACGGCTGTGGGGAGCCGTCCGGGTTCACGTACATCGGCGCCGCACCGGCGACCTTGGGGAACTCCCTCAGAAAGCGGACGAGGACGCTCAGGGCGCCGGGCTTGAGCTCGACGTCGGAGTTCAGGAGCAGGACGAACTCACCCGTCGCGCGATGGTAAGCCTGGTTCACAGCAGCCGCGAAGCCGAGGTTGTCGTCGTTGCGGACGAGAACGATGTCGTCACGCGCCGCAAGCGCTTCGCCGGACCCGTCGACCGACCCGTTGTCGACGACGATCGCCTCGTAGGTCAGGTCGTCGTCGATGCCGACGGGCAGCGCGTCGAGACAGGCGAGCACGAGATCACGCGTGTTCCAGTTGACGATCAGGATCGAGACGTCGCAGCTCACGAGTGCTCCTTCCCGGCGAGATCCAGGGCACCTACAGCTCGCCGCGGTGGCGGACCGAAGGGAGGTGCGCCGGCGCCTACGAGGGTGCGGAGCGCCGAGCGGGCAGACTGCCGCCGCACCCTGCGGGAAGGTGTGCGGGCCGGTGCGGCCCACCGCAGCCCATAGCCGAGGGCGAGAGCGCCGAAATAGGCGGCTCGATGTGGGAACGAGAAGTGCTTCTGGGCGAACTGCCGGCGCGAATAGGCATCCTGGGCGGCCAGCGTCGGGGTCGGTGTCGCGCTGCCACCGTAGTGCCTGATCGTCATCACCGGGAGGTGGCGCGTCTGCCAGCCGGCCTGCTTGCCCCGCAGGCAGAGGTCGGGCTCCTCGCTGTACAGGAAGAAACGCTCGTCCATGATCCCCGCGCTCATCAGCATCTCCCGGCGAACGACCAGGAACGACCCCGAGGTCCAGTCGCACTCCTGCTCGCTGTCATAGCGGGCGGCATCGAGATCACGCTCGCCGAGCCACGACGCCCTGTACGGGATGCGCTCCGCCCCGACAGCCTCGCCGAGCGAGCGGATCGCGCTCGGGAAGCGCCGCATCGTCGGAGCGATCCTTCCCTCGGCGGTCAGCTGCCTCACCCCCGCCATCCCGACCTCCGGACGCTCGTCGAGAACCGCGACGAGCTCCTCCAAAGTCCCGGAGAGAATCTCCGTGTCGACGTTGAGAAACAGGCAGTACCTGGAATCGCACGTGACGAGGGCGCGGTTGTTCGCGTGCGCGAAGCCACGGTTCTCGCACTTCAGAAACCGAACCGTCGGGAAGCCGCTCTCGACGATCTCCTCGGACCCGTCGTCCGAGTTGCTCACCACGACGACGTCGACCGCGCAGTCACCGGTGTGCTCGAGCACGCTCGACAGGCAGCGCTGCAGCCAGCGGTCGCCATTGTGCGAGACGAGTATGACGGCGAGATCGTCCACGCTCTCAGGAATAGCACGATTCCGGACGCTCGGAACCAGCCGAACGGCGAGCCGTGAGCGGCCACGAGGTCGAGCGCGCTCTCCGGCAGCGGTCAGGCGCCTGCGGCCTCGAAGGCACCGCGGTGCTCGGAGAGGCTCTCGTCGAGCAGTCCGAGCCGGGCCGCGTACGAGCTGTGCCGAAACGGCTCGATGATCTCCTGGGACGCCCTGCCCATCGCCTTGAGGCTCTCGTTGGAGGCGGCCTGCCGATCCAGGAGTCGGCCGATCGTCGAAGCGAACTGCCCGATGTCGCCGATGTCGATTGCGTACCCGTTGACCCCAGGCTGCAGCTGCTCCTCGGCGCCGCCGGTGTCGCTGCGCAACACGACGTGTCCCATCGCCATCCCCTCCGCGACGTAGAGGCCGAACGATTCGTTGATCGAAGAGCAGATGACCGCGTTGCAACGTCGCGTAACCTCGAGGACGGTCTCCGGCGCAACCTGCGGCATGACCTCGAGGCGGCTGCCGAGCACGGCCGTGCCGAGCGTGCGGATCTGGCGCGAGATGTAGTCGTCGCCGACGCCGACCAGGGTGAGCGTGAAATCCCGGTAGCGGCTCGGGTCGCGCTCGATGTCCGTGAGCAGGAGCTCCTGGAACGCGGCGAGCGCGATCAGCTGTCCCTTGCGTCCGCCGGCCGAGCCTCCGACTATCAGGAAGTCGAGCTGCTCGTACTCCTCAGCCGCCCGCGGGGCGCAGTACTTCTCCGCGATGTCCAGCCTGAGTGGCATCACGCGAACCTTGTCGGTCGAGAGAACCTCGTCGTAGAGCGTCTTGACGCGGAGCGACGGGACGAGAATCGTCAGCAGCTCATCCTCGACGAGCTGCCGGACCTGGTTCGTGAACTCCGCCTCGAGGAAAAACGGGGCGCTCTCGCGCAACTGCGTGGCTTCCTCGTGGATGAACCAGAAGGCATGTGCGAGGGCTCCCGTGCGAAGCGCCCGCAGAAGGAAACGCTGGTAGTACTCGCGGACGGCCGTCGTGTTCATGAGCACGAAGTCGTCCCGCTTGATCCCGAGCTGGAGCTTCACGAGCCGCGTGCCCAGCACTGCCGTCTTGTCGATCCGCACGCCGAGGCGCTCGAGCGCCCGGAGCTGGTCCGGTCTGATCTCGGGTGAGACGACGTGTACCTGCGAGGGGTCGATCAACGCGACCGTCTCGGCGACCATCTGCATGAGCACCTGGGGAGCGCCGCTGTTGTCGATCGTATGCGAGAGAAACAGGAACTGACGGCTCGCCTTTCGGGTGTGCGTCGTTGTCTGGGTTCTCAGGATCGAGAGACCAAGACGGGCTGACCGGCGCAGCCCCTTTTCCCGGGCCTGGTTCAGGAAGGTCAGTGGGCGCATGGACTGTGGAACGCGATTCATCGCGGGTCAACGAGGGCCTTGGGCGACAGCGTGATAGGCGTCGAGCAGGACCTCGCCGGCGCTGTCCCAGGTCGCGGACGGCGCGGTCGCGAGTGCGCCCGCTCGTAGCTCCTCGAGGAGCTTCCGGTTCTCGTGGACGAGCGTGAGCTGGTCCCGTAGCGTCGCGACGTCGCCCGCCGGATGGACGAGCGAGTTCTCCATGTGCCGGCAGGGGTCGGTGCAGGCGTCCGAGACGAGCGGCACGCTTCCTGCGCCCATCGCTTCGATGCAAACGAGCCCGAATCCCTCTTCGATGCTCGGAAGCAGCACGATGTCGCTCGACCACATGAACTCGGGAACATCGTTCCGGTGCCCGAGAACCTCGACGCTGGGATGGGCGAGCAGCGGTTCGAGCCACTCCCGGTACTCGGGCAGGAACCCTCCCGCGATCAAGAGCTTTCCATCCCAGAGGCAGGAGAATCGAGGCACGCTTCGAGCGCGAGGTGCTGTCCCTTGCGCACCGCTGCCACTCCGACGATCAATACGGTCGGTCCCGGCCTCTCTCGCCGCGGCTCTGGGGCAGGGTAGAAGATCTTCGGGTCGAAGCCGTAAATGTGCCTCAGCAGCTGCTCTTTCGGATCTCCCTCGTCTTCGAAGGCCTTCATCGCGAAATCGGACGGGCAGAGCAGGTAATCGGCGGCCCGATACTCGTCTTCCTCCCGACTCAGGATCTGGTCGCTGAACGCGTGCTCATGGCCGGGCGGCAGATCCATGCCGAGACGCTCGGACTCGGCGCGGACGATCTCGTACGCGAATCGCATGTGGGCGTTCGGACGCTCCAGCCCGGTCGGGATGCCGAGCTTCGCCCCAGCTTCGATCGTCCTGCGGGCGCCGAGAGGCCAGACCTGGACGACATCGATCTGACCCGCAAGCTTCGGAAGCCGTTGAGCCACGATCAGGTCGTGCAGGTCGAGGGTTCGGACTCGCCCGAGCACCCGGTACGGGAGGCGAAGGTCGCCCCGGGCGAGTGTCGGCCTGACCCGCACCTGCGGCGGGAGCTGCCTGTGGACCACACCGGGAAAGACAAGTACATCGGCGCAGGCGTTGCTGACTCGCTCGACCTGATACCACGCGGTGGTACAGATCCGGTCGGCTCCGATCTTGTGCGGGAAGCCGTAGAGGACGCGGATGCGCTGGCTGTGGCTTGTCATGATCGTCGGCCCCTCTTTGATTGGGCCAACCCGCACCCAGCCCGAACGCGCCCCCCGTCGGCGGGGACCGGACCCAGCGATCGTAGCAGCGACCACCGGTCGTTCCAGTGGCCCGCGCCATGAGCGCAGCCATCTCCTCGCGGTCGCCGAAAGCTCGCACGACGTTCCGGGAGCTCCCATCGGTTGGGCGAGCCGCCCGCGCCCGCAGGACCTTCGGCGCTTCAGACGGCGAGGGTGAGTTCCCCGAGCTCCGGGCTCCCGAGACCCCCGTCGATCTCGGCCCGGTGAGCCCCGAGCTCGCCATGATCGATCCCGAGCTCCGCCGGCGCCTCATCGCGATGGAAGCGGCCCGTCCCCTCCGACCGCCGCGGAGCAGGCCGACACCCGCGGAGCCCGGGCATCCGCAAGGGACACGGGTCTCGGGGGTGGAGATGAAAGGCGTCTCCCTCGCTCTCGGAGCCCTGGTCGCCGTGCTGGCAGTCGCATCGGTGATCGGCGATGCCTTCCCGGCCGGTCGAGCCGGCCCCGGCGCAGCCGCTGCTCCGCCCGCGACCACGCGCCCGGCCCATGTCGCGCAGCTGGTGCCCGCGCACCGGGCGAAAGCACCGAATCCTGTCAAGCCTCCGCAGCGAACGAGAACAACGCCTGCGGTGGAGGTTCGCCGATTCGCCTGGGTGCCGGCGACCGGGGCGGATGCGTACTCGGTCGCGCTCTACAAGGGCAACACGCGGGTCTTCCATGCACTCACGAGAAGCGCGAGCATCGACATCCCCGTTGCTTCGACAGGCGCGGCCGCGGGCTCGGTGCGGCCTGGACGTTACGAGTGGTACGTCTGGGCAGTTCGGCACGGGCAGCGCCAGCCGGCGGCCCTGGTCCGCTCCCAGTTGGACTTGACCGCCTCGTAGCGGAGCGAGACCTCCGCGGATACGACGGATCCACTGAGGACGACTCGATGTGTGGTCTCCCAGCGTAATGCCTGCAAATAGGGGCATTTCTTGTGCTTCCGCCGCGATTTGAAAGCCGCGGGCGTCTCACCCTTTGGAGGGTATGGAGGGCCATTGGGCCGGTCGATGACTGGGGGACGTGGTTGGCCCCAGCACCCATCTGAAGATCGCGCTGTGCCTCCTTCCGCTGGCTCTGCTGATCCTCACGCCGGAGGCCTCAGCGTTCAGGACGACCGTCGCGAGCTCTACGGCCGCGCAGCTCGAGATCGCGGCGAAAGGACGAACGACGGTCGGAGACAGCACGAAGGCTGCGAAGGCCGCGAAGACCGCGAAGACCGCGAAGGGTGCGAAGGTCGCAAGAGCACCGAGTAAGACCCATGGACGTGCGCCTTCGACGCCTTCAGACCTGCGGATCGTCTCGACCACGACCACGTCGATCACGCTCGCCTGGAATGCTGCTTCCGACAACGTAAGGGTGACCGGGTACGACGTCTACGCGGGTGCCACCCTGGCGGGGACTACGAGGTCGACGTTACTCACGGTTACCCGGCTGACCTGCGGCAAGGCCCTGCCTCTCGCCGTCGATGCCCACGACGCTGCCGGGAACACGTCGAGTCGGGCCTCGATCGTGGCGAGCACGAGCGCGTGCCCCGTGGCACCAACCCCGGTGGCGACCACCCCACAAGCCCAGACGAGTGCCACGACGACGACCACGACGACCACCACCACCACGCCCTCCGGCGGGGGCGGCGGGGGCGGTTCCTCGAGCAAGCCGACGACCACCACCGCCACACCCACGACGACCACCACCGCCACACCCACGACGACCACCACCGCCACACCCACGACGACCACCACAACGACAACCACCACCACCACGACGACGGCAAAGGCCGCCGACATCCAGGCGCCGGGTGCGCCGGGCCAGCTCTCGCCGACACAGGTGACCGCGTCCCGGATCGGCGTCTCCTGGACGGCCTCGAGCGACAACGTCGCGGTCGCCTCCTACGAGGTGTACCTCGACGGCAACCTTGCCGGAACCACCCCCGGGACCACCTACACCGTCACGGGCCTCGTATGCGGCACGACGCATCGGATCTCGATCGACGCGGTCGACGCGGCAGGCAATCGCTCGCCACAGGCGACGCTGAATGTCTCGACTACGGCGTGCCCGGACACGAGCGCACCGACGACGCCTGCGAACCTCTGGGTCACCGGAACTTCCGCGTCGTCCATCGTCTTGACCTGGGGAGCTTCCCTCGACAACGTCGGAGTAGCGGGTTACGACGTCTACCTGAACGGCACCCGCGTCTCGGCGAACGACACCTCACCGGCGTTTACGTACACGAGCCTCCAGTGCGGCACGATCTACACCCTCGCCGTCGACGCCTACGACGCGGCCGGAAACGTCTCGTCCAGAGCGACGACCAGCGCCAGCACCGCGGCCTGCTCGGATACTGCAGCTCCGAGCACGCCCGGCTCGCTCGCCGCCTCGGCCATCACGCAGACCTCACTCACGCTCGGCTGGTCAGCTTCGACCGACAACGTCGGAGTCACCGGCTACACCGTCTACCGCAGCGGCTCACAGGCAGGCCAGACCACATCGACCTCCTACGCTCTCACCGGCCTCACCTGCGGCACGAGCTACACCCTCGCCGTCGAAGCCCGCGACGCAGCCGGAAACATCTCCACCCGCCCCTCGATCAACGCCTCCACATCCGCCTGCACCGACACCGCAGCACCCAGCGCGCCCGGCTCGCTCGCCGCCTCGGCCATCACCCAGACCTCACTCACGCTCGGCTGGTCAGCCTCGACCGACAACGTCGGAGTCGCCGGCTACACCGTCTACCGCAGCGGCTCACAGGCAGGCCAGACCACATCGACCTCCTACGCTCTCACCGGCCTCACCTGCGGCACGAGCTACACCCTCGCCGTCGAAGCCCGCGACGCAGCCGGAAACATCTCCACCCGCCCCTCGATCAACGCCTCCACATCCGCCTGCACCGACACCGCAGCACCCAGCGCGCCCGGCTCGCTCGCCGCCTCGGCCATCACGCAGACGTCACTCACGCTCGGCTGGTCAGCCTCGACCGACAACGTCGGAGTCGCCGGCTACACCGTCTACCGCAGCGGCTCACAGGCAGGCCAGACCACATCGACCTCCTACGCTCTCACCGGCCTCACCTGCGGCACGAGCTACACCCTCGCCGTCGAAGCCCGCGACGCAGCCGGAAACGTCTCCACCCGCCCCTCGATCAACGCCTCCACATCCGCCTGCACCGACACCGCAATCGTGACGTCCGGTGGAGCGAGCGCGGGTGGAGTGAGCGCGGCGAACGTCTGGTTGTCGCCGGCGGGTAGCGACAAGGGAACGAGCTGCGTTCGCTCCGCAACTCCGATCGTCGCTCCGTCTCCCACGACGGCGTGCGCGTCTTTCGACAAGGCCGACCAGATCGCGGCCAACGGTGACACGATCGGTGTGATGGCGGGAACGTTCGGGCCCTCCAGCGCCGTCGACTACGGCGCCACGACGTACATCTCACACAGCACCTCGGTCACCTTTGCCTGCCAGGCAGGAATCGCCGCCGGCTCCGTTCAGTTCGCCGACGCCGTCTTCGCCTTCAACCCTGGTGCGGCGAATACGACGATCACCGGCAACTGCTTCCATTTCCACATCCTTCAGGGCGGTCTCGGCGGCTACCCGCAGAACATCATCTCGAACGTCGTCATCGACGGCGTCCACATGGACGTCTTCGATCTCACAGGCGTTCAGAACTTCACGATCGAGAACAGCCAGGTCGGGCCGATCGATGCGTGCTTCGGGATCGGGCAGGCGGCGCAGTTCGGCGCCCCGCCGTCGGCCGAGTGCGACCCCAACAACCCGACCGAGGCCTACTGGGCAACGATCCCCACCGGCACGCTCAACCTCCAGGTCGAGCCCTACATCCACTCCAACGGGAGCCTGTCCGGGGTCACCTTGACCGACAACCACTTCACCGGGATGCAGACGAAATGGGCAAGCGTCTTCCACCAAGGCGGACTGCTGATCTGGGGCGCGCCCGGGCTCGTGATGAGCGGCAACGTCTTCGATCACAACGCGATCTACGACATCGAGTTCAACTCCGGCACCAACGTCAACGGGATGACATTCCAAAACAACGTCCTCGGAGCCGCCTACGACATCCTCCAAAGCACCAACCCCCCGGTCCCGCTCCCAGCACGCCAGTGCCAGGAGGGAATGATCGACAACTCCGGCACCTCCACCTACACCAACGTGCTCTGGCGCTACAACACCTTCGCCGACTGCTTCAACATGGGCTCCACCTCCACCTACAACAACGTCCGGTTCGTCGGCAACCTGATCGGAAACTACGCCAACTGCGCCGCCCAAACCGGGATCAGCTACTCCTACAACGCCGCCGGGACCGGAGCGTCCTGCCAGGGCGGCCTCTCGATCCCAGGCTCCCCCTTCACCAACGCCCCCACCGGCGACCTCACAATCCCCCCCGCCTCACCAGCCAACAACTACGTCCCCTGCACCACCGGCGACACCGCCCTCACAACCGACATCAACAACATCCCGCGGCCCTTCCCGAGCAACACCCGCTGCAGCGCCGGCGCGTACGAAGGCTGAGAACACGGCATGCGGGTCCGCCGCCGCTACGACTACCCTCAAGGGGCTCGCGACTCGTACGACCGCAGCCGACTGAGCGGCAAGGTCACGTCGACGTCGCGTCCCCGCCATGAGCGATGCCCAGTCTCCGGTCGTACTCGTGCGTCGCGCCGTTCGCGTTTGGTCGGCGCTGCCGGTGAAGCGCACCAGGTCGAGCGACCTGCTGATCGCGCTAGCCGCGCTGATCCTCGTCGCCGCGTCCCCTGCCGGGGCGGCCACGCCCGCTGCGTCACCAGCCAGATTCTTCATCGCGCCCACCGGATCCGATCAGGGCCCCTGCAGTGCGGACAAGCCCTGCGCATCGTTCGCCCGTGCCTATCGCCTCACCGCGGCGCGAGGCGGCACAGTATTCGTCAGGGGCGGACGCTACCCCGCAGGAGCAGATTCGCTCGGTGACAGCACCGTCATCCCTGGGTCGGCGCGAACCGTCTTCAAGTGCGGCTCGTACGCCACAGTGGCCTTTGTTGATCCGGTGTTTTCGTTCAATCCGGGGGCCGCGAACATCGTCGTGTCGGGGGGCTGTTTCCATTTCCACATCGTTCAGGTCGGGTTGGGCGGCTCGTGTTACTGCGGTGGTAAGGGCGCACGCGCGAACATCGTCTCCGCGGTGACGCTCGATGGGGTTCACATGGACTCCTTCGACATCACGGGCGCGCAGGGCCTGACGATCGAGAACAGCCAGGTCGGGCCGATCGATGCGTGCTTCGGGATCGGGCAGGCGGCGCAGTTCGGCGCCCCGCCGTCGGCCGAGTGCGACCCCAACAACCCGACCGAGGCCTACTGGGCAACGATCCCCACCGGCACGCTCAACCTCCAGGTCGAGCCCTACATCCACTCCAACGGGGACCTCTCTGGGGTCACCTTGACCGACAACCACTTCACCGGGATGCAGACGAAATGGGCAAGCGTCTTCCACCAAGGCGGACTGCTGATCTGGGGCGCGCCCGGGCTCGTGATGAGCGGCAACGTCTTCGATCACAACGCGATCTACGACATCGAGTTCAACTCCGGCACCAACGTCAACGGGATGACATTCCAAAACAACGTCCTCGGAGCCGCCTACGACATCCTCCAAAGCACCAACCCCCCGGTCCCGCTCCCAGCACGCCAGTGCCAGGAGGGAATGATCGACAACTCCGGCACCTCCACCTACACCAACGTGCTCTGGCGCTACAACACCTTCGCCGACTGCTTCAACATGGGCTCCACCTCCACCTACAACAACGTCCGGTTCGTCGGCAACCTGATCGGAAACTACGCCAACTGCGCCGCCCAAACCGGGATCAGCTACTCCTACAACGCCGCCGGGACCGGAGCGTCCTGCCAGGGCGGCCTCTCGATCCCAGGCTCCCCCTTCACCAGCGCCCCCACCGGCGACCTCACAATCCCCCCCGCCTCACCAGCCAACAACTACGTCCCCTGCACCACCGGCGACACCGCCCTCACAACCGACATCAACAACATCCCGCGGCCCTTCCCGAGCAACACCCGCTGCAGCGCCGGCGCGTACGAACAAACAACACCCGCGAAAGCCACGAAACACACCACGAAATCCGGGAACCGGGAGCGCAAGTAACGGGCGTCGCACTCCAGGGTGGAGCGCGCGAACACGTGTCGAACGAGCACCGCCAGAGCTGCGAGAGCCGCTCGGCCAGCATAAGACTGAACCTTCGGCCCGCGCTGACCCGTATGCAGAATCAGCACCGTGTTACGGTGAAGCATGACGCGCGATCGCTTGCTCGATTCGTGTCGCGATATTCAGGTTTCAGAGGAAAGCGACTAGGTTCGACCGCCGCTCCGATCGTCGGTGACCAGGAAGACGATCGCACGTCGCAGCGTTGACCCGGGCCCTCGATCCGGCTCTCCGTCCGGTCCCGTCTGACTGCGCATGCTGAAGAACAGAACCCGCCTTTTGGCCCCTGTTGCAGTCGTGGGCGCGATCGCCGTGTTGACGATCGTCGTCGTTTGGACGACGACCGGGCTCCTGTCGCTCATCGGCCCGTCGGAGGGGTCAGCGGATGCTTGCCATTGCCCGGGGCTCCTCGCCGCCGGCACTGCGAACATCTGGCTGTCGCCGTCGGGCCACGACCAGGGCGTGAACTGCCGCCGTTCGGCAGATCCAGTGCCCGCGCCGCTGCCGTCAAGCGTCTGCTCGTCTTTCGAGAGGGCAGATCAGATCGCGTCGAGAGGAGACACGATTCGCGTGTTGCCGGGCATCTACCCGGCATCGTCGACCAAGAGCTTCGGCTCCGCGACATTCCTCGACCGCTCCACGCCGGTGAGGTTCGTCTGTGCCGAGGATTCCCGCCCCGACTCCGTCACCTTTGCGGATCCGGTGTTTTCGTTCAATCCGGGGGCCGCGAACATTGTCGTGTCGGGGGGCTGTTTCCATTTCCACATCCTTCAGGGCGGTCTCGGCGGCTACCCGCAGAACATCATCTCGAACGTCGTCATCGACGGCGTCCACATGGACGTCTTCGATCTCACAGGCGTTCAGAACTTCACGATCGAGAACAGCCAGGTCGGGCCGATCGATGCGTGCTTCGGGATCGGGCAGGCGGCGCAGTTCGGCGCCCCGCCGTCGGCCGAGTGCGACCCCAACAACCCGACCGAGGCCTACTGGGCAACGATCCCCACCGGCACGCTCAACCTCCAGGTCGAGCCCTACATCCACTCCAACGGGAGTCTGTCTGGGGTCACCTTGACCGACAACCACTTCACCGGGATGCAGACGAAATGGGCAAGCGTCTTCCACCAAGGCGGACTGCTGATCTGGGGCGCGCCCGGGCTCGTGATGAGCGGCAACGTCTTCGATCACAACGCGATCTACGACATCGAGTTCAACTCCGGCACCAACGTCAACGGGATGACATTCCAAAACAACGTCCTCGGAGCCGCCTACGACATCCTCCAAAGCACCAACCCCCCGGTCCCGCTCCCAGCACGCCAGTGCCAGGAGGGAATGATCGACAACTCCGGCACCTCCACCTACACCAACGTGCTCTGGCGCTACAACACCTTCGCCGACTGCTTCAACATGGGCTCCACCTCCACCTACAACAACGTCCGGTTCGTCGGCAACCTGATCGGAAACTACGCCAACTGCGCCGCCCAAACCGGGATCAGCTACTCCTACAACGCCGCCGGGACCGGAGCGTCCTGCCAGGGCGGCCTCTCGATCCCAGGCTCCCCCTTCACCAACGCCCCCACCGGCGACCTCACAATCCCCCCCGCCTCACCAGCCAACAACTACGTCCCTTGCACCACCGGCGACACCGCCCTCACAACCGACATCAACAACATCCCGCGGCCCTTCCCGAGCAACACCCGCTGCAGCGCCGGCGCATACGAACAAACAAGAGCCGGGTAGAGGCCCCCGCCGGGGCGCCGTTCGACTCCAGCGTGCCCAACGAGATAGTGAAGAGGCACTTCTGCGTCCGGGCGACGTACGGCGCCTTCCAGATGTTGACCCGCTGCCGCTGAGCCCCAGGGCCCGCGCTTGCACGAAGGCCAGGGAGCGCTAGACCTTCGGCCGTTCCAGCCGGGTATGATCTGGCTATCCTCAAGCAGGTGATCGTTTGCGCATCCTGTGGCGTGCGCAGTCGGCTTCGCACTCAAGGATTTCTCCTGCCGAACCGATGAGGTAAATGTGGATCTTGCTCTCTACAGTCGAGTCCTGTGGCGCTATCGCTGGCTGATGCTCGTCGGCGTGATTCTCGCCGTGGTCCTCGGCATCCTCTCGGTGGCGAGGATCACCTCGAACGGCCTCGCCTACCGGCAGCACGAGGTCTTCCAGAGCACCTCGACCATTCTCTTGACGCAGAACGGCTCCGCGTTCGCGGACCCCTCGCGGTATGCCGCACTGACCGATCTCTACGCGCAGCTCGCCAACAGCGATGCGGTGCAGAAGCTCATGCTGAGGAACGGTGGGAGCAAGGATTGGAAGCTCATCGCCACACCGGTACCCCCTCTTTCGAACCCGACGGCGATCCTGCCGGTAATCGCGCTCTCCGGCCAGGCGTTCTCGCCGTCACAGGCGATCAAGGCCACCATCCTCGGGCGCCAGGCGTTCTTCAGCTACATCTCCTCGCAGCGGGGCGCAGCGGGGCTGAATGTGCTCCAGAACGCCACGGTGCCCAAGGTGATCCAGCCGCGTAAGAAGACGCTGCTGATCGTCGTCATCCTGGGCGTTCTGAGCGTTACGGTCGGGCTCGCGTTTGTGCTCGAGAACCTGCGCCCTTCGAGGCCTTTCGTCGTTCGGGAAATGACGCCGACCCGTACGCCGGCAGCGAGCCCGGCACCGAGCGGCACCCACCTGTCGGGCTAACCCGATGAACGCATTCGCCGGCGCGGCCCGCCGCGGAGCATCTCCGGCTGTCCTGATCGGGGCACTCGCCGTGCTGGCACTTGCGGCGGTCTCCGGTCATGGCGCCAAGCAGCTCGGGCCGTTCGTCACGGTTCTTGCGGTCTTCATCGCGTGGCAAAAATCCCTGCTTCGCTGGCACAGCCTGGTCGCCCTGATCGTGCTGGTGGTGCTGTTCGTGCCGATCGGGCGCTACAGCCTGCCCGGCGGCCTTCCCTTCAACCTCGAGCTCTACCGAGTGGTCGTCGCTCTGGTCGTGGCGGTCTGGATCGCCTGCCTGCTGATCGACCCGCGCGTGAAGCTACGTTCGACACCGTTCGACTGGCCTCTGCTGCTACTCGCGGTCTGCATCCTCGCCTCCGAGATCGCCAACCAGAGTCGGGTCAACCCCTACAGCTCATACGTTGCCAAGACGCTGACGTTCTATCTCAGCTTCTGGCTCGTCTACTACCTGACAGCGACCACGATTCGTAGCCGCGCCTCGGTCGAGTTTCTCCTGAAGCTCCTTGCCTTCGGAGGCTCGACGATCGGGCTCTTCGCAATCGTCGAGCAGCGCACGAGGTTCAACGTCTTCGACCATCTCCATTCGGTGCTCCCGTTCCTGACTTTCGAGACCGGATACGGCGATCAGATCCTTCGAGGAGGCAACCTGCGGGTGTTCGGCTCAGCAGAGCATCCAATCGCTCTCGGAGCCGTGCTGATCATGCTCCTTCCGATCGCCGTGTACTTCGCACGCACCTCGTCGCGCAGCTGGTGGGTCGGAGCGGCGTTGATCGTGCTCGGCGCACTCGCGAGCGGATCCCGGACCGCAATCACGATGCTAATCGCGGAGATCTTCATCTATCTCGTTCTCAAGCCGAAGGAGACAAAGCGGCTCTGGCCGCTCTGCGTCCCGGCCATCGTCATCGTGCACGCCTTCCTGCCCGGCGCGATCGGCACCTTCAGGGCAGCGTTCTTCCCCAAGGGCGGCATCGTCGCCGAGCAGACGCAACTCGCTAGTAACGCGAACGCCCAGCTGGCCGGGGGACGGATTCGTCAGCTCGGGCCGATGATCGCGGAGGCCGGGCATCATCCGCTTCTGGGAGAGGGGCTCGGTACGCGAATCAGCGGCTTCAACGAGCCCGTTGCCGTGCGCAACGCGCCGATCCTCGACAACCAGTGGCTGAACAACCTGCTCGACGTCGGCTACCTCGGCCTCGGGTTGTGGCTATGGCTATTCGTGCGCGCGATCCGCCGCCTGATACGAGAGTCGCGACGAGCAAGCACGAACGCCGACGAATGGCTCTTCGCGGGGCTCGCCGCTTCCGTCACGGCGTTCGCGGTCGGCATGCTGACCTTCGATGCCTACGGGTTCACACAGGACTTCTTCATCTTCTGGATCATCCTCGGGCTCTCGGCGGCGATGATCATGATCGTCGGCCGCGAGCGTGCCGAGGCCGCAGCGACCCAGGAAGCCTGAGGAGGCGCAGCCGGTTCAGCGGCCGGCGGGGTTGGCGCGGCCGAGCGCCTCGCGAACGCGACGCGGCAGCGACGAGAAGCTCTGCTGGGAGCGAAGCAGCCGGCGGACATCCGGGTCCTGCTGCTGGGGCCGTCGGGAGGCAGCTGCGCCGACATAGCCCCACACCATGCCGATCGCCGTTGGCTCGCGGACGGACCGGTAGGCGGCACGGGCGAGCAGGTACTCGAACCGATAGCCCATGAAATGGGCCATGTCGCCCTGCCCCACCCATTTCGCCCAGGCGCGTTCGCGCGCGCCCAGCACGCGGTGGTGGAGGAACGGGAGGTCGGCGATCGTCCGGGTCTTCCACCCCTTCACCTGAGCCTTGAGCTCGTCGATCCCGTCCCACCCCATCCGCTGCTCGAGCGGCAGCACCTGCGCGAGGCAGGCCGCGCGGTAGGCGCGCGTCGCGCCGCGCACGTGATCACGGGTCGTGTACGTGGGTTGCCACTCGCCGTGCTCGTCCTGCTCGTAGCAGGTGCCTCCGGCGATCCCGAGCTGTGGGTCTGCTTCGAATGCGGCGATGAGCCGGTCGAAGAAGTCGAGCTCGAACGAGACGTCCGCGTCCAGCTTCACGAGGACGTCCGCACCGGGCTCCAGGGCGTCGAGCCCGGCCTGAAACGCTGCGACGATCGGCTTGCCGCGGATGGCCGAATTGTCGGCCGGCACTGACAGGACAGCGGCGAACTCGAGCTCGGAGGCGATCTCGACTCCGGTCTCCCCGGTCTCGTCCGTGGAGCCGTTGTCGACGATCAGCCATTGGCGCGGCGGACGCGTCTGCGCCTGCATGCTCCCGGCGAGCCGGCGAAGGTTCGCTGCCTCGTTCCGCGCAGGCGTGACCACGGAATAGCTCAGAGGCTCGGACATCTTCAGACGGGAGCCTGGACGGAGACCTCCGTCTGGGCAAGCGCCCTCGGCAGGAACGTCGACAGCCAGACCTCGAGCACGAGGATCGCGTACAGGGCATCCGCCGGGACGGCGCGTCCAGCCCGACGGTCGGCGACGAGACGCCGGACACCCTCGACCTCCAAGAGCCGGCCGTACGCGGGATTCTCGTCGAGCAGATAGTCCGCCGCCCGGCCGTCGAGCTGGGTACGCAGCCACGCGTCGACGGACCGGTTGAAGAACCCTGTCTTCGGCTTGTCGATGATGCGATCGGGGATCAACCCTCGGGCGACGCTCTTCACGAGGTGCTTGGTCGTTCCGCGCCGGAGCTTCAGGTTGGACGGGATGCGAGCGGCCAACTCGACGAGGTGATGGTCGAGAAATGGAACCCTCACCTCGAGCGAGTGGGCCATCGAGACTCGATCGGAGTAATGAAGCATGTCGTCGACGAGGCCGAGCTGGGCGTCGAGGAAGAGCGCATCGTCGAACGGGCTCGCTCCCAGCCCGTGCGCGTGCGCTGCAATGAACGAGTAGGCGCTCTGGTCGTCCCGGCGTAGAGGCGGCTTCACAAGCTCTTGACGGAGCTCCCCGTTCAGGCAGGGAGCCCGAAGCGCGAGGTAGCGCGCAGCCGGATCCTGTGCCTCGAGTGCACCCGCGAAGCGCTCGTACCGTCCGCCTGCCCGTCTCAATCCGGCGGCGGCCATCCGCTTGCCGGCGGCGGGCACCGGGCGGGCGCGCTCGACGAGCGCGGCGCGCCGGTGCCTCGAGTAGCCTGCGAAGAGCTCGTCCGCGCCTTGCCCGGCGAGCGCGACCGTGACATGCGAAGCGGCCAGCTCGCTGAGCGCCATGAAGCCGAGCGCGGACAGGTCTGCCAGGGGCTCGTCCAAAGACCAGACGAGGTCCTCGAGACTGGTGGCGGACTCGGTCATCGAGAGCTCCAGCTCGAAGTGATCGGTACCGAAGGTCTCCGCGACGAGGCGCGCATCGCCGAGCTCGGAGCTGTCTCCGTCCTCGGCGAAGCCGACCGAGAACGTCTTGACCGGCTCGCTCATGTTGCGCGCCATGAGCGCGACGATGAGGCTCGAGTCGACCCCTCCACTGAGCATAGCCCCGAGCGGCACGTCGCTCATCAGCCGGAGCTGCACAGCCTGCTCGAGCTGCTCGAGCAGAGCTGCCCGGGCGGAATCCTCGGTCAACGAGCTGTCGGGCCTGGCATGCGGGAACTTCCAGTACGACTCGATGCGGAAGCCGTCGTCGACGATCAGGCGCTCGCCGGGGCCAAGCTTCCTGACCGCGGAGAGCGGGGTCGAGGGCCCCGGAAAGAAACCGAGTGTGAGGTAGGCGTCGATCGCCTCGAGATCCAGCTCCGGCGCGATGAGCCCGCTGGCCAGCACCGCTTTCAACTCCGATCCGAAGACGAGCAGGTCGTCGGCAACCGCGTAATACAGGGGCTTCACACCAAGGCGGTCGCGGGCCAGCACGGCCCGGCGCCCCTTCGAGTCCCAGACAGCCATAGCGAACTTCCCGCGAAGGTGGGACGGGAGATCGTCGCGTCGCTGCTCGTAGAGGTGCGGCAGGATCTCGGTATCGCACCTGCTGTGGAAGGAGTGGCCGTCGCGGGTCAGGCCCTCCCGGATCGAATCGTGGTTGTAGAGCTCCCCGTTCTGCATGCCCCAGACCGTTCCGTCCTCGTTCGAGAACGGCTGATGGCCTTCGGCCACGTCGATGATGCTCAGTCGCCGCACGCCGAATGCAACACCGGGCTCCGACAACAAACCACGGTCATTGGGCCCACGATGCGTCATGAGGTCGGTCATGCGCTCCAGCACGCTGCGATCGACCACCTCGCGCGGCTCGCCCCCAAGCTGTACGACTCCACAGATCCCGCACATAGGAGGAGGCTATCGGCCGCCGGCCGCGTCGAGGATCGACTCGGACGGGCCTCTGCCGATGGCGGCCTCGGGCCGCCCGGACCACGCATAGAGGATCCAACCGAGGTGGTAGGAACGGCACTCGGGGTTCAGCCGGACGCGCGCACCCGTCCACCTGGGCGGACGCGCGCTCAGCCGGTGCGCGAGGCTGCGCATGTACCGGCGAGCTCTGGGCGCGCTTTCGGCGCGCTCGATCGAGCGGTACGCGTGGAACGGGGAGCGCGGATAGAAGTCGATGGAAAGCTCGTTCTCGCCGAATCCCCAGGCGAGGCTCCTCCGGATGGCCTCGGCCGCGCGAGGCACGCCGTTGTCCAGGGCCGGTAGGAGAAACAGCATCGACATGCTGTCCTGATGCACCGAGAACACCGGGTAGACGTCGAACGGCCGCCCGGACCGGACGTCGAGCATCCACGGCCATTCACCGCGCGGGCCCTGCACGCCGATCGCTCGGTCGACGCCCCGCGAGAACATGCCGGCGGCTGTGCCGTCGTCGAAGGTGAGCGCATACTCGTGCACCGCGCGGAGGTAGTAGACGAGGCTGCCGAACGAGACGATGCCGCTTCGGTATCTGTGGGTGCTGTGTCGAGGCAGTCCCGAGCTCGGGTCGACGAACTCCGATCGCACAAGGTCGAAGGCAGTCGCTGCGATCGCGTCCGCGCCGGCTCTGCCGTGTCGAGAGGCCGCGCACGCGCCCCAGATCGTCCAGCCGAGGTCCTGCATGCTCCAGCTGCGCGCAGGATCGGCTCCGAGCATGGCTTTCAGGCGGTCAAGCGAGCTCCTGGCGGGTGCCTCGTCGTCGGTGTAGTCCGACCAGAGTAGGGTGAGCAGCCCGAGGTCGGCCGGGGTCTCGACCCGCGCCAGCTGACGTTCGAGGAACGTCGACCTCATCGTGGCGACGGTGCTCTCTCCGATCCCCGCCATGCCGGCGCGAGCTGCCTCGCTCAGTCCGAGGAGCGTGTTGATCGTGTATCGGACCGCGTGTGGATGCTCGTAGTTGTTGACGAACCGCCCGTCGACGAGCCGTGTGGAGTAGGGGAAGAGCCCATGCCCGTCGTCGTACACCGCCAGGAGGTTCTCGATGCATCCCTCGAGCAGCGACGGCAGGCCGAACTCATCGAGCCCCGGACCCGTAACTGCACTCATGCCACGCCTCGGGCTCCGACCACCGGCGCAGGGCGGAGGCCGTCGAGGAGGACGGTGGCCGCACGTTCGGCCGCATGCCCGTCCCAGCCGGCCGGGGCGATGGGCGGGGTTGACGGGCCCGCCAGCAGGCCCGGGATATCCGCGATGGCAGCCGGATCGACGCCGAGCAGGCGGTTCGTGCCGTCCACGAGCGTCACCGGTCGTTCCGTGTTGCTGCGCATCGTGAAGCAGGGAATCCCGAGATAGGTGGTCTCTTCCTGTACCCCGCCCGAGTCGGTCAGCACACCTCTCGCGTTCGCCTCGAGCGCGAGAAAGTCGATGTAGCCGTAGGGCTCGGTGAGATGCAGCCCGGGGCCGAGGCGGTCGGCGCCGATACGGCGCCGCGTCCGGGGGTGAACCGGAAACACCACTGGCGCCCATTCCGACAGTCGCGAGAGAGCCGCGAGCACCTGGTCGAAGCCCTGCCCGTCGACGAGGGCCGGCCGGTGCAGGGTGACGAGTATGTACGAGCCGGCCTCGAGACCGAGCCGGTCGAGCACGGCGGAGTCGGCGATCCTGGGCTCCATCCGCACGAGCGTGTCGATCATCGTGTTGCCTACGAAGAAGACCCGGTGCTCCTCGATGCCCTCCCGTGCGAGGTTCTCGGCTGCCTCCGGACTGTGCGTGAGACACCAGGTGGAGAGCTGGTCGGTGAGGATCCGGTTGATCTCCTCGGGCATCGTCCTGTCGAAGCTCCGCAGCCCCGCCTCGAGGTGGGCGATCGGGATGTCGAGCTTGGCGGCGGCCAGCGCCCCGGCAAGGGTCGAGTTGATGTCGCCCGGGACGACGATGGCGCGGGGCCGGAGATCCTGAAGCACGGCCTCGATCCGCTCGAGTGCCCGGCCGGTCTGCTGGCCGTGCGTCCCCGAGCCGACGTCGAGCTCGTGGTCGGGGCTCCCGAGACCGAGCTCCTCGACGAAGATCTGCGACATCTCGAAGGCGTAATGCTGGCCCGTGTTGATCACCACGTGATCGAGCTCGGGCGCACCGAGCCGCATCTGGGCCACGAGCGGGGCCATCTTGACGAAGTTCGGCCGGGCGCCGACCAGATAGGCGACCGAGCCACGGTCCGTCATCGGCCCTCCCCGATCGGGTTCGAGTGCCGCGAAACAGCATGCAGCTCGACTCGCTTTGGAAAGCGATTCATCACTCTGAGCGTACTCGGGCGGTGCTCAGATGCAACCGGCTGTCGTCGACAAGGAGCAAAGAAGGTTCCGACCCCACCTGAGCCCACTGGCATGCTGCACGCGTGCTGCTGTGGGCCGACATCGAGAACGAACCGCAGGTTCAGTACCTGCTTCCCATCGTCGAGGCCGGTCACGAGCGCGGCGCCGACGTCCTCGTGACCGCCCGCGACTACGGCGCGACCTTCGAGCTCCTGGAAAGCCGCGGCGTGAGCTTCTCTGCCGTGGGCGCCTCCTACGGAGCCTCGAAGAGCGCGAAGATCGCCGGGCTCCTCCGGCGAAGCAGAGACCTCGCTGCGCTCCTTCGCCGCACCGAGGTGCCCGACAGTCTCGTCTGCGCATCCCGCGCCGGAGCGATCGTCGCCCGGCGGTTCGGCATCCCCTCGTATGTGATCTCGGACTACGAGTACGCGAACCTGACGCTCTTTCGTTGGGCGCGGTCGACGATTCTCCATCCGGACGTGATCGCCTCGCAGACGTATCGCGACGCGGGCTTTCCGGCCGACCGGCTGATTCCGTTCCGCGGGCTGAAGGAGGACATCACCTTCGCCGACGTCGACCTCGACGGCGTCGAGCCTCCGCCGCTCGGCGAGCCCTCGGGAACCCTTGCCCGCGTCCTCGTGCGGCCTCCGGCGGTGGATAGCCATTACTACTCGCGCCGCTCGGGCCACATCTACCTCGAGGCACTCGAGTTCGTCGCCCGCGACGAGCACGCCGTGCTCGTGCTGGCGCCTCGCTACCCGCGTCAGATCGCCGACCTCGACGGCCTGCCCTTCGCAAACGAGCCGATCGTGCTCGAGCATCCCATCCAGTTCCTGGCGCTCCTCAAGGCCGTCGACCTCATCCTCTGCTCGGGCGGCACGATGCTCCGCGAGGCGGCGTATCTGGGAATCCCGGCCTACAGCATCTTCGGGAGCCGGGTCGGCGCGGTCGACCACTACCTGGAGTCGATCGGGCGCGCAACGCTCCTCTCGTCGCGCGAGGACCTCACCCGCATCCGGATCGAGAAGACCCCGAGCCTCACGCCGCTGCGCCAGAACCCGGATCTCGTCGATGAGGTGGCATCCATCGTCCTGCGCAGACCGCCGGGCTGAGTGAACGCCGCTGTCCCATCGGGCCACGGAAGCGGCGAGGCGCCGCACCGTCTTTCGGCCTGGCAGGTCGATGCCGGCAAGATCCGCACGTTGGCAGTCTGGTGCGCGTCGCTGCTCGCGCTCGCGACTGCGCTCGCCCAGTTCGTCGACTATCGCGTGTACGACCTGCGCTACCGGGCTCTCGACTCGAACACACACGCGAGCATCTTCGGCGCCATCAGCCTGCTCGCCTCCGGGATCGCGGTCGTCGCGGCAGCTCTTCTCGCCGAACGCCGCCGCACGACGAGCAGCATCCTTCTCTGCGTCGGCCTCCTGGCTCTGGTCGGGCTCCGTGTGGCCCGGCCGGGAGCCGTCGTCGCGCTCTCCGTCCCGTTCGACTGCCTGGTCCTCGTGATCCTCTGGCGGGAGGGCGCAGACCGCTCCCGGCCCGAGGGGTGGCTCCTCCGCGCGGGCTGCGTGCTCCTCATCCTTTCCTTCTTGGTCCACGTCGCGGAGCTCCACGCGTTCCCTTACGGGCGGTTTGCGATTCACTCGTGGGCCTACCAGGCACGCTGCGTCGTCAAGCACGACGCGGAGCTCGCAGCCTGGATGCTGATCGCAGCCGGGCTGCTCTGCGCCTGGCGAGAGCCGAAGTACCCGGCTCCGCCGCCGTGAACGCGGATGCCTCGGTCTGGAACAAGCCCTGGTCCTGACTACGATGTGCCTCGATGTCGGCCCGTTCGGTGCAACAGACAGTCCCCTTCCTGGACCTCCGTCGCGCGCATGCGCTCATCGAGGGCGACGTCCTCGACGACGTTCGCGCTCTCCTCGAGTCGGGAGCCTTCACCAACGGGCCCCAGGTGAAGGTGTTCGAGGCGGCGTTCGCGGAGTACTGCGGGACACGCGAATGCGTCGGGGTCGCGAGCGGCCTGGACGCACTCCGGCTGGGCCTCGAGGCGCTCGGCCTGGAGCCGGGCGACGAGGTTCTCGTCCCCGCGATGACCTTCGTCGCGACCTTCGAGGCGGTCAGTCAGGCCGGCGGTGTTCCGGTTCCCGTCGACGTGTCCGCAGCGGATTTTGGAATGGACCCGGCGCTCGCAGCCGCTGTCGTCGGCTCCCGAACTCGCTTCCTCATGCCGGTTCATCTCTACGGACGCCTCGCGAACATGGTCGCGTTGAACGAGCTTGCCGAGACGCACGGGCTGACGGTCCTGGCCGACGCGTGCCAGGCCCATGGCGCGAGCAGGGACGGAGTCGGAGCAGGTGCCGAGGTTGCCGCCGCCGCGTTCAGCTTCTACCCGGGCAAGAACCTCGGAGCGATGGGCGATGCCGGCGCGCTCACAACCGACGACGAGGAGCTCGCGGCGACCGTGCGGGCGCTACGTGAGCACGGGCAGCGCGCCAAGTACGAGCACGACTCGATCGGCTGGACGGCACGTCTCGACACGGTGCAGGCAGCGTTCCTGCTCAGGAAGCTTCCACTGCTGGACGGCTGGAACGAGGAGCGGCGCGCGGCCGCCGATCTCTACGCGGCAGAGCTCGACGGTGTCGGCGACGTCGTGCTCCCGGACGTCTCCGATCGCGGCCAGGTCTGGCACCTGTTCGTGATCCGAACCGCCGACCCCGCGGGACTGGCCGGCCATCTCGCGGAACGGGGCATCGGAAGCGGCCGCCACTATCCCGAGCCTCCCCATCTCTCCCGGGCCTACGCGCATCTCGGCCGGCCGGCGGGATCGTTCCCCGTCGCCGAAGCCGTTGCGCGCGAGGCTCTGTCCCTCCCGATCTTCCCCGGCATCACCGAGCTCGAGCTGGAGCAGGTCGTGGAGGGCGTTCGGTCCTGGTTCCCCGTTGGCTGACGCGCCGGCCAACGAGGCACCCAACCGTTTGATCGACGACGTCGAGTTCGGCGACGGCGTTATCGTGCGGTCGTTCACGAACATCTACGGATGCCGGATCGGCGACAACAGCCGGATCGGGACGTTCGTCGAGATCCAGCGCGGCGCGGTGATCGGGGCCAACTGCAAGATTCAGAGCCACACGTTCATCTGCGACGGGGTGGCGATAGAGGACGATGTCTTCGTCGGCCACGGCGTGATGTTCGTGAACGACAAGTACCCGCGTGCCACGACCGGCGACGGCAGGCTGCAGGTCGAGGAGGACTGGACGCGTCTCGACATCGTGGTCGAGAAGGGCGCTTCGATCGGCTCCGCCGCGACGATCCTCGGCGGAGTCCGAATCGGCGCAGGAGCACTCGTCGGCGCCGGTGCGGTGGTGACGCGCGATGTGCTCCCGGGCACCACTGTTCGCGGTGTGCCTGCTCGAACCGCCGCCTGACCCGACGCGGAAACTCGGAAAAAGCGCAAGACAATCTGTCCGGAGGGGGCGAAACCTGGACCTTTGGATATTGCCGTGCTCGGGTAGACCGGTGAGGTTATGGTCTACGGGGGCCAGTCGGCTCCTGGAGCGAAGGGGTAAAGATCGCCACCAAGGCCGATCGGGGGAACGCAACAGCGACGCGGGTACGAGGAGCGGACTGGTCGGCGCACGCCCAGGCGACTCTGCCCAATCGCCATCGGCGTGCGACCGTCGTCCGCCGGGCACTTGCGATCGCAGACCTGACTGCCCTGACGATCGCTTTTTTCGCCTCCGTGCTCATCTTTTCCCGCGGCACACAGGTCGATTCGCCTCGTCTCGGCCTCTGGGCTCTCATCTTCCTGCTCAGCCTGCCGCTGTGGCTCGTGTTCGCGAAGACGCTCGACCTCTACGCCAGAGACGACTCGCGGGCGGATCACTCGACGGCCGACGAGACGCTGGGCGTCGTCAACCTGGTCACGCTCGGCACCTGGGTGATCTTCGTCACCGGCTGGGCAACCAGTCTCTCGCATCCTCAGCTCAGCCGGATGGTCGCGTTCTGGGCGTTCGCCCTGACCCTCGTTCTCTCGGGCCGGGTGGTGGCCCGGACCCTCGTCCGTAGGATGCCGTCGTACATCCAGCGCAGCGTCGTCCTCGGCGCCGGGCACGTCGGCCAGTTGCTCGCCCGGAAGATTCAGCAGCACCCAGAGTACGGGATCAGCCTGCTTGGGTTCGTCGACGAGAACCCGCGGGCGCGGCGCGCGGAGGTCGCGAACCTGCCGATGCTCGGCGGCCTCCAGGATCTTCCCGAGGTCGTCTCCAGGCTGGGCATCGATCGCGTCATCGTCGCGTTCTCCGGCGAAGAGGACGAGCGGACGATGGCGATGGTGAGGTCGCTTCGCGACGAGCAGGTGATCGTCGACTTCGTTCCGAGGCTCTACGAGCTCGTCGGCCCCCGGGCGGATATTCACCTGATCGAAGGGCTGCCCCTGGTTACCGTTCCGCCCGCGCGCCTGCCCAGATCCGCGCAGTTCGCGAAGCGCCTCGTCGACATCGTGTGCGCGAGCGCGATCCTGATCATCACCGCCCCGGTCTTCGCGGTCGCGGCCTACAAGATCCGCCGGGAGTCACCTGGGCCCGTCTTCTTCCGCCAGACGAGGCTCGGGACGAACATGCGCCCGTTCACGGTGCTCAAGTTTCGGACGATGCTTGTCGACACCAACGATGTTGAGCATCGTGAGTACATCGAGAGCATCATGACCGCCGATGCGGCGCTGCCGGCAAGCGGCGTCTACAAGCTGAGCAGGGACTCCCAGGTCACGCCGTTCGGCCGCCTGCTTCGGAAGACGAGCCTGGATGAGCTGCCTCAGCTGATCAACGTCCTCCGCGGCCAGATGTCGATCGTCGGCCCACGACCTTGCCTCGAGTACGAGGTGCAGCATTTCGCTCCCCACCACTACGACCGCTTCCTCGTGCCGCAGGGCATCACCGGGCTGTGGCAGGTAACCGCACGCGCCAACTCGACCTTCGTCGAGGCCCTCGAGATCGACGTCGCCTACGTCCGCGGCTGGTCGCTCGGCCTGGACATCAGGCTCCTGTTCCGGACGCCTTTCGCCCTCCTCCGGCAACGGAAGGCCACGGCATGAGCCCGGTGCGCGTCGGGGTCGTCGGCCTTGGCTACTGGGGCCCGAACCTGGTCAGGAATCTGCACGAGCTCGAGTGCGCCGAGGTCGTGGCTGTCTGCGACTCGAATCCGAGGCGCCTCGAGACGATCGGGCGGAGGTTCTCAGGTGTGCGCGCGTACGAGAGCTACGAGGACGTGCTCGCGGACGACCAGATCGATGCCGTCGCGATCGCGACTCCTGTATCAAGCCATTTCCCGCTCGGTCGAGCGGCGCTCGAGGCCGGGAAGCACGTCTTCGTCGAGAAGCCGCTCGCGGCCTCGTCGGATGAGTGCATCGAGCTAATGCGCCTGGCCGACGAGCGCGAGCTGGTCCTGATGCCCGGGCACACGTTCCTGTACAGCCCGCCGGTGGTTGCGATTCGCGCGCTGATCGAGTCCGGTGAGCTCGGCGATCTCTATTTCATCTCGACGAGCAGAGTGAATCTCGGCCTGCATCAGGCGGATGTCAGTGTCACGTGGGACCTCGGGCCGCACGACTTCTCGATCCTTCGGTACTGGCTCGGCGAGCTTCCGATCTCGGTGAGCGCGCTCACCCGTGGGTTCGTCATGCCGTCGATACCCGATGTCGCGTTCATCGACCTCGAGTATCCGACGGGCACGATCGCGCACGTCGAGCTCTCGTGGCTCGCCCCCAGCAAGCTCCGCCGAACGACGATCGTCGGCTCACGCAAGATGGTCGTCTATGACGACACCAGCACCGAGCCGGTTCGCGTGTTCGACTCCGGCGTCGTCCTGCGCGATCCGGAGACATTCGGCGAGTACCGCCTCACCTACCGGACGGGCGACATCGTCTCACCCCGGATCGACGCCGCCGAGCCGCTCTCGCTCGAGCTGAGCGACTTCTGCACTGCGATCACGACAGGCTCGACGCCCCGCTCGTCGGCGACGGTCGGCCTCGAGGTCGTACGGATGATCGAGGCCGTCGACGAGTCGCGTGAGCAAGGCGGCGGCAAGGTGTCGATCGAGACCCTGGACCCTTTGAGCCTGGCTCGACGCTTCAGCGCGAACGAGCAGGACTAGCTCCCGAGCCACGCGGCGAGGTCTTACTGCGTGCCGGCGCCGCTGCGCTCCTGCATCGCGATCGCAGCCGGGTTGCGGCCGAGGCTCCGCCGGAAGCGGTGCTCGTACCAGCGGTTCCCCACCCCAGAAGACTCCCAGCCGGCGGCCTCGAGCTCACGATCAAGTGCCGCCAGGCGCGCCACGGCATGACGCTTCTTCGGCGGCCCGTGCTTACCCTTCAACCAGCGGAACTGGCGCGACCTGCCGACCTCTTCCAGCTCACCGCCTTCGAGCCGCACGGCGACGAACTCGCCAACCACGTAGCCCCGCCAGCAGGTGATCTCGCACTCCTCCCAGATCTCCTCCGCCTGGGAGATGCCGCAGGACGGGCAGAAGAGGGAGCCCTCAGGGAGCCGACTACGGCAGCTCCAACACGTCTCTGGCCTCCAGTCGTCTGGCCGGGCTTGGGTGCTTCGCGAAGGCATGAAAGTCGAGTCGAAGTGGCGCCGGTGCAACAAATCCCAGCGCGGCCACCAGTCTAGTCACGCCGGCCTGTGCCGGGCAACGGTACGGCTCAGCGCGAGCTGCGAACCGGGGTGCTCTTTACGATTCCCTGCGTGAGCGTCCGCGAGGCAAACCACGTCCCCGAGACGAACCGCATCAGCGGCCCGTAGCTCCAGGCCGCGGGGGCACCGACAAAATGGAGGCCCGGCAGCGAGCTCTCGAACCCTGAGGCGAGTACCGGGTAGCCGTCGCCGCGCGTCTCCACGCCGCGCGTCTCCACCTGGCGAAGCAGCGACTCACCCAGAAACGGATACTTCGAAATGTCGATCTTGAAGCCCGTGGCGGCCATCGCGTGGTCGACGATCCGCTCGCTTCCGTCGCTCAGCTTGAGGAGGACCTGGCCGTCGGGAGCCTGCTCGGCGGACACGACGACGGTCGCGGTCGTGGTGCGCACATCGTCGAGCCGGTTCGCGAGCCAGGCGGCTCCCGCAGGCTTGATCGCTCGACTGCCGATTGTCATCTGAGTCGAGCGGGGCAGGCGCCGGAGGATAGGCGGCCGAGCAGTGAGGAGGTTGATGCCGGGCGGCCCGACGTCCTCGGGGGGATAGACGAGGAAGCTCAGCGGCCCGAAGGCATCCCGAAGCCGCTTGCCGCGCAGGAAGCGCGTCTCGGCGGCGCGCACGATCAGCTCCACCGAGGCCCCCTGCTCGGACAGCAGCGCCGCCGACTCGAGCGCGCTCTGACCGCCGCCGATCACGGCGACCTTCTTGCCGGCGAATTGACCGAGCGGGCCGTGGCTCGAGGAATGCGAGACCAGCTCGGGGGGGAGATCCGCGAACACCGGCGGGATCGACGCGAACCGGTCGATCCCGCCGGCGACGACGACGCGGTTTGCGGTCAGGGAGTCCCCGTCGACGAGCTGTAGCTCGAAGCCGCTGTTCTGCCGGTCGATCCGGTCGATCGAGCCGTGGGTCGAGATCGGGTACTGCTGCCTGCTGGTACCAGCGGCCGTACTCGACGAACGTCTCGACGGGAAGCGGGTTGGGGACTTCGAACCCTGTCGCCTTGGAGAACGCCTGCAGGGTGAGCGAGCCGCTCGACTCTCCGATCTCGCATCCGTCGACCGCAGATGAGCGGAGGAACATCCCAACGGGCATGTGGCGCTGCCAGAACGACATCAGCTCCCCGAACACGGCCACATCGACCCCCGCCCTCCGGAGAAGAGCAGCAGCGCCGAGACCGTAAGGACCGGCGCCGACGACGACGACGTCGCGATCAGCCATTGCCCACCTTCGCCGCCTGGCGCCGGGGGCGCCAGGACCTCGAGACGTAGAGGTGGGGAAGGAGTCGCCACTTCCATCAGCGAGGGAAGCGGGTCCGAGGCCGAGAACACCGATTCGCAGCGAACGTGGATCATCGACCGGACATAATCGCGAAAGCTGAGCTTCCCGTGCAGGAGAGCCGTCGCAGTGGCCGGAAGATCGGTAACCAGGCGCACCCAGCCGATCCCCGGCCTTGCGGTCTTCGGCGCGGCGCTCCGTCCGAGCACGTGGTCGTACAGCATGAGCGGAAAGTCGACCCCGAGCTTGGAGCCGAGAGCGTGGTACCCCCACGTCCGGGCGTTGACGTCTAGGAGCCGGTAGGTCGCGTCGCGCGCGTCGTACTTGTACTCGATCTCGACGAGCCCGTCATATCCGATCTCCGCGAGGAACCTGGTCGACGCCTCGTCGACCTCCGGCAGCCCGACCGACTCGACCCAGGTCGCCGAGCGACCGAAGTCCGGGGGATGCTGCCGGCCATAGCGAACGGCCATCCGTCCTACCGCCTCGCCGTTGCTGAACAGGGCGCAGTAGCCGTAGATCGTTCCAGGGCCGCCGGGTACGAGCTCCTGCACGATCGCTCCGCCTGCGCCCGCGACGGCCTCGAGCCGGCGAAAGGCGGTCACGAGCTCGTCGCGGGTGTCGACGCGCCACGCCTTGGCCCCCGTCGCTCGGACGAACGGGTCCTTCGCAGCCGGCTTGACCACCGCCGGGAACGCGTCGACAGCGGCGAGATCGTCGATGCTCTCCGGCAGCCACGTCCGCGGGATCGGAATGCCGAGCCTCTCCGCCAGCCGGTATGTCTCGCGCTTGTCGCACGCGTTCTTCACACACTCCCAGGCCGGCGTCGCCACGCGGAGGACATCGACGAGTCGGTCACGGTTGCGCGCGAGCGCCGCGACCGTCTCGTCCCGCGTCGGGAAGACGATCCACCCTTGCATGCCGAATCGCCTGGTCGCTTCGAGCAACGCCGTGAGCGTCGGCTCCTCGTCTCTGACGTTCTCGACTCGAAGCGTCCGCGTCGTGTATCGCGAGTAGCGGCTGACCGACGGCTCGTCGTCGAGCACGCACACCGGGATTCCTCGCCGCCCCAGGCTGCGAACGATCCCGAGCCCCTGGTAGTCGCCGCCGATCACGATCGCGCCGACCGTTTCGGAACCGGCCGTCGCGAGGTTGGGAGGCGCAGTGGAATCGGCAGGGCTCATCGGTATCGGGGGGTGTTCGACCAGGGGTGCCGTCCGGAGAGTACGCAGTCGAGCCTGCGTCGTCCGAACCCACCTTCCGCAGCTATCGGCAATGCCCGGAGCCTCTGAAGCGGATTCACTCCGGCCGGCTTGCCGCGGCAAGGGACGAAATCGCTCACGTCCACCGTCTTGTTTTATGATCTGCCGAGTGATTGACACCGCGAAGAGCGATCAAGACGAAGCCAGCGAAGTGGAGGGACACGAGATGCGCGACAAGATCCACAAGTAGTTTCGCGCGCCGCTTCGCGGCGGACGCCAGTCACGTTCACGGGGCGCGCTTGCCGCGCCCCGTTTACGTTGTGCCGCGTGAACGCGGCGAGACAGCAACTGGGGCGTTCCTTCTCGGCGATCCGCGAGGTCGTTTCGCGGCCCGCGCTGCGACGGCTCCAGCTGGCCGGCCTGGCCGCCGAGATCGGGGGCTGGGCCTACTGGATCGTTCTCTCGCTCTATGCCTACGCCAACGGCGGCGCGGTCGCGGTCGGCGTGGTCGGCGGCCTGCGGCTCGGAGGCTCGGCGATCGCGGCGCCGTTCGCCGGCGTCGTCGCCGACCGCTTTCCCCGTCGGAAGGTGCTCTTCTGGACCGACGTCACCCGGGCCACCTGCCTCGCCGCGGCGGCGATCGCCGACTCGCTCGACGGGCCGCGGGTCGTCGTGCTCGGGATGGCGGTGCTGTTTGCGATCGCGGGCACGGCGTTCCGGCCGGCGCTCTCCGCGCTCCTGCCGATGCTCTGCGAGACGGCCGAGGACCTCACTGCCGCGAACGTGACGGCAACCGCGCTCGACAGCACGAGCCTGTTCCTCGGGCCCGCGATCGGCGGGCTCGTCGTCGCAGCGGGGGGCACCGTCGCGGGGTTCTGGTTCGCGTCCGCCACGCTGGCGGTCTCGGCGACGCTGATCTTCCTGATCCGGGTGACCGAGAAGCCCTCCCGGGCCCGCGAGAGCGCCGA
The DNA here is from genome assembly GCA_963775355.1 of uncultured Actinomycetota bacterium. Taxonomy (GTDB): domain Bacteria; phylum Actinomycetota; class Thermoleophilia; order Gaiellales; family Gaiellaceae; genus PALSA-600. Next base: position 117,201 of record CAVZJA010000020.1, on the reverse strand, counting down.
GACGGTCCTCGCCGCCGCGCTCCACGGCCTGTCCGCGATCACCTCGAACCGCAGCCTGCTCCTCTTCGTCAGCCTGTTCGTCGCCCAGACCTTCGTCGCCGGCGCGCTCGGCGTTCTCACCGTCGTGCTCGCGACGTCCGAGCTCGGCCTCGGGCCCGCGGCGGTCGGCTATCTGAACTCGGCGATCGGGATCGGCGGGATCGTCGGGTCGGTCGGATCGGTGGCGATCATCGGGCAGCGGCGGCTCGCGAGCATCTTCGGCTTCGGCGTGATCCTCTGGGGCATTCCGCTGATCGTGATCGGAGCGCACCCATCGCTCGCGCTCGCGCTGGTGATGCTCGCGGTGCTCGGGTTCGGCAACACGTTCGTCGACGTCTCCGGGCTGACGCTGCTCCAGCGGGCGGTCCCCGATCGGGTCCTCGCCAGGGTGACCGGCACGCTCGAGAGCCTGATCCTCACCTCGGTCGCGGCCGGAGCGCTCGTCGCGCCGTTCATCATCGAGGCGATCGGGGTGCGCTGGACGTTCGCCGTGTTCGGCTGCGTGCTTCCGGTCGCCGCGGCTCTCTCCTGGCACCGGCTGAGCATCCTCGACACCGGGCCCGGCGCGCAGCTCGGCGAACGGCTGCGGCTGCTCGAGGGCGTCCCGCTGATGGCGCCGCTCCCGCCCGCGCAGCTGGAGGCGATCGCGAACGAGCTCGAGGAGGTCGAGGTGGCCGGCGGAACCTCGCTGTTCAAGCTGGGCGACGCGGGCGACCGCTTCTGGATCGTCGCCTCGGGCGAGATCGTGATCACGCCGCCCGACCGGGAGCCCGTCGTCCTGGCCGCAGGCGAGTCATTCGGCGAGATCGCGCTCCTGCGCGACGTGCCTCGGACCGCGTCGGCGGACATCCTGACCTCGGCGCGGCTCTACGGGCTCGAGCGCGACCTGTTCATCGCCGCCGTCACCGGGCACGCCGACTCGTCGGCCGCGGCAGAGGCAACGATCGCGAACCGCCTCGGCTCGGTGCGGTCCGGCGCGCTCGCTCTCTAGGCGCGCCCCCACTGCGGCATGTTCGCCGCTGGGATTGGTTTATGCTCTCCCGCGTGAGCGGAGCCCCGATCGAGCTGCTGAAAAGCGTCCCGCTCTTCGCCGAGCTGAACGACAAGGAGCTCGGGAAGATCGCAGGCCTGATGAAGGAGCGCCCCGTCACTGCCGGGAGAGCGATCGTCGAGGAAGGCAAGGGCGGCGTCGGGTTCTTCGTGATCCAGGCCGGCACCGCAAACGTCAGCGTCAACGGGAACGTGGTGCGGACGCTCGGGCCCGGAGACCACTTCGGCGAGATCGCACTGATCGCCGACACCACTCGCACGGCGACGATCACCGCCGACACCGACCTCCAGTGCTTCGGGATCACCGCCTGGCACTTCAGGCCGCTCGTCGAGAGCAATCCGACGCTGGCCTGGAAGATGCTTCAGGCGCTCGCCAGGCAGATGACCGCGCAGCAGTAGCTATTGCCGCGGACTCATCGTTTTTGCTCTATAAAAACCGCTCGAAGAATCACTTGATCTCTACGGTCCGGTAGCACTACTCTTCCGGCAATGACCGGTGCCCCCTAATGCCGCGTCCCGTGATGCTCGGCATCGTCGGCGACTCCGGGTCCGGAAAGACCACGATCACCCGCGGGCTCGTCCGGGTGCTCGGCGAGGACCAGGTCACGCACTTCTGCACCGACGACTACCACCGGTACGACCGGCGCCAGCGCGCGGAGCGGAACATCACGCCGCTCGACCCCGAGTGCAACCACCTGGACATCCTGGAGCAGCACCTCGGGCACCTGAGGCGCAAAGAGCCGATCATGAAGCCCGTCTACCAGCACTCGGACGGCACGTTCGGCCCGCCCGACTACTTCGTCCCCGGCCGCTTCCTCGTCTGCGAAGGGCTGCTCGGCTTCCACAACCGCGGCCTGTCCGACAACTTCGACGTTCGCGTCTACCTCGATCCGCCGGAGGAGCTGCGGCGCCAGTGGAAGGTGCAGCGCGACTGCTCGCGGCGCGGGTACACGACCGACCAGGTGCTCTCCGAGCTCGACCGGCGCGAGCCGGACTCCGAGCGCTGGATCCGGCCGCAGCGCCACCACGGCGACATCGTCGTCGCGTTCCAGCCCGGCGAAGGCGAGGACCAGGAGCATCTCGACTGCAAGCTCACGCTCTGCGACTCGCTCCCCCACCCCGACCTGACCGGCGTGATCAGCGAGGGCGGCGACGGGATCGTCCTGGTCGAGCGGCAGGGAGCAAAGGAGCTCTACGTGCCGGGCCGGCTGCCGCACGAGCGCGCCTCCGCGATCGAGGAGACGATCTGGGAGAAGATGCACTTCGCCCGGCACCTCCGCGAGGAGCGGCTCGGCGAGTTCACGATCGGCACGGACCTCCACCGCTCCGACTCGCTCGCGGTCGTCCAGCTGCTGATCCTGTACCACATGGTCACCGCGCGGGCAGTCGTCTCGCTCGGCGGCACCTCGTCGCGCGAGTTCGACGTGAGCACGCTCGACTCGCTGATCGCCGAGGGCGGCCACTCGCCGCTCTGATCTCTGCGTAACCTCTTGCCATGCCGCTCGCGCTGACCGGTGCCGAGTGGGGCGTCTTCCTCGTCTCGGTCGTGCCCGCCGTCCTGGCAGTGATCGTCGTCTACTTCGTATGGCGCTGGGCGAAGCGGAGCGAGGCGGCAGAGGCGGCCGAGCGGCGCGACCGCGATGACGTCTGAGCGACCGACCCTCGCAGCGACGCGCAAGGAGCGGCCGTCGTTCGAGCTGGCGTCGGAGCTCGTGTTCCGGCCCCTGGCGCACGTGGTCGTGCTCGCGCTGGCGCCGCTGCGGGTTCCCCCGCCCGCCGTGGTCGTCGCCGGCGCGGCGGTCGGCTTCTGGGCGGCCGGGGAGCTGTGGGCCGGCAACCTCGTGCTGGCCGCGGTGCTCCTGCAGGTGAAGACCGTGCTCGACGGGGCCGACGGGCAGCTCGCGCGCGCGCTCGATCAGGTCACCGTGCTCGGGCGCTACCTGGACTCCGAGTCGGACCTGCTCGTGAACGCGGCGCTGTTCGCGGCGCTCGGATCGGTCACCGGGAAGTGGTGGCTCGCGGCGATCGCGTTCCTGGTCGTCACGCTCGTGCTGAGCGTCGACTTCGATCTCGAGCTGCTCTACCGGCGCGAGCGCGGCGAGCCGCGCGAGGCCCGGCCCGCGGCGACCGGGGCCGCGGCCGTCCTCGGCCGGGTCTACGACGTCGTCTACGCGCCGCAGGACCGGCTCGTCGAGTGGTTCGTCGAGCGGCGGCTCCGCGGGGCGAGCCCGGAGCAACGGCTCGCCTACCACGACCGCGCGACGCTGATGGTCGTCGCGAACTTCGGCTTCTCCACGCAGTTCCTCGTGCTCGGCGTCTGCCTCGCGGCCGGCCGGCCGGAGCTCTACCTCTGGATCGTCGTTGCCTGCGGCCTCTCGCTCGTGCCGCTCGAGCTGCGGCGTGAGCGGCTTGCCCGCGCGTAGGATGGACGGCCTGGGGTCGGAGTGAACCGATCTCCGACGCCGAGGGGGAAGGAGCAAGCGATGGAGAGCCGCGCCGCGCAGCCAGACAACGTGATCGAGCTCGGAACGGCGGCAGCTCAGCCGAATGCCGCGCCCGACGCGCGCACATGCTGGTTCGACCTGCCGGGACGCGACATCGACGCAGCCGACTGGGCGCGGTATCGCGACTCGATGGCGGAGATCTTCGAGGCGTTCGGGATGGATCTCGAGACGCCGGGCACCCGCGACACGCCCGACCGGTTCCTGCGCGCCCTGTTCGAGGCGACGGCCGGGTACGACGGCGAGCCGAAGCTCTCGACGAGCTTCCCGGCCGAGCACGGCGCGGTGGTCGAGGCCGCCCCCGGGCAGATCATCGAGGGGCCGATCGAGTTTCACTCCCTCTGCGAGCACCACGCGCTGCCGTTCTTCGGCACGGCCTACATCGGGTACATCGCCGGCGGGCGGATCATCGGCATCTCCAAGCTGACGCGGCTCGTTCGGCTGTTCGCGCGCCGGTTCACGGTGCAGGAGCGGCTCGGCGAGCAGATCGCCGACGGGCTCGTCTCGCTGATCGCCCCGCGCGGCGTCGCGGTGCATCTCGACGCTTCGCACCTCTGCACGCACATGCGCGGCGTCGAGGAGCACTCGCGCACGGTCACGACGTTCTGGCGCGGCGAGTTCGAGGACCCCGAGCTGCGGCGCGAGTTCCTCGCCGAGGTGCGCGCCCTCCGTCGCGGGTAGGGCCGTGGCGGTCGCGCTCGTGTGCGGCGGTGGCGGCGCGCTCGGCTCGGCGATCGTCGGGGCGCTGCTCGAGCGCGGCGACCGCGTGGTCGCGGTCGACCGGCATCCCCACGACGGCCCCGCCGTCGACGGGCTCTCGCACGAGGCGATCGACCTGACCTCCGCGGAGGAGGTCGCGGCGATGTGGGACCGGCTCGAGGAGGCGGGCGACTCGCCGCGGTGGGTCGTGAACGCGGCCGGTGGCTTCCGGCCGGGGACGGTCGCGGAGTCGGAGGTGGATGCGGTCGACTTCGTCGCGGCGTTGAATCTCGGCACCGCCTGGTGGTCGTGCCGCGAGGCGGCACGGCGGCTGCCCGAGGGCGGCGCGATCGTGAACGTCTCGTCCCGCTCGGCGGTCGCGGGCGGGACCGGCGCCGCCGCGTACTCGGTCGCCAAGGCCGGCGTGGTTCGGCTGACCGAGATCCTCGCCGCCGAGCTTCGCGAGCGGCGCGTCCGCGTGAACGCGATCCTGCCGTCGGTGATCGACACTCCGGCGAACCGGGAGACGATGAGCGCCGAGTCGCTCCGGAACGCGGTCGCCCCGGCCGACCTCGCCTCGGTGATCGGCTTCCTGCTGAGCGACGCCGCCGCCGCCGTCACGGGCGCCGTCGTCCCCGTCTACGGCTTCGCCTGAGAGGACGAGACCGATGGGCCGGGTGTGGATCGGTTGTGACGCTCGCGTTACGGTGACTGTCCCCGGACATGTCTGGAAAAGCTCGCGCGATTTGCAGGCTTTTCCTTCGAGTCGCCGCCGATTCGCGAGGCTTAAGGCAGGGGGACTGTCCCCGGACACGGCCCGGCAGGGCACGTGACGGAGGGGCTGGGCCTTTCGGGCCTGGAGGTGCTGTTCGAGGCGCCCGGGCTGCCGGCGTTCGAGCTGCCCGCGGAGCTGGCCTCGGTGTACGGCGGGTCGCTCGGGTTCGAGGAGCCCCGCGTGTTCGCGAACTTCGTCTCGACGCTCGACGGGGTGGTCGCGATCCCGTCGCTCCCCTCGTCGAACAAGATCGTCGCCGGCGGGAGCGCCGCCGACCGGTTGCTGCTCGGGTTGCTCCGCGCCTGCTGCGACGTGCTGGTGATCGGGTCGGGAACGATGGCCGCCTCGCCGAGATCGATCTGGACGGCGGAGCAGGGCTACCCGCCGGCCGCAGCGGCGTTCGCCGAGCTGCGGCAGCGGCGCGGGCGCCCGCCGGAGCCCGAGGTCGCGGTCATCTCCGGCAGCGGGCGCATCGACCCCGACCACCCGGCGTTCGCGGCCGGTGCGATCGTGCTCACCACCGATGCCGGCGCCGCGCGGCTCTCCGGACGGCTGCCCGACGACGCAATCGTCGCGCTCGGGGAGACCGTCGATCCGGCCCGCGCAGTCGCGGCGCTCCGTGAGCGCGGCCACCGTCTGATCCTCTCCGAAGGCGGGCCGCACGCGATCGCGCCGTTTCTGCAGGCCGGCCTCGTCGACGAGCTCTTCCTCACGATCTCGCCGCTCCTCGCCGGGCGCCTCGACGGCGACGACCGGCTCGCGCTCGTCGAAGGCGCCGATCTGGTCCCGGGCGGGCCGCTCGCCGCACGGCTGACGGGCGTCCGCCGCGACGGCGGCCACCTCTTCCTGCGTTACGAGCTCGACACGACACTGCGGTAAACCCGCCTCGCCACCCCTCACGCGGCGCGTAGGATTGGCCCCGGCGGCCATGGGCGGACCGCCGGCGCCTCGATGTCGTTGACGAACCTCAAGTCGAGCCAGACACTGATGAACGCGGCCCTCGCCGGGTCGCTCGCGGCAGTGATCGCCTGGGCCGGGCCGCCCGGCACGGACTTCCCCGCGCACGTCTTCCAGCTGCACGTCTACCTCCAGCACGGCTACGCCCTCTGGACGAACTACTGGTACGCCGGGCGCTACACCTTCGTCGGCTACAGCCTGATCTACTACCCGCTGGCCGCGCTCGTCGGGATCCGGCTGCTCGCGGTGATCAGCGTCGCCGCCTCGGCAGCCGCGTTCACGCTGGTCGTGCGCCAGACCTGGGGTGAGTCGTCCGTCTGGGTGGCGCGGTTCTTCGCGCTCGTCGCGGCGGCCTCGCTCGTCACGGCCGCCTTCCCCTACGGCCTCGGGCTCGCCTTCGCGCTGACCGCCCTGGTTGCCGTCGCGCGGCGCAGGATCGTGCCGTTCGCGCTGCTCGCGCTGCTGACGTTCGCCGCGAGCCCGCTCGCGTTCGTCTTCCTGCTCGTCGTGCTCGCCGCCGCCGGCGTCGCGCGCACGCGGCACGAGATCCTGAAGCCGGCGATCGTCAGCGCCGCGATCTGCGCCTTCGCACTCGTGCTGATGCGGCTGTTCCCCGACCCGGGGCACTACCCGTTCCCGGCGGCCGAGCTCGCCATGGCGCTCGCCTTCTGCGCGCTCGGCGTGGCGCTCACCTGGCGGGTCGAGAGCGCGCGCCTCCTCAACGTGCTGTTCATCGCCTACGGTGCCCTCTGCATCGCCTCGTACGTGATCCCGTCGAACCTCGGCGGGAACGTCGTGCGCCTGCGGTTCGCCGCCGTCCCGATCGCGATCCTCGTCTGCTCGCTCCGCCGCTGGCGGCCGATGCCGCTCGCCGTGCTCGCGCTCGCGCTCGCCGCGATGTGGAACGTCTCACCGCTGATCTACAGCTTCACCCGCAGCACGAACGACCCATCGGCGGCGCGCGCCTACTGGGCGCCGGCCGTCCACTTCCTGCACGGGTCGCTCTCGCCCGACTACCGCGTCGAGGCCGTCGGCACCGCCGATCACTGGGAGGCCGTCTACCTGCCGCAGGCCGCGATCCCGATCGTCCGCGGCTGGTACCGCCAGGACGACTTCCCCCAGAACGAGGTGCTGTACGACAAGCTCACCCCGCGCTCGTACCTGGCCTGGCTCCGGGATCTCAGCGTTCGCTACGTCGTGCTCTCCGACGCAGCGCCCGACTACAGCGCCAAGCACGAGATCGCCCTGCTGCGAGAGCGGCCGGTCGGGGCTCACAGTGGTGTTCCGGTCGGCCGACTTCACGATCTACGAGGTTCCCGCCCCGCACCCGATCGTCACCGGGCCCGGCGATCCGCAGGTCAAGAAGGTGACCGAGTCGACGATCACGCTCGCGCTCCCGCGTCCCGGCCGGTACCGGCTCGGGATCCGCTACACGCCGTACCTCGCCGCGCCGGCGGCATGCGTCACCGAGGCCAAGAACGGGATGACAGTGCTCACGACACCGACCGCGGGCACCGTCAAGGTCGCGTTCTCGGTCTCCGCGACGGGCGCGATCGCAGCGCTCACCGGGAGCCGGACGACGTGCCGGGAATCGCACTGATCCGCCGGTAGGACGAAGCGTCAGCCGCGCGGGACGAGGCGCGTGCCGGTCGCCTTGAACGATGCCGTCGCCTGCCCGCCGACCTTCAGGCCGAGCTTCTCGACCGACGACTCGGTCACCTCTGCCGTCACCGGCCCGACGCGAACCCGGACGCGGTTCCCGACGTGGGCGATCGAGCGGATCTCGCCGCGGATCACGTTCTGGGCCGAGTCCGGCTGGTGCTCGTGCGCGATCGAGATCTCCCACGGATAGACGATCGCGTCGACCTGACCCTTGCCCGGGATCCGTCGAGAAGATCGACTCTCCGGTCGCGAGCACGATCTCCGTCAAGCCGTCCCGGCCCGCGCTCGCGCGATCCCGTGCAGCAGGTTCGCTCCCGTGAACGATGCGACGAAGCCGTCGGCGGGATGCGCGACCATCTCCTGGGGCGACGCCAGCTGACGCAGCGTCCCGTCGATGATCACCCCGACACGGTCGGCGAGCGCGGCCGCGTCCTCGTAGTCGTGCGTCACCAGCAACGCCGGTAGGCCGAACTCCCGCAGCAGCTCCTGGAGCTCACCGCGAACCGTGACCTTGGTGTGAGCGTCCAGCGCCGACAGCGGCTCGTCGAGGAGCAGCACGCCGGGGTCGCGCGCCAGCGCCCGGGCCAACGCGACCCGCTGCCGCTCGCCGCCGGAGAGCTGAGTCGGTCGCGCGGAGGCCAGATGCGAGATCCGGAAGCGCTCGAGGTACTCGTCCACCCGCTCACGGCCTCCGAAGGCCACGTTCTGCCGAACGTTCATGTGCGGGAAGAGCGCGTACTCCTGGAATACGAGCCCGACTCGACGCTCGTCGGGGGCGCGGAAAACGCCGGCGGCGGAGTCGAACCAGACCTCATCTCCCAGCGCGATCCGGCCCGATGCCGGCTTCACGAGCCCGGCGACCGCGCGGAGCACCGAGGTCTTTCCCGCTCCGGACGGGCCGACGAGAGCCACCGTCCCGTCGATCTCGAGATCGACGGCGAGCTCGAACGTGCGCAGCGGAAGCGCAAACGATGCCGATAGCGCCTGCACCGGGAGTCAGCCGGTTCCGGTGACCGGCCGATCGCCGCCGAAGACGGTTACCGTGGCGCGGTCGGGGCGCCGCACCGTCACGAGCTTGACCGCGAGCAGGATGGCAACGCTGATGACGACCAGCAGCGCACTGATCGCAAGCGAGATCTCGAGCCCGTTGGGCAACTCGAATGCGTAGTAGACGGCCAGTGGAAGTGTCTGCGTCTTACCCTGAAGGCTCCCGGCGAACATGATCGTGGCTCCGAACTCGCCCAGCCCGCGGGCGAGGGAGATCGCCTGGCCTGCTGCGAGCCCGGCGCTGGCCAACGGCACGGTGACCCGGTAGAACGTCCGCAGCGGGCCCGCACCGAGCGTCCGGGAGGCGGCGACGAGGTTCGTGTCGACTGCCTCGAAAGCGGCGATGCCTTGCCGGACGTAGAACGGCCCTGCGACGAGGATGACCGCCAGAACGACCGCCGCCTGATTGAACGCGACGTTGATCCCGAAGGTGTCGAACGTCGGTCCGAGCAGCCCGACCCTGCCGAACGCGACGAGCAACCCGACACCGGCAACGGCGGGTGGCAGGACGATCGGCAACTCGACGAGCGTGATCACGAAGGCTCTGCCGGGGAACTGGTGGGTCGCGAGAAAGTAGGCGAGCGGCGTGCCGAAGACGAGGATCGCGACCTGGGCGACGATGGTGGTCTTCGCGGTCACGATCAACGCATCAACGACCACGGGATTCGAGAGCTGGTCGATCAGCTGCCCCGGCGAGACGTGTGTGAAGATCGCAAGGATCGGCAGGACGATGAAGCCCGAGCGCGACGGCGATGGCGAAGAAATAGGCGACGGCCAGCAACGGCCGTCCAAGCCGAGACCAGGCGACCGACCAGCTGCCGGTGACTGTCGTCGCCTGCGCCAAGGTCAGTGCTGGACCATGACCGAGGTCGACTTCACGATCGCGGTGGCGGGCATGCCCTTGCGTAGCTCGAGCTCCTCGACGGCATCGCGGGTCACGAGCGCGACGAGCCGGACCGGGTCGGAGACGACCATCTCGACCTGGGCCATGAGGCCCTCGATCTTGACGTCGGTGACGATCGCGTTGAAGCGGTTACGCGCGCTCAGGTGGGCCGTGCCCGCATCGCCCCGGAGCCGCTCGATCTCACTTGCCGGAACGACACGGCGGTTGCTCTTGTCGCGGTCGGCCTTGATCCGGCCCTGCCGGTCCCAGCGCCGCAGCGTATCGACGCTGATTCCGAGCGTCTTTGCGGCCTCGCTGACGCTGTAGTACTCCCTCGGCATTCGCGATCTCCCTTCGACGGCTACTGGCTGGTCGGGACACGCAAGCCTGAGGCCGCGCGCTCACATCCAAGGTACCTATGCAAGTCCTAGCTTGCAAGTGGAGATCGGCGCCGAATACGCCACCGCCGCCCGGGTACGGCGGTACCCGGGCGGCGGCGTAGGCGTCGCGTGCGAGAACGAATCACACGCTGGGAGGATCTGGCGTCACGCCAGTTTAGTCACACAGTGACTATTTCGTCAAGGGGACCACAGCAGATGCTTTGTGTTACTGTACCACTACTTAGTTGTTCTTTAGTAGAGGAGGCCTTATGCCGATGCCGCATCCGATCCCCGATCCGCTCGTCGAGCTGATCGCACGCCGCTTCCGCGCGATGGGCGAGCCGATGAGAATCCGTCTCCTCGACCGGCTCCGCGAGGGCGAGGCCACCGTCGCCGAGCTGACCGAGGCGCTCGGGGCGTCACAGCAGAACATCTCCAAGCACCTCGCGGTGCTCACCGATGCCGGCATCCTGGCCCGGCGCAAGGAGGGCAACCGCGTTCACTACCGGATCGGCGACGAAAGCGTGCTCGCGATCTGCGAAGAAGTCTGCGGCAGCGTCCAGCGCCAACTCGACGAGCTCCAGCAGATCCTCGACGGTGCCGGCCGGTGACGGTCGTCGCACCTCCGGCTGTACCGCCGCCGCCCGAGGTCGCGCACGCCGCCACGACCGTTGGGCCACTCGGTCGTCTCGGCCGCTCCATGGCGATGCATGGCCGCGCCGTTGCGATCTCCTGGCTCGTCGTCGTCGTCGCGCTCGGCGCGTTCGCGCCGCGCGTCGAGACAGCCCTCTCCGGCGCCGGCTGGCAGGCCTCCGGATCACAGTCCGTCCAGGCACGCGATCTGATCCAGGCGAGCTTCGGCGGCCAGTCGAGTAACGCCCTGATGGTCGTGCTCCACTCCCCCACCCAGACCGTCGGAAGCCCCGCGTTCACCGGCGCGGTCAGGAGATCGACGGCGATCCTCCGCTCGGATAGCCGCGTCGCCTCGATCCTGCCGCCGACCCGCGGCCTCTCGATCTCGCAGGACGGGCACACCGCGATCATTCGCGCCGGCGCCGCAGGCGATCCGACCGCGATGGTTCGGGTCGCCGACGCGCTCAAGGGCAAGCTCACGGCGGCCGGCGGCAACGGCGTCGCCGTGTCCCTGACCGGCGCCTCGGCGATGTGGTCGGACTTCAACACCGCCAATCGCAACGCGATGATGAAGTCGGAGCTCTACTCCTGGCCGGTCACCCTCTTGATCCTCGCGCTCGCTTTCGGGGCGCTCGTCGCGGCCGGGCTGCCGTTGATGTTGACGATCGTCGGCCTGGTCGCCGCCGCCGGCTCGCTCTACATCGCCTCGCGAGTCGGCGAGGTCTCGATCTGGGCGATGAACTTCGCACTCATGTTCGCACTCGCGCTCGGGATCGACTACGCGCTCTTCATCGTCAACCGCTTCCGCGGCGCCCTCTTCGGCTCCCGGCTCGACCCGGTCGACGCCGTCGCCGTCACCATGGACACCGCCGGGAAGGCGGTCCTCTTCTCGGGCGCGACCGTGCTGATCTCGCTCTCGGCGGTGATGCTCGTCCCCAGCCCCGCGTTCCGCTCGATGGCGCTCGGGATCATGCTCGCCGTCGTCTTCATCCTCGCCGCGTCGCTGACATTGCTGCCCGCGACTCTCGCCAAGCTCGGCCCCAAGGTGGACAAGGGCGCGCTTCGCTGGGTCCACTCCGGCGAGCACCGCTCACCCGCATTCGCCGCCTGGGCAGAACGGCTCTGGCGCCACCCGATCCTGTTCGGGAGCGGCGCGCTCGCGATCCTGCTCGTTCTCGCCTTGCCGATCTTCGGCCTCCGCACGGGCATGCCCTCGATCAAGGTCGTCCCGGCAGGAGACACCTCCCGCCAGGGCTACACGCTCGTCCAGCAGGCATTCGGCCCGGGCGCACCGGGCCAACTCCAGATCGTCGGACCGAGCGCCCAAGCCGCAGCCGCAGCCGGCGTCATCCGCCGCGACCCTGGAATCACCCGCATCCTCCCCACCCGCATCAGCCACAACGGGACGCTCGCGCTGATCGAGGCCGTCCCGCGGCAGGATCCCTCCAGCCCCGCCGTCGGCAGCACGATCGACCGGCTCCGCGTCGCACTTCCCGCCGCGATGCTCGTCGGCGGCGCGACCGCCGAGAACCACGACCTCGAGCAGGCGCTCTCGGCCAAGACCCCGCTCGTGATCGGAGTCGTCCTCGGCCTCGGCTTCCTCCTCCTCCTGATCGCACTCCAGGCCCCCGTGATCGCCGCCGTCGGCGTCCTCACCAACCTGCTCGCCGTCGGCGCCGCCTTCGGAGTCGCCCGCCTCATCTTCCAGAACGGCCACGGCGCCGGGCTGCTCGGCTTCGAGCCGCAAGGCTTCATCGACGCCTGGGGACCAGTCTTCTTCTTCGCGATGATCTTCGCGATCTCGATGGACTACACCGTCTTCCTGCTCTCCTCCGCGAAAGAGCACTGGGATCGAACCGGCGACCCAAGAGACGCCGCCGTCGGCGGGCTCGCCCACTCCGGTCGCGTCATCTTCGCCGCCGCCGCCGTCATGATCGCCGTCTTCTTCACCTTCGCCCTCTCCGGACCACTCCCACCCAAGGAAATGGGCGTCATCCTCGGCATCGCCGTCCTCCTCGACGCCATGCTCATCCGCCTCGTCCTCATCCCCGTCGCGCTCCGCCTCCTCGGCAAGAACGCCTGGGCCCTCCCGACCTGGCTACGCCGGGTCCTCCCCGACATCCGGTTCGGCCACTAGCCGCGCGCGGGGCCCTGCCTCGACTTATCGGGTATTCGAAGCACATATCTTTCCGACCGTATTAGTGGAGAATATGGCCGGTATTTTCTGCCTGCCGAGCGTCAATAACAGTAGAAATACGGCGTGGCCTTTTCCGGCTCAAGTGCGCTACTGCTGGTGCTCCTCGGCTTCGCCGTCGGCGCATTCGGAACCCTGGTCGGCGCGGGCGGCGGCTTCATACTCGCGCCTGTCCTACTCATCCTCTACCCGCACGACTCGGCACAGACGCTCAGCTCGATCAGCATCGCGGTCGTATTCTTCAACGCCCTGTCGGGCTCCGTCGCCTATGCGCGCCAGCGGAGGATCGACCTTCGAGTAGGCGGGATCCTCGGCGCCGCCACGCTTCCGGGCTCGATCGCCGGCGCACTGCTCGTCAGCCACGTCCCGAGACAAGCCTTCGACATCGTCATGGCCGTCGTGCTTGCACTCCTCGCGCTGTGGCTGCTCGCATCGAAACCCGGTCAGCCCCGGACTCCCCGTCCCGGCCACACCCACCGGATCCTGGTCGACGCGTCGGGCCGCCGCTACGAATACGACGTCCCGATGCTCCCCGGCGTGCTGCTGAGCCTGGTCATCGGGTTCGTCTCGAGCTTCCTCGGGATCGGCGGCGGCGTCATCCACGTCCCCGTGATGAGCCAGCTGCTCGGCCTACCGGTCCACATCGCAACAGCGACCTCGCACTTCGTGCTCGCGATCATGAGCGGCACCGCAACCCTCACCCATCTCGCCGAGGGCAGCTACGTCGCCGGCGACGGGCTCCGCCGCTCGATCGCCCTCTCGATCGGCGTCATAGTCGGCGCGCAGCTCGGCGCCCGCCTCTCACTCAAGACGAGCGCACCGCTGATCCAACGACTCCTCTCACTCGCCCTCCTCGCAATCGCCGCCCGCCTGATCTTCGAGGCATGAGCCTCGAGCCCGTTGCCCGCAGCACGACGTGCTTGGGCAAGTAGCCTGCGGTGAGTGACCGTCCAGCGCGATCTGGGCCCCGGGGAATGGTGCGTGCTTGCGCTGCTGGCGGATGCGCCCGTTCACGGCTGGGCGCTCGCCAAGCAGATGTCGCGCACCGGCGAGGTCGGACGCGTCTGGTCGATGGGCAGGCCGCTCGTCTACCGGGCGCTCGAGCTGCTCGATGACCGCGGGCTGATCCAGCCGGTCGGAAGCGAGCCGGGCGCACGCGGGCCGAACCGGTCGCTCTTCCAGGCCACCGCCGAGGGCCGAGAGGAGCTCGCCAACTGGCTGTCCGAGCCGGTCGACCATGTACGCGATGTTCGCTCGCTGTTCCTGCTCAAGCTCGTCCTCGCCGAGCGCGCCGGGCTCGAGAACCGGCCGTTGCTCGAGGCGCAGAGGGCGGTGACGGTCCCCTCGATCGCCGCGCTCGAGACCCGCCTCGCGACCAGCGTCGGCGCCGAGCACGTGTTCGTCCGCTTCCGGCTCGAGTCGACGCGCTCGGTCGTCTTCTTCATCGACGGGATGCTCGAGGAAGCGCCGCCCCCGGTACGCCCGGCCGAGGATCGCCGCGAGGCGAGCAGCAACTCCTAGGTGCTGCTCGCCTCGCGCCGGAGCGGGTGTCGGGCGCTCCTGCCTCGATCCGGCCCAGGTCGGATCAGGCGCTGATCGTTATTGACTTCCAGGTTGCGGTGCCAGACGGATTGGTGACCGTCAGCGAACCGGTCTTCGCCTTCGCGGGAACGGTGACCGTGAGCTTCGAGGTCGAGACGATCTTGAACTTGGCCGGGACGCCCTGGAAGGTGACCGAGGTCGTGCCCTTGAAGTTCGTGCCCGCGAGCGTCAACTTCGCGCCGCGACGTGTCTTGGCCGGGGTCACCTTGGCGATCGCGGGCGCCGGGGCGCTGATCGGAAGGAACCCGTACTTGAGCATCGTCGCCTGACCCGCCTTGCTCAGCACCTCGTCGATGTACGCCTGCGCCGCCGCCTGATTCGGGCTCCTGGTGACGACGGCCATCGAGTAGGCGACCTTCGGCTGAGCCCACGCCGGGACGTTGATCACCGTGACCTGGCCGGGAACCGTCTGGGCGTCGGTCGAGTAGACGAAGCCCGCGTCCGCCTGGCCGAGCTGGACCTTGGAGAGGACAGTGCGGACGTCCGTCTCCTGGCTGACCACGTTCGCGAGGACCTGCGATGCGAGACCCATCTGGTTCAGGACCTGAACCGTGTAGCTGCCGACCGGGACGGCCGAGTTGGCGATGTCGAGCTTGACACCCGGCTTCGTGAGGTCGTAGATGCTCTTGATTCCCGCCGGGTTCGACTTCGGCACCACGATCACGAGCGTGTTGCGCGTGAAGACGACCGGCTTCTCGACCAGTCCGGCGGCATACAGCTGAGCCGGCAGGCTCGTATTGGCGGACGCGAACACGTCCGCCGGAGCGCCGTTCGTGATCTGCGTCGCAAGAGCATTGGATCCCGCGAACGAGTACGAGACGCTCTTGTCGATCGCGGGGAAGACGTCGGTGAGCGACGCCGCCGCGTAGACGGTGATGCCGGCGGTCGAATGGCTCGACTTGGCCGAAGCACCGCCCGCGCCTGCGCCGAGAGAGAGCGCGAGAATCGCGAAGATCGCGAGAGCCGGCCTCAGCCTGCGCCCGCGCGTGCTCGAGAACCGCATGGGAGCTCCTTTCCGATTGGCCGCCATCGCTAGGCGGTGTAGGCGGCGAACGCGTTCGACGCCTGTTGGATGGTGAGCGCCGGCGGGAACGAGAGCCAGAACGGCTTGCCGCCGGCCATCGAGGTGACGTAGCTGCAGTGCTGCGCCTCGCAGGCCGCGATCTGGGCGAGCCCGGTCTTGAAGGTGTTCGTCTGGATGCCGCCGAGCGCGCCCAGGTAGGTGCCGAGCACCATGCTCTCGAGCGCGGTTGCGAACTTCAGGATCGAGGCCTGGCTGGCGAACGTGCCGGCCGGGTAGCTGAAATCGAAGTCGCCTGACACGGCGGGCGTGTTGGACGAGCCGCTGATGATGCCGGCGACCGAGTGATAGTGCTCCTGCTCGTTCAGATACGCGCGCTTCAGGTACTTCATCACTGCCGGCTTCGAGTTCGAGGCCGCGATCGCCTGCTGGTAGAAGTCCGATGCGAGCAGCTCGGCCCCGACGAGGAGCCGTGCATAGGCGAGGTCAGTGCCCGGCAGGGCATCGGCGCTCGCGCTCTCGGCAAGCGCTCCGAGCACGCCGCCCGCTGCGACGAGCACCGCACCGCCGCGGACTCCGCGCCTGAGAAGGTCTGCTCTGTTGATGGAAGTGGTCACGTTCGCTCAAGCTCCTGTCCGGTTCGGTAACAGTGGAAGTCACGATCGCCGCGCGATTAGTCGCACCGCTGTCTAGTCGCTCTTCGTTGTACCAGATCTTCCCGGTATCTGCGGCGCCTTGCTACTGCAACTCCTATGCATCTGACATCCCCGAGGCTAGGGTACCACCGTGCATCAGGTTGCCCAAGGAGCCCGGTGGGCAGGTTGCTCGGCGCCTGTCGCGTCCGCGAAAGCCCCTTTCAGGCGGGTGCCAAAACCGATCACGCGCCTCGCGACGTACAGTCAATTAGGTGAGCTCGAGGAACCTTGCTCCTGGTGAATGGGCCGTGCTGGCGCTGCTCTGCGAGCGGCCGGCCCACGGCTGGGCATTGGCTAGACAGCTTTCGGAAACCGGTGAGCTCGGCTCGATCTGGTCGCTGAAGCGCCCGCTCGTCTACCGCGGACTGGAGATCCTCGATGCGCGCGGCCTGATCGTCGCGTCCGGGCACGAGCCCGGCGCGCGCGGGCCCAATCGCACGATCTTCCGCGCGACGCCGGCCGGGCAGAGCGCGGTCTCGGAGTGGCTCGTCGAGCCGGTCGAGCATGTTCGCGAGGGCCGGTCGCTGTTGCTGCTCAAGCTCGTCTTCGCCCAGCGGAACTGCGTCGACCCGAGGCCGATGCTGCACGCCCAGCACGAGGCGCTGAGCGAGGCGATCGAATCGCTCGAGCTGCGGATCCGCGAGAGCGACGGGGTCGACGCGATCCTGCTTCGCTATCGACTCGAGTCTTCGCGCGCCGTCGAGCGTTTCATCGACGGCGTGCTCGTGGAGCTCGAGCCCGTCGCCCGTACCGGCTGAAGACTTGTCCCGAGAAGGCACAGTGGGCCACCACGCGGAAGGGATGGGAACTGCGTGGGGGCCCACTTTGCGGAGCGCGGATCGCCTGTCCCGAGGCATACCCACGATCGCTGTGCGCTACGGACTTTATTCGTCAGAAGCTGACTAGTCAACGGGCGCCTGCGGTGGAAGAGCCCGGCCCCCGCGAGCCCGCAGGGAAGGCATGCTCCGCCGTTCGCAGAACTGCGTCCTGGTCCGATGGATGATGCCCGCCCGTCACCGCGATCACGCCGCCCGCCGGGTCCGGGATGGCGACGCGGCGCGGAGGGCTCCGCCCGTCTGAGCGATACCGAGCGCGCGAGGATCGAGGAGTCGCTGTTCAGCGACGGGCCGGGAGAGCTCAGCGGGTACGTCCGACGCGTGGCGGCGTTGACGGCATGCTCAGCGTTGATCGCGACGTTCGGCCTGCTCGAGAACTCCTCCGCGGTCGTGATCGGAGCGATGCTGATCTCGCCGCTGATGCAGCCCATCATCGGGCTTTCAGCCGCTCTGGTGAGTCTCGAGACGCGGCGCCAACTCGTTGCGATCGCGCTCGTCCTGTTCGCTGCGCTCGAGTCGATCGGGCTTGCCGCTCTCGTCACCTGGGTCGCGCCGACGTTTCAGGTCGTCGCGATCACTCCGGAGATTCTGATTCGGACCTCCCCGGGGATCCTCGATCTCGGCGTTGCGCTGGTCGCGGGCATGGCGGGCGCGTATGTGACAGTCAGGGCGAAGGCCTCTGCCGCGCTGCCGGGCGCTGCGATCGCCGTGGCGCTGATGCCGCCCCTCGCCGCGGTCGGGATACTCCTCGAGCGCGGCAACGGCCATCTCGCCAGGGGAGCATTCCTCCTCTTCGCGACGAACCTGTTCGGGATCATTCTTGCCTCGGCAGCGGTCCTGTCCTTCAGCCGCCTCGCGATCCACCACGACCTCCCGCGTCGCGGGCGTCTCGCGATCGTCATCCCGCTTCTGGTCGCACTCGCCGTGGCATATCCGCTTGCGCGCCGGACGGCGACGACCTACCGGGACGCCACCGACGAGTCCGTGGTTCGCTCGGTGCTCATCCCTCCGCTCCGCGCACAGGACCTCGGCATCCAGGCCGTCAGCGTGGTGAAGAGCCACGGGAGCACCGTGGTCAGCGTCGACATCACGGGGCCGCGACCCCCCACGGGAGCCAATCTCCTTTCAGCGGACCTGGCTCGGCGCCTCGACCGCCAGGTCGCACTCATCCTCCGGTGGACCAAGCGCACCGAGACGACGGCGCTGGTCGGCACACCTGGTTGAGAAGGGCGGGGCGGGCCGGGGCCCCCGCGGTCCGGCCCGCCCGTGGTACGCGTCCGGGATCAGGGGCGCTCGGACGCGTAGATGAACGCGGGGATGTTCTCGATCCGGGCCGACGTCGAGGAGCTCTTGTGGCAGACGGTGCAGCTGCTGCTGACCGATCGCCTCACGCGCGAGCTCCTGCCTGATATCTCCCGGCAGCAGAATGCTCGGAGCCGCGGCCATGCGTCATCGTCCGATTCGCGTTCGAATCCGGGACGGCACTCGTCGCCTCGGCCGACTGCGTGGTCTGTTCCGCGAGATGGTCGAGGAGCCCTTTGGGCCCTCCCTGCTCGTAGGCGCGGCGCTGGCGGCCGGCCCCGCCGCCGTCGACGATCATCTCGACGATCCCATCCAGCTCACGTGTGCACCCGAGTGCGCGTGCCGCGTCGTGAAGCCGCTCGGTGAGGCCGTAGAGCCGATCGACCGTCCAGTGCGGCGCGCCGGTCTCGAGGTCGACGAGGCGCCCAGTCAAACCGTCACGGGTCGCGAGCCAGAGGTTCTCGGTGATGCGTTCGTCGCTCGCGTGCGGCAACGGGTCTCCGTCGTCGTAGCGAGCGGCGAGGTCGTAGACGAGGCTGTGGATCAGAGCGACGATGGCCGAGGCATCCTCCACCCGTGTTTGGGTGTCCGCCACCCTGACCTCGAGCGTCCCGTGCGGGATGCTGAGCCGCATGTCCCACCACTCGTAGCTGCCGTCCGGGAAAGCTCCTCCCTGACGCGCCCAGATCGCGAACTCCGCGAGCTCGCGCCAGCCGGCAAAGGCCGGCGGAGCACCTGCCCGCGGGAAGAACTGGCTCAGCTTCGGCCGTACCGTTGCGAGGCCGGAGTCCTCACCGCGGTAGTACGGCGCATTCGCGCTGAGCGCGAGGATCTCGGGGAGGTAGCCGCGAAGGCCGTTGTGAACGGCGAGGGTGCGATCCGAACCTCCGACGGCGACGTGGACATGGAGCCCGCACGTGAGCGCATGGCGCGCCGCCCACGGATGATCCTCGGCAATCTGCTGATAGCGCGAGCGCTCGGAGATCGGGCCCGGGTCGAGCGCGGTCGGGTGAGTTGCCGCAGCGAGCAGATCGGCCGACCGGCCGATCCGGCTTGCGACGAGGCGCCGCGTGGCGGCCAGCTCACGACCGGCACCGGAGGCTGCGATGCAGACCGGCGTGACGATCTCGAGCTGCGTCTTTCGCAGCTCGCGAGTCACGCGCCGGTCACCCTCGCTGAGCTCCAGTACGAGCTCGGCGGCCGGGACGAGCTGACGCGTCTCGAGATCGACGAGCATCAGCTCCTCTTCGGCGCCGACGGTGAACGGGGCGACCCGGTCGAACGAGGCACGTAGCTGCTGTTCGAGAGCCGCTGCATCCGCAGACGGACGCGAGGCAATGTCCTGGATCGGGGTGTGGGTTCGCATCTTCATGGCTTCCACGGTAGGGCGGCGGACTGAAGATCGCTCCGGCCGAAATTCGCATGCCGTAAAGATCGCGTGAGCATCTGCTCACATCCCCGGCAGCGTGGGTTGACGCCGGCTGGGCCCGGGTAGCAAAAACCAAGACTCATCGGCCTCTCGGCGGCCGTCTCCGCGGCTCGCGCCATGAGGCTGGAGCAACACGCCCAAAGACGAAGTCGGCGCCGATGCGTCGGCGAACCGAACGTCAGCGAAGGAGTGGTTGAGATGAAGAACGACCAGAATGGCACGGAAGGCACTACGAACAACGTGAAGAGACGAGCGTGGGGCGTCGCGGCGTTGTCGGGCGGACTGATGCTCGCGATCGCCTTCGCACTCGTCGGATCGGCCGGTGCCCGCAACGGGCGGGCGACGGCTGCGCCGGTCAACACGGCCCCGCCGACGATCTCCGGGACTGCCGAGGAGGGTCAGACGCTGACCGCTACCAACGGCACCTGGACCGGTACCGGAACGATCACGTACGCATACCAGTGGCAGCGCTGTGCCGCGAACGGAAATGGCTGCGGGAACGAGGGCGGCCAGACCCACTCGACCTTCGTGGTGCAGAACCCGGACGTCGGGAGCACGATCCGCGTCGTCGTCACGGCCACGAACTCCGACGGCTCGGCCTCGGCGACATCGGCACCCACGGCGGTCGTCAAAGCCGCAACGGCGAAGCCGGTGAACACGGCGCCGCCGACGATCTCCGGCACCGTTCAGGAGGGTCAGACGCTGACGTCAACCACCGGCACGTGGACGGGCGCCGGACCGATCACCTACGGGTATCAGTGGCAGCGCTGCAGTTCCACGGGCGGCGGATGCGGGAACGAGGGTGGCCAGACCCACTCGACCTTCGTTGTCCAGAACGCCGACGTGGGCAGCACGATTCGCGTCGTGGTCACGGCCCAGAACAGCGGCGGCTCGACGACATCCACCTCGGTGCCCACAGCCGTCGTCAAGGCGGCGGCCGCCGCGCCGCCGAGTGGCTGCACGACCTCGGGCGGGACGGTCGCGGTCGCGGGCATCACCTCGCCTGCCCGCCTGAACATCGACCAGTTCCAGATCAACCCGAGCACGATCACCTACAACACCCGCACGCTGACCGTGCGGTTCCACGTCAGTGCCTGCGGCGGCTCGGTGCAGGGCGCGCTCATCTACCTGACGGCCGTTCCGTACGCGATGTTCGCCCCGGCCAACGAGCAAGCGACGGGTGCCGACGGGTGGGCGACCCTGAACCTCACCGCGCTCTCCGGGTTCCCCGTGAGCAAGCACCAGCAACTGCTCGTGATGTTCGTCCGGGCTCGCAAGCCGGGTGAGAACATCCTCGCCGGGATCTCCTCCCGCCGGCTCGTCTCGTTCAGAGTCACACACGGGTAGAGCGGAAGATCGACGGGGCGATGTGACGGGTTCCGGTCACATCGCCCCATCGGCGTCTCGCGAGGCGCCTACCCGGCGGGGAACAGGAACGGCACGAACGGGGAGAGGTCGGTCTCCTCCGCCGCCGGCACCTGGTCGTTGAGGCAGGACGCCGCCCCGAGCAGCGTCTTCTCCTGGGTGCGCAGCCAGCCGCGGTAGATCGCCTCGCGCTCGAGGCGCACGAGCGCCTGGCGGGCCGCGCGGACCTGGTCGGCGTGCGGCCAGCAGCCCGAGCGGCATCGCGGTGGCTCCCGGTGTGATCTGGAACGTGCCGTCTGCCGTGTCGATCTTCCCCGGGCCCGCGAGGGTGAAGACCTCCGACGGAGCGAGCGTGGCGATCGCCCAGCCGTGCGTGACCCCGCCGAGCCACGGAGCCTTCTCCGTCGCGGCCACGAACCGCGCCTGCTGGCCGGCGTACGTCGCCAGGAAGTCGTCGATGGCCGCCGTCGAAGGCGCGGGCGCCTTGAAGGTCTCCTCGACGTCGTCGCGCTCGAGCCGGGCGGCGATGATCGCGCGTGCGTCGGCAAGGGTCACATGAGCGGCCCTCAGCGCCGCCCAGTACTTGCTCCGATCGCCGCCGAACTCGGCGACGATCACGGCGCGCTCCGCCGAGAGCAGGTCGGGGTAGTCGACCTTCTGCTGCGCCGACAGCGTCAGCTCCTCGAGCAGGACGCTCGCCGCGTAACCCGGGTCGCCGGTGATCGTCGTGAAGCGGGCCACCTCCTTGCGCGAGATGCTTCCCGCGCTCGTCAGGCACCGCGTTCCCGCCGGCACCGAGAGCTGGCCCTCGGTCAGCGAGCTGTCGAAGCCGGCGCCGGCCGCGGACGGGCCGTCGCACAGCGTCTGGTCACGGGCCCACAGCCAGACGCACGCCGCGGCGGCCTGGTCCGGGTCGGGGGTGACGTTCGCATTGAACGTCGCCCAGCCCCACGACCACACTCCCGCCAGGTTGAACTGCGTCGCGACGAACTTCGCGGAGAGCGCCTCGAGCTTGACGATCTCGAGCCAGGCTGCCGCCGGTTGGAGGCCGGCCCGCTGGCCCAGCCCGGGCGAGGTGGTGATCTGCATCTCCAGCGCGATCCGCTGCGAGGGGATCCCGATCTGCGTCAGGTGGTCGACGAGGCCTCGCAGGCTCTGGCGCATCGAGAGGCTCGCCGCGGCGGGCCCGAGCTTGTAGAGGCCGACGGCGTTCGGCGCGGTGAAGTAGACCTGCCGCAGGAGGATCGCGACCTTCGAGACCTGCTGCCACCAGAGGCGCGCGTCGCCGCCGGTGTAGGGCGGGTTCGCGATCGAGAGCAGCGGCGTCGCGCCCAGGTTCGTCAGGTCGGTCAGGAACTGGAGGACGTTCGCGCGGTACTGCGCGTTGTTGGGCGTCCACGGGGTCGGCGTCTGGGCGCCCGCGAGCTCGTTCTCGGCGACCATCGGCGTCTGGCAGCCCGTCACGGAGACCGCATAGTCGTAGAACGACTTCGCGCGGGCGTCGATCAGCGACGGGTCGGCCGGGTTGCTCGTCGTGCCGACCCGCTTGTTGAAGTTGAGGTCGAACAGGACGGTCGCGGCGCCGGCGGCGCGCATCTGCGCGGGGACGTCGGTGCCCGAGGCGACCGCGATCGTGATCCCGGGCTTCGCCGGGATCGGTGCGCCATGGCCGCCGAAGTCGACCCAGACGGGTGGCGTCGACGGGACTCCGCAGCCGTCGGCATGGACGGCCCGCGTGCCCCCGCCGAACGCGGCGAACGCAGCCGCGGTCACGAGAAGGAGGCGCTTCAAGCTGAATTCAGGGTAGCCGCGCGGTCAGGCGGCACGCGCGACATGCGCGCGCGTGAGCTCGGCCGGCGTGCGGCACCCGACGAGCTGAAGGGCGAGCTCGATCTCGGCGCGGAGCAGCTCGAGCACCCGAGCGGCGCCCTGCTCGCCGTCGACGGCGAGACCCCAGAGGGCGGGCCTCCCGACGAGGACGGCCCGGGCGCCGAGGGCGAGGGCCTTCAGGACGTCGGTGCCTCGCCTGATCCCGCCGTCGACGAGCACCTCGATCCGGCCGTCGACCGCCTCGACGATCTCGGGCAGCGCGTCGATCGTCGCCGAGACGCCGTCGAGCTGCCGGCCGCCGTGGTTGGAGACGACGATCGCGCCCGCGCCGTGCTCGCACGCGAGCAGCGCATCCTCCGCTGTCAGGATCCCCTTCAGGACGACGGGAAGCCCGGTCGACGCGGAGAGCCGCTCGACGTCGCGCCACCTGAGCGACGACGGGGACATGGCCGCGAGAGCGGTGAGCGGCGTCATCCCATCGCCGCGTAGGGCCTCGTGGCCGAGGTCGTGCTGGATCGTGAAGTGGTTGCGGAGATCACGCTCGCGACGCCCGAGCACGGGTGTGTCCACCGTGAGCACGATCGCCCCGAACCCTGCTTCCTTCGCTCCGCTCACGAGCGCCGATGCGAGCCCCTCGTCACGCGGTACGTAGAACTGGAACCAGCGCTTCGCACCCGTCGGGGCGATCTCGTCCCACGAGGCGGTAGCGAGGGTCGAGAGGCACATGATCGTCCCCGCGCCTGCGGCGGCCCGCGCCATTGCGACCTCGCCGTCCGGGTGCGCAGCCCGCTGATACGCGACCGGCGCGATCAGCACGGGCAGCGAGATCCCCTCGCCGAGCACGGTCGTCGCGGTCGATGGATCCTCGACGTCGGCGAGCACGCGTGGCCGAAGCTGCCAGCGGCGGTACGCAGCGACGTTCTCGGCGAGCGTGAGCTCGTCGTTCGCGCCCCCTGCGAAGTACCCGTGCGCTGCGGGCTCGAGCCTCTCGGCCGCGAGCCGCTCGAAGTCGGCGAGATTGATCGCTGTCACGCAGCTGAGCCTACGCGTCGAGCACGGCGCGGAGCGCCTCGAGCAGGCTCGGCGACGGTCGGCTCGCCGGTCGTGTCGACCTCGATCCCGACGAGGTCTCTGGTGAGCGGGCGTCCGGCGTCGGGATGGGCGAGGTCGTAGGAGCGGCGCGTGCCGTCCGCGAGCCGCACGCCGATCCGTGCGCGGTCGAACGTGATCCCCGCGAACCGGACGATGTCGTCGAGCGCGGCCGTCTCGCCGGCGAGATAGCGGTCGAGGGCGCGGCTCTGGATCGGAGCCCCGGTCACGTCCAGCGCGATGCCGGCCGGCTCGCCGACGGCGACCCACTTGCCGGCGTCGGCGACGGTCGCAGCCCCGTCGCGGAGCAGCAAGCTCACCTTCTCGACGCGGTCCTGCGCGACCGCATCGCGCAGCGCTCCGGGCTCGGCGAGACGCTCGATCGCCAGCCGGAGGCCCGGGAAGAGCGAGCTGAACTGCGCGCCGAGCCCCTGCTCGAAGAGCTCCTTGACGCCGCGGCCGTTCGCGACGTGGACGGCGAGCGTCCCGGCGGTGCTGCTCGCGGGCAGGCGAAACAGGCAGCCGCAGCGGATCAGCTGAAGGTCGTCCGGGGTCTGGCGGAATCGGAGCCCACCGCTCCCATCGACGATGTCGGCTGCGACGCCGCGAACGCCGTGCTGGACGATCGCGAGCAGGTCGTCGGCGTCGCGCGCGGCAACTGCGGCGACGACGACCCGCGTCCCGTCGGCGCTCGTCGCGGCGAAGCCGTCGAGGATCCGGACGAGGACGTCCTGCAGCGACGTCCCGGCACCGTCGATGTCGCCCAGCGGCAGTTCCTTGCCGCGCTTCGGCCGCACGGCGACGGAGTAGACGGCGGCCCGGTCGCTCACCGGCCGCCTCCGGTGACGAGCCGGAGATCGGCCTCGAGCGCGGCGACGTCGAACCCCTCCGGTGTCCTTCCGTTCCCGGCGAGGAAGTCGGTGCTGATGAGGCACCAGCACTCGTCGCAGTAGCGCTCCCAGAAGCTCCAGGTCAGCCGCTGCAGCGCGCCCCACGTGACCACGGTCAGGCCGGACTCGTCGTACCCGACGACGTCGACGGCGTGCCCGCCCCAGGAGCCGGGTGCGTCGGGCCCGTCGTAGCCGCCCGTCCAGTCCCAGACCTGCTGGTCGCGCGCCGACAGCGGAAGCTGCAGGCCGATGTAGAGACCGCCGAACAGGTACGCCGCCACGCGAACGAGGTCGCGGTCGGCGAGCGCGACCAGAGCGAACGCGCCGATCCGGTGACCGCCGATGCCCTGCCGCCGCCAGTACGTGAGGACGTCGAGCTCGATCGCGCCCTCGTCACCTGTCTCGGGATCGACGATCTTCACGGCGTCGAATGCCTCGAGCACGGCCTGGTCGGAGATCTCGACCGCGCTCCCGGCAGCGGCGGCCGTCCACGCCTCGATCATGTGCCCGGCCGCCGCGGTCGTGCAATCGCCGGTTCTGTCATTGCCGTACATCGGCCACTCGATGACCGGCGCGGACAGGTCGAGCTCCGCGCGGCGGGGCGGGCAGCACGTCCCGCTCGACGTAGCTCCCGAGCGACAGCGTCCGCACATCGACGCGGTGGGGCAGCTTCCCGAGCTGCTTCAGGGTGGTGACCATCATGCGCCTCCTCTTGGGGAATGGGCGCCGCAGACAGCTTCGCCACTCTATCCGCTCTGTTGTCATAAGTCAACAGTCGTCCTACAGGGCACGGGACGCTGCCGCTCAGGTATAGTTCACCTGGTTAATGGTTCATGTACTGAATGATTCCCTCTCCCTTGCCAACGAGCTTCGGCCGGTCCTGCTGCGGCTGAGCCGCCTCGTGCGCCGCGAGACCCACGAGCTCGGCGTCACAGCCGGACAGGTCTCGCTGCTGTCGGTGATCGGGGACTACCCGGACATCAGCGGCCGCGAGCTCGCCGACCGGGAGCGGATCTCCGCCCCCGGTATGTCCGCGCCATCTCGAGCGGCTCGAGGCAGCCGGGCTGATCGTGCGCACGCGCAGCACCGACAGGCGGCGCGTCGGCGTCTCGCTCTCGCCGGAGGGCGAGCGCGTCCTCGACATGGTGCGCAAGCAGCGCACCGCCTGGCTCGCCGAGCGGCTCGAGGACCTGTCCGAGCGGGATCACGCTGCGATCCAGGCAGCGATCGGCCCGCTCGCGCGGCTCGTCGAGGACGCCGAATGACCAGGCTCGTCCGCGTGGCCGGCCGGCGCACGTTCGCGAGCCTGCGCCGCCATCGCAACTACCGCCTCTTCTTCGCGGGCCAGATCACGTCGGTCTGCGGGACGTGGATGCAGAACGTCGCGCTCTACTGGCTGATCCTGAGCCTCACGCACTCGCCGCTCGCGGTCGGGTTCCTCTCGCTCGCACGCTTCGGGCCGTTCACGATCCTCGGCCTCTTCTCCGGCGTCGTCGCCGACCGCTTCGACAACCGGCGCACCGTGATCGTGACGCAGTCGGTGCAGATGGTCTTCTCCGGGCTGCTCGCGGCAGTCGTGCTGCTCGGAACCGTGCAGGTGTGGGAGGTCTACGCGATCGCCGCCTTCACCGGGATCGCGGTCGTCTTCGACCTCCCCGCCCGCCAGAACCTCACCGTCCAGCTCGTCGGCCGCGACGAGCTGCCGAACGCGATCGCGCTCAACTCGTCGCCTCTTCAACACGGCGCGCATCCTCGGCCCGGCGCTCGCCGGCGATCGTGATCGCCGCGGTCGGATCGGGCTGGTGCTTCGCGATCAACAGCGTCAGCTTCCTCGCCGTGCTGGCCGGGCTGCTCGCGATGCGGGTCAGCGAGCTCTACCCGCTGACCGGGCGCGGCCGCCCACCATGTTCGCCGGTGCCCGCGAGGGGCTCTCGTACGTCTGGAACACGCGCCCCGTGCTCGTGCTGACGCTGATGGCCATCGTCGTGATGTCGTTCTCGTTCAACGTGAACGTGCTCCTGCCGGTGCTCGCCAAGCAGACGCTCGGCGCGGGGCCGCTGACCTTCGGGATCATCACCGCCTGCTTCGGCGCAGGCGCGCTCGCCGGCTCGCTGATCGCCGCCGGCGTCGGGCAAGCCCGGTGGCGGATGATCCTCGGCTCGGTGACGGTGTTCGGGATCGCCGAGCTGCTGATCGCCCCGCTCCAGAACGTCGTGCTCGTCGGCGCGCTCCTCTTCGTCTGCGGCGTCTGCTTCACGACCTACACGGCCGCCTCGAACTCGGTGGTGCAGCTCGGCACGCCCGACCACATCCGCGGCCGCGTCCTCGGCGTCTACTTCTACGCCTGGACGGCGCCGCTGCCGCTCGCGAGCCCGCTGATCGGCTGGCTCTGCACGGTCGGCGGAACCGAGCTGGCGTTCGTGTTCGGCGGCATCTGCGCACTGGCTGCCGCCGCGGCCGGGACGCTCGCCGTCCGGCGCTCGCCGCCCGGCACCGTTGCGCGCGACCGGCCGTCACGACGGCCTAGCCTAGACCTCGACGAGAATCTTCCGGCCGGGGCTGCCGGACGCCTGCTTCGCCCACGCCTCGGCGATGTCGTCGAGCCCGAAGATCTCGGTCTCGACGCTGATCGCGCCGTCGCGGGCGTGCTCGCAGAGCTCGCCGGTAGCCGGCGGCCGCGATCTCGGCCGGGATATCGAAGAGCGAGTGGCCGAGGATCTCCGCCACCTTGCCGCGGACCCAGCCGGACTGCAGCGTCGCGTCGGCCCCGGCGGACTGGCCCAGGTTGACGATCCGGACGCCGGCCGGCGCGGCGGCGAAGGCCCGCGCGATCGGCTCGCCCCAGAGCGCGTCGATGATCAACGACGCCGACGGCATCGCGTCCGCGCTCCGAGGTCGAACACCTCGTCCGCCTCGGCCGGGATCAGATCCGTGCGGCGCGCCGCGCCGATCACGTGCCTGGCGCCGAGCAGCTTCGCAGCCTGGACGGCGACCGAGCCGAGCGTGCCGCTCGCGCCGAGGACGAGCACGGTGTCGTCGGGCTTCACCGGTGCGCGCCACGAGACGGCGAGCCACGCGGTCAGGCCCGCGATGCCGCAGCCGAGCGCGGTCCCGTCGCCGACGCCGTCCGGGATCGTCGAAGACCCATTGCCGCCTGCCCGGACTCGACGACCTCGGCCATCAGCTGCCGGCCGCGAACCCAGACGCGGCGGCCGTCCTCCGCCGTCCCGACGACCTCGGAGCCGATCACGTACGGGGTCGGCGGCGAGCCGCCGTAGAAGCGGCCGTTCGCGATCGAGATGTCGATCGGGTTCAGCGCGGCGGTCGAGACGCGAACGAGCCCGCCGCCTTGCGGCGCGTCGATCTCGTCGACCTGTGGGACTCCCCCGATCTCGTGTAGGCGGGCAGCGCGCACCGCCATAGATTACGAGCAGGCTCAGGAAGCTGCTGCTGCGACCGTGACCGCGCTCGACCCGGTCGCGCCGAGGAAGCTCGAGCCCAGGGCGCCGGTCTTGCCGTCGAACGCGCGGACCTGGGCGTTGCCGCCCGCTCCCGTGCCGGCGACGATGACGCCCTTCGCGGCCGAGACCGAGACGCCGCCGGTGAACGACGGCGCGAACGGCCCGAACGAGAGCAGGCGTGCCTTGGTGGCGCCGGAGAAGACCCGGATCGACGCTCGCCGTGCCGCTTCCGGTCGCCGCGACGACATCGGCCTTTCCGTCCTGATTCGTGTCGGCCGCGGCCACCGCGACGCCGCCCGTGAACGACGGCGAGAACGGCGTGAGCGTCTCGAGGAGCGTGCTCGTCGCGCCGCTGAACGCGACGATCTGCGCCTTCGCTCCCGGCCCGGTGCCGGCGATCACGTCGGCCTTGCCGTCGCCGTTCAGGTCGCCGGCGGCGACGGAGACGCCGCCCTTGAAGGCCGCGCCGAACGGGGTCAGCGTCTCGAGCAGCTTGTGCGTCTTCGCGTCGTAGACCTTCACCTGGGCCGGCGCTCCCGGGCCCGATCCGACCACGAGGTCGGCGCGCCCGTCGCCGGTCACGTCGCCGAGCGCGACCGACACACCGCGGCTTGAACGCGGTCGCGTAGGTCGCGAGCGTCGCCGCCCGACTTGCCGTTGAGGACCTTGACCGACGGGGCCCTGGCCGGCGGCGATATCGGAGACGCCGTCGTGGTTCACGTCGCCGAGGGCGAGCGAGATCGAGCCCGTGTACGCCGTGCCGAACGGAGCGAGCACGCGCCGGAGCACGTGACTCGAGGCATCGAAGATCCGGATCCGTCCCGCGGAGCCAACGACGATGTGCGCACGGCTGACGACCGGCTGCCGGAGGCGGTGTCGGAGCTGCCGCCACGCCGGGCGGCGTCCAGGGGTGCGGGGCGCCCTGGCAGGCGCCGCCGGTGGACGCAACCCAGTCGTGCACCATCGCGGCCGAGGCCTTCGGCGTGTGGTCGACGTAGAAGAGGCCGCTCTGCCAGCCGGACAGGGCGGGCTCGTCGAGCAGGTGGTAGAGGTCGACCCGCGCGATGTTCGGGTCGCAGGCGACGTACTGGAGCATCTGCGAGTACCACGACGACTGGTAGGCCTCGGTCGCGGTCGCGCCGAGCACGCCGCCCGCTGCGTTCGCGGCGGTCTCGGTCCCGACGTACCCGGGCTTCCCGGTCGAGTCGGTCTGGATCCCGACCTCGTTCAGCGACACCGGAAGCCCGCCGCCGGCCTGCTGGCCGATCGTTCGCTGCGGCGACCCGTTGAAGCCGTCGTAGAACGCCTGGTAGATCCGCGGCAGGTTGGAGACGCTCGCGCTCGTCGCGCCGGCGTACCCGGTGGCGAACGGAAGCGACTGCGGGATCGGGTACGGGTGGAAGTCGAGCCCGTCCATCAGCGGCCGTGTTCGGCCGGACGCCTTGTACCAGGCGCCGAGATCGGCGAGGAACTTCGTCGGCGAGGTCGAGACGTTGCTCGCGGCGTTCGGGTTGTCGTTGCCGCGCGGCGAGAGACCGACCCCCCAGACGACGTTCTGGGAGCTGACACCCTTGAGCGCGTCGTAGGCGGCGGCGAGCGCTCGGCCGCAGATCTGCGCCGACTGGTTCGCGCCGGTCGCGTCGAACTGCGGGTTCACGAAGAGCGGCTGGTTGCACTCGTTCATGACGACGTACTGGTGAACCGTCGGGAACGCGGCGCGCGACCTGGCCCGCCCAGACGGCGAAGGACTGGATCTGGGCGGTGTTGCCGCAGCCCTGCGGATCGGTGGTCGACGCGCACTTGGCCCCGCCGGTGAACGCCATCGAGTGGAGCGGGAAGAGGTCGAGCTCGACAGTCGCGCCGTTCGCGGCGGCGGCCGCGATCGCGCGGGTGACGGCCGCCTGGTCCGGGATCGCGGTCGGCGCGCCCTCGTCCCAGCGCAGCGTCAGGGTGCTCTCGGTGAGCCCCTCACCGGCGAGCGCCGGGTAGAACCAGCCGACCTGCGCCGGATCCTTCGCGGCGTCGTCGTTGACGCCGATCAGAGCGGCTCCCGCGAGCGGGGTCGTGAGCAGCGCAGCGACGACCACGACAAGGAGGGGGAACCTCACCGTCCCAGGAAAGCAGGTTCACCCATGCTCGTGCTTGAGGGCCGACTCGTCGTGCTGGGCCTCCGCGAGCGTGAGCTCGCCGGAGCAGACCTTGTCGTTGAGCTCGTTCTCGATCTTGTCGACGTCGGCGGCGCGCGGATAGGGCTCGGGCCAGAGGTTCGCGGGGTCGGTCGGGTTGCCGCCGAGCTCGAGGCTGATCAGGTGATCCTCCTGGTAGCCGGACGGCGGGCCGCTCTCGCCGTACTCGGGCATCTGCCGGAGCTTGAGCTGGGAGGTGTAGCCCGACGGCGGGCGGACGGTCGCCGTCCAGCCGCGGACGCAGATCGTCGAGCCGATCGTCGCCTGGGTGACGTCCGGATTGAGCGAGCCGGGCGTGAGAGTCGGGCTCGCGAGGACGGCCGGGCGCGTCGCCCCCGCCGCCGCTTCGCGCGGTCAGCGCGAGCGCGAGTAGGCCGAGTGCCGTGGCGCCGACCGCCACGTCGAGGAGCGTGATCCGCACCCCTTCCAGGGTAGGCAGGTTCCGGCAAGGCGCAAGACGCTCTTCAGGACGCGGCGCGGCCGTCGGAGTCCGGGTGGGACATGCGCCAGCCGGCCAGCGGCCAGAGGACGTAACACGACCCACGGCACGCCGATGATGTCGGTCTGCAGCCCGAGCACGAGCATCGCGACCATCGCTGCGCTGAGCCAGGCCGTGCAGCGGAACAGGCGCACGAGCACGGTCAGCATCCAGGCGACGAAGAGCAGCCCGCCGAGGAGCCCGGCGTCGACGCCGAGCTCGGTGTAGGTCGACTCGCCGGCCTTGATCGTGACGTCGGTGCGGGCGGCGGTCGAGCCGGCGTTCCCCGGCCCGTATCCCTGCGGATGGCGGAGGACGGTCTTGATCCCGTCGACGAGGCTCCTGAGGTGGCTCGAGGTGCTCGCGTCCTCGAGCCCGCTCGACCCGACGGCCGCGGTGGCGCCGGGGGCGTTCGCGAGCTTCTCCTGGATGTGCAGCTCGCGCGGCGTGAAGCTCGTCTTCGGCCCGATGTGCGGGTAGGCCTTCACGAAGGCGAACCCGACGACGACCACGAGCACCGCCGCGCCGGCGAGCGCGACCCGCGCGTGCGGCCGCAGGATCGCGAACACGACGAGCCCGACGGCGAGCGCGAGGTAGGAGCTGCGCGAGTGCGTCCAGAGGAGACCGGCGAAGAGAAGAGCCACGGTCGGGATCCAGACGGCGAGCTTCGGCCGGAGCTGGATCCACCAGGCCGCGCAGAGCAGGAGCGCCGTCACGAACATGTACGAGGCGGCGAGCGGCGAGAGGAAGACCGAGACGAGCCGCCGGAAGACGTGGCCGTTCCCCGTGTTGTAGACGAAGTTCTGCGGGCAGGTTGCTGAGCCCCGTGTAGGTGAAGCCGAGCTGCTTGCTGGAACCAGTCGGGCGCACCCGAGCTGCGCCACCACGAGAGCGGGATCGCGTAGATGTCGATCAGCCCGAAGGCCGCGACGGCGCAGGCCGAGGCGATCACGGTGACGCCGAGCTTGCGAGCGTCTCGAACCGTCAGGTCGAGGCCGCGGCCGAAGAAGTACGCGGCGACGGGCAAGAGGTCGTGGCGAGACGCCGAGCACGACGCCGCGATGGGTGGCGGCGCCTCCGAGCCAGTGCTGCGGCATGATCGCCGAGAGCACGACGAGGGCGCCGTAGCCGAGCGCGAGCCAGTCGACGAGCGCGGGCCGGAAGCGCAGCGACCAGCCGCGATCGCGCCAGACGAGCAGCAGCCCGAGCGCGAGCAGAAGCTCCTTCCAGGCCGAGACGACATCGAGCGCGTTGCCGCGGACACCTGCCGCGTAGAGCTCGGCCATCGCGAAGTTGTGCAGCGCGAGGCCGACGACGAAGACGTGCAGGATCCAGACGTGGCGTTTCACAGCGGGCCCGCGGCGACGAGCGTCATCCCGCGGCTGACGATCTCCACGGGGAAGGGGAACAGCGCGGCGAGCTCCCCGGGGCCGAGCGGGTCGAGCACGTCGTCGAAGCCTCTGGCTCGCAGCGCCCGGTTGCGCGTCTCGCCGTCCGGAAGCCAGTGGACGAACGGGAGCAGCGAGTGCGGGTCGATCGGGAAGAGCCGGTTCGGGGTGGTCACGAAGACCTTTCCCGCCACGCGGCACAGCTCCGAGATGAACTGCCGCTGGCCGTCGCGCCCGCCGGCGACGTGCTCGATGACGGCGTTCGAGAAGCCGAGGTCGAACTCGCCGTCGGCGAAGGGAAGCTCGCGCCCGTCGGCGCGCACGGCCGTCACGGTCGGGAACGCGGCCGCGAAACGGTCGAGCTCGGTGTGGCCGACGCCCGGTGATCCGTTCGGGCCACGGGTAGAGCGCCTCGAAGAAGTTGTCGCTCGATCCGTCCCCGAACGGCGCGTCGGTCACGCCGACGTCGACCACCGTCGTCTCGGGCCCGGGCTGAAACAGGTCGAGGAAGAGGCGCAGCTTCCGTTCCCGGCTTCGCAGCGAGATGCGAGCCGCAGTTCGGTGCACCATCGGAAAAAGAGTAACGGCGCAGGCGGAGCGGGGTCGGGACCGCCTGCGCCGTCGCGAGGCCCTACGGGCCCCAGTGGGAGCTGCCGAAGCCGACGGCCAGGGCAGCGGAGACGACCGCTACGAGCGCGAGCTGTACGCGCGGCGAGAGGAACGACATCGAGAGCACCTCCTTCCCGGTTCTGGACACCACGATTACGGGAGAAGACACGAGAATTCTTTTGTTGTCAATCCTGTCATCAGAAGGCATGGCCGAGTTGACGAAGTCTCGAAAGGACAGGCATGATCCCTTCGTGGCAGGGCCTTCGGAGCCACGTTCTGAGCCTGTCGGAGCACGCCTCCGGCGGCTGCGGAGCGAGCAGGGGCTGTCCCAGCGCGACCTGTCTTCGCCGGGCATCACCTACGCCTACATCTCACGGATCGAGGCCGGCGCGCGCACTCCGTCGGTGAAGGCGCTCCGCATGCTGGCCGCGAAGCTCGGGGTGACCCCGGAGTACCTCGAGACGGGCTCCGATCTCGGCGCGGCGGATCTCCGCGAGCTGCGGGTCGCCGAGCAGGAGCTGCGGCTCCGGCTCGAGGGGGCGGCGGACGCCGAGGCGCTCGAGGAGATCCTGGCGGACGCCGAGGCCGGCGCAGATCTCGCAGTGGCGACCCGGGCGCGGATCGCCCTCGGCCTCGAGGCTGCGGGCCGCGGCGACCATGCGGGCGCAGTCGGGTGGCTGTCGGCGGTGACCGGGTCGGAGCTCGTCACGCCGGTCTCGCGGCCGGACGTGTACTCGACGCTCGGGCGCTCCCTCGCCGCGTCGGGCGCCGCGCGCGAGGCGGTGGCGCTGTTCGAAGGCGCGCTGGAGGAGGTCGCCCGAGCCGAGCCCGACAACGACGCGGCACGAATCCGGTACAGCACCTATCTCAGCTACGCGCTGACCGATCTCGGGGAGCTCTCGCGTGCGAGGGCCGTCGTCGCGGGGCTGTTCGCCGGGACGGACGCCGTCACCGACCGGTACTCCCAGGTGCGCCTGCACTGGTCGCTCGGGCGGCTCTCGCTCGAGCAGGCGCGGCCGGTCGCGGCCCTCGACAACTTCCGGCGCGCCGTCGCTCTGCTCGAGGCGACCGAGGACACGGTTCACCTCGCCCGCGCTCACGTGGCGTGCGCCGACGCGATGATCTCGGGCGGCGACGGCGTTCCCGCGGCGCTCGAGCAGCTCGCAGAGGCCGAGGCGCTCCTCGGGCCACGCGCGTCCGGTGACGACCTCGCCGTGATCCGCCGGCTGCAGTCGGCGTGCGCGGTGGCCGCGGGGGACGGAGCCGCGGCGGAGGAGCTCGCGCTGGAGGCGCTGGCCCTCGCGGGCTCCGCGCCCGGCGAAGGCGGGCTCGCGTGGTGGGCGGTGGCCGAGGCGCGCGCCGCGAGCGGTCGCGCGGGCATCGACGAGGCGTTCGCCGAGGCGATCGCGCTGCTCGCCGAGCACGGCTCGGTGCGCGATCACGCAGGTGTCCTCAGGTCGTACGGGCGGTACCTGCGCGACGCCGGGCGCGAGCGGGAGGCGCTCGACGTGTTCGAGCGCGCAGCCGACGTCGCCTCGAACCTCCAGGCCGAGCCCGCCAGCGCGGAGCGGTAGCGCGCCGCGGCGGACGGGGTAAGCGGCCCGACGCTGTGGAGAAGAATTGACGAAGCCGGCACAGACACCCGGCCCGGGAGCTCGTAGAATTGGCATTGAGGGGCAGGGGTGAGCCCCCACCCGGGCGGGGGTGTGCGCGCCCGGGGGCTGCGGGCCGCCCGCTGATTTTCCCCGCTCGTTCCGAGCCCCGGGGCCGAGCGAGAGGCCACGGGTCGGGGATAGCGCCGGAGCCGGGGCTAGAGTCGCCCGCGTGATCGCCGCCGAGATCAAGCCCCGGGGGCCGTACTCGCTTCGGCTCTCGGCGCGGCACGGCAGCGACGCGACACGGGTGGTTCGCGACGGCGTGGTCACGATGACCTTCGCGGCCGCGACCGGGCTCGAGCAGGCGCGCGCGTGGCAGCACCACGACGGCACCGTCAACGTCCAGGCGCTCAGCGAGGAAGGCCTCGACCGGATGCGCTTCGTGCTCGGCGTCGACGACGACCACACCGAGTTCCTGCGGCGATTCGCGGAGGACCCCCTGCTCGGCCGGCCGATCAAGCATCTGCGCGGCATGCGGCCGATGCGAACCGCCACCGTCGCGCACGCCCTGCTGCGCGCGGTGGCCGGACAGCTGATCACGGCGCGGGAGGCCCGACAGCACGAGCGCACCGTGATCCGCGCCGCGACGCGCGAGCTCGGCGGGCTCCACGCGGCGCCGACCTCGGCCGACCTCGGGCGGTTCTCCCCCGCCGAGCTGCACCGGTACGGCCTCGGCGCCCGCCGCGGCGCAACGCTCATCCGCCTCTGCCGCGGCTCGGACCTCGAGGGGCTGAAGCGCCTCCCGACCGCGGTCGTCGCGCAGCGGCTCGAGCGGGAGCGCGGCCTCGGGCCCTGGTCGGCCGGCGTCGTCTGCCTCGAGGGGCTCGGCCGCTACGAGCGAGGCCTCGCACGCGATCTCGGGCTCGTCAAGCTCGCATCGGCGCTCTGGGGCCGCCGGGTCGAGGCAGAGGAGACCGACGCCCTCCTCGAGCCCTACGGGGAGTGGGCCGGGCTCGCCAGCGTGTATCTCCTGGCGGGATACCACGCCGGACTCGTAGGCTTGCACGATGCGGATCGCAATTCTCGGAGCCGGCAGGATCGGCGAGGCCCTTCTCGCCGGGCTGCGTAGCTCGGACTGGGCCGACATCGTCGCCACCTCGCGCCGCGAGGAGCGCGCAACCGAGCTCCGCGAGCGGCACGGAGTCGAGGCGACGACCTCGAACCTCGATGCGATCAACGGCGCCGACGTCGTCGTCCTCGCCGTCAAGCCGCAGGACATCGAGGCGCTCCTGGCCGAGATCGGCTCTCACCTGACGGCCGACCAGACCGTCCTGTCCGTGGCCGCCGCGATCACGACCGCCCGGATCGAGCGCCACGTCGGCAGCGACGTTCCCGTCGTCCGCGCGATGCCGAACACGCCGTCGACCGTGCACGAGGGAATCGCCGGCATGTGCGCCGGAACGCACGCGGGCCGGGAGCACCTCGACCGCGCGGGCACCGTGCTGCGCGCGGTCGGCGACGTCGTCGAGGTGCCCGAGGATCAGATGGACGCGATCACCGCCGTCTCCGGCTCCGGGCCCGCCTACTACGCCCTGCTCGCCGAGTCGATGATCGACGCGGGTGTCCTGCTCGGCCTGTCGCGGGACGTCTCGTCGAAGCTCGTCGTCCAGACGATGCTCGGCACAGCGAAGCTCCTGCGCGACGAGCACATCCACCCCGTCGAGCTCCGCGAGAGCGTCACCTCACCCGGCGGGACGACGACCCGCGCGATCCGCGAGCTCGAGCAGGCCGGCGTCCGGGCCGCCTTCCTGAACGCGATCACCGCCGCGATGGAGCGAAGCAAAGAGCTCGCCCGCGGCGATGACTGACGTCGAGCTCATCGTCTCCGACGACCCGACGGCCGAGCTGGGCTCGACGCTCGGAGGTTGGGGCCTCGTCGGCGAGACGATCGTCCTGACGGGCGGCTCGACCATCGGCCGCGCCTACGAGCGCGCCGCCGAGAGCGCCGACTGGAGCGCCTCGGCGGTCTGGTGGGGCGACGAGCGCTGCGTGCCGCCCGATGACGAGCGCTCCAACTACGGGCTCGCGAAGCGCACGCTCCTCGACCGGCTGGAGGAGCAGCCCGAGGTGCATCGGATTCGCGGCGAGCTCGACCCCGGCCGAGGCTGCGGCCGAGTACGAGCGGGAGATCGAGGACATCCAGATCAGCCTCCTGCTGCTCGGCCTAGGCCCCGACGGCCACATCGCGTCGCTCTTCCCGGGCTCTCCGCAGCTCGAGGAGCGCACGCGCCTCGTGACGAGCGGGCCGGCCGGGCTCGAGCCGTTCGTCGATCGGGTCACGCTGACCCTGCCGGTGCTGCTCTCGGCGCCGCGAACGTGGTTCCTCGTCACGGGCGGCGCGAAAGCCGACATCGTCGCGCGCGCATTTCGCGGGCCGATCACGCCCGAGGTGCCGGCGAGCCTGCTTCGAGAGGGAGACGGCGAGATCTTCGTGTTCCTCGACCGCGACGCAGCGGGCGCCCTCTAACCGGGCAGAAGCGGCGAATCCAGCTCAGCAGCGATGCCGCGCAGGCCCGCCAGGGCCTGCAGCACGATCACCGTGTCGGCAACGGGAACGTCCTCCAGGTACTCGTCGCGCGTCTCGAACGTCGTCAGCACGCGCTGCACAGCCTCGCGGTACTGCACCTCGGCGCTCGTCGAGATCCCGACGAGCGCGTCGGCGACCTCAGGCGGGAACGCGTCGCCGCGCAGGCTCTCTGCGAGACCGGCCGCCTCGGTGTCACGGCCCTCGACGAGCAGAGCGAGCGTCGCGGCATACCGCCCGATCGGGGACTCCGCCTCCGTGCATCCGAGCCCGAGCGCCCAGGCGGCGAAGGCGGCCGCAGCCTCGTCGTCCCCGGCGATCAGCGCGGCCTTGATCACGCCGATCGGCCTCCCCCACGAGGTCGGCGTCGCGTGCTCCCAGCTCTCACGCCAGCGCGCCGAGGCGCGCCCGAGCCACTCGGCGGCCTCCTCGCGCTCGCCGAGCATCAGCAGGCAGAGGCCTGCGCCGTAGGCCGCGTTTCCGAGCCGGACGAGCTGCTCGGGGTCGAGCCGGCGCATCCCGTCGTCGTACCGGGCCCGTTCACGCTCCACGTGTTCACGCCAGTTAATACGGCAGGTTCTATCGCGGCCGGTACCGTGGCCGCATGGCCCGGCGCGCGCTCGTCCCGCTCCTCGTCGTGCTCGCCGTCGTCGCGGCAGGGTGCGGCGGAGGCGGAAAGGCGACAACGACCACCACCACCACCGCCCCACGACCACCACGGCCGCGGCTGCTCCCGCGAAGCCCGGAACGGTCTGGCTGTGCTTCCCGGGCAAGACACCCGACCCGTGCTCGTCGAGCATGGCGACGACCGTCATCAAGGCGAACGGCTCGAGGACCGTCGTGACCCCGAAGGCCGCAGCGAGCCCCCCGATCGACTGCTTCTACGTCTACCCGACGGTCAGCAGCGAGAACCAGGGCAACTCCGACCTGCAGATCCAGCTCCCGCAGATCTTCGTCGCCCAGGCGCAGGCCAGCCGGTTCTCCCAGGTCTGCCGCGTCTACGCCCCGATGTACCGCCAGATCACCGACCGCGGGCTGACGACGGGATCACTGCACGCCAGCCCCCTCCTGACCTACACCTCGCTCCGCTCCGCGTGGCAGGACTATCTCGCGCACTACAACCACGGGCGCGGTGTCGTCCTGATCGGGCATTCGCAGGGGGCCTACGTGCTGAAGGCCCTGACGAAGCGCGTGATCGACTCCACGCCCGCGCAGCGGCGGCTCGTCGTGTCCGAGATCCTGCTCGGCGGCCAGGTGCTCGGCGCGAACGGGAAAGCCGACACCGGCGACTTCAAGCACATCCCGCCCTGCGCATCCGCGGCGGCCACCGGGTGCGTGATCGCCTACTCGAGCTTCGACACCGTCCCGCCCGCTCACGCGCGCTTCGGGCGCACGGCGAGCACGACGTCGCATGTCCTCTGCGTCAACCCCGCCGATCCCGGGTCGAGCGCCAGCCTCCCTATAACGCCGCTCTTCCCCACGATCGCCTTCAGCTTCCTCGGCGGAGCCGGCAACACCCCGAAGGTCTCGACGCCGTGGATCTCCTACCCCGGGCTCTACACCGCGCAGTGCAAGCGCTCCGGCAGCGCCAGCTGGCTGCAGATCGACCACACGAGCGCGCCCGGTGACACGCGCCCGCTCGTGCGGCCGATGTTCGGCCCCGGCTGGGGATTGCACGGCACCGACGTGAACATCGCGCTCGCGAACCTCGTCGCGGTCGTCGGCAAGCAGGCCCAGGCGTACCTCAAGAACGGCTGAACGCACGCTTCCGGCACGCATGTCCGCCGCCCTATGCGGTATCTTTGGCATGCGATTCGCGAGAGGGGTACCCGCGAGTCAGACCTGTAGAGGCGGCACGAGGATCGTGTCGCGCCCATGCACGAGACGCTCATCGAATCTCCGCACGACTGGGAGGCGTCCGAAGGCATCCGAGCCTCGGCCCTTCGGGCCGAAGCATGGGCCGGAGAGCCCTTCCTTCGCCCCGACGACGACACCGCGGCCTCGCTGAGACCGGGGTCGGCGCTACGTCACGCGCTCGATGACGCGATCGCCGAGATGGACGCCGGGCTCGCGGCCCCCTCGTCGGAGTGGAAAGTGCGCTACGCGCTCATGCTCGGGCTCGAGCGCGTTCTCTCCGAGAAGCCTCCGCGGCTCGCCTCCGGCACCGAGCTGCGCCGCCACCAGGTGGACGCGCTCGCCGGGATGCTCACCGAGCTGATCGCCGCGGTCGAGAAGAAGAACGGCAACGGCAACGGGGCGACCAACGGCTCCGTCGCCCCCGAGGAGCTCGTCGAGGAAGAGGAGGAGGACGAGGACGACATCCCCGTCGAGCTCGACGACGACGGCGAGCCCGACGACCTCCCTCCGCCGCCCCACGAGGACCCGGGCGCTGAGCGGCGCTACCGCTTCCGCCACCCGACCGCCTCCGGCAAGACGATCGCGGCCGCCGGCTTCGTCGAGGCCGCCCGCACCGAGGGCGTGCTGATCCTGACCCACCGCCGCCTGCTCGTCGACCAGTTCCGGCGAGAGCTCACCGACCACGGCTACGGCGAGCGCTTCACCGACGTGATCCTCACCGGCAACAAGATCGCGCGGTCGAACCCGATCACGATCCAGACCTACGCCTGGTTCGCCCGCCACGTCGACGAGATCTCGCGCACGGCCTACGAGCTCGTGATCTGCGACGAGGCGCACACCGCGCTCGGCGAGAAGACCTCCGCGGCGATCCGCAGCCTGAGCGAGCCGATCTACATCGGCATGACGGCGACCGAGGAGCTGATCGCCAAGCAGGTCTCCGATGTCTTCCCCGCCTCGGTCGACGACCTTCCGCTCGCCGACGCCGCGCGCCGGGGGCTGATCGCCCCGCTCCGCTGCCTGCGCGTCCCGCCGGTCGCCGCGATCAACTCGGTGCCGATCGTCGGCGGCGACTTCGAGGAGCGCGCCCTGGCCGACGCCCTCGACCACGAGGCGCTGAACATGGCCGCGGCGACCCTCTACCGCGAGCGGTTCGAGGACACACCGGGGATCGTCTACGCGGCCGGTGTCGACCATGCCTACAACCTCGCCACCGCCTTCCGCGCGGCAGGAGTCAAGGCCGAGGCGGTGTCAGGCAAGACCCCGCCGGTGAAGCTCGCCGCCGTCCTCGCCGCCTACGAGCGCGGCGAGATCGACGTCCTGATCAACGCGATGCTGCTCGCCGAGGGCTGGAACTCACCGCGAGCGACGATCGTCATGCACCTCGCGCCCACCGCGTCGAAACGCGTCTACCAGCAGCGCATCGGCCGGATCATGCGCATCCACCCGCGTAAGGAAGCCGGCATCGTCGTCGACTTCGTCCCGAAGGGCGCAACCCACAGCGAGCGCGTCGTCTCGCTCCACTCGCTGCTCAACGCCGACTTCTACCGCGAAGGAGCACGCGTCACACCGGCTCCCCGGCGGCGGACGCAGCGGCGCGCGCGGCGCAAGCTGACGCCGGCGAACTGGCTCGTCCCGGTCACGCCCGATGTCGCCCGCCGGCTCGCGGTGATCCAGCGCGAGTGGCAGAGGATCGACCCGAAGTTCCTCGACGAGGACGAGCAGCGCTTCTGGGCGACGATCGCCGGGCGCCAGATGCGGTTCGACGAGCGGCAGGCGTTCGTGCAGAAGTTCACGGAGCGCGGCGCCTCGAAGGGCGCGCTCGAGACGTTCCTCGCGACCTGCGCCGCGCAGAACCCGAACCGGCGGCTCCGGCTGATCGCCCTCGCCGACCGCGTGTCGATGCGCGTGGATCGCGCCGACTTCGACGATCTGGTCACGCTGATCACGCTCGCCCCGCCGTGGGAGAAGGATCGCGCCGCCGGCGTCCGGATCCTCCTGCGCGCGATCGCCGAGGGCAAGCCCGACGCGCCCGAGCAGATCCTCGCGCGCTGGACGTGGAAGCTCGCGCGCGCAGTGCGCAAGACGCTCGACCGCAAGGCGTCGCAGGAGTACCCGGACGCCAAGCGGCTGCTCGGCGCGCTCGCCAACTCGCGGGGCAACCGCCACGAGGAGAACGCGGCCCGGCTCGTCAAGGCCGCACTCGAGATGCCGCGCGAGGTCGGAGCCGCGCTGCTCGCCACGGCCGAGGGCTACACGCCGCGCGCCACGAAGCTGCTCGACGAGGCGCGCGAGCAGCTCGGCGCGATCGAGGAGATCGCCGGCGCCCTCGCCGACGACCTTCCGGCGCCGAAGACCGGCCAGACCCGCACCCGCCGCCGCCGGCGCCGCCGCAAGAAGGGCCCGGAGGGCTCGACCGAGGGGACCAACGCTCCGGACTCGCCTCCGAGCGACCAGCCGTCGACGAACGGCACCGACCCGACGGCTCCGGCGGCCAACGGCACCGGCCCTGCAGCCGAGCCGAAGCGCCGCCGACGACGCCGGAAGCCGGCCCAGCCTGCCTCGACCGGGACCGACCCCGCGCCCGAGCCTCCTTCCGAGCCCGAGTAGCCGACCCGGGCCATTGCAAAGACCACCCCCGCGTCGGCACTTGCTGGCAGCCGGCGCAGGGGTGGCGATGTCTGGTGGACGTGTGTCGGTCAGTGTGTTTCGCCGGCCGGTGACGCGTCCTGAGGGACGTCGGCGACGATGTCGCAGTTCTCGCCCCAGTAGGTGCAGAGATCCACGTCAGTGCAGTTGCTGCCGGTGTCCAAGCACTCGTTCGGGTCGACGTACGCGCTCGGGTTGATCGGGCCGGGCGAATAGATGTACCCGGGGGTCACGATCGGGCTCGTGGCGAACGGTGCCGTGTAGACGGCGCCCGGCC
This sequence comes from uncultured Actinomycetota bacterium, assembly GCA_963775355.1. GTDB lineage: Bacteria > Actinomycetota > Thermoleophilia > Gaiellales > Gaiellaceae > PALSA-600. Next base: position 75,241 of record CAVZJA010000020.1, on the reverse strand, counting down.
GGTCGACCCGCGTCTTGCCGCCCGAGCTCGTCTTCGTCTTGCCGCCGACGATGTGGCCGTTCTCGGACACGAAGCTCGTCGAGTTGACGAGAGCGTGGCCGCTGTGCCTGGACGCGAGATAGGTGTCGCCCTTCTGGTTGACGATCGCGCGCGCGCTTGCCGCGGCCGGTGCGATGAGCGCGAGCGTGGCGCCGATCGCGATGAGTGAAGTCCGGATGTTCATTTGCTAGCTCCCCTTTTCCCTGTCGACCGCGTTGTTGCGGTCGCTTCTCGGGTAAGAGGGCGGCAAGCGGAAAGAAATACGTGGGCGCGCTGCGCATGTGACCCTGGACGTAGAGACAGTTCGCGAAGATCGCTGTTTTGGACGCGTCCGGAACGGCAACGATCAGAAGGCCTGCGGCGCGGTGCGGGGCTCGAGGGGGCTGTTCTCGTCCCGCACCCGCCCGGCTCTTCCGACACGACCTCGCTCAGACGCCTTTGTGTTTCGGTTCTCGCGTTCGCGGGAACGACCGAGCCGTTCCATCCTTGTTGGGTTCTCACAACGGGCTCGGGGCGCAAGCGGAAGCGCCTCGAGCCCACCTCCTTGCGACCGAGTAACGGACAACCCAGGCTCGAGGGCCTCCGCCCGTTCGCTACCGGATCGTCGCCGCGTCGTCACAGCCTTCGGCTCCAGGTTTGTGGCGGATCCGGAGCCGGCGTCGGCACTGGGGGAGTTCTTACCGATGAGACCTGGTGCCGACGCCGGCCTCCTGGTGCTCTCTAGGACTTGCGCTTCTTCTCACGCTTGTGGTGGCCTACGCCGTCGAGCGCGTCGCCCAGTTGCCGCTGCTGCTTCTTCTTCGCTTTGCGGCGCAGCTTCTTCTTGAGTTGGCGATCCGGCATGGCCTCGCTCTTGGACGAGGGACGCTCGCATTGGTTAGCGGCCACTTCTTCACCTCCTCGTTACGTCGCTCGAGGTTAGGTTGGCGCCCTGGTGTCCACGTTCCGTCTACGGCTTCTGGGCGGCGCGAGATGGAGGCCAAGGGGGGCCTAGAGCGCGCGCTCCCAGGAATTTGACGAGTCCCTCGGAGCGCGCGCACTAGGCGGGAACCTTGCGGCCACGGCAGCGGTGGGTGTAAGAGACCGAGGGCCACGCGACCTCGCACGTAAGAGACAGTTAAGGAGTCGCGCCTAGGCGCAGGGCACGCCGAGGGATACCCTCGAAGCAGTGCTCGTTCTGCTGGGGATCGGCTTACTGGCCGGGCTCGCGACGGCGATCTCGCCGTGCGTCCTGCCCGTGCTGCCGATCCTGCTCGCCGGCGGGGCATCCGGGCGAAAGCCGTTCCGGATCATCGCCGGCCTGGTTGCGAGCTTCGTCGTCTTCACGCTGTTCGCCACGTGGCTCCTCAATCACCTGGGACTGCCGGACGACCTCCTGCGGAACATCGCGATCGCGATGCTGTTCGTGGTCGCCGCGACGCTGCTCGTGCCGAGGCTCGGGCTCCTGATCGAGAAGCCGTTCGCGCGCCTGACCCGGTTCCGGGCGGGCGGCGGGGGCTTCCTGCTCGGCGCGTCGCTCGGGCTCGTGTTCGTGCCGTGCGCGGGCCCGGTGCTGGCCACGATCTCGGTGGTCGCAGCGACCAACAACGTCGGACTGCGCGCGATCCTGCTGACGCTCGCCTACGCGCTCGGAGCCGCGCTGCCGATGCTGCTGATCGCGCTCGGCGGGCAGCGGATCGGAAAGCGCCTGCGGACCGAGGCGCCGCGCGTCCGCATGGCGGCCGGCGTCGTCATCGGCCTCGTCGCGATCGCGATCGCGCTCAACCTCGACACCCGCTTCCAGACCGCGCTCCCCGGATACACGTCGGCTCTCCAGAGGCACACCGAGGAGACTGCGGCCGCCCAGCGGGCGCTCGACAAGATTCGCGGCGGGAGGCGGTCGATCCTCGACCAGGCGACGACGACCACCACGACGCCGATCGCCTCCGCCGGCCCCGGCGCATCGAGCCTGCCGGTGATCGTCCCGAAGGCGCCCGCGATCGTCGCGGGTGGCGACTGGTTCAACACGAAGCCGCTCACGCTCGCCTCGCTCCGCGGGAAGGTCGTGCTGCTCGACTTCTGGACGTACTCGTGCATCAACTGCCTGCGCACGCTGCCCCACCTGGAGGCCTGGTACAAGGCGTACCACCCGTACGGGCTCGTGATCATCGGCGTCCACAGCCCCGAGTTCGCGTTCGAGCACGTCTCGTCGAACGTCGCCGCTGCGATCAAGCGGCTCGGGATCAAGTACCCGGTCGTCCAGGACAACGACTTCGCGACCTGGACGAACTACTCGAACGAGTACTGGCCGGCCGAGTACCTGATCGACCAGCAGGGCCGCATCCGCGCCTACGACACCGGCGAGGGCAACTACGCCGAGATGGAGCAGAACATCCGCGAGCTGCTCGGCGTCAGCAACCAGGCCGCCGCGGTGCCGGACCTGACGCCGACCGACCAGACGACCCCGGAGTCGTACCTCGGCTACGTGCGGCTCGACCCGATGCGCTACTCCGGCAGCATCATCGCCAAGGACCAGGCGAAGACCTACCCGCCGGCCGTCAGGGTGCCGCTCGACTCACTCGCCTACGCCGGTGGGTGGCGCGTCCAGAAGAACGACGCGATCGCAGGCAAGCACGCGTCGCTCACGCTCCACTTCCAGGCCCAGGACGTCTACCTCGTGCTCGGCGGCCACGGAAAGGTGAGCGTGTCGATCGACGGCAAACAGACGAAGACGGTCGACGTCGGCTCGTACAAGCTCTACACGCTGCGGAGCGGCTCGAAGTCGACGCAGGGCCGGATGACGCTCGGGTTCACGCCCGGCGTCGAGGCCTACGCCTTCACCTTCGGATAGGCCCCGCTACTGCTCTTCGCGGGCGGAGCTGCCCTCGCCGCCGTCCTGCTCGCGCTCGCGCAGGAAGCGGGTGAGCTCGGCCGCGAGCGTCTCGCCCGACGGGAGCTCCGTCTCGTCGTCGATCTCCTCGGCACGGCTCTCGAGCTCCTCGACGTAGGCGGCCGTCTCCTCGTCGGCGGCGACGGCCTCGCTGACCTGCTGGATGTACGCCGTGCTCGCCTCCTCGAGCTCGCCCGTGTCGATCCGGATCTCGAGCAGTGTGCCAAGCCGGTCACAGAGCGCCTTGGCGGCGCGCGGCGACGGGGTGAGCGAGACGTAGTGCGGCACCGCCGCCCACAGCGACACCGACGGGATCCCGGCCTCACGCAGGGCGTCGTGGAGCACGCCGACGACGCCGGTAGGGCCTTCGTAGCGTGAAGGCTGAAGGCCGAGCTGCTCGAGCACGTCGGTCTCGCTCGCGCTCGCGGTCACCGGCGCCGGGCGCGTATGCGGGACATCGGCGAGGAGCGAGCCGAGCGTGACGACCATCGAGGCGCCGAGCTCCGTCGCGAGACCGGCGACGAGCTTCGTGAACGCCCGCCAGCGCAGGCTCGGCTCCGTCCCGAGCAGGAGCACCGCGTCGCGAAGCTTCCCGTCCTTCGTGCTCGTCACCCGCGCGTGCTGGAACGAGTTCTCGGGCCAGTCGATGCGGCGGCGGCCCTCGACGAGAGCGACGTGGGGGCGCGTCCCCTGGAAGTCGAAGAAGAGCTCGGGGTCGATGTCGGCGAACTGCTCCGCGCGCCACGTGCGGGCGAGGAACGAGGTCGCCATCGAGGCGCCGTGGCCGCCGTCGTTCCAGCCTTTGAAGGAGCAGATCAGCATGGGGCTGTCGAGCTCCGGCCGATTCTCGATCCGAAGCTCGGAATCGGCCCCCATCAAACCATCCTACTCGGGCGCCAGAGCGTCGCCACGAAGACCACGGCGGCCGCCCAGATGACGGCGGAGAGCGTCACGTGCAGGATCACGAGGCCCATCGGCAGATGCGTCCGGTACTGGATCTCACCCACGATCATCTGCACGACGAGGAGCCCGAGCAGGATGAAGGCGTTCCGAAGATGCCCGCGCCCCTGCTGGCTGAGCCACGCGATGAGCACGATGAAGGCAAGGCCGAAGATCGCGGTCGCGCGGACGTGGACGTAGACCGCCGGCTCGAACTTCCACACGCGCGGCACGTCGACGGAGCCCGAGTGCTTTCCGGCGGCGGTCGCCATCACGCCCGAGACGATCAGCGCGCCGCACGCGGTCCCAACGACGAGCGCGAGGGTTCGGATCCCGGCAGAGACGGGCTCGCCTCGCATGTTCCACGCATCCAGGGCAACGAGGACTCCCAGTGCGAGCACGGCGATCGAGAGCAGGAAGTGCGTCCCGACGAGCCATGGGTTCAGCTTGTAGTGGATGGTGATCATCCCGAGCGGCGCCTGAGCGAGCGTCCCGGCGAACGCGAGCCCTGCGACCCAGCGCACCCAGTGCGGCACCAGCGGCACGCGGAGCGAGGCGACGAACGCGGCGAGGGTGACGAGAATCGTGATGCCCGCGACGATCCGGTTCGAGAACTCGATGAAGCTGTGATAGCCGGTCTCCGGCAACACGTGGTCGCCGGCCTGGCACCCCGGCCAGTGCAGGCAACCGAGCCCCGATCCGGTGAGCCTGACCGTCGTTCCGGAAGCGACGATCACGATCAGCATCACCGCGCTCGCGAGAGCGAGCCGGCGGTAGAGCTGCTCAGAGACCGCCAGCCGGCCGACGCGCGGCAGCGATGCATCCATCGCGGAAACTGTACCGGCGTCAGGTATCCCAACCCGACGCCTCCCCAATCTGGAGAGCACGTTCTCGAAGCCATAAAAAGAGACGGCGGCCTAGGGGAGGCCGCCGTCGAGGGGAGAGGAACGTGTGTTGGGTATCGCCGGGTTCGCTCTCCGCGAGGACATTCCTTCGAGCCGCCGCGAAAAAAGTGCGGGCCCGCGAATTGCTCCGCGAGCCCGCACTGAAAGGGTCGATCTTCTTGCCTGACAGTTCACTTGCCTGCCGAGCACGACCACGAGAACGACTTCCGCAGATCAGTCGTGCCGGGTACTGCTGAGAACGGTGGAACGGTGGTACAGGGTGGGTAGTGCAAGCGTTCGGCTGTGCTTGTTGAACAAGCTCTGCCTAGACAACGGGCTTAGCCCGGGCCGTCGTGCAGTCCATTCGTATGGACGATGCCCTTGGCGCTCAGAACAGCTGCGAAGGCTGCGCAGGCAAGCACGATTGCGCGCTTGCCGATCAGGTATGTGAAGAGTCTTGCCACAGTGATTTTTCACCCCCTTCGGCATCTAGAACCTGAAGTCCTGGAGCGCCTCGGCTGCCTGCCGGTAGAGCACGGCAGCTTGACGGTCGTCGCCTCGGCGTTGAGCCAGGTCCCCTTGCGCAACCCACGCTGCGGCCCGATGTGAGCCCGACGAGAGCTGAGAGAGCGCGTCTTCCGCCTCTGCCAGCACCTCCTCGGATTCGTCGAGCCGCCCCTGTTCGAGCAGCGCACGCCCCAGTTGGAGCCGTGCGTTCCCGATCTCGTCAAGGCGATCCTGCCGGCCGTCGAGGCGCCGCAGCGCGTGGCGCGCATGCTCCTCGGCCCGGACTGGATCGCCAGTCTTCAGATAAACCTGTGCGAGCGACGACACCGCGGTCGCCACGTCGTTGTCGTCGCCGTGCTCGAGCGCGACGGTGAAAGCCTCCTCGAGCCGGGCGATCGCCTTCTCGGGGTTCCCGAGCAGGAAGTCGAAGCTGCCGAGGTTGTTCAGCAGCCGCCCGACGTTCATCCGGTCGGAGAGCTCCTCGTACTGCGACTTGGCGCGCTCCGCATAGGTGCGTGCGAGCACCCAGTGGCCGTCGCGCTCGGCGACGAGGGAAGCCTGGAAGTACGCCTCGCCGAGTGCGCGCGAGTCGTTCATCGACTCGGCGAGCTCGAGCGCGCGCTCCACGTCCTCACGCGCGGCCTCGTAGTCACGCAGGCGGCGGTAGCACCGCGACCGCCACGTCAGCACTTGCGACCGCAGCACGTCGGACGGAAGCTCCGAGTGGTCGAGCAGGGTGAGCGACTCGCCGAAGAGCGCGATCGAGGTCGAGATGCTCGAGATCAGGTAGCGGGCGACACCGAGCCGGAACAGCACCTCGGCGCGGTCGAGGTCGGCGAACTCGGGCCCCTCTGACGAGCCCGCGCGCGCGGCCGAGCAGCTCGAGCGAGGTGCGCACATCGCCCTTCAGGATGCGCGCCCAGGCCTCGCCGGAGAGCAGCCGGACCTGCAGCTCGACGGCCCCGGTGGCGACAACGGCGCCGAGAGCGTGTGCGTACTCGTCGATCGCGGCGTCGTACTCGCGCTTCTCGACCAGGGCCTCGGCCCGGGCGAGCACCGCCTCGGCCCGCGACCGCTCGTCGCTCGAGACGCCGCTCGCAAGGAACGCCGGGTCGACGCCGAGCGTCGCGGCGAGCCATTCGATCGTGTCGGACGTCGGGCGCGTCTTTCCGCGCTCGATCTGCGAGATGTACTCCTTCGAGAACCGGTCGCGCGCGAGGTCGGACTGGGTCAGTCCCGCGGCGACGCGAAGCTGCCGGAGACGATCTCCGAGCCGGGAGGTACGTGCAACTGCCGGGATGCCCCGGGTGGCCCGCGACGACATGACAAAGGGCAGTCTGCAGGAACATTCTTTCGCGCGCAATCCCCCAAAAGGGACATGGCCAATTACCCCTATTAATTAGGGCATTTTCACCCCTCGAAGCGCATGGTTGAGCCGTCTCCAGGTGAACCTGGCAAGTTGACTGGTACTTGACCTATTCGCTTGACAGGGCGGCGCCTTCGGTTCTAGAGTGCGCTTCACGACCTTGCACCGGCCAGAAACGGCGGGTGCGGGGGGAGCGCCGAGGATGACCCGCCGGAGTACGGCCACGCCGCAGGGCCGACCCACTGGGATCAGCTTTGAAGCGCACCGCCTGACAGGAAGAGCCCCGGGTGCCGCAGCCGGGGCTCTTTCATTTTCTGGCCGTCCGCGACGAACGGGTTTCGGCGCCTGCCAGGGCGGCGGCCCAGAGGTCAGCGCGAGCTCTGAGCTCGGCGAGGGTCACTTTCGCACCGAAGGCCTTGAACGCCAGTACGCCCGAGAAATCATCTGCGAAGCCGAGCAGCTCTGCTGCATCCCAGGAAGGGTGGTGGTGGTAGTCGGGGTTGAGCTCGATGTAAGCGTCGAGGAACTCGTCGGCTCTGGAGGGACCATCGACGAGGGCGAGGTTGATGCGCATATGCGCGACGTCGATCGCTGCCGGTCCGACGGAGGCGCCAGACCAGTCGACGATCCCGCTTAGCGCGGCGCCGTCCCAGAGCATGTTCCCAGGGTGGTAGTCACGGTGCAAGAACACGCTCGGCGACGGCGGCGCGAACACGCTGCTGAGCTCGCTGACCGCCGTCCACGCTCCTGGCGCGCGAGTCCATGCAGGAACCCGCGGTTCACGACGGTCAAGACCCGTGCCTGCCTCGGCGAACTCGCTGGGCGGCCGTCCCGTGTGCAACTTCGTGAGAACCGCCGCGGCGCGGCGCGTGTTGATCTCGTGTATCACCGCCGAGCCGGGCAGGTAGCTCGTCAACAGAGCCGGCCAGCCGGCGTCGTGCCCATCCGCGTCGGCGGCCAATGGCCTCGGAACTAGATCCTCCAGTCGCGTGCGTGCCTTGGCCAGCGCCCGCGCTTCGCGATCGACCAGACTCGGTGCGTCGCCTTGGATCCAGTCGGCCGTGTAGCGACGCAGAACGACCAGCTCCCCGTCGGCCTCGAGAAGCCGCACGTCGGAGATGATCCCGAAGGTGAGCGAGCGAACCTCACGCACTCGGGTGGACTCGAGGACTCCTGCAACCCAGGCTCGTGCCACCTCATCCTTGTTCATGAGTCAGCTGGCTCGGCGGTCGTTCTCGTCACGAGGCTGGGAGATCAGAAGGGCGCCGCGGCTCCGGACTGTGAAGCTGAACGACCAGCGGATGAGGACGAGCAGCCGGTTCTGGAAGCCGACCAGATACCAAAGGTGGATGACGAGCCAGGTCAGCCAGGCCACGAAGCCGCTGAGCCTGAGGCCCTTGACCTCCGCGACCGCTGCGGCCCGGCCGATCGTGGCGAGGTTTCCCTTGTCGCGGTAGTGAAAGGGCGCTGTCTCAGCGCCGCTCAGCCGTCCGCGGACGACTTTCGCCACGTAGCGCCCCTCCTGCATCGCGACCGGCGCGACTCCCGGGAGCGCGAACGAGCCGCCGTCGGCGCTCCGTACTCGAACCATGTCGCCGAGCGCGAACACCTCGGGATGGCCAGGCAGCGTCAGGTCCGGCTCGACCGTGACGCGCCCGGCGCCGTCACGCTCCGCGCCGGTGAGCTCGCCGAGCGTCACCGCAAGGGGGGAGGCAGTGACCCCGGCCGCCCAGATGACCGTCCGGCACGCGATCCGCGACGGGCTGTCCGTGCCGTCGTCGACCACGACGCCTCCGGCATCGACCCCTGTGACCATGCGGCCCGTGAGCACGGTGACGCCGAGCTTCTCGAGCGACCGGTCGGCCTTGGCCGACAGCACCGGCGAGAACGTCGTGAGAACGCGGTCGGAGGCCTCGATCAGCAGGATCCGCCCGGACCGCGGGTCGATCGCCCGGAAGTCCCGCTTCAATGTGTTGCGCGCGAGCTCGGCGATCTGCCCGGCGATCTCGACCCCGGTCGGGCCGGCGCCGACGACGGCAAAGGTCAGCCACTCGGCACGGGCGTCGGGGTCAGGCTCTGCCTCGGCAGCTTCGAACGCGCTCAGGATGTGGCTGCGCACGACGAGCGCGCTGTCGAGCGACTTCACCTCGGCCGCATACTCGCTCCAGTCATCGTGTCCGAAGTACGAGTAGCGGGAACCGCCCGCGACGATCAGCGTGTCGTAGGGGATCGAGGCCGGCGCAGGGATCTCCGCCACGGAAGCGAGCTTCACCTCGCGCGACTCCAGGTCGAAGCCGGTGACCTCGGCCATCACCACACGGACGTTGCTGTGGCGCTTGAAGATCGCGCGCAGCGGGTAGGCGATCTCGCCGGGCGAGAGCGCGCCGGTCGCCACCTGGTAACTGAGGGGCTGGAAGAGATGGAAGTTCTGGCGATCGACGAGCGTCACCTCCACCGGCGCACGCCTGAGCCGCAGGGCGGCCTGGAGGCCGCCGAAACCGCCGCCGACGACAACCACCCGGTGCGCGCCCGCCTCACCCATCGCTGAGCTGACCGTAGCGGGTTAGAGGCGCCCACAAGGCAAGCCGCTTGCGTGCGCGACGGAGCTGACATGACCCTCGCGCCCGTTCGGGCTCCTGATTCGCACCTTGAAGTCGGGGTCCCTTACTGCGGCACGACGGGCTCGGGGCCAAATCCCCGCTTCCGAGCCCGTCTTCTAGCCGGCCTCTGACGGCGGCACGCCGCTTGCCGGCGCGTTGAATCCGCCCTCCAGGGTCGCCATCAATTCACGGGAAGCGAGCTCCCGGGGGACCCAACTCTGCGAGCACGTTCCCGTCCGAGCCAATCGTCTCGAGGATGCCCATCGCATGGACCTTGTCTTCGGCACTGCGTCTCGGCGACCTGATCCGCCGGCGCGCGACCGCTGGGCCCATGACGAGCAAACGGCCTGGCTGAGAGCCGCTGGTCCGCGCGGTGGCGAGCGCAGCAGCGGTACGGTCGGGATCGTGCAGCGCTTCAGGGCAGTCCTGCTGGTCCTGGCAGCCGCGACCTCGGTGCAGGTCGGGGCGTCGGTCGCGAAGTCGCTCTTCGCGACGCTGGGCCCACCGGGCGTTGTCTGGCTGCGGCTTCTCTTCGGCTCCATTGCACTCTGGGTTGTCGCCCGTCCAGAGCTTCGGAGCCGCCCGTGGCGGGAGCTGCGCCTCGTGGTTGCTCTGGGCGTCGTGCTCGTCTCGATGAACATGGCGTTCTACGAGTCGATCGTCCGGATCCCGCTCGGCATTGCAGTGACCGTCGAGTTCCTGGGGCCGCTCGCCGTCGCGACGATCGGCTCGCGCCGGAAGCTCGATCTCGTCTGGGTCGCGATCGCAGGCTTGGGAGTCGCCCTGCTCGCGGAGAGCGGAACCGGCGGCGTCGACACGCTGGGGCTCGTGCTGGCGGCGCTCGCAGGTGTCTGCTGGGCGCTCTACATCCTGTTGAGCGTCCCGGTCGGACGGCTGTTTCCCGGCGCGAGCGGCCTCGCGCCCGCAATGCTGATCGGCGCGATCCTGATTACGCCGTGGGGTATCGCCAGCGCGGGCTCCCATCTACGGGATCCCCAGCTCGTCGGCGCAGCGGCAGGCGTCGGTCTGCTCTCGTCGGCGCTCCCGTGGTCGCTCGAGCTCGAGGCGCTACGGCGGCTGCCGACGAACGTCTTCGGGGTCGTCCTCGCGCTCGAGCCGGCGATCGCTGCCTTGATGGGCGCGCTCCTCCTGCAGCAGCACTTGTCGGCACGCGTCTGGTTCGCGATCGCGCTGGTGATCGGCGCGAGCGCCGGCGCTGCACTGGAGATCCCCGGCCGGCGGATCGAGCCGCCCCAGGCCTAGAGCGAAGCAGCCGCCGGCTCTGCTCGCACGAACTGGTAGAGCACCGCGCCGATCGCGGCTCCGATAACCGGCGCCACGATGTAGAGCCAGAGGGCGTGCAGATCGCCGGACACGACGGCAGGCCCGATCGAGCGGACCGGGTTCATCGACGCGCCCGAGATCGGGCCGCCGAACATCGCGTCGAACCCGATCGTCGCGCCGATCGCGATCGCGGCAGCCTCGCCGACGGCGCGGGTGTCGGTGGCGACGGCCATCACGACGAACATCAGGAAAGCCGTCATCACGAGCTCCCAGAGGAACGATTGCGCCTGCGAGCCGGACGGAAGCGTCGCGCCGACATGGGCGATGTTCCCGAGCGAGCCGCGAAGCACCAGGGCCGCCGTCAGGGCCCCGACGAGCTGAGCGCCCCAGTAGGCGACCGCACGGCGCATCGGGAAGTGCCGCGTCAGCACGAACGCGAGCGTCACGGCGGCGTTGAAATGCGCGCCCGAGATGTGCCCGATCGCGTAGATCATCGCCATGATCACGAGGCCGAAGGTGATCGCCACGCCGATGTGGCCGAGCTGATGGGTCTTCGCGTCGACCATGATCGCCCCCGCGCCCGCGAACACGAGCGCGAAGGTCCCGAACGCCTCCGCGACGAGACAGCGCGCGAGCGGCGGCGTCAAGGGAGGAGCTCCGCGACGAGGGCCTGAACGCGGCGGTCGATCTCGTCCCGGATCAGCCTGACCGCCGGGAGGCCCTGACCGGCAGGATCGTCGAGCTCCCAATCCTCGTAGCGCTTCCCCGGGAAGACCGGGCACGTATCGCCGCAGCCCATCGTGATCACGACGTCGGAGACCTCGACCGCGTCCCGGGTGAGAAGCTTCGGGACCTCCTCACGGATATCCACGCCGAGCTCCGCCATCGCCTCGACCGCGACGGGGTTGATCGTCTCCGCGGGCTCGCTCCCCGCCGAGCGCACGGCGATGCGGCCGCCCGACCTGAGCGTCACGAGCCCCGCCGCCATCTGGCTTCGCCCGGCGTTGTGCACGCAGACGAACAGCACCTCGGGAGCGCCGCTCACCGGGCCCCGAAGACCTCTCGCAGGGCGTCGATCGCGTCGGGCACCAGGCGGTAGTAGGCCCAGGTGCCGCGCCGCTCCGCCTCGACGAGGCCGGCGTCTCGCAGGATCTTCAGGTGGTGCGAGATCGTCGGCTGCGAGAGGTCGAAGGCGGCGGTCAGGTCGCAGACGCACACCGCCTCGGCCGTGGTGAGCCGGTTGACGATCGCGACCCGCGTCGGGTCGCCGAGCGCCTTGAACGTGGCTGCGAGCTCAGCCGCGGCCGCGGACGGCATCGGCGGCTCGTCGCTCGCGCAGCAGATCGGGCGGAGGACGGAGAGCGTCTTCATTGACGTTCGTCAATCTATCACCTACCGTCTTACATCGACAACCATCGATGAAAGGAGGGATCGATGAGAACCGCATCCGACTGCGATTGCGACTGCTGCGGCAACGGAGGCTGCTGCTAGGAGCTGGAACCGCCGGGCGGGTGCGCGAGCACCCGCCCGGCGGCGAGCAGAGTCAAGCGTCGGCGAGCATCCAGGCGCGGCGCGAGGCGCGCACGCCTTCGAGGTCGCCGCCGAGGAGGCCGCCCAGCCGATGGTCCATCGTCGCGAGCAGGCCGCCGGCCACGAAGATCCAGGCCTCGGCGACGGGATCGCGGTCGGCGTTCAGAACGCCCTCCGCCTGCCCCTGACGGATGACCGCCTCGAAGAAGTCGTGCACGGCGCGGATCTGCTCGCGGAGAGCCTTCGCGATCACCGCATCCTCCGAGGCCTCGGTGAGAGCCTGGATCCAGAGGTCGACGAGCCTCAGCTTGGCCCGCTTCGCGGTGTAAGCATCGGCGATCGCTCCCAGGCAGCCGGCCGGATTCTTCTCGAGCGCCTCCTCGGAGAACTCGCGGAACTGCCGCCAGGCCTCGTCGAGACACGCGAGATAGAGATCTCGCTTCGAGCCGAAATGGCGGTAGAGGATCGGCTCGGTGATCCCCGCCTCGCGGGCGATCTCCGCGGTCTTGGCTCCCCGGTAGCTCTTCTCGAAGAAGACCCGGCAGGCCGTTTCGAGCACGGCCTGCCGGCGAGCCTCGGCCGAGAGCCGCGTCCTGGCGGCGACCACGGGGCCGGTCTGCGGTTGCGCGCTCACGCCGTTACGCCTCCACCATGACGTGCGGGGCGGCCTGCTGCGCCTGTCCCGGAGCGGGCTCCGGGTGATGCACCTTGCGGAGCGTGAGAGCGGCGATGACCGCACCGAAGAGCGCGATCACCGTGGCGACCTCGAGCGCGTGGTGGAAGCCGGTCAGGAACTGGCTCTGCCTCGACACGGCCGGGTTGTTGGTCACGGCGGCGGCGACGATCGCTCCCATCACGGCGATCCCGAGCGAGCCGCCGACCTGGCGCATGCTGTTCAGCACCGCCGAGCCCACGCCCGCCTTGTCGCGCGGCACCGACCCCATCGCGGTCGCCGTGACCGGGGCCATCATCACTCCCATGCCGATGCCGCCGAGGATCATCGCCGGCAGGAGCGTCCAGAAGTCCGATCCGGCTCCCATCCGCGAGAACAGGAAGAGCGAGCCGGCAAGCACGATCATCCCGCTCGTGACGAGCCAGCGCGCACCGACCCGGTCGGAGATCCGCCCGGACTGAGGCGCGAGGACGACGATCAGCAGCGTCCACGGCAAGAAGGCGGCGCCGGCCTGAGTCGGCGAGTAGCCGAGGATCTGCTGCACGAACAGCGACACGAAGAAGAACACGCCGAACATCGCGAGGCCCACGAGCAGCATCACGGTGTTCGCACCGGAGAACGTCTTGTTCTTGAACAGCGACAGGTCGAGCATCGGCAGCCGCTGATGCAGCTCGAGCAGGACGAACGCGACCAGCGCGACGGCGGCGACCGCGAACGAGACCAGGATCCGCGTCGAGCTCCAGCCGTAGTTGTTCGCCTCGATCAGCGCGTAGCTGAGGGCAAACAGGCCGATCGCCGAGCTGACGAGGCCCGGGATGTCCGGACGCTGCTCGAGCGAGGTGTCCTTCGACTCCTTGATGAACGCGAAGGCGAACGCGATCGCGATCAGGCCGATCGGGACGTTGATGAAGAAGATCCAGTTCCAGTTCACGTACTCCGAGATGACACCGCCGGTGAGCGGCCCGATCGCGAGTGCGAGCGCCGAGACGCCGGCCCAGATGCCGATCGCCATCCCGCGTTGACGCGGCGGGAACGTGACCGTGATGATCGAGAGCGTCGCCGGGTTCATCATCGCGGCGCCGAGGCCCTGGATCACGCGCGCGCCGATCAGCATGTCCGGCCCGGTTGCGAGCCCGCAGGCCAGAGAGGCGGCGGTGAAGACGACGAGGCCCGTGACGAAGATGCGGCGCCGGCCGAGCAGATCGGCGAGCTTGCCTCCGGTGAGCATGAACGCCCCGAAGGTCAGCGCGTAACCGGCGACGACCCACTCGAGCTCGGAGACCTGGAGACCCAGCGACTTCTGGATCGACGGCAGCGCCACGTTTACGACGGTGTTGTCGAGCATGATCATGAAGAGGCCGAACGACACCGCCACCAGCGTCCACCACTTCTTGTTCTCGTCTGCGAACATCTTCGCCCTCATACGCGTCCCCTTTGCTTTCAAAGCCGTCCGGCTTGTTAGTCGTTGCTAAGTTAGTTCGCGCTAGCTTAGCGGCCACTAACCTTGGTTGTCAAGGGCGGCGCCGCGGCGGTCGCTCTATCCTCGCGCGGTGAACCTGCGGTGGGTTGCAATCGCGCTGTTCGCCGCCGCCGCGGTGCTGGTCGGCATCGGCAACTCGCTGCACGAGCGCTGGATCGTCGCGATCGCGATCCTCTGCTTCCTGCTCGGGGCCGGGGCCTTTCTCCGGTGGAGGCTCGCCGAAAACGCTAGAGTTTTAGATCGAGAGGAGAAAACCTCCCACCGGAACGGACACGAGTGAGACTCGCGCTTGCCCAGATGAACAGCGTCGTCGGCGATCTCGACGGCAATCGCGCTGCGATCCTCGACCGGCTGGGCGAGGCGCGCGGCGCCGGCGCCGATCTCGTGCTGTTTCCCGAGCTCGCGGTCACGGGCTACCCGCCCGAGGATCTGCTGCTGCGGCCGGCGTTCGTCCGGGCCGCGCGGAGCTCGGTCGAGGAGCTCGCCGCGGAGACGAACGGGATCGTCGCACTGGTCGGCGCCCCCCACCTCGACGCCGATCTCTACAACGCCTGTTACGTCCTCGCGGGCGGCGAGATCCGCGCGGTCTACCGCAAGCGCTTCCTGCCGAACTACGGCGTCTTCGACGAGAACCGCTACTTCGCCTCGGGCGACGACCTGCTGCTGCTCCGCTTCGGCGACATCGTCGCCGGCCCGACGATCTGCGAGGACATCTGGCAGCCGGGCCCGCCGACGACCGACCTGGCGCTCGCGGGCGCGCAGCTCGTGCTCAACATCTCGGCCTCGCCGTTCCATGTCGGGAAGGACCGCGAGCGCGAGGAGATGCTGCGGGTGCGGGCGCGGGACAACTCGTGCTTCGTCGCCTACTGCAACATGGTCGGCGGGCAGGACGAGCTGATCTTCGACGGCGCCTCGGTCGTGTTCGACGACGAGGGCGAGCTGGTGGCGCGGGCGGCGAGCTTCGTCGAGGAGCTGCTCGTCGTCGACCTCGATCCGGCGGCCGCGGTCGGGCGGCGGCTCCGCGACGTCCGGCGGCGCGCCCTGGCCCGCGAGCGCGCGGCGGTTGCGCCGCCTCTGGAGGTCGTGTTCGAGCCGCCCAAGGAGCAGAGCGAGCTCGCGCGGCCGGTGCCTGCGCAACCGCTCGACGACCTGGAGCAGATGCGCGAGGCGCTCGAGCTCGGCCTGGGCGACTACGTGTCGAAGAACGGCTTCGGCGAGGTCGTGATCGGGCTTTCGGGCGGGATCGACTCGGCGCTGACCGCGGCGATCGCCGTCGGCGCCCTGGGGGCGGATCGCGTGCACGGCGTCTCGATGCCCTCGCGGTACTCGTCCGAGGCAACGCAGAGCGACGCAGCACGACTGGCGGAGTCGCTCGCGATCGACTTCCGCGAGATCCCGATCGAGCCGATGGTCGAGGGGTTCGGCGCCGCGCTCGCGTCGTCCTTCACGGGGCGCGAGCCGGACCTGACCGAGGAGAACCTGCAGGCCCGGATCCGCGGGACGCTGCTGATGGCGCTCTCGAACAAGTTCGGCTGGCTCGTGATCGCGACCGGCAACAAGTCGGAGCTCTCGGTCGGCTACTCGACCCTGTACGGCGATCTCGCCGGCGGGTTCGCGCTGCTGAAGGACGTCTACAAGACGGACGTGTTCGCGCTCTCGCGGCGGCTGAACGAGCGCGCCGGCCGCGAGCTGATCCCGGTCTCGATCATCGACCGCGCGCCGAGCGCCGAGCTGCGGGCCGACCAGCGCGACGAGGACTCGCTCCCGCCCTACTCGAAGCTGGACGGCGTGCTCGAGGCCTACGTCGAGCTCGACCGCTCCCGCGACGAGCTCGCCGAGGACGGCTTCGACCCGGAGGTGGTCGAGCGCGCGATCGCGATGATCGACCGCGCCGAGTACAAGCGCCGACAGGCCCCGCCGGGAGTGAAGCTGCGGCCGAAGGCTTTTGGCCGCGACCGGCGCACGCCGATCACGAACCACTGGGCCGGATAAGCCGTGGGGGGAAACCTCCGGTTTCCCCCCACGAGCCCCCCTTCCGACACGTGACAGCTGCGGGTGGACGAGCACGGGCGAAGCCCGCGCTCGCGGCGAGCCGAGGCGCATGGATCATCCGCTCAAAGACAACCTCAAGAGGCGAGATTGGCGAGAATCGCCCCGAGGATCGGGACGACAATGGTCAGCGCCAGGCTCGTCCAGCCGATGACGACGAGCGTCGGCCGCGTCGTCTGAGGTCGGCCCTCCTTGATCTCGGCCTGCAGGCGCGGGCCGAAGACGAAGTTGTGCAGGTACGAGGCGCTGATCAGGCCGATCGAGAGGACGACCTTCACCCAGAGCACGGTCTGAAAAGGCGAGCGGCCCTCGCTCCAGTCGTGGGCGGCGAGGTAGACGCCGGTGAGGGCGGCGACGAGCAGCGAGCCGTAGCCGAGCGGGCGCCAGCGGAGACCGAGCTCCTTCATCGCCATTCCTCTCGGCTCGCCTTCGAGGACACGGATCGCGGGGACGCCGGCGAAGACGAGCGCAATCGAGCCGCCGACCCAGATGATGGCGGCGAAGAGGTGGACGATGACGATGACCTGGAACACGTGAATCAGGCTAGGTGACGTCGATGGGGGCGGCCGGTGGACCATGCTCGAGGAGGTCGCGCAGCTGCGTTGCAAGGCCGCGCGGCGCCAGGCGCTCGGTGGTCTTCGCGAGCTCGTCGAGCGTCCACCAGCGGTGCCCGTAGACGCCTTCGGGGACGAGGTCGATCGTCGGGTTGACCTCGTGCCGGTCGACCCGGACGAGGTGGAACCGCTCGAACTGGCTGTGGAGGCCTCGGTTCCAGGGGAAGACGTGCGTGCGCTCCCAGACGGCCGGGCCGGGCTCGTGCCCCTCGAGGCCGATCTCCTCGGCGAGCTCCCGGCGGAAGGCCTGCTCCTCGCTCTCGCCGGGCTCGATCCCGCCGCCCGGCGTCGCCCACCACACGTCGTGGGTGACCGGGTTCTCGAAGCGCAGGAGAAGCACGCGGTCGTCGGCGTCGACGACGAGCGCGCGCACCGCGGTGCGCGGCACCGGCTCGAGCCAGTCGTGGAGCGCGCGGAACCAGTGGAGACGCTCCGCGTACGGGACCGCGGCGTTCGCCGGTGAGGTCGAGGGCAGGACGTAGAGAGCGGTCGAGCCGAGCGTCCTCACCTGCGGGCCGAGCTCGGGGCGCTCGCCGAAGGCGCCGCGGTAGGCCTCCTTGCCGACGAACGCGATCGCGCGCGGCCGAAGCTCCTGAGCGACCTGCGCGAGCCGCGCCCCGTCGAAGTCGCCGCGCCGCAGGTCGCCCGAGCCGGGGGTCGTCCGGTAGGCGGCGTTCGTGACGCCGTAGCCGAGCGGCAGCAGGTCGAACTGCTCGGTCGGCTCGTAGAGGCGCGGCGTGAACCCGGCGTCGTGGAGCAGGCGCCAGAAGTCGTTGCGCGGATTCGCGAAGTGAGCGTGCGCGGCGTCGGAGAAGCGCCCGGGGTTGATCCCGCAGAAGACGCACCGGAGGCCGGGCGCGAGGACGTCTGGGACGGCGGAGCTAGATGCGGTCTCGGCCACGCGGCCGACAGCGTGGCACACGCGACGTCCACGTCGCGGTGCACGTCCACGAGCTCGGGAGCGGCGGCTTGGGGCGTCCCTTGGCCGGCTGGCCGAAGCGGCGGCGCGAGACCCAGCTGGCGCAGGCAGGCGTCACGCGGCCTCCCTCGCGTCGATCCCGTCGGCGGCTTCGAAGGTCTCGTGCTGCTCCCGAACGGTCGGTAGCTCCTCCGCCGGCGGGCCGAGCGAAATTAACGGTCTCCTCGGTGCGCCCGCCGTAACAGCGGGCGTAGCACTCGGCTTCCGTGAGTGGTCTGAGCCTCACGGACGGCCACTGTAGGACCCGGACCGGACGGAGCCGGACCGCCCATTCCTATAGCGTCCGCCTTATGAGCCACCCCGAGGGCGAGCAGATCCTGGACGTCACGATCGAGGCGGTTCGCGACCGCTTCCACACGCTGAACGTCCCGATGGCCTACTTCGACGGCCCGGCCGGCACCCAGGTGCCGGACTCGGTGCTCGAGGCGGTCTCCGGCTACATGCTCGCCGCGAACGCGAACGCGGGCGGGAAGTTCCTCACCTCGATGGTGACCGACGACGTGATCGCCTCCGCACGCGCCGCCGCCTCGGACCTGCTCGGGGTCCCGACCGACGAGGTGACGTTCGGCGCGAACATGACGTCACTCAACTTCGCGCTCTCGCGCACCGCCGCCCGCGACTGGCAGGAAGGCGACGAGATCGTCGTCACGCGGCTCGACCACGACGCGAACATCTCGCCCTGGCTCGAGCTCGCCTACGACAAGCACCTCACCGTTCACTTCTGCGAGATCGACGAGGAGTGCCGGATCGACCTCGACCACCTGCGGTCGCTCGTCTCCGACAAGACGAAGGTGGTCGCGTTCCCGATGGCGTCGAACGCGGTCGGGACGATCACGCCGTACAAGGAGATCGTCGAGATCGCGCACTCCGCCGGGGCGCTCGCCTGGGTCGATGCCGTCCACTACGCGCCGCACGGGGACATCGAGATCCCCGAGATCGGCTGCGATGTGCTGCTCTGCTCGCCGTACAAGTTCTACGGGCCGCACCTCGGGCTCGCGTGGGTGCGCCGCGACCTCTCGCTCGGCTGGCGGCCGTACAAGGTTCGGCCGCAAAGCGAGTGGCCGGGCCAGCGGCACGAGACGGGGACGCTGCCGCACGAGCTGCTCTGCGGCTTCGTCGCGTGCATCGAGTACCTGCACGGCGTCGGCTGGAAGTTCATCACCGACGCACGAGCGGAAGCTCGGCCAGAAGTTCCTCGACGGGATCCCGGACGGCTGGAAGCTGCACGGGCCGCCGACGATGGAGGGCCGCGTCTCGACGTTCTGCCTCTCGCCGCCCGACGAGTCGCCGGCCGAGGCCGCGCTCCGCCTGGGCGCCGCCGGCTTCGCGGTCTGGGACGGCAACAACTACGCCGTCGAGGTCTTCAAGCACCTCGGGCTCCCGGAAGGCGCGATCCGCATCGGCATCGTCCACACGAACATGGAGGACGAGGTCGACAGGTTGCTCGCGGCGATGCCCCGGCAGCCGTAGTCGGTCCAAGCGGACCGGCAGGCGCTCCGCTTCGTCCACCGGGTCGCCGATCGCGGGCCGCGCACACAACCGCTGCGGGACGTAGCGGCGTCGCGGTTACGTTGGTACGGCGGTGAGCAGAACCCGGTCAATCTGGTGGTGGCGCGCCCTCGTCGTCACGGTCGTGATCGTCTACTTCGAGCTCCCGTATTCGATCAGCGGCTGGATCCCGGTCTGGCTGCCGTTCCTCCTGGCGGCCGCGACCGAGGCGCAATTCTTCATCTCCGGCTGGCGCTCGACCGCACGGAGAGAGCGAGTCGATCCCGGGCCGCAGGCATCCGATCTCGAGGATCTCGGCCGCGGCTCGTTGCTGAGCGTCCCGCTCCAGCAAGGCGGCGAGCTGTGGCTCGAGAGCGGTGAGCTCACCGAGCCCGAAGTTGCCGTATGGCTGCGAGGGCACAAGGACGAGCTCGCAGCGCTTCCCGCCGGCCGCTTCGCCGCCGGGCCCCTGCGGCTGGAAGGCGAGAACGCGATCCGCGCGATCACCGAGGTCCCGGCGCCGCCCGCGGAGCTCCCGCGGCGAAGCCGCATCGGATTGGTGGTGCCGATCCTGATCGTGGTGGGGGCCGGCGTGCTGCTGTTCACGCACTCATCCGGCTGGCAGCACCTGTCGCCGCAGACGCGGGCCGCTGCACAGGCGCAGTTCTCACGGCTCGCGGCGGGAATCGCGGGGCATCGCGTCTCCGTCCACTGCGACAACCGTCATGTCGGTTTCGTGCAGGGAGATGACGGCCTCGCTCAGGTCGGGGGACGGCAGGCGTGGCTGACGACCGATATCTGCTTCGCACTCGTGCGGCTGCGCGACGGCAAGCTCGACCCGCGGAGCGAGTCTGCTTCGCACGCAGTCGTGGTGCTCGCGCACGAGTCGTGGCATCTGCACGGGGTGGCCTCGGAGGCCCTTGCCAACTGCTTCGCCTACCAGTCCGGCGTCGGGGTGGCCGAGAAGCTCGGGGTGTCGCCCTCGACCGCCGAGGGGATGATGCGCGGGCAGCTGGCCGAGAACGGCGCGCTGTACGCGGCCGATCCCGCCTATCTGGTCCCGTCGGGCTGCAAGAACGGCGGCGAGTACGACCTGCATCCGAGGTCGTCGCGGTTCCCGTAGCGAGACCACGCGGGGTTACGCTGTGACCATGAAGAAGCACACGTTTCTCGGCGTCCCCTACGACTGGCGCCGGCCGACGAAAGCCCGCTTCAAGCGGCGGCTCTGGAACCGCGGCGAGCGGCGTCTCTTCGTACCGAAGGCCTACGGATGGGGATGGTCGATCAACTTCGCGAGACTCTTCGGTAGACGCTGACGCCCGCCGGCGTCGCTAGCTCGCCCGCCACCGAGATGCCGCCCCACTCCTCGGGGGCGACGTCGGCGACCGTCTGCGAGAACGTCCACTGGTGGCCGGCGAGATCCTCGGCGTGGTACTGGCGCTCGCCGTACTCGTGTGTGGTCGGCTCGGTGACGATGCGCGCGCCGTTCGCGCGGGCGTGCTCGCAGTGGGCGTCGACGTCCTCGACGCGCACCATGACGGCATGCGTCTGCTCTCCGGGGCGCGGAGGGCGGCGCTCGCCGCGGACGTCGCCGATGATCACCGCGCCGTCACCGACGCGCATCTGGGAGCGGTGGTCATCGCCGATCTGGACGCGCTCGGCGAAGCCGAAGGCAGCGGTCAGCCAGGCGACGGCCTCGCGCACGTCGGGGTAGATCAGAACGGGGATGACTGTCGCGGTGGGGATCGAGCGGTTCGGCTTCATCGCTACCTCTCTGCCGGTGGGACGTTGCGAAGTGCCTCGCTGAGCGCGGCGACCTCCTCGCGCCTGTAGGAGAGCTGCCGGCGGTTCGTTCCGGGCAGGTCGTGCGCGAGGCCCGTTCCCTCCCGCCACGCCTTCGCAGGACGGATCGGCCGCGGCTGGAACCCGCCGCCGCAGTTCGGGCAAACGTTGTGCAGCTCGTTCTCGACGCAGGCGGCGCAGAAAGTGCACTCGTACGAGCAGATGCGCGCATCGTCCGCACCGGGGGGCAGATCCTTGTCGCAGAACTCGCAATTCGGGCGGAGCTCGAGCATCGCGCGCTCAGGTTAACCGGCAAGCCTCGTTTTCGCCCGCCAAAATGGCCGTACGAGCCGCAGACGATTCACCGAGCGCCCGCAAACCCGACCGCTTAAATCGGTGTCTGACACCGCCGTGAACCGAGTGTTAGAGCCAAATCGGAGGTTGCTTGTAACACTTTCGTGACGGCGTCTGACACCGCCTTTTTGGCCTTGGCGGCCGTAGGATGGGTCGGGTGGAGATCGTGCGGGCTACCGGTGCGGAGATCGAGCGCGTGATCGCGGCGGCCGGGCTCTTCGATCATGCGCCGACGGTCGAGTACACGCGCCGGTTCTGCGAGAGCGACGGTCATCACCTGCTGCTGGCTATCGAGGCCGGCGAGGTCGCGGGGTTCGTGAGCGGGGTCGAGACGACGCACCCGGACAAGGGGACGGAGATGTTCCTCTACGAGCTGTCGGTCGGCGAGCCACACCGGCGGCAGGGGATTGCGAAGATGCTCGTCGAGGCCTTGGCCGCGCTCGCACGGGACCGCGGGTGCTACGGGATGTGGGTCGGAACCGAGGCCGACAACGCCGCGGCGCTCGCGACCTACCGGGCTGCGGGCGCCGAGGCGCCGGTGCCGTGCGTCACGCTCACCTGGACGTTCTGAGCGTCAGACGCGCGCGACGACCGTCCACGCCCGGGCCTTCAGCGTGAACGGGGCGGGCGGCAGGATGGCGCGGGACGCCTCGCGGAGGGCGTCCGTCTGCTCCGGGGTGCGCGTCTTCATGAAGCTCCCGGGCGTGCCGACGCCGAGCGTGAACGGCTCCCACCACTCCTCGAAGGTCGGGTGCTCGACGCTGACCCAGAGCGCCGTGTCCTCGGTCGGCTCGAGGCCCGCCTCGCGGAAGAGCTCGGCGAGGTGCCCCTCGCGCGACCCGGCCCGCTCGCCTTCGCCCTCGACATCGGGATAGAGGCTCTGCGCCGCCTCCCAGTACGGGCTCAGCGGCCCCTGCCCTCCGGCGTGATCCCACACACACGCGGCGACAACGCCGCCGTCGCGCGTCACGCGGCGCATCTCCCGCAGCCCCGCCACCGGGTCGGCCATGAAGTGGACGACGAGCTGGGCGATCGCAGCGTCGAAGGTCTCGGCGCGGAACGGGAGGCTCTCGGCGAAGGCCTGCTGGACGTGGACGCCCGGATAGCGCGCGCCGACCGCCTCGACGAACTGCACCGACGGGTCGACCGCCGACACGGCTTCGGCGCCGAGCCGCCGGACGAGCTCAGCCGTGAGGGCGCCCGGCCCGCAACCGACGTCGAGCACCTTCTGCCCGGCCTCGACCCCCGCCAGATCCGCAAGCTGCGAGGTGAGATGCACCGAGTACCGGCCCATGAACCGGTCGTAGGAATCGGCTGCGACGTCGAAGCTCATTCGTAGGTCTTCCTGGCCCGCTCCCACCGCTCGTCGTCGCGGTGGATCGGATCGGGGTCGATGCCGCGGGCCTCGGCGATCGCGAGTGTCAGCAGCTGGAAGCGCACGATGTCGACGACAGGATGGCGGGTCGGGACGAGGGTCGTCTCGCAGCCGAGCACATCGAGCGCTGCCACAGCCCCGTGCGCGCGCTCGGCCGCTCGGCCCTCACCTTCGAGGACGTAGGCGCGGACGCTCTCGTCGATCGCCGCGAGGAAGCCGTGGAGCAGTTGCTCGGTGTGGTGGACCTCCGCCGCGACCCAGGCGCCCTCGTGCAGCTTCAGCCCGGCCTCCTGCGCCGTCGGCCACTCGCGGCCGGCCCCGGCGACGAGGATCCTCGACTGCCCCGGCGCGGGCTCCGAGAACGCGAGTGCCTCCTCGACGGCGCCCGGAAGCCACTCGATGTCCTCTCCTCGCAGCGCAGCGATCGCCGCCACCGCGCAGGTGTAGCTCGCCGTGTGGCACCACGACTTCTCGATCTCCGGCGTGCAGACGACGATCTCGTCGGCCAGCTCGGCGAGCGGTGACACGGCCGCGCCGGTCACGAGCCACTTCGGGACCGGGGAAGGCCCGCGCGGCCTCGAGCGTGAGCGGCGTCTCGCCCTCGTGCGAGACGCAGACCATCAGGTCGGCGTCCGGCGGGGCGAGCACGGCCTCGAGCGCCTGCACCGCCCAGCCGCCCGTCTGCGCCGCGTGGAACGACGTCCCGCACCCGACGAAGACGACGCGGGCACCCTCCGGCAGCCGCAGGTGGCGCGGCACGGAGCGCAGCCAGTCGGGCTGGAGGAGCACTGAACGACGGGTCTCGCCTGACATGTGGTGTCCTCTATAGCATCGGGGCCGTGTCCGTCTTCGAACGCACGAAGCTCGCGAACGAGCTCCGCGTCCTCACAGCACCGCTTCCGCACGCGCAGTCGGTGGCGTGTTTCGTCATGTTCGCCGCCGGCTCGCGCTACGAGAACGCGCAGAACCGAGGCATCGCGCACTTCGCCGAGCACATGTTCTTCAAGGGCACCGAGCGGCGACCGAGCTCGCGCGACCTGACGACGCTGATCGACGGGATCGGCGGCGAGTTCAACGCCTTCACCTCCAAGGAGTACACGGGCTACTACGTCCGCTGCGCAGGCGCCGACCGCGACACCGCGCTCGACGTGCTGCTCGACATGCTCCGCCACTCCAAGTTCGACCCCGAGGAGATCGACCGCGAGAAGGGCGTGATCCTCGAGGAGATGAACATGTACACCGACACTCCGCGCGACCACATCGGCACGGTCTACGAGACGCTGATGTTCGGCGACAACCCGCTCGGCTGGGAGACGCTCGGCACGAAGGAGACGATCCGCGACGCGACTCGCGACACGTTCACCTCCTACGTCGACGAGTGGTACACGCCGGAGCGCATGGTCGTCGGCGTGGCCGGGATGGTCGGGGACGGCCTACAGCCGATGCTCGAGGAGCTGCTCGGAGACATGAAGCCGAACGGAGCCCGCAAGCCCGCGCCCGCCGAGCTCGACGATTCCCCGGGCCCGCGCGTCGCCGTCCATCACAAGGACGCCGAGCAGGCCCACCTGATCCTCGGCGTGCCGAGCTACCCGATCGACCACCCCGACCGCTACGCGCTGCAGATGCTCTCCGGCGTCCTCGGCTCGGGGATGTCGTCGCGGCTCTTCCTCGAGGTGCGCGAGCGCCGCGGCCTCGCCTACTACGTCCACGGGATGAACCACTCCTACACCGACGCGGGCTCGCTGCTCGCGCAGGCGGGCGTCGACATCAAGCGGATCGACGAGGCGGTCAAGGTGATCGCCGAGCAGTTCGCGCGCATGGCCGACGAGACCGTGCCGGCCGAGGAGCTCGAGAAGACGCGCTCGATGATCAAGGGCCGGTTCGTCCTCCGCACCGAGGGGCCGCAGGGCCTGATCATGTACGGGCTGAACCGCGAGGTGCTCGAGGGTGAGGCGCTCGAGCCCGAGGAGCTCCTGAAGAAGATCGACGAGGTCACCGCCGAGGACGTCCAGCGCGTGGCCCAGGACCTGATCGCGAAGGAGAAGCTCCACCTCGCCGTGATCGGGCCGTTCGAGGACGAGTCGCGCTTCGCGGACGTCCTCGAAACCGTCTAGGGCGTCAACTCGTACGGGAACCGCGTCAGGTTCTCGTAGCCGTCCTCGGTGACGAGGACGAGATCCTCGATGCGCAGCCCGTAGGCGTTCGGGCGGTAGAGACCGGGCTCGACCGCGAGGACGTCGCCGGCGACGAGCGGAGCGTTGCCGAGGATGCCGAGAATCGGCTCCTCGTGCACCTCGAGCCCGACGCCGTGTCCCAGCGCGTAGAGGAAGCCCTCCTCGAGCGGCTCGCCCTCGACCTTGGTGCGCTGCGTCGGGAACCCGGCCGCCTCGACCCGGTCGCAGACCGCGTCGTAGACGGACCTGGCCGTGACGCCGGGCCGGATCGCGGCGAGCGCGACCTCGTGCCACTCGCGGCAGAGCCGGTGCCATTCGGCCAGCTCGGCGGGCGGGTCGCCGACGACGAAGGTGCGGGACATGTCGGCGAAGCACGCCGACTCGGTGTCGCGCGGCCACAGATCGACGACGATCGACTCCCCGGCACGCAGCTGTCCCTCGCCGAGGTGATGCCCGATCGCCGTCTGCGGGCCGTGCGACACGACGAAGACGTCGGCCGACGCGCCGTTCTCGAGGAACGCCGCCGAGACCGCCGTCTGGAGGACCTCGCTCGTCAGCGGCCGGCCCTCGGATCTGAGCAGGCCGTCACCGCCCACGACGGCCTGGCGCAGGAGGTCACGCACCGCGGTCATCCCCGCCTCTGCCGCGGCCTGCGCCCGCCTGATCCCGGCCAGCTCGGCCGGTGACTTCGAACGCCGCCTCTCGGTGAAGGTCGCCCGGTCGGGAACGAGCTCGACCCCTGCGGCGCGAAGACGATCTGCGGTGAGCACGGGGAACGAGTCCGGCACGAACGCCCGCTCCACCCCGATTGCCCGCACCGCACGCACCGCGATCTCGTCGAGCAGCTCGGCCGCCGACGGCATCGTCCGCCGCAGCTCGTCCAGGCCGTATTCGTCGGGCGTGTGGAAGACGTACTCGCCGACCTTCTCGAGGATCGGGAGCTCGCCCGCCGGTGCGACGAGATGCCGGACGCCGTCGCGCTCGAGATACAGGATCGGGTCGATCACGGTGGTGGGCACCTCGTGCCGGAGCTCGGCTGAGCGCACCGTGTCGGCGAAGATCAGGACGTCGGACATGCGGCGCACCCTAATGCTTTCACCGCCTCCCGCAGCCGGGTCGATGTCGTTAGCTTTCGGAGGTGACCGACGCTCTCGCCCGTGCGCTCGAGCTCTCCGCTCTGTACGACGCCGAGCTGCAGACCCTGATGCCCGACGGCGCGGACATCTTCGACGTGCACCTCCACCTCGGGAACGACATCGACGGGATGGTCGGCGACTACGACGCGTGCGAGCAGGTGATGGCCGACTACGGGATCTCGCGTGCCTTCATGTTCTGCCTCGACGAGCCCGACCGCCACCCCGGCTTCACCGCCGCGAACGATCGGACGCTCGCGTTCGCCGAGCGGTCGAACGGCCGGCTGATCCCCTTCGTCCGGCTCGACCTGAACGAGGCGCCGATCGAGCAGGCCGTCCGGTGCCTCGATGCGGGCGCGCGCGGGATCAAGCTCCATCCGCGGGCGCAGCGCTTCGACTCGGCCGACGACCGCCTCGAGCCGGTGTTCGCGCTGGCCGAGGAGCGGCGCGTCCCGATCCTGATCCACGGCGGCCGCGGGCTACCCCCGATCGCAGACGGCCTCGCGAAGCTCGTCGACAAGAGCCCGGACGCCGCGCTGATCATCGCCCACGCAGGAATCGCAGACATGGCGCACCTCTCGGCGGTGATGGCGGGACGCAAGAACGTCTTCTTCGACACGTCGACCTGGAGCGCGATCGACCTGCTCGACCTCTACCGCCGCGTCCCGCCGGAGCAGGTCGTCTACGCGTCCGACTTCCCTTACGGCCAGCAGCCCGGCTCGCTGTTCATCGCGCTCCGCACAGCTCACCGCGCGGGGTTCTCCGAGGAGCAGCTTCGCGGCATGCTCGCCGGGAACGCGAACCGGCTCGCCGACGGCGAGGAGCTTCCCGAGCCGACCCGACCACTCGGCGGCGACTCGCTCGACCAGCCGCTGCAGCTCGCCCGGATCCACACGTACCTCTCGATGGCGATGCCCTTCCTCTGGATGCGGCAGGCCGACACGATCGGGGCGCTCGGGCTCGCGCTCAATGCCTGCTCCGAGCAAAACGGGGAGGTCGAGACCACCGGCCGCATCGCGGCGCTGCTCGAGACGGCCGCCGCGCTCTGGCAGTCCCTGCCGGACCGCGACGAAGGCCCCGAGCGGCTCCAGGCCACGCGACTCTGCCTGCGCCTGATCAACATCGCCGACGTCGAGTCGCTGACCGGTGTCTGAGCTCCGCGTCAACGGCGGCGTCCACGAGCTCGACGTCCCGGCGGAGACGTCGCTCGCTGAGGCGCTGCGCGACGAGATCGGCCTGACCGGGACGAAGGTCGCCTGCAACGAGGGGCACTGCGGCGCCTGCACCGTGCTGGTCGACGGCGTGCCGATGCTCTCCTGCATCACGCTCGCGAACCGTGTCGCCGGACGCGAGGTGACCACGATCGAGGGCCTTCGCGACCATCCGCTCGTCGAGGCCTTCATCCGCACCGACGCCGTTCAGTGCGGGTTCTGCACGCCGGGGCAGATCGTGAGCGCCGCCGCGCTCGTCGCGAGCTCGCCGGATCCCTCCAGCGAGGAGATCCGCCACCGGATGGCCGGCAACCTGTGCCGCTGCGGCACGTATCCGAAAATCGAGGAGGCGATCCGCACGTGGCAAGACTGATCCGCACCGAGAAGGAGGTCGAGGGCCAGTTCGAGGAGGTCTGGCTCGTCGTCGACGAGGACGCGCTCGATCAGTGGCCGGAGGGCCCGCGCGATGTCGTCGGCCGGCCCGCGGCACGCCTCGACGGCGATGCGCGCGCCCGCGGCGAGGCGCTGTACACCGGCGATATCCGTCTCCCGGGGATGCTCCAGGCCGCGGTGCTTCGCAGCCCTTACGCGCGCGCCGAGGCCAAGAAGATCGACCTCTCGGCTGCGCTCGGCGGCCCCCGGCGTTCGTGGCGCCATCGGCCCCGGTGATTCCGAGCTGCTCTCGGCGAAGTGCAACTACGAAGGGGCCGCGGTCGCCGCCGTCTGCGCCGACACGTTCGCCCAGGCAGAGGCCGCGGTCGCGCTGATCGGCGTCGAGTGGCGCCTGCGAGAGCCGCTGCTCGACGCCGACGAGGCGGTCGAGCGGGGCGCCCTGCTCGAGGTCCGCCCGCTCAGCCGAGGCGACATCGGGCACGGGCTCGCGGAGGCCGACGTCGTGATCGAGGCGACCTACCGCACCCAGAGCGTGCTCCACAACTCGATGGAGACCCACCAGGCGGTCTGCCGCTGGGTCGGCGACACGCTCGAGGTTCACATCTCGACGCAGTACGTCTGGGGTGTCCGCGCCCAGCTCGCCGAGGGGCTCGGGATCGACCCCGACCACGTGCGCGTGATCTGCGAGTACATGGGCGGCGGCTTCGGCTCCAAGAACTCGGCCGACGACTACACGTTCATTGCGGCCGAGCTCGCGCGGCGCACCGGCCGGCCGGTTCGCTGCGCGCTGACCCGCCGCGAGGAGATGGTCGCCGCCGGCAACCGCAACGCCACGATCCAGCGGCTGACGGTCGGCGCGCGCGCCGACGGCACCCTGACCGCGCTCGGCGGCGAGTACGTGAACGCGGTCGGATGGTCCGGCTGGAACACGCAGACCGAGGGGCCGATGAACACGCTCTACGCCTGCCCGAACGTGCGCACCGTGACGAACGGAGCGCAGCTCAACCTGCCGCCGATGAAGGCGTTCCGCGCCCCGGGCTACACGGAGGGGACGTTCGGGCTCGAATGCCTGCTCGACGAGCTCGCCGCGAAGCTCGGAGTCGACCCGCTCGAGCTGCGCCGCCGCAACCATGCCGACACCGTGCCGGGCGAGGGGAGCGAGTACTCGAGCAAGAACCTGCTCGAGTGCTACCGCCGCGCCGAGCCGCACTGGGAGCGTCGCCACGAGGTGCGCGCCCGCTCGACCGACACCGTGAAGCGCGGAGTCGGGCTCGCCTCGCAGATCTGGTGGGGCGGCGGCGGCCCGCCGAGCTACGCGTGGATCCGCGTCGGCTCGAACGGCCACGCTGCCGTGGTGACGGCCGGACAGGATGTGGGCACCGGCGTGAAGACGGCGTTCGCCCAGATCGCGGCCGAGGAGCTCGGGATCCCGCTGGCGCACGTGACCGTCGCGGTCGGCGACTCCGTTCGCGGCCCGTATGCGACGTTGTCGGCCGGCTCGTCGACGATTCCCTCGATGGGGCCGGCGGTTCGCGCTGCAGCCGGTCACGCCCGGCAGCAGATCCTCGATCTCGCGGGGCAGCGCCACGGCGTCGATCCGGCCGAGCTCTCGCTCGCCGGCGGATCGATCGTCTTCGCAGACGGGCGTCGCGAGCCTCTCGGCGAGCTGCTCGAGCTGCTCGGAAACGGGCAGATCCTCGGTGCGGGCGCCCGCGGCCCGAACCCCGCGGGGCTGCGCGTCCTGACCTTCGGCGTGCAGGTCGCCGAGGTCGCCGTCGACATCGAGACGGGCGAGGTGAGCGTCGAGCGCATCGCCGCGATCCACGACATCGGCCGCGTGATCAACCCGCTCGGAGCGTCGAGCCAGATCGAGGGCGGGATCATCCAGGCGATCGGCCATACCCTTTCCGAGAGCCGCCTCACCGACCCGGCCACCGGCTCCATCCTCACGCGAACGTTCGACGCGTACCGGATGCCGACGATCGCCGACGTCCCCGAGATCATCGGCGAGCTGGTCGACTCGCCGGACGCGCAGCTGACGAACCTCGGCTCGAAGGGCATCGGCGAGCCGCCGATCATCCCGACCTCCGCCGCGATCGCGAACGCGATTCGCGATGCGACCGGGGCCGACATCAGGACGCTGCCGATCTCGCGTGCCGAGGTGCTCGCGGCGCTCGAGGAAGCGCGGCGCCGCGAGGCACGCCGCGCGAAAGATCGCGTTCCCGCATGACGGTCACGACGGGCCTTCGCCTCGTTCGTCCGGAGAGCCTCGACGACGTCGCGGCGGCGCCCGGCACGGTGCTGATCTCGGGCGGCACGGAGGTCGTGCCGCAGCTCCGCGACGGCCTGATCACGGCCGACACGCTGGTCGACATCTCGGGGCTCCTCCCGTCGCGGGATCTCCGGCACGCGGATCGGCGCCGGGACGACGCTGGCCGAGATCGAGGCAAGCTCCGACGTGCCGGAGGCGCTTCGCGAGGCCTGCCGGCTCGCCTCGTCGCCGCAGCTCAGGAACATGGGCACGATCGGCGGCAACCTCCTGCAGTCGACGCGCTGCCTCTACTGGCGGCTCGCCTACCCGTGCCGCCTGCACGGCGGGGACACGTGCGAGGCGAGGGACGGGGAGCAGCGCGAGAGCGCGATCTTCGCCAACGACTTCTGCGCCTCGTCGCACCCGTCGGACCTCGCGGCGGTGCTCGTGGCGCTCGGGGCGACGCTCCAGACGAACCGGCGCGAGCTCCCGGTCGCGAGCCTCTACCGCGTGCCCACTGCGGCCGACCGGCGCGTGACGACGCTCGAGCCCGGAGAGGTGCTGCTCGAGCTCGAGGTTCCGGCCGCCGACCGCTCCGTCTACCTGAAGGCGATGGACCGCAAGAAGTTCTCGTTCCCGATCGTCGGGGTAGCGGCCGGCTCGCCGCGGTGAGGCCACAACCGTGGCGCTCTCCGGCGTCGCACCGATTCCCTGGCTGCTCGAGGGCTCGCTCGAGGCGGCGACTCCGCTCCCGGGGAGCGCGTACAAGCTGCAGATCGCGAAGGCGCTCGTGTCGCGCGCCCTCGCTACCATCGAAGCTGTATGAGGCTCCTGGCACCGTTGGCGGCCGTGTTCCTCGCGGTCGGGTTGCTGGCGGGCTGCGGCGGCAAGAAGAGCGCCACCACGACTACGACCGAGAACGGGTGCACGGTGATCAGCTCGGCGCCGAAGTCGGGGCCCGACAATCAGTCGAAGCCGACCTCGAAGCTCGATCCGGGCAAGACCTACGTGATCACGATGAAGACGAACTGCGGCACGTTCGCGTTCAAGATCGACCAGGCGCAGTCGCCGAATGCCTCGGCGTCGTTCGTGAGCCTCACACAGAAAGGGTTCTTCGACAACACGGTCTTCCACCGCATCGTGCCGGGCTTCGTCATCCAGGGCGGCGACCCGACCGCAACGGGTACCAGGCGGCCCCGGCTACGAGACGGTCGACACCCCGCCGGCGGGGGCGAGCTACACGCATGGAGTCGTCGCGATGGCGAAGACGGTGAAGGAGGCGCCGGGAACCGCCGGCAGCCAGTTCTTCATCGTCACGTCGGCGAACGCGGGTCTCCCGCCGGACTATGCGATCATCGGGAAGGTGACGAAGGGCCTCGATGTGGTCGACCGGATCGGGTTGCTCGGCGACGCGCAGGAGCAGCCGACGCAGATCGTCGAGATCGAGTCCGCAACCGTCGCGAGCTCCTAGTTGGTCTCCGCGGTCGTCCTCGCGGCCGGCGCTGCGACGCGGTTCGGGTCACCGAAGCAGCTGCTGCTCCTGCCCTACGTCCTCGACAGCCTGCGCGCGGCCCCGATCGACGAGGTCGTCGTCGTCGCGGGCGCCTACCCGATCGAGGCGACCGAGGCGATCGATCTCGAGGGTGCGCGAGTCGTGACGTGCCCGGACTGGGCGCTCGGGCCCGGTGCGAGCCTGCGCTGCGGCCTCGCCGCGCTCGGCGATGACGTCGATGCGGCGCTGGTCGTCCTCGCAGACGGCCCCTACCTCGACCCGCGTGCGATCGAGCGGGTGCTCGCCCACGGCGACCAGGCGGAGTTCGTGAGCGCCACCTACGACGGGGAGCGCAGCCATCCCGCGTTGATCGCGCGCTCGCTCTGGGGGAGCATCCCCGACGACGGCGGCCGCGGGCTCGAGGTGCTGTTGATCCCATGCGACGATCTGACGCCGCCGGGCGACATCGACACGCCCGATCTGGCGCGCGACCTTTAGAGCTAGGAGGCGGGCGTGCGGAGGTCGGACAGCTTCTCGCGGAGGCTGTCGGACATCGGCTCGTGCGTGGAGACGCGTACGAAGTGGCGGAGCCGCTCCTCGAACTTGTAGCGCTTGTCGCACGGCGGGCAGGCCTCGAGGTGCTCCTTCGCCTCGGCGACCTCGTCGTCGGTGAGCATGCCGTCCATGTAGGGCTGCATCATCGCTCTCGCAGTCTCCGCAGCCGCAGCCCATCAGGCGGCCACTGCCTTCTCGGCCATGCGCTGCTTGAGGATGCGGCGGCCGCGATGGAGGCGCGACATGATCGTCCCGACGGGCACGTCGAGGATCTGGGCGGCGTCGGCGTAGGAGAACTCGCCGATGTCGACGAGCACGATCGCGTCGCGGAAGTCGTGGGGCACCTCGGCGAGCGCCTCGACGACGGTGTTCTGCGAGAGGCGCTCGATCACGCGCTCCTCGTCGGGGTTCTCGTCGGGGATCGTCGACTCGAGCTTGTTGTAGAGGAAGTAGTCGCCTTCCTCGAGCGGCTGCGTGTCGGGGCTGCGCTGCGAGCGGCGGCCGCGGTCGATGTTGAGGTTCGTGAGGATGCGCAGGAGCCAGGCGCGCAGGTTGGTGCCGGGCTGGTACTGCTGCCAGGCGCGGAAGGCGCGCGCGTAGGTGTCCTGGACGAGATCCTCGGCTTCCTCGCGGGAGCCGGAGAGACGCCGGGCGACACGGTAGACCTGGTCGCTCAACTCGAGCGCCTCTTCCTCGAAGCGAACACGGTCACGCTCAACCTCCGCGATGCGGCGGGTTTCGGCAGCTGTCGGGGCGCTTTCGCTCACGACGGCCACCCTAGCAACCTGTTCTAACGCGCCACACGGGCGTCTGATTCCCGCCGAATCAGACGGGAGCTTCGACCTCGCGAAAGCCGCCGCGCTCCATGGCGCCGATCAGCTTGTCGCGAGAGATCCGCTCGTCGTCGTACACGAGCGTCACATCGCCCATCAAGGTCGCGTTCGCCGACTCGAGCCCGTCCTGGTTCTTCAGCACATGCCCGAGCCGCGCCACGCACCGCTCGCAGCGAATGCCGCGCACCCGAATCGTCTCGGAGACGGTCGCCATTACTGAGCCCGCACCCCATGCACCGGCCGCCCGGCCGCGATCCAGGCGTAGTAGGAAGCCGACGGCCCATAGGTAGCCCGGTACCCGACGATCCGCGGATTCCGCCCCACATCCCGAGCCCGAGCAGCATGCCGAAGCAGATTCGGATCGTCCGACTCCTCCCAGACGAGAATCAGATGCGCAGCAGTCATGAAGGTCGCAACATACGTGCACCCCGAAGCCGGACAGGGGAACGGATCGGTCCGAACGCAAAACCACCCATCACGATCAGGGTCGTCGTCGTCCCGCCAAATCTCCTCTTCCTCGACAGCACTCTCGTCGAGAACGATCGAACCGCGCTCCTCCACCACGAAAGGGTAGCCCGTGCTACCACGCTCGCACCAGCCAATCGAGTCAGTTCTCCGGCACGGACACAGCGAGGGTTTCTCTACGATGCGGCTGGACGTGAGTCGGCGCGCAATCGTGTGGATGCTGTCCGTCCCGTTGATGATCGGGGGGACGGAGGCCGCGCACTGGCTGGCTTACCGGCTCGTCTATCCCAACGGGTGGGAGCGTGCGCAGGCCCTGCAGGAGAGCGGACACGGTTACTCCGGCTGGCTCCCGCTGCTCGGAGGCGTCGCTCTCGCGGTGTTGTTGTCAGCGCTCTTCCTGCACGCGCGGGATGCTTCGACGGGTCGAGGCCCGTCCACCAGGCGGGTTCGGCTCTCCCAATTCGCTGCGTTGCCGCCGCTCGCGTTTGCGTGCCAGGAACATCTCGAGCGGCTGATCCACGACGGGACGGTCGTCGGTGTTGCCCTTCAGCCGACGTTCATGATCGGGCTGCTCCTGCAGTTGCCCTTCGCCGTTGTGGCGTACCTGTCGGCGAAGTTCCTGCTTCGGGTCGCCGATCGCGTTGGGCGGATCGTGACGGGCAGAAGCGCCGGGCCGCCGAGGGTGATCCCGGCGACGTTGCGGCCGTGCTTCTCGTTCGAGCTTCCTCTCCCGCGTCTGGCCGCGTTGGCCGGCGGGCATGCTGAGCGCGGCCCTCCCGTCTAGTCCCTGACATCTGCGCGCGGTCGATTCCTCGCCCGAGAACGGGTGGGCCGAGCGTGCGTTGTCCGGTACTCGACGAAGGAGAACCCCAATGAGCAAAGCATCAGGCGCCCTGCCGCCGCCAGTCGGCAAAGAACGCCCCCGCAGTCAGCAAACACGACTCGTCCTGCTCGGAACAGCCGCACTCGTGGCGGTCGTCGCCGTAGTGGTCGGAGTGCTGCTCGTGACCAGGTCGGCGACCCCGTCGGCCGCCTCACCTGCCCCGGAAACGGCATCCGACCTCAACGCCCCGAAGTCGCTCGTCGAGGCCGCGAACGCCGTCGGCTTCCACCCGACGACCGAGCCGGGCGTCGGACTGATCGAGAGCAAGCCCGCCTCCGCAGCCTCGCCGCCGAGCAACCCCAACCTCCTTCCGGTCGAATCGTTCGCGCCGGCCTTCACCCTCAAGACACCCCAGGGCAAGAGCGTCAGTCTCTCCCAGTACCGCGGCAAGGTGCTGCTGCTCGAGTTCTTCGCCACCTGGTGCCCCCATTGCAACGCCGAAGCGCCACACCTGCGAAAGCTCTACGCGACTCTCCCGAAGGCGATCTACGACTTCGTATCGGTGAACGCCGACGGTGAGACCGCCCCCAGCGTCTTCGCCTTCCATCGCTACTACGGGCTCCCGTACCCGGCTCTCGTCGACTCGAGCTCGCGACCCGGGAGCTTCAACGCTCAGGGGGCCGCGGGGCCGGTGACGAGCGCCTACCACGTCGCCGCCTTCCCAACCTTCTACATCGTCGGCCCGCAAGGCCGGATCGCCTGGCGAAGCGACGGCGAACAGCCGGACGCGCTCCTCCGCCAGGAGCTCGCGAAAGCCTCGGCGCGCGACTAGTCACCGAACCCCCTCTGACATGATCAGAAAGGACTCCAGATGAGCAAACGTTGGTTGACCACCAGCTCGACCGCCGCAATCGCGTGTGTCCTAGCAAGCCCCGTCACCTGCGCCGACATTCCCTGAGCCGTGACGCACCATGTGATAGTCGCTCTTGCCGTGCTCGGCGTCCTCGGCCAGGTCATCGCCCTCGGCTACGCACTCGTGGTCGCGCTCGCCGGCTTCGGAGTCTCAAAGCCCCTCGAGCTCGTTCGCGCGGCGATCTGGGGGTACGAGCTCTGGGCTGCCTTCCTGGTCTCGTCGATCGCTACCGGCGGCAGCCTCTTCTTCTCCGAGATCGCCGGTTTCATTCCCTGCGAGCTCTGCTGGTACCAGCGGATCTGCATGTACCCGCTCTCGATCATCACCCTGCTCGCGGCGATTCGAAACGACTATCGCATCGCTCTCTACCTGCTGCCGCTACCGATTGTCGGGGCCTGCATCTCGGTCTACCACCTGATGGTCGAGAACGGCGTCGTCAATCAGAGCAACGCCTGCCTCGTCTCCGCGCCCGGCGGCTGCGCAACCAAATGGATCAACGAGTTCGGATACGTGACGATCCCCATGCTCGCGCTAACCGCCTTCGTTCTTCTCATCGAACTCTTAGGCCTCGCCGCTGCCGGCGCGGACGACGACAGAGCTACCGTGACAACAGATGCCTAGCGGAAAGGCGAGCAAGGAACGGCGTCGGACGGTGACGGCCGCCCCGCCGCCCGTTCGGTCAAAAGGCGCGGGACGCCGCCGGCAGGCGTCACCACGTGTCCTGATCGGCGCTGGAGCCGTCGTGGTCATCCTCGCCGTCGCCGCTGTGCTGGCGGTCGCGCTCGGCGGCAGCTCGTCGAGCTCGCTCAAGGATGTGCCGGCCGTCGGCTCGCTCTCAACCGGTCCGCCGGGCGCCTCCGACGTCCAGACGATGTTGAAAGGCCATCCCGCAGAGCGGCACCACGCTCGGCAGCTCGATCGCGCCGGTCACGATGGTCGAGTTCATCGATCCCCAATGCCCCTACTGCCAGGAGTTCGAGACCCAGGTCCTACCCGACGTGATCAAACGCTACGTCCGGACGGGCAAGCTCAAGATCCAGATGCAGCCGTGGGCGTTCATCGGGCCGGACTCGTTCCGCGGACAGGCAGCCGAACTCGCAGCGGCCGAGCAGAACAAGGCGTTCAACTACACCGCCCTCCTCTACGACAACCAGGGCGAAGAGAACACCGGCTGGCTCGACGACAACATGGTCGCGACCATTGCGAGCGGCGTCCCCGGGCTGAAGGTGCACACGCTGCTCGACGCACGATCGTCCGCGGCGGTGAAGGCTGCGCAGGCGAAGGTCGACGCGAGCGCCAAGGCGTACGACGTCACGGGGACCCCGACACTCTTCGTCGGCAAGTCCGGGGCAAGAGGCACACAGGTGAACCTCACAGGCCCAACCGACGAAGCATCGGTGATTCGGGCAATCAACGCCGCGTCAGCCTGACCCACGCGTAAAAAAATGGCCGCGACCCGGGCAGGCATGCGGGTCGCGGCCATCTCATCCGACGGGCCGCGCTGGCTAGACGGCCTCGTCGGGTCCAGGGCCCCGAGGGGCCCAAGCTTCTCTCAGCCGGGTGGACGGCCGAGCTTAACGTGCATGGTCTGCTTGGTGTCGCCGCGCCAGATCTGGAGT
Organism: uncultured Actinomycetota bacterium; assembly: GCA_963775355.1. Lineage (GTDB taxonomy): Bacteria > Actinomycetota > Thermoleophilia > Gaiellales > Gaiellaceae > PALSA-600. Next base: position 38,567 of record CAVZJA010000020.1, on the reverse strand, counting down.
GCGAGGGTCTGGTCGGGCTTCATCGCCTTGATGACGTCGCGGAGCTGGGCTTCGCTGGCGACGGGCTTTCCGTTGGCGGCGACGATGATGTCTCCGCCGAGGCGGTAGGACTCGCCGGAGAGCGCGACGGCGGTGGTGCCGGCGCGGAGCCCGGCGAGCGCGGCGCCGCTTCCGGGGGTGATGCTCTGGACGATGAGCCCGTAGTCGCTGGGGAGCGCGAAGGCGCGGGCGAGGCTCTCGCGTGACGGGCGCGGCGTCGATGCCGAGGTAGGCGTGCTGGACGCGTCCGGTCGTGAGGAGCTGCTCGACGACGGCTTTGACGGTGTCGATCGGGATCGCGAAGCCGATGCCGGTTGCCGTGGCGGCGACTGCGGCCTCGGCGGGGTCGAGCTGCGCGCTGATCCCGATCACCTGGCCGCGGGTGTTGATCAGCGGCCCGCCGGAGTTGCCGTGGTTGATCGTGGCGTCGGTCTGGATCGTGTGCGCGTAGGCGGTGCCGCCGCTGAGCTCGTCGACGCCGTGCTGGAGGGAGCTGACGATTCCGACGCTGGCGGTGCGGCTGAGCGCCGGGGAGTTGCCGATCGCGACGACGGGGTCGCCGACCTGCACCTGGTCGGAGTCGCCGAGCGGGAGGGGGCTCAGCGAGCGCGAGTGCGCGGCGATCTGGAGGACGGCCACGTCGGTGGAGGGGTCCTTGCCGACGACGGTGGCCTCGAGCTGGTTGTTCCCGGAGAAGCTGACGCGAACGCCGCGCGCGCCGGAGATGACGCGGTTGCTGGTGAGGATGTGGCCGGCCTTGTCGATCACGAACCCGGAGCCGAGCCCGCCGGCCGAGGGTGACGGGCCCGCGGCTCGAGATCTGGACGACGCCGGGCGAGTCGAGCCGGTAGATCTCCTGGACGGAGAGATCGCCCTGGGTGGAGCTCGGCGCGATCTTCGAGGCCTGCGCTGCGGTCGAGGTGATCTGCTCGATCGTGGTCGAGCTGCCGAGGCGGCCGGTCAGCTCGGCGCCGCCGAGCGCGAGCGCCGCTCCGGCGCCTGCTGCGGCGACGAAAGCGGACGTGCGGATGAGGGCCCCCTGCTGCATCCTCTGTCGTTATATCGGTGGCGTTCGACGAAATCGGGGATCGCCGATTAAGGGTGAGTTAAGCGCGGAACTGAGCAGGCTCCCTGCACACTCGCGAACAATTGATTGACTGTCGGCATGGGCGCCCTGACCGTCGCCGGCGAAGAGCTCCGCATCCATCGGATCGCGGAGCATGGCGCTGCGCGGCTGCCCTACACGTTGCGTGTGCTGCTGGAGAACGTGCTGCGCTCGGGTGACGAGGCCGGCGTGCAGGGCGGTCGCAGGCTGGGATCCGCACGCGGAGCCGTCGCACGAGATCTCGTTCTATCCGTCCCGGGTCCTGCTGCAGGATTTCACGGGCGTGCCGGCGGTCGTCGACCTGGCGGCGATGCGGGATGCGATCGCCGATCTCGGGGGCGACCCGGCTGTGATCAACCCGCTGATCCCGGCCGAGCTCGTGATCGACCACTCGGTCCAGGTCGACTTCTTCGCGTCGCGCGGGTCGTTCGCGCAGAACGTCGAGCTCGAGGTCGAGCGCAACCGCGAGCGGTACGCGTTCCTGCGCTGGGGCCAGTCCTCGCTGCGCGATTTCAAGGTTGTCCCGCCCGGCACGGGGATCTGCCATCAGGTGAACCTGGAGCATCTCGCGCGGGTGGTCGAGAGCCGTGACGGTGTCGCGTTTCCCGACACGCTCGTCGGGCTCGACTCGCACACGACGATGGTCAACGGCCTCGGGGTGCTCGGCTGGGGCGTCGGCGGGATCGAGGCCGAGGCGGCGATGCTGGGCGAGGCGCTCTCGATGCTCGTGCCGCAGGTCGTCGGCTTCCGGCTGAGCGGCCGGCTGCGCGAGGGCACGACCGCCACCGATCTCGTGCTGACGGCGACGGAGCTTCTGCGCCGCACCGGCGTCGTCGGCAAGTTCGTCGAGTACTTCGGCGACGGGGTGTCGAGCCTCACGGTCGCCGATCGCGCGACGCTCGGGAACATGTCCCCGGAGTACGGCGCGACGTGCGGGTTCTTCCCGGTGGACGAGCTGACGCTCGATTACCTGCGCCTGACGGGCAGGCCGCCCGAGCGTGTGGCGCTCGTCGAGGCGTACTGCCGCGAGAACCTGCTCTGGCACGTGCCGGAGGAGCACCCGGAGTACTCGCAGGTCGTCGAGCTCGATCTCGGCGACGTCGAGCCGTCGCTCGCCGGGCCGCGCCGGCCGCAGGACCGCGTGCCGCTCGCCCGGGCGAAGGCAGGCGTTCCTCGAGGCGCTGCCGACCTTCGGCGTCGAGCCGAACGGTGACGACGAGGCCATCGAGGAGACGTTCCCGGCCAGCGACCCGACGACCGAGCAGGCGCCCGGCGGCACGCACGTCGACCAGCCGGAGCAGGCCGCGGTCGCGGTTGCGGCACCGCCGCGCCCCGGCACGGTTCGGGTCAGCCTCGACGGTGAGGAGGCGGAGCTCGGTCACGGCGACCGTCGTGATCGCGGCGATCACCTCGTGCACGAACACGTCGAACCCGCAGGTGATGGTCGCGGCCGGCCTCGTCGCGAAGCGCGCGGTCGAGCTCGGCCTGCGCCGGGCGCCGTGGGTGAAGACGTCCCTTGCGCCGGGCTCGAAGGTCGTCACCGACTACTACGAGAGCGCCGGCCTCCAGACCTTCCTCGACGAGCTCGGGTTCAACACGGTCGGCTACGGCTGCACGACCTGCATCGGCAACTCGGGCCCGCTGCTGGACGAGGTCTCGCAGGCGATCACCGAGGGCGGCCTCGTCGACGTGCGCGGTGCTGTCCGGCAACCGGAACTTCGAGGCGCGAATCCATCCCGAGGTGAAGGCGAACTACCTCGCCTCGCCGCCGCTCGTCGTCGCCTACGCGATCGCCGGCCGGATCGATATCGACGTCGAGCACGAGCCGCTCGCCCGGACGCCCGACGGCGGCGATGTGTTCCTGCGCGACCTGTGGCCGACCTCGGAGGAGATCCAGAACGTGATCGCGTCCTCGGTTCGCGGCGAGATGTTCACGCGCACCTATGCCGACGTGTACACCGGCGACGACGCGTGGCAGGCGCTCGAGAGCGCCGCGGGCGACCGCTATGCCTGGGATACGGCGTCGACCTACGTCCGTCGACCTCCGTACTTCGACGGCCTCGAGCTGCGAGCCGGGCGCGATCGCCGACATCGAGGGCGCCCGCTGCCTGGTCTCGCTCGGCGACTCGGTCACGACCGACCACATCTCGCCGGCGGGCGCGATCAGGCTCGACTCCCCGGCCGGGCGCTACCTGACGGAGCACGGCGTCGAGCTGCGCGACTTCAACTCCTACGGCTCGCGCCGCGGGAACCACGAGGTGATGGTGCGCGGGACGTTCGCGAACGTCCGGCTTCGGAACCTGCTCGTTCCCGGCTCCGAAGGGACGTGGACGAAGCACTTCCCGTCGGGCGAGGAGATGTCCATCTTCGACGCGTCCGAGCGCTACCTGGCCGACGGAACGCCGCTGGTCGTCCTCGCGGGCAAGGAGTACGGCTCCGGCTCGTCGCGCGACTGGGCGGCGAAGGGCCCGGGCCTGCTCGGCGTCCGCGCCGTGATCGCCGAGAGCTACGAGCGGATCCACCGCTCGAACCTGCTGATGATGGGCATCCTCCCGCTGCAGTACGCGCCCGGCGAGTCCCGCGAGTCGCTCGGGCTGACCGGCGAGGAGGTGTTCGCGTTCCGCGGCCTCCAGGGCGGCGATGCGCGCGAGATCACGGTCGATGCCGGCGGGCACCGCGTTCACCGCGATCCTCCGTCTCGACACCCCGCGCGAGCGCGAGTACGTCAAGCACGGCGGGATCCTGCCGTACGTCCTGCGGCGGCTCAGCGCGGAGCGCTAGGCCGAATCAGCCGTCGGAGATACGCGCGAGGTACGGGTTGGTGCGGGTCGCAGCGGCGACGAAGCGCGACACCTGGCCGAGCTGCTCCCAGGTCATCCGCTTGACGACGAGCTCGTGGCCGCCGAACTGCTCGGTGACGGCGACGATGCTGAGGTTGTACGGAACCTTGAGGTTGTTGAAGCTCGGGCCGCCGTCGGTGCCGAGGCCCTTGTCGGATGCCGAACCCGGCGGCGAGGGCCGCGATCAGCGCGTGGCACTGGCCGCAGTACTTGCGGTAGAGCTGCTTGCCGATCTCGAGCTGGCTCGGAGTGCCCGTTCCCGCGGCGACGTGCGTCGTGGTCGAGCCGCGCGCGGCGAGCGCGCACCCGACGGCAACCGCGGCCATGATGGCAGCGATCGGGAGGAGCACGGCGATGCGCAGGCGGACGTTCAACCCGAAGACAAGATAGCGTGTTCCGGTAAGAACGTAAAGGTAAGAACTTTCCGAACGACATATCCAATTCAGTAGATTCCCGCAAGCCGGGGTGCCGCCCGCGGGGCGGCTGAGATCACACCCGTAGAACCTGATCCGGGTCATGCCGGCGAAGGGAGGCTGTTGGAGGACGCACCGCAGTGGGGGATCGAGCCGGTGCCGGCGCGGCTCCGCGTGCTCGGGAAATTCGACGGGTTTCTGCTCTGGGCGAACCTGTCCGTCTCGCTGCTCGTGATCGTGGCCGGGGCGTTCCTCGTGCTGCCGTACCCGGACGGCGGCCTCGCGCTCTCGTTGCCGGTGGCGATCGGGGCGATCGTGGCGGCCGCGATCGTCGGCAACCTGATGCTCGGCACGGGGGGCCTGATCGGGGCCGATGCGAGGGTGCCGTCGATGGTGCTCCTGCGGGCGCCGCTCGGGCGGCGCGGCTCCTACCTCCCGACGGGGCTCAACATCGTGCAGTGCCTCGGCTGGTCGGTGTTCGAGCTGATCGTGATCGCGACCGGGGCGAGCGCCCTCTCGAAGCAGGTGCTCGGCTTCGGCGGCACCTCGTTCTGGAAGATCGCGTTCGGCCTGATCGCGACGGCGCTCGCGCTGCTCGGGCCGGTCGGCTTCGTGCGCCGGTACGTGCGGAAGTTCGCGGTCTGGGTCGTCGTGGCCTCACTGCTCTACCTGTGCTGGTGGTCGCTGCACGGCCGGAGCGTCGATGCGCTCTGGCACCGGCCGGGGTCGCATGCCTTCTGGCCCGGGTTCGACCTCGTGCTCGCGAGCATCATCTCGTGGACGCCGCTCGTCGCCGACTACACCCGCTTCTCGCGGACGCGCTCGGCCGGGTTCTGGGGGGCGGGGCTCGGCTACTTCGTGCCGACGATCCCGCTGTTCGGGCTGGGCGCGGTGATCGCGATGTCGCGCTCGATCGGCGACGCGCCCGGGCTCCTGACGGCGATCGCCGCGGGCGGGGCCGCGAGCGTGCTCGCGCTGCTGGCGCTGACCGTGGACGAGAGCGACGAGGCGTTCGCGAACGTGTACTCGGGCGCCGTCTCACTGCAGAATCTCCTGCCGGAGGTGCCGCAGCGAGCATTGATAGCGGGGACGGCGGGGGTCGCCACGATCGGGGCGCTCCTCATCGACCTTCGGAACTACCAGCCGTTCCTGTTCCTGCTCGGTTCGTTCTTCGTGCCGCTGTTCGGGGTGCTGCTCGCCGACTGGCTGCTTGCAGGGCGCCACTACGCTCGCGAGGACGTGTTCGCCGGGCCCGAGATCCGCGTCGCACCGGTCGTCGCCTGGATCGCCGGCTTCTGCCTCTACCAGTGGCTGTATCCCGAGGGCCCCGCGTGGTGGACGCGGCTCGTGGCGCACACCGACCCGCATTCGCTGCCGTGGGGCGGCGCCTCGCTGCCGAGCTTCGCGCTCGCGTTCGGGCTCACCTACGTGGCCGTCCTCGCCGCCGGCAGACCGGATTCGGTGCCGGCGCGCGCATGATCGCGCTGCTCGGCAACCTGGCGCGCGACTTCCTGCCGGGCCTCCCGCCGCGGACCGGCGGCGCGCCGTTCCACGCCGCCCGCGCTTTCCAACAGCTCGGAACGCCGGCCGTGATCTACGCCCGCTGCGCGATCGATGATCGGGCCGAGCTGCTGCCGCCGCTCGTCGCGCTCGGAACGCCCGTGCGCTACGTGCCGGGTGAGCACACGGCCGGATTCGAGATCTCCTACGAGGGCGATCACCGGCTCGATGACGGTGCGCTCGCTCGGCGACACCTGGCTCCCCGAGGACCTGCCCGTGCTCGCGGATGACGTGCGGTGGGTGCACGTAGCACCGCTCGCCCGAACCGACTTCCCCGCCGAGACCCTGGCCGCGGCGGCTCGCGGACGGCGGCTCTCGCTCGACGGGCAGGGGCTCGTCCGGCCCGGGGCGACCGGCTTGCTCGAGCTCGACGCCGACTTCGACCCGGCGATGCTCCGCCACGTCTGGGTGCTCAAGCTGAGCGAGGAGGAGGCCGAGGCGCTGGGCGACCCGCTCGCTCTGGGCGTTCGCGAGCTGCTCGTCACCCACGGCGCGCGCGGCGCCACCGTTTACGCGGACGGCCGGGTCGATCACGTGCCCGCGTTCGCGATCGACCGCGATCCGACGGGGGCGGGCGATGCGTTCTGCGTGTCGTATCTCTCCGCGCGGTCGGCCGGATTCGCGCCCGCCGCTGCCGCTCGCCGGGCCACCGCGGTGGTCGCGGCGATGCTCGCGGAGTCCGGATGATCGTCCTGGCGGCAACCGCCGGCGGGACGTTCGCCGTCGACCCGGACGAGGGGGAGGTCGTGGCGGCCGATCCGTTCGAGCCCGCTTCCGCTCCACGTCTCAACCTGCCGCGCGTGATCGCCGCGGCCGAGGCGGGATCGACGGTCGTCGTGGTCGTCGACTCACGCCCGCCGATGCTCGTGTCGTACGACGCCGGCACGACCTGGCGGGAGTCGGGCCGCGGGCTACCGGCGGGAAAGGCCGTCGCGATCGCCGACTGGAACCCGGACATCCTCGCGTTCGCGGCGCGAAACCGGCTCTATGTCTCGTCGAACGGCGGGGTCTTCTGGACTGCGCTGCCGTTCGAGCTGCCCGAGATCGAGGCGGTCGCGCTCAGGGAATCCTGAACTCGCCGCGCGCGACGATCACGGCCGAGCCCCCGACCCGCACGCGGTCGATCCGGTCGCCCTCGCCCTCGACCAGGGCGTAGAGCTTCGACGGCCGCCCGACCTCGATCCCCTGCGAGATCTCGATCTCCTCGCCGAAGGCGATCCGGCCGTGGCGTGCGAGGTGGATTGCGAGCGGGCCTGCGGCCGATCCCGTCGCTGGATCCTCGGGCACCCCGTCGCCCGCCGCGAACATGCGCGTCTTCCAGTTGGCGCCTTCGCGGGCGAAGCAGTTGACGCCGGCGTCGGTGACTCCGACGAGGCCGTCGAAGTTCGGTACGAGCGCGGCGACCTGCTCGGCGGACTCGAGCTCGACGTACACGTGGCTCGGGCCGAGGTGGTACAGCTCGACCGGCAGGCCGGAGCGCTCGAGGCCGAGCATCGCGACGCAGCTCGTCCGCGCGCTCGAAGGTCTCCCACTTCGGGATCGGCTGATCCATCCAGCCGAACCGGATCGCGGCGCCCTCCCGCTGGAGCTCGACCGGGACGACACCGGAGTCGGTCTCGATCCGCAGGATCATCTTCTGCAAGGGCCCGCCGAGGACGAATGCCGTGCCGAGCGTCGGGTGGCCCGCGAACGGAAGCTCGTTCACCGGCGTGAAGATCCGGATCCGCACATCGGCGTCCCCGGAACGAGGCGGCAGCACGAACACCGTCTCCGAGAAGGCCATCTCCTTCGCCAGCGCCTGCATCGTCAGCGGGTCGAGATCGCGCGCGTCCGTGAACACCGCGAGCTGGTTTCCCTGCAGCGCCGTGTCGGTGAAGACGTCGGCGACGACGTAACGGAGGGTGCGCATCGGTTTCGACTCTATCCTTGCCCGTGGTGCGTGTGATCCTCGTTCGCCATGCCAATGCGGCACCGGGCCGTCCCGACGCTCTGCGGCCGTTGACCGCTTCCGGCCAGGAGGCCGCGCGCCTGCTCGGCGACCTGCTCGCGGAGCGTCAGCCCGACGCCGTGGTCTCGAGCCCGCTGCTGCGGGCGCGCGAGACTGCGGCGGCGATCGCCTCCGCAGCGGGCCTCTCGCCGGCGGTCGCCGAGGGCCTCGCGCCGGGCGCCACCGTCGAGTCGCTCCGTGCCGCAGTCGAAGGCCGCGGCGACACGGTGATCGCGGTCGGCCACCAGCCCGATTGCAGCGAGATCGTCCTCGAGCTCACGGGCGAGGAGCGCCAGTTCCCCACGGCCAGCTTCGCCGAGCTCGAGCTGTGAGCCGCGCTCGCCGTGACACTTCCGTGACGGTGACTGTCCCCGGACATGTCCGGACGGCCGCCGCCGATTTGCCCGGTATCGCCGGTAACAGAGCCCGGCAGCCGTAATCGCGTCACACTTCCGTTACGGGGACTGTCCCGGGACGTGTCCCGTTAGCCCGCCACCGCCGCGCGGCATGCCGCTGACGTCTCCGGCCCCGGCTCGAGCAGGAATGCGGTTACGTCCCCGACCGGATGCGGCGGAAGCGCGCGCTCGAAGTACTGCGTCCAGCCGTCGTCGCCGGCACGGTTGACGGTGATCACGGTCACGCCTTTCGAGCGGGCAAACCCGACCACCTCATCCGGCGAGCTCCCGGGAACGTTCAGGTCGTCGTACCAGAGAGCGCCCTCCGCGGGATCGCTGTACGCCGGCGGAGCCGACGTGGCGACGTATCCCTCGGCCAGCTTGAAGTAGAAGCCGGACTCCGCCTGCCAGAGATCCGAGTCCCCGAGCCCGTTGTAGGGCAGGGCGAGAACGCTTTCGCCCTGCACGAGGCATTGCTTGTAGTGCACGAAGAGCGCGGGCCTGACGGGAGCCTGCTTCCAGTAGCCGGCTCCGAGCCTCGGCAGCAGCAAGCCGACGGCCAGGACCGGGAGCACGACTGCGAGGCGGCGGTGCGAAGTCCTCGCGACCCAGCACGCCACCATCACGGAGACGGCGAGCGTCGAGAACACCATCAGCCGCGGCGGCAAGAGGCTGTGCAGGAGCAGGACGTGTGAGGCCAGAGCCCACGGCAACGGGATGATGCGCCGGCCGTCCACGTAGAGCGCCGTCCCCAGCGCCGCGACCGCGGCAGAGCGCGGCGGCGAGGAGAAGGAACCGGCCCGCCGGTGCCCGCCAGTTGCGTCTGGCGTAGAGGACGAGCATCGCAATCACCGGCAAGCCGAGGTATCCCCCCGTCTCGGCTGCGTTGCCGAGGTACCGGCTCGAAATGCCACCCGTCCCCCACCTCACGAGCGCGGTCCCGGTCGGGACCACCAGGTCGAGGAGGTCGATCGGATAGCGTCCCGGCTCGTTCGCGGGACGGCGGCCGAGCTCGGTCAGCATCGCCACGAGCAACGGGCTCGCGAGGGCGAACGCAATCACGCCTCCTCCCACGAGTGGTAGGCCCGCGCTGCGGAGGCGCGGACGGCGCTCGGGCGCGACGAGATAGGCGAGCGCGAGCCCAGCGAGGAGCGCAAGCACGGTCGTGAGCAGCACCTCGGCCGCGAACCAGGCCTGCATGCCGAGCAGCGCGCCGAGGGCGATCGCGAGGCCGCGGCCACCCAGCGAGCCCTCGACGTAGCGAAGAGCCGCGAGTGCCACGAGCGGGAGTAGGAAGACCGACGTCAGGTGCAGGTGGCCGATCTGCTGTCCGAGCATGTAGGACGAGAAGCCGAAGAGATAGCCGCCGACGAGCGACGGCCAAACCCGGTTCGTGACGTGGCGGCAGAGGAGATAGGCGGTCCAGGCGGCGAAAGCCGGCATCAGGATGGTCGCGACGTTGAAAGCGACAACCGGGCCGGCGGCCAGCGTCAGCGGGGCGAAGATGACGGCAAGCCCGGGGACCGACGTCGTCCAGGCCAGGTCGTAGCCGCCCGGCACCCAGATTGCGGAGGAATGGAAAGGGTTCACCCCGAGGGAGATGGCGTGCGGCCACCATGCGAACATCCAGACGAACAGATTGGGGTCGGTTCCGCTGCCGATCTCGTACCGTCCCGGGTGGGTCGCGATCGGCAGCCCGAAGTAGAGGAACGAGACGAGCGTGTAAGCGACGAGCGTCCCGACCGTGTCGCGACGTGGCATGTGCACCCCTAGCGTAAGGTCCCCGCTCGCTCGCCGTACTCGAATTGGCATCAGCGCTCGGACCTCTAGGCTTGCCTTCCATGGAAGCGGCGGGAACAGCGGTCCGGGTGACGGGGCTTCGCAAGAGCTACGGCTCGCACGAGGCCGTCCGGGGCATCGACTTCGAGATCGCAGCCGGCGAGGTCTTCGGGCTGCTCGGCCCGAACGGGGCCGGGAAGACGACGACGATCGAGATCCTCGAGGGCTACCGCAAGCGGGACGCGGGCGAGGTCGAGGTGCTCGGCGCCGACCCGCAGAAGGCCACCGGCGCCTGGCGCGAGCGGGTCGGCGTCGTCCTCCAGTCCTCGTCGCTCTACCCGGGACTGACGGTGCGGGAGAGCCTGCAGGTCTTCGCGCGGCTACTACGAGAAGCCGCGCGACCCCGACGAGGTGATCGAGATCGTCGGGCTCACGGAGAAGACGAACGCCCGCTGCCGCACGCTCTCCGGCGGCCAGAAGCGCCGGCTCGACCTCGGCCTTGGGCTGATCGGCGATCCGGAGCTGCTCTTCCTCGACGAGCCGACCACCGGCTTCGACCCGGGCGCGCGCCGAGCCGCCTGGGAGACGATCCGGAACCTCCGCTCGCTCGGCACGACGATCCTGCTCACCACTCACTACCTGGACGAGGCGGAGCAGCTCTCCGACCGCGTCGCGGTGCTGCGCGAGGGACGGATCATCCGCGTCGGCACGCCGGCGGAGCTGACCGGTGAGAGTGCACTGACCGAGATCCGCTTCAAGCGCGGCGGCGAGCTCGTCGTCGAGACGACCACCGATCCCACCCGCCGCCTGCACGAGCTGACCTCCGAGGCGCTCGAGCGCGGCGAAGAGCTAGACGGACTCGAGGTCAAGCGCCCGACGCTCGAGGACGTCTACCTCGAGCTGACTGCCGACGAAGAGACCGAGCCGGCCGCCGAGACGCCGGCATGAGCGTAGGCTCGAGGTTGTTCCTCCACGAGGTGCGCACGGAGCAGCGGCTGTTCTGGCGCAACCGCGAGGCCGCGTTCTTCACCTTCTTCCTGCCGGTGATCCTGTTCGTGATCTTCTGCGCCGTCTACGGCGACACGCACATCAAGAAGGAGCACAACATCCGCGGCGCAGCATTCCTGGAGGCAGGGATGATCGGCTACGGGCTCGCGGCAACGTGCTTCGCCGGCCTCGGGATCACGCTCGTCGTGCGGCGGGAGTCGGGGATCCTCAAGCGGATCCGCTCGACACCGCTCCCCGCCCCGGCGTTCCTGGCCGCCGTTCTCACCTCGACGTTCTTCGTGATCGTGCTCCAGTCCGCGACGATCATCGTGATCGGCCGGCTGCTCTACTCGGTCGCGGTCCCCACCCAGCTCCTGTCGCTGCTCGCCGTGCTCGTACTGGGCGCCGCCTGCTTTGCCGCGATGGGTATCGGTGTAACCGGGCTCGTGCGCACTGCCGAGGGCTCCTCGGCAGTGATCAACGCGATCTTCCTGCCCGTCGCGATCATCTCGGGCACGTTCTTCACGCCGAAGTCCTACCCCGAGTTCCTGCGCGTGATCGCCCTGATCCTGCCGCTCACGCACTACACGGAGCTCGTCCGGAACGTGATGCTGCGCGGCGAGCACATCTGGTCGGACACGACCGCCGTGACGGTCGTCCTCGCGTGGGGCGTCGTCGGGCTGATCGGCGCGCTCCGCGGCTTCCGCTGGCAGCCCGTCGAGGGCTAACGGAACTTCCGTCGCCGGCGCGCGCCGGCTGCACGTCGACGTCCTAGAACCTAGAGCCGGCGGGCGGCCGCGAGCGCCTCGAGACCGGCAACGATCTCGGCCGGGGAGACGGCGCCGAACGAGAGGCGGACGCGGTTGGCGGTGGACGAGAAGCTCGTGCCCGGCTCTGCGAACCGCACCCCCGACTTCTGCACGAGCGCGCGGCTGTCGGTGCCGGGAGGGAGCTCGATCCACATGAAGATGCCGCCCGCGGGCGTCGTCCAGAGCGCGTCTGGGAGGTACGCCCCGAGCGCGGCCACCATCGAGTCGCGCCTGAGCCTGAGTGCGTACCGGAGCTGCATCAGGTTCGACTCGAAGCTACCTCGGCGGATCAGCTCGAACACCGCCGCCTGCCCGAGCTGCACAGGCGTGATCGACGTCGAGCCCGCAAGCTCGCCCGCCCGGGCCGCCAGGTGGTCGGGGAGGATCATCCAGCCGACGCGAAGCCCCGGAGCGACGGTTGCGGAGAAGGACGAGAGGTACACCGTCGTCCCACCGGAGGCGTCGAACAGCGTCGGCAGTCGCTCCCCGTCGAAGCGGGTGAGGGCGTAGCAATCGTTCTCGACGATCGCGATCTTCTCGGGCTGGATCCGGTTGTGCTCGGCGACCAGCTCGACGATTGCGCGTCGCCGTGGCTCGGACATCACCGCGCCGGTCGGGTTGTGAAAGGTCGGGAGGGTGTAGACGAACGACGGCCGCAGGTACTCGGTCAGCTGCTGGCGCAGCTGATCGACGACGAGCCCGTCGCGGTCGACCTCGACGCTCGTGAGCACGGCGCCCGCGTCGAGGAGCACCCGCTCGGCGCGGTCGTGAACGGGGTACTCGGCGACGACGGTTGCACCTGGTGGGAACAGCCTGACGAGCAGCCAGAGCGCGTGGAGCGATCCGTTCGTGATCACCACCCGCCCCGGGTGGACGCGGAACCACTCGCCGATCAGCTCGCGCAGCGGGGTGTAGCCGGCGCCGGGGCCGTAGGACAGGATCCGCTTGCCGTCGGCCGCGAGCACCGTCGCGGCGCAGTCGGCGAGCTCCTCGAGTGGCAGTAGATCCGGGTCGATCCCGTCCTGCGCAGTCACGATGGGAACATTTCGTCACCGGTGGCGCTTTCCTCGGCAACCCACTTACGGTGTCGGCGGGCGGCCCAGTCCTCGCGAACCCAGCCACGCGTGATCCCGTTCAGCGAGTGGCGGGTGCTCGGGAGGATGACGGCGAACGCAAGGTGCCCGAGGAAGAGGATCAGCGACACGTACATCAGGTAATCGTGGACGAGCAAGGCGTTGGCGAGCCGAAAGCGCGTGTCGCGCTCGCCGTACCAGAGGAAGAAGCCGCTGATCGCGAACAGGATCGCGAACGCCGCGGTCGCGATCGTGTTCAGCTTCTGCCCCGCGTTCAGCCGGCCCTGCGGCGCGTGCCGGCCACGGAGCCAGGCGCGGTCGTCGGCGTCGAAGGTGTCGACCTCGTGCACCGTCCGCCGGAGCGCACGCCGGTCGCCGAGCGCGAAGACGAGGACGAGCGCGATTGCCCAGGCGATTGCCGTGTAGATGTGGATCGTCTTCAGGAGCGGGCGGCGGCCGACGGCCTCGGCCAGGCTCGGCAGGTAGAGGCAGAGCCCCGTTGCGAGCAGCACGCAGAACGCCGTCGCGTGAATCCAGTGAACGGCGCGCTCGGTGCGGCCCCAGCGTCGGATGCGGCGCGGGGAAGCGCTAGAGGCCGTAGCCATTCGAGCGGCCGACCCACGCGTCCTGGTCGTAGCCGAGCCCTTCCCAGTAGCCGGTCGGCTGGTGGTCGACGAGCTCGATCTTCGTCAGCCACTTGACGCCCTTGTACCCGTACATCTCCGGGATCACGACGCGCGCCGGCGAGCCGTGCGGCCGGGAGAGCGGCTGCCCGTCCATCTCCAGCGCGAGCATCACGTCGTGGAGGTTTGCCTGCTGCATCGTCAGCGAGTCGTTGTAGGGCTGCTCGAGCGAGTCGAAGCGGAGCGCCCTGGCACCTGGGAGCGGCTCGACGAGATCGAGTAGTTGGCCGAGCCGGACGCCGGACCAGTGGACGTCGTGGACGGTCCAGCCGGTGACGCAGTGGAACGTCGAGACCTGATGGGCGCGCGGGAGGGCGAGCAGCTGCTCGTAGGTGAAGCTCTGCGGCTTGCGGACGAGGCCGCCGATCTCGAGGCGGTATTCCTTCGGATCGAAGATCGGCATCGAGCCGGAGATCGTGTAGATCCGCCAGCCGCCGACCGGGAAGAGGTTCCCGAGGGCCTGCGAGAACGCCGAGGTGAACGGGGAGAGGACGCCGCTGACCTTCGCGGCCCACGCGAACGAGGTGAGGCCGCCGGCGAGCAGCACCAGGAACGCCCGTCGCCCGTAGGGCCTGGCGTCCTGGTCGGAGCTCATCGGCTCACGGTAGCCCGGCTCGGCGTGGCCGGGAGAGAATCTCGAGGCCGCCGAGGACGAGGAGCACGACGATCACGAGCGCGACGAACGACGCGAGCGTCAGGCCGCTCGCGGTTGCGAGGTAGATCAGTGCGCCGATGAAGGTGATCGTGCGGAGCGTCCCCTTGTTCGCTGCGATCCAGTTGACCGACACGCTCTGCCCCGCGGCGCTGTCCGCCATGGCGCCGGCCGACGCCAGCGATCGCGAGCGAATCCCGACGGCGACGCGCGAGGGCCCGGCGAGCGCGGCGCCGCCGGCAATGAGCACTCCGGCGAGGATGGCGAGCTCAAGGTCGAAGCGGAGGTTCCGGAGCAGCGTGTCGTAGAGCGCGCGCGCTGCGTCTCCGGGGACGTCCGGCCCGACGATGTTGTCGAGGTAGTACCTCCGCCCGAAGGCCACGAGGACGAGCCCCGCGATCGCTCCCGCCGTGAGGCCGCCGCCCAGCCAGAACATGGTGCGCCGGCGCTCGCGCGAGACGGTGAGGGCGAGGCCGGCCAGGAGGAGCACCGCAACCGGGAGGACGATCGCGAGCCGCTTCAGCGTCGTGGCGGCCCAGCGGATCCGTCCGAGCGACTTCGGCTTCACGATGACGAACTTCTGGTGGACGATCGCCGCCGGGCGAGTCTTGTCGTAGAGGTCGAGCCCGGCGAGCCCGATCGCCTGGCGCGCGTGAGTGGCGATGCTCGACAGGTCGATGTCCACGCTTCCGTCGGGGGAGACGAGCGCGGTCTGCTTCCCCTCGATCACCGCGACGAGCGCGTCGTGCGCCTCGGTGTTCGCGATGACCCATAACTTTCGGAACTCCGAGGTCTGCAGGAACTTCACGACGAGCTCCTGGGTGTAGTCGCGCACCCCCGCGGTCAGCGCAAGCCCGAGGAACTGCGTGTGCTTCGGAAGCTCGGCCTGCACCTTCGCGAGGTCGACATTCTGGAGGAGCGCGTCGGTGACGCGGCTCGCGACGGCGTCGTCGATCGCCGGGTTGGAGCTGAGCGGCGTCACCGTGACGACGTACTGGTGCGTATCGAAGAGTGTCCCCTTCAGCCAGTACGCGGTGATCGCGAGCGGCGCAAGAGCGCTCGCAGCGATCACGAGCACAGCGACGAACGTACGCCTCATGGACTACATCGTCCTCTCAAGGCGGAGGTGGCGCAAACCATCCGACCTCAATGGTCGATCCGAAGCACGGGATGGTCGAACGCGATGCGCTCGAGCTCCCGGCCTTGGCCGAGTCAGCCGGTCCCCGGATCACTGCTCGACGACACGCCGATCGACCCATCCCGGACGCCGGTAACGCTCGCGCCTGGCCGCCCAGGGTGGGTATCGGGCCGATCGATCCCGGATCCCGGCCTTTACACTGACTCGACCCCGCCCCCGTAGCTCAGTGGATAGAGCAGCGGTTTCCTGAACAGCCAGCCGGCGCTCACCACGCGTCATTCAACTGCTGCGATGTCCGTAAACACAACGTCGAGCGGCTGTGCGTGATGTTCGGCGATGTGAATCCGAATCTGCCAACGCCCGGGCATCGTGAGCTTTTCACCCGATCCTTGATAGATGCCGGGGGCGGTCTGCTTGAGCCGCAAGCCAAGCGAGGGCATCGGCATCGAGCTCATGGTGAACGTGGCAGAGACGGTTGCGGGGATCGGGCGACCTCCTCGGGTGAGCTCGAGCCTGAAGCTGCTCGCGATGCGCCCGCCCAGGTTCGGCGCGATCGTGAACTCGATTCTGGAGCCCGACCGCATGAGGACTGCGTGCGCTTCCCCAGGGCCGATCGTTCCGTCGCTTCGACTGCCCTGCGCAGGATTCGAGAGGCCCCCGAGGAGGAGGCACATGAAGAGCGCGCTAACCGTGTAGGCCGATCGACAGCGCCACCTCTGGGGCGTCGGCCGCTGCCGACGCCCCAGAGGTTGACTAGACATTGATCAGGTAGAACCCCGACGGCGGCTCACCGATCGGATACACGAGATCGCCCGATTCGACCTTCGGATTCGACCGAAGCGTCTCCTCGTCGTCGGCATTGGCGATCACCTCGCCCCCACGAACGGCGACCCACTGGTTCTCGTAGTGAACGAGATCGCCAGGCGGCGCATCGGGGAAGCGCTGAACGGCATCAGGGCTCTCGTCAACTGTCTCTTCGGGTCCGGCCGGCTCGCTCATACGAGACTCCCGCTTTTCTGGTGGTACTTGAGAATCCCTTCGGCGGCGCGATAGGCGAGGCCGCCTACGACGCCCGTGGGGTTGAAGCCGGCGTTCTGCGGGAAGTTCGATGCTCCGACAACGAACACGTTCTCGGCGTCCCACATCTGCAGGTAGTTGTTGACGACGGAGGTGTTCGGGTCCGCTCCGATGATCGTCCCGCCGGTGTTGTGGGTCGACTGGTAGGTGCTCGTGTCGAAGTGCGCCGGGAGTGCGCCGGGCCCCCCAGAGATGATGTCCGGCCCGATCGCCTGCATGATCGGAAGCGTCTTCGTGCCGGCGTAGGCGATCATCGCGCGCTCGTTCGGCTCCCAGTCGAACGTGATTCGCAGGAGCGGCTGACCGTACCGATCACGGTAGTTGGGATCGAGGTCGAGGTAGTGGTACTGGTAGGCGGGTGACTCCCCCTGGAAGCCGACGCTGATCACGTTCTTGTAGTACTTCTGGATCGCCTGCTTCCAGGCGCTGCCGAACGCAGGCGTCCCCGGTGGCGTGGTCAGGCTCTGGATGGGACGTGCGCCGCTCTGCCCGACCGAGATCGATCCACCTCCGAGGAAGCCGAGCCCGGTGTGGTCGAAGTTGTCCGCGTTGAAGTCGTCGATTGCGACGGCATTCGCTCCGGAGCCCATATACCGGTTGAACGACTTGTTGTTGAACCAGCCGGTCGCTCCTCCACCGCCGGTCTGGTAGGCGTAGTTCTTGCCGACGACGCCGGTATTCGTGACCGGGTCGTACGGCTTGCCGAGCTTCGAGATCAGCAGCGTCTTCGTATTGTTGAAGACATAGGCGGCCATCACGATGATGTCTGCCGGCTGCTCCTGGACCTGCCCCATGCTGTCGTAGTAGAGAACGCTCTGGCCGGTCTTCCCGTCGTTTCGAATCGCGAACGCAGTCGCGTAGTCGATGATCTTGAACTTCCCGGTCTTGAGCGCGACCGGGATCACCGTCGTCGTCGGGTCCGCCTTGGCGCCGACCTCGCAGCCGAACCGCTCGCAGAAGCCGCAATATGTACAGCTCCCTCGCGAGATTCCGTCCGGGTTGGTGTAGGCACTCGGGAGGTTCGCGGTCGGGGCGAAGAAGGGGTGGTAGCCGAGCTTCTCCGCGGCCGTCCGGAACATCGCGCCGACCTCCGTGTCCGGGGGAGGCTTGACGGGGAACTCGCGCGACCGGGGTCCCTCGAACGGGTTCCCGCCGGGGATGATCTTGCCGTTCAGGTTCCCGGCCTTGCCCGCGATCCCGGCCATGTAGTCGAACTTGTCCATGTAGGGCTCGAGCTGGTCGTAGGTGATCCCCCAGTCCTGGATCGTCATCCCGGGCGGGATCGCCGACGCGCCGTACCGATCGATCGTGCTCGAGCGGATCGTGAAGTCGCGCGGATGGAAGCGCCAGGTCTGCCCGTTCCAGTGCACACCCGCCCCACCGACTCCGGTGCCGGGCAGGAACGCGCCAAGTTGACGCATAGGCATGGCGTTCTCCTGGACGTTGTGGCGGAAGGTCCAGGTCTCGTTCGCAGTGTTCTGAAAGAGCTCGTATCGAATGGCGTAACGGAGCTCGTCGTGGTCGTCGGCCCAGTCACCGACGCTGCGATCGTGACCGCGTTCCAACCCGACAACGTTCAATCCGGCTTTCGTCAACTCGGCCGCGATGATTCCGCCAACCCAGCCAACGCCGACGATGACGACATCTGTCTTCTTGTTCGCCATGTTCATCCACCTCCCGAAAGCGGACCGGTATTGGTCGAGGCGTTGGCAGGGGGCGCGTCCGATGCGGCGGCACCGTTCTGCGTTCCGGCCTTCGCCGCTTTCGATCCGAGCGGGAGAGGCTTCTTCTCGTACGGATACGGCTTGTTGCTGAAGACGTAGTCGGCGTACACGTCGCCGCGACGCATCGGGTCGCCCGGAAAGCCGACCCACTTCCAACCAACCATGTCGATGTTGCCGCCGTAGGCGGGATCGGCGAGCATTCCCTCGAGAACGTTCTGCCGGAACATGGCATAGAAGTCATTGCTGGCAAACGCGGTGGAGCCCGCAAGCGGGATCGACGCCTTCCCCGTCTGGAGGTCGGTCATGGCCAATGTCTGGCTCGCGGCCGGGAGGACCGGGTAAGGGTTGCCGTACACCGACTTGCAGTAGACGTCGTATCCGGGCAAGAACGCCCGGTAGACCTGGGCCGGCGTCATCGGGATCTGCCAGCCGTGACCGGTATCCACCGGCGTGTAGAACGGCCCGTTCAGGTAGAAGCGGTGGCCTTGTCCCCAACTGCCTGCGAGCTGCCCGTCGACGTAGTAGCCGACTCCGGCGACGCGGGCACCCGGGCCGGCGCTGTCGGTCGGCCAGATCGTCTCGGCCATTGCCGTGACGTAATCGAACTCCCATTGCGTGAGAAACCGAAGGGCCGGCGGCTCTGCGGCGGTCTTGGCCTCCGCGGGCCCAGCGCCTGCGAGACCACCCGCCGCACCGGCAACCCCTACGGCCGCGCCGGCCTTCAACAACCCCAGACGGGTCATCTGCCGCTGATGGAACCGCTCTGGATCTTCCGTGCGCTTCCTTTCTTCGCTCATCCCTGCTCCTTCCACACAGCTTTCGACCGTTGCGACAACCATGAGCAGCGGCCGCGCCCTTGAAACTCGATCGCCCGGTTCATCTCTACCGACGACTCGATTTTCGGCATAGAGAAACCCGAAGTATACGTAGGAAAAATCTATACGTTGGCCTCGGGTGTGGCTGGCTCCGGAGCGGCACACTCCGACTATCTCCCGCGACTGCGCGCACCTGGAGCGCAACCGGCAACGAGCCGAACCGGCGATCCCGAACAACCTCACTCGATCCCTTGGCCCGGTCGAGTGCTCACTCGACCAAGCTAGAATCGTTGTTGCGCTGCGGAAATCCCTGGAAATCAGCGCTTTGCCCCCGTAGCTCAGTGGATAGAGCAGCGGTTTCCTAAACCGCGTGCACAAGTTCGATTCTTGTCGGGGGCATTCGCTGAAGACGTGCCCTAAGCGCCCAATCACAGTCGGCGAAAGATGAAAGATCCCCCACCGTCCGCTAGAGTCGCGAAATGGCGAGGGTCTGCGGCTGGTGTATCCGTGTGCTCGCTATCAGCGCGGTCGCAGTTGGCGGTGGGCTGGTGGCGTCGCTCGGTGGCCGTGAGCGACCGTGGGTACTGCAGTGCAGATACACGCCGCCATTCATGGCAAGTGGGGCATCTACCCGGAACTCATCCGGGATCTGGATCTTCCAGATGAAAGTCGAGCGGCTTCCGTCAGGCGCGACCGTCTCGATCCGCTGCACCAAGACATGCAGTTTCACGAGCAACTTCGAGTGACTCGTGCGTCCCAGGTCGCGAGCACTGCCTTCGCGAACCACAAGATCCCACGGGGAGCCGTGATCCAGGTTAAGGCGACCAAACCAGGCATGGATGGCTTTCTGGCACAGATCCTGATCGTCGCCAATCCCCGTACGAGAACGGTGTACAAGGAAACGGACAGCTGCCTGCCGACCCGAGGCCTCACTGCGGTGTCTGGATGTACGAACACGGGCGGCTCGCCACACGTCGTCACGAACTCCCCGCAGGCGTCGGCTCCACCGCCACCGGCGCTTATGACACCCTCGACAGCGACTAACACAACACCGTCAACCTCGGCTCCGGCGTCAAGTCTTCCACTCTCCCTCTCAGCACCAACGGGAGTCACCGCGAACCTAGGCGCGAACAACGACGTATCCATCACGTGGCGCACAGTCGCAGGTGCGACCGGCTACTCCCTCTATCTCGATGGACAGAAGGTGGCAGATCTCGGCACAGCGACGCAGTTCGACTATGGATCGCTCGCGTGCGGAAAGACGTTCTCGCCTGGAGTGCGCGCAGTCGCCGCGAACAGCATTACGTCAAACACATCGACGACGACCATCGCGACAGCTTCGTGCGGGAGTGGGAATGTCGAGCCAACGCCGCTCACAGCGCCGAGCGGTCTGAAAGCGACATTTGGATCCCAGAATCACCTCGTGCTCAGCTGGAATGCCGTCGCCGGGGGCCCGAGGTACAACGTCTACCTTAACAGCAATCGCATCGACATCACGACGGCGACGAGCTACGACTACGGCCCAGTCGACTGCGGAAAGTCATTCAGTCCGGGCGTTCAGTCGCTGGCTACAGGCGGACAGATTTCCACGACTTCCACGATCACGGTGAGCTCTCCCGCCTGCGCCGGGGCGCCACCGGATACAACTGCGCCGTCAAGCCCCACAAACGTCACTGGAGACTTCCCTGGAGAGACATCGTTTACCGTGGATTGGAGTGTCTCAACCGACAACGTTGGAGTAACTGGCTACAACGTTTTCCTCAACGGCTCGAAGGTCGCGACCGTCGCTGCAGGGACGACGGTGCCGAGTATTGGCTCGATCGGATACGTCGCAAGCGGACTCACCTGCGGCACGACGTATCAGGTGGGTGTCAACGCCTTCGATTCGGCCGGAAACACGTCAGCAACCGCAACGGCGCAGCTTTCGACAACGACCTGTCCGAGCTCGGTCCCTGCGCCTACTGGAGTCACGGCGACCGTCAGTCCACAGAACGACGTGGTTGTTTCGTGGAACCCAGTGAGTGGTGCATCAAGCTACTACCTTTGGCTCAACGGCCAAAGGCTTTTCTCCGTAGGTGGGACCAGCTTTGACTACGGGCAGCTCACCTGTGGGCAGACGTTCTCTCCTGGAATACAAACCATCGCCTCAGGCGGCCAGGTCTCAACGGTGACCAGCACCACAATCAAGATGAATCCCTGCTGATCAAGAGCCCTCAGTTTGAACGAGGGGACTCTGTCGTGCCTCGATCGTCCGTCCAAAGTAAGGTCAAGCCCCGGGCAGCGGCTTGGCTCGACCCAGACGACGCTTTTCGCAGCACCGCTCACCTACGGCTCGCGCTCCAGAGCAGCGACGGAAAAGAACTCAAACGGCTCGTACACTACGGGCTGGGACCTAACAGGGTTCCAGGCTCCGTAGGCTTGCTCTTTGCCTTGTGAATCCCCTTCTTTGTGTTGATACTCCTGACGACAGCAAGTGCGGCGGTTCGGAGACGAGGACTGTGGGTGACTCGTGTCGGGAAGCGATTTGGGGCAACGTCACGAGGCTGGATCACTGAGCTACGAACTCGGCCGCGAAACTCCGCTTCGTTCAGATCGCTTCGGCGGGTGTGCGCAGCGACCGCGGCTCCGCTTCTGCTCACAGTTGTTGCGCTCCTAGGAGCGGGAGCGGGCGCGGGAGCGGCGGGTGCCGCCTTCCCTGGGCAGAACGAGAAGGTCGCCTTCGCCGGCGAGCGTGACGGCCACTCCGAGATCTACGTGATGAACGCGGACGGTGCCGAACTGACGAGGCTGACCCTCAAGACGATCACTCGAATGGCGCCTTCCGCCCACCTTGAGACGACCGGTGGCGCCACGAATACCTGGACGAACTATTTGAACGCTGGCGGGACCGCGGGGCAAACGATCGCTGCCAACGCCACTGTCCAAATCGCGTGCAAACTCACCGGCTGGAAGACTTCAAATGGAAACTCCTGGTGGTACCGCGTCGCGCAGGCGCCATGGAACGGGCAGTACTACGCGTCCGCGGACGCGTTCTACAACAACGGCCAAACCTCAGGAAGCCTCCGCGGCACTCCGTTCGTCGATCCCGCCGTACCCGACTGCGGCCCTTCCCCTGGTGCGGGTAACTCCTCAAAGCGCCGGATCACCCCAGAGGTGCACTTCACGGCGACTTACACAATTGCGACTCCCGTCGTGTTCTCGCACATTCGTGTTGGTCCAGTCCCGGCCGGCGCACGCATCACGTTCCGGTGCATCCGGGGCTGCGCACAGCACGAGACGCTGGCAGCCGGGGGTGCAGGGACGGTCGTAATCCCTAACCTTCCGCGGCTCCGGCTCACGCGAACGAGCGCCTTCACGCTGACCGTCACGAAGCCGGGTTTTATCGGGTTCTACGATCGCCTCGTCGTCATCGGGCTCGCGGGCGCCAACCCCCGTGCTGTTACCGAGACGAAACTCTGCGTCCCGGCTTCCGGCCCCAAGACGCCGCGTGCCTGCGGCAGCGGCGGCTGACTGACCGGCCCGCATTGGTGGAGAAGCGCGGCGACGACGGCGTGGGGAAATCTAGGTTGATCCGCTACAGCAGCGGCGTCACTCCCCGCTCACGCCGGGACTTGAGCGTACCTGGGCTCCGAACTTGTAGGCATTTCCTCGGCCCAAGAGCTGCGGTACGGACGATAGCCCCGAACCGATCTGGTCGGACCCTTCGCCGATTCGGTCAAGCGATATCCGCGCGACACGAACCCGTCGGCAATCGACTGTCCTCCGATTGGCAAGAACGGCCTCGTTGCTGCACTCTCGACGTTCAGTGGGAAAATGGGTCGATAGAGTTTGCGGGTCGTGGTCAGCCCTACCCTCGTCGTTAGAGATCCGGACGGGCGGGCATACGCCTCGAGAGAGCTCACCGGAGAGCGACTTACGGTAGGCAGGCTCGCGGATCTGAACGATCTGGCCCTGGAGCCAGACCCGCAACAGCTCGTTACGCGGCAGAAACACTTCGTCCTCGAGCGGGACGGTGCGAAGTGGTTTGTCACCGACCACGGCAGCGTGAACGGCACCTTCGTTCGTCGCGGTGGCGAGATGGAACGGATCTCGGATCGAAAGGAGCTACGAGACGGTGATGTGGTGTGTGTGGCTGGGCGGCTGTTGACACCGGAGACTCCGAAGTACTGGGAGTTCAGGCTCGACGACCCCGCACGCACGCGCGCCGCCTCGATCATTCCGCGGCCAGCGTATCTCCAATATGACACCGACACCGGAAGGGTCTACGTCATCCGAGGCAACGAACGCGACGAGATCACGGTTCGCCCGCAAGCCCATAGGGTCGTTCGGTATATGGCCGAACGGAATGGCAAAGCGGGAGAATCTGCGGTGCTTTGCACTCACGACGAACTGATGAAGGCGGTTTGGGCCGACGAGCCGTTGCACACGCGAGAGGATTTGAACAGGATCTTTTGGGAGATCCGGAAGAAGCTCGAGCCGTACGGAGCCGACGAGATCGTCGAGAGTTCACGTGGCCTCGGATACCGTCTCCACACGAGAGGGACTTGAGATGCCGTAGGTGAGGTTTCAACCGCCTCAGTACCCCTCTTCGGCGGAGGCTTCGTCCGTGCGGTGCCCAGTTCCCGCTTGAGAATGAGGCAGGCGTGTCACAGGTGCGAGTTAGCCTCTTGAATGAAGATGGAAATCTCATTGAACCTTCAGTCTTGAGCTTGCTGTTCCCCGGGGGTATCCGTATTCTCGGTCGCAGCTCGGAGTCCAGAGCTGACAATCGACCAAGGAGGGAACTGTGGGCGGCATTACCGTAACCCCAGAGCAGCTGGCAGGTGTGAGCCGGCAGCTGACACAAGGCGCTGGCACAATCGACGGACTGCTTTCGCAGCTTGCGAGCCAGGTCTCCCCGCTGCAGGGCGAGTGGGTCGGAGCGGCGCAGGCCAGCTTCGAAGGTTTGTGGAATGAGTGGCAGACGAGCGCGAAGCAGCTCCACGAGGCGCTTACCGGCATCGCGACCCTCACTCAGCAGGCCGCGACGAACTACGAGACGACCGAGCAGGGCATCGCGAGCTCGTTCGCGCGCTGACACACGCGGTCAGACGGACATGGCGCTCATCAAAGCGGATCCTGGGGAACTCCTTTCGGCGGCCGGCCAGCTCGAACGGTCGATGGTCGCCGGGCAGGAGTTCGCCGGATCGTCCGGCTCGATTTCGGGGGTCGGATGGGCGACCGGTAGCGGCGATGCCTCCGCGGCGATCAACGACTTCGTGAATGCATGGAGGAACGGAGTCAACTCTATGAACGCAGATGGCGAGCGACTTGCCCGGCTCCTCCGGTTGGCCGCGAATGCGTATTCGGACGCGGATAGCGCTGTAGCAGAGGCCGCGCGATGAGCTTCTACCCCGGAGTACGTCCGGTCGATTTGATCCCGGGTGATCCGGGCGCGCTTCGCGCAGCCGCCGGAACGATCGACACGCTAGCCGGTGGGTTTTCGTCGTCGTCCGCGCAGCTTCGTGGCATCAACGGTGGAAGCTGGCAAGGACAAGCCGCCGACGCCTTCCGCGGAGCTGTCGGAATGCAGCCCGGGATGTACACACGTGCCGCGCAGGCGTTCTCGCAGGCGGCGGGCGCGATGCGCACCTACGCGAGCGCTTTGGAATCGGCACAGTCCGAAGCGAGTGTCGCGATTGCTGCCTACAGGCAGGCCCAGCAGGAGACGGCGCTCTGGCAGCAGCAACAGCAGGCTGCGGCAGCCCATCACGTCACGGTGTCTTCGTACGATCCGGGTGAACACGGTCGGGCCAGGGCGTACGCGATCCTCGAAGGAGCCCAAGCGAATTTGCGGGCGTCCGTCGCCGCGCTCCGGTCTGCGCTGGGTGCTGCCGCGGGGGTGGCGCCGCGACAGCCGAGTCTGTTCGGCGAGCTCCGGCACGAGGCGAGCCACATCTCTCACCAGATGCTTCACTACGAAGCTCTCCTTACCTCTCAGCGGTTCTTCTGGAGCGGCTGCAGCGGCCTTCCGGCGCTCTTTCAGCCTCTTCACAACGCGAAAACCGACGAATGTAGTCAAGAGTCGATCGTTGACGTAACTGCTACGCGATGGCTTGGCCGGCGGATGTTTGGTCGACGCGGCAACGATCTGCCGGAAATTACCGACTGGTTCGTCGACGGGGCAACGCGTCCAACGACGATCTACGGTCGCCTCACACAGCTTTGGGACATGCCCGGGACGAAGTATGGCTCTCGGGTTCACCCGGTCGGGCCGAGTGCTTTTACCGGTCGTTCTTCCGGCGCTGGTTCTCCTTCCGCAGGTGCGGTCAGGGGCTTGAGCGGGCGGGGAAGGTCGCCGGTTTTGTCGGAAACGCCATGGCTCTCATCACGGCTCCGTTCGCCGGCGCCCAGGCGGGAAGTGCGCTCGGGAAGTTCGGACTCGATCCATCCATGCAGACGGCAGGGGTGGCGACAGACAAGCTGACTAGGTCGGCAATCATCCCTCTTTCGGTTGCATGTCCCCCTGCCGGCTTCATCGCGCTCGGATCACTGGATGCAGTTGAGTCGAAGCCCGTCCAAAGCGTGACGCAACGCTTCGGAGCCAGCGCGACGTCGGGCTTCTTCCAGATGAAGGCATGGGGCGAGCGGGCAATAGGCCACGGCGGAGCGGCCAAGGGCGCACAGAAGCGAGCTGACTTCTGGAGCGGCGTCGCTTGGAACTGACCCGCGCCATGGAAGACAGAGGAGAACGGACGCTTCGGCTGAGCGCAGACGAATGGCTGGCCGTTGCAGCTTCAGTCGCGATGCCTCTGCCCGGGATTGATCTCCCCGCTGTACAGGAATTGTCGGAGGACGTCCGGCGTGCAACGATCGATGCCGGTATCCGCGGGCTGACTGCGCGAGGCCTTCTGACTTTTTGTTCAGCTGAGCGGCCTACATTTACCGGAGAGTTGCTCGATGTGCTCACGGTGCTTGACGATGCAACATCCGCAACCACGGTCGCGATCATCGCTGGAGGGGGGGAACCGGACGTGCAGTGCTGGATTCGTGCCGGAGACATCGTGGTCTCAGAGCGCACCGAACGCGATGGTGCGATCTTGAGGTTCACCATCGGAGAGTGTGAACTCGCCGATGAGGCGCTCGTGGCAGCACTTGGAGACGTTGAAGATGTCGAGTCTCTCGAGGCACCGCCGATCGAGCTCTCGGACGACGCGCTCGGGCGACTTCTTCATGGAGAGGCCGCGGACGGAATCGATACGGGGCTCGCGACCGCGGCAAGAAGCTGGGGCGCTCTCGATCGCACACGTCGTGGCAGTGAAAGAGGGTGAGGTGCGCCAGGATGTCTTGTGCTGGATTCACGGCGGCAGGGCCGGCGTGTGGATGGTCGAGCGGGAAGACGAGACAGACCGTGTTCTTGTGCGGCGCTCATCGTCGCTGGAGCTCGTCGCGCGAATAGCGGGCGTTGGAGCAGCGCTACTCTAGAAGGCGACCTGCACGATGTCGACCGATGCGTTCTTGAAGATGTAGCCGCGGCCGACAGGGAACATCCCACCGCTTCTCGGAGGCACGCGAATGTTGAAGATCGCGCCGTCGTCCGGGGTCGGACGAAGAAGCAGGCCGAAGCCATCCTTCCGTACTTCCCCTAACCACGTGTTGAGCGAGCCGCGGTTGATGGCCTGCGCCTCGCCGGCCGCGACAAGCCGCAGTCGGCCCTCCCGTCCGAGCTTCGCCAACTGATTGAGGGCTGCGGGCGGCCCGAAACCGTCGACCAACTCGGTGGCATCGTCGACGAAGACAACTGCAGCCAGGTCGGGAGCAGCCGCGATGCGGTCCGCGAGCTCAAGGACAGACGCGAGGCACGCATCGACTCCGGCCGCCGTCGCATGCCAGAGATCGAGAGCCAGATAGGGGTTCTTCCGTGGGGAAAGCAGATGGAGCTCGAGCGCCGGATCGAACGCGCTAAGCGAACGGGCGATGGTCGCCAGTGCGGTGCTCCTGCCGCTGTCGTACGGTCCTGCGACAAGGAAATGGCTCTCTGAGAGATCGATCGTCGCTGGGGAGAGAGTGGCGTCAGCGGTTCCGAGAACGGCCTCGTACTCGCATGTCGGCCTGGGCAGCGTCGTTCGGTCGACCTGAGCTGGTAGTACCCCAATGCCAGGCGCCTTGGCGCCATTCAAGCGCTGATCAAGTCTGGCGGCAAGGTGGGCAAGCGCTGTTGCTTGCCCCTCTCCGCTCGCATCGGATCCGAGGATGCAGGACTGCATCTCGTAGCGCCCGTCGACGAACCCTCGCCCCGCCGGAAGGTGGGCACCGCGAGCGATCCGGGGATCGACGTTGAGGTTTCCGTATTCGTCATCGTTTGCGAGTCGTAGGACGACGTGCTTCTGCACGACGTTGTAAAGCTTCGCCGGTGTGCTCGCCCGCCGCTCTGCGGTGATCACGAAGTGGACGCCGAGCGGCCGGCCTTCTGAGATCAACTTGGGGAGCTCGTCGAGCAGCGCGCCGTTTGAGACGCGCTCGAACATGTCGGAGAAGTTGCCGAACCCGTCAAGCAGTACGACGATGCGTGGCTCGGTGGCGTCCGGTGAAAGTCGGCGGTACTCGGTCAGCGATGTCGCGTTCACATTCACGAACATGTCCCGGCGCTTGTCGACGATCATTCTGAGCATTCGGAACAGCCGGACCGTCCTCTCCTCGTCATCGCTTACGATCACTGCCCCACAGTGCGGGAGGGATTCGAGACGTCGTAGCGCTCGCGTCGCGTAGTCCAGTGCGTAGATGTTGAGCGACTCAACCGTCGTGGACTGAGCGAGCGATGACGCGAGTGTCTGGAGCAGGATGGTTTTTCCGCTGCCCCCTGATCCAAATACGAGGACGCTCCCGTCTGCCTCGAGATCGATGATGAATGGAGCTTGTCGCTGTCGAGTCGGTTCGTCGATCCAGCCGAGTGCCACTTTCGAATCGTCGCCGTTCTCGCCGACGCTTTCGAGCGGAATGGTTTCGGCGAGAGGATCGACGAATGGCCGACGGGGCGGGTCGAGCGCCAGCGTTCGTACCGCCGACTGGGCGGAGTCGACGATTCGCTTCAGATCGGTCTCGGGCTCCGTGCCGGTGCCTGTTGATACGCCGCTTGCGCGCGGCGGGCTGAAGGTGAAGTCGACAACCTCGACGTGCTTTCCATCGGAGTTGGAATGCGCCGTTCCCCCGACATACGCAGTTTGAACTTCAGTGAGGTCGCCGTGGCCCGTCTTGAAAAATGCGCGGCCGGGTGAGTCTCTCGAGATCCGCGAGGCATCATCGGTGCCAATGATGTCAGCGCTCTCAGGCGCCTCGAGTACACGCAGCGCAATCCGGAGGTTGGCGTTCGCACGGACGTTCGCGTTGACCACACCGCTCGGTCGCTGGGTCGCGAGGATGAGGTGCACGCCAAGGCTGCGCCCTCTCTGGGCGATATCGACGACTCCGTCCACGAAGTCGGGAACCTCATCGACGAGAGTTGCGAACTCGTCGATCACGATCAGCAGGGTGGGCGGTGCTGCGTCGAGATCACGGCGCTCGAGCTCGCGGATGTCCTGGGCCTCGTGTTCGTCGAGAAGCTCCATGCGCCGTTGGAGTTCCGCCCTGAGCGAAACAAGCATCCTGGCGGAGAGACTCCCTTGGAGATTGGTCATGGTCCCAACCGTATGTGGGAGTAGTTCGCACTCCCGAAATGCCGACTTGCCTTTGTAGTCGATGAGCAGGAATGTGAGTCGGTTGGGGGGCATGCCGCAGGCGAGAGAGGCGACGAGAGTCCGAAGGAGCTCACTTTTCCCGGAACCAGGCGTGCCGCCAATGAGTCCGTGCGGGCCGTCACGACGTAGGTCGAGCAAGAACTCGCCGTCGGCGCTCACTCCAATGGGTACCGACCGCGACTTGTCTGCCCAACGGTCGATGAGCCACTCGTCCGTGATGCTTTCGACTCCGAGCAACTCCGGGAGCGTGATACTCGAGGGAAGCCGACGCTGAGCAGCCATCGATCCGCCGTCGCGCAGAGGCGCCAGCGCCAGCGCCAGGCTTTGAGCCAGATCGACAGGAATCCCATCTTCTGTGACGTTTGCGATCACTCCTCCGGTCTCTGAATCGGTGATTTCGAGACTCGCTGTTTGGGAGTTCAGCTCGATGACGCTCCTGCATTCATTCGGAAGCGCGTTCCTGGTGGAGCCGAGCCAGAGACAGGCGACACCATTCGCGCCCCTATCGCCGAGGATCGCTGCGACCCGCGAGCGATCCGGCACGACGCTTTCGTCTACCAAGAGAACGATTGTCGGTCGTCTCTTCGCGCTGCCGGGCGTGCTTTGACCCAACTCGCGGCGCTCGGCGATGACGCCCTGCACCGCTGCGAGGAGTTCGCGCGAGGCGTCCTCACCCGCTGCAAGTCCGGATCGCCCCAGCGGAGATCCCAACGGATCAGCATGCGGCAGCCATTTCAGCCATGACCATTCTTCTTCGGATGCGACTGCCGCGCAGAGCACAACGTCTCGGGGACTGTGCAGCGTCACCGTTTGGGCTACGAGAAACCGCCCGATGCCCAACACGCGGTCGCGTGGGCCACCGATGCCGACCACGCCGCTCTCGACGAGTGACGTCGAGGCGGGGACGGCATGCAGCGTCGCATGCTTCGAAGCGATTTCCAAAGCTTCCGTGCGCAGCCGCTCGCTTCCGCCGGCCTCGATCGTCACGGCGAGCTCTGAGGGAAGATCCGCGGTGCCAACTCTGAGACGGAGAAAATCGTTGTCATCCGGTCGCCTTTCCCAGAGCGTCGGCAGGGGGCTCCTTGCTCTGGCGACGAGTTCCCCTGCCTCTGGCGCCGACTCGCGCCGCTGGGCCGTTTCGGCCAGCACGCAAGAGCCCAATCTGGCTTCGGCTTCGGAGAGCCGCGTCCGCCAGCTTGCCAGTCGAGCCTTGTAGCCCCGCTTCCCTGAGCGCCAACTCTCGGCGAACGTCCAGCCTGCCATGACGGGTCCGAGAGCCATAAAGAGCAACATCGTTGGCTGTTTGAGGACGAGAAACAGTACAACACCCAGAATCAGAGGGGCAATCGAAGCTGCCAGCGGAAGGCTCGGTTTCTGAGGCTCTTCCGGCGGCGCTGGAATCTTGATTTCCGGCTGCTCGTTCGCCGTGACGACTCGCGGCGGCCGATTGAAGCGGATGTGTCCGCTTGGTTCAGCATCGACATGCGCGGCCGCGGAAGGTAAGACTGCTTTCGCGCAAAGGCTTGTTACTGTGAAGCGCGTTCGGCCAGCCGTGACCACGTCGGTCGGTCCGATGCGGTGGGACTTCATTGGCTCGATCTCCTTAGAGCCGACGAGGGTTCCATTCATCGAGCCAACGTCAGTGACGCTGAC
Source organism: uncultured Actinomycetota bacterium (assembly GCA_963775355.1). Lineage (GTDB taxonomy): Bacteria > Actinomycetota > Thermoleophilia > Gaiellales > Gaiellaceae > PALSA-600. Next base: position 8,125 of record CAVZJA010000020.1, on the reverse strand, counting down.
CTGTTCTCTCTGCACCGAAACCTTCACGTGCTCCCGGGAAAGCGATGGATCTACGACCGTGATCTCGCAGTTCTCGCGCCCGAGGGTGTGGTTACCCGAGCCGAGCAGATACTTGAGTCCCGAGCACGGGCCACCGATGATTTCGAGCTCTGCGACATCGATCTCGGGCTCCCGTGACGCTTCGAAGTTCCAGCTAGACATGTCTTCGCGCGGACTCAGAATCACTTCGTCTCCCTGACGAAGAGCAAGGTCGGTGATCGCGTCGTCTGCCCTTGGCCATGCACGTGCCCTCACCAAGTAACCCCGAGAGCTCTCAGGAACGCCAAGATGGCGTGCGAGGCCACGCTCCAAATCACCAAAGGTCGCTTCGTGTTCGGCCACGACGGCGACGTCAAGAGCTCCAGCTAGTGCGTTCCGGGCAATGAGGTGGAGCTTGATTCGTTCGCGCGGCGCCGAAAAGGTCATGTTGGCGCGCTCTTCCGCCAACGGCTCATGCTTGCGCCCTGTCCGCTCTGTGGCGGGCATACTTGCTTCGCGCCAAAAGCGCCGCTGGAACGTGCCTCAGAAACTCGGGTCCCCATTCGGACGTGGACGTCCGTGGCAAACGCCCGTCGGTTGGAGTCTCCTGTCGCGATCACACGGCTGAAGATACGGCTTTCGAGATGATGTTGCTGGTACGCCCAGACCGACTATCGGCGGGAGGTCAGGTTGTGACGAACGGAGGCCCCGTAGCTGCGCATAGCCACGTGAACTCCAGCAGGTCCGGTAAGCCTTGGCCTGCGCTGCGGTCTGGTCATGTAGGCGCATCTCTTCCAGCGGCAGTGAGTCGGCAAGTTGGAACGCCATGTCACACACGCAAGTGCTCACCCGGTTCGTTGACGTAGACGGTGACAGACGCATGCATTCCGAAATCAGAATCAAACACTCACGCGACGATGTGGTAGCGATCCGCGCAACATCGATGGGTTTCCACGGTGCTCTCAAGCGGGTCACCGGAGACGGACTCGGAAAACTCGAGGTGAACCGCGGATGTCTTCTGCCTGGGAGCACTTCAGGAGCGAGGTCCTGCGCCGACGTTGGACGACATGAGTTGAGACTCTTCGGTCCCAACTCGAGATCCATTCCTAACCGGTGGCGTCTGACAGGGCAAGGAAAATTCGGCCCGTGCCAGTCCAATGCCTTCGTCTCGCGTTCATGGTCCATAACTGTCGCGTCCGCCGAGCGTGTGCTCGCGGCTTGTTGGCTTCCGCGGCGCGCGGACGCAGGTGTCTTCTGAGGCCAGCGCAGTCGTCGCGCCGATAGTGTGGATGACGCGAGAAGTGCCACTCGATGTTCCCGGGCGGGGACGACTCGAAGGCGCCACGTGACGCCCATGAAACGCGGCCTAACGCGGAAATCTTCAACGTCCAACCGATCGCAAGAAATAAGAGACTCGTGCTTGCCGGATCGAGACATTTGCCGTATATAAAATTAATCAACGGCGGGGTGAGCAATGCAGGAGACAGAGGTGATCTTTGAGCGTGCCGAAGCGAAGAGCCACGGCACGCGCCGTGTTCTCCTTTACTGCCTCGCTTGCGTCGCCCTCTTCGGCTCTGCATTCGGGCTCGCGTACTTCATCTCTCGTTCGCCGGCCAGTGCAGTTGCTGCCTCAACGGCCATCGCCCCGTGGCGCGGGGCCCCGGTGTACGTGGTCCGCGGAGTGGCGCTTCCGGTCGTGCCGGGATCGCTTGGCTCTGCCGCGCCACTGCCCGCGCTCAGGACGACTCCGAAGCCCCCGCCTGTCGTGCAGCCGACCTATACCGCTCCGCCTGTGACGACATACCCGGCGACAACGTCGCAAACAACCAGCGCTACCACCCCGGCGAGTCCCGCCACCACGACTCCCTCCGTTACGAAGCATCCTACGTCTACGACTACGACTACGACTACGACCACGACCTCGACCTCGACGCCGAAGGCGACAACCACCAGGCCGGCGACTACGCAGAAGACGACCACGACGTCGCCCCCGCTGATCATCGTCCAGAACTGATGGCGGGCCCCCGAGCACGTTAGGCAACGGCGATGCTCTCTAGCGGGACCACTCTCGCCAACTTCCGAATTGTAGGCCTCATCGGCCAAGGAGGGATGGGCCACGTCTACGAGGCCCACCAGCCGTCCGCCGATCGGAACATTGCGTTGAAGGTCCTCTCCGACCAGTACGGCTCGGATCCTGTCCTTCGGGAGCGTTTTCGCAGTGAGGCTCGGCAACTGGCGAAACTCGAGCATCCTCACATCGTTCCCATGATCGACTCTGGCGAGGCCGACGGTCAGCTCTGGATTGCCATGAGATACGTGCGTGGGGGCAACCTGAAGAAGCTCGTGGTCGATCGGTCGCTCGATCCGGAACGGACGCTTCGGATCCTCGGGCAGATCGCGCAGGCGCTCGATTTCGCCCATGCCGCCGGACGCATCCATCGGGACATCAAGCCCCAGAACATCCTCATCGAGGGCGACAACGCCTACCTTGCTGACTTCGGGCTCATGAAGATTCGAGGCGCGCAGGGCCTCACGAAGTCAGGCGTGCTCGGGACGCCCGACTACATGTCACCCGAGCAATTCCAAAACGAGGCGACTCTGGAGAGCGATATCTACGCCCTCGGAGTCGTCATGTACGAGTGCCTCTCGGGGAACGTGCCATTCCCTCGCGACTTCGACAGTGCCGTGATGTACGCGCACCTCAATGCCCCGGTCCCGCCACTCGACCACGAGCGGATAGGGGTGCCGGAGGCAGTGAGCGGTGTAATCGGGACTGCGATGGCCAAGGACCCGGCGGATAGGCAGCCCTCGGCGTCGGAATTCATCGGACAGGTCGCGGCCGCGCTGGGCTCCCCGCGGGCGAACGGTGTCAGGCTCGTGCCGCCGCCGGCTGCAGCCGAGCCGACCATCCTTGACACCCGGCCTCTCGAGACGCCATCGCCACCGCGGGCTGAGGGGACCGTCCACGACCGGCTCGATCGTGCCGAGCCGGACACGGTCGTGTCGCCGAGGCAACGCCAGCGTGGTCGGAAGGCGGGGGCAGTGGTGGTCGTACTGTTCGTCATGACCGTCGTCGCCGGGACCGGAATCGGCCTATTCGCGGGCCGCTCGCCGGCAACGAGTTCACCGGCGAAGGTCGTCCGTGCGGCCGCCTCGCGGTTGCTGACTGCGGGATTCGTCCACCTGCGCTACCCGCACGCATGGCAGCGTTCGGCGGCGCATTTCGAGGTTCCCGGCCTGCATCTCTCGGACGCGGCGATCGTCGCCCCGAGGCGAAACGCTTCCTCGGGCGGTCTGATTGTCGGGATCGCTTCGACGGTGCCTCCGCGATATCTCCCGTCTGGTCTGTCGGCATCGGGCTACACGACGATCCGCTCCGGTCAGCTCGAGGGCCTGCGCTTCCGGCACATAAGGGCGACCGGTTTCAATCGCCCGCTAGAGGCATACCTGTTCCCAACGCCCGTTGGTACGGCAGTGGCGATGTGCTTCGGAGCGATCGGCTCGACCCGCGTGCCGTCGAGCTGCGAGTCGGTTGCCGGCACGCTGCGCACGCCGGGGATCTCCGGCTCGATCGAGCTGCCGTCATCGTCCTATGCCCGAGGGCTGGCGCGGATTCTGAAGATTTTCGCCTCTGCGCGCCACTCGGGACGGGCGCAGCTTGACGGTGCTGGCTCGAGCGCAGCGCAGGCGAGCGCCGCCCGCGCAATCGCTGCCGCCTACTCGCGGGCGGCCACGACGATCGGCAAGTTGCGCGTCACTCCGCTGGAACGCGATACGAACCGTGCGATCTCGGAGGCGCTCGCGCGAGCCTCTGGCGCCTATGCGCGACTCGCAGCTGCAGCCGGAGCCGAGAATATAGGGGGCTATCGCTCGGCGCTCCCCGAAGTCGGTTCGGCGGAGCAGAGCGTCACTAAGGTGATCGACAGGCTGCGATCGCTCGGGTACATCGTCTCGTGATAGCCGGTCAAGGCGGAGCTCAGCGCACACACGATGTCCTTCGCGGGCTCACCCTCAGGAACGAGAAGGAACTCGCAGTCGGGCCTCGCTGTCGTTATCGCCTCGATCGTCTCGGCCGCGTGCTCTCGCACTTCCGGACTCGTCAGAACAGCAACGCGACCGACGTCAGCTAACTCCTCGCACCAGAAACGGTCTCGGTGGAATCTCCGCGGGTGTACCGAATGCCTGCTAAGTCTGATGTGTGGACGGCGTCCCCCGTGATCACTCGCCGAGCGTGCCAGATGTCCGCCCAGTCAGCACGATGACGCGGCACTCGGAACGAATCGAGTCTATACCGGCCCCCATCGAACTACCGGATCTCAGCACTTCCTAATGGTGCGCTCGGTCTTGGCTCGCGCGAGTGGACACCGAGTGGCCACGACACGCCCAGACCCGGCATCTCTGACATGCCTGAAACCGACGCTTCTATGTTGTCAAGGGCGACTGTGGCGTTTCGCGTAGGCGGTGGTAGAAGTGGCGGGCGAGTGCGCGTTTGACGCATCGCCGCGCTTCTCTTGTGCTCTTGCCTGCAGCGAGCAGCCGTTCGTAGTAGGCGCGGGTCTCGGCGTGGTAGCGGGTCCGTTGGAGGGTGATCACGTGGAGGGCCCAGTTGAGTTGGCGGTCGCCGCCTCGGTTGAGCCGGTGCCGTTTTTGCTTGCCGCTTGACGCGTCAACCGGGCTGGTTCCGGCGAGCGCGGCGAAGGATGCCTCGCTTCGCATCCGGCTGGGATCGCCGCTCGAGACGAGCAGTTGGGCGGCACAGACCGGCCCGACTCCGCACTCCGCGAGCAGATCCGGTGCAACCTCGGCAACCAAGTCAGCGAGTGCGCGCTCGACCTCCGCTAGTTCCCTGGTCAATCGCACCGCGCGCTGTCCGAGTCGACGCAGGACGCTGTTCATGACTTCGGGGCTTGGCCGCAGCCGCGCTGCGGCGCTGGCGAGTCGGTCTCCCGCGAGCGCTCCCAGCCGCTCACGAGTCTGATCCGGAGCAGTGACCACGAGCGCGTTCAGTTGGTTGAGCGCGGCGTTGCGGGCCTGCATGGCACCGCGGCGCTCGAGCAAGAGCAGACGTAGGTCATCGCGCCGACCACCCCCGCGGGGAAGGCTCAGACGTTCGCCGCTGAGCAGGCGCCGCGCAGCCAGACCGGCGTCGATCAGATCGCTCTTCCCGCGTCGACGCTCCTGGCGACGCGGACGCTCACACTCGAACACCTCGACGCCGCCGCCCTCGAGGAAGCGAACTAGACCGGCGCCGTAACTGCCGGTGCCCTCGACAGCGAAGACGGGAACCCCGAGCTCTTGCGCCCAGCGAAGCAGGTCCCGGTAACCCGTAGCCGTTGTCGCGATCTCCCGGCTATCAAGCTGAGCGCCGAGCCTGTCGAGCGCGACTGCGACATGAACCTCCTTATGGGTGTCCACACCAATCGCCACCGTCCACTCCATGACCTAGCCTCCTTCGTGTCGAGGTGGTCGACTGGCCTGGACAGGGCTGTGTCGGGCAAAGGACGCACGCTTCTATCAGGTCACCGGCCAGTCGAGCGAAGCGGCGGCGGGAGACAGGTCGGAATCAAGGCAAGAGTTCGCCAGCATGGTTGTGGGTCATCCCGCCGTCGCCTCGCACTCTCAGCCGCACATCGGACAGAGCGGCCACACCACGACGCTACACAGCATGGTTGAGCCAATCTGCTCTACCAAACGGTGTCGAAAGGCCCACACGGGATTTCAACCTAGAGGACCGGACGCCAGCAGCAACTCTTCTGCGGCTTGGCAGCTGTTCTATTAACACTGCGTCGGCGCTCTTGGAGCCGACCACTAGCTGCGGCACCACGAACGCTTCGGCTCAACGATGCCTCGTAGTCGTCGCCGCGCGCAAAACAAGACGGCCGAGCCGTCCAGATCGTGATCGAGCAAGAGCCCGGCGCCTCCGGCAAAACCGTTACCAGCCGTTACCAGCCGTTACCACAGCCAGATCCTCCACGGCTACAGCAGCCCAGCGGCCGGCCAACCGGCCCGAAAACAGCCCGCGCGAACCCCGCCGCGGCCGCCGCAGAAAACGGCCTCATCCGACTCGTCCGCTCCCCCGAAGCTCGGCCGTTCCTCGACGAGTTGACCGCTTTCCTGCACGCCCGCCACGACGACTGCGTCGACGCGCTCTCCGGCCCCCACACCTACCTCGCCAGACGCGGGCGCCCCGCGACCATCCTCGCCACGACCGCCCAGATCCCCGATCGAGTACCCAACCGCGGCGGCCACCTGTTCGACATCGGCCACGACCCCCTTGACTCGATCGCGGCCATGATCGGAGCACGGATCTACCCAAGGCGGCCCGGTAACAGACAGATGTCTGTTGGCAGAATGGACAATTGCTGGAAGATTGGCGCTTCCGAACAGGCCCGAATTCGTACGCTGCTACTGCGCTGCTTCTACGCACCCTGTCCGGCAGCACGACGTTCCTAAACCGTGTGCACAAGTTCGATTCTTGTCGGGGGCATTCGCTGCGAACCGGCGGCCGGTGCACTTGCACGTCGCGGCGTGCATGGAGTTCGGGTCCTGCGTGTGGAGCATCCGTACTCGCGTTGCAAGACGAACGACGCTCAGCGAACTATGCTTCGCCGGTGGGAATAGTCAGGCGACTACGGGAGCCGACTCAGTTCCCGTGGCGTCGCCCGCGACGTGAGTTGCTCTTGCTCGCGCTGATTGCTGTCGCATCGCTCTCGTCGCTGCAGACCTGGGAAACGCAGGATCAGTCGCGGCTCTGCCTCACTCGCGCCCTTGTGCATGGGCATCTGTCAGCCGACGCCTGCCTCGCCGGCTCCGTTGACCGGGCGACGTACGGCGGCCACCTCTACTCGGACAAGGCTCCGGGCTACTCGGTGCTTGCCATACCTGCGACCCTGCTCGTGCAGCTTCCGTCCAGCGCTCAGTGGAAGCACCGGGTGAACATGAAGATCTGGGTCATCCGAGTCCTTACCTGCGGCATCGCGTTCGTCGGGTGCGCGCTTCTCGTGGGCCGAATAACCGAGGGTATCGTGCCCGGCTGGGGCGGCCCCGCCCTCGTGACCTTCGCGCTCGGAACGCTCATGTCCTCGCTTGTCGGCGATACGTTCGAGGAGGTGCCGACCGCAGCACTCGGATTTGCCGCGTTCGCGTTGGCTTGGTCTCGCAGGCCGTTTGCATCCGGGCTCGTAGCAGGCGTCGCCGCGCTCACGGCGTATCAAGCGGGCCTCACGGCCGCGATCATCGGGCTGTACATCGCCGTCTGGGGCGCGCGTCTCGTCGGCCGCTTCCTTCTAGGCCTCGCACCAAGCATCCTTCTGCTCGGGGCTTACAACTGGGCTGCATTCGGCTCGCCGCTCCATCTCTCCTATCGATACAACACCTCGGAGTTCCGGACCGAACAAGGGAAGGGATTCTTCGGTATCCATGAACCTGGGCTACACGCCACCAGGATCGTCCTGGTCGGTGACCGCGGTCTCCTCGTCGATGCGCCCGTTCTCGCGCTCGCCGCAATCGGACTCGTGCTGCTGTGGCGACGGGGGTTTCCAGCAGAGTCAGCCGCTTGCGCCCTCGTGACGCTCGCCTACCTCGCGGTGGAATTCGGTTACTTCGATCCGTATGGCGGCGATTCCCCCGGCCCTCGCTTCTTCATTCCCGCTCTCCCCTTCCTGGCCCTGGGGCTTGGCCTTGCCTTTGAACGCTGGCGAATCGTCACATCCGTGGTCGCTCTGCTCTCGATCGTGCCCTCGACCGTGGTCGGCCTGACCTGGCAGCAAGCGGTCGACAGCACGCGCAACATCGGTTACACCGGCACGGTATGGCGCCAAATGTTCTCGTACCTGCAGCACGGTCATGCGGCGAAGATCACGACCTGGGCTCCGACGAATCTGCTCCATTGGATCGGCGTCAAAGACACCGTGTCGGGGTCGCTCGTCGTCGCCCTCGGTATCGGCTCGCTCGCAGTCGCGCTGTACGACGGATGGTCGGCTCGGGGTCGAGAACGGCTCGAACGACTGGGTTGAGCACGGGGCCGAATGCACGTGGGCCGACCAATCGGGAAGCGCTCGTCTTCCAGTCGCTCGGATTGACGGCGGCGACGCAGGGCAGGGGCCTC
>CAVZJA010000019.1:0-13611 GCA_963775355.1 uncultured Actinomycetota bacterium | reverse complement strand
CGATATCAGTCCGGACGAGGCACGGTGACGCGCTTCGTCTCAGGTCGAGGGCAGCGAGCCTCGCCTGCGGCACGAACGCACTGCGGCGAGTCCGAAGTGGGGGGAACCACATAGAGGGATAAAGGAACCGTGACGCTCAAAACCATGCACTCGGCCAACGAATGCTTCACGGCCGCTCTGCCGTCGGATCGACCGGCGATGAGCATCACCACCTTCCCTCGTTCAGAGCAGCCTGCGGGTCGCCGCAGCTGCAGCTTCACGGCGCTGCGAGCACCGGCTCGGCACGCGTCCACCAGTACGCGCCCCAACAGGGGGCGTGTGAACACGTGCCGTCCGGACGGGCTGGATCGGCTTCGGCGCGGCGACCCACACTCAGACATCTCGAACGAGAGGAAACGATGAAGTTCATCAAGACGAAGAAGGGCCTCGCGCTCCTCTCAGCCGTCGCTGTGATCGCCGTCTCGGCGGTCGGCGCGTACGCGTACTTCACCTCCGCCGGCACCGGCACCGGCACGGCCACGGTCGGCACGAGCTCGGCGTTCGTGCTGCACGCCACCACCGCCGGATTGGCGTACCCGGGTAACGGCCCGAACGGTCAGACGGTCACCTTCACGGTCGACAACAACGGCAGCGCCAGCCAGAACCTCGCGACGATCACGCTCACGAGCGTCCAGGCCTGCTCGGTAGCGTGGACGTACCCGGGCGGCACGCCGAACTGCTCCGGCACGACGATCGCGACATGCGGCGGTCTGAACAGCCCAACGACTGACTTCCAGATGGCGCCCGTGACCGTGGGCCACGACTACGCCCCTGGCACCGGACAGACGGTCACTCCCACCGGGAAGCTGATCATGAACGACCTCGCGACCCCGCAGGACACCTGCAAGAACGCGTTTCTGAACCTCACGCTTGCCAGCACGTAAGCCGGTCTCGAAGGGGAGGGGAGGGCTGGCGCCGCCCCTCCCCTTCTATTCGTCGCGTAACCCTTGCGTGGCTACGGGAAGGAGCATGGGATGAGATTCTCTGAAGTCGAAGAAGCTGTGGTGGCTTCCGGTATCGGCTGCGGTCCTCGCCGCACTTGCCGTCGCCGCCTATGCGCATTTCTCGAGGAGCGGCAGCGGTACGGGGAAGCTCACGTCAGGTCAGATCGGCGCGATAAAGATCTCGAGCGATCCGGCCGGCCCGCTCTATCCGGTCGCCTGATCTCAGCGGCGGGAGCAAGGTGACGGTTCGGGTCTACAACAACGGCGCCGGGAAGCAGTACGTCGGGCAGATCACGGGCACGGTCGCGGACAACACCGGTTGTTCCGGCTCGTCCAACTTCCGGGTCGCGACGATCGCGGCGCCGGGGCTCCTGTCCCCGGGTGAGCACGACTTCACCTCGGCCGTGGCCTTGATCGAGACTGGAACGAATCAGAACGTCTGTGCGGACAAGACGTTCACGATCAACTGGTCGAGCGCAGTCGGCTAGACCGTGACCGCGAAGGGACGACGACGGATCGGATGACTCAGGGCCTTCGTGTGATCTGGACGCGCTTGGCCGCGTCGCTGCGGTTCCTCGGGATCGACGTCGGCCGGCCGTGGGTCGCGCAGTGGCAGCCACCGGTTGGCGACGAGTCGCGCCGGCTCTGGCAGGACATCGCCGCCCGGCGGGTCTGGCGGGCGGAACTGGTCAGTGGGTGGCTTGAATCGGCTTCGGCCACCCGAACCGCGGCGGATCCCGGCACCCAGAGCGTCGACCGGCGGGCGCGGCCGTCGCGAAAGCGGCGTGCCATATGGGCCCCGTTCCTCGTCGCCGTCGTCGCCACACTGGTGGCCTCGGTCGGCGCGCTCGCGTACTTCTCGGGCTCGGGCTTCGGGTTCGCATCCGCCGTGGTCGGCGCGACGAGCCCCGTCACGATCAGCCCCGGAACCGCGACCGCCGGTCTGTATCCGGGCGGGTCGGCCGATGTCGCCGTGTCGATCTCGAACCCGAACTCGACTGCCGTGCACCTGCCGTCCCTCGTGCTCGACACGAGCCAGGGCACGGGTGGCTTTGCGGTCGACGGTCCCAATCCGGGCTGCAACCTCGGTTCGCTGAGCTTCAACGGCCCTCAGACCGACAGCGGCGGCGACTTCGTCGTTCCGGCGAACGGGACGCTCAGCCGGGATCTCAGCGGCGCCGTCTCGATGGACGTCAGCGCGGTGAACGCGTGCCAGGGCCTGACGTTCGAGGTCTTTCTGAAGGCGGGGCCATGAGCCGCAGTCCTCGTCGCCGCGGCATATCCGGAACGAAGCTCGTGGTGCTCGGAGCCGCCTCGGTCGCCGCCCTGGCCCTCGCCGGCGTCGTCTTCGCCTACCTGAGCGCGACCGTGACCAGCGGCAGCCACGGCCGCGCGGTCGCCGGGACCGTCGGTGCGCCGGCCGGCCCGACCGTCCCCGCGTACTCGAACAACGGCCGCGTAACCGTCACCTGGGGTGCGGCGACGCTGGGGAACAGCCATCCGGTGCTCGGCTACTACGTGACTCGCACGAACGCGAGCAACGTCACCGTCGCAGCCTGCGGTACCAGCCTCGCGGCCCTGACCTCGGCGACGTCCTGCACCGACGGATCCGGCACGCCGCCGGCGAACACAACGGTGCCGGACGGCACCTACACCTACAACGTCACCGCCGCCTACCACCTGTGGGGCACGGCGGCGTCGAGCGCCGGCTCGGTGATCGTCGACACGGCACCGCCGACCTCGACGCTCACGTTCCCCGCCACGGCGGGGCCGTTCAAGGCTTCATCCTGGACGGCCGGCTGCAATGTCGCGCCGTTCAGTGCGACGAACGCGATCTGCGGCACAGCGGCGGACGTCGGGTCGGGCCTCAGCGGCGTCCGGGTGAGCATCCAGTCGACGAGCGGCACGACGAGCGGCCTGTACTGGGGCGGGTCGTCGTTCAACCAGGCGACCGAGACGGGCTCGGCGCTCCGGGCGGCAAGCTCGAGTGACGGTTTCGCGCACTGGACACTGTCGTTCCCGGCCGCCAACCTTCCCGACGGCACCTTCACGGTGCGCGTCCACGCGATCGACGCCGCCGGCAACAACCAGGCCGCGACGACAGCCCAGAGCTTCACGATCGACAACACGGCGCCGGTCACGACCGACAACGCTCCCGCGGCCTGGCAGCACTCGACGGTCACCGTCACGCTCTCGCCGACCGACCCGATCGTCAACGGGTCGCATTCGGGTGTCGCGAGCACCTACTACACCACCGACGGGACCAGCCCGTCGGTCGTGGGTGGGGTGCCGCAGGGGACGACGCAGCAGGGCACGAGCGTGGTGCTGTCGAGTGAGGGGATCTTCACGATCAAGTACTTCTCGGTCGACACTGCCGGCAACCAGGAGTCGGTCGAGACGGCCGCCAACCCGGTCAGGATCGACAAGACGAACCCGACCGCGGGAGCGGTGCTCACGGTCGGTGCCTACATCGGCGCCGGCCCGACGACGTTCGTGAAGACGGGTCAGGCGTTGACCGACTCGGCAGCCGGCGACCCGCTCGGCGGCGGCGTCGCCTCGGGCGTCGCGTCGGTGACCTACTACTACTGCTCCGTCGCGACCGACGGCGCCGGCTGCACCCCGAGCCATTCGATCGGCAGCAGCACCACCGGATCGAGCTACTCGGTCAGCTGGGACAACCATCTGCTCGCCAACGGCGACTACCGGCTCATGGCGACCGTCGCCGACAATGCCGGCAACACCGCCAACACGGTCGCACGCACCGTGACCGTCGACAACGCCGCACCGACCACCGGCGACAACAGCGCCACGATCGGCACGAGCTGGTTCAACGTGAGCAAGACCGTGACGCTCGGCCCGACCGACAATGCAGGTGGGTCGGGCGTGGCGACGACCTATTACACCGACGGCTCCTCGACTCCGACGACGAGCTCGACCCAGGGCACCTCGATCGTGCTCTCGACCGACGGCGTCTACAACGTCAAGTACTTCTCGCTCGACAACCTCGGCAACCAGGAGCCGGTGAGGACGGCGAGCACGGCGATCCATATCGACAAGACCGCTCCGACGCCGGCCGCGATCGGATTCCCGGGCGCATACGTCCATTCCGGGACGACCTACATCGCCAACGGCCAGGCCCTGACAGATGCTGCGACCGACCAGACCGTCAACGGCGCTTCCTCGGGCGTTGCCTCCGTTCACTACTACTACTGCGCCGGGACCTGCACCCCGGTGGTCGGAACGAACGAGATCGGGACGGGCAGCACCACCGGCCCGAGCTACTCGGTGACCTGGAGCTCGCAGCCTGCGGACGGCACCTACAGCGTGCTGGCACGCGTAACCGACGTCGCGGGCAACAGCGCCAGCTCGAGTGTCTTCCAGGTCGCGATCGACAACACCAAACCCAGTCACCACCGACAACACGAGCACGCTGAACAACAGCTGGAAGAACACCAACCAAACGGTCACCCTCAGCCCGACCGACCCGATCACCGGCGGCGTGGCCTCGGGTGTCAACTCGACCTACTTCACGTCTGACGGCTCGACGCCGACAACGAGCTCGTCGCAGGGAACCTCGGTCGCGCTCAACGGAGACGGCCTGTACACGGTCAAGTACTTCTCGGCCGACAACGTCGGCAATCAGGAAGCCGTCAAGGCGGCCGGCACCGTTATCCGAATCGACGAGACGAGCCCGACGCCGGCCGCAATCGGCCTGACCGGCGCGTTCGTCAGCGGCGGAACAACCTACATCTCGAGCGGCCAGGCGCTGACCGACGCGGCGATCGACCCAACCGTGAACGGCGCTTCCTCCGGCGTTGCGTCGGTCCACTACTACTACTGCGCCGGCAGCTGCACCCCGGTGGTCGGAACGAACGAGATCGGGACGGGCAGCACCACCAGCCCGAGCTACTCGGTGACCTGGAGCTCGCAGCCTGCGGACGGCACCTACAGCGTGATGGCGCACGTGACCGACGTCGCCGGTAACTCGGCGAACTCCGCCGTCGTCCAGGTCACGATCGACAACACCAAACCCACGATCGACGCGGCGATCGTGAACAACACCACCAATCTCTCGGGCTATCTGAAGCAGGCAGGAACCTACGTCGTCTATGCCGAGGTCAGCGACAGCGGGAGCGGCGTGAATACGAGCAGCGTCACGGCGAACGTGAGCGGAATCAGCGGCGGCGCAGGCGGCTCCTGCCCGACCAGTTGCACCGCGCTACCCCTGACCTTCAGCGCCGGCGGCTATACCGTCAACAATCCTGACGGCAGCACCTCCACCTATCACTACAAGAGCGCCACCGTTTCAGCACAGACCACGCACACGGCCGGCAGCGCCTCGTTCACCGCGACGGCGCAGGACAACCTCGCGAACAGTGGAACCACCGGGACCGGCGCCTCTCCGGCTGCCAGCGTCACCATCGACAACACCGCCCCGACCCGCAGCAGCCTCCAGATGTTCGACGTCGATGGTGACGGGAAAGTCGACCAGGTCGTCGCGACCTACAACGAGGGGATCGCCCCGTCGACCGACACCGGGCGCTGGTCGCTTTCCAATATCCCGAGCGGCGGCACGCTCGCTGGCGTCTCCACTTCGGGCACACAGGCGACACTCGCGATCACCGAGGGCGCCGGGGCAGCCAACACGGCAGTCGGAACCTTCAAGGTCGTGTACGCCGGCGGAGCACCGGCATCACCGATTACGCCGGCAACCAGGCAGCGACCGTCGGAGCCACAGCGCCGACCGACAAGGCTGCGCCGGTCGCCACCAGCATGACCATGCAGGACACCAACAGCGACGGTCTGGTCGACCACGTCTCGATCGTCTTCTCCGAGTCGCTCGCCGCTTACTCGGCAGGTACCGCGCCGTGGACGCTCGCGAACGTCCCCTCCGGCGGCTCCCTGAGCTCGGTCGCGGTCTCCGGAACCACCGTGACGCTGACATTGTCCCCGGGCGCCGGAGCGCCGGACACCTCCGTCGGGTCGTTCACCGTCGCGCTCGCGACGAGCGCCACCGGGGTCCGGGATGCGGGCGGCAACCTCGCATCGTTCGCGGCGACCGCCCCCAGTGACGGAGCCGGGCCGGTGCTCGTCAGCGCCGCGAGCGGCGGAGGAACCTCCAACCTCATGGAAGCCGGCGACACGATGGATCTCGTGTTCAGCGAGCCGCTCGATCCGGCGAGCGTCCCGTCAAGCGCCACCGTGACGGAACAGAGGTCTGGCGGCAGCAGGACGTTGACCATCCCCGACGTGATCCAATCGGCCACCATCGCGAGCAGCTACCTCGGCGGCAACAAATCCAGCGGGTCGGCGACGGGAACGATCACGCTGACCGACGGCGATACGACGGTCCACATCGTTCTCGGCCCGCTCACGACGAGCGGAAGCGGCGTCGCCACGGGGAGAGGCGGGGCGACGCTGAAGCCGGCGACCACGATCACCGATACCTCGGGTCTCTCCGCCGTCACCACCGCGACTGCGGCATGCAGTCCCCTGTTCTAGTCGCGGTTTGCACCGCATCGGGGCTGCCGGAGTCGCCGTTGAGGAGCGGGCTAAATTAGGCTGGGGGTTGAGCCGACGGCTTCCGACGCCTGAGCACCGGGAGGATGAGCACCGTCGTCAGAAGTAGTTGAGTCCCTACCGTCACGCCCGGGTTCTGACGTGCTCGTCGGTTTCGACGGGGGTGGAGAAGTTTCCGATTTCGACTGATCGATCGTGGGATGAGATGTTCGAGGTCGGGCATGACGGCTGAAGCCGCGCCGATCGTCGCCGGATCGAGCACTCCGCGCCGGCGGACGAGCAGTCCCATGATCAGCAGCCCGCTCGCGTACTCCCAGGCGCCGTGGCGTGGGTGCTGATGTGGGATGCGGTCGGCGAGGACGTGCAGAAAGGGCCCGGCAACGACCCCCACGAACCGTGACCTCGTAGCTGCCCCCGCCGCTGCCCCACTAGCCGCGTGGAAAGCAACCATCAAATCGAGAGACATCGTACGTTCACCGGTGCCGCTGGTCACGCCGCCGTGGGGCTGGAGTGGCCCTTTTCATTCGCTCTCGGGCTAGGATCGCCCGAATGGCCCGGCGCCTTCGACTCCTCGTCCCGCTTCTGGCGACAACCGTCATCGGGTGCGCTATCGGGGCGGGCGGCGTTGCGTCGGCGAGCGGGTCGGCGGGATCCTGCTCAACCTCGCTCAAGCTCGGTTTTGGGACGTACCTGGAGAAGGAGCCGCCGAGCGCGAACTTCGAACTCCGCGCCGTCGTTCGTCCGGCCTGCAAGCGACAGCCGACGGGGAAGTGCGTAGCGGAGAGCGAGAGCGGCGGCGTCTGGAAGCCGTTCGAGACCGTGGCCGTCCTGCCGTCGAGCGGGCGCTGTCGCTTCATCCTCTCGCTGCAGACGCCCTTCAGCCCGATCCCGGTCAGGGTGCGGTTCCTGTCGGCTTCAGGCTTCTCCGCAAGCAAGGCGACGATCGTGCTGCGAGACCATGCAGCCGGGCCGTTCCCGGCCGATCTGGGAGCGGCGAACTCCTCCGGCGGTAGCCAAAGCTCCGGGGCAGCCAACGGTTCTAGCGGCGCGACGAAGATCGTCGGGGTCGTCTTCCTCGACTCGGCCGTGATCAACGGCGGAACGCCGACGGTGCCGGCCGGGGCGAGGATCTATCCCGTGGGATCGACGATTACCGGTGCGACTGGGTGCCAGACGACGCCCACCAACGGCCAGATGTACCTCGTCTTCGACTACTCGGGTACCCCGACGGCCGGCGAGATCGACCTCACGGCCCCGGTCTCCGGAGGCGGCAGCTACCCCCACGCCCCGATCGAGCTGGACGTCAATCCTGGTCGCACGGTCGAGTTCCTCGGCACGCCGCTACCGATCAACGGGACCTACAAGCTCCAGCTCCAACTGCTCGGTCTCCATCCCCGGACCCTGACGGCAGCCTTCCGGCTCGCGCGCAGCTGCTGACGCGCTCGTCCCTCGATCGAGCCAAGCCAGAAACGTTCAGGGACTGCCGTCGAGAGCGAGATCTGCTCGCGCATCGGCTCTCCCTGAAACCGAGTCACTCGGCCGGCGCGGCGTGCCTTGGCGTCGGTGAGCCGTCGACGCCTCTTGCCACATACGTCGCCTCCCCTCCAGCTTCACCAGCCCGAACGAAGAATCCCGAGGGCGCCCGAATCCCGCCGATACTGTTCCCCGGGTGCAAAGCTGGAACCTGCTCGAGATCGAAGCACCCCAGGGGATGCGCGACCCGATGGTGGTGCACCAGGACGACGGTGCACGCGCTGTCCTCGTCGTGCTCCAGCCAGGCCAGGAGCTCGGCGAGCATCAGGTGCGCGAGAACGCCTGGGTGTTCGTCGTCGACGGTCTAGTGGAAGTGACGTCCGGAGCCGAGAACTCCGCGGTTGGAGCGGGTTCGCTCCTGCGGTTCGAGCCTGCCGAGCGCCACTCCCTCGCGGCGAAGACCGGGGCCCGCATCCTGCTCCTGCTCACTCCGTGGCCCGGCGAAGGCCACTACGCCCCGGTCGAAGCCCCGTCGGCAGATTGAACTGACAGCGCGGCTTGGGTCGCCTCGGGGTACCGTGTCGTGGTGCTCTTCGTTCCGGCTCCTGTGATCATGCTGGCGCTGTTCGTGTTGCCGTCGCCCTGGGGGGCTGTGCTCGTCGCCTCGGTGATCCTCTGGGAGGTAGCCGAGAAGGCTTTCTGGCTATCCGCTCGAGCCGCCGATTGCCGGTCGTGGTCGGACGCGAGGCGTTGATCGGCAAGCCGGTCACCGCTCTCTCGATGATCGAGCCCGAGGGCCGGGTCCGGCTTCAGGGCGAGAGCTGGAACGCCTACTGCTCCTCGGGTGCCCGGCGCGGGGAGATGCTCGAGGTAAAGGGCCTCCGCGGGCTCACGCTCGTCGTCGGCAAGCCCGGCGAATAGCGTCGCAACGCGGCGCGACGGGGGAGCCATTGCCATGGACGAGCGGTGGCAGCAGTTCCGGTGGTTCGAGATTCGGCCTGCGCAGAACCTGAAGCCGGCGACCTACGTCTGCCCGCTCTGCGACGGGTTCCTTCCCGCGCTCAGCGAGCACATGCTGCTCCTGCCGGAGGGGGACGCGAGCCGGCGCCGGCACGCGCACACCGACTGCGTCCCGAAGGCACGGAAGGCGGGGAAGCTGCCTTCCCGCGACGAGTGGCAGAAGGCTCACCCCTCGTCGCAGGGGTCGCGCCGCCGCCGTGCGTGACGACTCACGGCCGTTAGTCGGCCGGCATCCGGTCGGCAGGCACGAGCTGGTCGAAGTAGCCCACGAGCGGCCCGCCGCCCTCCTGCCCGGCGAGGTGCACGAGGAAGCTCTTCACCTTGTGCTCGCTCTCGTACTTGGTCTTCAGCCCGTCGCGCGCGCTGCTGCGAACGCCGTCGTAGACCTCGAGCGAGAAGTCGTGCCCTTCCTTGCCGCGCTTCTGGGCCGCCGCGGTCAGGGCGGCCCGCGGGGTCCCGGTGGACGCCTCGCCCTTCGCGAGGATGGCCTCCGCGGCGGTCGCTCCCTGGGCGCCGGCCCCCGCTCTGTTCGCCTCGAAACCCTGCAGAACGCTCGCGTAGGCGTGGCAGAACGCGAGGACGTCGCTCTTCGCCTTCAGGGCGGCCTTCATCTCGTCGTTGCCCTCCGCCTCTGCGTAGGCCATCTCGTACCAGGTCGCCACGAGCGTCGCCACCCCGACGAGCGCGATCGACGCGTCGAACGCCAGGTCGACCACGACCTCCTTCGCGAGTTGCTCGCTGAGCCACTCGCCGATCTCCTTGTAGTTCGGCTGGAAGACCGCCGCGAGCTTGCCGGTGAACGTCAGCTTGCCGACGCCCCAGCCGGGGATCTCGACAGCGGGCGCCGACCACTTGCCGCTCGACTCGTACTTGGCGACGCCCACCTTGGGCTCCTGCCCGGCCTTCCAGTCGAGGATCCCGAACTGCAGGGCGCCCGCGGTGTTCTGGCCCTCGAACGCGAACTCGGCGCCGATCTCGATGCCCTGGTTCGTGATCTTGCTCCCGCCCGAGAGCTTCGGCGTGTAACCGAGAACCCGCTCCCCGAACGCGTGCTCGAGCTTCGCCTCCCCGCCGACGGCCGGGCCGCTGCTTCCGCCGCCCTCGACCGTCGAGACCTTCAGGTCGGTGCTGGGACCGGTGGGAGCCGCCGGCGCCTGGCTTGTCGCGGGCGGCTCGAACTCGAGCTCGCCGGTCGCCTCCATGCCTTCGAACTCGATCGGCCCGAGCGGCGTCGGCGGCTTGATCGGGAAGTCCTTCGAGATCGGAACCTTCCGCGAGGTGCTGGTCGACACACCACCGGGAGCTGCCGGAGGTGGGCTCGGAGGCGCCCCCGGATCGGGCGCGCGTTGGAGAGCACGTGCCACCGCGGCGTTCCCCGCGGAGCGCTGGAGAAGCAGGACCAGACCGTGGTCGGGGGCTCCCGCCGGCCCGAGCTGCTCGAGCGACTCCGGATCGGCCTGCGCCGCTCGCTCCTGGCGGGGTTGGGCTACCGCGATCCCACGTTCCGACATCAGCGCGAGTATGAACCAGGACGGGTCGACGCGCGACATGTTGACGCTTCGCGAAGAATTTCCCTGACTATTGCCGGTGCCGCTCGCCCGGCGTACCGTGGATCTCGTCAAACGCCACGGGGGTGGCGACAGGGCTCGAGTGGACCTCTCCCGCGGCGAAATCGCCGAAAGATGGGAGAATCATGGCGATCAGACTCAAGGTGAACGGGCTCACGCACTCGGTGAGTGCGAGCCTCGACACACCTCTGCTCTACGTCCTGCACAACGAGCTCCACCTGCACGGGCCGCGCTTCGGCTGCGGGCTCGCCCAGTGCGGTGCCTGCTCGGTTCTGCTCGACGGCAAGGAGATCCGCTCCTGCGTCACACCCGTGGCCGCCGTGAGCGGGAAGAGCATCACGACGCTCGAAGGGCTTCCGGCCCTCTGGGCGGCCGAGCGCGGAACGACCGCGGCCGCCCCGGCGCTGCATCCGTTGCAGCAGGCGTGGATCGACATCCAGGTGCCGCACTGCGGCTACTGCCAGAACGGGATGATGATCCAGGCCGCCGACCTGCTGGCCACCACCAAGAACCCGACCGAGGATCAGATCCGGACGGCGATGAACGGGCACCTGTGCCGCTGCGGCACCTACCCGCGCATCCTCACCGCGATCCAGCAGGCAGCCACAGTCATGGCGAAAGCGGGGGCATGACATGACAGGCTTGCAGCACGAACGCGAGTTCTCCCGCCGCTCGTTCATCAAGGGCGGCGGCGCCCTGGTCGTCGGCTTCTCGCTTGCGGGCTCCGGCCTCGCGGGCAAGGCGAGCGCGGCCATCCCGACGCCGGCGGGCTACCTGCCCGACCCCAACCAGGTCGACTCGTGGCTGACGATCGGCGCCGACAACACGGCGACCCTCAAGACGAGCCAGATCGAGACCGGGAACGGGATCATGACCGGCTTCCTGATGGTCGCCGCCGAGGAGCTCGATATGGACCTCGGTCAGATGAGGTACGGGCGCGACGACACCTACATCGTCGTCGCCTCGGGCGGGGAGGGAGGCTCGAACGCGATCGCCGGTACCGCGCCGCCGATCCGGGCAGCCGCCGTCTCCGCGCGTCAGGCGCTCCTCGGCCTCGCCTCGGCCCAGTTCGGCGTGCCGGCCGCGAGCCTCACCGTCAGCAAGGGAGTCATCTCCGGCGGCGGGTTCCAGAGCACCTACGGGGAGCTGCTCGGCGGGAAGCTCTTCAACGTCAGCATGCCGCCGAGCTACAACATGGCGGAGGTCGGCGGCTTCGGCCCACCGACCGGCCTCGTCGCCGGCCAGGCGCCGGCGAAGGCGATCGCCTCCTACAAGCTCGTCGGGACGTCGCCGCCGCGGATCGACATCCCGGGCAAGGTGACCGGCACCTACACCTACGTCCAGAATGTGCGCGTGGCCGGGATGATGCACGGCCGCGTCGTGCGTCCCCGCGGGCAGGGTGCCTGGGGAGCCGGGGCCACGATCCTCTCGGTCGATCCGAGCTCGATCTCGCACATCCCGAACGTGCAGGTCGTGCAGAAGGGGAACTTCCTCGGTGTTGTCGCCCCGGAGGAATGGAACGCGATCCAGGCGGCCGCGCAGCTGAAGGTGACCTGGAAGGACGACCCGATCCTGCCCGGCAGCGGGAACCAGTTCACGCGCGATGAGGGCGGCGACGACCCGCGACGCGGTGCAGACGAGCTCCGGCGACCCCGTTGCGGGGCTCGCCTCCGCGGCGAAGACGCTCGCTGCCAGCTACTCCTACCCCTACAACGGGCATCTGCCGATCGGGCCGATGTGCTGCGTCGCCGACGTCACGCCGGGCCAGACGACGATCTTCTCGCAGCACCCAGGACATCGAAAGCCTCGCGAACACCGTCTCGAGCGTCCTCGGCGTCACCCCGAACCAGGTTCGCGTCCTCTACTACGAGGGCTCGGGCTCCTACGGCTCGAACACGCAGGAGGACGTCGCCGAGTCGGCGGCGATCATGTCGCAGGCGATCGGCAAGCCGGTGCGCGTCCAGTTCATGCGCTGGGACGAGCACGGCTGGGACTACTACGGCCCCGAGCACACCGTCGACCTGACCGCGGGCATCGACGCCAACGGGAACATCGTCAGCTACAGCTATAACGGCTGGCAGATCCCGTACTACACGCAGCTCACGCCCGACGAGCTGCTCGGCAAGCCGACCCCGGACCCGAGCCAGGGCTTCACCGGCTTCGGGTACATCGACCCGAGCAACGCGGGCGGCCAGTACACGATCGCGAACCGGCAGGTGACATCCAAGGCCGTGCCGGCGCTCGGCGGCGGCTACTTCAAGGTGACGTTCCTGCGGGCCCCGAGCGCACAGCAGGCGCTGTTCGCGTCGGAGCAGATGATCGACGAGCTCGCGCACGCCGCCAACATGGACCCGGTCGCGTTCCGCCGGCAGAACATCGCGACGAGCGGCGATCCGGCAGCCGGATCGCCCGGAGGCGGCGCCTGGGTCGGCGTGCTCGACGCGGTCGCCAATGCCGCCGGGTGGAAGCCGAAGGTGGCGGCCTCGAGCCTCGGCTCGGGGAACGTCGTCACCGGCCGGGGCGTCGCGCTCGGCGGCTTCGCCAACTCGCAGGTCGGGCTCGTCGCCGACGTGACGGTCAACAAGAAGACCGGCAAGATCGGCGTGACGCATCTGTACGCGTCACAGATCAACGGGCTCACGATCAGCCCCGGGCTCGTTCAGAACCAGATGTCCGGGAACCTGATCCAGGGCCTCTCGCGCGGCCTGTTCGAGCAGGTTGCGTACAACAAGTCGAGGGTGACGAGCCTCGACTGGGTCAGCTACCCGATCCTCCGGTTCAAGGACTCCCCGCCGGTGACGACGGTGTCGATCCAGCGGACAGATCTCCCGTCGACCGGCTCGGGCGAGCCCGTCAACGCCCCGGTCGCTGCCGCCGTCGCGAACGCGTTCTTCGACGCGACCGGCGTCCGGATCCGGCAAGCGCCGATGACGCCCGCCCACGTTCGGGCGGCGCTCAAGGCACCCGGCGCGGCCTGACCATCTCCCTCCGAAGCTCCGAGGGTCCCCCAGGGCCCTCGGAGCCCCTCGGGGTGCCAGTCGCGGCCC
>CAVZJA010000018.1:0-103781 GCA_963775355.1 uncultured Actinomycetota bacterium | reverse complement strand
CCAACGTGCCGCATGAACCATGATTGTCAATCCGGTTTCTAGTTGAGCCCGTGCTGCAGCTCTCATGCAACGTTCTTCGATCGCGGTTACGAATGCGTCGCAGCCAATTTCTCCAATGATGCCCGCCCGAACCGTCGTACCGTCGATTCCTTCCATCACCTCTCGCACGATACCTTCCGCCAACTCCTCAACGCTGTGCCTGTCCACCCAATCTGAATCAATGTACGGGACCCTGTAAAACCCGCATCCAGCAACGATATTTATATTCAACTCTTGCAGCCAGCGAACGCGACCACTCGAGATTCCTGCCCCGCATGCTGCAACAGTCGACCAACGTGCGCCCGCCGAAGGATATGAACTCGTTGAGTTCCTTCTTGGCTCAGGCCTGATAATCGTTTAATAATCCGTCGCCCCTGTATTCCTTTAGTTGGTCAATAAACAGATGTTCGTGAGGTAGCACGATGCCTAGTGTTGTAGCATCCACCGGCCCGGAAACTGTCATGACTGTCTGCAAGGTCCTACATCTTTCCTGACAGGTTACTTTTCAAGATTGTCTCCCATAAGGTTCATCGAGGATTGCGATTCGAGACACACCTTTGCTTGCGTGACCACAAAGCCAACCGGCGAGGGTGGACCGTACCAGGTTGCCTATTGCCGGAGCTGACCACCTTTCGATTTAGCTCAAAGCTATCCATGAACCTAGTCTGGCTGGGACGAAGTTCTTTAGTCCCAGCCAGACTAGAAGGTCACGACTTCTGAGCGCGTAGCGCGCTCCGTTGCTTCTCGCTCTCCTGGATTTACTTCATACCTTCGACATTGTGAAACTTCTGGATAAGGCCCGTCTTCACGAGATAGGCATCCTCTGGTCAGCAGTGGCGGGGACTCCTTCACCGAGCCGTTCGCTGCGAAGTACTTGCCCACGTTGCTCTTGGTGATGATGGCTTGCGGCGGAGTGGTTAGAGCTGGAGCGGTAGCTCCCTGAGTGAGCGCGATCGCCATCGGGACCATGAACTCGCCCCAATAGGTGAGAAGTTCGCGCTCTTCTTGCTACCCATGCCTTGCTGGTGCGAAGCATCTTGATGGCTTGCGGATCGGCACTGAACCCGGAAATCATTGAGTTATCCAGCCGGCCGCTTGCCGAGAGAGCCCGGTATGCGCCTAGGCATTGGTCGTCGCTCAGGCAGTCCACGACGATGCGCTCGTCCTTAGGGACGCTCTGTAGGGCCGTTGCGAACCCTGTGTAGGCGGCATCGACTGAGACGTCGGTGTTGACCTGAAGCCCATCATTGCTAAAGGTCGTCGTTGAGGGGGAAAGCGAAGAAGCCTTGATGTGATTCATACCGCTGACCTGGGTAGCCAGGCCTGCGTACATATCCCAAAGTACGGCGTTCACTCCACCTGCGCCGGCCACCTCGACAAGCATGACTTCGGTGTCGTTGCCGGTCCAGCCTCGCTTGTGCATCTCTCCGGCGAACACACCTGCCAGTTGCTTTGCCAAGTACGGGATGTCCTCATTGAAGTAGTGACAGTTTGGAATCGGGAAGTTGACCGCCACACACGGGATACCCGAAGCCTTTATGGAAGCGCCGATACGGGATCCACCTGCAGAAATCGGGTTATATTCAATGATTGCTGATGGGTGTTCCGCGATGATGGTGCTGAGGTTGGAGACAGTTGTCGGAAGCGATCCATTGTTGTTGAAGGTGTGGATCCCGACGCCGATTTTCTTTCCGGCGTTCACAACGCTTGTTTGAAGCTGCGAAAACACCTGGGCATTATCCGCATAGTTGGCGTAATCGATTGGTGCGCTTGTCGCATTGCGCGCGGTGGTCCGCGCTTGGTTGCCGTTGCCGCTTGAGACACAGCTCCAGAGGCAGCTAGAGCGATGGAAGCCAGCATCGCCAGTCCGAGCAAGAACAAATGAGCCCTCTTCTGCGTAACTTTGTGCAGCGGTCCACGTACGCGCATGAGTCCCTCCGAGTTGAAGTTGTGGTTCTTGATCCCAGTCTCAGCCCATCCCCAGTCTGGGCCGCTCACGGGTTCACGGAGTTCTCGCTCCGTCATGTCGTCTTTTCTATGTGCCTCCGTGTGGTGTGGTAGGGAAGCTTAAGTGCGAAAACGGATCATTTGGCCGAGCGACAGGTTCGAGCGACTACGTGCCTCCGAAAAGGCGATGGCGAGAATGAGGATGGCTCCGGTCGCTTCCTGCTGATACAAGGGCGAAATTCGCAGAAGCGTCAGACCGTCACCAAGCGCGCCTAGTACCAATATCCCGATGGCCGCACCCGATCTGTCCCTACGCCTCCCGTAAGCGCCGCCCCGCCCAATACTGCGGCGGTGATGCTGGTGGAGGGTGGCGTCCGTGCCAATATTCCCTTCTGCAACGAGAAATTGACTCGCGTAGCAGACGCCTGCAAACGCGGCAAGAGCGGCAGAGGTTGCATATACGCCAATACGCACCAGCTCAATTCTGATCCCGGCGATTCGGGCCGCTTGGGGTTCCCGCCCAGCGCGTAGACCAACCGACCCGCTATTGATCGCCGCATGATGAGGTCAATCGCGAGGAATAGGCCAGCCGCCGCGAACACGAAGTATGGTAGGCCGTATAGCGGTCCGGTATTACCAAGAACTCCGAGAGAAGGCGAGATGCTAACGCTCTGCCCATTGGAGATCGTGAACGCCAAGCCGCCGGTAATCGAAACACGCCCAACGTTGCTATGAGCGGATTTACGTGAAGTCGGCCGATGACCAAAGCGGTCACGGTTCCGATGCACAACCCGAACAGCAACCACGCAAAGCACGTCGAGGGCGAACGGCATCCCATGATTGCCGAATACGGCGAAAAGCACGCCACCCAAAGGCACCATGCCGCCTACGGAGAGGTCGAACCCACCTGAGATTAGGACCACCATTTGCCCGAGTGTGACGATGCCAAAGAATGGCCGAGGTCGTAATGATCGTGGCGTAATTCGATGTTGAGTCAAAGCTCGACTTCAGAAGTCCGAACGTAATCAACATGGCGATGAGCACACCGAGAATCCCGAGAATCGGGTTCCCCGGCCATGAGGCTTGCGCGGCCGAGGATCGCTGCCGGCCGCGTCGTTGCGTTGATCGGGGGAACCTCGTCGTCCCGTCTCACCTTTCCAACTGTTGAAGGCTGCTGGCTTGGTCCAGATACTTCTTGGTCGTGAGGTGGCGACGTCAATTCTGAATCTTTTCTGTCGCCGCTGCGAAGATCTGCTCTTCGCTTCGATCGGTTCCCGTGGCGTCAAGTGCAACACGGCCGTCGCGTAGGACGATGACACGATCGCTCACCCAAGTGATCTCTTCCGTATCAGTCGAAACCAAGATCACCGCCGTCCCTTGTCGCGCCGTGTCCCGAATAAACTCGTGTATCTCTTCTCGCGCCAACGTCTACCCCGCGCGTGGGTTCGTAGAGCACAAGCACTGAGGAAGCGAAACCGAGGCGATTGGCCACCAGAACCTTCTGTTGATTACCGCCACGGAGGCCCCCACGGGCCCCTGCTCCATCGATCTCGAGCGAATGCGGTACTTCACGATCAGCGTCTCCGCGCGCGACCTGTCTCTTCGGCGCGCGATGAAGCCGAACCGAGCAATAGCCTGCGCTGCATCCAAGTTGAGGTTTAGGCGTAGTGGCAGACGAAGCATCAATCCTTGGTTCTTTCGGTCAGCTGGGACGTACAGAACACCGGCTTGTTTTGCCGCCACCGGTGCTTAAACACCTCGCGTCTCTGACCGTTGATAGTTATCTGTCCTTGTAGCCCGCGAGGATGCAGGCCTCCGAGCCCATCGGCCAACTTTCAATACCTGAGCCAATCAGCCCGTAGACACCGAGTATTTCTCCTGCACGCACGGTGAAGCTCACATCGCTGAGGCGCGGAATTTCATTCGAAGTCCAGTGGGAAAGCTCAATGCCTGACCTTTGCGGTAACCCGTCGGCATCGCCCGAACGGCATGCGTGATCGAAGTCGTCTGAGGGCGGCCTTTTAGTCTTTCGCAGTAGGAAGTCGGGACCAAGCCCGAGCGGGACCAGTCGCTCTGGCGTCGACTCTGATGCCGGCAGAAGATCGATGGTTTCCCCGTTGCGAAGCACAGGGTCGTCGTCCGCGATTTCTCGGACTTCTGCAGTGATGCGACAATACACGAGAGCGATGCCTCCAGACTTCAGATCATGCAGGACGGCCAGCAAGCGATTGCTCTCTGATGAATTAAGGGCAGCTGTCGGCTCGTCGAGAAGAATTATGCGGGCATCGAAGGCAAGAGCCTTAGCTATTTCAACGAGTTGGCGCTCAGCGAGGCTCAGTGCTCGCATCATGCGGCGAACATCGATCGGTACACCTAGAGTGTTGAGAATCGCCTCGGCACTGCGTCTCATCTCGCGGCCACGGACGAAGCCGGAGCGGTTGGGCCAGTGTCCCAGAAAGACGTTTGTGGCCACATCTTGATCGGGCGCATAGGCGAGTTCCTGCGGGATAAGAATTATTCCCTTGGCACGCGCACTACGAGGGCTACTAAAACGCACCATGTCCCCATCGATTGCGATGGTCCCAGCAGATTGAGGAACGACACCTGCCATGATCCGAAGGGCTGTCGACTTGCCAGCGCCGTTCTCGCCGACGATGCCGACGCAATGGCCTCGGGCAAGGTCGAGTGTCAGACCGCGTAAGACTGTCGAACTTCGTAAGCCTTCGCGACGTTGCTCAAAGCGAGAGCTGGTTTCCCCTGATCGGGCTGCGACCTCCGAGCAATCTTCTCTGCGGGCTGCGTCATGAGTTCAAGAGTCGGCTGATCTCAGGACGGGAAGGGCCCCTACGTTCGCGGGCGCTCCCAGCGCTTTCGAAATTTCAGCGGTCGCGGACATGAGGGCCGGCGCGACGGCAACCGCGTGAGCCTCAGAAAAGCTCATTGCTGGTGCTGAGATGCTCGTGGCTCCAATCACCGCTCCTCGATAGTCGAAGACCGGCGCACCAACGCACCGCACGCCTTCATCATTCTCCTCGTTATCCATTGCGTAACCACACCGCGTTATCTTTGCAACTCGAGATCGAGGCTTCGACGATCGGTGAGCGTTTGCGGCATGCGTGGCGAGAGATGGAGCTCATCAAGAAGAGATTCGCGTTCTTGTCGAGCCATGTGGGCAAGGATCGCTTTGCCGATCGCCGTGCAGTGGAGTGATAGACGCATGCCGATCATCGATGCCATCCGATAAGGCCGGTCGCTTTCCAGCTTGTCGACGTACACGGCCTCCGAGCCACTCAGCAGCGCGAAGTGAATTGTTTCGTTCGTCTGCTTCTGAAGCGCCCAAAGCGCTGGACGGATACTCGCGGGTAGTCAAGCGAGTCACTGATCTGTCCGCCGCAGCGAGCAACTGAGGCCCAGGCGCGTAGCGACCGTACGCAGTAGCTACCACGTACCCGCGGCGGAGAAAAACGGCCAAGAGTCGGTGGACGGTCGGTTTTGCAAGTGCGGCTCGTGCCGAAATCGTCGCAAGGCTCGCTTCAGGAGCCTCGGAGATCACGGCTTCCAGCACGTCGAGGGTGTGGTCTGAAGCACCGCGTCTCTTGGACGGCGCATCAAGATTCCACGTGGCGGAACGCCCTTCCATATCGGGGAGTATCCGACTACTCGCACCGTGTCAAGATGGCAGGATTCGAGTCCCGGCGTCATGTCGAGAGATTCGCCAACTCGCGCGAAAAAATTTGCCGATGCGATATTCAGCGCCGACAAGCCGCTAGAGCGAAGTTGACGCCAGATGGGCAGACTGGTACCCTCCGCCGATGCTTGAGTTCGCGTGGCTGCTCGGGCGGACGGTTGAGGCCAGATGAAGGCGTCGTTTGCGCGAGCGAGCGCAGGTCTCGAGGAGCTGGTCGACCTGGATGTTGACCTTCGGAAGCTAGGTGAAGGCTTTCGCTTCACGGAGGGACCGGTCTGGAACAAAGCGGAACGCTCGCTGCTATTTAGCGACATCCAGGACGACACCCGATGGCGTTGGTCAGAGGATCGAGGAATGGAGGTCGCGATGCGACCTGACTTCATCGCCAACGGGCTGGTGTATGACGCGCGAGGCGACCTGCTTCTGCGAGCACGTAACCAGCTCCGTCGTGGCTGTGAGGCCAAATGGTGACCGACGACTTTGCGCGTTCCACTATCGGGGTAAATACCTCAACAGTCCGAACGACGTAGTGACTCGGTCAGACGGGAGCGTCTACTTCAGCGATCCTGATTACGGTCGCTGGGAGCATGCGGTCGGTGTCGCACGTCGGAGGGACCTCGACTTCCATGGCGTCTACCGCGTGCCACCAGAAGGGAACGAGATTCAGCTCGTCGTCAAAGAGGACGAATTCGATCAGCCAAACGGGCTCTGCTTCTCACCTGACGAGACAGTGCTGTACATCAATGATTTGCACGGCATCAAGGCCTACGACGTTGCGCCGGACGGTTCCTTGGCGAACTGCAGGATTTTCAACAACGAATGACGGAACCCGGCCGAGGAGAGGGGGATCCTGATGGAATGAAGTGTGATGCTCGAGGCAACGTCTGGTGTTCGGCACGTGGCGGAGTGTGGATCATCTCCCCCTCCGGCGACGTCCTCGGGATTCTCGAGACGTCGGAGATAGTGGCGAACCTGGCATGGGGAGGAGACGACTGGCGCTCACTCTTTCTCTGCACGTCGACCACACTGCACATGATTCCAACGCGGGTGGCTTCAGCGACATTGCCCTACCATTGATACTGGGCCGCGTTCGATCGTAGGGCCCTGTCGAGACCGTCTTCGTAGAACAGATGCTCTCGCGTTCGTCGCCCCGATCTCGATTCCACGTTGCATTCGAAGCAACACCGAAGCGTAGGGTGTCGCGTCAGCTGCAATCTGCCCGTTCCGGCCACCCGCACTAGCGGCAAAGACGTCCGTGATGGCTTGTGATCGGGCTCGCACCCCGAAAGCACGGCAACAACACAAGCCACGCTGACCATCATGGACCAGCTCTGGCGACGTCGTCGCATCATGAAACAAAGTCTGGCGCGACCGCCACCAAAGGAGACAAATACGGGCCGGCTTGCGTGCTGGCGATCAGACCACCAAATCGGATTCTTCTACCTCCGTAGGAATAGCCTCAGATTCACCCCTGACCGTCCCGTAAGCCCGTCTAACGCGTCGTGACGCCGGACTGGACCAACAGCCCGACGAATCGCCAATGGGGCCTATTTCCCATTGCGCCAGGGGCGTCAACTCATCTCCTCTCGGGCCGAGAACTATTCGCGACCACGACCCCGCGGAGAACCCTCCGCACGGTCGTTGGATGCCAACGGCCACCGTGTGCCCCAGCCACTCCTTCGTCGTTCAGCACCGACGCAATCGTCTGGAGCGACAGCCCTTCCGAGCGGAGCGTCACGACTCGTTCACGTACATCGGTTGAAGGGTCGGAGGTCGTCCGAGCCGAACCCCTTCGGAGCGCTTGACCGCTAAGGCAGCGCGTGTTCGCTCGCTGATCAAATCGCGTTCGAACGCAGCGAAAGTTGCGAGGATCCCGGCGACCATCCGACCATGAGATGTCGACAGGTCGAAACCCTCGCCGGCGGACACAAGCGCCCATCCCTCTCGCTGTGCCCGCTCGACGAGGGTAGAAAAATCGAGCAGTGACCGAGACAGGCGATCAAGCTTCGCAACGATCAGCCCATCCGCTTCACCTCGGCACATGACTCGAGCGCTCGTGCAAGCCCGGGTCGCCTACGCGTGGTGGACCGCTCATCACGTCCCGTTCGAATCGATCGAGTTCCCATCCTCGAGACTCGCAGAGCTTCGATAGCTCGTCTCTGCGCAGAGAGCCCTGCGCCCGAGCCACCTTGCTCTTGAGTCGAAACGCGGACATATCCGATCATCCTCATGACAGATCGACCTCCATGCGGCAGGGGGATGCCTTCAAAACCGATCTCACGGATAGAAGTTTCTTCCGGAGGCCGCGACACCCGCAGGATGCCGCAATAAGCGTTAGCCATCACGCCTGCTCCCAATAGCGCGCTGCGAGCCGATAGAGATGTTCCCGTTCTTCAACGGTAGAGGCTGCTCGGACAGCGTCCTCCACCAACCACGCGCACTGCTCCGCATCGGTAGTGCTCGTTGGGAGATGGCTGCCCGCGAGGATCGCTGCGACCTCAGGCGAGTTGTCCGTGATCGTCCTCATGACGGATGCATCTCGTTGACACAGCCGGAGCAGCGGTCGGCAGCCGGCGTGTACGGAAACTCTGTTCCGCAGTCGCGGCATTCCTGCGTTCCCGCGACACTCTCGGCGCTCCGGACTACTTCATCAACCACACCACGACCGAAGCCATCTTCAAAGGCAGCGAGCACGTCATCCGCAGCGTCATCGTCCGTCATCTAGTGTCCTGAGTCGTTAGTTCGCAGGGACCCGCTGTTTGCCGTCGAACGTCGTGTTCATACGCGACGATGGGGGCGGTATGGCGCAGCGTGCAGAGGTCGTGCTGGACGATGAGGAGCGGGAGACGCTGGAGCGGTGGGCTCGGCGGCCGAAGAGCGCGCAGGCGTTGGCGTTTCGCTGCCGGATCGTGTTGGCGGCGGCGGAGGGCCGGTCGAGCAGGGAGATCGCGGCCGAGCTGGGCTGCAACGACTCGACGGTCGGCAAGTGGCGGGGCCGGTTCGCGCGGCGCGGCTTCGACGGGCTGCATGACGAGCCGCGGCCGGGCAAGCCGCGCTCGATCAGTGACGAGGACGTGGAGCGGGTGATCGTGAAGACGCTCGAGGAGCAGCCGGCGGACGCGACGCATTGGTCGACGCGGTCGATGGCGGCCGCGACCGGCATGAGCCAGTCGGCGGTCAGCCGGATCTGGCGGGCGTTCGCGCTCAAGCCGCATCAGGTCGAGACGTTCAAGCTCTCGCCGGATCCGCAGTTCATCGACAAGGTCCGCGACATCGTCGGGCTGTACCTCAACCCGCCCGAGGCGGCGGTCGTGCTTTGCGTCGACGAGAAGTCGCAGATCCAGGCGCTCGACCGCTCGGCGCCGGTGCTGCCGCTGATGCCCGGCGTGCCCGCGCGGCAGACGCCACGACTACGTCCGCAACGGCACCACCAACCTCTACGCGGCGCTCGACGTCGCCTCCGGCCAGGTGATCTCCGAGATGACGCCGCGGCATCGCGCCGAGGAGTTCCGCCGCTTCCTCAACCTGATCGACGCCATCGGTGCCGGCCCACCTCGACGTGCACGTCGTGCTCGACAACTCCTCGACGCACAAGACGCCGTCGATCCAGCGCTGGCTCGTCCGCCACCCGCGCTTCACGCTCCACTTCACGCCGACCTACAGCTCCTGGCTCAACCTCGTCGAGCGCTGGTTCGCCGAGCTGACCACGAAATGGATCAAACGCGGCAGCCACCGCTCCGTCCGCGACCTCGTCGCCTCGATCCGCACCTGGATCACCAACTGGAACGACGACCCCAAGCCGTTCGTCTGGCACAAGACCGCCGACGAGATCCTCGACAGCCTCGCCGCCTACTGCCAGCGGATCAACGACTCAGGACACTAGCCCGTACTCGGCAAGAAGGCTCGCCGGAGTCAGGCCATCTGCCCACTCGCCCGACAGAGGCGATGACGGAAGAGAATCCATGACCACTGGATCTCCCTCAGCGATCCCCTCCAAGATCCGACGAGCCGTCGCCTCAGACGTGTTGCCATCAACAACCCATGACCCTGCAGCTACCCCTGCCGAGTAGCCATCCTCCTCAGCCTTCGCGACGATCGTGCCGAGGCTGTCTCTCGCCTCTGTCTCGATCCGTTCGAACTCCTCGAAGAGATCAGCCGTCAGCCGTTCGTAGACATTCGCCGCGATGATGTTCACGGGCGAAGGCGCGCCATCAAACGCAGGCCCACACTCAGGCTCGTCAGTCGCAAGAGCAGCGTCCTGGCACGCCAACTCCAGTAGCTCACTCGTATAGACCGGAACGCACGAGTCCGCGATCTCATGGATCACGTCGTGCGGCTCGTCTCCGCGACCCCCGAACTCGTCGCGGTAGTGCTCCCACCTATCGCGGAGCTCGGAGCGGGCGCCGACAAGGATCGCGGACAGGTCGGTAGTGTGGCTTGCTGCCATGGGAGGTCAACTCTCCTTTGGTCACGGGGTGGGAACGTTGACGCGTTCGCCACCCTCATTTGCGTATGTGTCTGACTATCGAATTGCGACATACCGACCTCGGAACGGATTCCAATTTCACCGGGGACCAAAAATTGACAGGAACCAGGCTCGCGATCTTCGCAACGATGCAGCGCTTGCGTCCGCCGGCTGGACTGTGGTGCGGGTCTGGGAGCATGAGGATCCGGAACTCGCTGTGCAGCGGGTGATGACGGCTCTTACCCAAACCTCGCTCCTGCGCAAAGATCCAGCCAGTACCGCATTCCCTCGTCGCTGACCCCGTGCTGCACCATCCGATCCACGTAGCGCGCGGGAAGCTCATCGATCCAGGTTGCAAGCGGCTTCCTGGACCTGAAGCGCGATCTGGGTCACAACCTCCGCTGTTCCGATCCAAGCAGCGACCAGCACACCGTGGTCGCGTAATGACTCCTCTCTGACCCTGACAAGATCAAGAGGCCGCTGGGTCGGCGCTAGTGCCACCAGGACTGCGCGATCAACTCCAGCGCGCTCCGCTTCTTCTCCAAGATGAAGTGCACTTGCTTCAGTGACCGACTTCTGCTTCACCTCAAAGCCCAAGATGGTTGCACCAGCCTCCCGCACCGCTACGTCGATGCCTGTTGGATCGTTTATCGACGCGAGGAACACGTCCTCGTAAGCCAGGTCGAGCAACGCAGCCACAAGTGCTTGCCCGCGCCTGCCACCTTCGGCGTCCTCAGTGAGAAAGCGGTCAAGAAGGTCGATGAGGTCTGCGAGCCCCCGCGTCGTGAGCACCACCGAGTATTCGCGGTGATGCTCAGCCGCGAACGCGAGTCGTAGGCGAAGAATACGGCGAGCGCCTGAAAGGCTTCCTCGGCGGTGTAGCCGTTCAGGTCATTGAGATATCTCACCATGTTGCGGTGATAGGGGAGGGCGTCCGCCTTCAGATTGTCGATCTTGTCCACCCTATCTACTCCAAACCAAGGCTGGTTGTTGAGGGGCTCCGGGCCGGTGCGGCCGAGATGAAAGCCGTAGAGGCTCGCACCTTCAACCAACACCTTTGCGACGCCCCTCATCGAGTAGGCATTCGGGCCGGCTTTGGTCTTGACGGTCAGTGCGTCGACTGAAGGATCCGTCGCCTTTGCCAGGAGCGCTGTGCCGAGAGCTGCAACATACGTCTTGGACGGGGATTCGGCAATCCGATTCACCCGATCTACCCAAATTGGCGGTAGCTCAGCTTCTGACTCGGCGACCGTCACTGCGTTCTCAGAACGTGTCGGAGCTTTACCGCTGGGATCGTGATCCCCACGCGGAGCCAGGTTACGCTATGCCGCCACCAGGCTCTGCACCGACAATTTCGACTCAGCACTCGCGAGTTCCGCCGCTATCGACTTTGCGACACGTTGCGCAAGAAGCGGTGGGACGGCGTTACCGAGTTGAAGCTGCTGTTCCCGCCGTGAGCCTCCCACTTCGGATTCGTCGGGGAAGGTCATCAGCCGCTTGAGTTGCGCCACTCTTAGTCGCCGCGACTCCCAGTGAAACGGACCCACCCACGGGCCCGCTGGCCCTGAATCGTTGGCGACGGCTTGTCCGGGTGAAGCTTGAGCAAGAAATTCCAGTACCGAGATCTCCATTTGAACGTGGTGCTGAGTGTCCGCGCTCCTTCGTCCAAAACAGGTAGTTCTCGCCTGGTGGCACACCGAGAAGCTCCTTCGAGTACGTCCCCGACACGTCTTCCTCCGACTCTGGAGGATTCGCTTCAAGGGTTAGATCTGCCAACGCGTTACCAGCCGTCACATGGTCGAGAAGCCTCTTGTCCCAGTTCTTCCGAGTTCATGTGGTCCGCTGTGGGTTGCGACCGGCCATGAGAAGCGCCATTCACGCGCCGGCACGTCGAGCAGAGCAGTCCGGATGCCCACACAGAACAGACGCTGTCGAAGCTGCGGAACGCCGAAGTCCGCGGCGAGCAGGATCTTGTGATCCACGGCATACCCATGCGCTCTGACGTTGCTGAGGAACCGCTCGAGAATCGCTCGGTTCTGGTTCCGATAGGCGAGCCCGTAGACGTTCTCCATCAAGAACATCTTTGGCTGAACGCTCCCGAGCATCCGAACGTAGTCGTCTAACAGCGAAGCCTTCGGATCTGCACCAAGCCGCTTGTACTCAAGCCAATACCCGCTTTTCGAGAACGGCGTACACGGGCGGACCACCATGAAGAAGGTCAACCTCCCCATGCTCGAGATCAACTCGTTGAGCACCCGCTCCCCGCTCACCGACGTAATGTCGGAGAACACACCGTCAGCAGTCAGCTGGGGAAAGTACACATTGGCGTTCGCGAGCATCGTCTCCCGTGCCCGCTCGTTCCACTCGATCAGTGCGTGCGTGTCGAAGCCAGCGGCCTCACATCCGAGATCGAGGCCACCTGCACCAGAGAACAACGAGATCGCCTTCATCAAGCGAGAGAGAGTAGGCATCTGATCGGATGACCTTGCCGCATACGCACCACTAGACGGCAACGCCGAGAGCCTTGAACATATCCTCGGCTATCGTGGAATCCAGAAGTTGCGCGTAGCACTTCTCAGTGATGCTGTGTTCTGTCGACCCAGTAGCTTCGACACGGTTTCTAACCTCGACCCCGATTAAGAAGATCGCTCCCGAACGTTCTGCGGAGCGTGTGAGGTGTGACGCGAGTCGCGATGCCTGCTCTCGACCCGAACTCTAGGAATCACCGTCCCAACGTACTGAGCCTTCATGTGCGTTCGATTCTTCGTCACGAGAAACGCGCCGTTCGGTTGAAAAAAGCCTTTTGACCGCGTATACCCCAGCCAAGCTTGGATGTGGATCCGTAGCTCGGGACTGATCGGCACGGATCGCAGACCATTGGCCGTCTTTGACCTTCGAACAGTGATGACGTTCGATCCGAGGTCAACGTCGGCGTTGGTGAGGCTGAGAGCCTCGCCAAGGCGCAGACCGGTCATCCGAAGGAAGGTGACCAAGATTCGCTCCTGCGGCGAAACTGGAGCTTCCAGAAGCTTCTGATCTTCCTCTTGGGCGAAGCCAGTCAATTGGCTTCTCCGCGATCTTTGGGGCATCGATAGCCAGCATGGGATTGAAGGCTCTCTGGCCTTTCCCATCCTTCAGTACCTGAAATTTGTCCAGGAACGCGTAGAACGACTTGAGAGCTTGGATCGCCGCGCGCTGAGTCTGTGGACTCGGCTTGCGTTGATTCCGCTTTTCAAACTCGCACTCCCACCACGGCAGGTAGACCAACTCGACTTCCTGTGGCGTGATCGCTCCCGGCGCTCTGCCGCCGGACCACCGAGCGAACGACCGCAACTGCGGTGCCCACCGTTTGATCGTCGCGGAGGCGACATTCCTGCGTCCCAAGGACGCCAAGAAGGCATCGGTCGCGTCTGTGACAGTTGTGAATGAAAGTGTGTCCACTGTGCTCTATTATAGCACATCTGACACACTTTATGTAACTCGCGGTGGGAAGAGCTGGTGCTCTCCCAACTGAGCTAACCGCCCCGATCGCCGGGCTCAGCAGAGAGAACGTGATCAACTCACGGCTCGCTGCCTCCCGACGGCGCACATGCTACCTCCTGGGCGTGGCTCCGAACCGCCGGACGAGCAGTTGCCCGGAACTACGCCGGGGGCTGATCCGGGGAAACCGTCGCCTCGCCCGTGCTTGGCTCGGGCTGGACGGCCGTCGCGTGAACCGGGGTGGGAGCCACAACCGTCGCGGTAGGAGCCACGGGCGGAGCGGCGGCGGGCTGGTTCAGCGCATTGTTCACGTCGGTCATGCCGGTGACGCCGCCGATCGTGCTCTTGAACTCCCGAAGGCCCATGCCTAGTGAGCGGCCGATCTCCGGAAGACGCTTCGGGCCGAAGACGAGCAGGCCGAGGATGGCGAGGAAAATCAGGTGGGTCGGTGTGAAGAGCTCGGGTCCCATGTGTCTCTTTCCACCGTAGCGAGAAGATCTCGGGAACGGTATGAAGGTTGCGTGAAGGTCGTTTCGGCGGCCATTTGTCCGCTCCTACCTCATTCGTGCGGTTCCACGGGCCGGTTCACCGCTCACCTGCCGCACGTCGTTGCGGGCGACCTCGATCAGGAAGAGCAGGAACGCGATCACGCCGGGAGTTTTTCAGACCGGCTCCGCACTCTAGTGTTTCGTTCCATCGAGCTGGAGGTCTTCTATGTCGATCGTCGTGATCAACGCAGTCACCGTCGCCGAGGACGGGCGCGCCGACTTCGAGCAGCGCTTCGCCGCTCGCGCAGGGAAGGTGTCCGGCTCGCCGGGGTTCGAGGCCTTCGAGCTGCTGAGGTCCGCCCCTGATGGGCGCTATCTCGTCTACACCCGCTGGGCGACCGAGGAGGACTTCAAGGGCTGGATGAAGTCGGCGCAGTTCTCACAGGCGCACGCGCAGCATGCCGAGCGCGGGCCTCTGAACGCCGAGAGCGAGGTCTGGCAGTTCGAGGTGCTCGAGGCGGAGTACGCGGCACAGGGGTCCGAGACGTCTTGACCAGGCTCATCCTGGACGTGGATACGGGCACGGACGATGCGATCGCGATCATGCTCGCCGCGCTCGATCCGCGGCTCGAGCTCGTCGCGGTGACGACCGTCGGCGGCAACACGTCAATCGACCACACCACCGACAACACCCTCCGCGTGCTCGATCACATCGGCCGCGAGGCTCCCGTCTACCCCGGTGCCGCGGGCTCGCTCCTGCCCTCGCCGGCAGTGGCCGATGACAAGAAGCGGAGCGGCAAGATCCACGGCGACACTCTGCCCTTGCCGCCGGCACGCTCCAAGGCGCAGCAGCTGGAGGCAGCGCGCTTCCTCGTCGACGTCTTCGACGAGGGATCCGACACGGTGCTCGTCCCGACCGGGCCGCTGACGAACGTCGCGACGGCCCTTCTGCTCGATCCCGGCCTCGCCGAGCGGATCCCGCGCGTCGTGCTGATGGGCGGCAGCCACGCCCGGGGGAACGTCACTCCGTCCGCGGAGTTCAACATCTGGGCCGACCCCGAGGCCGCCCGGATCGTTCTGCGCAGCGGGATCCGCGACCTGACGATCGTGCCGCTCGACGCCACGCACCAGGCGCTCATCTCGGAGGACGATTGCGACCGGCTCGCCGCGCTCGGAACTCCTGCGGGAACCGCGGCTGCCGAGATCATCCGGACGCGGATCGAAGGTTACGAGCTCGTTCAGCCGACGGGGCAGCACCGCTCGGCGCCCGTCCATGACGCCGTCTGCGTGGCGCATCTGATCGATCCGGAAGTGATCGAGGTTCGTGACGCCCACGTCGACGTGGAGCTGAACGGCGAGCTGACGCGCGGCCGCACAGTCGGCGACTTCCGGCCGATTCCTGCGTCGCCGCCGAACGCCAGGTGGGCCTTCGGGGCAGATCGCGGCCGTTTCCTCGAGCTACTGCTCGGGGCGTTCGGTTAGATCTTCTCGAGCGCGGCGTACTCGAGCATCAGGCGCTTCTCCGACCCGTCCTCGAAGCGAACCGTGATCACGCCGTCCTGCTCGATCTTCGTGACGATGCCGGCTCCGAGCGTCGCGTGGCGGACGGAATCGCCGGTCGAGAGCGACGGGACGTCAGCGCGGGGCGTCACCTCCCGGCGGGCGACCGGGACGCCGTAGTTCGACCACGACGCGGGACGCAGCCGCTCACGCTCGACGCCCTCCTCGGGCAGCTCGTCGAGAAACCGTGACGGAAGGTTCGCGTCGCTGCGGCCGTACAGCGACCGGCGCGAGGCGTGGAGCATCGTCAGCTTCTCCTTGGCGCGGGTCATGCCGACATAACAGAGCCGGCGCTCCTCCTCGAGTGAGTTCTCCTCGAGCGACCGCGAGTGCGGGAAGATCCCCTCCTCCATCCCGAGCATGAACACGGCGCGGAACTCGAGGCCTTTCGCGTTGTGGAGCGTCATCAGGGTCACCTGCCCACCGCCCTCGTCGTCGCGCAGCGCGTCCTGGTCGGAGTAGAGCGAGATCTCCTGCAGGAAGGCCGACAGCGACGGCTCGGTGGCATTCTCCTCGTACTCGCGCGCGACGCCGACGAGCTCCTCGAGGTTCTCGATCTTCCCCTCGGCCTCCCATTTCGGGAGCGTCGTGAGCAGAAACTCCGGGTAGCCGGTGCGCTCGACGATCGCCTCGAGCAGGCCCGCGATCGAGAGCTCCAGCGCCTGCGCCATCAGCGACTGGAGCAGGGCCCGCCAGCCCTGCACCGCGCGCAGCGACGCGGTCGCGAGGCCGGCCTCCTCGGCCCGGCCGACCGCCTCCCAGAGCGAGATCCCCTCCCCATCGGCGAGCGCCTGCAGCCGCGTCAGCGAGGTGTCTCCCACCCCGCGCCGCGGCTTGTTCGCAATCCGCGACAGAGACACGCCGTCGTAGGGGTTGTCGATCGCCTGCAGGTAGGCAATCGCGTCCTTGATCTCGGCCCGCTCGTAGAACCGCGGGCCGCCGATCACCTGGTAGTTCACACCCTGACGGACGAAGACGTCCTCGAGCACCCGGCTCTGCGCGTTCGTCCGATACACGACCGCGATCTCGCCCAGGCTCGTGCCATACTCGACAAGACCGGCGACCTCGGCGGCGACAAAACGGGCCTCAGCGTGCTCGTCCTCGGTCTCGACGACGCGAACCGGCTCGCCCTCGCCGAGCTCCGACCAGAGGTGCTTCTTCTTGCGCTCTCGGTTGTTCTCGATCACCGCGTTCGACGCGTTGAGGATCGCGTTCGTCGAGCGGTAGTTCTGCTCGAGGGGGATCACGCGGGTGTCGCCGAAGTCGCGCTCGAACTCGAGAATGTTGCGAATGTCGGCCCCGCGGAACGAATAGATCGAGTTGTGGGTGACAATGCCGTTCGCGATGTAGTTGTGAAGCCGTTCGACATCTAGGTCGTAGACGCAGCCATCGAGCTCGACGTGCTCGACCGAGACGACCAATTCGAGGTGACCGTGATCGTTGATCATCACCATTCCGGCCCGAACGCTCGAAGCCGGCATGAACGGCAAGGCATTCTTCTCCTTGCCCTGTAGTCCCTCGTTCGACGCGAGGCGGGCGGTATATCGAGGTGAGACGTCGAGTACCGTCTGTACACGCTCCACGACTGCGGCGAGCGTCCCGTAGTCGGACTTCGACGTCTCGTACTTCCAACCTCGCGGCCCCTTGGCTGCACGAACATCAAGCCCGAGCTGCGCGACGGCATCTCGGCCTTCATCGTCTGAGCCGGTCAAGTAGATACGGTGGAGCGAACTCGTACCCCGGTGGTCTCCGCAGAGAGCGACCGTAAGCCTTCGGCGAACACGACTTCCGGCCGTGGACGTCGCTGCACTGAAATGGGGATACTCGGGATAAAGACCCTGCTCATCGAGAAGCCTGCGGCCGGTCGACTCGGTATCGATCTCTGCGTAGAGACGATCTAGCATCGTCTGGTCAGTGACGACTCCGCGCACTTCGGCCCTGAGCGGCCGCGCCACGAAAGGCAGCGTCGGCAGGCCATAACGAAGCGAGAACACCGTCTCCGAGAGGCGCGCCTCAGCATCGCTCTCATGGGTATCCAGCACCCAGCACGCATCCGCGTGCTCGCCGTTCAGCCGAATCGACGGCCCGGGCAGAGCCCCATCTCGGGAGTTCGTGTACGTCCGCGACGTCCCGATTCGGAAACCCAATCCGCGCTTCCACATCAGGTAGGTCATGTGTAGCTGGGGTGTCTTGCCGACCTTGAAGCCGGCAAAATGGACGTGTTCGGGCGTGCTCACGACTCGACGTCCCGACTCGGTCGTTATCGCGATTCCTGACCGCGCCTCGGCCGAATGCACGCGCGCAACCCGAGCCGACGTGAACTTGCCGCCCCCGTAACCGGCACGAACGCGGTCTCCGACCTTTACGTCCTCGATCGGCTTCTGGCTCCCGTCGCCCATCGTGATCAGCGTTCCCGCGACGAGGCACTGATCGGGATCGCCGACCACCATCAAGTTCTTGTGCTCTCCCGCGAGCAGCTGCAGCAGAACGTACTGCGCGTGGTTCGTGTCCTGGTACTCGTCGACCATGATGTAGCGGAACGACTTCGCCCATCGCTCCTGCGCCTCCGGGAAGCGCTGCAGCACCTCGACTGTCAGCATCAGCATGTCGTCGAAGTCGACGCCGTTCAGGGCGAACAGCTTGCGCTGGTAGAGCGCATAGACGTCGGCGACGGTCTGGTCGTAGAAGCTCCCCACCCGCGCGGCGTACTCATCGGGCCCGATCAGCTGGTTCTTCGCGTTCGAGATCTGCGTGTGGATGCCGCGCGGGGTGAACCGCTTGGGGTCGCGCTCGAGCTCCTCGAGGCACGACCGGACGAGGCGGAGCTGGTCGGCCTGGTCGTAGATGGTGAAGTTCGAGCGGTAGCCGAGCCGCTCGGCCTCACGGCGGAGGATCCGGCCGCAGGCGGCATGGAAGGTGAGGATCCAGATCGCCCGGGCGCGCGGCCCGACGGCGGCCTCGATGCGCGAGCGCATCTCGGCGGCGGCCTTGTTCGTGAACGTGATCGCGAGAATCTCGTTCGGCTGGACGCCGATCTCGCCGAGCAGATAGGCGACGCGATAGGTCAGCACGCGCGTCTTGCCGGAGCCGGCGCCGGCAATCACGAGCAGCGGGCCCTCGGTCGTCGTCACGGCCTCGCGCTGGGCCTCGTTCAGGTCGGCGAGATAGCTCTCGGCACTGGTCAGCGGCGGCACCACTCCACCCTAGCGGCGGGTACGGGCGTGAAGAAATGCGACTAATTGGACGGTTACCCGTACCTCCCATACGGGCAGATGCTGGCAGAGTGCGACTCATGAACGGGCGGGTCGGTATCGAGCTGAACGGGCTCACGAAGAGCTACGGCGAGGTTCGTGCGGTGCGCGGAATCGACATCTCCGTCGCGCCAGGCGAGACCGTCGCGTTGCTCGGGCCCAACGGCGCGGGGAAGTCGACGACGATCGACATGCTGCTCGGCCTGCTCGACCCCGACGCCGGGAGCGTCTCGGTGTTCGGGACGGAGCCGAAGGCGGCGGTCGACCGCGGCGCGGTGGGCGCGATGCTGCAGACCGGTGCCCTGATCCGGGACGTCAAGGTCCGCGAGCTCGTCGAGATGATGGCCGCGCTCTACCCCTCCCCGTTCTCGGTCGACGAGGTGATCGAGAGCACCGGGATCGGCGAGATCGCCGACCGGCGCACCCAGAAGCTCTCCGGCGGCCAGACGCAGCGCGTCCGATTCGCGATCGCGCTCGTCTCGAACCCCGACCTGCTCGTGCTCGACGAGCCGACAGCCGCAATGGACGTCGAGGGCCGCCACGCCTTCTGGTCAGCCATGCGCGAGTTCGCCGCGGGCGGGCGCACGATCCTCTTCGCGACGCACTATCTCGAGGAAGCCGACGCCTATGCCGACCGGGTCGTGCTGATGGCCCACGGATCGATCGTGGCCGACGGGCCGCCAAACGAGATCAAGGCGATGGTCGGCTCCAAGCGGATCCGCGCCACCCTGCCCGAGGCCTCGCTCGAGGAGCTGGAGCGTCTTCCCGGCGTCAACCACGCCGATCGCCGCGGCGAATCGGTCACCCTGGCCTGCAGCGACTCCGACCAGGCGATCCGCGCGCTCCTCGAGGCCTTCCCGGGCGCCCGCGACATCGAGATCAGCGGCGCCGGGCTCGAAGAGGCATTCCTTCAGCTCACGAGCGGCGAGGAGGGAGAGCCGTGAGCCGCGCCTACCTCCGCTTCGAGGTATTGCGGACGTTCCGGAACCGGCGGTTCTTCTTCCTCTCGCTCGGCTTCCCGCTCGTCCTCTACTACCTGATCGCGGTCCCGTATCGGAACGAGCACGACCTCAAGGGAACCGGGCTCACCGCCCCGCTCTACTTCATGGTCGGCCTGGCCGCCTTCGGCGCGATGAGCGCGATGCTCTCCTCCGGCGCACGCATCGCCGGCGAGCGGGCCGTCGGCTGGAACCGGCAGCTCCGGATCACGCCTCTCTCGACGCGAACGTACTTCCGCGCAAAGGTGCTCACCGGCTACCTGATGGCAGCGACGACCCTCTGCGTCCTCTACGCCGCCGGACTTACGCTCGGAGTGAGCCTCTCGGCGCACGAGTGGGCACGGATGACCGGCCTCATTCTGGTCGGGCTCCTGCCGTTCGCGGCGCTCGGCATCGTCTTCGGCCACCTCCTCACCCCGGACTCGATCGGTCCCGCGATGGGCGGCGCGACAGCGGTGTTCGCGATCCTCGGCGGAACCTGGTTCCCGATCACGGGCAGCACGATGACGAAGATCGGCGAGGCGCTGCCGTCGTACTGGCTCGTCCAGGCGAGCCATGTCGCGCTCGGCGGCCAGGGCTGGACGACGACGGGCTGGGTCGTCATCGCCATCTGGACACTCGGGGGCGTCCTGGTTGCCCGCTGGGCCTACCGCCGCGACACCAGGCGGGTCTAGCGCCCGCCTGCGTGCGGCTTACGACGAAACGGACGTGCTCACCGACGCGAGCTCTGGCTCGAGCCAGGCGACCGCCTGCCCGAGCGCTCTCGGGTCGGCCGACTTGAGCACGATCTCGACCTCGGGCCCGTCGGGCAGAAACCGCGGGTAGGAGCCGATCGAGACGTTCGGCCAGCGGACCGTGGCCGCCGTCAGCAGGTGAACGACGTCGCTCTCGCGCGTCTTGTACGCACGCCGCCACGACGCGATCGGGTTGTCGCCCTCGAACTGGTCGGCGTAGGCGTCGAACATCGCCTCCATCTCGGCCGGCAGCCCGGGCAGCACCCAGACGTTCTCGAGCACGAACCCGGGTGCGCCGCCCTTCGGGTTCCGGAGCGGCCGGCTGCCGGCAGGAAGCTGCGCCCAGCGTGCGGCGTAATCCGGGTGCTTCGGGAAGCGGCGGCGCAGCTCGTCGGCGAGCTCCCGCACCTCGATCTGCGGGACGCCGAACGCGGCCGCCATTGCCTCGCGCGTCAGGTCGTCGGGCGTCCCGCCGAGGCCGCCGGTGACGAACAGGTAATCGACCCGCGGCCGCTCGCGGTTGACGAAATCGGACACCGCCTCGATCTCGTCCGGGATGCTGGCGGCGACCTCGACCTTCACACCGAGCCCTTCAAGCCGCTGGGCAAGCCAGGCAGCGTTGGTGTTGACGACATCGCCGGAGACGACCTCGTTCCCGATCGTGAGCAGTGCTGCGCGCATCCCGTCTGAGTATGACGGTCGTCAAGCCAAATGGATGGACCGCTATTCTCGCGGCGCCGGGCACATATCCCCGGCCGGTAAGGCGCAGCGAAGTCGGTGCGAACCCGACGCTGTCCCGCAACTGCGATGCCCCCGCTCCGGCGGAGGACGAGCCAGGTCGCCTGCTCTTTGCCGTCGAACTCAGCCCTCGGAGGAAGGGCGGTTCGCGCGGCACCGCCCGCCGAGCCACCTCCCTCCGCTTCAAAGCGGAGGTTTTTTATGTCCAAAAGCAGGTACGCCGCGGCTCTGGCCCTGGCGGCTCTCGTCCTCGCGGCTCCGGCCGCCGCCTCACACCGGGCGGCGATGCCGACCCGGATCGTCTCGCTCTCACCCACCGCAACCGAGGATCTGTTCGCGATCGGCGCGGGCAAGCAGGTCGTCGCGGTCGACAACCAGTCGACCTACCCGAAGAACGCGCCGCTGACGAAGCTCTCGGGCTACACCCCGAACGCCGAGGCGATCGCCGGCTACCAGCCCGATCTCGTGGTCGTCTCGTTCGACGGCAACCACATCGTCGAGGCACTCGGGAAGCTGAAGATCCCGGTGCTCGTCGAGCCGACGGCCTCGACACTCGCCCAGGCATACGACCAGATCACGCAGCTCGGCGCCAAGACCGGCCATGCCTCACAGGCAGCGGCAGTCGTCGCGAGGATGAAGGCCCAGATCGCGACAGCCGTCGCATCGGTGCCCCATGACGAAGGGCTGACCGTCTACCACGAGCTCGAGCCCGATCTCTACTCGGCGACGTCGAAGACGTTCATCGGCCGCATCTACACGATGCTCGGTTTGAAGGACATCGCGGACGCGGCCGACAAGACCGGCTCCGGCTATCCGAAGCTCTCGCAGGAGTACATCGTGGCGGCCAGCCCGAAGCTGATCGTGCTCGCCGACACGATCTGCTGCGGCCAGACCCCGGCCAAGCTCGCGAAACGCCCCGGCTGGGGGACGATCGCGGCAGTCAAGGACGGAGGCGTGATCGCGATGAGCGACGACCTCGCCTCGCGCTGGGGGCCGCGGGTCGTCACCTTCATCCAGCACGTCGCGGCCCGGATCAGGGTGCTTTCCGGCAAGTGAGCATCGCGGCCGAACCGGCGGGGAATGTGGACGCTGTCGTCAGCGTCCCTTCCCCGCCGCGGACCCTTTGGCCCGTCATCGGGGCGATCGTGTTCGTGCTCGTCTCGACGCTGATCGGGCTTTTCGTCGGCCCGGCGAACATCGGCGCCGGGCCGATCGTGCGCGAGGTGCTCTCGCACGT
Organism: uncultured Actinomycetota bacterium; assembly: GCA_963775355.1. Taxonomy (GTDB): domain Bacteria; phylum Actinomycetota; class Thermoleophilia; order Gaiellales; family Gaiellaceae; genus PALSA-600. The sequence goes on along the minus strand of CAVZJA010000018.1, from coordinate 81,156 downwards.
CCCGCTGCTCGGGGTGCACTCGCACCTGTCGGCGACCGACTCGGCAATCCTCTGGCAGCTCCGCGCGCCTCGAGTCGTGCTCGGGCTGCTCGTCGGCGGCATGCTCGCGATGGCCGGCGGCGCGTACCAGGGTGTCTTTCGCAATCCGCTCGTCGATCCTTACCTGCTAGGCGTGGCAGCCGGCGCCGGGCTCGGGGCAACGATCGCGATTGCGTACTTCAGCGCCACCACGAGCTCATACGACCTGTTGCCGATCGCAGCATTCCTCGGCGCAGGTGTCGGCGTGCTCCTTTCCTACACGCTCGGGGCGTCGGCCGAGGGCGGTCGCAATCCGGCCGCCCTCGTGCTCGCAGGCGTGACGGTGGTCGCGTTCCTCACCTCGATCCAGACGTTCATCCAGCAGCAGCACTCCCAGACGTTGCAGGAGGTCTACAGCTGGATCCTCGGCAGCGTCGACACGGCCGGATGGCACTCGGTGGAGATCGTGCTGCCCTACGTCGTGATCTCGTCGATCGTCGTCCTGCTGCACCGGCGCCTACTCGACGTGCTGACGGTCGGAGACGACGAGGCGGCGACGCTCGGCGTGCACGTCCGCCGCGTGCGGATCACGATCGTCGCGGCCGCCACGATCGGCACCGCAGCCGTGGTCGCCTTCAGCGGGCTGATCGGGTTCGTCGGGATCATCGTCCCGCACGCGATCCGGCTTGCAATCGGGACGAGCTACCGGATCGTGCTGCCGCTCTCGCTCCTCGTCGGGGGCGGCTTCCTGGTGCTCTGCGACGTGATCGCCCGCACCGTCGTCGCACCGGCGGAGCTGCCGATCGGCGTCGTGACCGCGTTCTTCGGCGCGCCGTTCTTCGCGGTCGTCCTCCGCTCGAGCAGGAACTTCCGGTGACGGCCCTCATCCTCGACTCGCTCTCCGTGCAGCTCGGATCGGCACAGATCCTCGACGGCGTCAGCGCGACGATCGCGCCGGGCGAGTGGGTCGCCTTGATCGGGCCGAACGGCGCCGGCAAGAGCACGATGCTCCGAGCCTGCGCGGGGCTCATCCCCTACGACGGGTCGATCTCGCTGGACGGCGACGAGGTGTCGGCGCTACCGCGGCGCTCGGTCGCCAGGCGGCTCGCCTTCGTCCCGCAGGCACCGCTCCTGCCGCCGGGGATGCGGGTCGACGAGTACGTGCTGCTCGGGCGCACCGCCCATCTCGGGGCCTTCGGGCACGAAGGCCCGCACGATCTCGAGACAGCCGGCCGTGCGCTCGCGCGGCTCGATCTCGGGCCGCTCTCGCGCCGCCGCCTGCACACGCTGAGCGGTGGCGAGCAGCAGCGAGTCGTTCTCTGCCGTGCGCTCGTCCAGGAGGCGCCGCTCCTCCTGCTCGACGAGCCGACGACGTCGCTCGATCTCGGCCGCCAGCAACAGGCGCTCGAGCTCGTCGCGACCCTGCGCGAGACGGGCGACCTGACGGTCGTCTGCGCTATGCACGACATCACGCTCGCCGCGCAATACGCCGACCGGCTGCTCGTGCTCGCTGGCGGGCGCCTCGTCGCCGACGGCCCGCCTGCGGAGATTGCGACACCAGAGCTGATCGCCGAGCACTACGGCGCCGAGGTGCGCGTCGTCGGCGAAGGCGGCTCGCTCGCGGTGATCCCGGTCCGTCGCAAGTAGCTTTGCGGCATGACCTCTGTCGCGATCGAGCTCGACGGCGTTCTCGGCGACACGCGGCCGCTCTACGACGCGTGGCTCGAAGACGTCTCTCGGCGCGCCCACGTCGATCCCGAGAGGCTCGACGAGGAGCTGCCGAACTGGCGCGCCCTGCTCGAGCGGTTCGCCGAGGATCACGCTCCCGTCTACCTGCGGCCGAGCGCCCCTGCGACCGCAGCGCTTCGCCGCCTGCAGGGCGAGGGCGTGCGGGTCGGCGTGTTCACCGACGCGCCGGAGGAGCTGGCGCGCATCGCCGCCTCCCACCTGGGCGCGACCCGCCGGATCGAGGTGCTCGAAGCGGGGCCGGGAGCGCTCGAGCGCGTGTTGCTCCTGCTCGGCCCGGACACCCCGGTTGTCCGCTCTCTGGCAGACTTGCCGACCTGATGGAGAGCCATGAGCTCACCGACCGCCAGCTCGAGGCGCTGCTGGAGCGCCTCGACCGCATCGCCGCGGAGCTCGAGCGGATGAACCGCCGCCAGGAGTCCCGCGACGAGCTGACCGTGGTCGCGCACGAGCTCCGGAACCTGAACGAGTCGCTGCAGGCAATCGCCTACGCGGCACTCGGCCAGCAGGGGCCGCAGGTTCGCCGCCGGCGGACCTAGGTTTCCAGCATTTGCTGGAGCGCGACCCGGTCGCGCTCGTTCAGCGCGGCCTCATCGACGAGCGCTGCGGAGAGCTGGTCGATCCACGCGTCGAGGCGGAGCTCGTCGGTGTTGAGCGCAACGCCCCGGACCATCTTGCGGCGCCGGGTCGAGACCTGGCCCTTGTTGTTGTCGAGTACGAACTGGCTCTCGGCGAACGTCATCGTGATCGAGACGACCGGCCTGCTCGTCCCGGGCAACCCCTTGCGCTGCACCTTCACCCGGTCGGGAAAGGCGTCCTTCAGCTTCTTCGCCAGGATCTCGACGAAGCTCTTCAGATCCTTCTGATCGGCCCGCAGATACCCGGCGAGGATGTCGATCTGGGGAGCGGGCTCGTCGCTGGACACGGCCGCATCGTAAGCGATCAGCCGAGCCTGTAAATGTCGAGTACGCCGGACGTCTGATGGTCGTTGCTGTTGCCCTCACCGGACGCGACGCGGCCGTCGGCGATGATCGGGCTCTGCCAGTGGGCATCGCCGATCGGTAGGTCACCGACGAGCTTTCCGGTGGCCGGTGCGTAGACGTGGATGTCGCCGCCCCACTGGACGTAGAGGAGGCCTCCGGCGAGAACCGGGCTCGTCCCTCCGGCTGTGTTCGACCACACCTGATGGAGCTTCCCGTTCCGGAGGTGCCAGGCGGCGGTCCCAGCCGAGGTCGCCAGGAACACCCAGCTCCCCTTCCACGTCGCGGGCTCGGAGAAGAGGTCGGTCGGGCCGGGCACCGGCACCGTCTGCAGCTCGCCGCCGGTCGTCGCATTCACGCCGGCGAGGCTCGAGAGCCTCAGGAGGCGCAGCTGGCCGTCCTTCCCGCCCTGGACGAAGTAACCGTTCGCGAGCAGCGCCGGGGCGGTCGAGCCGAGGTCGAGGTCTTCCTGGTTCAGCTCGTCCTGGTTGGACGGCGTCCAGTGCTTCAGTAGCCGCTTGCCGTCAGGCGAGAGAACGAGGACGCTGTCGCCCCAGTTCGTCATCCCGTCGAAGGGGCCGTTGCCGGTCGCGACGAGCAGATCCCCGGTGGCGGGATCGACCACAGGAGCCGAGCGGCCCCAGATCGCAGAGTCCGAGCCGTCACACGTGGACGGCTGCATGATCACGTGACGATCGGAGCAGAGCGAGTTCCAGATGCCGACGATCCTGCCGCCCGCCGGATCGAGCGTGACGACGTGGCCCTGGTAGGGCGGGGCGTCCCCGATGTAGCCGTCGGTGGCGGCAAGGACGAGGCCGCTCGCGTAGTTGAGCGCCGAGGCGAGCTTCTCGTGGGTCGGGTCGCGCGTGATCGCCGTCGACCAGAGCACCTTCCCCGTGGCGACGCTCAGCTTGCGGATGACTCCATCGGGGGCGCCCGCGTAGATCGCACGGCGACCCGGATCGGCGACCGGCGTCATCGTCGTGATCTGGGCCGTGCCTGCATAGCTCGAGTAGGTCGGCGGCGTGAAGCGCCAGAGGATCTTCCCGCTCGTGGCGTCGATCGCGAGCGTGATCCCGTAGGTGGTCGTGACGAAGAAGGTGTCGTGCGTGCGTCCCTTGATGGTCACGTCGTGCAGGTAGATCGGCGACGAGTCGACCGTCCCGGGGATCTGCACCTGCTGGCGCCGGAGCTTCCCGATGTTCCCGCTGGTGATCCCCGTGGCCGGGGCGACGTTGTGGCGAGCGGCGTCGAAGCCGAACCTGGGCCAGTCCGTCCCGGTCGCCCCGCCTCGTGCACTTCCCGCGGTCGCGGCGCACACCAGCAGAGCGGCGACGACAGCTCTTGCTCGCACCTCAGTCCTGACGGACGAGGATCTTGCGGAGCTCGTCTTCCTTGCCCGGCTCGAGGATCGCGACGACCGAGTCGCCAGGCTCGAGCAGCATCGTGCCGTCGGGCTCCTCCGCCTTGCCGTTCCGGAAGACCGAGATCACCCGTGAGCCCTCGGGAAGGTCGATCTCGCGGATCGCCTTGCCGGCGCACTTGGCCTTCTCGCCGATCGTGATCTCGACGATCTCGCGATTCTCCTTGCGCAGCTCGAGCAGCCGGATCAGGCCGTGCTCGGGCACCTCGTGCTCGATCAGGCCCATGATCGACGCGGTCGCCGAGACGGTCGGCGTGATGCCGAGCAGATCGAAATAGGGCTGGTTGCGCGGGTCGTTCACGCGCGCGATCGTCGTCTCGACGCCGTAACAGTCGCGAGCGAGCTGGCAGATGACGATGTTGTCCTCGTCGTCGCCCGTGACCGCGACGACCACGTCCGGCGGACGCTTGATCCCGGCGCGCTCGAGCACGAACAGCTCGGTCGCGTCGCCGCGGTGCACCTGGTGCTCGAACTCGGCCTCGAGCTGGTCGAAGCGGACCGGCCGCTGCTCGATCAGGGTCACCTCGTGCCCGCCGCGAATCAGCGCCCGCGCCAGGTTCGAGCCCACCTTGCCACCGCCTGCGATGAGGAGATACACGGATTAAGTCAGTGCGCCTTCGTACGCCCGGACCGCGTTGGTGAGCGTCTCGATCGCGCTCTGGGTCGGGCACACCACGTTCAGCCCGCGGGTCTTGAAGAACTCGGCGCGTGCCGGGTCGAGGATGCGAACGATCACCGAGCGCACGTCGAACTTCTTCTGCGCCATCTGGCCGATCACGATATTCGAGTTGTCGCCGTCGGTGGTGACGACCACGGCGTCGGCGTCCTCGATCCCCGCCCGTTGCAGCAGCTGGATGTCCATCCCGTGGCCGACGTGGAACTCGCCCGACCAGACATCGCCGAGGCGCACCATCGCATCTTCCCGCTCGTCGATGACGCTGACTTCCCAGCCGGCGTTACGCAGGTCGAGCGCGACGGCACTGCCGACACGTCCACATCCGATCACGAGAACCTTCACCCGCGCCCAGCGTAGCTCAGTTGGTGGTGCCGGCTGAGCTGAGACCCAGCTCGTCGTCGAGCACGTTCTGCGGGAACGCGACGATCAGCACCTCGCACGGGGCCTGCCGGAGCACGAAATCGACGGTCGGCGAGAAGAACCGGGACTGCCGGCGCCAGCGGGGCGAGGAGCCCATCACGATCAGATCGGCGCCCGAGTCGCGGGCGTGATCGACGATCGCGCGCCCGATCGCGCGGGCGCGGACCGTCGTCGCCTTGACCTCGACGTCGAGCTCCTGGCCGAGCGCGCACGCCTCCTGCAGCGATGCCTCGGCCCGGGCCTCGGCCTCCGGCATCGGGTGGTCGATCTTGCAATCGAGCGGCACGAGGACGACGTAGAGCGCCTCGACCGCGGCGTGGTGCTCGGCAGCGAGCTTCACCGCCGTCGCGGCCATCTCCTCGCCGATCACGCCGAGCTTCATGGGCACGAGGATCCGCCGGAAGTGCGGGACGTCGGTGAAGATCACCGTATCGGGCGCGACCACGCGCTCTGTCAGCCCCTCGCCGCGTGACCTGCGGACGGCGGCGTAGACGATCAGGCCGATCGCGAGCCAGACCGCACCGGCGTAGCGGGCACCGGCGTGCGTCCAGAGCGCGATGATCCAGATCGCGAAGGTGAGAACGGCGCCGACAATGGCGGGAAGCGGGATCTCTGCCTTGCGAATCGTGACGTTGAGCGGCGTGCGGTACGGCCGCGGCAGGTCGGGCTCGGCGATCCGCAGCCTGATCACGGCGATCTGGGTCGCCGTGAACGCGAGCAGGACCCCGAACGAGAAGATCCCGGCGAGCAGCGAGACGTCGTGCTTGACGAACGCCGAGGCGATCACGAGCGCGCTCGAGACGACGACGACGCTGACGATCGCCTGCGGAGAGACGAGCGTCCTGCGGTTCAGGCGACCGAACGAGCGCGGGAGTTGCCCGTGCTCGCCGAGCGAGTAGGCGAGCCGGCAGAAGCCGGAGATCGAGGTCGTAACCGATGCGAGCAGGATCAGCGCTCCGCTCATCCCGATGAAGAACCGGATCGCGTCCCCGAGATCCGCCCCGGTGTGCGGCCGGAGCGCCTCGGCGACGCCGACGAGCGGCGAGCGCAGCCAGCGGGTGCCGAGCTCCGTGACCGGCCCTGGGTAGGCCGAGAGCGCGACAACGGCGATCGCAACGTAGGTCGTCACGACCGTGCCGATGGCGAGGAAGAGCGACCGCGGGAGGTCGACACCGGGCCGTTTGGCCTCCTCGGCAAGGTTCGCCACCGTCTCGAGCCCGGTGAAGGCGAGCATTGCGAGCGGGATCGAGAACGCGAGCGAGTGCCATGTGGGCGCCGTGCCGAGGGACGTGCCATGCGTGAGCGCGTGCGGTGAGAAGAGGAAGACGAATCCGAAGACGATCAGCACGAGCTGCGCGATCACGTCGAGCGCGGGGACGATGAACCCGATCGCATAGAACGAGGGCCGGCGTACGAGCCGGATCAGGCCGACGCAGATGATCATCAGCACGCCGACGATCACGTCCCACGGATTCCGGTCGAGCGCGCTGATCTGGAGCGCGCCCGCGAGGTAGTGCGGGATGAAGAGCGCCGAGAGGGCGATGACGATCAGGTAGTCGAGGAAGATCACCCAGCCGGTCATGAACCCGGCGAGGTCGTTCCCCGCACGGCGGACGAATGTCGCCGCGCCGCCGGTCTCGGGGAGGGACGAGGTCGCCTCGGCGTACGAGAGCGCGACGAGCAGGAAGACGATGCCGACGCCGAGCAACACGAGCGGCGTGAAGCCGACTGCGTGGAGGGCGATGATCCCGAGGGCGAAGTAGATCGACGCTGCGATCTCGCCGTATGCGACCGAGAACAGCGACCGCGCGTCGAGCTCGCGGCGCAGTCCGGGAAGCTTCCGCGCCACCTAGACCTGCTTCCTCGAGAGATAGAGCCGCCCGCCGCCGGCAGCCAGGAACAGCGCCCCGAAGATGAACCCGACCTGTCCCCCACCCTCCGCGATCGTCCGGGCGAGGATCGCCACGCCGAGCACGATCATCACCAGCGAGAGCGCAACCGGCAGCGCGCCGTTGAACCTCATCGGCCCCCTCCGTAAAGCCCGTGGCCGTCCGGGCCATGTCCGGGGACAGTCACCGTAACGAGAGTGTCACGGAACGCGCCGCCCGGCCTGAAACCCGTGCAAATCCCGCTGCCCGTTCGGCCATGGCCGGGGACAGTCCCCGGCCTGAAGGCGTCGCGGATCGCGGGCGGCCGGGTCACGCGGCCTTCTTGCCGGCGGCGACCATGACGCGGCAGGGCGCCATCTTGAGGACGTAGTCGACGGTCTTGCCGAAGATCGCCTTGTGGGAGCTGCGGGGTGCGCCCAGGACGACGATCTCCGCCTGGCGCCACGTCGCCTCGTCGACGATTGCCCGGCCCGACTGGCGGGCTCGCACGACGCGGTCGATCAGACGGACGCCGTAGGAGTCGGCCGCGAGCCGCGCGTCGTCGAGCAGGCGGTCCGCCTGCTGCTCCTCCGCCGGCATGGGCGTCTCCAGCACCAGATCCATCGGGACGACGATGACACGCAACGCGACGATCGTCGCCCCCCGCTCGGCTGCGAGACGGGCCGCAAGGTCGACCGCCTCGTGCGACTCCGCGCCCGAGACGATCGGCACGAGGATCGTGCGGTACTCGAGTGCGATCGCCGGGCCGAACTGCATCGGCGCCAGCACCGTCTCCCGCATCGGGATCCCGAGCTTGCGTCGGTACACCGCGTAGAAGATGAGCCCGGCCGCGATCCACGAAAGCCCGGCATAGCGCGTCGCCGGGTCTTCGACAACGACCACGAGCCAGGCGAGCCCGGTCCCGACGCCGCCGAAGATCGCGAAGAGCGGCCAGCTGGTCTTTCCGATCTTCCAGCTGGGGCCGACTCGGTACGGATCCTCGACCGGCGGCGGCTTGCGCCGCAACTGGACCACTGCGGAATGCGCGATCGTGAACGACAGCATCGCGCCGAACGCATACATCCGGCCGATGAAGTCGACGTTCCCCGGGAGCATGAAGAGGATCGAGAAGAACCCTGCGAATACGAGCAACGCGAGCCAGGGCGTCTTGAACTTCGGGTGCAGCCGCCGGAAGATCTCGGGCAGCTGCCGGTGGCTCGACATCGAGTACGTGATCCGCGACGCGCCGATCACGCCGGCGTTGGTCGCGATGAAGAGGATCGTCGCCGCCAGGACGCCGACGTAGATCTTGGCGCCGCTGAGCATCGCGCCGTGCAGGCCGAGGTTCTCGACGATCCCGAGCACCGGGTCGTTCTTGAAACCGATCGGCGGGTCCTGGCCGAGGCGCGTGACGTACTGACCGGCCTTGTCCAGGTGCACCGGGAGCGCGGAGAGCGCCACGAGCGGCAGCGTGAAGTAGATGGCGAAGACGGCGATCGCGACGAGCCGAATGGCGCTCGGGATCGTGCGGCGCGGGTCGCGAGCCTCCTCCGCCAGATTCGAGACGGTCTCGATCCCCGTGTACGCGATCATCGCGACGGGGATCGCCAACGCGAAGTTCGACCAGGTTGGCGCGATCCCGAAATGGATGTTCGCCTTCAGGATGTGGGGGCTGAAGATGAGGGCGAAGCCGAGCAGAACCAGCAGAAGCTGCGTTGCGAAGTCGAGCACCGCAAGCCCGACGTTCAAGGCCGCCGCCTCTTTCACCCCGACGATGTTGATCCCGACGAGGACGATCACCACGATGATCCCGCCGATGATGTCCCACGGGTTCGTCTTCAGCGGTTCCCAGAAGATCGAGAGGTAATGCGGGACGAAGAACGCCGAGATGGCGACCGTGATGATGTAGTTGAGCATCTGCGCCCAGGCGGCAACGAACGAGACGATCTCGTTGAACGCATGCCGGGCGAAGCTCGACGAGCCGCCCGCCTCGGGAAAGAGCACCGTCCCCTCGGCGTAGGTCGCCGCGGTCGCGGCGAAGATCAGCCCCGAGATCACAAAAACGAGCGGCGTCAGTCCGAGCGCGATCGCCGCCGTGACGCCGAGGGCGTAGTAGATCGAAGAGCCGACGTTCCCGTAAGCGGTCGCAAATAGCGCGGGCGTCCCGAGGACTCTTTCGAGTGAGTGCGACTGGCGCCGCCGTCTAGGCACGGGGGGAATCTAGTTCGGCAGGCGGAGGGGCGCCGGTCGAAACCGGCGCCCCCGCTGCGGTTCCTACGTATGAATTGAGATGACGAGCGGGATGATCAGGATCGCGACGATGTTCGTGATCTTGATCATCGGGTTGATCGCGGGACCGGCGGTGTCCTTGTAAGGATCGCCGACGGTATCGCCCGTAATCGCAGCGTTGTGGGCTTCCGAGCCCTTCCCGCCGTAGAGGCCGTCCTCGATCATCTTCTTCGCGTTGTCCCAGGCGCCGCCGCCCGCGGTCATCGAGATCGCGAGGAAGAGGCCCGTGACGATCGTGCCGACGAGCAGGCCGCCGAGCATCCGGGCGCTGATGATCCCGACGATGATCGGGAAGGCGATCGGGATCAACGCCGGGGCGAGCATCGACTTGATCGCCGAGCCGGTCACGATGTCGATCGCGCGGCCGTACTCGGGCCGCTCGGTGCCTTCCATGATCCCGGGATGCTCTCGGAACTGGCGGCGAACCTCCTCGACCACCTCGCCTCCCACCCGGCCGACCGCCTCCATGGCGAGCGACGCGAACAGGAACGGCATCAGGCCGCCGATGAAGAGACCCGAGATCACCCACGGGTCGGACAGGGAGAACGTGAGCGGCAGGTTGCCCGCTCCCGTGATCCCCTTCCCGGCGTTGTAGAGCTCGGTCGTGTACGAGTCGAACAGGATCAGCGCCGCGAGGGCCGCTGACCCGATCGCATAGCCCTTCGTGACGGCCTTCGTCGTGTTGCCGACCGCGTCGAGCTGGTCGGTGATCCCGCGAACCGACTCGGGCAGGTCGGCCATCTCGGCGATGCCCCCTGCGTTGTCGGTCACCGGGCCGAACGCGTCGAGCGCGACGATGAGGCCGGTCATCGAGAGCTGCGCCATTACGGCAACACCGATTCCGTAGAGACCGGCGAAGTGGTTGGCGGTCAGGATGCCCGCGACGATCACGAGCACGGGAGCCGCCGTGGCCTGCATGCCGACCGCGAGGCCTTCGATGATGTTCGTCGCGTGGCCGGTCTGCGAGGCCTTGGCGATCTGCTTGACCGGCGGCCACCGGGTGCCGGTGTAGTACTCGGTGATCGCGACCAGCAGGAACGTGACGACGAGGCCGATGATCGAGGAGATGTAGAGATCCTTGAAGCTGTACGGGCCGACGTCGAACGCCTTCGTGACCGGGATGAAGAAGAGCGCCGAGAGGATCGTCGCGGCGAGCACCGACTTGTAGAGCGCGTTGATGACGCCGTTCTCGCCCTTGCCCAGCCGTGCGAAGAACGTGCCGAGCACCGAGGCGATGGCGGAGACGCCGCCGAGCGCGAGCGGGTACAGGTAGAGGTGCCCGACGCTCCGGCCCGACTCGGTGCCGAGCAGCATCACGGCGACCGCGGTGACCGCGTAGGTCTCGAACAGGTCGGCGGCCATGCCGGCGCAGTCGCCGACGTTGTCGCCGACATTGTCGGCGATCACGGCAGCGTTGCGCGGGTCGTCCTCGGGGATCCCCGCCTCGAGCTTGCCGACGAGGTCGGCTCCGACATCGGCGGCCTTGGTGAAGATGCCGCCGCCGAGGCGGGCGAACACGGAGATCAGCGAGCCGCCGAAGGCCAGCCCGACGAGATCGTGGACGGCCGACACCGGCGTGTGGTTGAGCACGTCGGTGAGGAAGCCGTAGTAGCCGGCGACGCCGCCGAGGCCGAGGCCGACGACCAGGAGGCCCGTGACGGAGCCGGCCCGGAACGCGACGTTGAGCGCAGGCTTGACGCCGTCGCGCGCCGCCTCTGCGGTGCGGCTGTTCGAGCGTACGGCGACGTTCATGCCGATGAAGCCGGCAGCGGCGGAGAGCACCGCCCCGATCAGGAAGCCGAAGGCGGCGCCCCAGCCGAGCTTGTTGTAGAAGCCGAGCAGCAGGAACGGCACGACCGCGACGGCGGCGATCGTTATGTACTGCCGCTTCAGGTAGGCGGCAGCGCCCTCCTGCACTGCGCGGGAGATCTCGCGCATCCGGTCGTTGCCGGCGGGCTGCTTGAGGAGCCACGCCGTCAGCCACAGCCCATAGCCCACAGCCACGGCAGCGCCGATGAGTCCGACGAGCACAGCATGGTGCATGAACCAATCCATTCGCGACTCCCCTCCAGAGGTCGACCCATAAGGTTTTGGCGTTACTGACGAAAATCGCCGAATGGGTTCGGCGCGCGCGGGATTCTAGTCAGAAGAGCCGACGGCGTCGGCATAAGCGAGCTTCAGGTTCGTCAGCGCCTGCTCGAAGTCGCGGAGGATCCCCTCGTCGACCTGACCGTTCAGGAGTGGAAGCAGAGCGTCGATCGCGTCGATCGCCACCTTGGTCTCGGGAAGATCCTTCATCTCGAGCTTCCCGTACGCGACCGAGGCCAGCGTCGAGACCGTCGAGAGGATGAGTTGCGCGACCTTCGCCGAGCGGATCGCTTCGAGCATCGCATCCAGCGTCTCCCGGTCCTCGCCGTGCTCATGCGCGTGCTCGTGCTCATGCGCGTGCTCGTGCTCCTGGTCGTGCTCGTGCTCGTGCTCTGGTCGTGCTCGTGTTCGTGCTCGTGCTCATCAGACAATTCGCTCACCCGTCCTCACCTGTTCGGCATAGATCTGCTCAAGAGTCGCCCCATCTTGCCAGCGCGCCTGCTGGCGCTCCGCCGCATTGGCGACGGGTACCGCCAGGAAGGCCGCCGCACCGGTCTCCTCGGCAACCGGCATGACCCACTCGATCAGCGCCTCGAGACGCGCCCGAGCCGGCACGGGCTCGCCGATCGCGAAGTCGAGAAGCTCGCCGGGAAGCCCCCAGCGGATTGCACGCCAGAGGTTCTCCTCGAGCATCCGGTTCGGCACGTCGGGCAACGGCTCGCCTTCGTCGATCGCCCTCGCGCAGCGGGCAGCAAGCGAGTAGGCGAGCGCCGCAAGCGACTGCGCCTCGCCGAGATCGGGCTGCGCATCGCAGATCCGGATCTCCACCGTCGGGTAGGCGAGGTGCGGGCGAACGCTCCACCAGAGCTGCGTGTGCTCGTCGATCGAGCGCGTGCGGTAGAGGAACGCCACGTACTCCTCGAACCCCTTCCAGCCGTCGTACGGCTCGGGGATCCCGCAGCGGGGGAAGGTGCGGGTGAAGATCTGCGTCCTCGCGGAATGAAGCCCGCTGTCGACCTCCTCGACGAACGGCGAGCTCGCCGACAGCGCGAGCAGCTCGGGTAGGAAGGTCCGCATCGCGTTGCAGACGGCGATCGCACGATCGCCGCCGCGAATCCCGACGTGCACGTGAAGGCCGAAGGTGGTGTTGTGCCAGGCGACGTAGCGAAGCAGCTCGTCGTTTCGCCTGTAGTGCGGCGTGTCGATGATCCGCTGGTCCTGCCAGCGAGCCCACGGATGGGTACCGGTCGCCCCGAGCTGGAGCCCGATCTCGCGCGTCAGAGCCTGGAGCTGCGCGCGGCGCTCGGCGATCTTCGCCGCTGCCTCGCCGAAATCGGCGCACTTGCCGGTGCGCACCTCGACCTCCGACGCGATCAGCTCACCGACGAGATGCGACTCGACATCGGTCCCGACCGCGGCGGCCTTCACCTCCTCGAAGCGATTCGCGAGCCCGAGCGTCTCGGGATCGAGCAGCGCGAACTCCTCCTCGACGGCGAGAGTGAAATCGGTGCCCTCCTCGAATGCCGCGTGGGCGCTCGCGAGCTGCTCCTCCGGGGAAAGGCGTTGCTCTTCACCCATCGCGGCGAAAGGCTACGCGACCGGCGCGAGCAACCGCGCGGCCACTCCCGCCCACGACCAGCGCTCGACGACGGTTCGCCTCGCAGCGGCGCGCAACGCCTCTCGATCGGCCGCGCCGAGCTCGAGCAGCTCCGCCAGCTTCGAGCGCAGCTCGCCGACGTTTCCGTTCTCGAACGCCGCCAGATGAGCGAGGTGAGCCGGGTAGGCTGCCTCGAGCCCCGCCGCGACCTCCGCGAGGCCGGTGTGACGGGCGACGAGCGGCGGGCAACCGCAGGCCGCAGCTTCGGCCGCGACCATCCCGAACGCCTCCGGGAAGATCGACGGGACGACGGCCGCATCGGCCAGCGGCAGCAAGTGGACGAGATGGCGGTGCTCGAACGGGCCGGTGAAGAGAACCCGCTCGCCGTGCTCCGCGGCCATGAGCTCCAGATCGGCGCGGTAATCGCCGAACCCGACGATCACCGCGCGGGCGTCGAGACCGTCGAGCGCCTCGAGCAGCAGATGAACGCCCTTGTTCCGGATCAGCTTGCCGAAGTAGACGACCGTCGGCTTGTCATCGGCGAGGAATGCGGCGAGACGCTCGGCGTTGCCCTCGTCGGGAAGCCGCTCCTCGGCGTTCCCGGGGTTAGGCCGATCGGCGCGAGCCTCTGCGACGAGCTCCGCGAGCGCCTCGCCGCGATCCTGCGGGACGAACTCGTCGACGTCGACCCCCGGCGGCACCTCGGCGACCCGATCGACGTGGCCGACGACATCCTCGAGCACGTCTCGGATGTGCTGCGACCCGACGTACACCGCCTCCGCCGAGGCCAGCGCTTCTCTCCCCCACGCCTCGAGCTCCGGCCGGCCGCGCATCGAGTACTCGAGCTCGGAGCCGTGCGCCTTGATGCGAAACGGCCCACCAAGCGTGGCACCGACGGCACCGCCCATCAGGACGTGGTTCGTGAACACGAGGTCGGCCGGGAGCAGCTCACGCAGAGTTGCGACGTTCGCGTCGACGTACCGGCGGCGCTCGTCAGCGGTGAAGTCCTGCAGCAGCCGCGGCTCGAGCCCCTCGTAGCGGTCGAGCACGAACACCGGCAGCAGCCCATCGGGCAGCTCGACCTTCACCGCCGCCGCACTCCCGATCGCGTAGCGCTCCGGAGCCGGCTCCTGCGAGACGACCGTCACGTCATGCCCGGCTCGACTCCACTCCTTCGCGAGCTCGCGCGAGTAGACGTTCGACCCGGTCCCGTCGAGCAGGTACCCGTGCCAGAGGAGGATCCTCACTTAGACCTAGGTGAGGTGGAAATAGAGCGCGTGGAGCAGCTCGACAGCCGGATTCGAGGTGTGCACCGTGACATCCGGCGGGCAGTCGAGCAGGGCTTCCGAGTAGTTGAAGATGATCCGGACGCCGGCGTCGATCAGGTCGTCCGCAACCTGTTGAGCGGCGTCCGCCGGGACTGCGAGCACGCCGACGACGATGTTCTTGTCGTGGACGAGGTCCTTCAGACGGGCGTACGGGCTGACCTCGACCGAGCCGATCGAGCGGCCGACAACGTTCTGGTCGACATCGAAGACTGCCGCGATCGTGATCCCGTGCTCGATGAAGATCGGTGAGCCCGCGATCGCCTGGCCGAGCCGGCCCGCACCGACGAGCGCGATGTTGTGCTGCCCCTGGGTGCGGAGGATCTTGCGAATCTCGCCGAGCAAACCGTCGATCGAGTAACCGACGCCCCGCTTGCCGAACTTGCCGAAATTCGAGAGGTCGCGGCGGATCTGCGTCGCGTTGATGTTGGTGTAGTCCGCGATCTCCTGAGACGAGATCCGGTCCTTCCCCATCTTCTTCGCCTGGGTCAGGACCTGGAGGTAGCGAGAGAGCCGCGCAGCAACTCCGACACCCACGCGATTCTCGAAGGAACGCGCTCCATCAGGGGGACTTTGCAACATGAACGAAGGATTGTGCACTAACGCATGAACTCTGCGTTCGGTTCGTCACAAGCCCGTCATTCGGCACCGAGTTTGTGACGCAACGCCGCCGCCTCGACCCGGTAGTGAGAGACCTCCTCCCCGTCGACCTCGATCACCGGGACCCACTGCCGGTAGCGGCGCTCGAGCTCGGGCACGCCCGTGATGTCGATCTCCTCGATCGGAAAGCCAAGCTCTGCCGACAACGCGCTCAGCTCGTCTCGCGCCCGTTCGCAGAGATGGCAGTCGCGCGCAACGACCAGCGTGACGCTAGGGATAGAGGCCCCTGATCGTGCTCGCCTCGGCCACGCGCTGCACGGCGAGGCCGTAGGCGGCAAGGCGCATCGAGACGCCCCGCCCTTCGTGCAGGTCCCAGGTCTCTCGGAAGGCGCTCGAAACGATCCGCCGGAGCCGCTCGTTCACCTCGCTCTCCGTCCAGAAGAGCTCCTGCAGCCCTTGCACCCATTCGAAATACGAGACGACGACCCCGCCGCCGTTCGCCAGAACGTCGGGGATCACGACCGCACCGGCCTCCTCGAGGATCGCGTCCGCCTCCGGCGTCGTCGGGCCGTTGGCGCCCTCGAGCACGATCTTCGCCTTCACGCGGCCCGCGTTGGCCTCGGTAAGCACGAGCTCGAGCGCGCACGGCGCGAGCACGTCGCAGTCGATCTCGAGGAGCTCCTCGTTCGAGACGGCCTCGCCGCCGTCGAACTCCGACATCCGGCCGCCTCGTTGCTTGTGTGCCAGCAGAGCAGCGACGTCGAGGCCGCCCGCGGCAGCGCGCCCTCCACCCGAGTCGGAGACGGCGACGATCGTGGCGCCTGCGTCGGAGGCGAACTTCGCGAACAGCGAGCCGACATTGCCGAAGCCCTGGATCGCGATCCTCAGCCCTTCGATCGCGACCCCGCGGCGCGTGAGCGTCTCCTCGAGCGAGAAGAAGACGCCGCGGCCGGTCGCCTCCTCCCGGCCGAGCGAGCCGCCGACCGCGAGCGGCTTGCCCGTGACGACGCTCAGCACCGAGTAGCCCTTGTTCATCGAGAAGGTGTCGAAGATCCACGCCATGATCGCCGGGCTCGTACCGACATCCGGAGCCGGGATGTCCTTCTCCGGCCCGATCTCGTTGACGATCTCCGACGTGTAGCGCCGGGTCATCCGCTCGAGCTCTCCCAGCGAGAGCGTCTTCGGGTCGCAGATCACGCCTCCCTTGGCGCCGCCGAACGGAAGGTTCATCAACGCGCACTTCCACGTCATCCACATCGAGAGCGCCTTGATCCCGTCGAGATTGACGCCGGGGTGGTAGCGGATCCCGCCCTTCGATGGGCCTCGGGCGACGTTGTGGGTCACGCGCCAGCCGATGAAGTTCCGGACGGAGCCGTCGTCCATCGTCGTCGGGATCGAGACCTCGACCGACTTCTTGCACTGGCCCAGCACCCTGACCAGGTCGTCGTCGATCTCGAAGACATCCGCAACGTTCTGCAGCTGGCGCTGCGCGATCTGGAAGGGACTCTCCATGACCGGCGGCCTACTCTATCCGGAAGGACACGCGCGCCTTGCTCGGCTTGCCGCCGAGCTCCGGCCAGGCGGTGACCCGTATCTCGTAGCCACCGGGAGGCAGGACGTCGCCGGTCGGCCCGCGGCCGGAAAGGCTGAAGCTGTAAGCGCCCGGAAGCAGGTCGCGCGCGTGTGCAAGCGCGCCGAGATAAGTGCCTCCGGCGGTGTAGAGCAGGAGGTCCAGGCGAGCGACGGGCTGGATCTCGATCCGAGTCGAGCCGGTCACGCGGCCCGCGACGACCTGCAGCACTGCGGGCTTCGAGTCCGAGGGCGAGAACGAAGCCGGCGAGATCCGCGCCGGTCCCACGAGCGACCCGGTGTAGGGCCTGAAGATCACGACCCATGGCACGCGGAGCGCCGCGCTTCCGCTGGGAGCGAGCACCAAGCCGCCGGTGACGACGGCGAGCGCCGGCCGTTTCGAGGCCCGGGCGGTTACCCGCACCGTGAACTGGCGGCCGGGAGCGAGCACGAGCTTCGCGGGCGCGACCGACAGCAGCCGAGAGCTCGACGCCATGCGGACGGTGAGCTGCCGGGTCGACACGTTCTTGACGACGAGGGCGACCGTCCTGTGCCAGCCCGGGCCGGTCCAGGGGCCGAACGAGAGCGAGGTCGCCGACGCCGAGATCTCCTCCACCGCCGCAGCGCCGGGATCGACGACGCCTCCGGACGGTCGCGCCGACCCGGTGAGCAGACTGGCAAGGTCGGACGCGGTGAGCCCCGGCCGGGCCTGAGCCAGCAGCGCGGCCGCTCCGGCGACCGCCGCCGCCGACACGCTCGTGCCGGTCGCGGTCGTGAATGCCGGCTCGCCGTCGCCGGAATTCCCGGGATCGGATGTCTGGATCGCGATCCCGGGTGCGGTCAGCTGCGGGGCGCGCATCCCGGTGTAGGTGAGCCCCCGGGAGGAGAACGGCGCAAGCCGCCCGGTCAGGGGGTTGGGCGCCGATCGCTCGAGCCCGATCGTGGCGACCAGCTTGAACCGCTGCCGCACCAGCTTCAGCGCCGCACGGGCGATCGAGGAGGGAACGCCGAGGACGGGCACCCCTGCGTCCCGGATCGATCCTGCCGGAAGAGACCGGCCGTACAGGAGCACCGCGGCCGCCCCGTTACGCGCCGCGACACGAACGGTGGCCACCGGGTTCGGCCCGACGGGAAGCAGTGCCGCCTTGCCGCGTAGGGCGCCCGGGGCGCCGCGCTCGGCCACCTGGAGGTCGAGCGGATGCGCCGGCGACGTCGTACCGAGAAGCGGCAACGGGGAGTCGGCCATCACGGCGAGCCCCTGGCGGAGCACGAGCCGCGCCGTGGAAGTCTCGAGGCGCGGGTCGGTCGCCCCGACCGTCAGGGCGGCCGGCGCGCCGCCGGGCCCCGCGATCGAGCCGAAGAGCGGGCCGGCCGCGCCGTCGTTCCCCGCCGGTGCGACGACCAGCAGGTCGAGGATTCCCGCCCCGTCGACGGCCTGTGCCTCGGGGCTGTCGGGGAACGATGCAAACGGCTCCACGACACCGAGCAGGGCGATTCTCGCGGCATCATGGGTGTCGCCGTCGCCGTTCGGATCGACAGCGCGCTCGAGACCCTCGATCACCTGGTCGGAGCGCGCGTAGATGGAATCGACGCCGCTCAGCGTCGGCTGCCATCCGGCGACCCTGATCGGGATGACCGAGGCTCCCGGCGCAACGCCCTGGATCCCGCCGGGCCCGCCCGAGCCCACGAGCACGCCGGCCAACTCGGTGCCGTGCCTCTCGACGAGCGTCCGGTTCTGCGGGTCTCGCTGAGCGGCCGCTGTGCCCGTCCCGCCGACTACGTCGATGCCATGCTCGACCCGGCCGCCGAGATACGGGTGCTCGAGGTCGACCCCGGTGTCGAGCAGCGCGATCGTGACCCCGGTGCCGTCGTGGCCCGGAAGCGCGATCCCGGGAACCGCGGCCGTTGTTCCCGCGGCCGTCAGCGGGATCGTGGCCGGGTAGGCGGCTCGAACGGGATAGACCCCGGCCACCTCCGGGTTGTGCTCGAGCAGCGGCAACGCGCGCGGGTCGAGCACTGCCGAGAAGCCGTCGATCACGCGCGCGTAGCTGTAGTCGGGCCTCGTGGCCAGGCCGTGTCGGGCGAGCTGGGTCAGTACCTGCTGCTGCGCGGCAAATGCCTCGGCGGCCCACCGGCGCTCCGCCGCCTCGGTCGCGAGCTTCGCCGTCGCGACGCGCTGGGCGACCGACGGGGACCCTGAGCACGACGATCATCCGGTTCGCGTGTGGCAGGGCCGCCCGGGGTGAGCCTACGAGACCGGTCCACGACACGCCCTGGGACACCACGGAGGAGGTCGCGGCGGGCTGTGACGAGCGGACGGTCAGCCAGGCCGCGACGCCGATCGCCGCGAGAACGACGATGACCGCGAGCTCAGAGCGCCGACGCGAACGCATCGAGCGCAAGGTACTCGGGCGGCGGGACGGCCTCGGTGTAGCGAGCCGCTGAGGCGATCATCGCCGCGTTGTCGGTGCAGAGCGCGAGCGGCGCCGCCACTGCCCCGGGAAGCGCCGCCCGGAGCTCCGAGTTCGCAGCGACTCCCCCGACGACGGCGACCCGGTCGGAGGCGGCAGCCTCGATCCGCTCGACGAGAGCGCGGACGATCGCGCGCTGGTAGCTCGCGGCGAGGTCGGCGCGCCGGCGCTCGAGCTCCGCCGGATCGAGATCACGCACCGCGTAGAGGAGCGAGGTCTTGAGCCCCGAGAACGAGAAGTCGAGCCCCGGGACCCGCGCGATGGGGAAGCTGTAGGCCTCCGGGTCGCCAGTACGTGCAAGCCGGTCGATCTCGGCACCGCCCGGGTACGGCAGCCCGAGCAGGCGGGCGCCCTTGTCGAAGGCCTCTCCGGCGGCGTCGTCAAGTGTCGTCCCGACCACGGTGGCCTCCTCCCACTCGCGCCCCTTGACGTCGAGCAGAAGGGTGTGCCCTCCGCTTGCGAGCAGGCAGGTGAAGGGAGGCTCGAGGTTGGTGGGCGCGAGGTAGAGCGAGGCGACGTGGCCGTGGAGATGGTTCACCGGCACGAGCGGAAGCCCCGTGCCCCACGCGATCCCTTTCGCCGCCGCGAGCCCGACGAGCAGAGCCCCGATCAGCCCGGGACCGGCCGTCACCGCCACGGTCTCGAGATCGTCGAGCTTGCAGCCGGCGCGCTCGAGCGCCTCCTCGATCACCGGCGAGACGAGCTCCAGATGGCGCCTCGAAGCGATCTCGGGCACGACGCCTCCGTACTTCGCGTGGATGTCCGCCTGGGAGCTGACGACGTTCGAGCGGATCTCTCCGGCGGCCGTCACGACCGCCGCCGCGGTCTCGTCGCAGGAGGTCTCGATCCCGAGGATCACTCGGGGTCGCGCCACATGATCAGAGCGTCTTCGCGGTTGTCGGTGTAGTAGCCGCGGCGAAGGCCCTGCCTGACGAAGCCGTGGCGCTCGTAGAGGCCGATCGCCTCCACGTTCGAGACGCGCACCTCGAGCGTGTACCCACGCCGCTGGTCGTCGCGCGTCACCTCGAACAGGTGCTCGAGCAGACGGGTCGCGATCCCGCGCCGCTGGAAGTCAGGGTTGACGGCGACGTTCATCACGTGCCAGGCATCGACGTAGCGGGAGTTGACGACGTAGCCGATCAGCTGGTCGCCGTCGAAGGCGCCCAGGCAGATCGACGAGGCCTTCGCGAGCTCGGAGGCGAACATCGACCGCGACCAGGGCACCCGGTAGGCGCGCTGCTCGATCGCGTCGATCGCGTTCAGATCGGAGAGCCCGAGCGGCCGGATATCGATCGCGAGCGCGGTCATCGGCTCGGCACCGCGTCCGGGAGCACGGAGGTAGAGCGGCTCGATCTCGACGGCCGGCGCCGAACGGTCCGGCGTGCGCCAGCGAGGAGCGCGGCGGAGGGCACGTGCGACGGATCGTCGTCGGGCGGCACCTCGGCTCCCGCAGCCTCGAAGGTCTCGCGGTACCGGATAGCCCCGTCCCCGACGAGTCGCAGGCCGGCGACCTCGAGCTCCTCGGGCCTGGCCACGCGTGGGCCCGTCGGTGAACACCTCGCCGCGCCGCGCGTCGATCACGGGCGTGCCGCCGGAGAACGCGTGCAGCGTGGAGACACCGGCTGCCGGGATCCCGAGCGCGAGCGCCAGGCCGCGGCCCGTCGCGAGGCCGATCCGGATCGAGGTGAAGCTGCCCGGCCCCGTCCCGATCACGAGGCCGTCCAGGTCGGCAGCCCCGATCCCGGCGCGCACGGACGAGCTCGTCCGCGGCGGCGAGAACGGATCGCGCCTCGGTCAGGCGCTCGCCGACCACCTCGCCGTTGCGCAGGAGCGCGCACGTCGTGGTGCTCGTCGCGGTGTCAAAGGAGAAGATCGTCGTCACTTTCGATCGTGATGCTCCGGTGGGTCGGGTCGACGTGCGCCAGTGTGACGGTAGCTCGCGCGCGCGGAAGCCAATCACCCGCGTGCTCGGGCCACTCGACGAACACAATCGTGCCATCGAAATAGGGCTCGAGATCGCCCCAGCGCTCGGAGGTCAGTCCCGCGAGGCGGTAGAGATCGAGATGAGCGACCGGAACGCGCCCTTCGTAGCGGTGCCCGATCGTGTAGGTCGGGCTCGTGACGGGAGTGGTGACGCCGAGCTCGCGGCACGCGCCGCGGATGAACGTGGTCTTCCCCGCTCCGAGCTCGCCGCTGATCGTGACGACGTCGCCCGACGGTCAATCCGGCGCCGAGCTTGGCCCCGAGCGCCTCGGTCTCCTCCGATGACGCTGTGACCAGCACTGCCATGAGGTCAGATCGTCGAGATCAGGTGCCGACGCCGCACTCGAGCGCGCCCTGGGCGTCGACGCTCATCAGCTTCCAGTGGCCGAGCTGGCCGCGGATCGCGCCGTTCTTGTACAGCTTCGTGTGCACGTTGACGTAGTAGGCGGTCGGCTTCGAGATCAGCGCAGCGATCAGTGCCGGGGAGGCCGGCGCGGTGTCCGCCCATTCGACCTCGCCCATCGACGGATCGATCAGGCCGGGTGCGCCGAACGGAAAGACGACGGGCCCCGAGACGCCCGGAGCGCCCTTGTGAATGTGTCCCGCTGTCGGCTGGCCGTTCACCGTCAGGTCGTCGAAGTTGAAGGCGATGACGCCGCGGCTCTTGTAGACGCAGAGCGTGATCGTTCCCGAGGCGTCCATCTCGCCGTGCGGCTTCTCGTTCTTGCCCTTTAGCACGATCTGCTGGACGTAGACGCGGTCCGGGGATGCCGACGTCGCAGCCGGCGGCAAGCACCAGGGAGCCCACGACAAGGGCGAGCAGGGTTGCGGGCAAGGCCCGTGAGAACCGGCGACGCATCGCGTTGGGTCAGAAAAGCCCGAGCTGCACCGACGCAAGATCGGTGGCGGGCTCGGCAGCCGGCTCGGTAAGCGGGAACGGCGGCCGGAACGAGCGGAGTCGCTACACGGCCGATCAGCTCGGGCAGCCGCTGGAAGTCGGCCTGGAGAACGTCGAGCATCCTGGGAGTGTAGAGAGCGGCCGCAGGGTGGAAGATCGGGAACAGAAGCACGCGGGACCCGCCCAGGACGACCTCCTGCTCGCGGCCGTGCACCTTCGTGATCCCGTCGGGCTTGCCGGAGAGCAGCTTCGTCGCGAAATTGCCCAGCGTCGCGACGACCCGCGGCTGGATCAGCTCGATCTGGCGGAAGAGGTGGCTCTCGCAGGAAGCGATCTCCTCGGGCTGCGGATCGCGGTTCCCGGGAGGGCGGCACTTCAAGACGTTGCACACCCACACGTCGTCCCGC
The DNA here is from genome assembly GCA_963775355.1 of uncultured Actinomycetota bacterium. Classification (GTDB taxonomy): domain Bacteria; phylum Actinomycetota; class Thermoleophilia; order Gaiellales; family Gaiellaceae; genus PALSA-600. The sequence goes on along the minus strand of CAVZJA010000018.1, from coordinate 58,798 downwards.
GTCATCCCGATCCCGTTCAGGAGCTTGCCGAGCAGCTGGCCGGCCGCGCCGACGAACGGCACGCCCTGCTTGTCCTCGTGGAAGCCCGGGGCCTCGCCGACGAACATCAGGTCGGCGGTCGGCGAGCCGGAGCCGAACACCGTCTGGGTGCGGGTCGCCGAGAGCGGGCAGCGCGTGCAGCTCGCGACGGCGTCGCGGAGCGCCGCGAGCGCGGCCTCGTTCGTCAAGCCCTCAATGGCCGCAGCCACAGCTTCCGCCACAGCAGCCGCCACCCGAGCCGCCGACGACGGGGGACTGAGGCTTGCTGAGGCCGTGAGCTGCGAACGTCGAGAACTGCCGGCTCGCATTGTCCGACCCGCAATCGGGGCAGGGAGGGGTCTCGTCGACGCGGACGAGCTCCTCGAAATGCGACTCGCAGCTCATGCAGACGTATTCGTAGATCGGCATCGTGCACTCAACCCTACCAACGTCGCTCTCGGTTACCCATGACGCCGAGATGGTGCGCATCCGGATCGGACGGACACCGCAACGGCTACGCTTCCGGTGCCCGGTATCTGCGAGGAACTGGAGCTGGAGAGAAGATGAGAACGCTGACCACGATTGCCGAGCTGCGGCATGCGCTCGGGCCCGCGCGGGCGGGCTCGACGATCGGGCTCGTCCCGACGATGGGCGCGCTGCATGCCGGCCACCGCGCGCTCATCGAGGCGGCGAGGCTGGAGTGCGATCTCGTCGTCGCGAGCATCTTCGTCAACCCGGCCCAGTTCCAGGATCAGAGCGACCTCGACGCCTACCCGGCCGATCTCTCGGCCGATCTCGCCCGGGCCGAGGAGGCCGGCGTCGACCTCGTCTTCGCCCCCACCGCCGAGGAGTTCTATCCGGCCGGGTTCGCGACCTGGGTCGAGCCCGAGGGCGCGGCCGCCGGCCTCGAAGGCGAGGCCCGGCCCGGGCACTTTCGCGGCGTTGCGACCGCCTGCCTGAAGCTGTTCACGATCGCCCGGCCCGACATCGCCTACTTCGGCCGCAAGGACGCGCAGCAGGTGGCGGTCGTGAAGCAGCTCGTCCGCGACCTGAACCTGGAGCTCGAGATCCGGGTCGTCCCCACGGTCCGCGACAGCGACGGTCTCGCGCTCTCGTCGCGCAACGCGCGGCTCTCGGCGGAGGAGCGCCGCCGGGCGCTCGCAATCCCGCGCGCCCTCGCGACCCTCGACCCGGGCGATGCCCGCGGCGGATCCTCGACGAGGCCGGCGTGGAGCCCGACTACGTCGCCGTGGCCGACCTCGACGGGCCGACGCTCGCCGTCGCGGCGCGTGTCGGCTCGACCCGCCTGATCGACAACGTCCTCCTGGAAGGAGACAAGTCATGAGCACCCGCCCCCGCGTTCCTGGCCCGTCGGCGCCCGCGCCAGGAAAGCTCGTGCTGCCGGAGCTCGGCGAGATGAAGCGCCGCGGCGACCGGATCACGATGCTGACCGCCTACGACGCGCCGGCCGCCCTACTGGCCGACCAGGCCGGCGTCGAGCTCGTGCTCGTCGGCGACTCGGCGGCGATGGTGATGCTCGGGCACGAGTCGACCGTCTCGGTGACGCTCGACGAGATGATCTTCCTCACGCGCGCGGTGACCCGCTCGGCCCGGCGGCCGCTCGTGATCGGCGACCTGCCGTTCGGGTCGTACGAGGTCTCCGACGAGCAGGCGGTGGCGAGCGCGATCCGGATGCTCAAGGAGGGCGGCGCCGACTGCGTCAAGCTCGAAGGGGCCGGCCGGATGGTCTCGCGGGTGCGCGCGATCGCCGAGTCGAACATCGGCGTGATGGCGCACATCGGGCTGACCCCCCAGTCGGCGACGAAGCTCGGCGGCTTCCGGGCCCAGGGCCGCACGGCCGATGCCGCGCTGAAGCTCTACGACGACGCGCTCGCACTGCAGGAGGCGGGCGCCTTCGCGCTCGTGCTCGAAGCCGTTCCCGCCGCCGTGGCCGCCCGCATCACGGCGGCACTCGACATCCCGACGATCGGCATCGGCGCCGGGCCGGAGTGCGACGGCCAGGTGCTCGTGTGGCACGACCTGCTCGGCCTGTACGCGGGCCGGGCCCCCAGGTTCGTGAAGCGCTACGCCGGGCTCTCGGAGGAGATCGCGACGGCGCTCGAGGCCTATGTCGGCGAGGTGCGAGACGGCTCGTTCCCGGAGGAGCAGCACACCTACTCGATCCCCGAGGCCGAGCTCGAGCAGTTCGTAGGCCGCGCTCGAGGAGCGCGGCTAGAAAAACAGGAATACCCCGCCCAGGACGATGGCGGGCGCCGCGGTCACTGCCGCGCGCACCCAGGTCCAGCCGTGGACTGCGCGGACGCCGATCACGAGCAGGCAGATCGACCAGGCCAGGAAACCGAGCCAGGCGACCGCGAACACCTTCCCGGCGGTCCCGCTGTCGTCGCCACCGCGCGTGGAAGAGCGACGAGCCGAAAAGCGCGAGCTTCAACGGCCAGAGGACGAGCGAGAGCGCGACGGGCACGGCGGCGAAGGCGAGCACGTGCCGGCTGCGCCGGTAGGAGCCTTGCGTGCCGAGCGACGACGGCCGTGACCTGGAGCACGCCGCCGATCACCCAGTAGGAGACGCCGCCGTAGAGCGCGCCGGCGAGGAACGCCCACACCGGGATCAGGATCATGTCGTAGCCGTCGGGTGGGTCCATCAGCGTTCCCGCGGCATTCGACGAGAGCACGAACGCGATCCCCGCCAGGATCACGATCAGGAGCACGGGCTCGGATCGCTGAGCCGCTTCCTCGTTGCTGTCGGCCCGAAGGGCGACGAAGACCGCGCGCGGCGCGGACAGGACGAGCAAGGTCCGGAGCCACCACTCGCGCAAGGGCCTGACCTTACTTCGTGACGATCGTGCCGTCGTGGCAGAGGTACTCGACCTGCCCGAGGCCGGTGTCCTGCTGCTGCCGCGGCGGCTTGCCGTCCTTGCAGAGCGGCGTGTGCCGGCCCATGTAGCCGGAGATCACCCCGGCCGCGAAGAGCACGGCGATCAGGGCCGTGAGGGTGATGTACACCTGGCGCTTCTGCCGGCGCGTCATGCCCGAAAGGCTACGCGGCGACGACGGCGCGCCGTTCGAGCAACGGGCGCAGGAAACGGCCGGTGTACGACGCCTCGACCTCGGCGATGTCCTCCGGAGTGCCCGCGGCGATCACCTCGCCGCCCTCCTCGCCGCCCTCGGGGCCGAGGTCGACGACCCAGTCGGACTGCTTGATCACGTCGAGGTTGTGCTCGATCACGAGCACCGTGTTGCCGGTGTCGACGAGCCGCTGCAGCACCTCGAGCAGCTTCTCGATGTCGGCGAAGTGGAGGCCCGTTGTCGGCTCGTCGAGGATGTAGAGCGTGCGCCCGGTCGCGACCTTCCCGAGCTCGGCGGCGAGCTTGACCCGCTGCGCCTCGCCGCCGGAGAGCGTCGTCGCCGGCTGGCCGAGCGTCATGTAGTCGAGCCCGACGTCGTGGAGTGTCTGCAGGCGGCGGCGGATCTTCGGGATCTTGGCGAAGAACTTCAGCGCCTCCTCGACCGACATCTCGAGCACGTCGGCGATCGTCTTGCCCTTGAACCGCACCTCGAGCGTCTCGCGGTTGTAGCGCCGCCCCTTGCAGGTCTCGCAGGGGACGTAGACGTCGGGCAGGAAGTGCATCTCGATCTTGATCTGGCCGTCGCCCTTGCACGTCTCGCAACGGCCGCCCTTGACGTTGAAGCTGAACCGGCCCGGCTTGTAGCCGCGCACCTTCGCGTCGGGCGTGAGCGAGTAGAGCTCGCGGACGTGCGTGAAGAGATCCGTGTAGGTGGCGGGATTCGAGCGCGGCGTGCGCCCGATCGGCCGCTGGTCGATCTCGATCACCTTGTCGAACGCCTCGATCCCCTCGACCGCATCGTGCTCGCCGGGCTTGACCCGCACCTTCTGGAGCCTGTTTGCGAGCGACTTGTAGACGATCTCGTTCACGAGCGTCGACTTGCCCGAGCCCGGAGACGCCCGTGACGGCCACGAACCGCCCGATCGGGAACTCGACGTCGATGCCCTTCAGGTTGTGCTGGCTCGCTCCGCGCACCGTGAACACGCCGTTGTCGGCCGTACGCCGCTCAGGCACCGAGATCTCACGGGCGCCCGACAGAAACTGGCCGGTGATCGACTTCCGGTTGCGCTCGACCTTGGCCGCCGAGCCTTCTGCGACGACGTAGCCGCCGTGCTCCCCGGCTCCCGGCCCCATGTCGACGAGCCAGTCCGCGCTCCGCATCATCTGCTCGTCGTGCTCGACCACGACGACGGTGTTGCCGAGGTCGCGCAGCCGCTCGAGCGTCCCGATCAGGCGGTCGTTGTCGCGCTGGTGGAGGCCGATCGACGGCTCGTCGAGGATGTAGAGCACTCCGACGAGCTGCGAGCCGATCTGGGTCGCGAGCCGCAGCCGCTGCGCCTCACCGCCCGAGAGCGTCGCGGAGGCGCGATCGAGGTCGAGATAGCCGACGCCGACGTTGTCGAGGAACGTCAGCCGCTCGCGGATCTCCTTGACGATCCGGGCGCCGATCAGCTCCTCGGTCGGCGGTCAGCTCGAGGCTGTCGAGGAACCTGAGCGCAGCGGCGACCGAGAGCTGCGTGAACTGGTGGATGTTGCGCTCGCCGACCGTGACGGCCAGCACCTCGGGCTTGAGTCGTGCGCCCTTGCAGACCGGGCAGGGCCGGAACGACATGTACTCCTCGATCCGCTCCCGCTGCTGGGAGCTGTCGGTGTCGCGGTAGCGGCGCTCGAGCGAGCTGGCGATCCCCTCGAACGCGATCGTGTACGCGCGGCGCCGGCCCATCCGGTTGCGGTAGGTGACGTAGACCCTGTCGCCGTTCGTGCCGTTCAGGAAGTAGCTCTGCTGCTCCTCGGTCAGGTCCTGCCACGGCTTGTCGGTCGGGATCTCGTAGCGGTCCGCGACGGCCTGGATCACCGACTCGTAGAAGTTCGCGCTCCCGACCGCCCACGGCACGAGCGCGCCCTCGTCGATCGAGAGGCCGGGGTCGGGGACGAGCAGGTCGGGATCGATCTCCTGCTGGGCGCCGAGACCTGTGCAGCGCGGGCAGGCGCCGTGCGGCGAGTTGAAGGAGAAGATCCGCGGCTGAAGCTCGGGCAGCGAGACGCCGTGCTCGGGGCACGCAAATCGTTCGGAGTAGGTGCGGCTCTCGCTCCCGTCGACCAGGTCCACGGTGACGAGCCCCTCGGCGAGCGCGACCGCCGTCTCCACCGACTGCGTGAGCCGCAGCCGGAGATCGTCCTTCATCACGAGACGGTCGACGACCACCTCGATCGTGTGCTTGAACTTCTTGTCGAGCGCCGGCGGCTCGTCGAGCAGGTGCTGCTCGCCGTCGACCTTCACGCGCGTGAAGCCCTCGTTGCGCAGCGACTCGAACAGCTCGCGGTACTCGCCCTTGCGGTCGCGGACGACCGGGGCGTTGACCGTGAAGCGCGTGCCCTCGGGCATCGCCAGGATCTGCTCGACGATCGAGTCGATCGCCTGCCCGGCGATCGGCCGGCCGCAGATCGGGCAGTGCGGCCTCCCCACCCGCGCGTACAGCAGCCGCAGGTAGTCGTAGATCTCGGTGACGGTGCCGACGGTCGAGCGCGGGTTGCGCGACGTCGTCTTCTGATCGATCGAGATCGCCGGGCTCAGCCCGTCGATCGAGTCGACGTCGGGCTTCTCCATCATCTGCAGGAACTGCCGGGCGTAGGCGGAGAGCGACTCGACGTAGCGGCGCTGCCCCTCGGCGTAGATCGTGTCGAAGGCAAGGCTCGACTTACCGGAGCCGGAAAGCCCGGTGATGCAGATCAGCGCATTGCGAGGAAGCCGGACGGTGACGTCCTTCAGGTTGTGCTCCCTCGCACCGTGAACTACGAGCTCGTCGGCCGCCATAGGTAGACCATTTTACCGAGCGAACGGACGTTCGCCCGGGGGAGGCGTTTTCCCCTGCTCAGAGGCTCGCGGAGCTTCCTCAGGCCGTCTTGCGCCAGCGGCCGAACACGAGGCCGCCGAGGGTGAAGCCGAGGCCGAAGGTGCCGGCGGTGAAGCCGCCGACGGCGAATCCCTTGCGCCAGGCGGAGAGGCTCTGCCAGCGGCCGAGCGCCTCTGCCTCCTCGGCGGTGAGCAGCTCGCCACGCCGCTTCTTGCGGAGCGCGCCGCCCGCTCGGACGCCGAGATACAGATCGTCGAAGATCTCGGTGCCGGACTCGTTCTTCATGTCACTCACTGTAGCCTGCTTCGACGGTGTCATCGAGCATCCTCCACGTGTCGGACCTCCATTTCGGCGCGAGGAACGGCCTCGACGACCCGCGCGCTCGAGCAGGCGATCGGCGACCTCGTGGAGCGCGTGTCGCCCGATGTCGTCGTCGCGAGCGGCGACCTCACCCATCGGGGGCTTCGAAGCGAGCACGAGGCCGCCGCGAAGTACCTGCGGGCGCTCGGACGGCCGCTGCTCGTGATCCCGGGCAACCACGATATCCCGACCTGGCCGCCCGGCCGGTTCGCCCGTCCGTATCGCGAGTTCGAGCGCTGCTGGGGCACGACCTCGCCCTCGTTTTCGGCGCCAGGCCTGGAGATTGCGGGGCTCTGCTCGGTCCAACCGCTCGGCTACCAGCGCGGACACGTGAAAGGGCGCGATCTCGAGCGCGCAGAGGCCCAGCTCCGCGAAGCCCCGGAGAGCTCGCTGCGGGTTGCGACGCTGCACCACCAGCTGACCGGGGCGCCGTGGCGGAACACGAAGCTGCCGGTCAAGGGACGGAAGGGCCTGCTCGCCCGGCTCGCCGCAGCAGGCGCAGAGCTGATCCTGGGCGGCCACATCCACCAGGCGACGGTCGTCGAACGGCAGGATTTCCAGGTTGTCACCGGCGATTCACACACCTGCGTGATCGCGACCGCCCCGGGCCTCGGCCGCCCGCGCCCGAGCCGTGCCTTCGAGACTCGAGGGGTCCTCGTGCATCGCGCGAACGAGAGCTCGCTCACCGTCGAGACCCACGTCTGGCGCGACGAGGACTGGGCGCTGACCGGTACGCGGACTTTTCCGCGCTAGGTCGCGACCTGGTCGAGAGCGAGCAGCTCCCGGCGGAGGTCCTTGATCTCGTCGCGCAGCTTGGCGGCGTACTCGAACCTCAGCTCCTCGGCGGCGGTGTACATCTCCTCCTCGAGCGTCACGACGAGCCGCTCGAGCTCGCTGCGGTCCATGCCCTCGACCTTCTTGCCGCGGCGCGTGCGAGCGGGGACGTGCGGCGCCTCGAGGGAGAGGAACTCGGCGATGTCCGAGACGCCCTTCGAGATCGAGATGGGCGTGATCCCGTGCTCCTCGTTGTAGGCGATCTGCTTCGCGCGGCGGCGCCCGGTCTCCGAGACGGCGAAGTTGATCGCCTCGGTCTGCTTGTCGGCGTACATGAGGACCTTCCCGTTGATGTTGCGAGCTGCGCGCCCGATCGTCTGGATCAGCGCCGTCTGGCCGCGCAGGAAGCCTTCCTTGTCGGCGTCGAGGATCGCGACGAGCGAGACCTCGGGCAGGTCGAGCCCCTCGCGGAGCAGGTTGACGCCGACGAGGACGTCGTACTCGCCGAGGCGCAGGTCGCGAATGATCTGGATCCGCTCGAGCGTGTCGATCTCGGAGTGCAGGTAGCGCGCCCTGACGCCGGCCTCGAGCAGGTAGTCGGTCAGGTCCTCGGACATCTTCTTGGTCAGCGTCGTGACGAGCGTGCGCTCGCCCTTCTCCTCGCGGCGGCGAATCTCGTTCAGCAGGTCGTCGATCTGGTTCCGGGTCGGGCGCAGCTCGATCTCGGGGTCGACGATCCCGGTCGGGCGGATCAGCTGCTCGGCGACCCGCGTCGAATGCCGGAGCTCCCAGGCACCCGGCGTGGCCGAGACCATCACGAGCTGCGGCACCTTCGCGAGGAACTCGTCGAAGCGAAGCGGCCGGTTGTCGAGCGCCGACGGGAGCCGGAAGCCGAAGTCGACCAGCGTCTGCTTGCGCGAGCGGTCGCCTTCGTACATGCCGCCGATCTGGGGAACGGTCTGGTGCGACTCGTCGACGAAGACGACGAAGTCGGACGGGAAGTAGTCGAGCAGCGTGTGCGGCGCGGATCCGGGCGGCCGGCCGTCGAGGATGCGCGAGTAGTTCTCGATCCCGTTGCAGAACCCGAGCTCCTGCATCATCTCGAGGTCGTACTCGGTGCGCTGCTTGATCCGGTGAGCCTCGAGCATCCGGCCGTCCGACTCGAACTTCCGCACCTGCTCGTTCAGCTCCGCGCGGAGCTCGACGACTGCGCGCTCGACGGTCGGCTTGGTGGTGACGTACTGCGTTGCCGGGAAGACGGTGATCGAGTCGAGGCGCGAGAGAATCTCGCCGGTGAGCGGGTCGAAGTGGGTGATCGCCTCGACCTCGTCGCCGAAGAACGAGATGCGGTGCGCGGTCTCCGAGTACGCGGGCTGGATCTCGAGCACGTCGCCCTTCACCCGGAAACGGCCGCGACCGAGCACCGTGTCGTTGCGGACGTACTGGATGTCGATCAGCTTCCGCAGGACCTCGTCGCGGTCCGAGCTCCTCCCCCACGTTCAGGAAGACGACCTTCTTCTGGTACTCCTCGGGCGAGCCGAGCCCGTAGATGCATGACACCGATGCGACGATGATCACGTCGCGGCGGGAGAGGAGGTTGGACGTCGCGGCATGCCGGAGCCGGTCGATGTCGTCGTTCCGCGAGCTGTCCTTCTCGATGTAGAGGTCGGCCTGAGGGACGTAGGCCTCGGGCTGGTAGTAGTCGTAGTAGGAGACGAAGTACTCGACGGCGTTGTTCGGGAAGAACTCGCGGAACTCGTTGCAGAGCTGCGCGGCGAGCGTCTTGTTGTGAGCGATGATCAGGGCCGGGCGGCCGACCTTCTCGATGATCCAGGCCATCGTCGCCGTCTTGCCGGTCCCGGTCGCCCCGAGCAGCGTCTGGTAGCGCTCCCCGGCGGTCAATCCCTCGGCCAACAGCTCGATTGCGCCCGGCTGGTCGCCGGTCGGCACGTAGGTGCTGGACGTCCTCAGCTCCGCCACGGCGTCAGGGTATCCAGCGGTGCAGCCGTGACAGCGCGGCGCTCGGGCCGCCGGGAGTCAGTCGCCCCAGTCGAAGTCGCGCGAGCGCGACCAGAGGCCTTCGTCGGTGGCCTCGACGGATTCCTCGGCCGGCAGCTCCTCCGCGCTCGGGGCATCCTCCGCCGGTGCCGCGTCTGATGCGGGCGAGCCATCGGGAGCATCCTCAGGGACGGGCGCGGGTGCAGGTGCGGCAGCTGGAGGGGGCGCCTCCGGGAAGACGGTGTCGGCCGAGCCCCAGTCGAGGGAGGTCGGCTCGTCGACGATCGACTGGTTGCCGTCCATCGTGTCCTCGATCCGGGCCTGCTCCTCGGTCTTGAAGAGCGGGTGGTTCTCGAACGGGTCGTCTGGCATGTAGCGCTCGAGCGGCATCTCGTGCTCGAGAGCCGCATTGCGACGCCTCAACTCGAGATGCTCCTGAATGACGCTCGCAAAAAGCGATGCGGTATCGACTGCCATTCCGTCCTCCTGGTCGTACGCCATGCGGAGTCTCAAGTCTAACGCCTGAACACCGTCACGTCTGGGAGCAAGCACTTTGCGGCACAATCCACGGATGCGCAGAAACGAAGCCAAGGAGCTTGCACGCCGCCGCTCGCGCTCGTTGCGGCTGCTGGTGATCCTCTGGAGCATCTGGTGGCGGCTGCCACCGTCCGGGCGTCGTCAGCTTCTCGCGCTCGCGCGGAGGCATGGGCCCTGGCTCGTCCGGCGCGAGTACCGCCGCCGGCACCACTAGCCACGCGTCTAGATCGTCAGGGCGGCGAGAGCGATTCGCTCCTGCTCGAGCGTGTGCGCCGTCGGGTAGCCCTCGGCGGTGCTGGCGCGCCAGGGCCTGCCCACGTAGCGGACGGGGACACCTGCGGCCGCCTCCTCGAGCCGGTGGCGGATCGTGCGCCACGCCCCCATGTTCTGGGGCTCCTCCTGCGCCCACACGATCTCGTCCAGCTTCGGATAGGCCGCGACCAGACTCGCGGGCGGCCGCCACCGGGAACGGGTAGAGCTGCTCGAGCCGCGCGACCGCGATCTCGTTTGCCTCGCCGGCAAGCTCGTGACCGGTGATGTCGTAGTAGACCTTGCCGCTGCAGATCACGAGCCGCCGGATATGAGACCTGTCGACCACCGAGGCGTCGATCATCGGCCTGAACGACCCGTCGCTGAGCTCGGCGAGGGTCGATGAGGCGTTCTTCAGGCGAAGCAGGCCCTTGGGCGTCATCACGACGAGTGGGCGGGCAATCGGGTCGAGCGCCTGCCGGCGGAGCAGGTGGAAGTACTGGGCCGCCGTGGTCGGGTTGCAGATCCGGAGGTTCTCCTGGGCGGTGAGCTGCAGGAAGCGCTCGAGCCGCGCGCTCGAATGCTCTGGGCCGTTGCCCTCGTAGCCGTGCGGCAGGAGCAGTGTCAGCCGCGAGGTCTGCTTCCACTTGGCGAGACCGCTCGAGATGAACTGGTCGATGATCGTCTGCGCGCCGTTGGCGAAATCGCCGAACTGGGCCTCCCAGAGAACGAGCGCCTCGGGCGCCGCGGTCGAGTAGCCGTACTCGAAGCCGACGCAGGCGTACTCGGAGAGCGGCGAGTTGTAGACCTCGAACGAGGCCTTCGCGCCGTCGATCCGCTGCATCGGGATCTCGATCTCTCCCGTCTCCGAGTCGTGGAAGACGAGGTGGCGGTGGGAGAACGTGCCGCGCTCGGTGTCCTGGCCGGTGAGGCGGATCGGGATCCCCTCTCGCAGGAGCGACCCGAACGCGAGGGCCTCGGCGTGCCCCCAGTCGATGCCGCCCTCGTCGAGCGCGGCTGCGCGGCGCTCGAGCTGGCGCGCGAGCTTGGGGTTCACGGTGAAGCCCTCGGGCACCCGCTGCAACTGCTCCGAGAGCCGCCGTAGCCGCTTCTGGCTCACGGTCGTGTCGACGACCGTCGCGGCCTCGACGGGCACGGAGTCGTCGTGCGCCTTGGCAGGGATCGCCTGACCGAACGATGCCCGGAGGCGGTCGTGAGCCTCGTGCAGCCGGACGTCGACCTCGGCCACGAGCTCGTCGGCCTCGGCCTGCGTCATCACGCCCAGCTCGACCAGACGAGCGCCGTAGAGCTCGCGGACGGTCGGGTGCGTCTCGATCTGGCTCGCCATGATCGGCTGGGTGTAGGCCGGCTCGTCCTGCTCGTTGTGGCCGAAGCGGCGGTAGCCGATCAGGTCGATCACGACGTCGTGGCCGAAGCGGGCCCGGTAGGCGAGGGCGAGCCGGACGGCCGAGATCGCGGCCTCCGGGTCGTCGCCGTTGACGTGAATGATCGGCGTGTCGAATCCCTTCGCCAGGTCGGACGAGTAGCGCGTCGAGCGCCCCTGGGCCGGATCGGTCGTGAACCCGACCTGGTTGTTCGTGATCAGGTGGAGCGTGCCGCCGGTCGAGTAGCCCTCGAGCGCGTAGAGGTTGAGCGTCTCGGCGACGACTCCCTGCCCGGCGAAGGCTGCGTCGCCGTGCAGCAGCACCGGCATCGCAGCGTTCGGGTCGTAGACCCCGTCGCGCGAGGTCCGATCGGTCTGGAAGGCGCGCGTCATCCCCTCGACGACCGGGTTGACGGCTTCGAGGTGGCTCGGGTTGGCGGCGAGCGCGACCGCGATCTTCCCGCTTCGGGTGTCGCGGTACCCCTCGGCGCCGAGGTGGTACTTGACGTCGCCGGTGCCGCCCTCGGCGTCGGCTGCGACGACCTCGATCGCGCGCTCGCCCTCGAACTCGCGCAGGATCTGCTCGTACGGCATTCCGATCGTGTGCGCGAGGACGTTGAGCCGGCCGCGGTGCGCCATTCCGATCACGACCTCGTGCGCCCCGGCGGACGAGGCGAGCTCGAGCGACTCGTCGAGCATCGGGATCAGGACGTCGAGGCCTTCGAGCGAGAACTGCTTCTGCCCGAGGAACGCGCGACGGAGGTAACGCTCCATGCCCTCGACCTCGCACAGCCGCGCGTAGAGCTGGCGCTGCTCGTCGGCGGCGAGCGGCGTGCGGAACCTCCAGGACTCGATCGCCTTCCGGAGCCAGACCCGCTGCTCGTGGTCGCCGATGTGCTCGAGCTCGTAGCCGAGCGGGCCCGCAATAGGTCTCCTTCAGACGGGGAAGCGCATCCGCGAGGGTCTCGCCGGGGACGTGGACTCGCAGGATCGAAGCCGGGATTCGCGCCTGCAGCTCGGGAGTCAGCTTGGGCTCGAGGCGGAGCGGGTCGATCGCCGGGTCGCCGATCGGCTCGGCGCCGAGGGGGTCGAGCCGGGCCGCGAGATGACCGTGCATCCGGTGGGCCTTGACGAGAGCCATCGCCGCGGCGATCCCGCCGAGCAGCTCGGCGTCGTCGTGCTCGGCCGGTTCCGGAGCCGCGGGCATCTCCGCAACCGGTGCGGCACGGTCGCGTGCAGCACCGTCGCTCTCGGGCAGGCGCGCGATCAGCCGCGCCATGCCTGGGAGGTCGCGAACGGCGGCGGAATCGCCGTTCTCGAATAGGGCGCGCCACTCTGGCGGGACGGCCTCGGGGTTGTCGAGATACTCGTCGAGGAGCAGACGCGCGTAGCCGGCATTCACGCCGTCGACGTCACGCATTTCGATCACCTGTTTTGTACCAGCGCCGGAGTTCCTGCGGGCCGTCGCCGGAAGCCCTCACCGATCGGCCTAGTAGAGCGCGTTCGATTCCCAGACTGCGATCGACGCGCCGATCAGCCAGAAGAGCGTGACCCCGCCTGTTACCCACAGGCCGAGCGCACGGTGCTTGACGCTGATCGTGATCGCGACGATCGCCAGAAACAGCCCAATCGGCCCGAGGGCGAACGGCAGGAAGAAGATCGCGGCGATCCCGAGGATCGCGGCGATCGCCAGGAGCACGACGGCGATGGCGTCCTTGGCTGGTGAGTCGTTGGCGCGGGTGGTCTCTTCGAACGTCATGCTCAAGCTCCTCCGGTTCGTGTCTGGCGACGGTCGGCGCGATTGCGTGCGCGCTCACGCGAGCGCTCGGAGCCGCCGCGGCGCGATCTTTCGGGTGAGGCGCTGGGCGACGGGCGCCGCCACGGCTTCCAGTTGACGCCTTCGGTCCCGCCCTCGGTGCCAAGCTCCGGCTCGGCCCTGATCGCCCACCAGATCACCCAGCACACGTAGGCGATCGGGATCTTGAGGACCACGAGCACGAAGATGATTTCCCAGAGCACCAAGGCGCCGTCAGTTTACGGAACGCCGCGGACCACCTGGGGTAAACCCTCATCACGAGAAACGACGGCCCTCGTCCCGCCGGTAGCCGGCGATTGCGACGCCTGCGAACAATGCTGCGAAGCCGAGCAGGGCACCCCACGACTCCCAGGCAACCGGGGCGCCTCGCGCGGTCGCAGACAGCCCGTCGGAGAGGGCTCGCGTCGGCAGGTAGCCCGAGATCGCCTCGACGGCGGCCGGAAGCCGGGAGGGCAGGATCCACAGACCGCCGACATACGACAAGACCAGATAGAGCAGGTTCGCGATCGGCAGTGCTCCCCTGGCGGGAGCCCAGTATCCGAGCGCGATCCCGAGGAACGCGAACGGCACGACGCCGGCGAGCAATGCGGCGGCGAGACCCGCCCAGCGTGCCGGCGGGAGCGAGACGCCGGTCGTGGCGACGGCGGTGACGACGAGCAGCGTCGCAGCAGCGCCTGCGAACACTGTCGCCGAGAGGAGCCGCGCCGCCAGGCGAACGGATGGGCCGACGGGAAGCGTGCGAAGGTAGGCCTCCCACGGCGATGCGCGGTCGATCGCGATTCCGACGCCGAACTGGAAGAACGCGACGCCGATGACTGCGAACCCCGCGAACGTGGCCATCCGCACCGACGCGTCGCGATGAGGCCCCGGGGACACGAAGAAGAGGAAGAAGACCGAAGGCAGGATCAGGGTCGGAACCAGGTAGGCCGGGTAGCGGAGGAGCTCGACGGTCATCGCCCAGGCGTGACGGAGCGCCAGCCTCACGGCCGGGCACCTCGAGCCTCGAGCGCCTCCTCGAGAGTCACGATCCCGAACCTCGAGCTCGTCGAGCGGAACGCGCGCCCGGACGAGCCGGTCGAGCGTCACCCCTGCGTCGGGGGTGAGGATCCGCAAGTAGGCGCCGTCCCGCTCGGCCCCGGCAACGTGCGAGCCCGGGTGCAGCCCGGAACCGCACCAGCGTCAGCCCTGCGTCGGCCTTCACCTCGGTGACCGTCCCCTCCGCGACGACCACCCCGCCCTCGACCAGGACGACGCGATCGGCGAGTGCGTCGGCCTCGGCCAGCTGATGCGTGGTCAGTAGGACGGAGCCGCCGTCCCCGCGGTGCGCGCGAACGGCCGCCCAGACGGCCTTACGTGCCTCGATGTCGAGCCCGGTGGTCGGCTCGTCGAGCACCGCGAGCCGCGGATTGCCCACGAAGGCGAGGGCCACTCCGAGTCGTCGGCGCTCGCCGCCGGAGAGGCCGCCGGTCTGCCGCGCAACCACCTTCCCGAGCTCGAACCTCTCGCTCAGAGCCTCGACCGAGAGCGGGCTCTCGTAGTGCGCCCGTACGAGCTCGACGATCTCCCGGACGTGGAGCGTCTCCGGGAACGCCGTCTCCTGTGGCGTGACGCCGAGACAGCGACGCGACCGAGGCCGCCTGGGATCGGCTCCGAAGAGCCGGGCCACACCCGCGTCCGGGCGTCGAAGGCCGAGGAGAATGGCGATCGCGGTGGATTTCCCCGCGCCGTTCGGGCCGAGCAGAGCGACGATTTCGCCCTCTTCGATCCGGAACGAGACGCCCGTGAGGGCCCGGGTGGAGCCGAAGCTCTTGCTGACGTTGTCGAGCTCGGCGAAGCTCACGGCGACGCTCCGAGCCCGACCCGCCCACGGCCGGAGATCCAGAGGAGCAGCATGTTGTAGATCCAGTGAGCGGCGATGCAGGCGGCGAGCGCCCCGGTGGCGAGGTAGACGCCGCCGAACGCTGCGCCGGTCGCCAGATGGAGGCCCGGCCGCGCCCGGTGGGCGAATGCGAACGCGAGCGAGCTTCCGGCCAGGGCGGGGATCGACCCTGAACGAAGCAGCTCGCCGAGCACGACCCGGCGCCACACGACCTCCTCCCCGGCCGCCGAGATCCCGAGCAGCGCGCACGTCGTAGCTACGAGCGACACCGTCGCTCCGCGCGGGAACACGGGGCCTCGGCGCGCTACGGCAAGAAAGAGCGCGACACCCACGAGCACGCCGCCGACCAGCGCCTCTGCGGGCGACGCTCGCAGGGCCGGTCGTTCGGGAGAGACCGTCACAAGAAGGACGAGGGCGAGCACCGCGCCGGCCGCGAGTCGCGCCCACAGCCTTGACTCACCGTTCACGCCGCGCCCCCGAGGACGAGCGCATGAACCGCCGCCTCGTCGAGGCTGTCGGCTCCAACGAGCCCGTCGAGCAACCGGTCGTAGAACCCGCCGAGCGGAAGCGCAGGCAACCCCAGCTCCGTCGCAGCCAGCACTGCGTTCTGGACGAGCATGTCCGGCCTCGAGCAACGCGAAGCGGTAGCCGCGCAGGCCGTACTTGATGCGCGTTCGGGCGAAGACGGCGGTCACGACCACGAGAGCGGAGGCCTGGTCGAGCACTGCCGCATCGACGAGTGCCGACCGGACCTCCGGCCATGAGAACGACGCGAGCCGGGCGAGCCGGTGGCGAAACGGGTTGAAGTGGTAGATGCCGCGATCGAGGCCGTTGACCGCAGCCGCGACGACGTAGAGCTCGAGCGGGTACAGCGCGCCCGCCGAGGGGACCGGACGGCGGCCTCGAGGCCCCGCTGCGTAGGCGGCGGCGAGCACCGTCGAGAGCTCCCCGATGCCAACCGGTCGAAGCGCCTCGGCGCACGTCGAGCGTCGTCGGGCGAGCGCGTCGCCGAGCGATCCGCTCAGCCGAGCAGGCGGCGGAAGCGTGATCGAGGGCCTGTGCTCGTGTGTCCTGCTCGAGCGGGCAACGCTCGTCATTCAGGCCCGAGCCACGCGTCAACTCGAGCAGGACGTCGAGCCGCTCTGGCGCGACGCTCGGGTACAGCCTGGACGCCCTCGTGCAGGGCCTCCGCGAGATCGTCGAGGGGCACCCCGTTCGCACCGTGGACGAGCGATGCGAACTGCGATGTCGGAAGGACGGAGCTCACGGGAACGGATGGGGGTCGGGGTTGACGTCGTCCTCGCAGCATCGCCCCGCGTCGCAGCCCGGCAGCAGCGGCTGCCTCGTAGAGACGCCGGCCGCCGAGGAACCGCGCGTCATGCGAGACGTCGAGTCCGCAGAGCCCGGGAGCGACGACGCGAGTCACCACGAGGCCGAGTTGGGCGACGTCGGGCGAAGTGACATCGACCGCATAGGCCGACGAGCCCGCTGCGGCAACCCGGTCGCAGAGCGCAACGACCCACTCGGCCGGCCCGGCGCCCGCGAGTGGCGGGATCGCGTCCGCCGCGCGTCCTGTCATCACTCGCATCGAGGAACGCAGCCGCGCGGGCGCGATCGTGATCGGCGTAGTAGAGGATGTGATCGTCGAAGGACGAGATCAGCTCACCGGCCGGGCCGAGATCGCGGCCGGGTTCGAGCAATGCGAGCTTGGCGCCTGCCGAGCGGACGGCGAAGGCCTCGGCGAGCGCCTTCTGCCAGGCCTGCTCGACGGTCGGAGCGGCGGCGGCCCCCACCCCCAGCGCCCCCGGGAACCCGAATGGCGCGCGAACGATGCCGAGGATCGTCGGCAGCCGGTGAATGACCGACAGGTCGACGGCGGCGAAGCGGAGGCCCGACCGGTCGAACAGCTTCCGCGACCCCGGGCCGGCGGTGTCCACGAGCGGCAGCGTGAGGCGGGACGCCCAGACGATCATGAACGCGTCGCGCTCGAGGATCTCGAGCAGGGCCGTGGCGAGAGCGGCCTCGCAGGGTATCGCCACAGGCGAGCCCACTGCTCGTCGCGTAGCCGATCGGCCCTTCGCCGAGAGGGACGCGACCGAGAAAGACGAGCTCGGCGGGCAGGAGAGCCGCTCGGCCCGTGGCGATCTCTCGCCCTTCGATCCAGGCAATTCGCGTATCCACCGTGAACCGCCGGTACGGAAACCCCGCCCGAGCATGCTGCCTGGTCGAGAAGAGCGCGAATCGCCCAGGTGCGACGGCGACGTCCCCGAGCTCCCGCGCAGAGGCGATCACGAGACGCTCCACCGGGACATACGTGGCCGAGTAGCGCTCGATCGCCTCCCCCACGGCCGCAGCACGCGGCCGCGGCCCGGCTCGATCCCGTCCCGCCGATGCCGGTCAGGTGGTCGAGGCGGCCTCCGACCAGCCCGGCGCCGCGGCCGACCTCTGCCGAAGCCTGGAAGAGACGGGGCTCGCACGTCGTGACGAGGCATTCCTCGACTGCTCCGACGATGCCGGTGTACGGCGAGACGGCCCGCCGGAGGAGTGGCGGCAAGCTGCCGATCATGCTGCCTCCGCTTCGTGCCACGGCAAGAGCGGAGCGAGAACATCCGCGTCGGAGCAGTCCGGGCATCGGGGGACTCGTAGGACGGTGTGCGTCCCGAGAGCAAGCTCCGGTCGTGCCTCGAGCACGTGCAGCACCCCGGGTAGCCGGGTATCGAGCCCGCCCAGCCAACAGAGAGCGAGGTGGGCGACGAGGCCGGCCGCGACCGCTTCGAGGCCGGCGGTTCCCGATGCCTTCGTCGGCTCGCTCTCGACCAGGGCCAGATCAGCGCCATATTCGACGTGTGCGGCGAGCCTGAGCTGGAGACATTCGTGGCAGCAGGACTCTCCGGGAACGATGAGCGGCCCGATCCCGAACACGAGCCCGTCGAAGGGACGGAGAGCGAGCCAGCGAAGCCCGTGATCGAGCGCCAGCCGATTCCACTCCCGGAGGCACGAGACCTCCACGGGAGTCGGGGCGACCACGGCGAGGTCGACGTCGTGCTCATCCCAGGCGAGCCGGCGGACATCCCCAACGCCATCGGCGTGCAGCAGCCGCGCGATCTGCTCCGCCGCCGCGCTCTCCCCGGCGATGCCGACCGTTGCGGCCCGAAGTCCGATCCGCGGCGACCGCCGGTGGGACGCCGTAGGCCGCGGCAATCGCGGCCTCGCCGGACACGCCACGTGAGGTGGGCGGGCCGTCGACGAGCAATCCATGCGCCGCCAGCAGGTCGAGCGCCCGGTCGACCGCCTCCGCAGCCGGGGCGCCGATCCGCTCGACGATCTGCTCGAGCGTGCGGGACCCGTCGAGCAGCGGGAGCAATCTCGGAAACAGGGCGCGCACGGCGCCGCCTTCGAGGACGACGACCGACCGGCCATGCTCGAACAGGAGCCGGTCGCCGTCCTCGACGAGGCGGTACCACGGCGCAAGCCGGGGCAGAAGCGGCATCGTCCGGCTCAGTCGGACCCTCGACCGCCGCAGCTACAGCTGCTGCAGCAACACACCGCCAACATCGCGAACGCCCCGGCAGTCCGGCCCTGAACCGTGACCGTGAGGTCGAGGAGCTCGCTCGTCAGTTCATCGATCATCTACACCTCCGTTGTCGAGATAGCCAACATACAGCAGGATGTGTGACGCATCTGTCACAACTTCGTGCCAGTTCCCGAGCTTTCGGATGCTGCCCTGGAAGCTCCCGCGCGACTAGTGGCTCTTCGGGCCATGTCTGCTGCAACCATCTCTCGATGACCGTCGCGCTCGAATGGAATCCCGCGCCCGACGATGTCCGCCCGCTCTTCCTCGAGTACGCGGGCTCGCTCAGCTTCGGCCTCGAGTTCCAGGACTTCGAAGGCGAGCTCGCGGGCCTGCCGGGCGATTACGCCCCGCCCGGCGGGGCGTTACTCCTCGCGCGCGTCGCCGGGACCCCCGCCGGCTGCGTCGCTCTCCGCCGGATCGAGGCCGGAACCGCCGAGCTGAAGCGGCTCTACGTCAGACCCGCGCACCGTGGCCTCGGACTCGGCCGTCTTCTCGCGGAAGGCGCCATCGAGCAGGCCCGCGAGCTCGAGTACCAGCGGCTCCGCCTCGATACGGCGCCGGAGATGGCTGCGGCGCATGAGCTCTACCGGAGGCTCGGGTTCCGGGAGATCGAGGCGTATCGCGACAACCCGATCGCTGGAGCCCGATTCCTCGAGCTCGACCTGGCCGGGTGAGAATCGGCAAGCCGACCCCTTCACATTGCGACATCGGTGCGAGATGATCCCGCCCAAGGCGTCTCGATGGGTGGCGCGCAACTGCGACCGAGAGGACGAGATGAGCTACGTGACCAGGCGAGCCTGGAGAGTTGCTGCAATCGTCGTGTTCGTCGTGAGCCTCGTCGGGACCGGGTCGCTCGGTGCGTCTGCGAGCTCGTCGGCCAAGGCGGGCGGTACCTACCGGGTCGCCTTCGAGCAGGCCTTCGGCTTCAGCGACGGCTTCGATCCGACGGGTGAGTACTACACGTACTCGTTCGCGATCGAGTCGAACCTGATGATCCGAACACTCGTCGGGTACGACCACGTCGCCGGGGCGGCGGGTAACAAGCTCGTCCCGGACCTCGCGACCACCGTTCCCGCGCCGACGGACAATGGCACGACGTACACCTTCCACCTCAAGCCCGGCGTCAAGTTCGGGCCGCCGGTCAACCGGCAGATCACATCGAAGGACGTGCTCTACTCGATCGAGCGCATCGCCAATCCAAAGGACGGCGCCGAATACGCGTTCTACTACTCGCCGATCGCCGGGTTCGACGCCTACGCGCGGGCAAGGCGAAGACGATCTCCGGGATCCAGACGCCGAACGCGAGCACGATCGTCTTCCACCTGACCCGGCCAACCGGCGACTTCCTCTACCGGCTCGCGATGCCGGCGACCGGACCGATCCCGGCCGAGGTAGGCGGATGCTTCGAAGGGCATCCGGGGAGCTACGGGCGAGGACGTCGTCTCCACCGGCCCGTACATGTTCGAAGGCGCGGACAAGGTCGACGACTCCTCGTGCGCGAAGCTGAAGGCGATGGCCGGATTCGATCCCATTTCGACGATGACACTCGTCCGTAACCCCGACTACGACCCGAAGACCGACTCGCCGGCCGCACGCCAGAACTTCCCCGACCGGTTCGAGTTCACCGTCGACCCGAACTCGACCGACGTCGTCAACCGCGTCGCCGCCGGAGATCTCGACGACGAGAACGGCGCAAGCCTGCCCTCACAGGCACTTCAGTCGTACTCGACCGACCCGTCGAAGCGGAAGTTCCTGCACCTCGACCCCGCGGACGGCACGCAGTACCTCACGATGAACCTGACGCAGCCGCCTTTCGATGACATCCACGTACGGCGCGCGATGAACTGGATCATCGATAAGGACGCTCTGAGGCAGGCCTGGGGCGGCCCGACAGTCGGGCAGATCGCGAATCACCTCGTCCCGGACTCGATCTTCGATAACGAACTCGCAGGCTTCAACCCGTTCAAGACTCCCGGGGAGCACGGCTCGCTGGCGAAGGCGAAGGCGGCGATGAAGGGCTCGAAGTACGACCTCGATCACTCGGGACCTGCAACGCGTCCGCCTGCCACAACGTGTTGCTCCTCAACGACAGCCAGGCGACGTTCGGCAAGATGCTCCCCGTCGTCGTGCAGGACGCGGCGAAGATCGGGATCACCTTCCACGTGGCGACGATCGCGGGTGCCTATCCGACGCTCGAGACGACCAGGAAGAACATCGCGATCGCGATCTTCCCCGGGTGGTTCAAGGACTACGCCGACCCGTTGACGTTCTTCTCACCGCTTTTCGACGGGCGCTCGATCGTCGCCGACGGCAACGTCAATTACTCGCTGGTCGGACTGAAGCCGTCCCAGGCGAAAGCCCTTGGCGTGACGGGAGACATTCACGGCATCCCGAACGTCGACGCACAGCTCGACCGCTGCGCCGCGCTCGCGGGATCGGTCAGGCGCACCTGCTACGAGAGCCTCGACAAGACCTTGACGACCAACGTCGTCCCGTGGGTGCCGTACCTCTGGGTCTACAACCCGCACATCACGAGCTCGCACGTGACGCAATGGGACTACGACCAGTTCAGCGGCACGACCGCCTACGCGCACGTGGCCGTGAGCTGATCAGTGCCGGTGGCGCCGGCGGAAGGCGCGCGCCTTCTCGCGGTTGCCACACGACCCCATCGAGCACCACTGGCGCGAATGATTCTTCGCGGTGTCGACGAACGCCCACTCGCAGTCCGAGGCCCGGCACGCCTTGAGCCGGCTCCACGAGCCGTCGGCCATCGCCTCGTGCACCGCGATCACGATCCGCCCGAGCGCTGCAGCCGTCCCCTCGGCCGCCGGGAGCAGGTCGCTCTCGTGACCGGAGAAATGCAGCTCTACCCGCGCCCGCGCGGCGACGGCGTCGAGCACCGCGAACTCGGCGGCGGTGTCGACCTCGACCCCGGTGTTCGAGAGCAGGATCCGGCGCAGGGCCTCGCGTAGCTCGACCGCGTCGCGCAGATCTTCCGCATCCGGTCTCACATCCTTCGAGGCGATCCCGTTGGAAGAGAGCCAGGCGCCGAGCTCCTCGGGCGATCCGAACAGCTCGATCGGATCGAGCAGCTCCCTGGTGTTGACGAAATCACGAACGAGCTCGGTTCCAGTCATCGAAATTCCTAACCGTTTAACTTGCTTTAAAGGTTATGTAACCGGTATCATCCTAACACAGGTTATGGAGCTGAGGGAGGAGAAGGAAATGCATCCTGACTTTCACCAGGTGGGGATCGACGAGAGGCAGCGGGAGCTCGAGGAGCAGGTTCGGAACGGGTTCGCGCGCCGCCAGGCGGCCGAGCAGCGGCCTGCGGAGCCCGAGGCGGTCGTGCTGCGGCTCTGCTCGGTGCACGATGACGATGCGCTCGAGCGGATCGCGGCTCTGGAGGGCCTGCCGGTAGCGGCCGGACGGCATGTCGTGGCGGAGGTCGACGGCGCGGTCGTCGCCTCCCTTCCGCTCGCGGGCGGTGCCGCGATCGCCGATCCGTTCCGCGCAACGGCGCACTTGCTGCCGCTGCTCGAGCTGCGCGCGAAGCAGCTCACGCCGGAGCGCCGCACCGGGCGCACTCTGGGGCTCCGGAGCGCAGTCCGCGGCTGGAGCCGCGCCTAGCGGAATCAGTCGAGGCGGGACAGGGCGAACGTGGCCAGGCCGCGATTGCCTATCCCGCCGGCCTCGGCGACGGCCACGTCACGAGAATACGGCGGTGGCGGCCAAGACCTACGCGGTGCTGCTTCGCGGGATCAACGTCGGCGGCAAGAACAAGCTGCCGATGCCCGCGCTGCGCACGCTGCTCGAGGACGCCGGGTACGACGGCGTCGCGACGTACATCCAGAGCGGAAACGTGGTGCTCCGAAGCTCGCTCGCCGGAGAACGCGCTGATGCGGGCCGTCGAGAAGCAGATCGCGGAGCGAGTTCTCGCTGGACGTTCGCGTGGTCGTGCGCACCCACGCCGAGCTCGAGCGGATCGCGGGCGCGAACCCGTTCCTCTCCGGCGGCGACGAGGCGAAGGGGTTGCACGTCGTCTTCCTCGATGGCGCTCCCAAACCGGCAGCGATCGCGACGCTCGACCCGGATCGCTCGCCGGGGGACGAGTTCAGCGTCTCCGGCAGCGAGATCTTTCTCAGGTACCCGAACGGCTCGGGCCGGTCGAAGCTGACGCTCGACTACCTCGAGCGGCGACTCGGCGTCACCGGCACCGCGCGCAACTGGAACACGCTCCTCAAGCTGGTCGAGCTGACGGCACCCGGATCGAGCGGCTGAGGCCGCCGACCAGGTCGGAAACGTCCTCGAAGCCCTCGCGCTGGAGCAGGCTCGCCGCGGCGGCTGACCGGTAGCCGCCCGAGCAGTGCACGACGAGCGCGCGGTCGCGCGGCAACTCGCCGAGCCGTTCGGTGCAGGTGCCCGAGCGGGATGTTGACGCTTCCCTCGACGACGGCCTCGCTCCGCTCGTCCTCGGTCCGCACGTCGACGACGAGCGGCGGGTCGAGCTCGGAGAGCTGCTCCTCGAGCGTCGCGATCGTGATTCGACCGGTGCGCTCGATCAGGTCCGGGCGGTCGGCGAGGGCGAGCATCCCGCCCTCCAGGTAGCCGGCGAGGTTGTCGAAGCCGATCCGGCCGAGCCGAAGCGCTGCCTCCTCCTCACGGCCGGGGTCGACGACGATCACGATCGGCTTCTCGTGGTCGAGGAGCGTGCCGACCCAGGTGGCATAGCTCCCGTCGAGGCCGACGTTGACCGCGCCGCGAAGATGGGCGCCCTCGAAATCCAGGTTCGCACGGCCGTCGAGCAGCTGTGCGCCACCGGCCGACGAGCTCGAGCACCTGGTCGAGGGAGAGCGGCGTCAATCCCTCGGCGAGAGCCTCGTCGAGCGTCGGCGCGCTCCTTCGTGTTCAGCACCGCGTCGTACGTGAAGTAGGCCGGCGAATCGGGCTGGTCGGCCAGCACGATGCGAATGAAATCCTCGCGGCTCATCGGCTGGAGCGCGTAGTTGTACTGCCGCTGGATGCCGATCGTCGAGACCGTCTCGCTGCTCAGGTGCTTGCCGCAGAGCGAGCCTGCGCCGTGCGCCGGGTAGACCAGGGTGTCGTCGGGAAGCGGCAGGATCTTCGTCTGGATCGAGTCGTAGAGCAGCGAGCCGAGCTCCTCGGCCGACCAGCCGAGCGATGCGCGCAGATCAGGGCGGCCGACGTCGCCGATGAAGAGCGTGTCGCCGCTCAGGAGCGCATTCGGACGCTCGCGTGTCGGCCTCGAGGTCGTAGACGAGGATCGAGATCGACTCCGGCGAGTGGCCCGGGCGTCTCGAGCGCCTGGAGCCGCACCTTCCCGAGCTCGACGGTGTCCCCGTCGGCGAGCCGGGTGAACTCGTACTCGGCCTCGGCCCGGGCGCCGAGGTAGATCTTCGCGCCCACGCGGTCGCGGAGCTCGAGGTGGCCTGCCAGGAAGTCGGCGTGCAGGTGCGTGAGCAGGACGTGCTCGATCCTGCAGCCGCGGCGCTCGGCGTCGGCGATGTACGCGTCGACGTCCCGCTGGGGATCGACGACCGCCGCCGACGCCGGCCGCCTCGTCGGCGACCAGATAGGACGCATGGGCGAGGCAGCCGAGGTAGTACTGCTCGAGGATCATCGTCCGCCGCATTCTCGCTGCTCCGGCGAGGGCCACGCAGGCTACGCCGCGGGCGTGATCCCGTGGCGCCGCATCACGTCGGCGAGCGCCGCATGGTCGGGCGGGCCGCCGGCCGAGGCCTGGACGACTGCCGCGATCTCACGGAAGTAGTCGGGGCCGAGGATCCCGGGCGTGACGATCGCCAGGGTCTTCGCGTCCTGGGTGCCGCGGTTGTCGAATCGGTGGACGGCGCCGCGTGGGATGCAGAGCACCTCGCCGGGGCCGATCTCGATCTCCTCGTCCTCGAGCGTCCAGGTGAGAACGCCCTCCAGGCCGTAAAGCGTCTCCTCGTAGCCGTCGTGGCTGTGGGCTCCAGGGAGCCTGGCGCCCGCCGGGACGTCGAACTCGAAGGCGGCAACCGACCCACCGGATGCCTCTCCTTCGAGCAGGAAGCGGATCCCCATCTCGCCGATCTTGATCTCTTCTGTTGTGCTCGTCGTCATGTCTCTCTCCCTCGCCGTCTCGTAATGGTAAAGTCACTTGACCTTATATGGCAACTGCAGATAAGTCAAGTCGTTTTACTCAGCCGGGCGGTGAGCTGTTCGGCCCGCCGTTGATCGGAGCGCTGCTTCGCGTGCCATGGGAGACGGTGCGCCGGCGAATGCTCCAGCGATTGCAAGAGAACGGCTTCGACGACCTCGACGCGGCGCATCTCAACGTGCTCCTCTACCCCGGCCCGCAGGGAGCGCGCCCCTCCGACCTGGCCGCGCGGCTGCGGATCAGCAAGCAGGCGCTCAACTACCTGCTCGGGGATCTCGAGCGCGCCGGCTATCTCGTTCGCCAGCCGGATCCAGACGACGCGCGCTCCAAGCGGATCGCGCTCACGCAGCGGGGCGTGTCGCTCGGCCAGACGATCAGAGCCGCAGTCATCGAGATCGAAGACCAATGGTCCGCAACGCTCGGGCCCGAGCGCTTCGAGCAGTTGCGCGAGCTACTTCGCGAGCTCGGTGAGTCGCCTTGAGCCGGCAACTCACCGAGTGATGGACCCAGGCGGGCTCGAACCGCCGACCTTCTGGCTGCCAGCCAGACGCTCTCCCAGCTGAGCTATGGGCCCAATGACAGCCCGGTCAGTCTAGCGCCGAACTCGTAACGCTCGGCGAGGTTGATCTTCGCTTGCTGGTTGTTACGTGACGGAGCCAGCCTGAGGTGGACGGATCGCTTCCCCTCGAACTCCTCGAGCGGAAGCAGGTAGCACCGATCCAGCTCCGCGCAGTACGCGAGCGAAGCCGTCGATCTCATCGGCCGTATATCGCTTGACGATCATCCCGTCGGGCCCACGCCGGGATCGTGTAGCAGCGCACGATCACAACCTCGTCCGTTACGAACAGCCCACTTGCACTGGGCCCGAACCAGGCCCGGCCGGAAATCAAGGATCAGGTCGTAGCGCTCGTCGTCGAGCGGCTTCGAGACCCCGATGCCGAGCAAGATCGCCTCGGCGTATCGACCGCATTCTCGGCAACGAGCCCCTTCTGATTTGTCGTCAATTCGAGCAACACGGCTCACCCTAGCGCGAGCCTCGGACAGGCCGTGTCCTAAACAGACAACAGAGCTAGGCGCTTGCCGCCTCGACCGACTCCTGCGGCACGTCGCCCCAGAGGTCTTCGAGGCGGTAGAAATCACGCGTCTCGGGCGTGAAGACGTGCAGGACGACGTCGATGTAGTCGGCAACGATCCACGTCGACTCCTTCTCGCCGGCGACCGAGGTGGGCAGCAGTCCGTCGTCCTGCTTCAGCCGGGCGTGCACCTCGTCCCAGATCCCCTTCGTCTGGCGGGCGTTCGCGCCCGTACAGACCACGAAGTAGTCGGTAAAGGTGCAGACCGGCTGCATGTCGAGGATGACGACGTCCCTCGCGAGCTTCTCCTGCGCCAGCGCCGCGATCCGGCGAGCTTGTTCGATAGACGTCAAGCCTTGCCAGTGTAGCTGGCACGCCCGTAGAGACCGTCGCGCTCGATCAGCGCCCACACCGCGGGAGGAACGAGCTCGTGGACGTCCTCGCCGCGATCGAGGCGCGCCCGCAGCTCGCGCGAGGCGATCGGCAGCGGCTCGATGTCGAAGAACGCAACCCGTTCGGGTGAGCCGAGCTCGGCCAGCACCGCGTCGAGCCGCTCGCGGGGAAAGCCCGGCCGGGTCGCGACGCCGAGGCGGACGAGGCGAAGCACCTCCTCCGGCTCCTTCCAGCCCGGGAAATCGCGAACTCGTCGGCTCCGAGCAGGAACCATCCCCCCTCCCACTCCGCGTGATCTCGCAGGAGGTCGATCGTGCGCGCGTGGTCGTCGAGCTCGACCCGCTCGCTCCGGGAACGCGGCGCGGGCCAGCTCGAGCCGCAGCGGCGCAGGCGTCTCGACCTCCTTGTGCCCTGGCTCGGCCGAGACGACCACGACCATTCCGTCCAGGCCGAGCGCGGCCCGGGCTCCGCCGAGCAGCGCGACGTGACCGAGGTGTGGCGGATCGAACGCGCCGCCGAAGATCCCGGTCACGGGATGAACTGGAACGACTCCTCGCCCAGCTGGACATTCGACGCCGCGGCGGGCGCCGGCCTCGCGGAGCGCACGCTCGAGCTCCTCCTCGCTCGGCGGGGTGCCGACGACGCGGAAGCCGTCCTCGGTACGCATCAGGCTCCACGCGCGGGCCTTCGGCTCGGGGCGGTAGACGAGGAACTCGGGGACTTCCACCTCGCCGCGCGACGACCGGAGCAGGCTCGGGAACGAGAGTGAAGAGCGCCCTGCGGAGCTCCTCGATGCCTACGCTGGTCGCGCAGGAGACCCGGAAGACGGCGACGATCCGCCGGTCGTCGATCCCGAACTCCGGATCGGGCTCGAGGTCGACCTTGTTGAGAACGACGATCTGCGGCAGCTCGTCGAGACCGGCGCCGTAGGCGGCGAGCTCGACGTCGATCGCGAGCCACTGCTCGTCGGCCGGCTTCGACGCGTCGATCACGTGGATCAGCCGCCGGGCGCGCTCGAGGTGCGCGAGGAACTCGTGGCCGAGCCCGATCCCCTCGCTGGCCCCTTCGATCAGGCCCGGGACGTCGGCCACGACCAGCTGGCGGCCGTCAGGGGACTCGACCGTGCCGAGCACGGGCTCGAGCGTCGTGAACGGATACGCCGCCACCTTCGGCCGGGCGTTCGAGAGGCGCGTAAGCAGCGAGGACTTGCCGGCGTTCGGAAGCCCGACGAGCGCCGCGTCCGCGAGCAGCTTCAGGTGCAGCTCGATGTCGCGTTCGTCCCCGGGCATGCCGACCTCGGCGAACCGCGGCACCTGGCGGATCGAGCTGACGAAGCGCGCGTTGCCGCGGCCGCCGCGGCCGCCGCGCGCCAGGACGACACGCGCCTCCGGGTAGGCGAGATCCGCGACGAGCTCGTCTTCCGCGAACACCTGTGTCCCGACGGGGACGCGGATCTCGGCGTCTTCTCCGTTGGCTCCGTGTCTACGCGTCCCGCGCCCAGGACCGCCCTTCTCGGCGAGGATCCGCTTGCGCCGTTGCAGCGCGGTCAGGTCACGCAGGCTCGGCTCGGCGACGATGATCACGTCTCCCCCGTCGCCGCCGTCGCCGCCGTCGGGGCCACCCTTCGGGACGTACTTCTCACGGCGAAACGACATCCCGCCGTCGCCGCCACGGCCGGCCTTGACGTGGATCTCGGCGCGATCGTTGAACACGGCGCCCGCCGCGCGGACTATTCGGCGTCGACTACGGCGATCGAGCGGCGCTCGCCGCTCCGGCGGAACTCGACGATGCCGTCGCGGATCGCGAAGATCGTGTCGTCCTTGCCCATCTTCGTCCCAGGGCCGACGCGGAACTTCGAGCCGCGCTGGCGGACGATGATCATCCCGGCACGAACGTCCTGCCCGGAGAAGATCTTGACGCCGAGGAACTGCGGATTCGAGTCGCGACCGTTCTTGGACGACCCGAGGCCCTTCTTATGCGCCATCCTCGTCCTCCTCGTCCTTGGCGATCGCGGACTCGAGCGCGGAGATCGCGCCCTTGCGCGCTCCGTGAGCCTCCTCGTGAGCGAGTGCCGCCTGAAGCTCGGCGACGCTCCAGCCGCCGGTCGCCGTCTTGACCTGGGCGACCGTCATCTCCTCGTACCCGGCCGGAGCCCTCGGCCTCCGGCAGGCGCAACGTCGACCTCGGCTGCCTCGACGGGCGCCGCCTCGACGACCTCCGCTTCGACCTTCGGCGTCTCGTGCGCCTTCGGCGGCTTCGCCTTCGCGGCTGCCTTCCTCGCGGTGCCGGCGCCGATCGTGATCTCGACCTTCGAGGTCGCCGCACGGAAGCCGTTGTGCCGCTTGTAGCCGGTACGGCGGCGGTACTTGCCGATGAGGATCTTCGGCCCGCGGCCGTGCTCGAGGACGGTCGCGGTCACCGTGGCATCGCCGAGCAGCACTACCGGCTCGAAAACCTCGCCGGCGCCCGTCGGCAGGCGGTCGACGACCAGCGTCTCGCCGTCGCGAACGCGATGCTGCTTGTTACCGAGCTTGATGATTGCGTAATCCATGGCGTGAAAACGCGGGCGCGTTGACGCCCGGGTTTCGAAAGTGTAGCGGCTAGGACTGGTCCCACTCGCTCATCGGCGTGTATGTCCACTCCTCCTCGGGCTCAGCGGTCGCAACGACCTCCGTTGCGGTCTCGGCGGGAGCCTCGGTTTCAGCCGCGGCGCCCGCGGGCTTGCGCCGGTTTCGGCCCCCACGTGACCCGCGGCGGGTCGGGCGCTTCTGCGCGCCGCCCTCGCCTCCGGCCGCGTCGTCCTGGCCGTCGGCGCCATCGCCGTTGCGGCCGAGATCGCGCTCGGGAAGATGGATGACGGGGGCCGTGGGCTCTTCGGAGCCTGCCTCAGCCGTCTCTGAATCGTCGGCGATTGCCTCGGCCTCGCCGTCCTCGTTCGTCGCGGCGGTGGGCTTCCGCTTGCGGTTCCGGCCGCCGCGCGTGCCGCGCCGCGTGCGCTTCTTGGCGGGAGCCGGCGTCTCGCCCTCGACGCTCTCCGCATCGGGCTCGGCGCCGTCGTCGGCGGCCTCCGCCGTCTCGGCAGGCTCGGTAGCGGCAGCCACAGCCGGCTTGCGAGTCCGGGCCCGCTTGGGTGCAGGTGGCTCCTCGGGGGCTCCGGCCTCCACATCGTCGCCGCCGGCCGCGGGCTTGCGCCGCGATCTCGAGGCGGCCGACCTGGTCGCCGCCGGCTTGCGCGGTGTGCGCGGCGTCGCGATGGCGTCCTCATCGAGCTCCTCGGCGTCAGCCTCGGCGCCGGCATCGGCATCGATTTCAACGCCGGCATCCTCATCGACCTCGGCGTCCGCGTCGACGTCGGCATCGGCATCGGCGGCAGCCTTCGACGGCCGCTTGGCGCGCGTCGGCTTCTCCGCCTCGGCCTCAGCCGTGATCGGCACGGTCGACCCTTCCTGGGCGGTGGTCAGTACGGCATACGCGACGTCCTCCAGCACGGCGGTGATCCGCACCCGAACGCGCTTGCCGACAAGCTTGGCTGCGCCGGCGACGACGACCTCGAATCCCTTGACCTTGCCTGCTCCGGCGCGTGGATCGTGGAGCCCGACCTCGCCGAGCTTGAGCTCGAGCTCCTGGCCCGGCTCCACCGGCGCCGACGGGGCGAGCTTCTCGACGGTGCCCTGGTCGATGACGCGCATGTGGTCGAGATGGACGTTCTCGACGCCGACGAAGAAGAACCGGCGCTTGGTGACCTCTTCCAGCTCCTGGATCCGCGAGCCGTCCAGCCCGACGAGGAGCTCTGCGACCTTCGCGTTCAGCTCGACCTTGAAGGCCTTTGCGCGCGAGCCCGGCGTTACGAGGCCGCGGATGCGGCGCTCGACCTCGACCGCGGCCGTGCTCTCGGAGACGATGATCCCGTCGCCGTCGCAGGTCGGGCACTTGCGGGTCATGACCTCGCGGGGGCCGTCGGTGACGTTCTGGCGCGTCATCTCGACGAGGCCGAGCGGCGAGATCTCGACGACGTAGGTCTTCGTCCGGTCGCGTTCGAGCTCCTGGCGGAGCGCGTCCTCGACCTGCTGGCGGTTCTTCGGGTTCGCCATGTCGATGAAGTCGATGACGATGATCCCGCCGACGTCGCGCAGCCTGAGCTGGCGAACGACCTCCTTGACAGCCTCGAGGTTGTTCTTCGTGATCGTGTCCTCGAGCCGCCCCGGCCCGTTCCGCTTGGAGCGGGAGCCGACGAAGCGGCCCGTGTTGACGTCGATCACCGTGAACGCCTCGGCGTAATCGAAGATCAGGTAACCGCCCGAGGGCAGGTCGACTCGGCGGCTGAGCGTCGACTTGATCTCCTGCTCGACCCCGAAGGTCTCGAGTAGCGGCTCGCGCTCCTTGTAGCGCGTGACCCGCTCGACCATGTGCGGGGAGGTCTTCTTGAGGTAACCGACGATCCGCTTGTGGGTGCGGTCGTGGTCGACGAGCAGGCGCTCGAAGTCGCCGGTGAAGAGGTCGCGCGTGACGCGGAGCGGCAGCTCCGCCTCCTGGTAGATCAGCGCGGGAGACTTCGCCTTCTTCGCGCTGGCCTCGATTGTCGACCAGAGCCGCATCAGGAAATCGAGGTCGCGGGCCACGTCCTCGGCCGAGGCGCCCTCGGCTGCGGTCCGGACGATCACGCCGCCCGTCTTCGGAGCGATCCCCTTGACGATCGCCTTCAGCCGGTTGCGCTCGTCGTCGTCGAGCCGACGTGAGACCCCGAGGCCGTCGCCGTGCGGGACGAAGACGACGAAGCGGCCGGGGAGGGAGATCTCGGTCGTGAGGCGCGCGCCCTTCGTCTTCATCGGGTCCTTCACCGCCTGGACGAGAACCGTCTGTCCGCGCTGGATCAGGTCCTGGATCTTGCGGGCGCCCTTGCGGCCCTCGAGCTCGGGGCCGACGATCTCGTCGACATAGAGGAAGCCGTTCTTCTCGAGACCGATCTCGACGAACGCGGCCTCCATCCCGGGGAGCACGTTGTCGACGGTGCCGAGGTAGATGTTGCCGGCGATCGAGCGATGCTCGGGGCGCTCGAGGTAGACCTCGGCAACGACCCCGTCCTCGAGGACGGCGACGCGCTTCTCGCCCGGGTCGACCGAGATCAGGAGCTCCCGCTTCGCCTTCGGTAGCGGCGCCCGGCGGGGAGCCGTACGGCGTGGCGACCTTGCCGCACGTCCCTTTCGCTCGCCCTGCTTTGGCTCGGCGTCGGCCTTTTCAGCCGGGGCGCTTGCGCGCTCAGCCGCAGGCTTCGCGACGCTCTCCGCGCCGCCAGCCGCGGCTGCGGCCGGGCTCTTCCTGCGTCCACGTCCACCGCGGCTTCCGCGGCGGCGCTTGCGTGGTGTTGTCGGTTGTGGTCCGCCTGCGGCCGATTCGGCTACAGGGGCGAGCTCGAGTTCAGGTTCGGCAGTCGGAACAGCGGCCTCGATCGGCGCGTCCTCCGCCTTGCCTTTCTGGCGTCGGAACCAGGGTAGAGGCAAAGAGAATCTCCTTCATAGGTAACGCGCGCTGCCTCGCATCGAGCGGGCGCGCGGTTTGGATTGAAAGCAAAAGCATCGGCATAGCCGAGCTAAAGGGTAGCAGGGGCTTCAGGCCGCCTCGCTGGCCGGAGCCAGTCTCGACCGCCGGACACGCACGATCCGGAGGCGCTGCTGCAGCCGGGCCCAGGCCCACGGCTCGATCTCGGCGTAGCGCGTGCCGTTCTGGTCCTTCGTCGCGTCGGCGTATTCGAACCAGGCGTCCGCCTCCTCGATCAGCAGTAGCTCTTGTACTTCGCGGTCCGACGTCAAGCCCATCGAGGGTCCCTCCTTCCGGTTGAAAAGAGCCTAGGACCGCGGTCGGACGGACCAGGCTCAGGCGAGACGGCGCCGGACCGCCGCGCCCACCGCGAGCGTCCCCGCAAATGCGACTCCGCTGCGGACGACGACCGACGGGACGGGGAGCCCTTCGAGGGCCCGGGCCATACGGCGCCACCCATACGCCGCGCCCGCCACGCCGAGTAGCTCCGGCAGAACCCCGGCGTCGAGTGCCCGTCCGCCGGCGATCGCGATCCCGAAGACGAGCCGGAGCTGGTTGAGCGTCAGGATCGGCAGATCGATGCCGGGGATCCAGGTTGCGATGCCGACCAGGGCGTTCCGCTTGGCGGTCGCGTTGATCAGCTCGTCGACGACTGCCGGCCGCAGCACCGGAAGCCGGGCGGCGAGCCCGGGGCCGGCTGTCCCGAGCACGCCGGCGAGCGCTGCCGCGATCTCGTCGACCGGCAGCCCACGGCCGGGGGTGATCTCGACCAGGTTGGTATCGAGCACATAGGGCAGCCGCTCGCCCTCGGTGACCCCGACGATCGGGATCCGTGCGATCGAAGCGGTGCGGAGCGCGTGCTCTTCCGGCCTGCCGATCCAGACGAACGCGGCGGCATCGGGCCTGTAGGTCTCGCTCACCGCAGCCGAGTCCCCGCCCTCGCGGAGGTCTTTCGCGAGCAACGGCACGAGCTCGCGCGCGCCGCCGAGCGCGATCACGCGATGCTCGGCCGAGCTGCGCTTCGCCTCCTGGACAGCCCGCATCACGGCCATCGTGAGGGCTTTGTTCTTCAGGCGCGCCTCCGCCCGCTCCTGGCGTGGATCGCCAGCAGCACGCCGACACCGGCCAGGTTCGAGATCATCGACGAGCCGCCCACCGACACGAACGGTAGTGGGATACCGGTGATCGGCGCGATGCCCATCGTCATGCCGACGTTGACGAATACCTGGAACAGGAACGCGAAGACGATCCCGGCGGCAACGATGGCGCCGAAGAGATCCGAGGACATGGTCACGATCTTCAGGCCGCGCCAGACGACGAGCAGGTAGAGAAGCAGGAGCGTGGTCGCGCCGAAGAAGCCGCGCTGCTCGGCGAGCGACGCGAACGCGAAGTCCGTCGCATGAGCCGGGAGATAGTCGAGCGCAGTCTGGGTAGCGCCGGCGACACCGCGGCCGCGAACGCCGCCGGAGCCGACCGCGATCTTCGACTCCTTGAGGTTGTAGGAGTTCGTGTTGGTGAGACGGGCGGTCTGGTAGGGCTTGAGCACGTTGACACCCGCCGCCGGGAGCCACCAGAGGACGGCGAGGACCGAGCAGAGGCCGATCGCCCCGATCAACGCGAGATGCAGCCAACGCGCGCCGGACACGAACAGGACGGCAGTCAGGACCGCGGTGTAGACGAGCGCAGTGCCGGCGTCGGGCTGCATGAACACGAGCAGCACGGGCAAGCCGGCCAGGGCGATCGCCTTCAACGGCACCGAAAGGCGCGTGACCTGCTTGGCGTTGTCCGCCAGGAAGGCTGCAAGAACGAGTGCGAGGATCACCTTTCCGAACTCGGACGGCTGGAAGGTGAAGAAGCCGATATCCACCCAGCGCTTGGAGCCGCGAGTGGCGGCGCCGAAGACGAGCACGAAGCCCATCACCCCGCAGAGGCCGACGTACAGCGCGCGCCAGAAACGGCGGTAGAGCGCGGGGTCGATGAGCGTTGCTGCCACAAGGATGATGCCGCCCGCCGCGGCGTAGAGCAGCTGCCGGCTCGTCGCGCTTCCACCCGGGTCGTGCCGTGTGATCCCCCCGATCGCCCAGACCCCGAAGCCGACGGCCGCGATCGTCGCGCCGAGCAGCACCCAGTCGAGGCGCGCGACGATGCCGAGCGGCCCGTAGGCCTGGTCGCGGGCCTGGGAGCGAAGACCGCGTGCGCGAGGGTCGACGGCTTCGATCGCCATCAGTCGGTGAGATGCGTCGTCGTGACGCCCGTCCGCTTGAAGTAGGCCTCGAAGAGCTTCAGCGCGGCCGGCGCGGCCGCGGTGCCGCCGTGGCCGCCGTTCTCGATCACGGCGCAGACGACGATCGACGGGTTGTCGAACGGGCCGTAGCCGCACCACCACGACTGGTTCAGCTTCACCGGGTTCGGATAACCGGGGAGCGTCACCTCCTTCTCGGCCGTGCCGGTCTTACCGGCGATCGGGATAGGGAACTGCCCGAAGACCCCGTAGGACGTCCCGTAGATCGAGTGCGCTCCCGCGTAGAGGCCTTCCTGCACCGCGCGCAGGTAGGTCGGGTCGACCCCGGTCGGCGTGGGCTGCTGGGTCGAGAGCTCGCGCAGCACCTGAGTCGTCTTCGGGTCGCCGGACGACTGCTCGACATCCTTCGCGATGTGCGGGGTGACCATCTCGCCGCCGTTCGCGATCATCGCGTAGAAGCGGGCCATCTGGATCGGCGTGACCTCCAGGTCACCCTGGCCGATCGCGAGCTGCACCTCGTATCCGGGCTTCCAGACGCGGTCGACGTACCCGGCGCAAGGGGGGCCGCCGAAGGCCTTGCAGCGCCACTCGGGTGTGGGCACCAGCCCGGCGTTCTCGGGGCCGATGTCGATGCCGGTCGGGGCGCCGAACCCGAAGCGGTAGGCCCAGTTCTGCAGCGTGGTTCCGCGGCTCGCCGGCAGGCCGTAGAAGAGAGCGCCGACGCGGTAGAAGTAGGTGTCGCACGACTGGGCGAGGGCCTGGGTCAGCTCCATCGGCTGATTGACGTAGGGGTCCCAGTTCTTGAACGGCTGCTGGTAGTAGTCGAACACCGGCGAGCAGAGGAGCGATTCGGTCGGGGTCAGGATGTTCTCCTCCATCGCCGCGAGAGCCGTCACGGGCTTGAAGACCGAGCCGGGCGGATAGAAGCCGTCGATCGCGCGGTCGAGGCCCGGGTAGTTGTCGGCCGCGGCGACCTTCTCGTTCTGGAGCGGCGCGAGCTTCGCCGGATCGCGATTGACGTAGACGGACGGCTGATAGGTCGGGTTCGAGGCAAGTGCGAGCACGGCTCCGGTGTGCGGGTCGAGAGCGACCATCGCGCCGCCGTCGGCGTAGGGCTCGCCGGATGTCCGCGCGGTCGCGATCGCGTCGTGGAGCGCCTTCTCGGCGGCACGCTGCAGCCTCACGTCGATCGTCAGCTTCAGCGTGTTTCCTGGCTGCGGGAGAACCCGGCTCTGAATAGGGCTCGTCGGGCGGCCGAGCGAGTCGACCGTGAGCTGGTCGGTCCCGTCGGTGCCGCGCAGGTAGCGGTCGTAGGTCTGCTCGATCCCGGCCTGGCCCATCACATCCTGGGGCTGATAGTGGTTCTTCTCGGCCGTCTTGAGCTCGGCGGCGGTGATCGGGCCGACGTAGCCGAGCACCTGAGCGAGCAGAGACTTGTAGGGGTAGCTGCGCAGGTAGGTGTCGGCGAGCTGCACGCCGGGGAACTCGATCGCGTGCTCCTTGAGGTAGTACTGCTGATCCTGGTGGACGCCGCGGCGCAGCACGACCGGGGTCAGCGGGTCGTCCGCGTGCGGCTTGATCTTCGCGAGGATCTCCCTGACCGGGATGTCCGACACCATCGAGAGCTGTGCGAGCTCGTGCGCGCGCGCCTTCCGGCTCTTCGGCAGATCGGCAGGCCAGACCTCGAGGCTGGTCCCGATCACGCTCGTGACGAGCGGATGGCCGTGGCTGTCGACGATGTTCCCGCGCTGCGCGTCGACCTGAATCGTCCGCACGCGGTTCTGGCTCGCCTGGGCGCTGTACTTGGTTCCCGCGAGCACCTGAAGCGCCCAGAGCCGCAGGAAGAGCACGGCGAAGACTGCGAGCGCGACGAACCCGAGGATCGCGACGCGGAGCGCAAGCTGCGGCGTCAGCCGATAGGGCTCCTCGACCCGTGGGTCGGCGGGCAGGAAGCGGCGCGGTCTCGGGTCGCTACCCAAGGAGCCTCACGTCGTGCACGCGGTCGAAGACGTCGACAGGCGGGAACACCTTTCGCATCAGGCTGTAGACGGGCCACGTCAGCACCAGGTTCAGGAGGACGGTCGCCGGTAGCCCCGAGAGGTACGCGTCGGCGGGGGCGGGCTCCCCGAGGACGGCGTTCAGGGCGAGCGTGCCGAACGCGTAGAGAACGGTGATCACCGCTACTGCCAGGAACGGTGCGTGGAAGCGGTCGCGGGCGGTCGTCTCGCCGTAACGGCCGGTCCAGAACCCCGCCAGGGTGAGCAGCAGCGAGGTAAACCCGAGCGTGGTGAGGTTCGCGGTGTCGATCAGCAGGCCCGCGCCGAACCCGGCGAATGCACCGAAGGTCGAGCCGCGAAGGAGCGCGATCGAGATGAGCACGACGAGCACGAGGTCGGCCGTCCCGCCGAGCGGCGTGTAGGCGCCGATCACCGAGACCTCGATCAGGACGGCGATGAACAGGAAGGCGACCGCCTTGACGACGTCGAGCCCGGAGCTCATCACTTGGTCCGGGCCTTCGGGATCAGCACGAGCACCGACTCGAGCGAGGAGAGGTCGACGAGCGGCTGCACCTCGATCTGCTTGTACACGTCGGTGTCGGCCTGGCTCACGCTCGAGATGAACCCGACGGGGATCCCGCGCGGGTAGAGCGACGCGAGCTTGCTGCCGGACTGGGAGCCCGCGGTGATCACGAGGTCGCCGACGGCGACGCTCTTGTCCTTCCCAACCCCGTCGAGGACGAGCGAGGTCGCCCCGCTGCCGTGGTCGAGGATCCCGACCGCCGGCAGGCTCTTCGCGTCGACCGCGCGGACATTGCTCTCCTGATCGGTGATCAGCATCACCTGCGACTCGTTCCCGAGCACCTTCGTGACGGTTCCGACCAGGCCCTGGTTCGTGATCACGACGTCCTCCTTCGCGATCCCCTGCTCGCTGCCGGCAGAGATGGTCACGCTCTGCGCAAGCGTCGACGGGCTCGTGAGCACCCGGGCGCCGACCTCGTCGTAGTCCTTCGGGAAGCGCGGCCCCTGGGCGAAGTGGAGCTCCTTCTGGAGGAGCAGGTTCTCCTGCTTGGCCCCTTCGAGCGTCGCCACCTCGCGCTGCAGGGCGGCGTTCCGCTTCCTCAGCTTCTCGTTCTCGGACTTCGCGTTGAAGATCCCGTGCGTCCAGTTCGCCGCGTCGCGGAACGGGCGCGCCACCCGGTTCGCCGCGATCTCGAACGGCCGCAGCACCGACGCCCCGAAGCTCTCGGCCGGATCGAGGGCGCTGGAGCGGAACGAGACCGTGAGCAAAGCAAGGGACAGCAAGACCAGCCCGACGACGACGAGCCGGCGCCTCGTGGGGCTCGACCGGGTCGAGGATGAGGGGCCGGAGGCAGCGGCGCGCTGGACGGAAGAGCCCAGGACCGCAACGCGGGCGTTCCGGTTGCGAGGCACGAGCCCGACAAGTCTAGCGGGGTCGCCCGTTGAGACGGTTCAGCTACGGCTAAGAATCGCGGAGGCCGTGCGCGCGGGAGCGGGAGATCACGCCCGATTTAAGGAAGCCCCCGCCCTAGGGTGGGGCAGGCTACCCGCCACCTCTAATGCAAATTCTACGTGCCTGTGGGCCCTGTGTCTGTGCCGGTTTCGTGCCGATTCGTCCACAGCCCTGCCGATTCGACCTGGGCGTCTCGGCCACGTGCGGCAGCGATCGGACTAGTAGCGGCTGCGGCCGTTACGCGACCGTGAGCGGGCGCGCGCCTTCGCGCTGTTCCGCATCGCCTCGAACTCCTCGAGGCTTCGGCCCGAGCCCACCGCGACGCAGGTGAGCGGCGACTCGGCGAGATGCGTCGGCATGTGCGTCTCGGCCCGGAGCCGCTGGTCGAGCCCTTGCAGGAGCGCCCCGCCGCCGGCGAGCACGATCCCGCGATCCATGATGTCGGCGGCAAGCTCGGGCGGCGTCTTGTCGAGAGTGGAGCGGATCGCGTCGATGATCTGCGAGATCGGCTCCTCGAGCGCGTGCCGCACCTCTTCGCTCGAGAGGATCACGGTCTTCGGGAGGCCGGTGAGCATGTCGCGCCCGCGCACCTCCGCCTGCACCTCCTCCTTCAGCGGATGGGCCGATCCGACCTCGAGCTTGATCTCCTCGGC
Source organism: uncultured Actinomycetota bacterium (assembly GCA_963775355.1). GTDB lineage: Bacteria > Actinomycetota > Thermoleophilia > Gaiellales > Gaiellaceae > PALSA-600. The sequence goes on along the minus strand of CAVZJA010000018.1, from coordinate 20,741 downwards.
GGTCTGTTGGCCGATCAGAAGCTTGTACTCGCGCTTGATGTGATTGATGATCGCCTCGTCCATCTCGTCGCCCCCGACTCGCAGCGACTGGGAGACGACGATCCCGCCGAGGGAGATAACGGCGACCTCGGTCGTGCCGCCGCCGATGTCGACGATCATGTTCCCGGTCGGCTCGGCGACCGGGAGCCCGGCGCCGATCGCGGCGGCCATCGGCTCCTCGATCAGGTAGGCCTGGCGCGCGCCGGCATTGAGCGTCGCCTCCTCGACCGCGCGCTTCTCGACGCCGGTGACACCCGAAGGCACGCAGACGACAACGCGCGGATGCGCGAAGCGATGCTGGTGCACCTTCTGGATGAAGTGCCTGAGCATCTGCTCGGTGACGTCGAAGTCGGCGATCACGCCGTCCTTCAGCGGCCGGATCGCGCTGATCGTCCCGGGCGTGCGCCCCAGCATCCGCTTGGCCTCCAGTCCGACCGCATGGACGTCGCCGGTCGACTGGTCGATCGCGACGACGGACGGCTCGCTGAGCACGATCCCGCGCCCGCGCACGTAGACGAGCGTGTTCGCAGTACCGAGGTCGACTGCCATGTCTCGCCCACCAAAACCGGTGAAGTAGTTGAAGATGCCCATCGTCGACCCGCGACTCACTCTACCCGCGCTTGCTCTCGCGCTTGGATCTGCTGCGCTTCACGCCGCCTGGAATCTCCTGCTCGCGGGCAGAAAAGACATCCAGGCGGCTGCCGCGGCCACCTTCGTGCTCTCGGTCGCCTTCGCGTTGCCGCTCGCCGTCATCTGGTGGAGCGCCGAGCCCTCGGTCTGGCCCTACGCGCTCGCCTCGGCAGCGCTCGAGACCGTGTATGTCGTCGCTCTCGCCTATGCGTACCGGGTCGGCGACCTCTCGTTCGTCTACCCGGTCACGCGTGGCGTCGCACCGGTCCTCGCGCTGCTCGCGACGATCGCGGTGCTCGGGCACGCGGTGTCGGCTTCAGAAGTCGTGGGCGTTCTGATCGTCGCGGGCGGCGTCGTGCTCGTGCGTGGCCCGGAAGGGAGCGCAGACGCCCGCGCGCTGCTCGCCGTAGCGACTATCTCGGCCTCGATCGCCGCCTATACGCTCGTCGACCGGGTCGGGATCCAGCATGCGGGCGCGTTGACCTACTTCGTCCTCGTACTCGCCGGCCCGGCCCTCCTCTACCCCCCGATCGTCGGGATTGCCGCGGTACGGCGGGAGATCGGCCTGATCACCCTGGTCGCTGCGGTCGCCAATCTCGGCTCGTTCCTGCTCGGCCTGCTCGCGCTGCGCCGAGCCGCCGCGGCCCCCGTGCTCGCGGTCAGGTCGACGTCGATCGTGATCGCGACCCTGCTCGCCGGCCGCGTTCTCTCCGAGCACGTCTCGCGGGGAAGGCTGGCCGGGTCGATCCTCGTCTTTGCCGGAGTCGCGGTGCTCGCGCTCTAGCGACGGCTCAGCCGAAGCCGTAAGCCCCGGGAAAGCGCTCGGCGAGGAGGCCGACGAGCAGCGCGCCGGGAAGCCCGACCACGTTCAGGTAGTCACCCTCGATCCGCCCGACCAGCGAGGCGCCGAGCCCCTGGATCGCGTACCCGCCGGCGCGCCCTTCCCACTCGCCGCTTGCGAGATAACGATCGAGGTCTCCATCCGAAAGCCTCCGGAAGACCACCCGCGTCGTCGCCCGGCCGGTCTCCTCCCAATCCGGCCCTCTCAGGCAGAGGCCCGAGACGACCTCGTGGGTGGCACCGGCGAGCAGCGCGAGCATTCGGCGCGCGTCGGCCTCGTCGGAGGGCTTTCCGAGCTGCTCGCCGTTGCAGATGACGACGGTGTCGACGCCGAGCACCGGCCGGTCGCCGCCGTCGATCGAGCGCGCCTTGCCGGCCGCGTGCTCGAGGGGATCGCCACCCGGCTGCTCGACGTAGTCGGGGGCGACGGCCTCGAAGGGGATCTCGAGCTGCGTGAGGATCGCCCGGCGCTGCGGCGAGGTGGATGCGAGGACGATCATCGCTTCCTCGCGGCCCAGATCTGCTCGGCCGGCCACGTTCACGCCCACTCCGGGCTCACGTAGTCGTATCGGGGATGTGCTTTCGCGGTCTCGGGCGCCTGCAGCTCGATCGGCTGCTCGATCTCGAGTTCGTTCTCGGTGTTCGCCCGGCTCCAGGACTCGCGGTTTCGCGCTGCGGCGTCAGACCAGCCCATCGGCGAACCAGAGGCCGATCTCGCGCTCGGCGGACTCGGGCGAGTCGGAGCCGTGCACGAGGTTGTTCGGCATCGCAAGCCCGAACTCGCCCCGAAGCGATCCAGGGTCGGCCTCCGCCGGGTTGGTCGCGCCGATCGTCTTGCGGGCGGTCCCGATGGCTCCTTCGCCCTCGAGCACGAATGCGAGCGTCGGGCCGGAGGTGATGAAGTCGACGAGCTCGCCGAAGAACGGCTTCTCGCTGTGCTCGGCGTAGTGCTCGGCGCCGAGCTCGCGTGACGCGACGAGGAGGCGGGCGGCACGGAGCTTCAGACCTCGGCGTTCGAAGCGCGCAACGATCTCGCCGGCGAGATTCCGCTCGACGGCGTCCGGCTTGGCAAGGATGAGAGTGCGCTCGACAGCCATGAGGGCGCGAGCTTAGCCTGAACTGGAGGTGCGGCTGCGGGGTTGGGTTCGGCGCGGCGGCCGCTGCAACGCCACCGGATCGGTGACGGGGACGGGCGTCTCGCAGTACGGGCATACCTGCCAGGCAGGCTCCAGCGGCTTGTTGCATTCGGTGCAGGCCGACCGCAGCTTCGTCGTGCAGACCGGGCAGACGAGGAAGTCGGGCTCGACCTCGCAGCCGCAAACCTTGCAACGCACCTCCGAGCCGCCGAGACGGCTCTCGATCGCCTTGATCTCGAGGTCCCGCTCACGGACGTCCTCGAGGTACTCGGGCGGGCGGAAGAGCATGTAGATCAGTGGGCCCAGGAACGGCGGGAAGGCACCGACCAGCGTCGCGAGCGCGATCAGGAACGGGCTTTCGATTCGGCGGCGCGCATCCTTCAGCACCCAGGCGATCGTCGCGAGCCAGAAGAGAACGACGACGGCGATGCCGACGACCTGGACGGCAGACCACGTTCCGGAATGGAAGAAATTGTGGACTCCCGTAAAGATGCTCCCACTCACAGCAAGAACCTTCCTATTAGCCAACCGGCAGCGAACGCAAACCCAACGTAGAGAGCGAGCAGGACGGTGGCGAAGATGAAGACGCTCGGGCGTCCACGGGCACCGGAAACTGTACGGGTTCTAGCCATCGAGCGATAGCGCCGTGAGTAAGTAGAGCGATCCTGTCACAAGAACGGCACCATCAGGACCGCTGATGCTTCGCGCGAGCTCGAGCGCCCTCTTCGGGTCGGCCGCTGTCTCGACCCTGGCGAAGTGCGTCGCGGCGAGACGGGCCAGGTCCTCGGCGGGGATCGCGCGCGGGCTCGGGGAGCCGGTCGCGATCAGGGTGTCACCGACAGCCGTCAGCGCCCGCAGCATCTCGTCGGCCTGCTTGTCGGCAAGGATCGAGGCGACGACCGTGTAGCGCCGATCGGGAAGGCGCGGGAGGAGCCAGCCGACCCCGGCGAGATTATGCGCGCCGTCCCAGATCTCGAGCGGGCTCTCAGAGCGGTGCTCGAGCCGGCCGGGAACGCGCACTCGGTCGGCGGCGCCTGGATCGACGGGCCGGCCGAGAAAGGCTTCGGCTGCCGCTCGCGCGAGCCCGAGATTCGACCCGCTCATGACCTCGACGCGCCCGGCGCCGGCCGCCCGAGCCGCCGGCTCCCACTCGGCCTCGCCAACGATCACGATCGCTCCTGGCGAGATGACCGCGAGCTTCTCGGACGCGATCTCCTCGCGCGTGTCACCGAGGACGTCGGTGTGCTCGAGCGAGACGTTCGTGAGGACGACGATTTCCGCGCCGAGCACGTTCGTCGCGTCGTGCCGCCCTCCGAGCCCTGCCTCGACAACGGCGACATCGACCTCGGCAGCTGCGAACTCGGCGAATGCGCCGGCCGTCAAGACTTCGAACTGCGTTGCGCCGTCGGCATGCGGCCGGACGCGCGCGAGGGCAGCGTCGAGATCCGCATCCGCTCCGTCGACCTGGATCCGCTCGGACCAGCCTCGGACGTGGGGTGAGATGTAGGCCCCGACTCGCAGGCCTTCGGCATGGAGGAGGGCAGCCGTCATCAGCGTCGTCGAAGTCTTGCCGTTGGTCCCGACGACGTGGATCGAGCGGAAGTCGCGCTGCGGGTCGCCGAGGTCGGCGAGCAGCGCTCGCATCCGGCCGAGCCCGAACTCAGCCGGCCAGGGCGTGAGCCCCTCGAGCCAGTCCGTGTCAGCCGCCGAGTGCGTCGAGCTCCGCCTGATAGCGCACGAGCTTCTCCCGCTCGGCCGCGACGACGTCACGCGGTGCGTTCTGGACGAAGCGCTCGTTGGAGAGCTGAGACTCGCTGCGGGCGATCTCCTTGCGCAGCCGCTCGCGTTCCACTTCGACGGCACCGTCGGAATCGACCGTGTGCCGTTCCGGCTTCACGACGGCGTCGAAGATCCGCTTCTCCTCACCCTCGAGCTCGACGAGCGCGCCGCTGCGCCGGAACGTGACCGCGGCGCTCTGAACCCGGCCCATCGCCGCCCCCGCGTTCACGTCGACCGTGCCGGTCGCGGGCCACGGGCCGAGGATCAGCCGGTCCGAGTGGAACTGGGCCCAGATCTCCTCGGTGACGTGCGGGAGTACCGGATGAAGCAGGGCGAGAAGGCGCTCGAGCGCGGCGAGCGCCGTCCCGATGGCAGCGCTGTCGTCGGCGTAGAGCCGCGGCTTGATCGCCTCGGCGTACCAGTCGCAGAAATCGTCGAAGGTGAGGTGGTAGAGCGCAGCGACCGCGTGGGAGAAATCGAACCTCGGCAGGAGCTCCTCGAGCTCGGCACGGGTCTCTTCGATCCGCCCGGCGATCCAGAGCTCCTCGAGCGTCGTCGGGGCGAGTGTCGGCTCGGCCCCTTCCGCTTTCTGGAGAATCAGCCTGGCGACGTTCCAGAGCTTGTTCGCGAGCTTCGCCCCTTCCTCGATCGCGCCCCAGCTGAAGCGGACGTCCTGCGTGGAGGTGATCTTGAGCAGCCCGTACCGGGTCGCGTCGGCGCCGTGCTTCGCGACCGCCTCGAGAGGGTCGATGCCGGTGCCGAGGCTCTTCGACATCCGCCTGCCGTCAACGGCGAGAACGGTCGAGTTGATGATCACGTCCGTGAACGGGACCTCGCCGAGCAGAAAGAGGCCGGAGAAGATCATCCGGTTCTCCCAGAGCCTGATGATCTCGCGCGCAGTGACGTTGACGTTGCCCGGGTAATAGCGGGCAAGCTCGGGCGTCTGCTCGGGCCAGCCGAGTGTGGCGAGCGGCCAGAGCGCCGAGGAGAACCAGGTGTCGAGGACGTCGGTCTCGCGGACGAGCTCCCCCGATCCGCACTCGGCGCAAGCCTCGGGCGGCGGCCATTCGCAGGTGAGATGCCCGTCCGGGCAGGTCCAGATCGGGATCTGATGGCCCCACCAGAGCTGCCTCGAGACACACCAGTCAGGCGCGTTCTCGAGCGACTCGATCGCGAACCGGTGCTGGCTCGGCGGGTGGAACCGGACACGCCTCGCCTCGAGCGCCTCGATCGCGGGGCGTGCGAGCTCGTCCATCCGGCACCACCACTGCGGGGAGACGAGCGGCTCGATGCGCGAGTGGCAGCGCTCGCAGGTTCCGACGGAGTGACGGTAGCTCTCTCGCTTCTCGAGCTGGCCGTGCTCCTTGAGCCACTCGACGACGCGCTCGTCGGCGTCCTTCTGACTCATTCCCTCGAACCCCTCGGCGATCATCGTCCCGTCAGGGCCGACGACGGTGAGCGTCTCGAGGCCGTGATCGCGCCCGATGTCGAAGTCGACCGGGTCGTGCCCGGGGGTGATCTTCAGGGCGCCCGAGCCGAACTCCGGCTCGACGCGAGGATCGGCGATCACGGGGACGCGACGGCCTACGACGGGAACGATGACCTCCTTCCCGATCGCGTCCGCATAGCGCGGGTCGTCCGGGTTCACGGCAACGGCGACGTCCGCGAGAATCGTCGCCGGCCGGACGGTCGCAATCGTGATCGAGCCGGATCCGTCGACGAACGGGTAGCGGGCGTAGGTCAGCGCATCGTCCATCTCGACGTGCTCGACCTCGAGATCGGAGAGAGCTGTCTGGTGGTACGGGCACCAGTTGACGATCCGGTTGGCGCGGTAGATCCACCCGGCGTCCCAGAGGCGAACGAAGTAGGTCATGACGGACTCGACGTATCCGTCGTCCATCGTGAAGCGCTCGCGCGAGTAGTCGAGCGAGCAGCCGAGCTGCCGGAACTGGCCCATGATCGTCTTGCCGGTGGTCTCGAGCCACGCCCACGTGCGCTCGAGGAAGGCGTCGCGGCCGATCGCCTGCCGCGACGTCCCTTCGGCGATCAACTGCTTCTCGACGACGTTCTGAGTCGAGATGCCGGCGTGGTCGTAACCCGGCTGCCAGAGGGTGTCGAAGCCGCGCATCCGGTGCCAGCGGATCAGGCAGTCCTGCATCGATCCGTTGAGGGCGTGCCCCATGTGCAGCTCGCCCGTCACGTTCGGCGGCGGAACGCAGATGACGTAGGTCGCGTCGATACGAGCACCGGCGCCGGCCCGGTAGAGGCCCTCCGCCTCCCAGGTGTGCTGCCAGCGCGCCTCGACGCCCCGGGGGTCATAACGTGTGTCCATCACTGGACAGTCAGCCTAGATGCCGTGACGCGCCGACCAGTGAGGGATCCGGGCGAACGGGCCGACGCGGGGCCGTGAAAACTGGCACAGAGTTGGCACACATGAGGAGTGATGTAGAGGTACATCTACATCACATGACCCGGCGCCTTCAGATCTCGCTGACCGATCGCCAGTACGACGTGCTGAACCGGGAAGCGAACAGGACGGGCCTGTCGATGGCCGAGCTTCTGCGGCGGCTCGTCGACCGGGCGTGGACGCCTGGGAGCAGGTCGAAGGTAGGCGGGTTCGAGGTGAGTGTCGGCGTCTGGAAGAGGCCGGATGCAGCGATCGCCGGGCGGCGGCCCGGGATTCCGCTCGCTGAAGGGGAGGTTACGCCGACTCTTCGGCGAGCTCGGCCTCGTCGAGGGCCGCCCCCGCCGAGGTGACGAGCGTGGGCTTGAGGCCCTTCTCGATCGTCTCTTTCGTGATCACGCACTTGGTCACGTCCTTGCGGGACGGCAGCTCGAACATGACGTCCAGGAGTGCGTTCTCGATGATCGACCGGAGGCCGCGGGCGCCGGTCTCGCGGGTGAGCGCCTTGTCCGAGATCGCCCAGAGGGCGTCCTCGGTGAAGTGGAGGTCGATGTGGTCGTAGTTGAAGAAGCGCTGGTACTGGCGGACGAGCGCGTTCTTCGGCTCGGTCAGGATCTGGACGAGATCCTCGCGCTTCAGCTGGTGCACGGCAGAGAGGACAGGGAGGCGGCCGATGAACTCGGGGATCAGCCCGAAGTTCAGCAGGTCCTCGGGCATCACCTGCGCGAGCAGCTCGGCGCTGTCGTTGTCGCGCTTCGAGGAGATCTCGCGGCCGAAGCCGATCGCGTTCTTGCCGACGCGCTTGGCGATGATCTTGTCGAGGCCGGCGAACGCTCCGCCGCAGATGAAGAGCACGTTCGTCGTGTCGATCGAGAGAAACTCCTGGTGCGGGTGCTTGCGCCCACCCTGCGGCGGCACTGACGCGACCGTGCCCTCGAGGATCTTCAGCAGCGCCTGCTGGACCCCCTCACCGGAGACGTCACGTGTGATCGACGGGTTGTCTGCCTTGCGCGCGATCTTGTCGACCTCGTCGATGTAGATGATCCCGGTCTCGGCCTTCTTGATGTCGAAGTCGGCCGCCTGGATCAGCTTCAGGAGGATGTTCTCGACGTCCTCGCCGACGTAGCCGGCCTCGGTCAGCGCAGTCGCATCGGCGATCGCGAACGGGACGTTCAGGATCCGGGCGAGCGTCTGCGCGAGGTGCGTCTTGCCGCAGCCGGTCGGCCCGAGCAGCAGGATGTTCGACTTCTGCAGCTCGACGTCGCCCTCTTCGGCGCCCATCTGGACGCGCTTGTAGTGGTTGTAGACCGCCACTGAGAGCGATCGCTTCGCCTCCTCCTGAGAGACGACGTACTCGTTCAGCTGGCTGTAGATCTCCTTCGGGCGCGGCAGGTTGTCGAGGTCGAGCGCGGACGGGGTGGTCAGCTCCTCGTCGATGATCTCGTTGCAGAGATCGATGCACTCGTCGCAGATGTAGACGCCTGGGCCGGCGATCAGCTTCTTGACCTGCCGCTGCGACTTGCCGCAGAAGCTGCAGAGGAGCTGCTCGTTGCCGTCACTCGGACGCGCCATCTCGCTCCCAGCCGCGGCCCTGAGGCCGCTAGGCCGCCGCCTCCGAACGCGAAGCCACGTCGCGGTGCGTGATCACGCTGTCGATGATGCCGTACTCCGTGGCTTCCTGCGGGCTCATGAAGAAGTCTCTTTCCATGTCGTGGGACACCTTTTCGATGCTCTGGCCGGTGTGCTCTGAGTAGATCTCCTCCAGGCGACGCTTGAGGCCGATCACCTCCTTCGCCTGGATCTCGATGTCGGTGCCCTGCCCCTGGAACCCTCCGGACACCTGATGGATCAGGATTCGGGAGTTCGGCAGCGCCATCCGCTTTCCTTTTGCGCCTCCGGAAAGAAGCAGCGATCCCATGCTCATCGCGATGCCGACGCAGATGGTCTGCACGTCCGGCTTGATGAACTGCATCGTGTCGTAGATCGCGAGACCGGCGTACACGGAGCCACCGGGCGAGTTGATGTACAGGAAGATGTCCTTGTCCGGATCGTCCGACTCCAGATGCAGGAGCTGGGCGATCACGAGGTTCGCGATCTGGTCGTCCACGGGGGTCCCGAGGAAGACGATGCGCTCGGCGAGCAGGCGCGAATAGATGTCGAAGGCGCGCTCGCCGCGCGAGGTCTGCTCGACCACCATCGGGATCAACGGGCTCATCGCTTCTCTCCTTCTACTCGATCTAACTGCCGGGGGTCCACAATTTCTTCTCTGTCTCAGCGCCCTCTTCCTTACCGGGCGTCCAGATGCTCTCGCGCGCCGTCGCCAGCTCCTGCGAGATCGGGGTCACTTCGGCGGCGATCCGATCGACCGCACGCCTGAGCCGGAAGTCCGGGCGAACGCGGTCGGCGCCGCCCGCGGACATGAACTCCTCGATGTCCTCTTCGCTCTCCCCCTCTTCCTTCAGGTCGGCGCGGACATCGTCGTCCGACACCTGGATGTCGAGCTTGTTCGCGACACCCTCGAGAACGAGCTCGCGGCCGATCGAATGCGCGGCCTCCGCTCGGAGCCGCCGTTCGAGGTCGGCGCCGCTGATCCCCGCCGCGCGGAGGTACGCCGCCGCATCGATCCCGTTGGCGTCGAGCTGCCTGATGAACGCGTTGATCAGGTCTCGCGTCCGCATCTCGATGAGGAGGCTCGCCGGCCTGACATCCGTGGCCTTGATCAGCTCGTCCACCGCGTCCGCGCGGAACCGGTTTTCGGCCTCCCGCTCCAGCAACGTCCGGATCTGCTCGACGACATCCGCGCGCAGCTCTTCGAGGGTGTCGTACTCGGACGCGTTGTGCGCAAAGTCGTCGTCGAGCGGCGGCAGGACCTTCTCGTACAGCTCCTTGAGCCGTGACGAGCGCCGAGCGCGGAGTGCCGTCGCCGCCCTCCCAGCTGACCTGCTCGATGTCGCCGGGGACGAGGTCGCGGATCCCTTTCTCGAGCTCCTCGACCAGCCGCTCCGTCCCGAGCTCGACGACGTAGTCGCGCTGGCCCGGGCCCGAATCGGACTCGATGTCGACGACGGCGACGTCGCCGAAGCGCGCGGGGCGCCCGTCGACCTGAGCGAGCGAGGCGTTGATCTCCTGCAGCGCCGCGAGCTGCTGATCGACGACCTCGTCGCTGACCTCGACCTCGAGCTTCGGCACCTCGAGCTTCGTCCAGTCGGCGGGCTCGACGGCCGGTTGCACCGCCGAACTCGGCCGTGAACTGCCAGGCCTCGTCCTCAGCCGTCGGCAGGTCGTAGGTGTAGTCGGGCTGCTCGGTCGGGCGCAGGCGATTCGTCCGCGCGGCGCTCCAGAACCAGCTCGAGATGTGGGATTCGATCGCCTCCGCGTAGATGCGCTGCTTCCCGATGCGCGAGAGCAGGACCTGCTGCGGGACGTGCCCCGCGCGGAAGCCGGGGACCTTGACTCGGTCGGCGAGATCGTGCGTTGCATGCTCGACCGCGTGCTGAACCTCGCCGGCAGGCACCTCTACCGTCAGGCGGGCGCGGTCACCGTCGAGCTGTTCGACCTGGGCCTCCATAGGCGAGCCATTGAATCAGAGCGCAGTGGCCTGCCGCTCGCGGTCGGACGCTCACGGGACGCTAGGTTGCGCGCGATGGAACTCGACGCGGCGATCCGGTCACGGCGGACTCACAAGGCCTTCGAGCCCGAGCCCGTCGACCCCGAGACGATCGAGGAGCTCTTCGAGCTCGCGCGCTTCGCGCCGAACCACCATCTGACCGAGCCGTGGCGTTTCCGCGTGCTCGGGCCCGAGACGTTCGACAAGCTCGTCGCGGCGGGGGCGGCGAACGAAGCCTCGAAGCTCGGCCGCGCGCCGACGCTCGTCGTCGCAAGCGCCCGCTTGACCGGGCGACGAGTACCAGAATCGCGAGGACGTCCTCGCAACCGCCTGCGCGACCTACATCGTGCTGCTCGCGGCCCATTCCCGCGGCCTCGCGTCGTACTGGCGGACACCTGCGCTGCTCGAGACCCGGGAAGGCCGTGCGGCCGTCGGCCTCCCCGATGACGAGGAGTTCGTCGCCCTGATCCACCTGGGGAAACCGTCGACCGCAGCCGCCCGCCAAGGAGCGCAAGCCGGTCGACGCGTACCTCGAGTTCCTGCCCTGACCAGGGGCCGTTCGATGCGGGCGAGAGGAATCGAACCTCCAAGGGCCTAAGCCCACCGGGACCTAAACCCGGCGCGTCTGCCAGTTCCGCCACGCCCGCGCGTGCTGGCTATTCCTCGGCGTCCGGTTCGTCCTCCTGCGGCTTCGGCGTCGGGTTGATGATCTCGATCACCGGGTCCTCGCCAGGTGTGTAGATCTTCACCTCGACGTTCTCCGGCGGCTTGTTCGGGTCGGTCATCCCGATCAGACGCTGGGTCATGCTGAGCTCGCGCGGCTCCTCGCTCTCGCCGCCCATCCCGAGCTCGTCGAGGGTGAACGGGAAGTCCGCGGGAAGGTTGTTCGGGTCGAGCTCGGTGACGACCGGCGGCGGCGGCTTCGAGCTGACTGTCGTCTCGCCGAGCGGATAGACGGCCTGCTGGAACGTGCTTACGATCTCCGGCGTCGGGAAGAACGAGAGCAGCCGGAGGGCGACGCTGCCGCGCGCGTAGATGTCGTGGTCGGCGCCCGCGGCGAACACGACGAACTTGCCGGGCTCGAGCTGCTGCGTGTTCCCGATCGAGAACACCTCCCCCTCACCCTCGGCGACGAACGCGATCTCCTCGACGTTGTCGTTGTGAAGGCCGGTGTGGCTGCCGGGCTCGATGATGTAGTAGGCGACCGAGCTGCCGACGGCGCCCTCCTTCTCGCCGACGGGGAAGATGGCGGTGAAGCGCTGCGACGGGTCGTAGTCGTTCCAGATCTCGATGAAGTGCGGAAAGTCCTCCGGCTCGTCGTTCTCGGCCTCGTAGCCCTGCGGGCCTTCCTCGTACGAGATGCCGCCACCCTCCTGCTCGGGCGCGACCTCGTCGTTCTCTTCGACGCCGTCGCCTGACGCGTCAGCTTCCGTTGCCATGCACTCCTCCTCTTCGACCGGGACGACGCAAGCGTAGTGGACCGCGTGGCGATCCGAGAACTCTTAGGTTCCCCGAGACGCCATGTGATACGAAAAGGGCTGATGAAACGAGCTCTGGCAGGAGGGCTTCTCGTCGGCTTCGCGACCGTTGCGCTGGCCTCGCTCGCAGGCGCGGCGACCCAGCCGAGCACGACCTACGTCGACAAGCAGGGCGGCTACCGGATCACGATCCCGACGAAGTGGGAGACGATCCCGCGCAGCGCGACGCAGATCAGGCAGATGATCGCGACGCTCAAGAAGAAGAAGACGACCGTCGATCTCGCGGACGCCTACGCATCGATCCTCGCCTCGCAGGCCGGCCGCACCGGCCTCACCGGCTACGTCTTCCAGGCCTTCGACTGGCCTCAGAGCCCCGACACGCCGATCTTCACGGAGGTCTCCGTCGCGATCACGAAGTCGACGAAGGCACTCACCGACAAGGATCTCCCGGCGATCGGCGCGACCTACGCGAACGCGCTCGCCTCTAACACGGGATCGAAGATCCGGGTGCCGAAGATCGTGACGCTGCCCTCCGGAAAGGCCGAGTACATCATCGGCACGATCCCCGCCGGGAGCTACACGAACGGGGTCGAGCTCTACCTGATCCCACACGGGAAGAAGCTCTACACGCTCGCGTTCCAGATCGACGCTCGCGCGCTCGACAGCGCCAAGCTCTTCACCTCGATCGCTCAGCTCTTCCGGATCACCTAGCTGAACCGACCGAGAGGCGCCCCACGGGAGCCCGACGAGACGAGAGGTACCCTTAGCGAAGGCAGGCAGAGATACGAGTTGGCCTGCCCCGAGCGCCCGTAGCTCAGAGGAAGAGCGGCGGCCTTCTAAGCCGATGGTCGGAGGTTCTGGCCGCACCTACCCCACCAGACCTGTGATGAGACTCCTCGTGTGACGCCCTGCCGATCAGGCCATGCACTTAAGCCGCCCGAAAGATCAGGATGAAAAAGGCTCAGTGGAAGCTCATCGAAGCCGTCCAAGATAGGCATGACAAGCCGTGCTTCGAGGAGTCCCTCAACGCGAGTAGCGCCCTTACCGCTGACTGGCAAGGGAGCAGCCAATGCGGGGTGAGCGATCAACAGTTGGCCGATCAGCCACTCTTGGAAATTTTGGGCCATGGGATTCCAAGATGCAGCTGACATCAGGACCGGTACCGGATCGCCTGAGGAACGGCGCCGCAAGAGATCCAGCACAAGCCGCACCATCATCATGGTCTTACCCGATCCCGGCTCACCCAAGATCACCAGGCGGCCTGTGACTCGCGCCAAAACGTCCACTAGTTGATTGCCGCCGCCGGCCAACTCTTCCGGTCCAGTCGCCCACTTCCCATTCGGGACAGGCCACCCTGCCCCGCTGGAAGCAAGGGTAACGAGCCTTTCCCACTCATCCGAAACTGGTGGATCGGCAGGCACCCACCGAACGGGAAGAGGATAGGGAGCATTCAGGTGACGTGCCGCCGCTTCTCGTTCCCATTGACTGCCAACTGCTTCAGCTAGTTCGTCAGCTATGGTGCTTAGTGGTAGCACTTTGGTTTGACTATCTCGATAGGTCACCCATGTCAAGTAAAGCGCCGATAGAGTCCCACCGCTTATCAGGATGGTGACAGCCGTCTCGGGCACAACGCCGTGGTACCGATAGGCGAGAAGCAAAGCCAGCACAACTGAACCCAGGAACAAGACCAGGGCAACCACTCCGGCATGTTCCACCTGGCGGTTGCCCGCCTGACCCCATCCGTGTGAGCCCCTTCCGCCAGCCACAACCGCAGCGTGCCATACTTCTGCGGCCAAGGGCAGAGAGCTACCGCTTTACCTGGCCTGGAAGCCCAGCGGCGTCCTTCGCTACCTGTGACGCACCGCGGGTTCCTAGCGATTACTACGACGTGGCCACCGACCGGACTCTGCATGACTCAGCGCGTGTGCCGACCCGCCGCGCGAGCTGAACAAGGCCGACAGGTCTCGCGACGCGCCTTAGCGGGCTGTGCGCCTCGCCTTCTCCGCCTCTTCCTCTTCGGCGCTCGGTTCCGGCTCGCCAGGGCCTAACACAAGCCACGTGAAGCGATCTGGGCTTGCCCCTCGTCGATCGGCTCCACCGTCCAGCCATATGCATCGTGGGCAACCCCAGGGACGACCCGCCGGTCCGGCGAGACCGGATCTTCAGACGGCGCCAGCTCATCCGTTGGTGCGGTCACAGCTAGAGCTCCTGGATTAGCCAGCCCGCGACGGGGCGCACCCGGCGGCCGCTGGTCACCGCGGCCCGCCATCCAGCTGATGACCGGGTTGCCATTGATCTTGTCGCGGGCGGCCTGGTAGCTGGGCAGCTCAAAGACAGTCATGGTCATGCTCCTTAGGGGAAGGAATCGTCGGCGGGTTCGCGGGGCGCGGTTGGCAGGGGATGGGTGCCGTGCTCCTCCACGCGGGCCTGGGTGAAGGCGCCGGGGACAGCGACCGCAGCCTCCGCTGGTAGTAGGCGGAGGCCACTCCGCGTCGGCGGCGTCCCGGGGGTAGTGGTTGAAGATGTTGAACGCCTCGGCGGCGTACTCCTGCGCCGGACGCCCGGGTCGGCCTGGTAGGTGAAGACGGCGACCACGGGATCGCCGGGCCTGGTAGCCGTCCAGCATGGCGAGATGCCACCCCTGCCCGTCCAGGGCGACATTGCGCCAGATCGCGACCGTGATCTTCGCCGATCCCGGCTGTGCAGTATCGACGATAAGAACAAGCAAGCCGATCGTCTTCGGCGGAACACGTTGCTCGGTGAGGCAGAAGCCGAGAGGCTGCATTACACGGCCCTACCAACAGACCCTGCCCCCTTGCCCGGGATCGCACCCGCACTCGCGGGCACGCGTCCTCGCCGAGCGCGCGGCGATGCGCGAGGCGGTCGCCTCCGCCATTGCCCCGCCCAGCACCGAACGCAGTCCGCCGACGTGACCTCGATTATCGAACAGATGCGCGCTGGCGAGTCACCAGTGGCTTCTCCGCACTGACCCTGTGGTATTGCAAGCCGAGGGAAGAGTGACTCGGGCACGGTCCGAAGAGGTAGGCCGCGCGAATGTGGGTCAGCCGTGGGATGTCGTCACAGCCGCAACAGCGAGCGCAATTGTCGCCAAGGCGAGCACTACCGTCGTCCCTACAAGAGCCCAGGTAGCCCGCGAGAGCGCGGCGGTCGCCCTTTCGGCTGAACGCATCTGCATAACCGCAAGGACCGCCTCTCGGTCCCATCCTGGCGTGTCTAACTCCGTCGTCGGCGGCCTTGGCCCTCTGCAGAGCGGCATGTCGCGGATCGAAGATCGCCTCCGAGAAGGCTTTGTCTATCGAGTGGAGTGCTTCCTTCGTCAGTTTCTCAGTATAGGCCGTAGCTGCGGCGCTATCCTCTTCCGTGTCGAAGAACCTTGGGTGGCGTCGCCTCATTCGAACCTCCATGCCTCAGATCACGATACTCGCGCCGTTCCATGCGCTGACCTTGCGTCGCCCCACTGGTCGCCGTGCACTTACGGGTCTACGTCATTATTTCTCTGATCTAGCACCTGGCGCTGAGCTGCCTTGCACCTTACGTATTTTCTCGATCACAGCTTCCACTTCTGCAATTCTATCTCTGCGAAAATCCTCGGATGGATATCCGTGATATTCACTGAAGGCTTTTTTCGTGTATGCCAAGGACTCAAGGATGATCGCATAATCCTTATCCGTTAGCTCGTTCAATTTGGCTTCCCTATCTGGCTTATGGATTCCCGTCATGTTCGTTCCGTTCCATTACCGGAATTATAGTTTTAGCAGTTCCTCAGCTGGCGCGGTACCGGGCAGCTTGGGTCGGGTTAATCCGTGACTGGTCGTTGCATTCTCAAGACCAGGCGAGGCTCAGGCAGGCCGTCTGCTGCCCGGCGTGCCAGGGCAGGTGAAGCGCCACGGCGCCAGGCGGCACGGTCCCGTCCCGAGCCTAGGCGATACCCCGGTGGGGGTGTGTGGGACCAGGCCGCCGGGCCACGAGTGATCGTCCGCGGGAGCCTGGCGGCCTTTTCACCCGAGACGGCAGGCCATCGAAACAGAGCAAGCGGTTCGGTGAACCGCTTGCTCCGCCCCGATTTCGTCCGCTATATGTCCGTAACCAGCGCGGTGCGGCGACGTCTCCTGACCGAGGATGACAGGAGTTGACACAACGCACGACGGCCCGCGAATCCGGGAAACCCCCAGCTCACGGGCCGTTTCCGCAGGTGGTGGCAGGTGTTGGGTTCGAACCAACGTAGGCTAAGCCGACGGTTTTACAGACCGCTTCATCCGACCCATCGGAATGGCCGCTGACCTGGTCAAACTCCCAGATGGATCATGTGAATAACGTCCCCTGTCCGCTATATGTCCGTGCCCGCAGTGACGCGAAACGGCTGACACCACGGACAGGCACGGACAGCGTCCGTACAAGCCGCCTGACCTGCAGTTTCACAGTCATGGCTCCGCCGGCCCAACCTGAACTGGAGAACGCCCTGTGGGTGCCGAAAACCCTGCACCACCAGGGCAGATGCTCCGTCGAACGCCATCGGCGCAGTCCCGCGTCCGGTGCCTGGCGAGCCAGTCTGGGGGTGCGATGATCCTCGGTTTGTGGGCTTGAAGTTGGTCTTCGTCATCGTCTCCCGTGCCATGTCGCTGCTGGTCCTGTCGCGACGGGGTCTACCTACCGGGGCGAATAGTGCCGAAGCTCCAGTACATGGATTCGACAAGTCAAGAGTTGCGAACATCTCTGACCGTTAGCGGGAACGTGGCACGTCTTGTCGGCATCGTGAACCGGCAAGAGCACCCGGGAGGTTGCAAGCGCAGTGATGGGGCTCGACGCAAGGCCAAAACGCCAGATACGTCGTATTTTGGCCGCCACCGTGATCGCCGCTGGGACTGCTATCGCATTCCAGGCTATCCATGACCTTTCGAACGCACCCAAGAATACCAGCGCATCCCCTAACGGATCGTCACGTGTGCGGCAGGACGAAACATAAGACGACACTCCCAGCAGGTATGGCCGCGCGAACCAAGAATACGGGAAAGAGGCTCAGGCGCTGGTCCGAAATCAAGCGCGCTTCGAGCCATGATTAGAAATTGGTTGATCATCCTATCCATCATTCTGGGCGCCGGAACCACGGCGCTAGGATGGCTTGCGTACCGCGCAGCAACACCGCCTGTGCCAGAGTCCGAATTCCAAGGAGCAATAGCAACCACGTTTATGGTAATGTCATCAGTGGATCTGTGAGCGTAGAGATAGATAACCCCAAAGCCCCCAACCCAAGGCTCTTCGTTACCACATCAGTTCAAGTCCCTTCACATCCAACAGACGTCTGTCTGCCGTACACAATCGTCCTCGCTGGCGATGCCGAAATAAGCAACAATTTCCTCTGGCACCTGGCTCATCCGCAACTGTACTCGCCCCGAGAACGTGTCATACTACAGGCATTTGGGGCTGCGCCGAAGGTGCGAGTCCAGATGTGGAAAGAAGCACTGTGCACCCAGGATCCCTTTTCTGATCCAGCGAACCACACGTTCAGCAACACTACTACCGCCTATCTAAAGCACCCTATAGCTGCGCAGACCGGGCCACTGACTTCTTATAGACTCCCGATCGTTTTCCCCTTCAAAGATCACTTGAGAATATCAGCATAAGTCAACCCGAAGACTTTGTTCAAGAAGCGTATCCTCCCGATGTTTATAATGTTGGGCCGGGTGCGGGACCCTCCGATAACTTATAAAGTACCGCAATCTAGCCAGCAGGTGTCTGCGGGTGAAATGCCACCTGACACGCGGATCGATGCGTCGGCTCCGGTTCCAGCAGGTTCAACAAATATGCTTTCCTGGGAAAGTAGCCAAAAATTGGCGCCAAGCGCGACCCTCGCCAATATCCCTGGCGAACAACAAACAAATCGATGGCTTTTCTGGTCAGGCATCCTCGCCGGCGCGGCAGTCTCGGCATGGTTGTGGGCCCTCCAACTATGGGCCAGCAGTCGCCGCAAGAAGGAAACCGGGCCCACAGACTAATCAACTAGGCTGCGGAGATGGCACCAGCAGAACGGCAGAAGTCGGCTCTCGCTTCATCGCAGATCCGGGCGGCGGACCCGGCGGACACGTCCCATGGTCGCGCGAACGCAAACCGTGACGCTTTGGACCCCTGAGCGAAAGGATGCGCTGCCATAACTGGTGCGACGGGCATTACAATTGTGCGGGACTTGCTAGTGATACTGGGGGCAGACCGTGAAGAAGATGAATTGCTGGGCGAACAATTATCTCTGCCATATCAGCTGTCACGACCACTCGCCCATCCGTATTGCCGACAGTATTTACTATCTCGCTCTCCCCCCCCCCCCCCCCCCAATCCCGCTATCTTCGGCTGAGTTCTCACTGACGCGAGTGAAGGAGCGCCAAGTGCCTCGACGGCCCGCAGGGCCGCCATTGACGCGGCGACCGCGACCTGGACAATCGCGAGCGAGGTTGCGACGTGAGGTCGCACGTAGTGAGTAAGTCGGTCGGTGGAGGTCTGGTGATGCCGGGGACGTGACTTCGGGTCTGTGTTCTAGGCCTGTTCCCTCCTGGACGTGCGTCTGCGGGTCCCGCTCGCAGGGGGTGCGGAGCTTCAGGGAAAGCCCAAGGGCCCCGGTTCCGCCGAGGGGCCACAGGTGAGGGGAAGGCTGGACGGGTGAACGCTAGTGAACCCTTGATGACGCCTCGTTATTCGAGCTTCCCGGATCGTGCCCACTTTGCGGACCTGGCTGGAGCGCGGGCGGCGGACGCCGGAGGCGGCCCAGGCACTGCACATCCATCCGAATACGCTGTTGTACCGGATCCGGCGGTTTGAGGAGATCAGCGGGCGGTCGCTGGCGTTGACCGAGAGCCTGGCCGAGGTGTGGCTGGCGTTGCGGGCCACGGCGACAATGGACTAAGGGCGCCGGGTTGCGTCCTGGAGGGTCGCGGGGGAGCGGGTTAGGCCGGCGGGTCGTCGGGGGCGTACGCGTCGAAAATGCTGCTCATCGTGGCCCACCAGATCCCGTCCAGCGACCGGAGTTCGCTGAGGAAGTCCTCGAAGGCGGCGACATGATGGGCCCGGCCGATCGTCTGCGGATGAACGGTCACGGTGTAGATCGCGCCGGGCACCCGGTCGTAGGCGTACCGGAAGATCTCCCGCCAGCGCTGGAACATCACCGTGTGCGAGCCGATCTCCTCGGCTACCCCCGGCACGTACTCGACGGCGGGGAAATCGTCCACATACGAGCTGACCGGGAACTCGACGATCCGGCTCGGCGGCCCGAATGTGCTGGCGGTCTCGTAATTCGTGGTGACCGGACGCGGGTGATACGGCTCGAACTCGCGTCCCATCAGCGAGCTGTCCCACTCGAAGCCGAACTCCTCCAGCAGCCCCAGAGTCAGGTCAGAGAACTCCCAGGACGGTGACCGGTAGCCGCGCGGCCGTCTGCCGGTCACCTGCTCATGCTGACGGAGCTGCACGTCCATGAGCCGGGGCGTCTTGCCCGCCGCAGGTCGGAGATGACCTCGTGGTAGCAGCCGTGGGCCGCGATCTCATGCTCCTGGGTCAGGATGTCGCGCACCTTTCCCCGGGAAGGTCATCAGGTCGTGTCCGGGGGTGAACCACGTGGCCGGTATCCGCAGCTTCCGGAAGAGCAGCGAGCAGCCGGGGAACCCCTACCTCGGCGCCAAACTCGCCGCGGGACAGCACGGCCGGGGACGTCATCCGGTAGCCACCGATCCACGGCGAGTGGGCGTCGAAATCGCAGGTGATAGCTACGGCCATCCGGGAGCCACCGGGCAGGTTCAGCGTCATGGCCAGGCATTCTTACAGCCCTGCTGGGCACGCAGAAGCCCCTGATCAAGGAACGCGGCCGAATTCTGGCACCCCGCAGGCCCGGCTTACACGCCTCCCAGCTCCGCGCCTTGTGTCGGCCTTCTGAAGTTCGCTGGCTTGCGGCCGGGCGGCGGTGTCCGTGTCTACGCTTGAGCCCACCCGGGCCAGGCGCCGGCGACCGTCTCGCCACGAGCGCGGCATAGACGAGCGCCACGATGGCAACGGTCCCGAAGAAGCTGTAAATCAGCCAGTCGTATGGCGCGGCTTGAACGGGCACCAGGCTCGCGTAGAAAACATAGCCCAGCGCAGGCTGCTGCGATGAGGCCGACCACGACAGGGATGGGCCGCAATTTGCCCAGCTTGTACAGGTAGCCGAGGGCAGCGAGCGAGACGACGAGGTAGGCGAGGATGGCCCCGTAGCCTGCGAAGCTGCTGAAGTAGCCGTAGACGGTCAGGTTCGACTTGTTGATCAGCAGCAGGATCGCCGCGGTCACCACGTTGATCGCGGTCATCACGCCGAGGCCTACGACCGGGGTCAATGTCCGCTTGCCGGTCCGCGAGAACGCGGGCGGCATCAGTCCCTCACGGCTGAGCGTGAACATTAGCCGTGACGTCGAGTTCAGCACGGCTGCGACCACCGAGAATATGCTGATCGCGACCCCGGCGAAGATCACGTAGCGGAACGGTGCCGCACCCCATTTGATCGTTGCCAGGTCCGCGAGCGGGCTCGGGCTCGTGGCCGAGGTTGTACTTGGTTCCTTCGAATCCCATGTACATCACGTACGCGGGAGAAGACGAAGAGCAGGCCGACGAGGCCCACCCCGCCCGCCAGGGCCCGGGTAATGGACCGTGTCGGATGCTTCGCCTCCTGGCCGAAGATGGTTGAGGACTCGAAGCCGGAGAAGGCAAACACGATTAGCACGGTACCCAGCAGCGTCTTGTGTACCGAGAACCCCGAGAGCTTGAGCTGCTGGGTGTCGAACAATCGAGCCTGGTGC
>CAVZJA010000017.1:0-66312 GCA_963775355.1 uncultured Actinomycetota bacterium | reverse complement strand
ACGGTGTGGGAAACGGGTGGCCCGCACTGCCGTACGAGGACTGGAGCGAGACGTGCGAGACGCTGCACGCCCACACGCAGGTGCTGGGCAAGCTCGCCGCCGCGCTCGCGCCACCCGAGCCGCAGCTCCTGCACGCGGCGCTCCGGCTAACGGCGCGCGGGTGGGAGACCCGCCCGCTTCCTGCGCCGGACGGCTCCGGGGCGATCGTCGTCGCGCTCGACCTGCACGCTCACGAGGCGGTAGTCGAGCACAGCGACGGCCGCGCGAGCCGTATCGCGCTCGCCCCGCACCGGACGGTCGGCGAGGTCACGCGCGAGCTGCTGGCGACCGTCCGCTCCCTCGCCGGCCCGGTCGAGGTCGTCCTCAACCCGCAGGAGACGGACTGGACGAAGCCGCTCGACGAGGACGACGAGCACGCGACCTACGACCCCGCCCAGGTCGAGACCTACTTCGCGGCCGCCACCCGGGCGGCGCTCGTCCTTGCCGCTCTCCGCGCGCCGTACCGCGGGCGCTCGACCCCGGTGAACGCGTGGTGGGGCTCGTTCGACCTCGCCGTCAGCCTCTTCTCGGGCCGGCCCGCGCCGCCGCCCTCCGACGACTTCATCATGCGCAACTCGATGGATGCGCAGGAGGTCGCCGTCGGCTGGTGGCCCGGCGATGCCCGTTACCCGCACGCCGCGTTCTACGTCTACGCACATCCGTCACCGCCCGGCTTCTCGGACGCCACGCTCAAGCCCGCGGCCGCGCGCTGGGACGCGACGCTCGGCGAGTACCTCCTCGACTGGGCAGACGTAGTGGCGGCCGACGACCCGTACGCGAGCGCGCTCGGCTTTCTGCGCTCGGCCGTCGCCTACGGCTGCACCGTCTGCGAGTGGGACCCCGGGCTGGCTGGGAGCGCGCTCGGCGACCCGCCGCCGGTTACCTAGGTCAGGCTGACGGCCAGCCGGTCGACCGCGTCGGCGTTCAGGAACGACGCCTTCGGCTTCACCCTGGGCGGGAGCTCGACGACGAACGACGTCGACCCGGGAAAGCGGTGATCGACCCAGCTCGTCCCGCTCCCGGGGTAGCGCGTCAGGCGCTTGAGCGGCAGGTTCACGAGGTTCGAGTAGAACCGCTCCAGCCCGATCGAGCCGCCCGACTCGTCGACCACGCCGAGCGCCTGGTGATACCAGATCACGAGCTTCGGCTTCAGCCGCAGGAAGAGGCGGTACATGGCGCGGCTCTCGGGCTCGGAGAGCGGCCCATGCGGCGTGTACGCCCACGCCTGACGAGGCGGCTTGTGCCAGTCCCAGGGAAAGTTCCGGTTCAGGTCGACGCCCCGCGCGTTCTCGCGCGTGTGGGCCGCGACGCCGTCCGGGTTCATGTCGGGGACCAGCCACAGGTCGACTCCGGGTGGTGCGCCGCGCGCAGCGAGGATGTTCGCGATCGCGATCCCGGCGGGCTCGTCGCCGTGGATGCAGCCGACGACGACGACCTTCACGCGGCTCGCCGGGTCGCCCGTCTCGATCGCCTCGATCGGCCGTCCCTGCACCGACCTGCCGATCGTCACGTGCCGATCGGCCGAATGCGCGATGACGGTCGAGCCCGTGCCCGCTGCCCAGAGCGCCAGGATCGCCGCACCGGCGAGGATCGTCAGAAGCCGCCGCATCTAGTCGCAGCGTAGACTCGCGACTCGCGATGGACCCCTCGTACGTCACGTGCAGGCACTGCGAGAACGAGGTTCCGGACGAGCCGCACTGCGTCCGCTGCGGCGGGCCCCTCGGCCACCGCGATACGCCTCACCGGCATGGGAAGCGCGGGTACGCGGCCTGCGCCGGAGGAGCGCTGGTACCTCCCGCGGTTCGCCTCGACGCTCTACCCGCACCTCCCGAGCTCGGATATGCGGCCCTTCCGGATCGGGGTCGGCGCCGGCCTGACGGCCGTCGTCGTGCTCTGCCTGCTCGGCCTCTACCCGCTCGCGCTCGTCGCCGCCGCAGTCGGCGTGCCCGTGACCTTCCTGCTCTACCTCTGGGACGTCGATCTCTACGAGGACGAGCCGCTGACGGTGATCGCCTTCACGGTCGTCTGGGGGCTCATCGCGGGGATCGTCCTCGGTCTGGCCGCCCGGCACGTCGCGAGCCAGGGGGCGATGCTGGCGCCGGGCTCGAGCTCCCATCAGGTCGTCTGGCTCGGCGTCGTGCTTCCCTGCGCTGCGCTTCTGCTCGCGATCGCCGGCCCCCTGGTGCTGCTCCCGTACCGCAAGTTCAACGACGTCCTCGACGGCGTCACGTTCGGAGCCTGCTCTGCGGCGACGCTCCTCGCCGCCGAGGCGATCACGAACTCGGCGGACTTTCTCCATCTCGGCTTTCACCCGGCGGGGGATCACGGCCTCTGGATCGCGCGGCTGCTGACGCTCGGGATCGCCCTGCCGGTGCTCGCCGCGGGGGTTGCCGGCTCGGCGTGCGGCTCGTTCTGGCTCCGGTTCCGCGCTCCTGCGCGCGATCGCGACGCGCTGGGGCTGCTCGGCTCGCCCTTCCTCGCGGTACCGCTCGCCGCCGCCGCACTGGTCGGGGCATACGTCAGCGCGCTCTACGTCGGCCAGTGGTGGACGCTCGCGATCACGTTGGTGCTCGCGGCCGCGGCGCTCGTCTGGCTGCGCTGGATGATCCACATCGGGCTTCGGGAAGAGGCGGGAGAGATGCCGATCGGACCGCCGGTCACCTGCCCGAGCTGCCATCACGAGACGCCCCTTCACACCTTCTGCGGCTGGTGCGGCATCTCGATGCGCGCGCTGCCGAAGCATGGCGCCCCTCATACCGAGCGTCCCGGGCGGCGCGCTCGGCTCGGCACCGGCGCGAAGATCGCCATCCTCGCGGTCTTCGGTGGCGCGGCAATCGGGCTCACCGCGCTCGCGATCGTGCTCACTCGCCCGCCCGCCTCAACGCCCGCCTGTCAGCCGGGTGTGCCCTGCGCCGCGCCGCCGAGCACGCCGGTCCCCGCCCCGCACCTCATCGCCGGCATCTTCCGGTCGGGCACCGAGTGGACGAGCGACCTCGGAGTGGACGTCCGGTACCCGAGCCACTGGGATCAGGTCGCGTCCGACACTCGCCACCTGATCGTGCAGGCGAGCCTCGGGAACGGCACCGACGTCGCGGTCGGCGTCTTCGTCCAGCCTGGGAAGGTGACCCCGCAGGCCGCGCTGACCGGCGTGCTCGGTGACCAGCAGGGGAACTTCCTCGGCGTGCAGCGCGACACCTCCCCGGCGAACCAGATCCTTTCCCCGGAGATCGGGTTCGTCCACGGGATCTCGGCCGTCTACAAGGCGACGATCGACAACCCGCCGAGCCCCTCCGGCCAGGTCGAGATCGCGTTCGAGGCCGCGAAGCGCGGAAGCGCCACCGTCGTCGTCGAGGCGATCACGAACGAGGAGCCGAGCAGCGCCGACAGCGCGCCGTTCCCCTCGCTGCAGGCGGCCGACATCGTGCTCGACGGCTTCCAGTGGACGCCCGCGACATGAGCGCCCGCCGGATCGGCGGAGCAGCGGTCGCGGCTGCGCTCGTGGTCGTGGTGCTGGCAGCCGCGGCGCCGTCCACGCGGCAGCGGACCGCCGCCCGGCGCCCGGCGACGCCTTCGACGATGATCTCGTTTGCTCTCTCGCTCAGGCTCGATGAGCGGCGCCTCCGGCACGACCTCGCCGGCGGAGCCTCGGTCTCGAGTGCGGCTGCGCTCGGGGCGCGTTACGGGTTGCCTCGCGCCGACGAGGGTCGCGTCGAGCGGATCCTGAAGGCGAACGGAATCGCCGTCATCCGTGAGTACCCGCAGCGGAGCCAGCTCGACGCGCGGGCGAGCGTCCGCACGCTCGGGCGCTTCTTCCATGTCGACTTTCGCGGCTACCCCGACTCCACCGGCTCGCGTTTCCTGGCGCCCACGCGTGAACCGGGGATCCCACGCTCGCTCCGCCCGTACGTCACCGGCGTCGTCGGGCTCGACACGCGCCCGCTCGCGATCTCCGCAGACCTGCCCCACGGCGCGCTCAGGCCTCCGGACGCGGCGCTCGCCTACGACGTGGCGCCGCTCCACCAGGCCGGGATCGACGGGACCGGGCAGGCGATCGCGATCGTCTCGCTCGAGGCCTTCCCGCCCGACTACTCGAAGACGCAGGATGACGTCAGCACCTTCAGGAGCACCTTCGGGGCGAAGGGCCCGGCCCCGGTCGACGTCAAGGTGGACGGCGGCGGGAGCACCTCGGACTTCGGCGAGGACGACCTCGATCTCGACGTCGTCTCGGCGATCGCGCCGGGGGCGCAGATCATCAACTACGAGGCGCCGAAGAGCTCGGCCGGCCTCGTCGACGTCTTCAGCCGGGTCATCTCCGAGGGCCGGGTGAAGATCGCCTCGTTCAGCTGGGGCATCTGCGATGCCGGGATGCCGGCGGCGGTGCGCAAGAACGTCGAGAATGCGTTGAGGCTCGCGGTGCTACGCGGGATCACGGTGTTCGCGGCGAGTGGGGACAGCGGCTCCTACGACTGCCAGCGGAGCAAGTTCTCCGATCACCGACTCACGGTCGACTTCCCGTCGGACTCACCGCAGGTCGTGTCGGTCGGCGGGACGCTCCTCTCGGTGCAGACGAATGGTGCGTACGGCACCGAGTCGGCGTGGGAGGGGCCGTTCTCGAACGCGGGCGGGGGCGGCGGGATCAACACTTTCGACGCCGCTCCCTCGTGGCAGGCCGCTGCGCATGTCGGGAACGGACAGCGGGTGGTTCCCGACGTGTCCGCGAGCGCGAGCCCGACGAGCGGCTGGCTGGCCCGCGACTACGGCAACTGGGACTCGTTCGGCGGCACGAGCGCCGCGACGCCGTTCTGGGCGGCCTCGATGCTGCTGTCGGAGCAACTCGCGGCGAAGCAGGGCGTCAAGCGGACCTGCTTCCTCGCGCCGATCCTCTACCAGCTCGCCTCCGCGCATCAGCCCTACCCGCCGTTCCACGACGTGGTGACCGGCGCGAACCGGCACTATGACGCGGGCCCGGGCTGGGACTACGCCACCGGCCTCGGCTCGCCCGACGTCTACAACCTCGCCCGCGACCTCGTCGCCTACCTCCGCACCAACCCGTGCGGGCCCAGCTCGTAGAACCTCTGACTGAATGCCGCCCGTTGCGGCGCGTGCCGGCGACCCGGCGTTCGCTCAGTCCGGGGGACTGTTCCCCGTCGTGGCCTGTCGGGGCGTGTCTGGGGACTGTCCCCGGTCGTGGCCTGCTGGGACGTGTCTGGGGACAGTCCCCGGTCGTGGCCTGCCGGGACGTGTCTGGGGACAGTCCCCCGGCGTGGCTTGCCGGGATTCTGTGTCTGGGTGATCTGTGTGGTGTGGGTGGTCTTGCCCCGCGCGCTGGCTCCCTGTCGCGCTGTTCGCTCGTTGCTCGCCGGTCTTGTGCGCCCCGTTGCGTTTTCTCGCCCGTTTCGTCGTTGTCGCCGCTGTCCTTTCTCGTCGTTCTTCTTTCGTCTTCCTCTTCGTTCTCTTCTCTTCTCTTTTTCTCTCTCTCCTTTTCTCCTCCTTTTTCTCCTCCTTTTCTCCTTTTCTCTTCTCTCTCTTTTTCTTTTTTTTCCGCTCTCTGTCCTTTCTCCGTCGCTTTGTCGGGGGGCGCGCTGGGTCTTTCGCGTCGCAGTTCGTCCCCGCTCTGCGTCGGTTTGCCGGCTTCGTCGTCTGTTCTTCTCGTTGTTCTCCCGCGCGTCGTCGTCTCGTTCGTTCTCTTCTCTCTTCTCTTATTTCTTCTTCTTCTCTTTCCTCCTCTTCTCTCTCTTCCTCTTCTCCTTCTCTTTCCTCTTCTTCTTCTCTTTTTTTCTTTCTCTTTCTCTCTCTTCTCTCTTCCTTTTCTTCTTTCTCTTCTCTTTCTTCTTTTTTTTCCTCTTTCTTTTCTCTTTTCTCTTCTTTCTTTCCTTCCTCTCTTTCTTTTTCTTTTTCTTCTTTTTCTTTTTTTCTCTCTCTTTCTTTCTCTTTCTCTTCTTTTTCTCCTTTTTCTTTCTCCTCTTTTTCTTCTCTCTTTTTTCTCTCTTTTTCTTTTTCTTTCTCTTTTTCTCCTTCTTCCTTCTCTTTTTCTCTCCTCTTTATTTCAGAGCTGCCCCGAGGCGATCGTGCAGTTTTTTTTCTTTCTTTTTTTTTTTTTCTCTCTCCGTTTTATCATTCCCCGGTCGTGGCTTGCTGGGACGTGTCTGGGGACTGTCCCCCGACGTGGCCTGCCCGGACGTGTCTGGGGACAGTCCCCCGGATTGGAGGTTCTTCAGGCCGCGTGCGAGCGGCGCCGGTACGCCTTCGTCTTCGTGCGGTTGCCGCAGATCTGCATCGAGCACCAGGTCGCCGAGCGGTTCTTCGAGTAGTCGTAGAAGGACCAGCGGCACTCGTGGTTGCGGCAGCACTTGAGGCGGCTCCAGGTCCCGTCGGCCATGGTCGCAAGGCAGACGACGAGCACCCGTCCGATCACGCCGTCGATTCCCGCCGGCCGTCGGGACGAGGGCCGGGCCGGCGAAGTCGATCGTCAGCCGCGCCGCGCCGGCCGCGGCATCGAGCGCGGGCAGCGGGTCGCTGACGACGGCATGGCCGTTGTTGGCGTAGAGGAGCTCGCGGATCGCCTCGCGCACGGTGCGGGCGCGGTCGAGGTCGGCGTCCGAGGCGGGGTCGAGGCCCTGTTCCTCGAGCCAGGCCGTGAGCCACTCGCGATCATGAGAGAGATCGATCGTGTTGACGAAACGCTGAACGAGGCGCAGCGGTTCGGGCGCCGCGTTCGGCAGGTCGTACCGAGGCGGCTTCGGCCCCATCGACACCAGTGTAGACTTTTTACCGGTGTCTGAGAACGCGCGGAGAACCGTCGCGGCGGCGCAGCTCCAGGCTCCGCGCTCCCCTGGCGGTCGCGGCTGCCCGGCTGCGCGCGCGGCCGGGGCGGGCGCTGCTCGTGGTCGCCGGCGTCGCAGCGGCCACCGCAGCGCTCGCCGGCGTCGTCGGCGGCAGCCTCGTCGCTCAGGATCGGACGCTGCAGCGGGCTCTCGCCGCGCTGCCGTCCTCCGAGCGGAGCTTTCGCGTCGACTCCTTCGGGCTGCCCGTCGGCGGGGGCTATGCGGCCGCGGACCGGAAGGTGCGCGCCGCGCTCGCCCGCCTGACCCCGGCGAGGCCGTACCGCCTCACCTCGTTCCGCACGCTGACGGTGGACGGGCAGCTCGTCCGGCTCGCCGGGATCGACAACCTGCCGGGAGTCGCCCATCTCGTCTCCGGCCGCTGGCCGCGCGTTTGCCGGCCGAGCCGCTGCGAGGTCGTGCAGGTCGGCCCCGGCGGCAGCGCCCGGCTCGACGAGGGCGGCATTCACCTCGTCCGGGTCGGGTTCGCCGAGGTTCCGGGCCGAAACGTCTTCGGCGGCTCGCTGAGCACCACCTCGCCCGTCGCGCAGCTGCGGCGCCCGGTGCTCCTGCTCGGAGGCAGCGCCACCGAGTTCGAGCACCTGCCGGCTTTCGACGGCATCTTCAGGACCTACACCTGGATCTCGCCGGTCGATCCGGCCCGGCTGCAGATCTGGCAGATCGCCGGCGTGCTCGCCCGGGAGTCCGCGGTGCAGGCCCTGCTCGCGCGCGAGGGCGACACCTTCGAGCTCACGGCGCCCGACGCAGCGCTGCTCGACGCGCGGAGCCAGGGACACGTGGCGTCGAAGCGGATGGTGCTCGTCGGCGGCGAGCTCAGTGCGCTCCTGCTCGGATTCGCGCTCGTCGCTGCGATCGGCATGCGGCGCGGGGTCTGGAACGAAGCCCGCCGCCTGGCGCAGCGCGGAGCCAGGC
The DNA here is from genome assembly GCA_963775355.1 of uncultured Actinomycetota bacterium. GTDB lineage: Bacteria > Actinomycetota > Thermoleophilia > Gaiellales > Gaiellaceae > PALSA-600. The sequence goes on along the minus strand of CAVZJA010000017.1, from coordinate 58,519 downwards.
GCACGCAGGTCTGGCTCGCGGTCGTCCGTCCGAGGTCGGCACCCTGGCGCTCGCCGGGGTGCTCCTGGGCCTCGTCGTGGGGGTGATCGCCGTGCTCGCGATCTCGGACGCAGCCGGGCTGCCGGCCGGCGCCGTGCTCCGGCACTCGCTCGTCTCGGTGCTCGGGCTCGCGATCGTGGTCGGAGTGTGGGTGGTCGCGACCCTCGCGATCGTCGTGACCGTCAGCGCGCCCGAGGGCCGGCGCCGGGGTCGCGGCCCACGGATCGTCGACGTGGCGGCGATCGGCGCGGCGGTCGCGATCGCGATCGGGCTCAGCAGCGGAACGGCGAGCGCCGGGACGCTGACCGGAAACCGGCTCCTGTACATCCTGCTCCCGGCGCTCGTCTGCTTCGTCGCGGCGGTCGCGGCGGGGCGGTTGCTCGCTCCGGCGATGCGGCTCGGCGAGCGCTGGACGCGCGGCGCGGCGACGGCGCTCCACCTCGCCTTCCTCGCGCTCGCCCGGGCGCCGGCGCGGACGGTGGCGACGGTCGGCTTCCTGCTGGTGAGCATCGGGCTCGCGCTCTTCGCAGTCAGCTACCGGGCGACGCTCGACGCCGGCGCTCGCGACGAGGCTGCCTTCGCCGTGCCGCTCGACTTCTCGCTCACCGAGGGAAGCCAGCTCGTGCTCCCGCTCCAGGCCGCGTCGCTCAGCCGCTACGAGGCGATCGCGCCGGGCGTCGGGCGCCTATCCCGTCCTGCGCCGCACCGCCAGCGTGCCCGGGGCCGGCACGTCCGTGCTCTCCCCGACCGTGCTCGGCCTGCCCGCGGCGGCGATCGCGAAGCTCCACTGGCGGTCGGACTTCTCGAGCCTCTCGCCGGGCGCGATCGCGAGCCGCCTCGGCGCCGGGACGGTTGCGCTCCACGGAGCCTCGATCCCGCCCGCGGCGCGCGAGCTGACGTTGCACGTGCGGATCCGCGGGGTGCCGGTGTTGCTCCAGATCGTGGCCGAGAACGCCACCCACGGCCTGGTGAGGCTTCCGCTCGGCGAGCGGGGGCCCGGAAGCTGGACGCTGAAGACGGCCCTTCCGCCGGGGAGGTCGCTGAGGCAGGTGATCGCGCTGACCGTCGCGGTCGGGCCGCTGACGGCCCACCAGATCGCCCACGGCGAGGCAGAGGGTGAGACAGCCGTCGTTCCCAGCGGGCTCGGCCGCGCTGGGCCCGCTCCTGGCGGTCACGCCCGCCGGGCGTACGTCGACCGTCACCGACTGGGCCGGATGGCTCGCCCGCGGCGGCGCCGAGCTCGACTCCGCCAGCCCGGCACTCCTCACCTACTCGTTCACGAACGGCCAGACGATGGTCGTCCGGCGGCCGCAGCCGACCGACGGCCACCCGCTGAGGGTGCTCGTCAGCGCGAACATCGCGAAGGCCGCCCCCACGGACGGCCTGATCACCCTCAACTTCCAGGATGCGGAGGTTCCCGCGCAGATCGTCGGCGTCGCAAACCGCTTCCCCGACTCGAACGACGAGGGACAGGGTTTCGTCGTCGCCGAGCAGAGCCACCTCGCCACCGCTCTCTCGGCCGATGCCCCGGGGACGGCCGTCCCCGACGAGCTCTGGCTCTCGGTGCCAGGCTCCGCCGCCGCTGCCCGGGTGGCAGGCGCGCTCACCCGCAGCCCGTTCGCCTCGCTCGTGGTCGCCTCACGCCGTGACCTCCAGCACCAGCTCGACTCCGCAGCCGCTGGCGCGGGGGATCACGCTCACGCTGGCTGCGGCCGGGCTGATCGCGGTGCTGCTCGCCGCGGTCGGGTTCCTGCTCGCTCTCGTCAGCGAAGCGCGCGACGAGCGCGGAGAGCTGTTCGACCTCGAAGCGCAGGGCGTCTCGCCGGGCACGCTGCGAAACCAGCTGCGCGCGCGCTCCCTCGTTCTCGTCGCGTTCGGCGCGATCGCCGGGCTCGTGCTCGGCCTGATCCTCTCGCGGCTCGTCGTGTCGGTGATCGGCGTCTCGGCCGAGACGACCGATCCGGTGCCGCCGCTCCGCTACCAGCCGGCGCTCGCGACGGCGCTTCCCGCTCTGCTCGTGCTCGTTCTCGTGCTCGCGGCGCTCGTCGAGGTGACCGCCCGGCACGCGTTGAAGGGCGACACGCCGTCCCATGCATCCTGGAGCCTCGAATGACGGCGGCGATCGAGATCGGCGACGCCTTCCGGATCTACGAGTCCGGCGATGCCGCCACAGTCGCGCTGCAGGGGCTCGACCTCGAGATCGAGGCCGGCGAGATCGTCGTCGCGCTCGGGCCGAGCGGTGCAGGGAAATCGACGCTACTGCGTGTTCTCGCGGGCCTCGAGCGGCTCTCGGCCGGGACGGCGCGGGTCTTCGGAACGGAGCTCGGCCGGCTCGATGCGGCCGGCGCCGCCTCGTATCGCGCCGCTCACGTCGGCCTGCTCGACCAGCACTACGCGCGCTCGCTCTCGCCCGACCTCACCTGCCGCCATACCGTCGCGCTGCAGCTCGAGCTGCTCGGCACCCCGGCCGCCGAGAGCCGGCCGCGGGCCGACGAGCTGCTCGACCGCGTCGGGCTACTCGACCGGGCGGGCGAGCCGCCGGCGAACCTCTCCGGCGGAGAGCAGCAGCGCGTCGCGGTCTGCGCGGCGGTTGCGCACGGGCCGGGACTCCTGCTCGCCGACGAGCCCGCCGGCGAGCTCGATGCAGCGAATGCGAACGTCGTCTACGAGCTGCTCGGGGAGCTCGTTCACTCTGCCGGCGCGACGGCCCTCATCGTCAGTCACGATGCAGCCGCGGCCTCGATCGCCGACCGGCTCGTCTACATCCGCGACGGCCGGATCGTCGAGCAGTCGCTCCCCGGCGGAAAGCCGGCGCTCGTGATCTCGCGCAAGGGCTGGGCCCGGCTGCCGCACTCAGTTGCCGCGGGCAAACCGCGCTTCGCCGAGGTCGAGCAGGACGGGAGCCGCATCGTCCTCACGCCCGTGAGTCTCGGCGAGGCAAGCCCGCCCGCGAGCGTCGACGAGGCAGGGCCCTCTGCGCTCGCGACACCGGGGGAGATCGCCGCCGAGGTGAGCGGCGTCGGCCGCCGCTACGGCGAGCGCGTCGTTCTCTCCGGGTTCACCCGCAGCTTCCACCGCGGCGTTCTCACGGCTCTGGTCGGCCGCTCGGGGAGCGGCAAGACGACCCTCCTGCACATGCTCGCCGGGCTCGATCGCCCGGACGAAGGCGAGATCACGGTCGGCGGGCAGAAGCTCGGCGCGCTCGATCGCACCGAGCGCGCCGAGCTGCGTCGCCGCGAGGTCTCGCTCGTCACCCAGGAGCCCGGGCTGATCCCGTATCTGTCCGCGCTCGAGAACGTCGAGCTCGGCCGGCGCCTCCGCTCGGCAGACACCGCACCGTCTCCTCGGGCACATGAGGCTCTACTCGCGGTCGGTCTCGGCGAGCGGCTCGACCAGCGCGCCTCGAACCTTTCCGCCGGCGAGCGTGAGCGGGTCGCGATTGCCCGGGCGCTCGCAACCGACGCGATCCTGCTGCTCGTCGACGAGCCGACCGCACGCCTCGACGAGGAGAACGCCCGCGCCGTCGGCGCGCTGCTCGCGGCTGCGGCTCACGAGCGGGGCCTTGCCGTGGTCTGCGCTACACACGACCCGGTGCTGATCGACCTCGCCGACGAGGTCGTCGAGCTCACACCTGCCGGGTGACGCCCTCGTCGATCGCCCACACGCGGTTCGCGTAGCCCGCGACGCGCTCCTCGTGCGTTGCGACGAACAGGGCCGTTCCGTCCTCGGCAGCCTGGTGGATCAGCTCCCAGACGACGTCCCGCCAACCCGCGTCCTGGTGAGAGGTCGGCTCGTCGGCGAGCACCACGGCCGGCGAGAGCACGAGCGCGCGGGCGAGCCCGGCCCGCTGCTGCTGGCCGATCGAGGTCTCGGCGGGGAGCCGGTCGGCGAGCTCGGTGAGCCCGAACCGGTCGAGCAGCTCCTCGGAGCGCGAGCGGTCGGCGGAGCCTGCGAGCCGCAGCGGGATACTCGACGTTCTCGCGCACGGTCAGCTCGGGAAGCAGGCCGAAGCGCTGGGGCATGATCGCCAGCTCGTTCCAGAGGAGGTCGCGCGGGTGCGGCGAGCTGAGTGCGTACCGGATCTCGCCGCTGTCGGGAAGCTGCCAGCCGCCGAGCAGCGTCAGCAGCGTCGACTTCCCGGAGCCCGACCGGCCGAGCACGGCACCGACCTCTCCACGCCCGAGCTCGATGCTCGCCGAGCGAAGCGCCTGGATCGTCTCGCCGCCCACCTGATAGGTCTTGGCCGCGGCCCGGACGGAGATCACCGGGTCGGTCTCGACCGTCTCCCTCGTGCGGAGCTGCTTCACCGCGGGCGGCTCGCCGGTGATCACCCGCCCGCGCTCGAGGCGCAGTACGCGATCCGCGGCCTCGACGACCTCGGGGTCGTGGGTTGCAAGGATGAACGCGGTGCCGGCCGCGGCATGTGTCCGGATCGCGTCGAGCAGTCGGTGGGCCGAATCGTGATCGAGCTCGGCCGTCGGCTCGTCGGAGACGACGATCGGCGTGTTCCGCGCGAGCGCCAGCGCGAAGGCCGCGCGTGCCTGCTCGCCGCCCGAGAGCTCGGCCGGATGAGAGTGGAGCCGGTGCTCGATCCCGAAGGCGCGGAAGAGCTCGAGCGACTCGTCGTGGGAGTTCTCGCTCTGCTCGGCGAGCGTCAGGTGGGGGACGAAGTTCGCCGCGGCACGCTGGGCGACGTACGTCACGACGTCCCGCCGGTTCTCACGCAGGGCGGATCCCGGGGCGCCGTCGAGCTCCTTCCCGGCGACCCTGAGCTCACCACGCGATGGACGGTCGAGGCCGGCGATCGCGCGCAGCAACGTCGACTTGCCGCTTCCGGACGCGCCGACGACCGCGGTCACCTGCCCGGCCTCGAACTCCGCGTCGACGTCGTGAAGCGCCTCGAGCGAGCCCGTCGGCGTCGCGTACACCTTCGTCAGCCCGCGGCAGACGACGAGCGGCTCAGGCGACACGGAGATCCTCGCTCACGTCGGTCCGGCGCGAGAGCACCGAGGTGATTGCGGCCGCGACCGCCGCGACCATGAGGAGGGCAGCGCAGAGGAAGACGGCAACATTCCAGGGAATGACGGCGACCGACGAAGGCACGAAATCCGGCAGCAGGTCGACGTGCTTGACGATCGGTGCCGCGACCGCGGCAGCGATGCCGATGCCGACGACCGCCGAGGCGAGCAGGATCGCGGCCAGCTCCAGGAAGAGCGACAGGATCTCGCTGCCCGCAGAGAGGCCCATCCGGCGCGCGAGCGCCGAGGCGATCCGCTGCGTCTGAGACCTCGCCTGGAGGTACAGGACGAGCCCGGCGAGCGCGATCAGCGCTGCGGCGAGCGCAACCGTTCGGACGTACGAGTACGTCCGCGTCGCGAGCAGGATCTGCGGGTCCTTCCGGAACGCGTCGATCGACGTCACGTACGCGATGTCGAGGCCCGGGGCCTCGAGCGCCTTCACGAGCGTGGCGGGCGAGCCCTTCGCCCAGATGTAGTTGCGCGAGATCCCGAGCAGCGGGTTCACGTTGTCCAGCTTTCTGGACGCCGTCGCGAGCGACGCCGTCGAGGTGATGAAAAGCGGGTTCGTCGTCATGCCCGGGAAGGCGTGCAGGCGATCGATGATCCGGATCGGGAAGCGCGTTCCCTGGATCGTGATTGCGTGCAGCGAGTCCGGGACGTTGTCCGAGACGATCACAGGGAGCGGAAGTGCCGGGGCGGCTGCGAGCTCGCGCATCTCGATCGCCGGCGGACGCCCCCAGGCGCTACGCCAGTGGATCGCCCCGGCCAATGTCCTCGGGTCGACCGTGAGCACGTCGGCCGAGGTTCCCTCTCCCGGCCCGAACACGGCCGCGCCGTTGGCGTAGTTCGCGAACGTGGTCGGGAACGGGAAATTGCGCGGCACGACCGCGGACTCGCCGACCTGCCCCTGCACGTCGCTCCCGAAGCCGATGTAGGCCTTCTCGAGCGTCGACTGCCTCAGCGACTCGTTGACCGTCTCGGCGTAGAAGAACGCGGCGAACGAGACCGCCAGCACCACGGTCAGGCCGACGAGGAGCCCGCGCGCAGCCGCGAGGCGCCGTACCGCGGTGAAGAGCGGTGTCGGGAGGCCACGGGCACGCCGGAATCCGCGACGCAGCCCGAACCGCCACAGCCGGGTGACGATTCCCATCACGCCGGCGACGAGGAGAAGTGGGAACACGAACACGACGAGCGTTGGGTGCTCTGTCCCCGAGGCGCCGCTCCTGGCGAGCCCACCTCCGCCGCTGATGTCGACGAAGAGGTAGACGCCGACCCCGATTGCGATCAGCTCCCACGGGAAGTAGCGCAGCAGGCGACGCGAGTCGCTCGAGGTGTCGAGGAGGCGCAGGAACGACGCTCCTGCAGCGGCGGCCAGGAGGACGAGCGCGATCAGCGCGACGAGCGCCGTGCGTGAGATGCCGGAACGGAAGGTTGCGGCGTCGACCGTGCCGGCCGGGGCGAACAGCCCTGTCGCACCGACGGCAAGCGCGAGCCCGACGATCGCTCCGACGATCACCGGCAGGAGCGCCTCGAGCCCGGTGCGGGCCGAGAAGACTGCGACGTGCTCACCACGGGCGGCCATCAACGCCGCTTCGGTCTGCCTTCGCCGCACCCCGAACGCCCCGGCGGTGGCCGCCACCGCCAGGGCGATCGCGATCCCGATGTCCGAGAGCAGCGTCACCACGGGCGAGATCGCGCTGATGTTGTCGTCGGCCAGCGTGATCGCCGCCGTGAGCGAGCTGACGACGACACACGGGCAGCCGGTCTGCCGGGCGAGGGCGGTCTTGCCCGCCGTCAGCTCCGTGCTCAGCGCTGCGACGCGTCTGTCGAGTGCACGCGCCGCCGGGAAGCGTGAGGTGCCGTGGATCGACCGGTAGCTCGTCGGTGGCCTGGTAGCCGCCGGTGCCGAGCTTGGCTCCCAGGTCGAGGAGCCCGCCTCGGCTCACGAAGGCGAACGGGGTCGGCACCGGGGCGTCGGGATTGGCCGGGTAGATCTTCGCGACGAAGTTGGCCCAGTACGGCTCCTCTGGCTCGTAGGCGAGCGCGCGGTAGGTGCCCGCGACCCGGACCGGGACGAATTTCGACGGCTCCCCGTCGATCGAGGTCGTCTGGAGGCGGATCGAGCCGCCCGGATGGACGTGCAGCGCCTTGGCGGTCGTATCGGCGATCACGAGGCCGGGCCCCGGCACCCGGGCGAGGACCTTCACGTGGTCGAGCACGCCCGAGCGCGCCATGATGTGGATCTCGGCAAAGCCGTTGCCTTTGGAGTCCGTGGCCCCGCCGTCCGGGAGCTCGAGCGTCTTGACCGGTGCGCCGAGCGATCCCACGCGAGCCGCGACCGCCGCCACGCCGGCGTCGAGCCGCTTCTGGACCGCCGAGGCGCTCTGGCCCCGAGCCGCGCCGCCGTCGCGCTGAATCTCGATCCCGGTCGTCAGCGGATCGAGCTCGTTCAGCCGGTTCTTCAGGGCGGCGCTCCCGGCGGCGGTCGAGAGGAACGGCGCCGAGCTCGCCGTCAGCCCGACGAGCAGCGCCGCCGCTAGCACCGCCAGGAGGATGCTGACGTGGTGTCGGAGAACGAAAGGCGCGCGTCGCCAATGGGCGCTGATACCCCCACGGTCGCGAACCCCCCAAACGCGGCCGTCGCGCGCCACAAGCTCCAGAATCGCACATGACGTTCATCTCACCGCCCGGGTACGAGAGGGAGGGGGCCCGGGGAACCCGCAGGCTCCCCGGGCCCACCGGGGTGCGCGGTCAGGCTGCGCATTGCAGAGGCGTTCGCCGGAGGCCGGCGCCCGACCCCTGCAGATCACATCTGCCCTCAAGTGCCGGGCGGCAAACCTCGAGGCACGCGGGCGGTGCTTGCGTAGACTCGCCCGGTGAGCGGCACACGGCGGTTTGAGCTTTTGCCTGCACGGGTAGCACCGGTTGGATGGCGCTTACCCCCGGAATCGCGCCCTTCCGTGCCAACGGAGCAGGACCTGACCAGATGAGCGGCGATGCCGTCACGATCACGCTACCCGCGGCAGGGTACGAGCACGTGGCCAGGCTCGTGATCGGCGGGCTCGCCTCGCGCCTGGACTTCGGCTTCGAGGCGGTCGACGACCTTCAGCTCGCGGTCGAGCTCGTCCTCCGCTCGCTACCGGATCGGCGCGGCTCCGTCACGCTCTCGCTGGTCGAAGACGGCAGCAGCCTTCAGATCGAGGTTGCGCCGGCCGGCGGCCTCACGCTCGACGGCTCGCTTGCCTCGCTCGACGGCGCGGGTGTGGCCCTCGGGGCCTCGCTCGAGCGCCTCGTCGACACGGTCTCGCTGACGGCGGGCGATATCCCGGCGGTCGTGCTGGCCCGCGCGTTGCCGGTGAGGGCATGAAGAGCACACTCCCGCTGTCCGAGGTCGATCGCCGGGCGCTCCTACGCGCATATCGGGAGGACGGCGACCTCGCAGCGCGAGACCGGCTCGTCGAGGCGTTCATGCCTCTCGTGTCGTCTCTCGCGCGACGGTATGCCGGACGTGGCGAGCAGTTCGACGACCTGCAGCAGGTTGCCGCGCTCGGCCTCGTCAAGGCTATCGAGCGCTTCGATCTGGATCGCGAGGTCGACCTCGTCACCTACATCTTCCCGACCGTAGTCGGCGAGCTGAAGCGGCATTTCCGCGATCGCGTCTGGTCGGTGACCGTACCGCGCCGGCTGAAGGAGCTTCATCAGCTTCTTTCCCGCCTGATCGAGGACCTCACCTCGCGCAACGGCCGCTCGCCGACGATCCCCGAGCTCGCGCTGGCAGCAGGGGTCACCGAGGAAGAGGTCGTCGAGGGCCTCGAGGCGGGCCGCGCATACTCTGCGCGCTCGCTGACCGCGACCCACGACGTCGAGGACGGTGCCGAGGTTGCGCTGATCGACCTGCTCGAGGACGAGGAGACCGGTTACGAGGAGGCCGAGAACCGGGATCTGCTGGCGTCGGGAATCCACGCGCTGGATGAGCGCGAGCGGATGATCGTGCGCCTTCGCTTCGCCGACGGCCTCACGCAATCCGAGATCGCAACCCAGGTCGGTGTCTCGCAAATGCACGTCTCGCGCCTACTGCGTCGGGCTCTCGAGAAGCTGGGAGAGGAGATCGAAGCACCGTGAAAAGCGAGGGACGCATCCAGCCGAGTGAGCCCGGGACGGTCGTGCTGCGCATGGCGCCGAGGCCCGAGAATCTCGCTCTCGCCCGGCTCGCCCTGGCCGGCGTCGGCGCTGTTGCCGGCGCCGGGGAGAGCGATATCGCCGACCTGAAGCTCGCCGTGACCGAGGCTTGCACGAACGCGATCCTGCACGCGTACTCCGATGGAGCCGCCTCCGGGCAGCTCGTTGTTCGCTACCGCGTCGCTGCGGACGGCGTCGACATCGAGGTCGAGGACGACGGTGCCGGCTTCGATCCCGGCGATCCGATCGCCGAGGAGAGCGAGCGGGACGGACAGGGAATGGGACTGATGATCATCCGGACGCTCACCGACTCGATCGAGATCGAGAGCGACGACTCCGGCAGCCGGATCTCGTTCTCGAAGCGCCTCTAGAGCCGGCTGAGCAAGCCCGAGGTCGCCGCGGCGACCTGGAGTGTTGACTTCGGGCTCTACATAGGTAGAGTTAGGTGGGTGATTCGGTCGCGCCGCCCATCGCCGCAGACCGTGAAGGTGCTCGAAGCCCTCGCGGCTACTCCGCTTGCGTGGCGGTACGGCTATGAGCTGGGGATCGAGGTCGGCCTGCCGTCTGGGTCGCTTTACCCAATCCTGGTGCGGCTTTGCGACCGTGACCTACTCGACGCGAAATGGGAGGATGGACAGCCGCTCGGCCGCCCGCCCCGGCACCTCTATCGGCTGACCTCGGCCGGCCTCGAGTACCAAGCTACGCACGCCACGCCGTCGACCGCGCAGCGGCCGATCCGCTGCGAGCCAGAGCTCCGGGGTGCGTCATAGTGGCGTTGTTCGTCCTCGCGCTCGTGGTGCTGGCCGCGACCTTCGCTCTCCGACCGCTCCTGCGTGCTCTGCGCGGTGGTGGATCCGACGGCGACGGCGCCCGGTCGCTGCTCGGCTTCGCCGTCCGCGGCTTGCCGGCCGATCGCGTGGACTGGGCGCAGGCGATGCTCGTCGAGCTCGACCAGGTCGAAGGAGGACGAGAGCGGTGGCGGTTCTCCCTTGGCTGCGTGTGGGCGGCTGTTCGCATCCGCGTCCGATCCGCGGAACCCGGCGGCGCCTCATTGCGCGTCATCGTTCTCGGCTGCGCCGCAATCGCCCTCGCGCTCGTCGGCTACGGCCTCCTCCGGTACCCGGGACTTCGGTCGGACCCCAATCTCTGGGGGGCGATGATCGTCTTTCTCGCCGCTCTGCTGGTCTATGTCGGCCTCGCAGTCGTTCTTTCCCGAGGCGTGGCGCAAGAATCGGCGACCGCGCGTCTCCACGGCCTTGTCGGAGGACTCGCGCTGGGAGCATGTTGGCTCCTCACGATTGCGCCTCCGTCGATTCTCAAGGAGTGGGTGTTCCTCCCGCTACTGGTGGCGCTTCTGGGCCCGGCGCTGGTTGCGGCTGTCGCCGGGCGCCGTTTCCACGGCTCGACGACAGGCACCCTGGCTGCCCTCTGGGCTGGGTTGGTCGGTGGGCTCACGGTGTTCATCGTGTGGGTGTCCGTGACCTATGCCGATGCCGGCCGTCCGTACGACGCAGGCCTGGTCAGGGACTTCCACAGAAGCGGTACGACCGATCTCGCCACATACGCCGTTTCCGACAATCTCGGAAGCGGGCTCGTCCTGCTCCTGATGATCCCGGCGGTCGCACTCGCTCTCGGCTCGCTGAGCGCTCGTCTGACCGCGGCGACTCGGCGCGCCTAGACCTGAGCGGCAGCGGCGCCTTCGCGCAAATGCGCGACGGCGGCCTCGGGCGTATCGAAGATCGCGAAGATCCGGTCGAGAAGCGTGATCGCGAAGATCTTGCGCACGTTCGGGTCGCTGCAGGCGATCGCAAGCTCACCGCCGGCCGGCCGAAGACGCTTTACGGTGCCCATCAGGACACCGAGCGTGGTCGAGTCGATGAACGTGGTCCGCGAGAGGTCAACGAGCAGGCTGCGCGCACCCTGATCGATCAGCGTGCCGATCGCCTGCTTCAGGGCAGGTGCCGTGTAGAGGTCAACCTCACCGGCTACAGCGATCGTCGCTACGCCTTCGCCGAGGTCGGCCGTCGAGATGTCGAGTTCCATTGGTCGTCGAAGCGTGTACCCGCTGCGCCCGTTCGTCAAACACCGGTCGGGTTCGGAAAGCAAAAGCCGGGTAGATACGGGGTACGCTCAGGAATCATGCGGCGCGGCATGTGAAGGGGGAAGACGTGGTGAGACGGCTCGGTCCAGGAACGGAGCAGCGCCGGCGTGGGGCGGTGACTTGGCTCTGAGAAGGCGCACGTCGAAGCCCGCGCCCGAGAGTGCCGGCCCCGTCGACCGGCTGATCCTGCGGACACCGACGATGTTCCGCCGGCGGCTGATCGGCGGTGCGGTCATCGCGGTCCTGCTCCTTGCAGCGGTGTCGACGGCGCTGGCCTGGCGGCAGTATCGAGACGATCAGCACCGCGCCGTCAACGATCTGGGCTCGCGGGTCGTTCTGGTCAGCGCCGCGGTGAACTCGTATCTGGCCGGCGGCATCTCGACGCTCGGCGCCATCTCGGAGGCGCCGCCGGTGATCGACGCGAAACCGACGCTCATGTCCCCGTACCTGAAGCGGGTCGCTGCGAGTGGCGACACGATGTTCACGGGCGGAATCGGCTGGGTCGACTCAGCCGGGCACGAGGTGGCGAGCAGCAGCGCCGGCCCCCCCGTGGACGTCTCCGACCGCGTCTACTTCAAGCGCGTCATGGCGACCGGCAAGCCGTACATCAGCGCAGGCCTCGTGGGCAGGAAGCTGCGTCAGCCGATCGTGGTGGTCGCCGTCCCGACCCGGGACGCCGCGGGTCGCCCGACCGGGATGCTCACCGGCGCGATCCGGCTGACGACGCTCGCGCGCGCGAAACAGACGCAGCCTCTGGGCATCAGCGGCCTGACGATCGTCGACCGCAACGGGCAGCTGCTGCTCTCGGGCCTGACGCACGCCTCGAACCTGGCGCTGCTCACGCGGATCCGGACGCTGGGCACAGGGCACCTCACCAATGCTCCCGGCCTCGAGAGTGGACAGCATCACGTCGTCGTCTTCGCTGCCGCGAAGGTGCCGGGCTGGACGATCGCGATCGACCGGCCCTCGTCGAGCGTGTACGCATCTGCTCGACGCTCGCTCACTCTCGAGGCGGTCTCACTCGGCGCGGCGCTGCTGGCCGTGCTCCTGATCCTCGGCCTGCTCGTGAAGCGCTCGCGCCGCGAGATCGAGACCCGCGGCGAGCAGGCGCAATCGTGGAGCAAGTACACGCGAACGCTCGCGCTCGCGTCGACACCCGCCGACATCGCCGACGTCGTTCTCGAGTCCGTGCAGGAAGTGTTTCCGGACGCCGTCGTCGTTGTCACGCTGGATTCCGAGGGAGGGGAAGAGACGAGGGCCACCTCGCGCCTTCCCGGCTGGCGGCGCGTCGCGGGTGACAGCGTGTGGCTTCGCTCGATCGCGGCGCTGACGACCGAGGGGCCCGTGACGCGCTCACTCGAGCGCGACCGGACGCTGCGAGACCTCTACCTCGCGTTCGGCCGCCGGCTCAAGTCGCTCCACGCCTACCCGGTCTCGTCGCGTGCAGGAGGCCCGGTCGGCGGCATCGCGCTGCTCACCGAGCGACCGCGGCTCGCGAAGAGCGAGTGGGAGCTCCTCGGGGCGTTCGGCGCGCAGGCCGGCCAATCGCTCGAGCGTGCCCGCGCGTTCGAGCACGAGCACGAGCTCGCGGTCCGGCTGCAGCAGAGCCTTCTGCCGGCCGACCTGCCGGCGGCGCCGGGGCTGAGCCTGGCCGGGGTCTACCTCGCGGGCGGCGACGGGATCGCAGTCGGAGGGGACTGGTACGACGCGCTGCTTCGACCCGACGGGATCCTCCAGCTCTGCGTCGGTGACGTGAGCGGCCGCGGCGTGGGCGCAGCGACCGTGATGGGCCGGATGCGCGGGACGTTCCGTGCCTACGCCTACGACCTGGTGTCGCCCGCCGAGATCCTCCGGCGAATGCTTCGCCACGTCAACGAGGACGAGATGATCACCGCTGTGTGCGTGAGCATCGACCCGCTCGAGGGCGTGCTGTCGTACTCGAGCGCCGGGCATCCGCCGCCGCTGTTGCTCGACTCCGACGCGGGCCGCGTCACGCGGCTCGAGCGGGCAGGAGCCCCCCCACTCGGGGTCGCCGAGCCGGCCGACCTGATCGAGGAGGAGATTCGCCTGCCCGATCGCGCGCTGCTCGCGATGTACACCGACGGGCTCGTCGAGCGGCGCGGTGAGAGCATCGACGAGGGGATCGACGTGCTCGGGCGGACAATGCTCGGCGCTCCTTCGCTGACCGGACGCGAAGCGATGGCCGCGATCTCGGCAGCGATCGGAGCCCCGAGCGACGATGTCGCCCTCCTGCTCTCGGCAATCGAACCGGCCCAGGCGTTCGTGATCGAGCTGCCTGCCGTTCCCGAGAACCTTCGCGTGATCCGGCGGCGGCTGGGCGCGTGGCTCCAGCGGGTCGGGTTCGAAGAGGGAGTCGGCGCCGAGATCGTGCTCGCGGTGAGCGAGGCGTGTAACAACGCCGTCGAGCACGCCTACGACGGCCACGGCCCGGGAGGGGTGTCGCTCTCGGCGGCCCTGGTCGGGGATGTGCTCCATCTCGAGATTGCCGACCGGGGCCACTGGGTCGTGAACGAGCCGAGCGACGAGCGCGGGCGCGGGATCCACCTGATGAACGGGCTGATGGACAAGGTCGAGATCGAAGCCGGCGCCCAGGGCACGCGCATCCTGCTCGAGCGCCGGCGTGGCGCCGCCCAGCTGGACGGCGCCACGCCGCTCGGTAGGTAAGCCTCAGCGAACGACAGTAGTGTGGTCGCCCTCGCGCGGCTCCCGCGGGCCGAAGCCGCCGAAGCCGCCCCAGCTCGACCAGAACGCGAGCGAGAGGATCAGACCGATGATCCCGACGATGAGCAGGATCACGCCCGCTGTGTGGATGTTGAACCCGGACGACGTCGTGTTGACGGCCCAGATCATGATCGCGCCGGCGGCGCTCAGTAGCAGTGAAAAGGTGATGCCCATCAGTTTTCCCCCTCTATGGTCTTACGAGGGTTATCTCCGGCGAGCCCGGCGGTAAACGCCGGACGCGCTCAATCCCAGCCGCGGGAGAGCCTGAATGCCGCGTTGATCAGTCCGACGTGACTGTAGGTCTGGGGGAAGTTCCCGCTCTGCTCGAGCGTCCCGGGAAGGATGTCCTCGCTGTAGAGCCCGAGGTCGTTTCCGAGCGACAGCAGCAGGTCGAACAGCGCCTGCGCCTCGTCCCGCCGGCCGATCGAGACGAGCGCCTCGACGAGCCAGAAGGAGCAGACCGTGAACGCCGCCTTCGGTAGCCCGAAGTCGTCGCGGACGGCGTAGCGCTGCAGCAGCCCGTTGCCGACACCGAGCGCCTTCTGCGTGGCGAGCACCTGCGATTCCGCACGGGGATCCTCGGGCCGGAGAAAGCCGAGATGGATGGTGAGCAGGAGCGCCGCGTCGATCGCCGGCTCGCCGGCGGACTGGGTGATGGCGGCGAGATCGTCGTCCCAGCAGCGTTGGTCGAGCAGATCGGCGGCCCGCACCGCCACCACGGCGCCGCGCTCGACCAGATCGGGCTCACCGAACGCCTCGCCGATCTCCGCCGCCCGGCGAGCGCCGGCCCAGTGCATCAGCAGCGTGAAGCTGTGGAGCCTCCGCACCCCCCGCAGCTCCCACAGGCCGGCATCGGGGTCCTCGAGCCGCGTCTCGATCTGCTCGAGCAGCTCTCCGACGAGCTCGACGGCGCGCGGCGTCGCGATCGAGCCGGTGAAGCGCGCGTCCAGGATGAGTCGGCTGACCGCCAGGATCATCTCGCCGTACACGTCGTTCTGGAGATGATGGAAGGCCTGGTTGCCGATCCGAACCGGCTGCTCGCCCCGGTAGCCGGCGAGGTGGGGCAGCTCCGTCTCCTCGGCGTGGTCGGCGCCGGAGATCGTGTAGACGGGCTGGAGCTCTCCCTCGCGCTCCTCGGCGAGGTTTCGGAGGAAGACGAGGAAACGCTCCATCTCGGTGGCGTGACCGAGCCGCTCGAGCGCGTTCAGCGTGAAGTACGAGTCGCGGAGCCAGCAGTACCGGTAGTCCCAGGTGCGGCCGGACCCCGGGTGCTCCGGAAGGCTCGTGGTCGTCGCGGCGAGCAGCGCGCCCGTGTCTTCGTACTGGTGGAGCTTCAGCACCAGCGCCGAGCGAATCACCTCGCGCTGGTAGTCGCGCGGCACACGCGTCCGCTTCACCCAGTCGCGCCAGTGCTCGACGGTGCTCGTGAGGAAGCGCTCGGCCGTATCCTCGAGGCCCGCCTCGAGCGGCTCGCCGAAGGTCAGCGCCAAGTGGTAGTCACGGTCGAGCAGGAACGGACGGCCGTCCTCGACATAGGTGAGCGGCACGTTCGTCGTCAGCCGCAGCGGTGTGCCGAGGCCGGTGTACTCGATGTGGTTCGACGAGCGCCAGGACGAGGCGACGATCCGCCCGTAGTCGTAGACGGGGCTGCAGCGGACGATCGCGCGAGGGTCGCCTTCCAGCGGACGGATGATCCGCAGCAGCATCGAGGGCTTGAAGGCGCGGTTGTAGAGAACGAACCGAGGGGCGAAGTCGAGCAGCTCGAACGAGCCGTCCGGCCCCGAGAAGATCGTGCGCAAGACGTTCGTGTTCTCCACATAGCCGTGGGTGATCGTGTCGGCGTCGACACCCTCGACCGTGAACTCGCCGCCCTTCTCACGGTCGAGGAGCGGCCCGAAGACGAAGCTCGAGTCGGGGCGAGGCCAGCAGAGCCATTCGATCGATCCTCGCGAGACGAGCGCTGTCGTCGAGCAGTTGCCGACAATGCCCATTGAGTCGGTCACGGCTTACGCGGCGTCATTCCGGGGTAGGACGGAAACGTGAGCGTTGACCCCCCGGCCGAAGCATGCAGCGATCTTGTGATCGCGAGCAACAGGCTCCCGTTCACGCTCGCGTTCGACGGCGACGAGCTTCGGCTCGAGCCGAGCTCGGGCGGGCTCGTGACGGCCCTGCAGGGCGCAAGGGAGGGTGCGGTCTGGGTGGGCTGGCCGGGGATGGTCGTCCCGCCGGAGGCCGAGGACGAGGTCGCGCGGCTGGCCGTCGAGAACGGCTGCTCGCCGGTGCTGCTGAACGAGGCCGAGCAGGAGGCCTTCTACGGGCGGATCTGCAACGAGACGCTCTGGCCGCTCTTCCACTACTTCGTCGACCGCATGCACTTCACGCGCGAGGCGTGGGACGTCTACGCCGACGTCAACCAGCGCTTCGCCGAGGCGATTGCCGCCGTCAGCGCGCCACGAGCCCGGGTGTGGGTTCACGACTTCCACCTGGCGCTCGTTCCGCGTCTCCTGCGGGCTCTGCGGCCCGATCTCGCCATCGGATTCTTCCTGCACATCCCGTTCCCGTCCTCGGAGATCTATCGGATCCTCCCCGCCAGGACCGACCTCTTGCGTGGGATCCTGGGTGCCGACTACATCGGGTTTCATACGGGCGACTATGCCCGACATTTTCGCTCCTCATGCCTCCGGGTGCTCGGGATCGAGACCGGCCCCGACACGATCGACTACGACGATCGCACGATCGGGATCGGCGCGCACCCGATCGGCATCGACGTGGAGAGCTTCCGCGCGAGCCTGCGCGCCCCGGAAACGGCGCCGGTCGAGGCCGAGCTCGACGAGCGCTACGACGGCCTGCAGCTCGTCCTCGGCGTCGAGCGGCTCGACTACACCAAGGGCATCCCGCAGAAGCTCGACGCGTTCGAGCGCGCGCTCGAGCAGGATCCGGACCTCGCCGATCGCGTGACGATGCTCCAGGTGCTCGTGCCCTCGCGGCTCGAGAGCGCCGAGTACCGGGCGATGCGCGACGAGATCGAGATGCGGATCGCCCACATCAACGGACGCTTCGGGCGGCTGGGGCACTCTCCCGTCGCGTACGTGCATCGCTCGGTCTCGCCGTCCGAGCTGGTCGCCCTCTACCGTCGGGCCGACGTGATGATGGTGACGCCGCTCCGTGACGGCATGAACCTCGTCGCGCAGGAGTTCATCCAGTGCCAGACGGACGATCCCGGCGGGGGCGCCAGTCAGAGAGGCGCGCTGCTCCTGAGCGAGTTCGCGGGCGCAGCGCACGTCTTGCCGGGCGCCGTGCTCGTGAACCCCTGGGATGTCGACGAGCTCGCTGCGAGGCTCGTCGAGGCGCTCGCCCTGGATGCTCCAGAGCGCCGCAGGCGCCTCGAGCTGATGGCGAGCCGTGTCGAGCAGCTCGATAGCGCCAGGTGGGCTCAGTCGTTCCTCGGACGGCTCGAGCGGTTCGCGCGTTCCGAGGCTCGGCTGGCTCGGCCGCTCGACGGTGCGGCGCGGTCGCGGGTGGGCCGCCTGCTCGCAGAGGCTCCGAAGCGCGCGTTCATGCTCGACTACGACGGCACGCTTCGTGAGCTCGTCGGCCATCCGGACCTCGCCGCTCCCACCACCGAGATCCGCGATCTTCTCCGCGACCTCGCCGAGCTGCCTTCGACGAGCGTCCACGTCGTCAGCGGCCGGACACGCGAGTCGCTCGACGCCTGGCTCGGCGATCTGCCGATCTCCCTCTGTGCCGAGCACGGGTACCTGGTTCGCCCGGCGGGCGGGGAGTGGACGGCGCCGCTCGACGTCGATCTTCACTGGCTCCCGCGGGTCGAACGGCTGTTCCGGCGCGTTGCCGCGGACGTCCCGGGGACGATGGTCGAGCGGAAGACCGCGAGCGTTGCCTGGCACTATCGCCAGGCGGAGCCCGAGTACGGGATCTGGCGCGCCCGGGAGCTCCTGGTTGCGCTCGAGAACATGCTCGCCGGGATCTCCGCCGAGGTTCTCCCCGGCCGCCGCGTGATCGAGGTCAGGGCCCGAGGCGTCAACAAGGGCGTGTACCTCGAGGGTGTCCTGGCTGCCGCTGCCCCGGACCCGGGGATCATTCTCGCGGCGGGGGACGACGCGACCGACAACGACCTGTTCCGGGTGCTTCCGGACGGCTCCATCGCCATCCATGTCGGCGGGATCCGTCAGGGAGCGAGACGCACCCCGCTCGAGCACGAGTACGTCGTGGAGAGCCCCGCCGCGCTGCGGTCGGCGCTCCGGGAGTTCGCACTGGCCGGGCCCGCGGGCCCCACCGCCGGGCTCGCGGAGGACGACGTGGCTCCCGCACGACTGCCCTGAAGAATCGACTCGCGAGGGTTGCAATTCGCAGCTGTGGGATATCACCCGGGCATGGACGCCAAATCACATCAGTTCGTTTTCGGGCCGGAGGCTGTGCAAGCCGCCGCCAACCGGGTGGACTTCGACCGTCTCCGTCACCGTCGTGAACCTGATGAGCGCCCGTGGAGAGGGGCGGAGGAGGGGGGGGGGGGGGATCAGACAGCTACCGACATCGCGCCGCGTCGACCCGCCAGAGCCCGCGCCCGAGCCCGGCCCGCCCGATCCCGGAACGCCGTATCCCGTGCCCGACCCGGGCACCCCGTACCCCGTGCCTGATCCGGGTACGCCGTACCCGGTGCCCGGCACCGGGCGCCGCTAGCCGGCCGCCCCGCGCCTCTCGAGGACATACGAACTGGAATTGGGGTTGTTCGACCGCCGTCCGTCTGTTACCTTGCGGCGCCGGACGACGGAGGCACGTGACCGAGATTCCATTCGGAGTTCGTTCTTCATGGGAAGACGACACAGTGATCTTCGAGGTCGCAGGAGAGGTTGACATGGCGACCGTTCCGGAGCTTGCGACCGCCATCGACGGCGTTCAGGACGCCGCCAAGCGGGTCATCGTCGATCTGTCCGAGGCGACGTTCCTCGACTCGGCAGCGATCAACAGCTTGATCCGCCATCAGCGGCAGCTAGATGAGCGAGGAGTTGACTTCCGGGTCGTCAGCCCGGTCGAGGGGGTTGTTCGGAAGGCGCTCGAGATCACGAACGTGATCGACCAGCTCGGCGTCGTCGACTCGCGCGCAGACGTCGTCTCCTGATACGGCGAGCGCCGCCGGCTGGGCGTCGCGGCAGGCGCCTCCGACGGGAAGCGCCTGCCGCGTCGCCTAGACCGTTCTACCGCTCATCGCGCCGACAAGGGCGACGATGAGAACCGCGATCAGCACGAGGAAGAGAAATTTCGAGACAATAAGTCCACCGCCGATTGCGATGATAAGAAGAATGAGCAAGAGTAGCCAAAGCATGTTATTCTCACCTCCGTCCTTGCCTTCACTGACCTGTCTGATACCCGCTTTTACTGCACCAAAAACCAGCAGCGTATTTCGCGGTCCAGCTTTAAACGGTAAGCGCCCGACGACTCCCCCTCGTGTCGCCGGGCGCACCGCACCAACCTCGATCGAGCTCCGGGGTGAGCCGGGGCCCGGGGGTTGGAGGTGCTCGTGGAAGTACCCCGATCGCCGTCCGCCAAAACCCCACTCGAGCGTGGGCGGCCGGTCGCTTAGAGGCCGTTGACGAACGTCGCGCGCGTCATCGCCCGACGCGCCGGTCAGCTCGCGGTAGAGCTTGATCGCGCCGAGCCTATCGCCGTTCCTGACCAGGTCCACGACCTCGGGAGAACGGGTGGCCCGCGCTCGCAGCCGCCGGCACCCATGGAGAGGCGCTCATCTCCGTGTCCGCCGGGGAAGCGCCAGAAACCCGGCGGAAGCGGCCATGCCGCACGACGCTGCGAGCGTGGGATCCGGTTCTGGGTTGCCCGCGCCGGGAAGGGTCGAAACGTCGGTCACGTTTGGCCCTGGCCCCGCACGGAAAGGCCAGTGTTGTGATCGGCCGCGCTCAGTTGACCGCCGGACGCGAGCGCAAGGCAGCGGCCGCGCTCTGGTTCGACCGTCTCCGAAGGCGACACGCCGCGATTGCGTTCCCGCTCGCGGTCAAGCGGAAGTACAGCGACGACCGGGCGGGGTACCTCGCGGCGACGATCTCCTACTACGGATTCTTCTCGCTCTTTCCGCTGCTACTCGTGCTCGTGACCGTGCTCGGCTATGTGCTCGACGGCCGACCGGGGCTCCAGCATCGGATCGTCGACTCGGCCCTCGGTCAGTTTCCGATCATCGGGCCGGAGCTCGAGCAGCACTCGCTCAAGGGCAGTGGGCTCGCCCTCGCGGTCGGCATTGCCGTCTCTCTGTGGACCGGGACGTCGGTGTTCCTCGCCGCGGAGAACGCGATGAACCGGATCTGGGGCGTCCCCGCCGATGAGCTTCCGGGTCTCGTCTCGTCACGCCTTCGCGCCCTCGGGCTGCTCGCGGTACTCGGCGCGGGGCTGCTCACGACCGCGGTGCTGACCGGGATCGGCGCGAACGGCGGCAGTCTCGGCATCGCCTTGCGCGCCGGGACGGTCGTGGGCTCGCTCGTTGCCAACTTCTTCCTCTTCTGGCTTGCGTTCAGGCTGCTGACCCTCGGATCGGTCGAGACCCGGACGCTGCGGGTCGGCGCCGCCGCTGCCGCTGCCGGCTACCAGGTGCTTCAACTCGTCGGGTCGTACTACGTCGGGCGCACGCTGACGAACGCGTCGAACGTCTACGGAACGTTCGCGCTCGTGATCGGCCTTCTCTCCTGGATTTACCTGACCGCGACGATCGTGCTCGTATCAGCCGAGATCAACGTGGTCGCAGCGCGACGGCTCTGGCGGGAGCCGACGGACGTCTAGCGCTAGCTCGGCTCGGCGTCCTTCGCGGTGAACAGCACCGTGGGGACATCCTCCTCCGCAGGATCGACGCCGCGCACGACCACGTCGACGACGGTGACTACGAGCGCCGCGATCGGGACGGACAGAAGCACGTAGAACCCGCCGAGCAGCAGGCTGATCGCGAACACGGAGACCAGGACGACGAGCGGCGGCAGCCCCACGGCTCCGCCGAGCACCCGGGGCGAGATCAGGTAGTCCTGCACGAGTCGCAGGGCGAGGAGCGCGCCGACCGCGAGCGCCGCAACATGCCACGAGACGGTCAGCCCGGCGCCGGCAGCGAGCACCATCGCTGCCGCCGGTCCGACGACCGGAACGATCTCGAGGATCCCGGTCGCGATGCCGAGCAGGAGCCAGTAGGGCTCGCCGACGAGCACGAACGCGATCGAGGAGAGGGTGCAGACGAGGGTGATCATCACGACCTGGCCCCGGATGAACGCGCCGAGCTTCTGGTCGATGAGCTCCCACGTGTCCCGCAGCTTCTTGCGGCGCGGGCGGGCCACGAGGCCGGCCACGAAATCGACGGCCCGGTCGCGCTCGAACAGCCAGTAGGCAGCGGCGGCCAGCGTGAACAGGATGGCGATCAGGACCTTCATCGCCTCGGTGCCGGCGGAAAGAGCGGGGTGGATCAGCCTGTCGGTGGCCGGGAGGTGGTGCAGCCGCACCTGGAGGGCGTTCAGGATCCGGTCCTTGATCCCGCTGTCCTTCGTCACATGCGGGTGCGCGGCGAGAGCCACCTGAACCTGCGTGACCATCCGGGGCACAACGAACGCGAGCATCAGGCCGAACACGCCGAGCAGCGCGAGGTAGTGGAGCAGCACGCCGACCGGGCGCGGCACCTTCCGGTGCGCAAGCCAATCGACTCCCGGGCGCATCGCGGCCGAGATCGCGAACGCCGCGAGCAGGAGGGCGACGAGCACCTTGAGCTTCCACAGCGCGACTGCCGCCACCACCGTCGCAATGACGACGATCGTCGTCTCGAAGGCGCGTCGGGCGGCCGACTTGGAGTCGACCTCGACGCTCGACAGGGCTCTGGGAGGGGTCTCGGTCTCGATCATCGGCCTGCCTGCTCGAGCACTGGTTCCCGAAAATCGCCGAACGTAAGCATCGGTCTTCGAGGTGCGGCGGCCCTGCCCTGATAGAGGTTCGGCTGTGATCGGCCCGCTCAACGGAATCCGCGCCTGGGTCCTGAGTCGCGACCCGAATCTGACTGCACTGCGCCGGGCCGGCCGCGGCGCGATCGTGATGCCGGCGGCGTTTGCGGTCGGTGAGAAGGTGGTCGAGAACCCGAACTTCGCCGTCTTCGCCGCGTTCGGCTCGTTCTCGATGCTGCTCCTGGTCGACTTCACCGGCCCGATGCGCACGCGGCTCGGGTCGCAGGCGGCACTCGGGCTCGCGGGCGCATGCCTCGTGTGCGTGGGGACGCTCGCATCGCGCTCGACGTGGACGGCGGTCGCCGTGACGGCGGTCGTCGCGCTCGGGATCCTCTTCTCGGGCGTCGTCAGCTCGGTGCTCGCGGGGGCCACCGTCTCCCTGCTGCTTGCGCTCATCCTGCCGGTGTCGATCGCCGCTCCCGCCTCGGCGATCCCGGAGCGGCTCGCCGGCTGGGGGACGGCTGCCGCGGCCTCGCTGCTTGCGATCTGGCTGCTCTGGCCGGCTCCGACGGCTGACCGGCTCAGAGGGGCCGCGATCGCCGCCTGCCGGGCGCTTGCCGCGCAGATCCGTGCCAACGCCGAGTACCTCCTCTCGGGTGGGGAGACCCGGCGGATCGCTCACGAAGACGCGGTCGAGCGCGCCTCGGCGGCGACCACGGCGCTCCAGCGGACGTTCCTCGCGACCCCGTACCGGCCGACCGGGCTGAGCACGGCGGCCCGGGCGGTCGTTCGCCTCGTCGACGAGATCGCGTGGCTCGACGCGATCGTCGCGCAGTCCCCCGTCCGACCGGCCGGGGCCCACGCGAACGGGAGCGTGTGCGCGGTCAAGTCGTCGGCGGCGAACGTTCTCGAGCGCGCGGCCGATCTGCTCGAAGGGCGGTCGCCCGATGCGACGGGCCTGACCGAGGCGCTCGCCGGGCTTCGCGCCGGGCTGGGCGGCGTCGAGACCGCCACCATGGCCGACCTGCCGGCGAACGACGACGGCGCCACCGCGGTCGTGTCGGCTCTCGATCCGAGCTTCCGGGCGCAGGAGCTCGCGTTCGCGGCGTCCCAGATCGCCGAGAATGCCGAGATCGCCTCCGCCGCCGACCGGCGCAGCTGGCTCAGGCGGATGCTCGGCCGACGGCCTTCAGTTCTGCCGGGAACCGTGTCGGCCTTCCAGCAGCGCGCGGTCGCGCACTTCGAGCCGCACTCGGTCTGGCTCCACAACAGCCTGCGTGGGGCGGCCGGGCTCAGCCTCGCCGTGCTCGTCGCCAGCATGTCGGGTGTCCAGCACTCGTTCTGGGTCGTGCTCGGCACGCTCTCGGTGCTGCGCTCGAACGCGCTCAGCACCGGCCAGAGCGTCGTGCGCGGCCTCGCCGGGACGGCGGCCGGGGTCGTGGTGGGTGGGGCGATCGTGGCCCTGATCGGAACCAACACGACGCTCCTCTGGATCCTGCTCCCTCTCGCCGTTCTCGTGGCCGGGTTCGCACCTGCCGCGGTGTCGTTCGAGGCAGGGCAGGCGGCGTTCACAGTCACGATCGTGATCCTGTTCAACATCATCGCCCCGGCGGGCTGGAGGGTCGGGCTCGTCCGCATCGAGGACGTCGCGATCGGCTTCGCCGTCAGCCTCGTGGTCGGGCTGCTCTTCTGGCCTCGTGGCGCCGGGAAGGCGCTCGCGCAGGAGCTCGCCGAGGCGTACGCCGACAGTGCCCGCTACCTGGCCGCCGCAGTCGACTTCGGCGCCGCGTGCTGTGACCGGCAGGTGCCGCCCCCACCGGAGGCCGAGGCTGCGCGCGCTGCAGCCACCGCACGGCGGCTCGACGACGCGTTCCGCACCTACCTCGCCGAGCGCGCTGCGAAGAAGGTGCCCCTCGCCGATGTGACGGGGCTCGTGAACGGCGTCGTCGGAGTTCGGCTCGCCGCCGATGCGGTGCTCGATCTCTGGGAGCGCGGCGTGGGCGCCCCCGACGGCGGCGATCGTCAGGCCGCGAGAGTCGAGCTGATGAAGATCGCCGGCTCGGTGGTCGGGTGGTACGACGAGCTCGCGGCCGCCCTGTTGGGCCGAGGCTCAGTCCCCGAGCCGCTCGACCGCGGCGAGGCTGCCGTCAAGGCCCTTCTCGACGCTGTCGGACGCGATCTCCACGACGGGGCCGGGAACGCGACCGACACCGGCGTCCGGATCATCTGGACGGGCGATCACCTCGATGCCGCCAGACGGCTCCAGGAGACCCTCGTCGGGCCCGCTCGTGCAGTGACCGGGCGGATGCTTGCTCCGGGCCGGTAGGCGATCTGTCACACTTTCGCGGAGCGTCCGCCGGCGGACGCACGCCGGGCGAAGGGGCTCGATCTCGATCCTCTCTCGACCATGCCCAGCGCACCCGTTCAACGACCCGTTTCTTCGCTCCTCGGAGCGAGCTACGACCCTGGCTCCGTCTTCTACGACGAGATGTTCGACCTGGAGGGCAACCCGCGCCCGCACTACGAGGCTCTACACCGGCAGCTCTCGACGCTGACGGTCGAGGAGTTCGAGGAGCGCCGCCGCGCCGCCGACGCCTCGTTCCTCAATCAGGGGGTGGGATTCACGGTCTACGACGAGGAGGACGCGATCGAGCGGATCTTTCCCGTCGACCTGATCCCGCGCGTGATCCCGGGCGCCGAGTGGGACAAGCTGGAGCGCGGCCTGATCCAGCGCGTGCAGGCGCTCGACCTGTTCCTGCACGACGTCTACCACGAGCAGCGAATCCTCCGTGAGGGCCGGATTCCGGCCGAGCTCGTCCTCGGCGCGCGTCATTTCAGGCGCGAGATGATGGGGCTCGACCCACCGGGCGGCATCTACGCGCACATCGCCGGGGTCGACGTGATCCGCGACGGCGACGGCGAGTACCTCGTGCTCGAGGACAACCTCCGCTCGCCCTCCGGCGCCAGCTACATGCTCGAGAACCGGGCCGCGATGAAGCGCACCTTCCCCGACCTCTTCGCGCGGTGCGGCGTCCGGGGGATCGACCACTACCCCCAGGATCTGCTAGCCGCGCTCCTCGCGGCCGCGCCGCCAGGATCGGCGAGCCCGACCGTCGTCGTGCTGACGCCGGGGGTCCACAACTCTGCCTACTTCGAGCACTCGTTCCTCGCGCGCCAGATGGGTGTCGAGCTCGTCGAGGGCGGCGACCTGGTCTGCCACGACGAGGCCGTCTACATGCGGACGACCCGGGGGCTCGAGCGCGTCGACGTGATCTACCGCCGCGTCGACGACGAGTTCCTCGACCCGCTCGCGTTCCGCAACGACTCGCTGCTCGGCGCGCCCGGGCTGATGAACGCCTACCGCGCCGGGACCGTGACGCTCGCGAACGCGCTCGGCACAGGCGCCGCCGACGACAAGGCGGTCTACAAGTTCGTCCCCGAGATGATCCGCTACTACCTCGGCGAGGAGCCGGTGCTCGCGCAGGTGCCGACCTATCTCGCGATCGACGACGGCGACCGGCGCTACATGCTCGACCACCTCGAGGAGCTCGTCGTGAAGCCGGTCGACGAGAGCGGCGGCCACGGCATGCTCGTCGGGCCGATGGCGAGCGCGGCGGAGCGGGAGGAGTTCCGCGGCCTGATCGAGGCAAGTCCTCGCAACTACATCGCGCAGCCAACGATCGCCCTCAGCCGGCAGCCGATCTACATGGACACGCTCCGGCCAGCGCACATCGACCTGCGCCCGTTCGTCCTGCACGGCGAGCGGGTCACAGTGGTGCCCGGCGGCCTGACCCGCGCCGCGCTGCGGCCCGGGTCGCTCGTCGTCAACTCCTCGCAGGGCGGCGGCAGCAAGGACACCTGGGTGCTGCGCTGATGCTCAGCCGCGTCGCAGAATCGCTGTACTGGACGGCCCGCTACGTCGAGCGCGCCGAGCTCGTCAGCAGGATCGTGCACGTCAACTTCCACTCGCTCCTCGACGCCGACCCGACGGGCCGCGACCAGGCCTGGCGGCGGCTGCTGCTGCTCGTCGGGTGCGACGAGATCTACCGCGAGCACTTCGACGACTACACGGCGGAGTCCGTCAGCGAGTTCCTGCTCTGGGGGCCGCAGAACCCGAACGCCGTCACCTCGTGCATCTCGCAGGCGCGGGAGAACGCACGCGGCGTCCGCGATCAGATCTCGACCGAGATGTGGGAGGAGCTGAACCGCCTCCACCTCTACCTCGCCGGCAGCCGCCTGCAGGGCGTGATGCATGCGCAGCACCGCCAGTTCGTGCGTGTTCGCCAGGGATCGCATGGCTTCCAGGGCGTGATGCGCGCGACGCTTCCGCGCGGCGAGGCTTACGAGCTGCTGCGCCTCGGCGCGCACATCGAGCGGGCGGACATGACAGCCCGGATCCTCTCGGTCGAGTACCCGCCGGTCGCGGCGCTGCCCGTCGAGACGCTCGAGGAGACGGCGCAGCTGATCTTCCTGCTCAAGCTCTGCGGAGCGTTCGAGGCGTTCCGCAAGGCCGAGAGCTCCTGGCTTCGCAGCTCGCGGGTGCTCGAGTACCTGCTGCTCGATCGCGCGTGCCCGCGCACGGTGCTCTTCTGCCTCGAGGGCTGCCGCCGGTCGCTCGAGGCGATCGGGGGCGGCGGCAGCCCGGAGCGAGCGATCGGCCGGCTCACCTCCGAGCTCGTGTTCCTGGAGTTCACCGAGCTCGAAGGAGAGCGGCTGAATCACCTGCTCGAGCGCGTGCTGCAGGGGATCGCGAGCACCGGCGAGGAGATCGCCTCCACGTTCTTCAAGACCCATGCCTTCGTCCCCGGCGCCTACGCGCAGGCCCAGCAGCAGCAACAGTGACGGCCGCGATGAGGCTTCGCGTCGAGCACTCGACCGTCTTCAGCTACACGGCCCCGATCGTCGAGGCGTCGACCGAGTTGCGCCTGCAGCCGCTCGAGTCCGGCGGCCAGCGCTGCATCTCGTTCCGGCTCGAGACCGAGCCGCGCGGCGTCCGCGTCCACGGCTTCAGGGACCACCTCGGCAACGCCGTCGGCCACTTCGACATCCTCGAGCCTCACGACCGGCTGACCGTCTCGGCGACCAGCGAGGTCCTCACCTCGTCACTGGTCGACACCGCTCCGCCGACGCTGCTCGAGCTGCACGAGTACCTGCAGCCGACGCGGTACGCGACGCTGGACGGGCCGCTCGAGACGCCGGCCCACGGGCCGAACGCCGTCCGCGCCCACGCCCTGATGGAGACGGTCGCAAACCGGCTCAAGTACGAGAAGGGCGCCACGTCGGTGCAGACTCCGGCCCGCGAGGTGCTCGAGCTCGGCCGCGGCGTCTGCCAGGACTTCGCGCACGTCCTGATCGCCGCCTGCCGCCATGTCGGCATCCCGGCCCGGTACGTCAGCGGCTACCTCTACGACGAGGCGCTCGCGGACGGACACGGCGCCTCGCATGCCTGGGTCGATGTCCACGACGACGAGCGCGGCTGGGTCTCGTTCGACCCGACCCACCGCCGCGAGCAGGACGAGAAGTACGTCCGCGTCGCCGTCGGCCGCGACTACGCCGACGTCCCTCCGACGCGCGGGGTATTCAAGGGGAACGCCGAGGAGACGCTCTCGGTCAAGGTCGCGGTCGCGGCCTGCTGATCACGTGCGCGGTGCTAGTTGTCAGCTGGGAGGATCGTGAATGGCTTCCCTCGTGGACTCCGTAGGGCTCGGAAGTGTCGCTCGTCGAGTGTGAGCACGGACTCGGTGCGAAAGCGGCCCGCGAGTGTGACTATCGAGGCGTCGGTGAGGCCGATACCGAGATCGCGATAGCGCTCGATCACCGTGGTCGCATCGCTGATGTCCTCGGCGAGGAAAGGCACGAGGTCGTAGGCACCGGCGGCGACCTCGCCGAGCAGGGCAAGTTCAGCTGCAGTGCCGCTTTCTCGGGTGAGTAGGTAGTCGAGCTCGGCGAGCACGAATGGTGAGAGCACAAACGGGGGGCCTGACCGCTCGAGGGCCTCTCGGGCCTGCTGATGCCAGCGCTGGTCAGCGACGAGTGCCGCCAGCAGCCCGCTCGTGTCGAGCAGGATCAATCGCGTCCGAAGCCGTCGGCAAGGAGCTCGTCGATCCGCTCCGAAAGATCGGCCGAGCCGAGCGACGCGAAGAGGGGCAATGTCGGTGCCGGCCGGACCCCGCCGCGTGTGAACTCATCGATGGCCGCCCGGATCACCTCCGCCTCGGAGACATCGCGCTCTCTCGCCATCCTCTCCACTCGCTGCTTCAGGGTGTCGGGAAGGTAGATCGTCGTCCGCTTCATATATGGCATTGTACCATACGTCGACCTCGCCTTCTCACCCGAACGCGCGGTTGCGGTCGCCCACCGGCGCGAGCGCCGAGACTCTAGGCTCGTCCCGTGGCCGTATTCCTCGCGACCCTTGGTCTGATCGTGGCGGCGCTCGCAACCTGGATCGCTTACCTGGCGCTAGGGGTCTCACGACGGGCCCAGCAAGCCGCTCAGCACGAGCGCGACCGCGACGATGCGCACGAACGCCTCAAATGGATTGAGGGGCTTCTCGAACACGTTCGCCGGTTGCAGGACGCTCAAGCAGCCCTTCGCGCGGAGGAGTTCCGCGACCTACAGATAGCGATGCGTGCTTCGCTCGCGATCGGCGGCCTTCGACGACTGCTGCCGGTAACCGTCATCCTCTCGGAACGGCCATTCAGTGAAGCCGCCGCCAACGGTGGGCCCGGCTGGCCGCAGTTTCTGCTGACGGTCGAAGCCGTGCGCGAGGAGCTGTTCGATGCGGCGAGCGCCATCGGTGAGCGCACGAGGCAGGTGCGCTACCACTGAGCTACGCCGCTTCCGGAGCTCCGACGGCCGCCTCCGCCTCCTCCTGTACACCGCGTTTCAGCCCGAACAGTGCGACGACAGCGGCGACGGCCATGATCGCGGCCATCACGTAGAACACAGTCTGCGTCGCGTGGGCGAAGTCGAGCTTCACGAAGCCGGGGATCTTGCCGGCTCCCGCACCGCCGTGGAACTCCGTGATCTTCGAAGCCTCGGCGGCGGCCTGATCGTGGGCGAGGCCCTGAGTCGTGAGTGAGGTGGTGAGCCTGCCGTGCAGCTGCGAGACGAGCAGGCTCCCGAGGATCGCGAGGCCGAGGCTGGCGGCGTAGTTCCGGACGGTCTGGGTGATGCCGGTCGCCTCGCCGTACGAGAGCCGTGAGGCCCGGTTGACCGCATCGGTGCTCGCGGGGCCCAGCATGAAGCCCATGCCGGCGCCGGTCAGGATCACGAACGGGATCTGGGCGCCCGAGTCGAGCCCGGTCACCTTCTTGCCCCAGAGCCAGAAGCCAACGGCTGCGAGCGTGCAGCCGACTACGACCGGCCGTTTGGCACCGACGCGGTCGAGCATCCGCCCGCCGATCTGCGCGGCCACGACGAACCCGACGAAGAAATACAGCAGCACGAGGCTCGCGGCCGAGGCCGACTTGCCGAGGGAGAGCTGCGAGTACTCGCTCGCGAAGAAGAAGATCGGGATGAACACGAGGTTCGAGGTGCCGAGGACGAGGTTCTCGACGAAGAAGGGGCGGATCCGGAAGATCCGCACGTTGATCAGCGGCGACTCCGTCTGCCGCTCGAGGAAGAAGAACACGACGAGCAGGGCCGCACCGACGACGACAAAGGCGATCGTGCGGGGATCCGTCCAGCCCCAGGTCGCCGACTGCTGGAACCCGGCGATGCTGAGCGCGACCCCGGTCGCGAGAACGACCAGTCCGCGGAAGTCCATCCTGGCCGGCTTGTGGTCTGTTACGGGCTTCGAGAGCGCGATCAGCACGAGCGCGATCGCAGCGACCGGGATGTTGACCCAGAAGATCGCCCGCCACGTCCACTGGGTCAGGAAGCCGCCGAGCGCAGGGCCGACCGCAGTCAGGCCGCCCGCGATCCCGAAGAACAGCGCGAGCGCCTTGCCGCGCTCGTGCAGCGCGAAGGTCTGCACGACGATCGCGAGCGCGGCCGGGAACATGATCGCGCCGCCGAAGCCCTGCACGGCGCGGAACGTGACGAGCCACGCCTCGGCGATGGAGCCCTTCGGCGTCAACCCGCACATCGCCGAGGCGCCCGCGAAGACGAGCACGCCGAGCGTCACCATCCGCCGGTGGCCGATCGTGTCGGCGAGGCGCCCGCCGAAGGCGAAGAACGCCGCGAGGGAGAGCAGGTAGGCGTTGATCGCCCACTGAACGCCGGTCGCGGTCAGCCCGAGCTCCTCCTGGATGTTCGGCGCCGCGATCGAGACGATCGTCTGGTCGATGAACATCATCGAGACGGCGAAGATCATCGCCGCCAGGACCAGGTTTCTGGACTTCGCCGACTGCATCGTCTGCACCTCCTTTACGCCCGCCGTCGCCTCCGGATACAGCATTTCTATCGGGACCTGGTGGGCGAAGTCGACTATTTCGATGCGTTCGAGCCACCCCTCGGTATCGGGGCAGTGACACGAATCGCGGCCCGACGCTCGCGCGCTCTCGGGAGGTATCCGTTGGCTAGGCTGGGCCGACTGGCCGGCAGCTTCCTGGAGGGGGAATCGATGCGCCATTCGACCAACCGGTGGTTGGTGCTCGTCATCATTTGCTTCGCGCAGTTCATGGTCGTTCTAGACGGCACCGTCGTGAACGTCGCGCTGCCGTCGATCCAGAAAGACCTCGGGCTCTCGGAGACGAACCTCCAGTGGATCGTCAACGCCTACACCCTCGTCTTCGGCGGCTTCCTGCTCCTCGGCGGCCGCGTGGGCGACCTGCTCGGACGCAAGCGCTTCTTCCTGTTCGGCCTCGTCGTGTTCACCGCGGCGTCGCTGCTCGACGGCCTCTCGACAAGCTCCGGGATGCTGATCGGCTCGCGTGCGCTCCAGGGGCTCGGCGCCGCGTTCATCTCGCCGGCCGCGCTCGCGATCATCACGACGACGTTCGAGGAGGGGGCCGACCGCGCCAAGGCGCTTGGCGTGTGGGCGGCGATCGCGATCGGAGGGAGCGCGGTCGGGCTGATCCTCGGCGGAGCGATCACGCAGCTGATCTCGTGGCCGTGGGTGTTCTTCGTCAACGTCCCGGTCGGGATCGTCGTGTTCATCGCGGCGCTGCGCTACCTGCCCGAGTCGAGGGACGAAACCGCGCATCGCACCTTCGACGTGCTCGGGGCGATCTGCGTGACCGGCGGGCTGATGACGCTCGTCTACGCGATCGTCGAGGCGGAGGAGCATGGGTGGGGCGCCCCGCGAACGATCGCGACGTTCGCGGTCGCGGCGATCCTGCTCGTCGGGTTCGTCTTCGTCGAGCTGAGGGCGAAGGGGCCGCTCGTGCGGCTCTCGATCTTCCGCACCCGCTCGCTGAGTGTGGCGAACGTCGTCATGTTCCTGGTCGCGTCCGGGCTCTTCGCGATGTTCTTCTTCAACTCGCTCTACCTGCAGCGGGTACTTGGTTACGAGCCGCTGAAGGCGGGGCTCGCGTTCCTGCCGTTCACCTTCGGCATCGTCATCTCGGCGGGACTTGCCTCGCGCTTCGCACCGAAGCTCGGCGTGCGCCCCGTCGCGATCTTCGGGATGATCGTGACGGCCGCGGGGATGCTCCTACTCACCCAGATCTCGGTCGGGGGCACCTACGTCTCCGACCTGCTTCCGGGGCTCGTGGTGACCTCGCTCGGCCTGGGCTTCGTGTTCGTGCCGCTCACGCTTGTCGCGACGACGGGCCTCGAGGACAAGGACCAGGGGCTCGCGTCCGGCCTCTTCAACACGTCGCAGCAGATCGGCGGCGCACTCGGGCTCGCGATCCTCTCGACGCTCGCGGCGAGCAAGACCAACAGCGTCCACGGCGTCTCGAGCTCGCAGGCGCTCGTCGACGGCTTCCACGTCGCGTTCGCAGGCAGTGCGGCGTTCGTCCTGGTCGGGCTCGTGGTGCTCGTCTCGCTGCTTCGCCGCAGCGACGTCGAGCGGATCGAGGCCGCAGCGGCCACCGCGCCGGCGGCTTAGAGACGTCAGGCGCGGAGAGCGTCGATCCGGCCGCGGATCTCGGCGACGCACAGCTCGTCCTGAAGCCGGGCGCCGGAGCCGGGAACCGGGATCGGGTCGATCAGCAGCGTCCGCCCGTCGTCGGCGGCGATCACGTTCGAGGGGTTCACGTCGCCGTGGGCGATCGACTTCGCGTGCAGCTTCTCGAGGGTCTCCTCGACGATCGCGAGCCGTCGTTCGGCCTCGTCGAGCAGCCCGAGCCCGAGCAGCGCCTCGAGGGTGTCACCCTCGGCGTACTCGAGCACGTAGCCGACGAACTCGCCCTCGGAGCTCTTCACGACCCCCACCGGCATCGGGATCGCGGACTGAACCACGCGATGCATCGCGATCAGCCGGTCGAACTGCTGGCCGAGGCTCTCGAACTTGCTGATCACGCGGATCCCCGAGCCCGCCGGCGGTGAGTATCTCGGCCAGCAGTACTTCAGGACGATCTCCTCGGGGGCGAGGCCCTGCTCGGCGAGGCGCTGCTCGATCTCCTCGCCCGACGAGACGACGATCTCGACGAGGAAGCTCGGTTTTGCAAGCTCGGTCGCGGTGACGGCAGGTCGTCCCGATCGACTCCTCCATTGAGCTGCCAAGGCCCGGGAAAGCATCTGGCCATCCCCCTGTTCGAGACTGCGGGCGAACCCAAACGGTACCTGCGCGTCTCGATCGCGGCAGGTCGCACGCCGGTAAGCTATGGACGTGGGCGGTGACTGCTGATGGGCGCGATCCGGCTCGAGCGCGTCAACAAGATCTACCCGGGAGACGTCTACGCGGTGAATGACGTCGATCTCGAGATCGCCGCCGGCGAGTTCATGGTGCTCGTCGGGCCGTCGGGCTGCGGGAAATCGACGCTTCTGCGGATGATGGCCGGGCTCGAGGAGATCACCTCCGGGTCGCTCTTCATCGGCGACCGGGAAGTGACGAACCTCTCGCCGCGCGACCGCGACGTCGCGATGGTCTTCCAGAACTACGCGCTCTACCCGCACATGACCGTGGCGCGGAACCTCGGCTACGGCCTGAGGGTGCGCAAGATGCCCAAGGACGTGATCGACGAGCGCGTCAACAAGGTCGCGAAGCTGCTCGGGCTCGAGGACCTGCTCGAGCGCCGCCCCGGCGCGCTCTCGGGCGGGCAGCGCCAGCGGGTGGCGATGGGGCGCGCGATCGTGCGCGAGCCTGCCGCATTCCTGATGGACGAGCCGCTCTCCAACCTCGACGCCAAGCTGCGGGTCGGGATGCGGGCCGAGCTGACCCGGCTGCACAAGCGGCTCAACGTGACGACGGTGTACGTGACCCACGACCAGGTCGAGGCGATGACGCTCGGCCAGCGGGTCGCCGTCATGCGCGACGGCTTTCTCCAGCAGGTCGACACGCCGCAGGATCTCTACCACCGCCCGAAGAACGTCTTCGTCGCTGCGTTCATCGGGTCGCCTTCGATGAACCTCGTCGAGGCGACGATCGAGAACGGGAAGGCGTCGTTCGGCGGGTTCGAGATCCCGCTTCGCGGCGAGGAGCCGACGGCGGGCACCGTCATCCTCGGCATCCGCCCTCAGGACTTCGAGGAGCTCGCCTTCGCGGATCCGTCTCTGCCGACGATCGAGGTCGAGGCAACGGTCGTCGAGGAGCTGGGCTCGGAGTCGCACGTGATCTTCCCGATCGACGCGCCGGTCGTCGACGCAGACCCGCTGCATGCAGCTGCGGGGAACGAAGAGCAGGCCGTGCTCGTGGCCGACGACCGCCAGTCGCTCTTCACCGCGACGGTCAACCCGGCCTCGAATGTCCGCCCGGGCTCGAGATTGACCCTGGCTGTCGACTCGTCGCGGTTCCACTTCTTCGACGTCGACAGCGGCGAGAGCCTGACCGACCGGCAACTCGCGACGGTCTAGGCGCGGCTAGAGCCTCTAGCCGTATCGCTCGGCGATCGCGAGGATCTGGCGCGCTGCACCGGCATTGCGGCATCGACGAAGTCCCCGTCGCCCACCGTCCCGATCCCGGTGGTCGTCAGCCGGTCGAGAGTGGCGCGGGCCCGCTCGACCTCATCCGCGGTCGGTAGGAACTCGCGCTCGATGACGTCGAGCTGGTCCGGGTGGATCGCCGCACGGCCGAGGTGGCCGAGCGCACGGCCTCGCCTGCACGACTCGGCCAGCCCCTCGAGGTCGCGAACGTGCGGGTAGACCGACTGCGCCGGCCGCGGTAGCCCAGCCGCGACCGCGGCATTCACGACCCGCCCGCGCGGCCAGTCGAGACCGGCTTCGAGCGCCCCGGTCTGCGACCGGAGGTCGGCCTCGCCGAGCGAGATGCCGTGAACGGCCGGATGGCGCGCGATCTCGTACGCCGCCTCGACCCCGGCAGGCGACTCGATCAAGGCGTGCAGAGCACGACCCTCGAGCCCGGCGGGGACATCCTCGGGTGCTTCGACCTTGGGGAGGAACACCCCGGCGATCTCGAGCTCTGCGACGGCCTCGAGGTCGGCGATGCTCCCGGCATTGACGCGAACGAACAGCGGCTTCTCCCGGGGTGAGCCGAGCAGTGAAGCTGAGGTTCGAACGTGCCCGCTCCTTCCCCGAGTCGGGGACGCCGTCCTCGAGATCGACGATGACGGCATGCGCCCGGGAGGCGATCGCCTTCTCGACCCGGTCGGGCCGGTCGCCGGGAACGTAGAGCCAGGTCAGCGGCGGGACGTTCATACGGCGCCCGCCGCCCGCAGCGCAGCGATTCTCTCCGCCGTCAAGCCGAGCTCCGAGAGAACGGCGTCCGTGTCGGCACCGTGAGCTCCGCCGGTTGACCGGATCTCCCCCGGCGTCGCGGAGAGGCGGCTGGCCATGCCCGGCATCTTGACGGCTCCGAGCTTCTCGTCGTCGACCGAGACGATCGTCCCGGTCGCGTTGAAGTGCGGGTCGACGAGGATGTCGCGCGCGTCGTAGATCGGGGCGATCGCAGCGTCCGCGGCCTCGAAGGCGGCGAGCACCTCGGCCCGCGAGCGCGCGGCGATCCAGTCGGCGACCGCGCCGTCGATCTCGTCGACGTGCGCCACGCGGCCCGAGCCCGTCGCGAACCAGGGCTGCTCGACCAGATCCTCTCGGCCGACGAGGCGGAGCACTCGCTCGGCGATCGAGGTCGCGCTCGCAGACACCGCGACCCAGCCGCCGTCGGCCGTGACGTAGACGTTGCGCGGCGCGTTGTGGCTCGACCGGTTGCCGGTGCGCGGCTGCAGCTCCCCGAGCAGGTCCCAGGCCGCGAGCTGCGGCCCGAGCAGGTTCATCAGCGGCTCGACGAGCGACGTGTCGACGATCTGGCCGCGCCCGGTCTGCGCTCGCGCGTGCAGGGCGACCATGACCGAGAACGCCGTTGCGAAGGCTGTGACCCCGTCGGCCAGGGCGAGCGGCGGCAGGAGCGGCGGCCGCCCCGGCTCGCCGTTCATCGCTGCGAAGCCGCTCATCGCCTCCGCGAGCGTCCCGAATCCCGGCCGGGACGCGTACGGCCCGGTCTGGCCGAACCCCGTGACCCGCGCGATCACGAGCCCCGGGTTCCGCGTCCAGAGCTCTTCCGGGCCGGCACCCCAGCGCTCGAGCGTTCCCGGCCGGAAGTTCTCGAGCACGACGTCGGCGCCGGCGGCGAGATCGAGGAATACGTCCCGGCCTTCCGGATTCGAGAGATCGAGCGTGATCAGTCGCTTGTTGCGGGCAAGCGCCTTGAACCAGAGGCCTTCGCCGTCCTTCGCGGGCCCGTGGCCGCGCGCCGGATCGGGCCGTGTCGGGTGCTCGATCTTGACCACGTCGGCGCCGAAGTCGCCGAGGAACATCCCGGATAGCGGTGCCGCAAAGAGCGTGGCGGTCTCCAGGACACGAATACCCGACAAAGCGCTCATAGATCGACCGCGAGCCGGAAGCCGATCTGGGACGAGCGCTCGAGCGGGCCGGTCAGGAGCAGCTCGAACGAGAATCTGGGATCCTGCGGCCCCCCGTCGGCGTACCAGTCGGAGCCCTCGGCCTTCCAGGCGGCGCCGCCCTTGAGGATCGCGAACCGCGTCCGCCCGTCGCTGTGCTCGCTCTCCGTCCAGTTCCACACGAGCGGATGCACGCGCTCGAGCAGCCCCGCCTCGGCGGCCAGCTGCCACTCGTCCTCGGTGGGGAGGCGGGCGCCTGCGGCGGCCGCATGTGTGCGCGCCTCGTCGAGCGTCAGGCCGGTGAGCGGCGCGCCGGAGGCATCGGTCACCTCGCATAAGCCGATCGCGAACGGCCCGCGAGGTGCCGGGCGGTCGACCTCGGCGCTCGCATGCAAGCGCGGCGGGAGCGGCTTCCATTCCTCGACGTAGGGCACCTCGCCGTAGATGCCGGGCTCGCGCACCCGGAACCGGGCGACGAGCGGCCGCGGGTCGGGCGCCCTGACGAACCCGTCGGGCACAGCCGCGACGCTCACGCGGGGTGGTTCGCGACGTACCGTCGGCCGCGCAGGGTATGTGCTCGACCCACCGCCGATCACCTCGACGCCTGCAGAGGTGACCGCCGCCAGGCCGGGCAGCGCGAGCGAGAGCTCGACCTCGCGCCCGGCGAGCTCGATCGTCCCCGCGAACGGGCTCGAGCCGATGTTCGCGAGCGCCCAGAGCTCGTCGTCCCCGAGGCGCCAGTGGGAGCCGACGACCGCACCGTCGGCGCTGCGCGCCGCGAGCGGCGTCCACTCCCCGGTCGTCAGCAGTTCGGCGTGCCGTCGCTGGATCGCCGTCATGCGCCTGAGCATCCCGCGGTCACGCTCGCTCCAGCCGACCCAGGCACCGAAGACGTTCTCCCACACGAGCATCCCGACGCCGTTCAGCCAGGCGCTCCGGAGCTCGTCGGAGTGGTCCCGGTTCCAGCGGCGTGTGTGATGGAGCATGTGCCGCTGCTCGTACCAGCGCGCACGGATCACGCCCGGCACTGCGCTGTCGGCGAACCATTGCGCCCACGAGAGATGATGATCGCCGATCCGTGCGAGCGGCACGGTCGACTCGCCTTCGAGGGCGATCTCCCCGAGGGCAGAGGTCAGCTCCGGGTTGGCCTCCTTCATCGTGTCGAGGAAGACCCCGTCGGCGCCGAGGTCACGCACGATCGCCGCGACGGCCTCTCCGTCGGAAACCCCCTCGCGCCGCGTGCCGGTGTCCCACGGGTTGTAGTCGACGAACACGCGCACGCCGCGAGCCTGGATGTCGGCGACGAGCGCCTGGATGCCGGGGACGTCCCGGTAGAAGTCGAACTGGTTCCGCTCGTCGATCCCGATCACCGGGTACGCGTGCCAGAGCACGAGCCCGTCGTAGCCGCCGAACTCGCGCTCGCCCTCGCCGAGCAGCCGGTCGGGCGTGAACCGACCGGCCTCGCGGTCGTACAGGAGCTCGTCCCAGAGCCAGACGAGCGCGCACGAGAAGCAGCGCTGGGTCCACGCGAGCGCTGGGCAGGTCGTACGTGGCGCCGTCGTAGCCCATCCGGGCGCGAGCGTCCTCACGCCAGGCGGCGAGGCGCTCGCGCCACAGGGGCCAGTCGGCGGGGTCGTCCGGCGCGGCGAGGATCTTGGCGCCGTCCAGAACGTCGAGCGGCCCTTCGAGCGGCACCGCTGTTGGAAGGTCGATCGGCCGTGGGACGAGCGGATCGAACGCCGGCGCCTCGTCCGTCATGAGACGGCGAGGGTGCGTTCGACGAGCTCGGCCAGCGTGATCCCGTCGAACGTCGGCAGCGAGCTCGCGAAGCGGCCGTGGAGCGGGGCGGACCACCGTTCGTCGATCGGGCCCAGGGCGCCGAAGATCGACCCGACCGCGGCGCCGTTCGTGTCGGTGTCCCAGCCACCCTGGACGGCCGCGCAGATCGCCGGCGAGAACTCGTCGAACCCGTAGAGCGCGGCAGCGACGAGAGCCGTGTTGTTGATCGCATGAACGCCGTGGAGGCTGCCGTACCGCTCGTAGAGCTGATCGACGATCTCCTCCCAGCTCCCGTCGAGGGCGCGGGCGGTTCGAACGGCCTCGGCGAGGCGGCTCTCGCGCGGGATCACCGAGAGCCCGATGTCGGCGCACTCGGAGGCCGAGTCGACCCCGAGTGACGCCGCATGCGCCGCAGCCATGAACATCGCCGCGTAGACGCCGTTCGCGGTATGGCTGACGCGCGCGTCGCGCCAGGCCATCCGAGCGGCCCGCACCGGATCGCCAGCGGCCGCCCATCCGTAGGCATCGACTCGAAGCCGTGCGCCGACCCATTCCCGAAACGGGTTCCGCCGCGTCGCCGTCTCGGGCGGTAGATACGCCTCGAGCAGGTTTCGCAGCGCGACCCGCTCGGCGGTGAAGATCCGGCCCGCCGGCAGGTAGTCGAGCCAGAGCTTCGCGACGTCCGCCTCGTCCGAAGTCGGGGCCGCACCGCTCGAGGAGCAGCACCCCGAGCATGGTGAAGTTGAGATCGTCGTCCTCGGGAACGCCGTCGATGTTCTCGGCGAGGCTCGTCGGGCGGCTCGCCTTGTTCCAGGGGTAGCGCTCGGTGACGGCGGGGTCGAGCCCGAGAGCGGTGAACCAGCCGGTCACCGGCCAGTTGCCCGATCCCTTCGCGATCGCGCGGATCCCATCGCGAGAGATGTTCTCGACCGGCTTTCCGAGCACGCAGCCGACCGCCCGGCCGAGCCAGGCGCCGGCGATCCGCTCGGGGTCGGCCGCGGACGGCGGTGCGGGGTCGGCGAGCGCGAGGATCGCCGCCAGCTCGTCGGGCTCCGAAGCCGCAAGCGGGCGTGGAAGCGCATCGAGCTCGTCGAGCAGCTCGAGCGCGACCTCGCGCAGCCCCGCCTCGGCCGGCTCCTGCGACGCCCCCCGTGTCGGAGCCGGCTTCCCGCCCGCGTCGAACCAGCGCTGCTCGACGCTGTCGACGTCCTTCCCTTCCTCACGCGCCTGCCGGAGCTCGTGGCCGACGAGATCCTCCGGCTGGATCCACGTGACCCTCAAACGGCGACTTCCGCGAGCTCCGCGAGCGCGCGGGCGCGCGCTTCGAAGCGCTCCCGGTCTCGAGCCAGGATCTCGGCCGGCCACGTCGGCCATGATGCGTCCCGGCTCCTCGAGATCGAGCCGGCTAGCGGTGCCGATCTCCTCGATCAGCTCGGGCGGCACCGTCGAGCCGAGAGCCCCGGCGAGCGAGCCTCCCATCGAGGCGATCGAGTCGGAGTCGCGGCCGTAGTTGACGCCGCCGAGCATCGTCTCGAGGTAGTCGCCGCCCGTCGCGAGCAGTAGGCCAAGCGCGACCGGAACCTCCTCGATCGCCCGGAGGCGGCTCGGGGTGCGGGCGTCCTGCGCCGGGTGTCGCGTAGTGCTCGCCGACCGAGTCGAACGGCGCGACCGCGGCCCGGAGCCTCGCGAGGCCGCCGTCGCGCCAGCCGTCGAGCCCGGAAGCAGCCTCGGCGACCGCCTCGATTGCGGTCCGCGTCCCGTCCTTGGCAAGGCGGATGGCGACCGCCACGACCGACTCGGGCGTCCCGCCCGGCCGCATCGCCTCTGCGACCGCGGCAGCCAGCACGCCGGCGGCCTCGCGGCCGTAGCTCGACTGGTGGCCCGCCGTCAGGTCGAGCGCCTCGAGATAGGCGCCGTCTGGATCGCACGCATTGGCGATTCCGACGGGAGCGATGTACATCGCGGCGCCGCAGTTGACGATGTTCCCGATCCCGGCGTCCCGGGGGTTCGCATGGCCGTAGCGGAGCTTGAGCACCAGCCACTTCTCCGCCAGGAAGAGCCGGTGATAGAGCAGATCCTCGCGGTCGAGCTCGGGGATCCAGGTCGGCTCATCGACGATCAGCGGCACGACGAGCTCCTCGAGGTCGTAGGCGTCGAGGTGGTCTCGCTTGGCGGCGTAGGCCTGCACGAGGACGCGCGTCATCAAGGTGTCGTCGGTGACGTGCCCTTCGCCCTTCCAGAAGGGCGAGAACGGCTTGACGACCCCCAGCCGGTGACGCATCGACTGGACGGTGCCCTCGACCCAGCCGCCGTAGTGGTTGTGGATCTCGCGCGACTCCCACCCCTCGGTCGCACCGCCGAGGGCGTCCCCGACGGCCGAGCCGGCGAGGCAGCCGACGGCTCGAGTGGCCAACATTTCCACGCTCACGTAAGCGAGTCTCCTTCCGTTGTCGCTGTTCGATGGGCTGCCGCGTTCGGCCGGGCGCGCCCGGCCGAACGCGGAGAGATCGTTCTCTTAACCGTTGATCTGCTTCCACCCATTCGTGAGCTGCGTGATCAGGTCGGCCAGGCTCAGTTGGTTCGAGAGGTAGGAGCGGAACGCCGGGGTGGCGACCTGCGCCTTCCACTGAGCATAAGCGT
Organism: uncultured Actinomycetota bacterium; assembly: GCA_963775355.1. Taxonomy (GTDB): domain Bacteria; phylum Actinomycetota; class Thermoleophilia; order Gaiellales; family Gaiellaceae; genus PALSA-600. The sequence continues at coordinate 18,186 of CAVZJA010000017.1, read as the reverse complement.
TCAGCGAGACCCAGTTGGCCTTCGCGAGGTCCGGGACCGCCGCGATCGCGTTGCGCCAGCTGCCATAGTGATTCGTCGACTTCACGACGATCGCGGCGGCTGCCGGGGAAGCCGGGATCAGCCAGTCACCGGCCGAGAGCTTCGCCATGTTCGAGGCGTTGAGCGCGTAGGCGATGAACTGCATCGCCTCGGCCTTGTGCTGGCTCTGCTGGGCGATCGAGAAGGTCTGCGGGTCGGCAGCCTGGTTCTGCGTGTCGCCCTTCAGCACCGGGAACATCGCCCAGTTGAAGCCCTTCGGGCTCTGCGAGATCATGCCCTGGGACTGGTAGTTGCCCTGGACGGTCATCGCGCACTTGCCGGCGAAGAACTCGGGCAGGACCTGCGAGCCCGACTGGCCGACGCCCGACGGATCGACCGACTGGTCGGTGTAGATCATGTCGTGGATCGTCGTCAGGATCTTCTGCTCGGGCGCTCCGACGTTCAGGACCCACTTGCCCTTCTCGAGGTAGTTCCACTGCGCGCCCCAGTTGAGGCCCATGGTCTGGATGGTCGCGGTCGGCGACTTGAGGCCCCAGCAGACGCCGAAGTTGCCGTTCGTGCTGAGCTTCTTCGCCGCGGTGCGGAACTGATCCCAGGTCCACGGCGCCTTGGCCGTCGGCGCCTTGATGCCCGCCGCCTTGAGGATGGTCATGTTGGCGAACACGTTGTAGGTCTGGGACATGATCGGCACACCGGTGATCCCGTTCTTACGGCCGAAGTTGACCGTCTTCCAGAGCGAGGCCGGGATCGAGGCCTTGAGGCTGGCCGGGATGAGCCCATTGAGGTTGGCGAGGTACCCGCCCTGGGTGAAGCTCGGGATGTCGGCGGCCTCGTCGTGGACGATGTCGGCCGAGGCGCCGCCGACGAACGAGGTCAGGAGCTTGTCGTGAACCGAGTTGACGTCGACCGGGACGATCGACACCTGGATCGAAGGGTTCGCCTTGTTCCACGAGGCGACGATGTTGTTCATCGCCGCGACCGTGGTCGGCTGCCAAACGTACGTCGCGAGTGTGATGTTCACCACTCCGCTCTTCGAGCTTGGGCGCGCCTGCGCGGCCGCGGCTCCGAGAGCCGCAACCAACGCGACGACGACGGCCGCCCGTAGGAGCTTTCTCATCTGGTTCCTCTTTTCTTGTTGTGGATGCATCCGGGGGTTCTGGTTGGGGACGGAGGTTTTCGGCTCAGCCCTTGACGGCGCCCGCGAGCATTCCGCGGGTGAGCCAGCGCTGGGCCACGGCGAAGATGACGAGGCTCGGGATCGTCGCGAGCAGCGCGCTCGCAGCGAGCGGCCCGAGCCGGACGATCCCTTCGATCCCGACGAACCGCGCGAGCAGGAGCGGCAGCGTCGTCAGGTGGGGGGAGTCGAGCAGGACGAGGGCGAGGAAGAACTCGTTCCAGGCCGTGACGAAGGCGAAGAGCGCTGTCACGACGATGCCCGGCATCAGGAGCGGTGCGACGATCGTCCGCAGGATCGTCAGCCGGCTCGCGCCGTCGACCATCGCGGCCTCCTCGAGGTCTCTGGGGATGCCCCGGACGTAGCTCTGGAGCATCCAGAGCGCGAACGGGAGCGTCCAGACGAGGTAGACGAGAACGAGCCCCTCGTGCGTGTTGACGAGGTGGAAGTCCTTGAGGACGAGGAAGAGCGGGATGATGATCAGGATCAGCGGGAACATCTGGCTGAGGAGGATCCAGCCGAGCCCGAGCTTCGAGATCAGCCCCCGCTGCCGCGCAAGAACGTAGGCGGCCGGGAGCGCGACCACGGTCGTGAGGATCGCGGTGAGGGTAGAGACCTTCAGGCTGTTCCACGCTGCATGGAGCAGCCCGTTGTGCTCGACGGCGTCCGTGTAGTTCGCGAAGGTCGGCGTCGACGGGATCAGGTGCGGGTGGAGCGCGACGAGCTCCTGGGGGCCCTTGAGCGAGATCGAGAGCATCCAGATCAGCGGGAACCCGAGGAAGAGCATGTAGCAACCGAGCACGAGGTACTGCGCCACCCGGGTTGACTTCTGACGGGGCGAGACGATCATGCCGATGACTCCTTGAGCCTTCCCCAGAGGTAGAAGACGAGGATGAACGCGATGACGAGCACCATTACGTCCCCGAAGGCCGCTGCGTAGCCGAATTGGCCGTACTTGAACGCCTCGTTGTAGGCGAACAGCGGCGGCGTCTCGGTGGAATGTCCCGGGCCACCGTCGGTTAGGACGAAGACCAGCCCGAAAGAGTTGAAGTTCCAGATCAGGTCGAGGGAGGTGATCGCGATGATCACCGGCTTGAGCTGCGGCAGCGTGATCGTGCCGGAAGCGCTGCCAGGCGGAGGCGCCGTCGACTGCGGCCGCCTCGAGCAGGTCGTCGGGCACGGACTGCACTCCGGCAAGCAGCGCGATCGTGGTCTGCGGCATCCCCGCCCAGACGCCGACGAGGATGATCGCGGGGAGGGCCCAGCTGAAGTCGGAGAGCCAGTCGATCGTCGAGCCGGGTAGGTGCGTCCGGTAGAGGAACTCGTTGAGGATGCCCGCCTGCGGCTGGAAGAAGAGCTTCCACATGATCGCGACGATCACCGAAGGCATCGCCCAGGGCACGAGCGCGAGCGAGCGTGCGAGCCAGCGGCCGCGAAGCGGCTGGCTCAGAAGCAGCGCGAGCCCGAGCCCGAGGCAGAACTGGATCGCCGTCACGCTGAACGCCCAGATCAGGCCGATCTTGAACGAGTTGATGAACAGCGAGTCGTGCCAGAGCTGACGGAAGTTGCGCAGCCCGATGAAATGGGTCGAGGCCCCGTAGGCGGCGTGCGAGTCGGTGAAACCGAGATAGATGCCGCGCAGGAGCGGCCCCATGCTCAGGATCACGATCGGAAGCAACGCCGGGATCAGGAGCAGGAACGCCTCCGTGGAGGAGAGTCCGACTCCCACGTGCCCGCGGCGGGGCCGTCCGAAGAGGCCGGTCTTCGGTGCCGTCTGGGCCGTCATGAGGCGCTTGCTCCGCAGGTCTCGCGCACGACGAGCGTGGGCGGGACGTCGATGATCCGCGCGCGCCGTCTCGGGAGCTCGATCCGCTTCATCAGGAGCTCGGCGGCGGCGTGGCCGCGCCGGGACGCTCCGATGTCGACGCTCGTGAGTCGCGGGTAGACGACGTCGCACAGGTAGGTGTTGTCCATCCCGATCACCGCCACGTCGCCCGGCACGTCAAGCCCGGCGTCGTGGAGAGCGGTCAGGGCCCCGGTCGCGATCAGATCGTTCGCGCAGAAGATCGCATCCGGCCTCTCCCGTTCCAGCAACCGCACCGTTGCCGCTCGTCCGGGCTCGACCGTGAAGCCCTCGGCGATCTCGACGAGGCGCTCGTCGAAGGCCGTCTTGCAGGCACGGAGGGCATCGGCGTAGCCGTCGAGGCGCATCTTCCCGGGGAGCGTCTCGCTCGGCCCGTTGACGAACGCGATCCTCCGCCGGCCTGCGCTGTAGAGGTGGCGCACCGCCTCCGCCGCGCCCACGCGCGAGTCCGTCTGAACGGTGTCGACGCGCGCCCCCTGGGAGGCACGCCCGATGACGACGACCGGCACAGGCGCCCGGTTGACCTCGGCCGCGAGCATCTCGGTCATCCGGAGCGAGACGAGGATCAGCCCGTCGGCGAACTGGCGCTGGAGGTCGCGGACGATCGTCAGCTCCTCGGTCACGTCGCCGCCCGTCGAGTGGAGCACGAGCCGCCGCCCGCCGACACGCACGACCTCCTGGATCGACGCGACCATCGCCGTGTAGACGGGGTTCGCGACGTCGGGCATCGCGAACGCGATCTGCCCGGTGCGCCGGGAGCGAAGCGAGCTGGCCGCGGCGTTCGGCACATAGCCGAGGCGCTCGGCGACCTCCACGACCCGCTCGTACACCTCGGGAGTCGTCCGAATCCCGTTCAGCGCGCGCGAAGCCGATGCGACGGAGACATTCGCGAGCTTCGCAACGGTCGTGATCGTCGGGCGTTTGTCGGTCAACAGTAAAGGATTACTGAGAACGTTTACAGCAACGGTCGGGCTGGAGTGTGACGATTTGGATGCCGTTCGTCAACTCGCTCCTGTCGACCGAGCCACCCGGTGCCCGGAACGGACCGACAACTCTGCAGGTAACCTGCACAAATATGCCTGTCGAGCCATCGACCGTCCCGGCCGTCGACGATCGCTACAAGTGGATTGCGCTGTCGAACACGACGCTCGCGAACCTGCTCGCGACGATCGACGCCACGATCGTGATCGTCGCGATGCCGGACATCTTTCGCGGCATCCACCTCGACCCGCTTGGGCCGGGAAACAGCTTCTACCTGCTCTGGATGATCCTCGGGTTCCTCGTGGTCACGAGCGTGCTCGTCGTCAGCTTCGGCCGGCTCGGCGACATCTACGGGCGGGTGCGGATGTACACGCTCGGCTTCGTCATTTTCACGCTCGCCTCGCTGTTCCTGGCGATCGATTGGCTGAACGGACCGGCCGGCGCCGACTGGCTGATCGTCTTCCGGATCCTGCAGGGGGTCGGGGCTGCGTTCCTGCTCGCAAACAGCACGGCGATCCTCACCGATGCCTTCCCGGCCGGGCAGCGCGGGCTGGCGCTCGGGATCACGAACGTCGTCGCAATCAGCGGCATGTTCATCGGGCTCGTGATCGGTGGTCTGCTCGCTCCGATCGAATGGCGGCTGATCTTCATCGTCTCGGTTCCGCTCGGCGTGTTCGGCACCGTCTGGTCGCACTTGAAGCTGCGCGAGCTCAGCAGCCGCCGGCCCGCATCGATCGACTGGGCCGGCAACCTCACCTTCGCGGTCGGGCTCATCTCGATCATGGTCGGCGTGACCTACGGGATCCGTCCCTACGACGGCCATCCGATGGGTTGGCAGAGCCCGTTCGTGCTTTCGGCGCTCGTCTTCGGGGTGCTGCTCCTTGTCGCCTTCGCCGTGATCGAGACGCGCGTGAAGGACCCGATGTTCAGGCTCGATCTCTTCCGGATCCGCCCGTACACGTGCGGCGTGCTCGCGAACTTCCTCGCCTCGATCGCCCGGGGCGGGCTGATGTTCATGCTGATCGTGTGGCTGCAGGGGATCTGGCTGCCCCTGCACGGGGTCAGCTTCGCCGCGACACCGCTCAGGGCGGGAATCCTGATGCTGCCCCAGACTCTCGGCTTCCTGACCGCCGGCCCGATCTCGGGGTTCCTCTCCGACCGGTACGGCGCACGCGGCTTCGCGACCGGCGGGATGCTCGTCTCGGCCCTCGCGTTCGGTCTTCTTGCTTTCCTTCCCGTCGACTTCTCCTACCTGGAGTTCTCGGCGATCCTCTTCCTGATCGGGGCGTCGATGGGCGCGTTCGCGTCGCCGAACCGCGCCGGAGTGATGAACAGCCTTCCCGCGGAGCACCGCGGGGCGGGTGCCGGGATGAACCAGACCTTCCAGAACTCGGCCCAGGTGCTCTCGATCGGGATCTTCTTCACCCTGATGATCATCGGGCTCTCGTCGACGATGCCCCACGCGCTCTCCGCTGGCCTGCAGGCTCACGGCGTCGACCCCGTGACGGCGGCGCGGGTCGGGCAGCTCCCACCCGTGTCCGTCCTCTTCGCGTCATTCCTCGGCTACAACCCGGCCACGGAGCTCCTCGGCCCGCATGTCCTGTCGCAACTCTCGCCTGCCAACGCCGCCGCCGTCACCGGGCACAGCTTCTTCCCGAACCTTCTGACCGCCCCCTTCCACTCGGGGCTAAAAGAGGCGTTCTCGTTCTCGGTGATGGCGTGCCTCATCGCTGCGGCCGCCTCCTGGTGGCGTGGCGCCCGGCCCGTCCCGGAGGTCGTCGTGAAGGCCGAGGACGACCGCCTCGCCGATTCCAGCGTGGCGGACGCGGTCCCCGCCGGTCGCCTCGGCTAGGACGGCAGCGCCGACTGGCGCGCCGGGTATCGTCGCCCTCCGCGTGGTGGGGGCCGTCGGGTCGTTCAGGCGCGATCCGAATCGTGACTCGCACCGTCCAACTTCGCCGCTGGCAGAAGGCCGCACTCGACGGCTTCATCGCCTCGCCCGAGCGCGACTTCCTCGCGGTCGCGACGCCCGGGGCGGGGAAGACGACGTTCGCACTCACGGCGGCACGCCATCAGCTCGGGATTCGCCCGGCTCGCCTGGTCGTCGTCGCTCCGACGGCGCATCTGAAGGAGCAGTGGGCGCGGGCGGCCGCGAGGTTCTCCCTGCACCTCGACCCGTCATGGTCTGCAGCGGAGGGAGCGCTGCCCGCCGACATGCACGGCGTCGTCACCTCCTACCATCAGGTCGCGTCGAACCCGGCCCTCTTCGCGCGGCTCGCGCGCGATGCATTCGTCGTGCTCGACGAGCTCCACCACGCCGGCGAGGACCGGGCGTGGGGGGACGCGATCCGGCATGCGTTCTCGTCGGCCCGACGGCGGCTCGCTCTCTCCGGCACGCCGTTCCGGTCCGACACCTGCGCGATCCCGTTCGTCAGGTATGTCGGTGACCAGGCTGTCCCCGACTTCGAGTACGGCTACGGCGACGCGCTGGACGATCGCCGCGTCGTGCGGCCGGTCTTCTTTCCCACGACGAACGGCCAGATGGAATGGACTGCGCCCGACGGGTCGGTGCATTCGGCGACGTTCGACGATCGGCTCGATGGGGCGCAGGTGGGTCAGCGGCTGCGGACGGCGCTCTCGCTCGAGGGGGAATGGCTGCCGGCCGTTCTCAGAGCGGCGAACGAGCGGCTCGTCGAGGTGCGGAAGGAGCAGCCGGACGCGGCCGGGCTCGTCATTGCGACCGACCGGGAGCACGCTCGCGGAATAGCCGCGCTCCTCCGGATCCGTTTCGGGACGTCGGCCAGGCTCGTCACGTCGGACGACCCCGATGCGTCCGACCAGATCGCCCGGTTCGCGACCTCCTCCGATCCGTGGCTCGTCGCCGTGCGGATGGTCTCGGAGGGCGTCGACATCCCGCGGCTCCGCGTGGGTGTCTACGCGACCACGACCGCAACGGAGCTGTTCTTCCGCCAGGCGGTCGGCCGCCTCGTCCGCTGGACGCGCGGCTTGCCGCGCCAGCGCGCGTGGCTGTTCATCCCGGACGACCCGAGGCTCCGGTCGTATGCGGCCGGCATCGCGCAGCAGCGCCGACACTCGCTTCGCCGCGTCGAGCGGGAGCAAGACGATCTGGAGCGTGAAGAGGCAGTATCGGACGGCGAGGAGCAGATGTCGCTGTTCGCCGTGATCTCGGCGGTCGCCACCGACGGCGGGGAGCCACCCGATCTCGGCGAGACGGAGGTCGCCGAGGAGATCGACGACGGTGCCGACGACCTGTTCGAGCTCGCACTGGCGCCGCCGCCGCCGCTCACCGGCGGATCCACGGACGCGGACGGTGCCCCGACGCGCCGCGACGAGAAGCGGCTCTTGCGTGACGAGAACGCGCGTCTCGCCCGAGATCTCGCGAGACGCACCGGGCTCACCCACGCAGAGGTGAACGCCGAGCTCAATCGCCGCTCGGGCCTTCGGCGCGTGTCCGAGGCGACCGTCGCGCAGCTCGAGAACCGCTTGGCCGCCGCGGAACGGTGGGCCGAGACCGCCTGAAAACTGCTTCGCGTTAGCCGGGCGGGGAGAGAATGCCCATCAGAACTTCGAGCGCTCGTTCGCGATGCTCGTCGAGCGCGGCGACCACCTGGTCTGCGTCACGTGCCCGAAGGGCGGCGATGATGCGGTCGTGGGCCCGGAGCGATTCGCGCCGCTCGGCGGGCGAGTTGTAGTAGAGCGCCCGGTAGGCCTCCGTGGAGTCCCACAGCAGGCGGATCACTCGGATCGTGTGTGGCTGACCGGGCGACTCGAAGATCGCGAAGTGAAACCGGCGGTTGGCGGCGAGCTCGCCCGCGACGTCGGCTCGCTCGGCCGCGTCGACGCACTCGGCTGCCGCCAACTCGATGCGCTCGATGGTCTCCATGTCGAGAGTCGGCAGCGCGTGGCGGACGGCGCGTTCCTCGAGCACCCGGCGGAGGTCGTAGATCTCCGCGAGGTCCTCGCTGCGAAGCTCGGTGACGAAGTAGCCGCGGCGCGGCAGGTAGGTGACCTGGCCTTCCTGCTCGAGGACTCGCAGCGCTTCGCGAACCGGCGCGATGCTGAGCCCGAGTTGCCGCGCGATGTCGTCCTGCACGACGCGCTGTCCCGGGCGCAGCTCGCCGGCGACGATCGCACGACGCAAACCCTCGAGCGCATGGGCGGGCGTGGTGACCGGCCCGGAGGCAACGTTCATCTGAAGGCCTGGATACCTGTCAGCGCGCGCCCGACGACGAGGGCGTGGATGTCTGCGGTGCCTTCGTAGGTGACGACGGACTCGAGGTTGTTCATGTGGCGGATCACGGGGTACTCGAGCGTGATGCCGTTCGCGCCGAGGACCTGGCGAGCCGTTCGTGCGACGTCGAGTGCTGCGTTGACGTTCGCGAGCTTGCCCATGCTCACGTGCTCCGGCTGGAGGCGGCCGGCGTCCTTGAGCCGGCCGAGATGCAGGGCCAGCAGCGCCGCGCGGTTGACCTGGAGCGCCATCTCGGCGAGCTTGAGCTGTTGCAGCTGGGTGGCCGCGATCGGCCGCCCGAACGCGATTCGCTCGAGGCTGTAGGCGAGTGCGGCTTCGAAGCAGGCGCGTGCCGCGCCGACGGCGCCCCAGACGATGCCGTAGCGGGCTTCGTTCAGGCACGACAGCGGGGCTCCGAGCGAGGTCGCCTTCGGCAGCAGAGCCTCCGCGGGTAGCCGCACGTCGTCGAGCAGGAGCTCGGAGGTCACCGATGCGCGCATCGAAAGCTTCCGGTGGGTGTCTTGCGTCGTGAAGCCCTTCGTTCCCCTGGGCACGAGGAAACCGCGGATCCCCTCGTCCGTCCGCGCCCACACGACCGCGATGTCTGCGATCGATCCGTTGGTGATCCACATCTTCTGGCCGTGCACGACCCAGTCCGACCCGTCGCGCCTTGCGCGCGTGTTCATCGAGCCGGGGTCCGATCCGGCGTCGGGCTCGGTCAGCCCGAAGCAGCCGATCGCCTCGCCGAGCGCCATGCGCGGCAGCCACTGCTCCTTTTGCTCGTCGGAGCCGTAGCGGTGGATCGCGAACATGGAGAGCGATCCCTGCACCGAGACGAAGCTGCGGACGCCGCTGTCGCCGGCTTCGAGCTCGAGACAGGCGAGACCGTAGGCGGTCGCGCTCGCGCCGGCGCAGCCGTACCCGTCGAGGTGCATGCCGAGGACGCCGAGCTGTCCGAGCTCGGCCGCGCGGTCGAGTGGGACCTGAGCCTGCTCGTACCACTCACCGACGTCCGGAAGCACTCGATCGACGACGTACGCGCGAACGACGTCGCGAATGTCGCGCTCCTCGGCGCTGAGGGAGCTGTCGAGGTCGAGGAAGTCGCTCGGCCGGATCGCGCGCGTGTCAGCAGTCGCTGTCATGGGATTCCTCTGTAGTGGAAGGGTAATCCTAGAAGATCTAGGATTAAACCACATGTCCGGGTGCGCGTTCTAGCCGGCGAGCAGGGCGCGCGTGCGCGGAACGACCTCGGTGCCGTAGAGCTCGATCGCGTGCATCAGGTGATCGTGGGGCATGGCGCCGTTGCTGAACTTGAGGTCGAATCGGCTCAGACCGAGCGCTCGCGCGGTACGGGCGATCTTGGCGGCGACGGTTGCGGGCGAGCCGGCGAAGACGGCGCCGTCCGCGACCTCGGAGTCGAACTGGGCGCGGTTCGTCGGCGGCCAGCCCCGTTCGGCGCCGATGCGGTCGCGCTGGGCCTTGAAGTAAGGGAAGAGGAGCTCCTGGGCCTCCTCGTCGGTATCTGCGACGAAGCCCGGCGAGTGGACGCCGATCGGCAGCTCGGGGGAGCCGAGCTCCGAGAGCGCTCGCCGGTAAAGGTCGGCGTAGGGGGCGAAGCGCTCCGGGGCGCCGCCGATGATCGCGAGCATGAGACCGAACCCGTAGCGGGCGGCACGAACGACGGACTCGGGCGAGCCGCCGACGCCGATCCAGGTGGTCAACGATCCGGATTCGGTCTTCGGAAACACGTCGGCATCCTCGAGGGGAGCGCGAGTCGTGCCCTGCCAGGAGAACGGCTCTTCCTTTCGCACGGCGGCGAAGAGCTCGAGCTTCTCCTCGAACAGCCTTTCGTAGTCCGAGAGGTCGTACCCGAACAGCGGGAACGACTCGGTGAACGAGCCTCGCCCGAGCGTGATCTCGGCCCGGCCCTTCGAGATGGCGTCGAGCGTCGCGAAGCGCTCGTACACCCGGATCGGGTCGTCCGAGCTGAGCACGGTGACGGCGGTGCCGAGCTTGATCCGCTCGGTCCGCGACGCGATCGCCGCCAGCACCACCTCGGGCGCGGTGACCGCGAAGTCGTCGCGGTGATGCTCACCGATCCCGAACGCGTCGACACCGACCCTGTCCGCGAGCACCCCTTGCTCGACGACGTTGCGGATCACCTCCGCGCCCGGCAGCCGCTTTCCGTCGACGTCCTCCGTGACGTCGCCGAAGGTGTCGAGTCCGAGCTCGAGTTGTTCAGGCGGCATTGATCCTTCTCCTGCGCTTGGGGTGGCTCGAGCGAGCTCCAGATAACTTGCCCTGGCAAGTAACCGGGGGTCAACGTCACGCTTCGGGCGGGCCGAAGATCTCCGCGATCCGCGCTTGCCGGAAACGCGAAGATCCGCTCGAGGTCGCCCTGGACGACGAGGCTGTGCGCGATCCGGCCGAGCGGCCCGAGCGGGAGCTCGTACTCGACGTCGTCGCTGACGGACGTCCCACCGTCGTCGGCCTCGAAGCGATGGGTGTGGATCCAGGTCCGGTAGGGGCCGTTTCTCTGGATGTCGACGAAGCCGCGGTTCGGCTCCCATTCGACGATCTCCGTCTTCCAGGCGATCGGCAGACCACGAACCGTCAGGCGGTAGTCGATGATCGCGCCGGCTCGCATCTCGATCGGGAGCGGCGTGAGCATGCGGAACTTGAGCCAGGGCGGAGTGAGCGCCTCGAGGTTTCCTGCGTCGGCGAAGAACGCGAACACCTCCTCGACCGGCCTCGGCACGAACTGGACGCGGTGGAATGTGTGCATCCCAACTTGTAGTGCATCGGCCACGGTCTACCTCGTAGATCTAGCGGCTGTGGAGCTGAAAAAGCGGTGACGGGAACGTGACGCGTCGGTGGCGCGGCCGTGACGGGCGCGTGACGAGCCCCTGGCAGGCTCACCTCCGTCATCAGCGACGGAAGGAGGAGTATTGGCATTCGAGGCAAAGAATCTGCGAGTTCAGCTGCCGTGCGGGCCGGTCACAGTCTTCCCGTGCCGGTTCGACACGCTCCAGTGTTACGAGCACACCCTCGTCACCTGCGCCTGGGGCACCGGGTGCAGGTTGGCGACGTGGCGGTGTCCGTTCGGGAGCTGCATCGACAGCCCGACGATCTGCCGCTGGGGAACCGGCTGCGGCATCGGCTCGCCGATCGAGACCATCGAGACGGTCTGCGCCGGGAGCGATCCGCTTCAGCAGGTGACGCACGTCTCGGTCGAAGACCTGGGTGCGCTCAAGGAAGCGCTGCAGGCTCAGCTGAAAGAGATCGAGGCGGCCGAGAAGAAGGTCGCACAGGCCGCGAAGGGGCAAGGCTGAACCTCTCGCCGCAGGCCGGCCCCGTCCGTCGTCCGTGCTGCCGGCGGACGGGAGCCTGCGGCGTGCGGTGCGCGGCGCAACGCTACGCGCGAACCCCGACTACGAGCTCGTCCCGCTCGAGCGCCTGGCCGATGACGAGCGCGACGTAGCTGGCGGCCAACGCAGACGCCGACGACCTCTACGGGCTCCTGCGACCCGCGAACGGGGTCGAGCCTGGCGCCGCGATCGGCGACGCCGGACCTGGCGCTCCTGTTGCTGACGCTCCGCGACCCGGGGCCGCTGCCGGCGTTCGCCCGCACAGCGCCTCGGCTGTGGAGGCGGAGGAGGCGATTGCCCGGCTCGTGCTCGACGGAGTGCTCGAGCTCGAGCAGGACGGAAGGTTCGTCTCTGGGGCCGGGCAAGTTCCGCGGGCCCGTCGAGGCCGTCTGGGACACGGTGACGCCGTTGCCTTGCTCTCGGTTGCGGCGCTGCGACATGCCCAGACGCTCGGCGATCTTCCCGAGGCGTTTCTGACGTCGTGCCTCTATAGCTTTGGACGTCGCCCGTTCACCCCGAACCTCGCGAGCCGTCTGGCTAACGAGGCCATGGTGGCGGAGTTCCTTTGCGTGGCGGCCGTGACCGCGCGGTCCGCGCTGGGTCGAGTCCGGGTCGGGGGCCGGCGACCACTGGCGGATGTGGCACCGCGCGTAGGGCCAACGGGGCGCGGGGTCGTGGCGGCGCGTCCTTCAAGCTCTACGTCGCACCCACGCTCGAGGCGCTTCCCGATGTGCCTTGCGACCCTTTCGCTGAATGCCTCGAGGAGATCAGCGGGAGCGAGGGCTTCAAGGTCGCTCGGAATGCCGCCCGGGCTCTGCCGGCCTGACAAGCTCGTCGCGTACTTCGAGCGTCTCGAGGATCTCCACGACGCCATCGGCGCGACTCGCGCCACTCCTGCACGGGACGCCCCGCCCAGCCCGTTCCGTTCACCGGCGGCGTCGACGCCGAGGGGCTGCTCTCGTGGGGTGTCGACCCGTTGGGCGGCGCGCACACAGCTCGTAGCTGGCGGCTGTGGCTTGCCGGCACGACTTGCGTCGTATCTCGTCGAAGCGCAGTGCCGCCGGCGACGAGTCCGAGCCATGGCGCTTCGCTCTCGAGCGCGTCGGCCTCGATGGAATCGACATCTCGTCCTGGACGCCGTCGAGCACCGGGTGGAAGGGGACACAGTGACGATCACCGAGCCGATCCTCCTCCCAGCAGACGTCGTCCGTCGTGCCGGTCGACGAGCTGCCGGTAGAGACGCGCGAGCAGCTAGAGCACAAAGCCCGGCGACTACGCGTCTGACGCGTCCGCACACTCGGATGACCTCGAGCATCGTCGACCGAGTCGACGGCCGGACTGCTCGAGCGGTTCCGTGCGCCGACGACGATCGTCGACGCAGTCATCGACTACTCGCGGTCAGAGGGGCTCGACGCCGGCGACTTCCTCGAGCGCGCGTTCCCGATGCTTGCCGGTTTCCTGAACATCGGGATGCTCGTTCCGGCCGACTCGCAGCTGGCCGCTCCGGATTGACGTGACCATCGCGAAGGGAACGCGCCTCATCGGGTCTCCACCGTGCTGGAGCCGGTCCACGTGATCGACGACACCGAGGTGCACCTCGCTCGCGGCGACGACGGGACCTACGCAGCACTCAAGGTCGCGCGCGCGTCAGCCATGCGTGATCTCACCGCCGCGCCCTCGACCACGAGGCGGCGGTCCTTGCAGCGCTCTCGGGCGAGGTCAGCCCGAGCTGCTCGGACGCGGCGAGGACGAAGGCCGCGAGTGCCTCGCCGTGGAATGGTGCGCTGGGCTCGACGTCCTCGAGGCGTCGGCGGACCATCCGCGACACGCACAGGGTCGACGACCTGCTCGATCTCGGCGGACGCGTGCTCGAGGCCTACGCGCAACTCCATGCCGAGGGGTACCTCCACGGAGACGTTCACCCACGCAACATCCTCGTGGAGGCGGGCGGCAGGGTTCGGCTGATCGACTTCGGGCTCGCCGCCCGGATCGAGTCTCCGGACCGCGTACCGCGAGGCGGAATCGATCTCTTCCTCGAGCCCGAGCTCGCCCGCGCGAGGCTCGCCGGGCTGCCGGCGCCTCCTGCTTCGCCCGCCGGAGAGCAGTACTCGGTGGCTGCGCTCCTCTACCTCGTGCTGACGGGCGCCCACACGCATGTCTTCTCCCTCGACGAGAAGCGGATGCACCGCCAGCTCCTCGCCGACCCTCCGCTTCCCTTCGCCACCCACGACGCACGCGGGCTCGAGATCGTCGAGCCCGTCCTCGCCCGGGCACTCTCGAAGAGCCCTGGTGACCGCTTCGAGTCGATGGAGGCGTTTTGGGAGCATTCTGTACCGCGCCACCTGCAAGCCGAAGCAGCCGGAGGGGACCGCAAGCACTCTCTCCCGCGAAGCACAGCTCCTGGTCGCCGAGGTCCTCGAACCGGCTCGCCGGTCCCGCTCGCCGAGGGCGAGCTGGAGCCGCCAACCGCCTCGATCAACCTTGGTGCTGCCGGCCTCGCCTACGGCGCATTGCGGATCGCGGCCGCCCGCGACGACGCATCGCTCCTCGCGCTCGCCGAGCGCTGGGCGGCCAGGGCGTCGCTCGCCGCGGCGTCGCCCGCCGGCTTCGAGAACCTGGAGCTCGACATCACCCCGGAAGAAATACGGGCGCTCTTCGCTCTACCACAGCGCGGTCGGCGTGCATTGCGTGGGCGCCCTCGTTGCGCGGGCGCGCGGAGACGAGCTCCTACAGAGGGTGGAGATCGAGGCAGCTCGCCGCATCGATTTGCGCGCCCGAGGCGGAGCTCGACGTCGCCTTCGGCGCGTCGGGAGAGCTCCTCGGGTGCGCGCTCCTTGTGGAGGCAGTCCCGGACACGGAGCAACTCGCTGCCGATGGGCGACGAGCTCGCCGAACGCCTGGCGGGGAGTCTACGCCTCCATGCCACCGCGTCCCGCACGCCGCTCGCCGAGACGCCGCTCGGGACGGCGCACGGCTGGGCCGGATACCTCTACGCGCTCCTCCGCTGGAGCGAGGCTCGCGGGCTTGGGCCCCCGCCCGAAGCCGCCGAGCGGCTCGACCAGCTCGCCTCTTTCGGGGTTCCACTCGGACGCGGTCTGCGATGGCCGCGTGAGGTCGGCCTACCGGCAGCCGAGAACGCGCTCGGCGCGAGCTGGTGCAACGGCGCTTCCGGCCTGGTCCACCTCTGGCTGACCGCGGAGCGCCTCCTGGGAGACGCACGGTTCGGGCGGCTCGCCGAGGCCGCTGCCTGGACGGCCTACGACGCGCCCGACGCCGGCGGCGATCTCTGTTGCGGGGCCGCAGGACGGGCCTACGCGCTGCTCGCGGTCCACCGACAGCTCGGAGGCGCAGCCTGGCTCGACCGAAGCATCGCCCTGGGTGAGCGCGCCGCTCGCGCCGTCCGCCGCGATCCGTTGCGTCGCGACAGTCTCTACAAGGGCGAGGTCGGCGTCGCGGTGCTCGCCGCAGATCTCGAACGCCCCGGCTGGGCGGCGATGCCCCTGTTCGAGCGCGAGGGCTGGCCGCGGGCGTCCTGAGCCCCGAAGGGTGAGCCCTGAACGACCGGCCGTCCCGCGCGCGGCGCTCAGCCGGTCGCGTGACCGGCGAGGAACGCGCGCACCCAGCTCCGGACGGCGTCGACGATCTCAGCCTCGGAGCCGGCGGCGGTCTCGACACTCCGCGGTACCTCCGTGTCCAGCGTCTGAGTGATCCGGGCGCGGAGGGCGTTCTCTTCTCCGGGATCCGCTTCGAGCCACAGACGAATCGCTAGAACCGCCGACCGATCATCCACAGCCACGGCACGAATAACGCACGGTGAGCATCGCCGGAGCGTGTCCGCACCGTTCCCGCTACGTCACCACGCGTCTCCGGGACGCCGAGGGCCGGGATGGCCCCCGAGTGAGGAGCGAGGGCTCGGTGTCGAGCAACCGAGGAGGACCCGCGCTGAGGCCGGTGGGGCGAACCGCCTCGCCGGCGTTCCCGACGGCCACGTGCACCGCACGATCGCTGCCGGTATCCGCTCTCTCGAAGCGGCTCTCCCGCGACCGCCGTAAGTCCCGCTTCGAGTGCCTCGTCCGTACGATCGGCTGCAGCGAGCTGCTCGCAGAGCGCCTCCAGCGCGTGCAGGCGGAGCTGGCGATGGCATTCGCGCTCGAACATCACCCAGTCCTCGTACCAGTCGGGCAGCACGTCAACTGCGAGGACGGCGAGATGAGTGGAGATGTCCGCAGGCAACGGTGAGCCGGCGAGCACCTCCCGCGCGATCCGTCGGCTTTCGTGAAGGTCGATTGCCACCTCGCCGCCGAGCTTCGAGCGAGGATCCGAAGCCGTCGACCAGCTCCCGGCCGTGCCGGCGCAGACGCCAAAGCGCGGAGCGGAGGTTGGCGTGCGCGCGCTCGTCCGACGAGTCGAGCCACAGCGAGCCGGCCACATACGTGCGCTCGAGCGAGCGCTCGTGCAGCGAGATGAAGGCGAGCACGCGACGCGCGGCCGGCGGCAGACGTACCGGGACACCGTCGCTCTCGAGCACGAATGTGCCGAGGAGACGCAAGCGCAGCAACGTCGTCTCTGTGGGGGCCAACGAGGGCGACACGGGCCGCCCCACCCGACCGACAGTGGCCCCACGCGCTCCCTCTTCCCGCCGCAATGACGACTCCCCGCTCGCCACCGCTCCTCCCCCCTTTGTAGCGATGCCAGGATGATCGTTCTCGCAGCGAGGCAATCCTACCGCGACGACGATCACCCTGACGGAATTTTGGAGCTCGCCTGTTTGTCGACAGCCAACGCCCAGGTGACGCTGCGGTGACGCTCGCCCAATAACTTCGCCCGGGAGACCTCGAGAAGGTCACTCGAAAGAGGCACTCGGGAGGGCGCCGACCCGAAGGAGGCGTATGGCCGATCAGAGCTTTGAGTTCGACGTACTGGCCGACCTGCTCGACGAGGCGGCGACTGTCGGTGTGCTTGCCGGCGACGAGAAGACGTTTGCGGCGGCCTATCAGGCGTTCCGCCGCAGGACCGGAAGACCTTCCACTCGATCCTCGAGCGGCTGAAGCTGACGCCGAGATGCCGGCTGGTCTGCGAATGGATCCGTGTCAAGGAGTCCGTGTTCCTGTGCATGGGCTCTGCGGCCCTCCGAAGGTCACCGACAGGCCGCCCGACCCGAGGCAGCTTGCGACCGCGATCGCGCGGGTGACTCGAACGAGAAGCTCGTCCTCGAACTGGCCCAGATCCTCGAGAAGGGCGACGCGGCCGCGTTCGAGCGACTCATCGTGACCGAGAAGCTCGAGCCGTTCTGCCATTTTTTCTGCTTCTGGCTGTGTCAGATTCGCTACCGGCTGCTCTGCCGGTGGATGTGCGACCCGAGGATCGAAGCGATACCGAGCCTCGCCACCGAGATCGCCAGCGCCGGACACGCGCTGCGCGTGCTTGTCACGAATGAGAAGGCGTTCGAGCAGGCTGTCGCGGGCGCTCAGTCCGGCGACCCGGCCGAGATCAGGGCAGCGATCGACTCGGTTAGCTGACGGCTTTCTGCCGGCTGATCTGCGAATGGTTCTGCAGCTGGCATTGCGTGCTCGTCTGCCTCGCCCTGTGCCGGGAGTTCCCCGTCCCGAGAGTCGAGAACGACTCCAAGAAGCGTTCGCCTTCGCGGAGGCCACCGCCAAGCTCGGCCGGGAGCCGCTCCAGCTCGAGAAGCTGAGTAGCGCGGTCGGAGCCGGCGACGTCAAGGCGTTCGACGCAACCGTGACGGGTCTGAAGCTCCAGCCCTACTGCATCCAGCTCTGCCACTGGATCTGCGCCTGCGCTGCCGCCGCTACTGCATCCTCGTCTGCCCGCCGCCAGACACGACTCCGCTGTTCACGCACGTGGGCATCTACGCAATCCCGACGACATTGTCGGCGGGCGACTTTGCTGCGGACGGAACGACGACGACCAGGCTCGCATTCACGAAGACGATCCCACTCGAGGGCATCATGCCCGACGGCCAGGCGTCACAGCCCTACGAGTACCGCTTCCTGGTCGACCCGGCGGCGAGCCCCCCGACGACCGCGACCACGCCGGCCGAAGGGGCGAAGGTCGCACCGACAACGATCGGCCAGCTCGAGTTCTGGGCCTACGACAACACCCTCAGCGTAGAGATTCGGTACCCCGACACCCGGCCCGTCGGCGTGAACACCGCATTCGGCTCGTACAACATCCCACAGCCCGGCAGTACGTTCATCTCCAGCGGGCCGCTCGACGTCTCGGTCGATCCGGGTGGATGGATCCAGGTGCCGCGGATGAACGACTACACCCAGGGCGGGATCGGCCGCTTCGTCCCCGGCGGGGGGCTAGCCGGGACCGACGCCCTGATCAACCTCGACACCACGCTGTTCACGAACGAGAACGTCAACCTGGGAGCCCTCCCCGCCGGCGACGCGATCCCGGGCGGCGACCTCTCACCCCGGCCCACGTTCACGGTCACATTCGAGGCCCGTGTGCACGGCACGAGCGCGCTCGTCGCCACGAACAC
>CAVZJA010000016.1:0-72426 GCA_963775355.1 uncultured Actinomycetota bacterium | reverse complement strand
TTGCCGCGATCGTCTTGAACGCGCGCTCGTGCTCCTCCGGCGAACCAACGCCGCCATCCCCGGCTTCCACTGGTTGATCGCGTAGCCGAAGATCACGCGTAGACCTTGGAGAGCACGTGCTGCCGGTACCACGCCGCGATGCACGTGCTTTCCTATGTCCCTTCCTCCGTCGATGTCGGCCTTGTCGTGCTCGAACGGTCACCCAGCCCTCGTAGCCCGTGTCTGCGCCTGAGCGCCCGCATCCAGCCCCTCCCCAGTCGACGAGCCCCTCGCTGGTACCCATCTCCCAGAACCAGCGCTTGACGGGGCCGGCGGCGAGCTCGGGCGTCCGGTAGCGCCCGGTACTCCTCGCTCTGGTCGACGGCGTGGGTGTCCTTGAGATGGAGAGCGCAGCACCGGTCGGCATACCGGCGGTAGAGAGCCACCGGGTCGACGCCCGCGATCACGTGCTGAGCCGTGTCGATGCAGAGGAACACGTAGCGCGGGTCGGTCGCCTGGTAGAAGCGGTCGATTTCTTCCTCGGACGGATTCCGCACCAGAACTCGTGGTGTGCGGCCGTCTTCACGCCGTAGCGAAGCGTCATCTCGCCGTCGCGGTTCCACAGTTCGCCCATTGCGTCGATCTTCTCGTCGGTGACCGGCTCGACGTACGGGTACGAGGCAGCCGGCATGACGACCAGCGTCTCGATCAGCCGAGCGGCTCGTCCCCTGCACGATCTGCTCGCAGCGGGCGAGCAGGATGTCATGCGACTCGCGCAGATGAGGGGCGGCGCCGCGCGCCTCCAGGTACCAGGGCGCGTGGAAGACGCCGGGCACCCGGCCGACGCCGCGGTCGGCGTGTAGGCAACCAACGGCAGCGCTCGAGGGAGCCGAACATAACGGCCAGGGCGCCCAGGTGGAAGTCGAAGATGTCGAGGCCCGTGAAACCGACGGCCCCAATCTGCTTGACGAAGCGGTCCCATCTCCCGCGCGGATGCGTACTGCGCAATCGGGCCCCGCGGCGACGGTAGCGACCAGTGCTCGATGTATTACGAGCGGAAGTTCGGCATCGGCCGAGCGCACGCCCGCTGCGTCGAGGATCTCCGTCATGCCCTCGGCGCAGCGCCGGAGCACCTCCTCGTACGGCACGTCGAACTCGGGTCCCGACAGCCATCGGCGTCGAGTACTCGACGTCGTACGTCCCGGTGTAGCCGAGCGAGTCGGCCAGGCGAACCATGTCGACGAGCGGGATGTCTCCGTCGCCTGGGATCAGCCGGTGCCGGTCGCCGCTTCGGCCGTCGTTCAGGTGGAAGCCGAAGATGCGGTCTCCGGCGCGCCGCATGTCCTGCTCGTAGGTGCCGGTCTCCCAGAGGTGCCATGTGTCGGGATAGACGCCGAGGTCGGGATGGCCGACCGCGTCCATCAGGTCGAGCGCCTGTCCCAGCGTGTTCAGAAAGTCGGATTGCCAATCGATCACCGGCTCGAGTGCGAGCCGTACGGGCGCGCGTCGTTCCTCCAGCACACGCGTCAGCGCACGCGCAGCGACATCGTTTGCCTCGGCCCGGTCGAGGCCGCTCAAGCGGCCGGGGTTGATGATCAGGCACGCCGCGTCGAGCGCTTCCGCGATGTCGACGGCGTGCAGCGTGTGCTCGATCCCGTGCTCACGGGTCGCTTCGTCGGTGAAGTTGCCGGCGATGACGATATGTGAGACCTGGAGGCCCGAGTCCTTCACGGCGGCAACCGCGTCGTCGACCACCCCTTGCGGAATGATCTTGTCGGGCATCCAGAAGTGACGGTCCATGCGGGGCTGCTCGAGCTTGTGGAGCCAGACACCGATTGCCGCGAAGCCGGCGCTCGCGTAGGCGGCGGCGTCCTCGGCGACCGTCCAGAGCGGAGTCGTCACCTCGCTGACGCCGCAGCGCCGGAGCAACTCGGAATGGTGGGTCTCCGTCATCTTGTCTCCTTCGTCGTCCCATTCAGCGGAATGAATCGTTCATTCTACGGGACGCTATGTAGGATCGTGAGGTGCTCAAGTGGGCCTACCAAGATCACTGGCGGAGGATCACTGCGAGAGGGCCGGTGATGCCCTGGTCGTCGGTCGCGGAGCTCGATCGCATGGTCAAGCAGGTCGCAGCCGTCGGCTACACGGGCCTTCAGACGTTCGACTGGAACCTCTACGCGATGCGCGACATGTTCGGCTCGCCGGCGAAGTTCGAGGAGTTCCTGCGCGAGCGCGGGATCGAGAAGGTCGTCGACCTCTTCCATGCACGGTCGTACAACCGAACCGGCTCGCCGCACCTCCGCGAGACCCACGACACCCTGTTCGAGGAGTGCCGCGTGATCATGGAGCTGTGCGACGGGCTCGCGGGTGTCGAGCACCTGATCGTCATGCCCGCCGCCCTGTACATCGAGGTCGAGCCTGTCACCGACGACCAGATCAAGGCTGCCGGCGAGCTGTGGAGCCGCGTGGGGGAGATGACACTCGAGTACGGCGTCAAGATCGGCGCGCACCACGAGTTCTTCTGCGGGATCCGGAACCCGGACGAGCTGGAGAAGTTCTACGAGTGGAGCGACCCGCGCTATGTCTTCTTCTTCCTCGACACGGCGCAGCATGCGATCGCGGGGATCGATCCGGTCGAGCTCTACGACCGTTACCACGACAGGGTAAGCGGCTTCCACTTCAAGGACACCTATGACGTGGACGTGGACGACGACTACCGCAAGCCGCCGGATGCCGAGCTGATGGCCCCGACGACGGCGCGGTGGTTCTACGAGATGGGGACGGCACACGGCCTTGTCGACTTCCCGGCGCTCGTGAGGGCGATGAGGAGGCACGGTTTCAGCGGCGGGTCGGCGTCGAGCACGACAAGGCGAACTTCGGCGGCACCTACACCGAGAGCACGGCGGTCGCGGGCTGGTATGCGCACAACGTGCTGACGCCTATCTACGAGGGTTCAGCGTGACCGAGCGTTGGGGCTACGCGATGAACCAGTGGAAGCCGAACTTCGACTTCTTCACCCGCCGTGAGCAGCACGAGCGAGCGCTGAAGACCGCCTCGGCGTCGGGGTTCCGCGGCATCGAGCTTCGTGCCGGTTCGGGCCGCTGGCAACCGCTCGGCAGGCCCGAGCAGATCGCCGCGAACTTTGGCTCGCCCGCCGGCCTCGTCGCGTTCCTGACCTCCTGCGGGATCGACGCGGTGGCGTCGTTCTTCTTCGACCCCGGCGAGCCGAACGCGGAGGAGCCGGCACCGCCCCGCTCTCCGACGAGCACCGAAGACAAGGCCGGGATCGTCGCTTCGGCCCGGCTCTTGGCGCAGTTCCTCGCCGAGGTCGGCGGCGACTGTCTGGTCGTGCGGGCGATGCCCTCGTACTGGCGTGAGGGGGCGCTAGGCCGCGATGCACTCGAGCGCGCGGCAGCGTGCTGGAACGCGGTGGGCGCGATGGCCGCCGGACTCGGAGTTGGGCTCGCTCTGCACGTCGACTTCCTCTCCCCGCTGCGTTCGGCCGACGACATCGGCGCTCTGCTCGAGCTGACGGATCCCGAGCAAGTCGGCCTCGCTCTCGATACGGCCGAGCTGACGATCGCCGGCATCGACCCGGTGGACGTCGCGCGGCAGCACGGCGAGCGCGTCCGGCACGTCCATCTCAAGGATGCGCGGGACATCGACACCGCAGGCGAGTTCGCGACGCAGGACGCGGAAAAGTACCTGCTGCTCGCAGGCGGCAGCCGGCGGGTCGAACGGTGGTTCTGGGAGCTCGGCGAAGGAATCATCGACCTCGGCGGTGTGCTGCGCGCTCTTCGCGATCACCGCTACGACGGCTGGTACATCGTCGAGAGCGACGAGAGCCCGGACCCGGCGGGCAGCACGATGCTGAACGGCTGGGCCGTCCAGCACGTCTTCAGCGACCCACCCCTACAACCGAACGGAGCGTGAGACATGACAGTGGGGATCGGCATTATCGGCTGTGGGAACGTCTTCCCTGCCTACATGCGCGGTCTGCCGCAGTACGACGATGTGCGGGTCGTGCGCTGCAGCGACATCATTCTCGAGCGCGCCGAGGCCGGCGCCGCCCGCTTCGGTATCCCGCGTTGGGGAACCAACGATGATCTCTTCGCCGACGACGAGGTCGAAGTGGTCATCAACATCACGCCGGTGACCGAGCACGTCGAGGTCTCGCGGGCGGCTCTCCAGGCCGGAAAGCACGTGTACTCCGAGAAGGTGTTCGCGACGAACGCCGCCGACGCCCGCGAGCTGCTCGCGCTGGCAGCCGAGCACGGTGTCATCCTGGGAGGCGCGCCGGACACGTTCCTCGGCACCTGGGGGACAACCGCGAAGCACCTCGTCGAGACGGAGGTCGTGGGTGAGCTTGTGGCCGCCTCGGCATGCTTCTCGCACAATCGAGTGGAAACGCGTCACCCTGAGGCGGAGGCGTTCTTCCGGCCGGGCGGCGGGCCGATCTTCGAGCTGGGACCGTACTTCGTCTCGGCGCTGGTGCACCTGCTCGGACCGGTGGCGGAGGTCGCGGGACGGACCAGGGTCGGGGCTCCCGTTCGCGAGATGAGCGCGCCGGGACGCGAGGGGGACAAGATCGTTGTGGAGGTGCCGACCCACGCGACCGCAACCCTGACGTTCACGTCTGGCGTCGTCGCGACTCTGATCGTCACCTTCGACATCTGGGCCACCGACCTTCCGCGTCGGATCGAGCTGTACGGCGTCGACGGGACGATCTCGGTCCCCCACCGAACTGGTATGTCGGCGACGTCAAGTACGCGCGGCGTACCTCCGGCTGGGAGGATGACTGGCAGACCGTGCCCTCGATGGGCAGCGCGCCGCAGGCCGATGAGATGGAGCTCGTGCGCGGGCCTGGAGTGGTCGACCTCGTGCGCTCCCTCCAGGGCGAGCCCCATCGGACGAGCGGCGCCTTCGCCGCGCACGTGCTCGACACGCTGCTGGCGATTCAGGAGGCGAGCGACACGGGTCGTGCCGTGCGGCTACCGGCGTACGAGACGGCTGCGCGGGCTCCGTCCTAACCGCCAGCCGCTGCGCGGCTGACCAACTACGTCGAAGAACTTCCGGGCCAGAGCGCACAGCGCATCGCGGGATGACCCATCTCGTGCCACCTGGCAGAGTTGTCTCTGTCGTGATCGACCAAGCCGTCGTCGGCCGGGACGCCGAGCTGTCAAAGCTCGAGGCGATTCTGGACGCCGTCGCTTCGGGAACGGTCGTGCTGACGCTCGCCGGCGGTGCCGGGATTGGGAAGTCGACGCTCTGGAGCGAGGGCGTCGCCCGTGCGGAGCGTCGTGGCATGCGGGTGTTGGTGGCCCGCCCGGCAGAGGTCGAGGCGTCGCTCGCCTACGCCGGGCTCGCTGACCTCCTCGGCACCGTCGCGGTGGAGACGCGCTCGCAGCTTCCCGAGCCCAGGCGCCGAGCACTTTCGGCCGCGCTCCTGGAGGAGCCGCTGCCGCGCGGCGGGATCGACCAGCGTGCCGTCGCCTCAGCTGTTCTGAGCCTCGCGCAGCTCCTGGCCGCCGAGCGTCCGCTCCTGATCGCGATCGACGACCTGCAGTGGCTCGATACGCCCTCTCTCCGTTCTCTGGAGTTTGCCGGCAGACGCCTCGCCGAGGAACCGATCGGCTTCCTACTCACCCAACGCGACGGGTTGCCGGGGGCATGCCGTTTCGACGGTGCGTTCGCGGCGGAGCGAAGGCACATGATCGAGCTCGCCGGCGTGTCGGTCGCGGCCCTGAACGGGATGTTCAAGCTCCATCTCGGTCATTCGTTCCCACGGCCGCTCCTCGTGCAGATCGAGCACGCGAGCGCGGGTAATCCCTTCTACGCGCTCGAGCTCGCCCGCGCCCTCGAGAGCGGCCCTGTCGACGGTGGGCGCTTGCGCGTCCCCGCTCGGCTCGGTGCACTCGTCGAGGCGCGGATCGACGGGCTCCCCGCATCCACGCGGTCGGCGCTCCTCGTCGCGTCGGCGCTCTCCCAGCCGCGAGTCGACCTCGTCGACCGGGCGGCGCTCGCGCCAGCGGAGGCGGCCGGGATCGCGGCGATCGAGGATGGGAGGGTTCGCTTCGTCCACCCGCTGTACGCGTCCGCCGTGTACTGGCAGGCTGCCGACGGCGAGCGGCGCGACCTCCACCGGAGGCTCTCCGGCATCGTCTCCGATCTCGAGCAGCGAGCACGGCACCTCGCACTTGCCTCGACAGGCCCAGATCCGGTGGTGGCGAGCGTCCTGGACGAGGCCGCCGGCCGAGCCGCCGCGCGGGGGGCGCCCACTGCCGCCGCGGAGATCGCCGAGCTTGCGCTGCGGCTCACTGCCGACGGCGACGAGGAGCTTCCCGGGCGGCGGATTGCCCTTGGGAGGCACCTCTTCGAGGCGGGGGCGACGAGGGGCGCGATCAAGGCGTTCGAGCAAGCGGTCGATGAGGCGCCGCCGGGACTTCTCCGCGGCGAGGCCCTCTTCCGCATGGGCTGGCTGAAGCTGCTCGAGGGCGAGCGCGCGCTCGGGGCCCGGCTCGCCGAGTCGGCGCTCGAGTGGGCCTCCGAGCCTGCGCTTGCGGGTCGGATCCACGCGCTGCTCGCCGATGTGCGACGCACGGACCTCGCAAGCGCGATCGAGCATGGGCGGCGCGCCGTCGAGCTGCTCGATCCAGGTGAACAGCCCGGCCCCTACGCGTCTGCGCTGCAGTTCCTCGCCGAGGCGAAGCTGCTCGCAGGTCTGGGCGCGGATGACGAGCTCGTCGAACGCAGCCTCGAGCTCGAACGGCAGACGAACCCGTGGGAGCTGAATCACCTCGGCGGCGCCTGGGCTTCGGGGATGGACGACTTCGCGGCGGCACGGGCCCGCTACCACGAGCTAATCGCCGGCTACGAGGACGGGCGCATCTCGGACGGCTTCCTGCCGTCGGGACTGGCGCGTCTCGCGACGGTGGAGGTGTGGACGGGCCGCTGGGAGCGGGCCGAGCAGCTAGCGAGGGAGGCACTCGAGCTCGCGGAGCAGACTGAGCAGCCCGTCTCCGCCTGCCTCGCCCGCTACCCGCTCGGTCTCGTACTCGCCCATCGAGGTGGCGTCGACGAGGCCCGCGAGCTCGTGCTCGCGACGCTCGGATTCCTGGGCGAGCGGCCCGAGCCCATCCTGCGGGTGCAGGCCGCGGCGGTTCTCGGCTTCCTGGAGCTCTCGCTCGGCAACGTCCCGGCAGCCGCGGACGCGTTCTCCGAGGCGGACGCGCGCCTCGAATCGCTCGGCTGGACGGAGCTCTTTAACTTCCGCTACTACGGCGACCAGGTCGAGGCTGCGATCGCGCTCGACCGGCTCGACGACGCCGACCGGCTCGTCGAGCGGATCGAGGCGAGCGCCGCGCGCGTCCCTCGTCCGTGGATCGCCGGGATCGCGGCACGGGGACGCGGATTGCTGCTCGCGGCGCAGGGCGATCCCGACGGGGCGCTCCGGTTCGCGGAGCGGGCCGTTGTCCACCACGGACGCATCGACATGCCATTCGAGTGCGCCAGGTCGCTCCTCGTCGTCGGTGTGATCCAGCGCCGCTGCAAGCGGAAACGGTTGGCCCGTGAGACGTTGCTGCGGGCACGAGCGGGCTTCGCAGAGCTCGGCGCGCCGCTGTGGGTCGCGCGGGCCGAGGCCGAGCTGCGCCGCGTGACCGTGCGGAGTGCGCATGGTCACCTCAGCCCGACCGAGGCGCAGATCGCCGGGCTTGCGGCCTCCGGGCTGACGAACCGGGCGATCGCCACTCGCACCTACGTGAGCGTCAAGACCGTCGAGGCGAACCTCGCACGCACGTACCGCAAGCTCGGGATCGCCTCTCGCGCCCAACTTGCGGCTGCACTCGAGCAGCATTCCGCGCAATCCAATTTGTAGGGTTTTCCCTCCTTTCTTTCCTGTCGCGGCTGCCCCATCCTGTGCGGCATGGCCGAGGAGGTCACGAGCTTCGTTGTCGAGTGTTTCTGGCCGGGCGTCGACGACGCTGCGGTGCGGATAGCGGGTGCGCGAGCCGCCCGGAGCGCGGACGAGCTGACCCGGGGCGGGACGCCCGTCCGCTACCTCGGCTCGCTGCTGCTGTGGGAGGACGAGGTCGTGCTCTACCAGTTCGAGGGCACGGCGGACGCTGTCCGTGTCGCCGCCGAGCGGGCGCATGTCCCATTCGAGCGGATCCTCGAGACGACGCGATCGTCGCGGCCCGCGACCGAGACGACCTAGAAGGGGGTAACGCCATGCGCCTGCCGTGCCGTATCTACAGCTCTCGTCCTCGCCAGCTTCCTCTCGGCTCTCGCCGCGAGGTATCGGCGCGGGCTTCGCTCCCACTCGTTCTCCTCGTCGTCCTCGCTCTTTCGGCTGCCGCAGGGGCCGGGTCGGCCGCACCTGGCCCGAAGTTCGCGCTGGTCGATCCGCTGCCCGTGGGCCCCTTTGCGACGTTCGCCATGTCCCGGACGAAGGACGGGACGTTGCACCTCATCTATCAGACCACGACGGGCACGTCGTCAACTCCTACCGGGCTCGGGGCGCGCACGATCAGCCCGGCTGGGACGCTTGGTGTCCAGGTCCAAGCGCTTAAGGGCTGGACGACGTCGATTCCCGGGCTCGTCGCCCTGTCGAACGGAACGCTCGAAGCCGTGTTCGGAGCGACCTCGCCCAAGCCGAAGCAGATCAGCGGTCTCTGGGCCATCTCCTCGAGTAACGGAGGCAAGGGCTGGAGCGCTCCGACCGAGGTCGCCGCGGGCGGAACCAACGAGCCGCAGGCCTACGGCGCGAACATCAGGGCCGAGCAGTCCGGCTCAACGACGGTTCTCTCCCTCAACGTCGCCGGGGGGATCGTAGTCCAGCGGGGTCTCGGCGCGAACATGCCGACCGCGCTGATCACGACCGGCGCCGACAATTTCGCCGGCGACGTCGACTCGGCGCTGGACGCGGCGACGAAGACGATGGTCGTGAGCTGGGACTCGAACGCCCACAGCGGCGGCGACTACATCAAGGCGGCCACTGGGGGAAAGACGATGAGGGTGCCAGGACAGACGAGGAACGAGGTTGTGATCTCGGGACGCGACGGCGGCCCGGGAGTGTTCGCGGCCTACACGTCCGATGGGACGAGCGTCCGCCTGGTTCGGTACGGCGGGGGAAGTGTCGCGGTCGGAAGCACCTCCGGCATCACCGCGAAGATGCTCGGGACGGCGACGGGACTCGACGGGCGGATCTGGGTGATGTGGGGAGACGAGAACGGCGGCCTCGCGATCACGCGCTCGAACAAGGCTGTGACGAAGTTCGAGCCGATCCAGCAGGTCAACCCACACGCCTTCACGCTGTACCGGATTGGCGGCGACGGCCGGTTGGGGCCGCTCGACCTCTTCGTCGAGCAGTCGAACGGAGCCGGCAAGGTCGGCGGCACGTTCTATGCGCGCGTCCTGCCCGTGCTGTCGGCCTCCACCAAGGTGGTTGCCGTGAAGAACAAGTCCGGGAACGTGATCGCGCACGCGCTGACGGTGACGGTCAGCGACGCTGGCGACGCCGTTCCGGGCGCGACCGTGAAAGTGAGCGGCCACACGGGCAAGACCGACGGGAAGGGCCATGCGCAGATCACGGTCCCCGGCTCGTCGGGCGGCACGGTGCAAATCTCGGTCACGGAGCCCGGCTACCAGCCGCTGAGCGCTCAGGCGAGCCTCTGAACTGATCAAGCCGCCTTCGGCGGCGCACGGCGAAGTTGTTGGTACGCGGTCGTTCGAGACGAGCGACTGAAGTCGAACTCCTCCGCTTCCCGAATTGGCGACGCGCTCCCGGCCGGGAACAAGCTCCTTCGTCGAGCAGATCAAGCGCAGCGAACTCGGCCGAGATCTCCTCTGGCCGAGACGTCCAGCATCGCGTTACCGGAAACGCCGCGTCAACCAGCGCTCCTCTGGCGGCTCGCCGCCGTCGCCGAAACGCTTGAAGAGCGCAAGCAAGCTCCTCTGCTCGGAAGAGGAGCCGAACTCTTGGGGCTTTTGCCCGGTCGGCTTCTAAGCCGCCCGGGCAGCAGCAGCAAATCGGACGGATGGGCCGGACAGGGATCGAACCTGTGACCTTGGGATTAAAAGTCCCCTGCTCTACCAACTGAGCTACCGGCCCGCAATACTGCTTCTATGGGCAAAGGGTACGCGGAAGGATCCGCTGTCGAGGAGCGCCTTGCGGCGCTCGAGCGCGGCGACGACTTGACCTCGGGGCTCGACACCGGGCGTGCAGCCGTGTACGCGAGCACCGAGGCGGAGCCTGAGCAGCACTTCATCGGCTGGGCGGACGAGGTCGACGCTGACGCGCTGTTCGCCGCCGGCGAGGCCTGGGGGATCCAGGTCGTGCGGCGTCGCGCCTAGAGGCCGTGCTCCCAGTCGTCGAGCAGCCGGCCGACGTGGCGCTGCTGGGCGGGCGAGAACTCGAACTTCGCGACCACCCGCCTGGCTTCGGCCGGGTCGTCATTCTGGATCGCGGCCTCGAGGTGCTCGCGCAGCGGCTCCGGCTGGCGCAGCTGCCGGCGCAGCCAGCGTCGGAGGCTGACGCGCGCGGCGCTGCTCACAGGGTCGCGACCCAAACCGCCTGCCGGTCCGTCCGTGACGAAGCCCAGCCGCTCGTAGAGGCGGACGGCGCCGGTGGGATTCCCGGCGTCGACCTTCAGGCCCAGGCGCGCACAACCGCGGCGGGAGAACTCGGCGAGGCCCATCTGGATGAGGGTAGCCCCGAGCCCGCGGCCGCGCTCCGACTCGCGGACGGCAACGTCCTTCAGCCAGCCGCTGCTCCAGTGGAGCGCGCAGCCGACGAGCACTCCGTCGCGTTCGGCGAGGAACCAAACCGCAGGGTCGAACTCCGCGTCGCCGGTCATCGCGCTCACCCAACCCTCGTGCGACAACGACGTGTAGGCGGTGTCCCAGGCCGTGTAGGCCTCGTCGAGGAGCGAGTGCACCGCGCCCGCATCGGTCGGCTCGAAGGTGCGAAGCACCACCCCGGCGGGCGCCGACGGGGTCGCAACAGGCTCGTCGAGTGGCCGCCACATCGTCAGCGTGTCGTGGTCGAGCGTGAACGGATGGCGGGCAACGAGCGACGCCGGCGTCCCTTCGTCCGATACCGCCGCCACGGCGAGCGTCCGGTCGCCGCGCTCACGCCCGCGCTCGCGGATCAACTCGAAGAGCTCGTCGGCGAGAGCGTCGTCAGCGGCCACGATGGTGAGCTCGCTCGCGGGGCTGATCGAGGCGTACCCGACCAACCTCCCGCCGTCGCTCGCCGCGACGAGGTTGTCGAGCCCGAGCGAGAAATCGGGCCGCTGCCACTCCGCTCGCAGATGTTCGAGCGCCACGGCCCCCGACGCTGCGGTGAGCTCGACAACCTGCTCGGCGTCCTCCCGGCGGGCTCCTCGAATCTCCATCGGAGGATTCTTGCGCGCCTGGCGGTACCCTGCAGGTGCAGGCCCCCATCGTCTAGTGGCCTAGGACACCGGCCTTTCACGCCGGCGGCACGGGTTCGAATCCCGTTGGGGGTATCAGGGCTCGCTTGGCTGAGCCGATTTGGCTTGGCTATGCGTGTCTCGCATGCCACCCAGCTCGTTCATGCTCACATGTGCTCCCACGAGTCAGGCGGAGTAGGTCGGCGGCCGGGTGAAATGTTTGGCTCGGGTAGGGGCGCCCGTGGCCTCTAGCGAGGACGCTCCCCTAGAGAGGGCCGACCGTCGCCCGGCGGTCACGCGCCCGGCTCGAGCCGTCGAATGGTGGGTACGCGGTCGATGTCGCGGTCGAACGAGGCGACCACCCCGACCCCGGACAGCTCGGCGCTCGCCGCCAGGTAGGACTCCGCGAAGTGGATCCGGTACTGCTCGTAGATCTCGAGTGTCCGGAGGAGGAGGGCTTCGTCGGCGACGACCACCGCCGGGAAGCCGACGACGGCGCGCACCAGCTCCGCAACGCGCACCCGCTCGACCTCGTAGATAGATTCGAGGACGTAGACGACCTCTGCTACGCCCAGGTCAGTGAGGATCAGTGTCTCGCCGTTACGCAAGAACTCGGTCGAGCGCCTCGCCTGGTCGGGTGGATCGCCGGTCAGATGACGGACGAGGACGTTCGAATCGACGAACGCGTTCAACCGCGAAGCTGACCTGCCCACGCACGCCTGCGGATCTCGTCCCACTGAAGTCCGCGGACCTCCGGTGGCACCGGGACGGTTCCTGCGAGCTCGAGCAGATCTGGTGTTCGCGCGAGAACGGCCCGTCCCCCATCGATCACACGGAAGACAACCTGATCGCCCTCGGTCAGGTTGAGAGCATCACGGACAGACTTTGGGATCGTGACCTGGCCCTTGGAGGTCAGGCGTGCGGCGATGTCCATATGCTCTCCTTACTCGCGTTACATAGTAAGGATAGCGGAACACGGAGAGTCCAAATTGGGGACGTCGAGTGGGTCGAACTGATCCCAAAGTAGCCAGACGCGACCGGAAGCGCTCATACGATGCCCCCACAGTCATCGGGAACCCATCGATTTGCAGCCAGATTCGATTCCCGTTGGGGGTGCTTCCGGTCTTTTCGACTGAGCTCAGCGACCCGCCTGTTGGTTGCGCTGGTCGATCTCCCAGCTGAGAGCGTCGGGGAACCACACCGTCTGGCCTTTCTGCCATTTCAGGCCCGCGGGAGCCCCGGTGGCCCTCTCCCATGCCGCGGCGGCGAAGGTGGCGCAATTGCGCGAGTAGAGGACGTAGTCCTCGGCTTGGAACTCCTGGATCACGTCCAGGATCTTCCGGGCCTCTTCGCCGGTCTGTTTCGCCAGGGTGTGGTTCTGCTTGCCTCGGTTGTCGCTGTCGACGCGCACGATCCCGGGACACCCGATCGTGACCGCTTCCAGTATCGCCTCCTGCGCCGGGCCCAGCCTCAGATCGAGAGGGGCTGCGGATCCGGCGGCGGGCTCGACAGCCTTCGGGAAGAACCCGATCTGGAGGTCGCTACCGTTGGGAGCGCTGACTCCGATCCACGCATGTCCGAAAATGGGCCCGTCGACCGTGTACAGCTGAACGGTGTACGGCCCAGGCGAGCTGTTGAAGAAGAGCTCGAAGTGCTTGGCCGTTCCCGAATGCGCGGAAGTTGAGGGCTTGCCGCTCTGGGCCTCATCCGACGCGAGACGCTGGACGAGCAGTCGCGCGACGGCTCGGTTGCCCGCCGACTGCTGCAGCGCCAGCATCCCGCGCGGAGAACGCTCCGAAGACGAACAGTCTGCGGCGAGGTGAGCTGCGGCCCCCTCCCGGTGATGTGTGGGGCGAGCGGATGCGCCACCACCTCTCACGTCGTATTCACGTCGCACGTCGATTCCTTGCTCGACGAGCGGGATGCTACCGCGTGCCGATTCCATTTGGTGCGACCGCCGAGCATGATCCGATATGTGTGTCCGCGGGGGGTTGTAGGCTCCCGCGCATGCCGTCGACCCCCGCATCGACTCTTGCCTCGACGCGGGATGCCGCGATCGTCAGGGGCAGGCTCGAGGCGCTCCGGATGATCCGGCTCGTGCGCGGCTACTCGCTCAAGGACGTCGCCGGGAGATCGGGGCTCTCCGCGGGCTACATCCAGAAGATCGAGCGCGGCGAGATCAAGGAGCCCTCGCCCCACCGCTTGCGGCGGATCGCAGGGGCACTCGACTACTCCTATCCGCAGCTGCTCGTCCTCGCGGGTTACGTCGACGACGACGCAACCGGCCCCAGCACTGAGGTCAAGGGCCTCGGTGTCCTCGGCGACGCGATCGGCGGGGCCGGGCTCGACGACGCCGAGGCCGGGTTCCTCGCGGCGACGCTCACCGCCTACCGCGAGCTACGCGCTGCCGGAGCCGAGCCTCCGACGGACTTCCTGCTCACGGTGATGCTCGAATACCAGCGCCTCAAGGCGCGCGGATCGCTGATCGACGCCGACGAGTTATAGGATCCTATTCGGATCTTCCTAAGAAGATTCGTAACTCCTTGACAGGTTAAGGCACCCCTCGTACCCTTCTCCGGAGTCGTCTGCGAGGGGAAGCCGTCAGCATGTCCGTCACCGAGAACACGAGCCCCGCGGCGCTGCGCGCTGCCGCACGCGACGGCGAGGCCGGAAGCCGCTGGTCGATTCGCTGGGCCTGGTTCGGCGGCGCCGACGCGAGCGTCCTCCGCTACGTCCCGAGCGAGCTCAGCTTCCTGTCATCCCTCGGCACGACGATCGTCGCGCTCGCGTTCCTGAGCGGGTTCGTCGTCAGCGTCGCCGTCGCGAGCTGGTGGAACACGCCGCTCTATCGCGTGTTGTGGGTCGGCGCCGCGTGGACGGTTCTCTTCGCCCTGATCGAACGGCTCGTCCAGAAGAGCTTCAGCACGAAGTGGGTCTGGAACGCCGTGATCATCATCCCGCGCGCGGCGCTCTCGGTCGCGATGGCGCTCGTCTTCGCCGTTCCGATGTCCCAGCTGATCTTCAGCAAGTCGATCAACGCCGAGCTCACAAGCACGATCGCCGCGGAGACACGCGCCGCGACCACCGCCGCCACCTCGTTCTACCAACCGAGAATCGCAAGCGCGTCCGGCCAGATCACCGCGCTGAGAGCGCACGAGGCGGCCCTCCAGGCGCAGGTCAGCAAGTACACCCTCGCAAGCGGGTGCGAGGCGAACGAGACGTCGTGCTCGCACACGCACAAGACCGGCTGCGGGAACTGGTGCCACTTCTACGCGAGCAAGGCCGCCGCGGCCCGGACACAGCTCGCGGCGCTCAGGGCGCAGGACGTCGTCACGATCGGGAAGCTCCGGCAGTCGATCGCGCGGCTGGCGTGCAGCCGAGTCCAAGGAGATCAGCACCCGCACGAGCTCGATCGGCGCCAACCGCGACATGCTCGCCCGGGCCGAGGCGCTCCAGCGCGTCGAGAAGGCCCACCACGAGGTAGGTGTCTACGTGCTCTTCCTGCTCGTCTTCTTCTGTTGCCTCGACCTCGTCCCGCTGACGATGAAGGTGACGCACCTGATCAGCACCGGGGGCGTCTACGAGAAGGTCTCGGCCGCGCTTCGCGAGCGCGACGCGGTGCACGCGCACCAGATCCAGGAGGAGGCGCTCGTCCTCCGACGCCGCATCAGCGGCGAGGCGCGGGCCGAGGAGGCGGTCGACCAGGTCGAGATCGAGGTCGATCGCGAGCGCCGGATCCTCACCGAGAACGCGAAGCTCGACCGAGCTCGCCGCGGCGGCACGAGGCCGGCCTCCGAGCCCGGCGTCTGACGGCTCGGCGCACGCTGCGCCGGCGCCGCGGTCACGGCGCGAACCGGCGCAGCTCGAGTCGACGCGTTACTGCTTGAGCTTGAAGTTGCTCGAGCCCTTCGAGCCTCCGCACGCGATCGAGTTCAGCGAGATGAACCCGGTCGTGGCCGAGGTGAAGTGGCCGGCCATCTTCCAGGCCGCTGCCGTATGGCTGAAATGACCCGTCGAATCGATGGGCATCCCGTAGACCGTCGTCGGCGGCCGACCCGTTCCGCAGAGATACGTGAACGTGGCCGACTTCCCGTTCTTCGCAACGGTGACGGAGACATGCATCGTGAAGGGCGAGCTCTTGATGTCACCGATGTAGACCTTGCCGGGCTGCGGTGCCACGGCCAGTGAGACGGCGGCACACACCATGGCGCCCACGACAAGTGCCGACGTGACCAGCGATACCTTCATGCCTGCCCCTCCAATGCTCGAAATTGGACCTGAGGCGCCAGCATATCGCGGTGGCTTTCTCCGTTACCAACGCCTAGGGACGTCGGTCCAGGCGCGAGCTCAGGCGAGTTGCTTGCCGAGCCACTCGAGCGTGGCGTCGGCGATCTCTTCCCAGCCGTGGTCGATCGTGAGCGAGTGGCCGCGGTCCGGGAACTCGCGCAGGTCGGTGACGGCGGAGGTGTGGCGGTAGAGCTTGTGCGTCGAGCGGCTGATCGCGGCGGGCACGGTGTGATCCTGACCGCCCGCAGTGATGAGCAGCGGAGCGCGGGTGCCGTTGTGCGTGTTCACCCTCGCAGGTGACTTCGGGGCGAAGTTCGCGAACGCCGCCTCGAAGAGCGGCTTCCCGGGAGACGGGATCGTCCAGCGCTCGAACAGCTCATCCGATTCGTCACCCGGGATCGCGTTCCCGAACCCGAACCGGAACTGCTCGGCGGTCAGCGAGACCGCCTTGTTCTTGTTCGACGGGCTCTTCAGAGCGATCGAGGCGACCTTGAGCGCGGAGATCGGCAGCACGAGGACGCCCTTGATCGGCGCCGGGTCGATCGCGACGCCGGCCGCTCCGAGGCCCTGTCCGATCAGGCGCTGCACGATCAGGCCGCCGAAGGAGTGGCCGACGAGAACGGGCGGCTCGGAAAGCCCCTGCACGATCGCCGCGTAGTGGTCGACTACGTCGTTGATCCCGTGACCGGCGACGGCGTCCGCATGGGCGCGAGTCTCCTCGACGGTCTCCGAGTCGCCGGGCCAGCCCGGCGCCTGCGGATCGAAGCCCGCGGCGCGGTACCGCTCGCCCCATGCACTCCACGAATCCGCATGAAGCCACAGGCCGTGAATGAAGACGACAGGTGTTCCAGCCATCACGCTCCCCCTTCCGGTCGGTCCCGAACCGGCGAGTTTCGCACGCATGCCCCTGGCTGTCCAGACTTGACGCCGGCTTCGTCAACGGGACATGCCCGAGCTCACGATTCCGGCAGGTGAGCCTCGAACCCGGGTACGCTTTTCTTGTAAGCGCCTGTTCCGAGATGGCAGCGACCGAGACCCTTCTTCCGTTCTCCGACGAGCCCTGCGAGCGCGAGCCCGCGCTCGACGAAGCCGCCGCTGCGGTCGGCCCGCTTCGGAACCCGGATGGCTGCGTGTTGCTCTGCCCGGATTGCAGCTGCCGGCGCCTGCTCGACGAGCGCCGCGCGAAGCTCAGCCGACCGAGCTCCTAGCCGAGCGTCGCCGCGACGGCGTCGGCGATCACCTTCATCGGCCGCCCCGACCGCTGGCTGGCCCGCCTCAGCCGGGCGAAGGCCTCCTCTTCGCTGAGGCCCTCCTTCGCCATCAGGATCCCCTTCGCCCGCTCGATCGACTTGCGCGCCTCGAGCGCTTCGAGGAGCGAGCTCGCGTGGAGCTTCACCTCCGCGAACTCGGCGTGTCTCGCCTGAGCGGCGACCAGCGCGGGGATGACGTCCTGCTCGCGGAACGGCTTCGCGAGATAGCCGAAGACGCCGACGTCGACGGCGCGGGCGACGAGCTCCTCCTGTCCGAACGCGGTCAGCATCACGATCGGCACAGGCCGCTTCTCGAGGATCCGCTTCGCCGCCTCGATCCCGTCGAGGCGCGGCATCTTCACGTCCATCACGATCACGTCAGGCTCGAGCGAGGCGGCCAGCTCGACCGCCTCGACTCCGTCCCGCGCCTCGCCGCACACGTCGAACCCGTTCTTCTCGAGCAGGCCGCGCAGGTCGAGGCGGATGATCGTCTCGTCTTCGGCGATGAGCACCCGGCGGGGCACCTCGGTCGCCGTCAAGCCGACATCTCCGGCAGCGTCCGCATGCGGTTCCGGGCGACGGTCGTCTCGTGCAGCTGCAGGGCGCCGGCAGCGACACGCATCAGCGCCGAGAGGCGGTCGAGCTCGGCGGCGACGAACGGTGCGTGATCCGCGCGGACGAGTGCGAGCGCGAGCGACGCAGGCGCTCCACTTGGCACGACCGCCACCGACCCCTCGGGCAGGAGCTCTCGCAGCGTCGCCGGGGCCCAGGGGATGCGGCCGTCCGCGGTGAGCGGCTGGCCGCAGAAGAACGCCGAGGCGAGCAGCGAGTTTCCGCTCCCGTCGAGCACGACCGGCAGCCCGGTCGACCGACGAGGCGAGGATCGCGAGCACGCCCGGCTCGCGGTCGGCGAACAGCAGCCCGGCCTCGGCGAAGACGAGGCTGAGCGCAGCACGGACGAGCGCCGCGCACAGCGAGGTCGTGCTTCGAGCCGTCGTCACCGCCTCGCAGGCGGCGGCCATCTCGAGCCCCGGGTCACGGAGGTCGACGCCGGCACGGCGCCCGAGCAGGATCGCCTTGCCGGTGAGGGTGGCGAGCGCCGCATCGATCTCCCCGCCGGAGAGCAGGAAGTCGTCGACCGCGCCTCCCGGGCCACGGTCGACGACATCCAGGCGGAGCACATCGACGCCGTGAGAGGCGAGGTGCCCCGTCACGGCGGCGAGGCTCCCCGTCCGGTCGGGCAGCCGGAGCCGCACGAGCTCCGCGCCGCGGGGAGCGCGGGCGCGGGGCCGTTCGACGGCCACGGGAGAGCGGGCGTCCCCGCCTCCCGCGACCTCGCTATGCAGCTGCGACCAGCCGCTCATACGAGATCCCTTCGCCCTCGAGCAGGGCCGAGATGGTGTCACGGAAGACGTGCGGGTTGTCTTCGTTCTCACTGAGCCAGCGCCGCTCGTCGATGTAGGCCGGCAGGTACTTGGCGCTGAGCTGGTGGTGCGGGCCGCCGACGACGCGGCGCATTCTCGCGAGCACCCGGCTGTTGGCGCGCGCCAGCTCGATGCCCCTCGGCGGGCTCTCGGCCCCGGCCCGGTGGAGCTCGGCGTCGACGAGGCTGCGGAGGAGCTCGGCCCCGTGGCCGCGCATCGCGGCCCGGATCCGGTGCGCCGCGAACCAGGCCGTCTTGTAGCTCCCGCCGATCGTCCGCCGAAGCTCGTTTGCCGAGAGGCCGTCAGGGGACTCGAGCATCAGGTGCACGGCGACGAACCACTTCCAGACGGGCAGGTGCGAGCTGTGGAAGAGCGTGCCCGCGGTGACGCTGAACTGGTACCGGCAGGCGTAGCAGTGCCATTTCGAGCGGCTCTCGAGCCAGAGCAGGCGGGAGTGCTCGGTGCAGCGCGGGCACTCGACGCCGCCGGGCCAGCGGAGGTCGCAGAGGTAGGAGCGGCACTCCTGCTCGAAGTCGTAGTCGCTGGGTGTGCTCGGAAGGCCGAGCCGGGCGGCGACCTCGGATCTGAGGATGCTGAGATCGGGCGAAACCTGTGTGCGCATGACGAAAGCTCCTTCGGATCGGGGGAATCGAAACGTGGATCCGGAGCCGAGTAGGGCTCCTGAGCTTCGTCGCTCGGCGAGGCAACCATCGCCTCACGCGCCTTGTCTCTCAGCGCACAATCGCGGCGTCAACGCCGCCGGCGACCCTCGACCGATCGAGGATGCCGTCCGGGACGACGGTACCGCAAGCCCCGGGCCGAGGCAAGTCGAACCTGCGGGGAGGCGGGGTCGACGCCCCGCCTCCCGGTCCGGTTGCCTACCTGCGCAAGCCGAACGACTGCGTGGTGCCGCTGGAGCTGCTGCTGCCGCCGGCGGCTCCATCCGGGCCGCCGGGCCCGCCTGCCGGCGGGCCGGTCGAGTTGACCATGTCCGCGACATGCGACTGGAGATCGGAGAGCATCGAGGTCTCCTGCGCCGCGGTCAGCTTGCCGGCCGTGACTGCTGCGTCGAGATGAGTCTTCGCGTCGGCGACGATCGCCGCCTCGAGGCCGCTCACCGTCTTCCCCTGGGCGGTCGCGACCTGCGCGAGCGTCTTTCCGCTCTGGAGCTGCGTGCGGATCTGGTCGCTCGTCAGGCCGAGGTAGTCGGCGATCGCCTTCGTCGCCGGGCCTCCGCCGGGGCCGCCCGGGCCACCGTGGCCGCCCGCGGGCGGGCCGGTCGAGTTGACGATGTCGGCGACATGCGACTGGAGATCGGCGAGCTTCGTCGCCTCCTGAGCCGCGGTCAGGGTGCCGGCCGCCACTGCCGCGTCGAGGTTGGTCTTCGCGCCGGCGACGATCGCGTCCTCGAGGCCGCTGACCGTCTTCCCCTGTGCGGTCGCGAGCTGCGCGAGCGTCTTCCCGCTCTGCAGATCGGTCCGAAGCTCGTCGGCGGTCAGTCCGAGGTAGCTGGAGATCGCGGCCGCTCCCGGCGGCCCGCCTCCTCCCTCCGGGCCGCCGCCTGAGCCGGAGCTCGCGCCGGTGGCGATGCCGGCCCCCGCGCCGAGCACGAGGGCGGTGGAACTGACTCCGAGGGCGATGCGCTTGCGTGCATTCATTGTTGGCCTCCTTCGATTGGATCGAACGAGTTGCATCTCAACAACGGGGGCTGAGAAGTCCTTGAATGCGAGCCCTGAATCGCCTCGGCGTTCGCTGTGAGTTCCCTGTGGCACCGGAAGCTCGCCACAAACCGAATCCGCCTGGGGCCGTCCTAGTTACGGGCCCGGGACTCTCTGTCACCCTCGGACCCCGGGCCTCTCTTCGGGGCCGGGCACCCAGGTCGGCCCCGAAGAGGCTTTTCCTGCGTCACTCCTCGCTGGGGCGCGCGCCCATCTCGGCCGCCCGCAGCTTCTGTGCCATCGACTGCAGGAGCTGCCAGCCGATCTGGCCGTTCTCCCGGACGAGCGGGCCGAAGTCCCAGTAGGTGAGGCCGAAGCAGACGAGGTCGGTCGTCGCCGTGATCGTGGCGGAGCGGGTGCCCTCGTCGATCAGGGCGATCTCGCCGAAGTAATCGCCTGCGCGCAGGGTCGTACGCT
Source organism: uncultured Actinomycetota bacterium (assembly GCA_963775355.1). GTDB lineage: Bacteria > Actinomycetota > Thermoleophilia > Gaiellales > Gaiellaceae > PALSA-600. The sequence goes on along the minus strand of CAVZJA010000016.1, from coordinate 51,937 downwards.
CGACGCCGCCGACGGACACGGTTGCCTCGCCGGACTCGATCAGGAAGAATGCCGCGCCGCCGGAGCCCTCGCGGACGATCGTCTCACCCTGCGGGAACCGGCGCTCCTTGAACAGCCGCGCGATCTTCTCGATGTCGCCCGGCTCGAGGCCGGCGAAGAGAGGCACGCGCTCTAGCGCATCGACGGGCGCGCCGGCCATCAGGCGCCCGCCCGCGTTACGGCGCGGCACTGCAGGAGATAGAGCGTCCCGCCGGCGAACGCCCACTCGATGTCGCGGCCAGGTCCGTAGACCGCTTCGCAGCGGAGCGCGAGCTCGCTCAGCTGGGCGAGCTGGCCGTCGTCCAGGCAGAGGCTCTCGACCAGGTCGGCCCGAACCTCCTCCTCGACGGTGCCGCCGGCCTCGACCGAGCGGACGGCGATCCGTTTGAGGCCAGGAGTGCGCGAAAGGACGTTCCCCGCGCGGTCGATCCGGAAGTTGTCGGGGATGACAAGGCCGGCGACGACCGCCTCGCCGAGCCCCCAGGCCGCCTCGATCATGCGCTCGTCCTCGCCCGTGACTGGGTTCCGGGTGAACATCACGCCGGCGCTGTCGGGGCTCAACAGCTCCTGGACGACGACCCCGACACTCGGCCGCGTGAACAGCCCGACCCGCTGGCGGTAGGTGATCGCCGAGTCCGAGTTCGCCGACCACCAGATCTCGCTCAGCGCCTCGGTCAGGTCGTCGATCGAGCGGACGTTGAGCAGCGTCACGTGCTGCCCGGCGAAGCTGGCATCGGCGCCGTCCTCGTCGGCAGCCGACGAGCGCGCCGCGAGCGGAGCCCGGAGCGGCTTCGCCAGCTCTGCAACCGTCGCGATCGCCTGCTCCTCCCGCGAGGCGACCGCCTCGACGATCGGCCCGGAGAGCGCGATTCCCGGCGGGACCGGGAGGCCTTCCCGGATCGCCTCGCCGAGCCCGACGGCCTTGGAGCCGAATACCGATGTCTCCCGCGCCTCCGCGAGCGGGACGGCCTCGTTCACGCGAGGACCGTTACCTCGCCCGAGTCTCCGTCGACCCGGACGCGTGCACCGTCCGCGATCAGCTGCGTCGCCTCGCGCGTCCCGACGACGCCGGGGATCCCGTACTCGCGCGCGACGATCGCCGAGTGCGAGAGCAGGCCGCCGTTGTCGGTGACGATCGCGCCGAGCAGCGGCAGAAGGATGTTGAACGCCTCGGTCGTCGACTCGGTGACGAGGACGTCGCCCTGGACGATCCGGTCGAACTCCGCGGGCCCGGAGATGCGGCGCGCAGGCCCTTCGTAGACGCCGCGGCTCGCGGCGAACCCCCGGACCAGGTGTTCCTCGTGCTCGGCCTCGGAGCTTCCGAAGAGCGATTGAAGGGCGATCCCGGTCGCCCGCATGAGCCGGCCGATGTCCGGGGGCAGCCCGGATGGGTCCGGCGGAGGAGGGGCGGGAGGGCCGAGCGTCAGCGGGGCATCCTTGGCGCTGTGGCCGGCGCGATAGGCGGCACGGGCTGCGAGCTCGCTCGCAGAAGGCCCGCTCGAGCCCGTGAGAAGGTCTTGCATCTCACCAAGCGTTGCGTCGACCGCATGGACGGGCTCGTCGATCTGCCCTCGCTCCGCGAGCCTGCGGCCGGCGGCGAGCGCCGCGCGGCGCATCAGCCCGGAGGCCCAGATGTCGCTGTACACGCCGCGCTCGTCGCGGAGCCGGTACATCAGCCGCGCTTCGCCGAGCAGCTCATCGAACTCGGCGCGGTGCTCCTCGGGGACCTTGCCGCGGATATCGGCGATCCGCTCCTCGACGCCGGCGTCGTCGGTGCTCTTGCCCTCCGCGGCGATCCGCATCGCGCGCAGCAGTACGTCCGGCAGCTCGAGCGCGGTCGGCTCGGAGATGTCGAAGCCGTCGAGGAGCCTGTATCCGACCAGGTCGAGATAGCCGGAGACCGCCTCGCCCGTCTCGCCGTCTCTGGAGCGAAGCGCCTCGAGCGTCGCGGCCGGATCACCCTCCGACTCGAGCAACCCGCGCGCGTCGGGGTCGGCGGCAAAGGCGGTGACGAGCCGCTCGAGCTGGGCCGAAGCGCCGGCCGATACGGGCGCCGAGCCCTGCAGCAGGCCGAGGAGCTCGGCGGGCGGAAGCCCGGTCCAGTCTCCGACGTGCGCGAGGAAGTCCCCCGTCGGGACGACCGCGCTCGCCGTGAAGCGCATGTGCTGCGTGATCATCGCCGCGTGGTGGTCGCGGCAGCGCTCGAGGTAGGCGGCGAGCTCCTCGTCGGAGAGCGCGTCGGGGTCGACAGCCTGGATCTCCCGATGCTTCGCGATCGCGGCCGGCTTGCGAACCTCGTCCCAGTCGCGAAGCTGGTCGCGCCAGACCTTCCCCTCGAAGACCTCGGTCGCACGGGCGAAGCGCGCCGGCACCTCCTCCTCAGCGACCGGCACGGGCTGGTTGAAGGCGAAGCCGTTCACGTACGAGGTCTGGAGCCCGTTGATCAGCATCCCGTAGAAGGTCGCGAAGTCGTGCGTGCCTTTGACGAACGGCGCAGGGTGCGTCTCGGCCCAGTAGCGCGTCACCGGGCGTGGGAAGTGCACCGGGTCGAGGGACCACGGCCCCGGCCCGGCAGGCTCGAACTGAAGCTCCGTGCTCGTCTCTGTCCCGGTCATGACCCATCCTCCCGTCGTGTCTCGGCTCAATGCCCGCCGCTGCGGCGATTATCGCGGGTCGTCGGCTCCGGTGCGCAAGCCGGTTCGGATCCCGATGTTGCGAGATTGCCACCCCGGCGGACCGGCTGCTTGTCATGATCGGTGCTGCCTTGTTGATCCTCGCCTCGAACCTCGCGGCCGCGCGCAGCCAGATGGCGTTCACGCTGGGGTTCCACATCGTCCTCGCATCGCTCGGCGTCGCTCTCCCCGCTTTGATGCTGATCGCGAACTACCGCGGCCTCCGGCACGACGACGCGGCTGCGATCACGCTCGCGCAGCGCTGGTCCAAGGCAGTCGCGGTGACCTTCGCCGTGGGCGCTGTGACGGGCACGGTGCTTTCGTTCGAGTTCGGGCTTTTGTGGCCGGTGTTCACCGGGAGGTTCGGGCCGGTCTTCGGCGTGTTGTTCGCGATCGAGGGGATCTTCTTCTTCCTCGAGGCGATCTTCATCGCGATTTACATCTTCGGCTGGAAGCGCCTGTCGCCCTGGGCGCACTTCTGGTCGGGCGTGCCGGTCTGGATCTCCGGGCTCGGCGGCGCCTTCTCGGTCGTCGCCGTGAACTCGTGGATGAATCAGCCCCAGGGCTACTCGCCCGCGGTTGGCAAGGTCACATCGGTCGACCCGTGGAAGGTGATCTTCAACCCGGCGGTGCCCTACGAGGTGCCGCACATGATCCTGGCCGCCTACCTCGTCACCGGATTCCTCGTCGCCTCCATCTACGCGGTCGGGCTGCTCCGCGGCCGCCGAGACCGGATCCACAGGCTCGGCCTGCTGATACCGCTGATCGTCGCATGCGTCGCGACTCCGATCCAGTTCGTCGTCGGCGACTCCGCGGCCCGCGCGATCGCGAAGAACCAGCCTGTCAAGTTCGCGGCGATGGAATGCGTCGAGCAGACCTCCACCGACGTGACCGAGTACATCTTCGGCCGCTGCACGTCGAGCGGCGTGAAGGGGGGAATCCCGATCCCGGGGCTCGACTCGTTCCTCGTCGGCTGGAGCACCAGCACGCAGGTCACCGGTCTCGACTCGGTACCTCCCGCCGATCGCCCGCCGGACAACACGATGCTGCACTGGTCGTTCGACACGATGGTCGGGATCTGCACGCTCCTGATCGCGCTCGGCGCCTGGCTCGCGCTGGGCTGGTGGCGGCACAGGAACTTCCCGCAATCGCGCTGGTTCCTCCGGGCGGTGGCGGTCTCCGGCATCGCCTCGGTCGTCGCGCTCGAGTGCGGCTGGATCGTGACCGAGGTCGGGCGCCAGCCCTGGATCGTCTACAACGTCATGCGCACCTCGGATGCGGTGACGAACGCAAGCGGTATCTGGGTGACCTTCGTGGCGTTGCTCGTGCTCTACATTGCGCTCGGCGCGGCGCTGGTCGTCGTGCTGCGCTCGATGTCCAAGCGGTGGCGCACCGCGGACGGGCAGGACGACGGCGTGCCGTACGGGCCCGACTCGGGGTTGCCGCCTGATCTGGCAACCGGGGGCCCGGGATGAGCGGCGCCGACGCGGTGCTGGTCGTCCTCGGGATCGGCCTGACGCTCTACGCCGTCTTCGCCGGCGCGGACTTCGGGGCGGGCCTCTGGAGCCTGCTGGCCGGCAGCGGCGACCGTGGTCGCCGGCCGCGCGAGCTGATCGACTGGGCGATCGGGCCCGTCTGGGAGGCCAACCACGTCTGGCTGATCTTCATGCTCGTCGTGCTCTGGACAGGTTTTGCGACGGCGTTCGAGGCGGTGTTCTCGACCCTGTTCATCCCGCTCAGCCTCGCGGCGCTCGGCATCGTGCTGCGCGGCTCCGGCTTTGCGTTCCACCACAACGCCGATCGGGCCGGCAGCCGGGTCGCTGCGGAGTGGATCTTCGGCCTGTCGTCGGTTCTGACGCCGTTCTTCATGGGCGCAGTCGTAGGCGCGATCGCAGGTGGCCGCGTGCCGGTGGGGAACGCCGCCGGCGATCCCGTCTCCAGCTGGCTCAATCCGCTCTCGATCGTGATCGGCGCGCTGTTCGTCGCGACGAGCGCTTACCTCGCCGCGGTCTTCCTCGTCAGCGACGCGCGGCGAGCGAACGCCCACGATCTCGAGCGGTACTTCGCCGACCGTGCTTTCGTGGCGGCGCTCGTGGCCGGTGCGCTTGCGGCCGGTGGCCTCGTGGCGCTGCACAGCGACGCCTCGTATGTCTTCGACAGGCTGAAGAGCCAGGCGCTGCCGCTCGTGATCCTCTCGCTTGTCTGCGGGAGCGCCGTGCTCGTGCTGCTTCGGCGCGGTGCCCGGCGTGGTGCGCGCCCGCTCGCGGTCGGCGCGGTCACCGCGGTGATCGCGGCCTGGGGTGTGGCGCAGTACCCCTACCTTCTGCCGAAGACGCTCACGATCGACCAGGCGGCAGCACCGAGCTCGGTGCTCGAGGGCCTGTTGATCGTGTTCGTCGCCGCCGTCGTCCTCGTGCTGCCGGGGCTCGGGCTTCTGTACACGCTTGTTCAGCGCAACCTGGTCGAGGAGACGGAGAGCCCGGCCTCGCGACCCTCCGGCTGACAGTTCTATCTGCTCTATCTGCTCGTCGAACGCGACAGCTCGGCGAGCCGGCCGTGGACGAACTGCACGGCCATCGCACCCTCGCCGACCGCTGTCGCGCACCGCTTGGTCGAGCCGGAGCGGACGTCGCCTGCCGCGAACACGCCCTCGACGCTGGTCTCGAGGAGATCGTCGGTGTCCGCCGCGGCCCCCGTGAGGATGAATCCGTTCTCGTCGCGTGCGACGACGTCGCCCAGCCACTCGGTGCACGGTAGTGCGCCCAGGAAGAGGAATAGGAAGGAGAAGGGCAGCTGCTCGCCGGACTTGAGGGTGACCGCCTCGAGCTGGCCGTTGCCGCCGTGCAGCTCGGCGACCTCGCTGCGGTCCCGTACGGCGACGCCGTAGCGCGCGAGCTCGTGCACGAGGTAGTCCGACATCGTCTCCCGCAGGTCGCCGCGGCGGTGGAGCAGCGTCACGAGCGCCCCGCCGCGCGCGAGCCAAACGGCGGCCTGGCCGGCTGAGTTGCCTCCGCCGATAACGGCGACTCGCGAGGCGCCGCACAGCTGACCCTCCGGCGGGCCGGCCGCGTAGAAGATGCTCACGCCTTCGTAGCTCGCGAGCCGGTCGACGGGCAGGCGCCGGTACTGCGCACCGGTTGCGAGGAGCACGCTGCGCGCGGCGATCTCATGGCCCTCTTCGAGCCGCACCACGTGACGCTCCTCGCCCGGCTCGAGCGACAGCGCGCGGTAGGGGGTTGCGGTGCGGGCCTGGAACTTCCGGGCCTGCACGACGGCGCGGCTCGTCAGCTCGGTGCCGGTGATCCCGGCAGGGAAGCCGAGGTAGTTCTCGATCCGCCGCGACGTCCCGGCCTGCCCGCCAAGCGCGCTGCTCTCGACGACCAGGGTCTCCATGCCCTCCGATGCGCCGTAGACCGCGGCGGCCAGGCCGGCAGGCCCCCCGCCGACAATCACCAGGTCGACCTCTTCGCGAGGCTCGAGCTCACGCCCGATCCCGAGCGCCCGGGAGACCTGACCCGCTGAAGGGCCGCGCAGCTCCGTGTCACCCGGCAGCCGAACCAGCGGCAGGCTCGAGGCGTCGAGGCCGGCAATCAGCGTCGCGGCCGACGGGTCGTCACCACGCTCCGGGTCGCGCCAGGTGTAGGGCAGCCGGTTGCTGCGTGCGAACTCGACCATCTGCATCGTCGCCTCGGACGAGTGCGGGCCGACGATCTCGATGCCGATTCCCTCGACCTGCTGCAGCGCCTCGCGACGCGCGATGAAGGTCGACAGCAGGAGGTCGCTGAGCGGCCCGTCATCGAACAGCAGCGGCCGGAGCGCATCACGGTCGACTGCGATGTACCGCAATGCGCGAGTGACGATCGCGGTCAGGAACACGGTTTGCCCGGAGAGGAGGTTCAGCTCGCCGAGGAAGCCCGATGCGCCGTGCCGGATGATCTCTTTTCCGGTCGCGTCGAGGATCGCCACCTCTCCCTCGATGATCGCGACGAACGGATAACGCCTGTCGCCGACCCGGAACAGCACGTCGCCGGCTGCAGCGCTGCGCTCCTCGCCGAGCTCGGCGAGCGTCGCCAGCTGAGATCCTGACAACGTCGGGCTGGGAGGCCGTTTCACTGCGTGAGCGTATCGATGCGGAGGTCGAATGACCGGGCCGCGGCGGCTCGTCGGCGCTAGCCCGGCTTGGCTCGAGCAAGAATTCCGCCCGTCGGTTGGCCCAGGGACGGGCAGGACCGGAGTATGGCCAAACCTAGACCAAAGTCGAGTTCGCAAATCGCATGATTGCCTGCGAAAAGCTGGTGCTATAGGGTGCCAGACAGACCGTCCCCGAACCCCGCACGGTCGCTCAGGAACACCGCAAGGAAGGAGGTGCGGCACCAGTTCCAAGCGACTGCTCGATGACGTCGCGCGGGTTCGCTCGTTCTCCCAGGTCGACCACGCGCGACCCGGATTGAACGTTCATCAATGGGTAAGGGGGTTTGTGTCTATGAAACGTTTTCTTGTGGTTCTCATCGGCGTGGTGTCGATGGGAGTATTCGCCAACCAGGCGCTCGCGGCTGTGGTCGATCCTGGCGGGTATATCGAGGTGTGCAAGGCGGCTAATCCCCTCCTGCACGGGAGCTACAACTTCTCGGTGCGGGATTCAGCCACCACCGATGAGTCGGGCCCGACGCACCTGGTGACGAGCTCTATCAGCCTCACACCGGGAACGTGCACCGCGCCGATCGCCGTGCATACCGGGAGCGTCAAGGTGACCGAGGATGGCGGAACGCTCGGCCTGAGCAACGGCGGGACGACGACCGTGGACAACGCGTTCTTCACCACGACCGCCACCGCTGTCGGGCAGAACTCGGCCCCGACCGGCACGTTCGACGGTCATTGGACCTACAACGGTCAACGTTCCGGCGGGTGGACCGGAGAGCGTCGTCACGGTGACATTCACGAACACGCTGGTCAACGGCGACGTCGAGGTCTGCAAGCTGGTCGCTCCGACCTCGGGGCTGACCGGTAACTGGCAGTTCACGATCACGGGCGCGAATGCCTTCAGCACGACCGTCACGGTCGCTGCTGGGGACTGCAGCTCTCCGGTCGTGGTACCTGCCGGGCGTGTGCTGATCCAGGAGACCGGTGACGCCGCGGAGAACGTGACGGCGATCACCGCAACTCAGACCACCAGCAACGCGAATCGATCGTCGGACCGAACTCGGGGCCGTCGGCGGATCTCCCGACCGCACGGGTCGTGGCAGCCGTCTCCGTCGGTGATCCGACGAACCAGACGATCGTGAAGTACACCAACGACAACGTCCGGCTGAAGCTCTGCAAGTGGATCGATTCGAGCGCCTCAGCCGGTCTGTACACCTTCGGACTGTCGTCCACCGGCAATGCGGGCCCGAACATGGTTCCCGCGACTGCCAGCCTCACCGCAACGAGTGCCAACAACAGCACCGCGAACGCGGTTTGCTCGATCATCGGCACGTACCGCGCGGGGACGACAGTGACGATCACCGAGGGACTCGTCCCCGGTCAGAAGGTGAATGGGATCACGACGACACCGACCACCAATGTCGGTGGCGGCTCGACGGTCGTGCCCGGGTCCCTGAGCCTCCCGAACCGCACGGTTCAGGTTGTTCTGGGCGCGGGTGAGACAGTCGTGTACTTCGAGAACGGCCCGGCTGCAAAGGGCGACTTCAAGCTCTGCAAGGCGGCCGGTATGAACAACGATCCGACCATCCCGGCCGGAACGCTGTTCCCGTTCACGCTCACCCCGGTGGGCGGCGGAGCCCCGATCAACGTTTCGGTCCCGACGGGACAGTGCGCCGATCTCGGCCCGCAGACGTTCGACTCGACCTGGACAATCGTCGAGGGCACGGTGGCCGGTCTGAACACAACGGTTCAGAACATCACCTCCAGCCCGTCGCCGTTCGTCCAGGTACTCGAGGGCGGTACGTGCCCGGGCGGTACGCCGACGAACACGAACCAGAACGTGCTCTCGAACACGAACTACGCGACTCGCACGACCCAGGTCACGATCAGCGAGTGCGAGACGACCGAGGTCACGTTCATCAACGTCGATCCGCCGTAACGGCACGACCGGCGGCACGACCGGCGGCGACCGACCGGCGGCACCACCGGCTCGAGCGGTGGCAGCTCCGGCGGCGGCGGTAGCTCCGCCAGCAGTGGCGGCGGCAGCTCCGCCAGCAGTCCGGCGGCAGCTCGCTGCAGCCCGGTGGCAGCAGCAGCACCGCTGCTAACACCGGCACGAGCACGGGAACCGGCGCAGTGACTCCGGCCGTCGTCCCGGTCTCGACCGGAATCGGCCTCAGCACGTCGACCAGCTCCAGCAACGCTGCAGCGGTCAAGGCCAAGCTCACGAAGGCAGCCAAACTGGCGACCCTGAGGAGCACGCTCAAGAAGGACAAGAGCACGCTCAAGGCGCTCGTCAAGAAGCTGAACCACACAACGAACCATAAGAAGAAGCAGCATCTCAAGACGCAAGTCACGGTGATCAGGGCCCGCGAGGCAAAGGTCCTGCTGCAGATCGCCGAGCTCAACAAGTAGGCAATCCAGCAAGGAAGGTCGGGGAGGGGCGTCCTCAGGGCGTCCCTCCCCGACACCTATTCATGAGCACATCTCGTCAGCCCATCGAGATCCGCCGAGAGGAGCGCGACATGGCTGGGCAGCATGACAGCACGTCTCACTCCACAGGCTCGAGCCCGCCTTGCGAGCTGGTCGCAACCGCTGTGCTGCGAGAGCCTTGCCGCTCTCGGGTGACATGAGCACCCAATCGAGCAGGGCTCCGCGGCGCGAGTTCGGCAACCGCCCGCCGACCCCCACACGTCTCCGTAGGGCCTCGAGCGCCACGGCGATGATCAACGAGCTGGACGCCTCCCTCGAGGAGTGCCGGGCGGCATCGGACATCAATGGCCTGCTGGGAATCCAGGCGATGGCCTTGGTGATCGCCCAGGCCGCCACTGACCCTGCAATCGCAAAGAAGGCTCAGCGGATCGCCAAGAAGTCGGGCTCCGACGCGGTTCGCCTCCAGCGACAAGAGGAGCAACGTCAGGCAAACGGCCAGCCTCCTCTCGAGAGCGAGCTGCGGGTCCCGCCGCTCCGAGAAGCGCCGCCGCCTCCGACAACGGCGAAACCCGCCGGGGAAATCGTCGAGCGCGACCGCGCCAACATCGAGCCCCGCGACCGCGGCCACATCGACGCCCGAGCGCGACCCCGGCGGCATCGCAACCGAGCGCGATCCCGGCCACCCCTCGCACCCAGGTCCAACGACCAAGCACGATCGAGGTGCAGCTCTCGTCTCGCCTCCTGAGGCTCCTCGACCTCCTGCTCGACCCGGGGCAGCCGGCGCCGAAGGGCGCTGCGACGCTGCGCGCGCTCGCGCGCACGGACGGCACGACAGCAGCCCCGATCGAGCTTCCGACTCTCGTTCGCTCCTGGCTCCCGCTCCTCGTCCGCGGCTACGAGGAAGGCGTGCGCCTCTCCGCAGCCGTACCGCTCGGCGTCGTGAAGCACCGCCACGAGCAGCAGATCGAAGCCGAGCTGAGAAGCACGGCAACAGAGCTGATCTCCGCCGGCGCCGATCCCCGGGGCCTTACCGCCGACGCCGTGCCGCTCATCGCCTATTCGCTCCTGATCGAGACGCTGCCGACCGCGATCGACGCCGACTCCGCCGAGGCGGCCGACAAGTTCAACATCCTCCTCCTCGGCATGCCAGAGGATGTCGCATCGATCCCGTCCGAACAGCGGCGACTGTTCATCGAGCTGCTCAAGCTGGCGCTGATGCTGGGTGAGGCTCAAGCCTTTGCAGACCAGCTGTCGCTCAACCGCCTATCGCTTGATCAGGACCGGCCGAGCACAGGCACGAGCAGCTACATGATCGGCATCGGCCTCCTCGTCGTCGGAGTGGCAGTGATCGGTCTCCTCCTCGGCCTGGCGATCGGGAAGGCCCAATCGCCCGCACGCGCCGGCGCCCATGCGCGAACAATCACCCGGACCGAGACCGTCTCGCGGACGAGGACGATCGTGCACAACCAGACGACGACCGTGACAGCCCCGCGGGCCGCAAGCTCCCATCCCGGCAACGGCTCCCGCACGCGATACCGTCACGGTGACGGTGACACCGCCTGCCGCGGTCACCCCCGCGGACACGGTCACCGTGACACGAACGGTCGGGAACCCAACCGTCCGAACCGTGAGGATCGCTCCGCCGGCCTGCACGAGCGCAATCGGCAACGCGCAGTCGCTGACGACGATGGCGGTCAGCGACCTCACCCTCATCACCGAGTACGCTCAGCTAGCGAGTCAGGCGATCCCTGCCGCTGCGAAGAGCGACACGGCCGCAATCCAGAGGATCACGGCTCGGATCCAGGCGATCGACAGCACCCTGAGCCGGCGCGCGGCCGACATCGCCCGGGTCGGAAAGGCGTTCGGCGATGGAGCAGCGGCGTGCCTTCGGCCGCCGCAACCCACGACGTCGAAATGAGCCGAAGGTCCAGGTATTGACGGACCAAGGTCCTGCTTTCAGTGCTTGACGGGAATAGCCCAGCTCTGGAAGAGTCTGAATTGTTCGTCACTGCCCCCAAACCCCGTGCAGTGATCGAAAGCCTGGGACGCCGCTCGGACGCGCATCGTTCGAGGTGAAGGTGCTTCCCGCACTGTGGTTTGAGCAGCGCGGCACAGACGCATTTCACGGGTTGGGGGAAGAGATGACGAGGGTTGAAGCAAGCGCAGTGGGAGGCCGCCAGCGGGAGTCGAGCTTGGCCGCGAGCCCGGAACGGCATCGTCGGCGGCGCCTGGAAGGATCGCGGACAGGATGACAGGGGATAACGGTCCTCGCCCGATGAGCTTGCACGAGGAGCGAAGCGCGACAGACATCGATGCGGGCTCGGGGCAGAGCCTCGGGGAGGCAATCGCCCGTCTCCAGACGACGAACGAGAATCTCCAGCGGGCGCTCTACTCGCGGATCGTGATCGAGCAAGCGAAGGGCGTTCTCGCCGAGCGCTACAGCCTGTCGATCGACGACGCCTTCGATCTCCTCCGGTACGGGGCGCGTGCCACCCGAACGAACATTCACACGTTCGCCGGGGGAATCATCAGGCTCGAGCGCCAACCGACGGAGGCGATCGTCGCTGCGCTCGCGACACCGGAGAGGTGGCGACGACCTCCGCTTCCCGACCTCTCGGCGGACCTTGGCGTCGCCCCGCCGCTCGAGGTGGGCTCCTCGGAAGCAGACCGATCTTCCGCGTGCCGTAGGCCGGTAGAATACGCACGAGCGGCCTTTCGGCTTCGGTCGGGAGCGCGGGATCGGGAGTTAATCCTGCGACCCGAGATCTCCCCGACCTTCATCTCGAATCCTCTGCCCGGGCAATTCGAAGTGGCGGGAGAGAGTCCGAGATGTCGAGAGCCGCGAAGGTTGCGTCCCTGAGCGCGGTCGTGACCGGCGCGAAGCCCTCGCAGCTGCACGTTGCGCGGAAACCTGTTTGTGGTTCCTGCCAGATGTGACGACAAGCCGCTCCAGTCGCGGTGAAGACACCGATGTGGTTGGCCCGTGCGTGACCGCAGCGGTCGCAGAGGGGCGAACCTGCACAGGTCGGGCAGGCACGTTCCCCCTCCTCGATGACCTTCAGCCTCTCGGCCGTTGAACCGCAATACCGGCAGCGCTCCCACACCCACCGTCTATCGACCACGAAGCCTTGAGCCTCAAGAGTGGGCGCTCAGCGGCTTGCGCAGGCGGTTTGGAGTGCCGTCAGGTCGGCGTGGCTTGCGTGAGTCAGAGCCCTGAGGAGGACAGGATTCATGATGTTGCTGGCCCCTGGGATGTGTTCGAGTCCAAGGATGTGGCCGAACTCATGGGCGACCAGCACCTCGTCCTTCGGGGTCCTCGTCAGCACGAAGATCGATGCCTCGGTGCCGCCGAGCTGCGCCTCACCCGCTTCGCGTCCATCCTTGTCTGCTTCGTTTGCCAGCGTGTTTCGGACGTCGATCAGCTGCTTGAACTGCGCGACCGAGAGGTTCTCGCGCCGTAAATGCAGAGTTGAAGTCCGAGATCAGACCTTGGATGGCGATGCCCTCCGCCTTGAGTGCGATATAGATGTTGTGCGGCGCTCCCCCTCGAGCATTCCAGTAGTCGATTCGCTGGTTGAGCCGGGTTTGCCGTGCGTTCAGCACCGCCTTCTCCACGCGGAGCGCTGCCCGCTGGTCGTTGATGTTTGAGCGCACCCGCTTGATCAACGCTTCTTCAGCCGCGACCTTGTCGGCATCGGCCTGGCGATTGTCGTAAATCAGGCTTACATGTACCCGGCCGCCAGGCTGGTAACGAAGGAGGTCTTTGCCTGCCGGAATCTCCCAGAGCCGCTCGCTGCGCTCGAGGAGAGCGATGAATGCCGCCCGGGAGATGTGATGCCCGGGATCGACTCTGACAACATCGTAGGTGAGCGGATGATCGCACCCAGTCACCCTTGCGGGAGCCGCGATGCTCGCGCCGACGAAAACGGCGGCAGCGAACACGATCATCAGTAGCAACAGTGTCAGAGAAGCCAACGCAGGCCCGGTCGATCCGAGTTCGGCCGACTGTGAGCTCGAGTCCGAAGAACCAGGAATGGCAGCGCGGTCGGTCATCAAGCCGGTATCGACGACGGTGTTGCCGTCCTTGATGCCTCAGGTGGACGAGGCCGCGCGCCTCGGGTCGAGCACGAATCCGCCTAAGGTAAAACAGCTCAGCGGGGAGGGAGCGCATTAGCGCGAGCTGACGACGCAGGCGTCGTGTGATGAGCTCGCGATCCGGTCACGGTGAAGAAGCTGTCCTCTCCGGTTCAGGATGCAGAGGTAGCCAGAGCCGAGGGCGGGTGTGACGACACGCCCTTGGGTGTACTGCACGTTGTAGGAGCCTTGGGGGACGTGGGTTACCGAGAGTTCTCTGCCGGAGAGTGTGTAGCGGCGGAGGGTGCCGCTGAGCCCGCTTGTGACGTAGGCGGTAGTACGGTCGAAAGTGATGTGCTGGGGCGGGGCGTCGGCGGGCAGGTGGGCGGCGATCTGGCCGTCGGTCGTGTAGATGAGCAGGCCGCGGCTGTCGCCGGAGCTGACCCAGATGTGCCGGCCGTCCGGCGCCCAGGCGATGTCATGCGCGAGAAATGGCGGGTGGATGTGGCCGCTGAGCCGTGGCCGGCCTGGCTTCGAGACGTCGAGCGTGGCGATCGTCTCGGCTTTCGATCCGAGCGCGGTCCAGATTCGGGCGCCGGTCGGGTCGATGCTGAGGTGGCGGGCGAGGAGCCCGACGGGCGCACGCCCGCGTACCTGCCCGGCGGCGACGTCGATCGTCACGAGCTCTCCGCGTTTTGCGTCGGTGACGTATGCGTGTCGCCCGTCGGGGTGGCCGGCCGTGTAGCGCGGCTCGGCAAACCCGGTCAGTACGTGGGCGATCCGGCGGGTCGCACCGTCGATGAGGCTGACGACTCCCATCTCCGAGTGTGCGACTACGGCAACTGGCCCGACCGTCTCGATACTTCTTGGATAGGCAGTCGTCGGGATCTGTTCGAGCACCATGCCGTTCTCCAGGTCGACCGCGACGATCCGGGCCTCGAGGTCAGCTGTGGCGAGCACGACCAGCCGGCGCGCCGCCGCCTCGGAGACTGTTGGCGCGTACGCCCCGAACGCAAGAGCAGCGCCCGAGACAAGAAGCTCGCGTCTATTCATGAACCTATTACGACCGGCGAGCTTCTCTTCGTCCCGAGCGGGACATCGTGGCGACGACGGCACGATTTCTGGGTAGCGGAGCTGCGGGTCGATGCTGTTTGGGTGCTCAGTGCGAGCTCGAGTCAAGGTTGGTTGCGAAGAGCTTCTCGCGAAGCGTCTTGGGGTCGATCCGGACGAGGCTGACGGCCGCGCCGTTCTGACCGACCCAGAGGGCGCCGCTACCAAACGAGATGCCGCCGACGGGGCCGGCGAGAGTCGTCTCCTCCGCGACTCGATTTCCCGTGGGGTCTATTTCGAGCAGTTGGTAGTTGAACGCTTCCACGCGGCTCGCGTAGCGCGGTCACCCAGACTCGCCCACCGCCGACAGCCAACGATGCCGCGATGCTCTCGATCGGGATCGTCGCCTGGACGGCGCCCGTGTTCGGGTTGAGGCGGTAGAGGGCGGTACCGCTTGCGGCCCAGACGCTCCCGAGCCCGACGGTGAGCGGGCTCTCGATCCGGCCGGTCGCAGCCGTCCAGACCCGTCGGCCGCCCGGGCCGAGCTTGACCGCTCGACCGTCGGATGTGACGGCGAACAGGCCCGCGGTCTCGCCCGTGTTGTCGGCGGCGATCCAACCAACTCCACGGATCGGCTCCGTCGTCGTCTGCCCCGTTGCCTGGTCGATCGCGACCAGGCGTGCTGATCTCCAGGGGCCGACAAGCGCCCAGGTGGTTCCACTGCCGACCGCCAGTGAGTAAACCGGACGTGAGGGGAGAACGAGCGCCTGGGTCACCGGCCCGGCCGCGAACGGGATCCGGGTCACCGCTCCGGCGACGAAGGCATCCTCGACGCTGCTGACCCAGACGTTGCCGTCACTCAGACCGAGCTCGAGCGGGAACGGGTAGCGGGTCGGGATCCGTCGTTGGATCCGGCCGGAGCGAGTGTCGAGCTCGACCACATCGAAGCCGGTCGTCACCCAAACGTGACCCGCCGTGGCAGCCACCGCGACGTTCGTGCCTCCCGCGCGCGCCTGCGACGGGATCGCCGCGAGCACGAGCACGAACACGACCAGACCCAACACCCGGTGCATGTCAGGAATACGTTCGAGCCGGCCTCGAGCGTCCCGTGGTATCAGCGGAGCGAGACCGACTCGATCTCCGCGCCCGCGGGAAGCTCGAGCAGCACGTGCCCCAAGAGCCCGCCGATCTTTTCCGATGCGTCGCCGGCAGAGGTGAGCAAGCGCGTCCACGAGCGCGGACGGGCAACAGCAACCACTATCCGGCCGCCGCTCCCGTCCAGTGCCTCGATGCGGCCTACCACTTCGTGCCCGCGGATCCTGGTGGTACGTCCATGCGAGCTGACCCGGAAGAGCTCGAGCAGGGACTTGGAGCCAGCGGTCGACGCCACGACGACCTGGTTGTCCGACCATCCGATTCCGGTGATCGTGCCGCGCGCGGGCACCCGGATTCGAGAGGGTCGTCCGGGACGGTCGATCGAGAAGGATCGGGCCGAGAAGACCGCGAACTGACCGTCGTTCGGGGCGAACGCCAAGCCCCTGACCGCGCCTTGGGGCGTCGCCTCGGTGCGGTGCGAGCTGTGGCCGAAGTCGTAGATGACCGGACGGCCACCCGCTCCGACGTAACCAACCGCGAGCGAGTCGGCCCGCCACGACGGCGCCACGGCCCGCACGCGCCCGTCGAGAAGCCGATCGCCGAGTCCATTGCCTTCGATCGTCCGGAGCTCAAATCGCTCGCCGCGGCGCACGACGTATGCGATCCGCAGCCCATCCGGTGCCCACGAGATCGCCACGACCGGGCCTCGAGCGAGGTGAGACCAGGCCCGGGATCCATTCGGCGCCATGGCGACCAGTGAGTCACCGATTCCAGCCGCGACATACAACGCGTGAGGTGACAGCGTCGCCGACTGAACCGGCAGACCCTGGATCCTCAGCCCCCCACGCGTGACCAGCCAAAGCCTGTGATCGACGACCGCCGCAACACCCCTCGCGCCGGGCGGGACCCTCAGCAAAGGCCGAACATCTTGCTTGCCCGGCAGCGAATGATGGTCTGG
Organism: uncultured Actinomycetota bacterium; assembly: GCA_963775355.1. Lineage (GTDB taxonomy): Bacteria > Actinomycetota > Thermoleophilia > Gaiellales > Gaiellaceae > PALSA-600. Next base: position 35,476 of record CAVZJA010000016.1, on the reverse strand, counting down.
CGAACCCACGCTGAGGTGGAGCGCACCGGCGGTCGCGAGGGCAGCGGCCGTGACGACCAGGACCGCCGCCGCCGTGATCGCCGCCAACGTCAATAGCCGCAGTCGATGCTTCCCGCCCGTCGGCTCGGGAGCGAGAGCGGCGAGCGCGAGATCCGCTGCGTGCCGCTCAACCTCGTCGCTAGCGCGCGACGCGCCAAGCGCCCGCTGAAGCCGCTTCTCAAGCCTCCTGGACATCGTTCACCTCCAACTGCGAACGAAGCTGCTCGAGCGCTCGGGCCAGGCGAGAGTGCACCGTCCCCGCCGGCAAATCGAGCACCTTCGCGATCTCATCCGGGCCCATCCCGACCCCGTAGCGAAGCACGACAACCACCCTCCGTTGCAACGGCAGTGCCGCTACCGCCTCCAGCAGCGCACGATCGCCGCCAGCCGCAGACTCCGAGTCGTCCCGCGGCTCAAACGGCAGATCGCTACCGGTCAGCCGCCGCTCCGCCCGCAACAGGTCAAGCGCTCGGTTCACAACGATCCGATGCAGCCAAGGCACAAACGGCCGCCGCTCATCGAAACGACCAAGCGCCGCGAACGCCCGCTCGAACGCATCAGCTGCGATGTCGTCCGCCATCGCCCGCCGCCCCGTCACCCCATAAGCAGTCCGCCACGCGGCCGGCCAGTGCCGACGAAACAGCTCACCGGCAGCATCGCGATCACCACGGCGTGCGGCACGAATCAGCTTTCGGTCGTCGGTCCGATCCAGGATCACACTCCTTCTACGTCCAACCCCACCCTAAAGCGTCCCTATCCCGTACACCGGACCTTGACGGATCGAATGGTGATAGTCAGCGGGGCTTTCGTGTGATGGGCGGTGAGGGGCTCGAACCCCCGACCCCCTGCTTGTAAGGCAGGTGCTCTCCCAGCTGAGCTAACCGCCCGCGCTTGAAGTTTGCACGACGCGGGACGCGTCAGCGGATCGCGAAGGTGACCGTGACGTCTTCCTCGGTCTGGACGCTGCCCGCCTCGATCGGGGTCGAGGCCGCGCCGGCGCTCGCCTTCGCGGTGGGGGCGTACGTGATCGGAGAGCTCGACGACTCGCTGACACTGAGCACGGCGCCGAGCTTCACGTGTGCGGCGGAGGCGATCGCGAGGGCGCGAGCCCGGGCATTTTCGACCGCGGCCTTGAGAGCGCGCTGCGTGAGTGCCACCTGATCCGACGCGGTGAGGTTCGGGCCGCTGACGGTATTGGCGCCGGCGCCAACTGCGGCGTCGACGATGCCGCCGGACTTGGCGATCGCCTTCGTCTTGACCGTGACCGAGTTGCTCGCGGTGAAGTTGAGGATCTTCGTGCCGGTGTCGTTCGTGTTCGGCTCGAGTGAGATCTGGGCGGTCTGGATGTCGGCCGGGGCGATCCCGAGCTTCTTCAGCGCGGCGATCACCGTCGTCATGCGCTGGGCGTTCTCGCGTAGGGCCGCGTTCGCCGTCCCGCCGGTGACCGAGACGCCGAAGGTGAAGTCGGCCTCGTTCGGGACGGTCGTAACGACCCCCGTCCCCTCCACCGTGATCGTGCGGTTTCCCGCCGCCGTGGCGGTGGCCGTAGCCGTCGCAAGCAACGCGACGAGGGCAAGGAGGGCGGCGATTCTGAGGCGCATGTCGAAGACTGTACGCCGCCGGGGCGGGGCTGCGTCACAGGTTCGACCGGTGTTTCGGCTACGGTCATTCGGGTAACGGTGAAACATCTACCGGGTGCCGACCCGCTCTTAACATGCCCTTGACGCGGGTCGGTTACGGTGGAATCCCAGTGTTCATTCGATGTAGGAGGTCCCGCCCCGTGCCTCGGAAGCTTCGGTTTGCCTTTCTCATAGTCGTCGTCGTTCTCGCGGTCCCAGCGGCCACTGCGCACGCGGTTGCCCGGATGCCTGTGGGCTTCTTCGACGATCCGAGCTTCCGCTGGTCGCCGGACGCGTCGAAGAATCTCGCTTCCGCTCAGGCCGCGAACGGATCGATCATCCACATCCTCGTGAACTGGGCGTCCGTCGCGCCGACGCGGCCCGCGAACGCCCTCAACGGCAACGACCCGGCCTACCACCTCTCCGACATCGACGCGATGGTGCAGACCGCGCCCAAGTACGGCCTACAAGTGCTGCTGACGATCGCACTCACCCCGCCATGGGCCAACGGCGGCAAGACGCCGAACTACGCACCGAAGAACATGAACGATCTCACGCAGTTCGCTCAGATGCTCGCGACCCGCTACAACGGCTCCAAGGCCGGCCGCGGGGTCGTGACCCGGTTCTCGGTGTGGAACGAGCCGAACCTGCAGCTCTTCCTGGCTCCGCAGTTCAACGGCTCGAAGATCGTCAGTCCGGGCATCTACGCGAAGCTCTTCATGGCCGCCTACAAGGGGATCAAGGCGGGTAACAAGAACGCGCTCGTCGCTGCCGGCGAGACGTCGAATCGCGGTCATAACCATCCGACCTCGCCATCGAGCAGCGACTCGGTCGCGCCGGCCACCTTTGCCCGGCTCGTCGCGGCGGCCAACCCGAAGCTGCCGCTCGACGCCTGGGCGACTCACCCGTACCCGACGGCCTACCGGCTCGGCCCGAACCAGAGGGTCGCCTACCCGAACGTCGGCTTCTCGACGATGGACAAGTTCGGAGCGGACCTGCAGAAGTGGTTCAAGAAGCCTGTGGGAATCTGGGTGACCGAGTACGGCGAGCAGACAGCCCCGTACCCGTTCGGTCCCGTCAGCTTTGCGCAGCAGGCCGCCCACGCGAAGCAGGCACTCCAGCTCGCGGCGAAGAGCCCCTATGTGCAGATGTTCATCTGGTTCATTCTCAGGGACAGCAACGCGCAGACCTGGTTCAGCGGCTTGCAAACGGTGAGCGGCAAGAAGAAGCCGGCCTTCAACGTGTTCAAGTCGACCGCAGCCGGGATCGTCGGGCAATCGCAGGTCGTCAAGCCGAACAAGGCCTTTTCGGTCAAGGTGGCATTGCCGATCCTCGCCAACTTCAACTCGGCCGGCAGCAAGGTCGGCATGACCTACCTGGTCGCGCTCGGTAAGAAGAAGGAGTACATCGCCCAGCCGCTTCTACCGCTCGGCAGGGACGGTACGGTCACGATAAAGGTGCCGTTCAAGCCGGCCGCGGGCGTGTCGTACACGATGACCGTCAATGCGAACGACAAGGGCGGCCACAAGGAGACCATCGTCATAGCGCTCCTGCCGTCGTCCTAGATATGGAGTTGCAGGGGCGGCTCGCCGACACGACGGCGATCGTGACGGGGGCCTCGAGCGGCATCGGGGCGGCGACCGCGCGGATGCTCGCGGCCGAGGGCGCGCGTGTGATCGGCGGCGCCCGGCGCGTCGAGCGGCTCGAGACCGAGGTCGCGCTCGGGCTCGACGTCACCGACCCTGAGAGCTGCGAGCGGTTCGTCGACGCCGCCGGCCCGGTCGACATCCTCGTCAACGCCGCCGGGCTCGCGCTCGGGCGGGTACCGGTCGACGAGTCGACCGAGGAGGACGAGAAGACCGTGCTCGAGACGAACGTCAACGGGCTGATCCGGATGACGAGGCTCGTCCTGCAGCGGTCGCTTCGCGAGCCGGGGCACATCGTCAACATCGGCTCGATCGCGGGGCACTGGGCCTACCCCAACGGTGCGAGCTACATCGCCGCGAAGTTCGCCGTCCGCGGTTTCACCCGGGCGCTGCGCGAGGATCTGCTCGGACGCGACATCCGCGTGACGACCGTCGACTCCGGGCTCGTCGAGACGGAGTTCTCGCTCGTGCGCTTCAAGGGCGACGCCGAGAAGGCCGCGGCGGTCTACGAGGGGACGAGGCCGCTCTCGGCCGACGACGTCGCCGACTGCATCGTGTTCGCAGTCACGCGGCCCGTCCACGTGGTGGTGGACGAGCTCGTCCTGATGTCGATCGACCAGTCGAGCGGCGCCCGGGTCCACCGGCGAACAGACACCTAGTCGGCAGTCAGCTCGCCGCGCTTCACCCAGTAGCGGCGAAGCCCCTGCCAGCTCTGGTCGAACGGGCCGGCGAGCTCGTAGACGTCGAGCTCGCCTCCGACCTCCGCCTGCGCAGCGGCACGGAATTGCTCACGGTCGAGCCCGCTGCGAACGAGCTCGGCCCAGCGGTCCAGCTCGGCGCTCAGTCGCTCGAGGTGGTCGCCCACATCGGTCGCGATCCCGAAGTGGATCAGCGCGAGCGCTTGCGGTTCACGGCGGGCGATGTCGGCGATCGACGAGTGCCAGGCTTCCAGGTCTATGTCGGGCGGCGGCGCCGCCGGAAAGACGTACTCGGACGGAAGGATGCGGACCCCGCACACGTCCCCCGCCAGCAGCATCCCGTCGCGTAGGTAGCTGACGTGGTGCGAGGCGTGTCCGGGCGTCGGGAAGGCGTCCCAACCGACGACGTCACCCGTGGCGATCGAGATGTTCGCCTCCGGGATCGGCACGAGCTCGCCCCAGAGCGTGTCGAACCGCTCGCCGTAAAGGCGCCTTGCCGAGGCCTCGAGACGCGCGGGGTCGATCAGGTGCGGCGCGCCCACCTCTGAGACCCAGACACGGATCCCCGGATGCTGCCGCACGATCGATCCTGCCGCGCCCGCATGGTCGAAGTGGATGTGAGAGAGCAGCAGGTGCCGGATGTCGGTCAGTTCGAGGCCCTGTTCGGCCAGGCCCTGCTCGAGGCGGCGGAGGGTCGTCGCGGCGCCGCAGTCGTAGAGCGCGGGCCCGTCGGAGGTCTCGACCACATAGGCCCCGATCGCATGCGGCAGCCCGAGAAACTCCAGGTCGATCGGCTCGAGCACCGGGGCGCTCAGACGCGGGCGGGCTGCCGGACGAGCGCGGTCTCGAGGTCCGCGATGAGATCGCCGACCGCCTCGATCCCGACCGACAGCCGCACCAGGTTCCGCGGGGCCGCGAACGGCGCGTCGGCTGTCGAGGCGTGAGTCATGCGTGCGGGGTGCTCGATCAGGCTCTCGACGCCGCCGAGCGATTCCGCGAGCAGGAACAGCTTCGTCCGCGCCACGAGCGCGACGGCCTCCTCCTCGGACTCGACCTGGAACGACACCATGCCGCCGAAGTCGCGCATCTGCTTGCGCGCCACGTCGTGGCCGGGGTGGTTGGGAAGGCCGGGGTAGAGCACGCGCTCGACAGCGGGATGCTCGTCGAGGAAGCCGGCGATCGCACGGGCGTTCTCGGAGTGCTGGCGCATCCGGAGCGCAAGAGTCTTCATCCCGCGGAGCACGAGCCAGGAGTCGAACGGCCCGGGTACCGCGCCGAGTGACTTCTGCAGGAAGCGCAGGCGGTCGGCGAGGCCGTCGTCGTTCGTGGCGATGAAGCCGCCGATCACGTCGGAGTGGCCGCCCAGGTACTTCGTGGTCGAGTGGACGACAAGGTCTGCGCCCAGCGCGAGTGGCTGCTGAAGGTACGGGGAGGCGAAGGTGTTGTCGACCACGAGCAGCGCGCCGGCGGCATGTGCGGCCTCGGCAGCGCGGCGGATGTCGACGATGTTCAGCAGGGGGTTCGAGGGCGTCTCGACCCAGACGATCTTCACGTCGTCGCCGAGGTGCGCCGCGAGGTTCTCGTCGAACTCCTCGGCAGGTACGTAGGTGAAGCGGTATCCCTTCGGCTCGTAGACCTGCGAGGTCATCCGGTAGACGCCGCCGTAGACATCGGCGATCAGCACGACTCGCTCACCGGGATCGACGAGGTGCATCAGGGTCGTCGTGGCGCCGAGACCCGACGAGAACGCGACGCCGTGCTTGGCCTCCTCGAGGCTCGCGAGCGCCGTCTCCAGTGCGGTACGAGTCGGGTTCCCGACGCGGGAGTAGTCGTAGCCCTTGTTGACGCCGACCGCTTCCTGCACGTACGTCGACGTCTGGTAGATCGGCGTGATCGCCGCGCCCGTGGCCGGATCGGGCTCCTGGCCGTCATGGATCGCGCGGGTCTCGAACTCCATGGCCGAAGCGTACCCCCGAGTCAGAGCTCGGAGATGAGCCCGCGGATCATCCGGTTGAGGCGGCCCTTCTGCTCGATCCACGGGAAGTGGCCGCAGTTCGGCATCCGGCCGACTCTGGCGCCCTTGATCAGCTTGGCCGTTTCCACCGCGGCGCGCAAAGGCAACGGATCCTGAACGCCGTGGGCGAAGAGCGCCGGCATCCGGACCCGGCGCAGCTTCTTGGGGAGCTCCCCGGCCTCGAAGTGCTCCTTGATTGAGCGTGAGGTCTCTGTGGCGCACTCGGTGCCGAAGTGCTTGACCGGGAACGGTGGTGCGGCGGCCGGGTCGGCGAAGTAGTACGGCCAGATGATGCTGAACGACTCGAGCAGCTCCTCCTCGCTCGCCTCGCCTTCCTCGCTACGCGCGTCGATGTCCTTGACGAGTTCGCGCTGCTCGTCCGGGAGGTCGCGCAGCAGGTTCTCCTCGAACTCCGGAAGCACGTCGAGGGAGGCGCCGAGCGTGCCGATGCAGACGATCCCGTGGAAGCGCTCCGGATAGTTCGCGACGAGGTGAAGCGCGAGGTGCCCGCCCCACGAGTGGCCGATCACCCACGCCTTGTCGAGCTCGAATGCGTCGAGCACCGCGAGCGCGTCGGCCATGTGCGACTCGATCGTGTACGGCCCGCCGACCGTCGAGGGCAGCGTGCCGCGCTGCGTGTAGCGGATCGGCGTGAAGATGTCGAAGAGCTCGGCCGCGCAGCCCTCGGTCATGTCGGGTAGGCCCGGCCCGCCGTGGAGGAGCAGGGCGGGGGCGCCCTTCCCGCTGTAGTGGCCGTGGAGCGTTCCGTCGCCGATCTCGAGCTCGAAGGGTGTCTGGTCCACTGCCGCTGACTCTACGCGGAGCGCTCGATCGCGGACAGGCCGAGCGCGGCCGCAAGGCGGGTCGCCGCCTTCTCCAGCGGATCGTCGAGCGATCGCCGGATTCCGGCCTCACGGGTGAACTTCTTGATCTGAAGCACGCGTTCCGCGCGGTCGGCCTTGAGATCGGCGCGACCGGCGAATCGGTCGCCGATCAGGAGCGGCAGGACGTAGTAGCCGTACGCTCGCTCGTGCTCGCGCTTGTAGACCTCGATCAGGTGGTCGAACCCGAAGAGGCGGCGAAGGAACGGCCGGTCCCACATCAGGTTGTCGAACGGGCAGAGCAGCACCGGCGCCGCGGGCGCGCCGTCGAGCTCCGCTTCCGCGGGGACGAGCACCGGCGGCCCGCCGTCGTCGACCTCGAGGCGCTCGAGCAGGCCCGCTTCGACGAGCGCGTCGGCGTGCGGGCGCACGGCCTTCGCCCCGCCGTCGAGGCGGCAGTGCTCGGCGATGCCGGCCTCGGTCAGGGCGCCGCGGCCCTGGACGGCGCGGAGCGCGTAGCCGCGCCGGAACTCGTCCGCGGTTGGCGTCTCCGCATCGAGGAGCGGCTTCGGGATGACGCGCTCGGGCAGGTCGTACACGCGCTGGAATCCCTGGCGCGAGGCGATCGCGACCTCGCCGGCTGCAAAGAGATGCTCGAGCGCGCGCTTGGCAGGCTTCCAGCCCCACATCGCCTCGCTCCGACCCTCGAAGGCGCGAACGGGCAGCGCTCCTTCGGCACGGAGCCGCGCGAGAACGTCGCGCTCGACCGCCCGGCCCTCCTCGGTGCGCTCCCGTCCCCACCAGTGCCGCTGGCTGAGATCGGCCATCCGGCGCTTGAAGAGCGGGTAGTCCTCGATCGGCAGGAGGCAGGCCTCGTGAGCCCAGTACTCGAAGATGCGCCCGGCGCCGAGGAGCTTCGAGACGGCCTTCTCGTCGAAGCCGCCGATCCGCGTCGAGAGCGTGATCCGGTGGGCGCGGTCGACGGTCGAGATCGAGTCGAGCTGAACCGCTCCGAGCCGCCCGATCTCCGCCGCCACGTCGGTCGTGGTCGCGCGGCGGGTGCGCGAGGCGTAGTGCTGGTGGGCGACGACGTACCGCCTGAGCGCGGTCAGCGGAACCGTCCTCACCCGCCGGACGCTAGTCGACGAGGCCGGCCGTGGGCTGCCTTGCTCTGTTCGGTCGTAATCCGTTGCACTCTCGTTACGGTGACTGTCCCCAGACATGGCCCGAGCGGACGGTCCGTGGAAATGGCTTCGTGCCTGGGTCTCGGCGAACCCTCGGGGCCCAGAGGCGGTCGCGAGCTCGTCTCCGTTACGGTGACTGTCCCCGGACGCGGCCCGGGGCGACATGGCCCCGAGGGTACGCTCGCCTCGGTTGTCTGAGTAGGATCCGAGCGGATGCCGGGCACGCGCGCGAACGTGTTCCTGACCGACTTCGGGCTGGACAGCGAATGGGTCGGGATCTGCCACGCCGTGATCAGCAGAGTCGCACCCGAGGCTCGCGTGATCGACCTCTCGCACTTCGTCGAGCGCTCGGAGTCGAGGCCGGTGCACGTCTGCTCTCGGACTCGATTCGGTACCTGCCCGACGACGCGATCGTGCTCGCTGTCGTCGACCCGCCCGCGGCCGCGCATCTCGCAGCCGCGCTCCCGCTCGAAGCCCTGGGGGCCGCGATCGAGACGAGCTCGCTCGCGAGCCTCGACATCAGGAACCCCCAGGTCGAGCCGGGGAAGATCCGCTGCGAGGTGATCGACGCGAACCGCTTCGGCAACGTCCAGCTCAACGTCCGCGAGTCCGAGTCGGTTGGGTCGAGGTCCGCCGCGCCGAGACCTACGCCGACTTCGACCGCGGCGAGTACGGCGTGATCCTCGACCCGAGAGGCTGGCTCACGATCATCCGCGGCAACCCCGGCAACGCGCTCCAGGACCTCCATCTCTCGATCGGCGACATGCTCTGGATCACCGAGACGGCTGCTGCAGACCCGGGGAGCACTCAGACGTAGGGCGTTCCTCGGGCAAAGCCTTGCGAGGCAAGGCTCATACCGGTACCATGCGGTACATGGTAGTCGGCTCTCAGAGACGGACCGAGCTGCTCAGGGGCGTTCTCGATCTTTGCCTGCTGGCGGTGATCGACGACGGGCCGGCATATGGCTACGAGATGACCAAGCGGCTTCGCGATCGCGGCCTCACGATCGTCGGCGAGGGCTCCATCTATCCGTTGCTGGGACGTCTGGAACGGGACGGCCTGGTCGAGACCTATCGCGCCGCGAGTAACGGAGGCCCGCCGCGGAAGTACTATCGCCCCTCGAGCGCCGGGAGGCTGGCGCTCGCGCTCGGGGTGTCCGAATGGCGAGCTTCCCGCGATGCCGTCGACGCGGTGCTCGCTCCCGTCAAGATCGAGGTGGCCTAAATGAGCGATTTCGTCGAGCAGTGCCGCAACGAGTGGAGGCGCCTCGGAGTCCCTGATCCGCTCGCCGACGAGATGGCCGCGGACCTGGCCTCCGACCTCAGGGAAGCCGAGGCCGAAGGCGTCTCCACCGAGGAGCTCCTCGGAAGCAGCGCCTTTGATCCTCGCTCCTTCGCTGCCTCTTGGGCATCCGAACGCGGGATCATCCCCGGGCCATCCAGCGGAACGATCCGTCGCAGACCGCTAGTCCTCGTGGCTTTCACCGTGCTTGCAGCGATCGCACTTATCGGTTCGGCGCTGCTGCTCCTGACCGGGGAGCCGAAGGTCTCGCTCGTCAAGTCGCAGACAGCAGCACCTCGCCTAATCGCACCACCAGGTGCGATCCACACCCGATCAGTCGTCCTGAGCGCAAGCGCGGCCGCTCCGGTCGAGTGGATGCTCCTGCTCCTTGCCATCGTCGCGCTCGGTTTCGCTGCCTGGCTTTGGTCGAACTGGGGACGCCGCTCCCGGCAGCCACCCGGCGTCCCCGCCTAGACCGCGTCGCTCGCCGCACCCGGCGGGAATACCGGCGGACGACGCCGCGTTTGCGGCTGGTGTGGCGGAAGTAACGGAGCTGCGGGTTGCCCTCACGGTGCCGGATTTCGAGCGTGCGCTCGCGTTCTACCGTGATGCTCTCGGGCTCGAGCAGCTTGCCGACTGGAGCTCGGAAAGCGGCCGGGTCATCCTGCTCGATGCGGGCCGGGCGACACTCGAGCTTCTCGATGAGGCGCAGGCGGAGACCGTCGACAGGGTCGAGGCCGGCGGTCGTGTGTCCGGGGCGGTTCGGCTGGCGCTCGAAGTGACCGACAGCGAGTCGACCGCTCGCCGGCTCGTTGCGGAAGGGGCCGTGGAAGTGGCGCCGCCGCTGACCACGCCCTGGGGCGATCGCAACGCGCGCGTCCGAGCTCCCGACGGAATGCAGCTGACGCTGTTCGCGAACCCGAACACGAGCTAGCCGCCACAAAGGGCCCTTCGACCTCGGAACGAGGTCGCGAGATAGCCTCGAGCCATGCGCGAGTGGGCCGCCGAAGCCACGGTTGACGAGGGGCTCGCACGGCGGTTGATCGGGGCGCAGTTCCCCGACCTCGAGCTGCGCTCGATACACCCGCTCGGACAGGGCTGGGACATGACCGTCTGGCAGGTCGACGAGCAGTGGGTGTTCCGGTTCCCACGCCGGGAGATGGTGATTCCGGGCCTGCTCAACGAGATCGAGCTGTTACCTCGGATCGCGCCCCTCTTACCGCTGCCGATCCCGATCCCGACGTTTCTGGGGGAGCCGTCTCCCGAGTACCGTTGGCCGTTCTACGGCGCGCCCTTTCTTCCGGGCCGCGAGCTCGCCGAGGCCGCGCTCGACGAGGACGAGCGCGCGATGCTCGCCCGCCCGCTGGGCAAGTTCCTCCGGGCGCTTCACGGCACCGGACTCGATGCCGATCTGCCCCTCGACCCCGTGAGACGCGCGGACATGACTCTGCGCGTGCCGAAGACGCGGGAGCGGCTGGCCGAGCTCGAGGAGCTCGGGCTCTGGCAGGCGCCGCAGGAGGCGCACGAGGTGATCGCAGCGGCCGTCGAGCTGGGGCCGCCGGAGCCGACGGCCCTGGTTCACGGTGACCTCCACCTCCGGCACCTGCTCATCGGCCGCGGCGGACGGGCGGCCGCCGTGATCGACTGGATCGATCTCAGCTACAACAGCCCCGGCGTCGATCTCGTCCTCTACTGGAGCGTCCTGCCGCCGGCAGGTCGTGCGGAGTTTCGCGAGGCCTATGGGGCGATCACGGACGACCAGCTCCTCCTGGCCCGCATCCTCGCGCTGTTCCTTTGCGGCACCCTGGCCGTGTACGGGCATCACGAGGGGCTGCCCGGATTGAAACGTGAGGCGCTCGCCGGGCTCGAGCGCACGACGCGATCGGGCTGATTCCAGCGCGCAGTGGCGCGTTGCGTATGTCAGCCTGCTACGCGGGGCCGGCGAACGATCCGCGCGTCGGTGAAGACGTCGAGCTCGTCGCGGCTCTCCGAGGAGTACTCGGTGATGACGGCGCCGTCCTCTCCGGCCTTGAACCAGTGGAGCGTATTCGGAGGGATCGTGACCTGGCCTCCCGGCTCGAGCGAGACCCGCGCGCCGTCGACCACAACGTCGACCTGGCCGAGCCGGCACCGGAACGTCTCCTGCTTTCCGGGTGTCCCGTCGAACGGCGGATGGCGGTGCTCAGGGCACATCTGCCCCGGGAACAGGACGAGCTCCTTGGCGCAGTAGCGGTCGGTGTTGACGTACACGAGGATCTGAAGGCCGATCTCCCGCAAGCGGCCGACGCCGAAATCCGCCACCTCGATCGTCCTCGCCTCGTCATCGCTGACGACAACTCCCGCTGCGCGGAGCCGCTCCACCGCGTATGCCTGAGCCTGATGCTCCTCGTCCCGCGTGATCATCGAGGCTCTGCCTCTGAGGCGCTATCGCGCCTGTGCGAGGTACTCCAGCAGGTCCGAGCGCGTTACGACCCCCACCGGACGCCCTTCGTGTGCCACGAGCACGGCGTTCGTGCCGGCGGTCAGAGCCGAGACGATCTCGTTCATCGAAGCCGAGGAGTCGATCGTCGCGAGCGGCGGCTGCATCGCGTTCGCGACGTCCTCGTGCAGCGCGTCCGGGTCGCGAAAGACGCGCTCGAGGAGGTCGCGGTCCTGCAGCGACCCGATCACGTCCGCGAGCGAGGCGTCATCGCCGTCGCGGACGACCGGGAGTTGCGAGATCGAGTAGCGCTGCATGACGGCGATCGCCTCACCGACCTTCTGATGCGCCGAGATCGTGACGAGGGCCGGTGTCGGAGCGGACTCTGCGCCCTTGGCGCGGACAAGCTCCGCGACGGTCGGGGCCGGGGCGCTCCGCTCCAGGAAGCCGTGCTCGAGCATCCACTTGTCGTCGACGAACTTCGAGAGGTACGAGCGGCCCGAGTCGGGAAGCATCGCAAGCACCTGTGCGTCAGGGCCGAGCCGCGAGGCGACCTGAAGAGCAGCGAAGACGGTGGTGCCGGACGAGCCGCCGGCCAGCAGGCCCTCCTCGCGCGCGAGGCGGCGGGCGGTCAGGAACGAGTCGCGGTCGGACACCCGCACCCACTCGTCGACGACCGCGGGATCCATCGTCTCCGGCCAGGTGTCCTTGCCGATCCCCTCGACGAAATAGGGGTGGAGGTCGCTCGGGCCGGTCGAGGTGTAGACGGAGCCCTCGGGGTCGGCGCCGATGATCAGCGTCTTCGACCCGCGCTCCTTGAAGTAGCGCCCGACGCCGCTGATCGTGCCGCCCGTGCCGACGGAGATGACGAGCGCGTCGATCTCGCCGCCGGTCTGCTCCCAGATCTCCGGCCCGGTCACCTCGTAGTGCGTCTCCGGATTGGCCATGTTCGAGTACTGGTCGGGCTTGAAGCCGCCCGGGATCTCCTCGGCCAGCCGCGACGAGACCGAGTAGTACGACTCCGGCGAATCGTGCTCGACCGCAGTCGGCGTGATCACGACCTCGGCGCCGTAGGCGCGGAGAATCGCGATCTTCTCCTGGCTCATCTTGTCGGGCATCACGAAGATGCAGCGGTATCCCTTGCTCGCCGCCGCGATCGCGAGCCCGACGCCCGTGTTGCCCGAGGTCGGCTCGACGATCGTCCCGCCCGGCTTCAGCAGGCCGTCGCGCTCGGCCGCCTCGATCATCGCGAGCCCGATGCGGTCCTTCACCGATCCGCCCGGGTTCACGAACTCGAGCTTCGCCAGGATCGTCCCCGGCACGTCACGCGAGATCCGGTCGAGCCGGACGATGGGGGTCGACCCGACGAGGTCGAGCACGGTCGGGTACTCGCGGGCCATCGGGCGAAGGCTATCCGGCCGGGAAGGCCGCTACGCGGCGACGAGCGGGGTTTCGCCGACGACGCCGAGCTCGTCGCGCCGGATCAGCGCCAGAGTCGCGACGATCGCGGCGAGCGCGCACCCGAACATCGTCCAGAACGCCCACTGCGAAGCGCTCGTGTACGCCTGCGGGAAAGGCGTTCCGGATGCGGTCAGGTGGTTGAAGTGGCTGATCGTGATCGAAGACGCCACCGCGACGCCGATCGCTCCACCGACCTGCTGGGTCGTGTTCAGAAGCCCCGATGCAAGGCCTGCCTCCCGCGGCTCGACACCGGCGAGAGCCGCGATCGAGACCGGGATGAACGTGAACGGAAGCGCAAAGCCGACGAGCAGGTAGCCGGGGAACAGGTCGGCGAAGAACGAGCCGCTCGCCGGGATCTGCGTGTACCAGAGCATCCCGAACGCGAAGGCGACGAAGCCCGTGACGAGCACGGGCTTCACGCCGATCTTCGTGACGAGCCACTGCGCGAGCCCTGCGAACAGGACGGCGCTCCCCGCGGTCGCGACGAACGTCACGCCCGTCTTCACGGCCGAGTAGTGCAGCACCTGCTGCACGTACAGCGTCAGGATGAAGAAGTTCGAGAACGTGATCGCGCCGAGCAGGGCCGAGCACACGTTCGCGCCGGTGACCGTCCGGATCCGGAAGATCGAGAACGGCATCAGCGGGTCCTTCGACCTCGACTCGATCACGAGGAACGCGACGAGCAGGACAGCGGCAAGCGCAAGACGGATGATCGTCCAGCTCGACTCCCAGCCGTGGTTCGGTGCGTTCGCGACCGCGTAGACGAGCAGCGCGATGCCGGCGGTGACCGTGATCGCTCCGGGAAGATCGAACGAGTTCGTCGTCTCGCCGCGGCTCTCGCGAACGTACCGCGGGGCGAGCACGAAGGCGATGATCCCGACCGGGACGTTGACGTAGAAGATCCACTCCCAGCCGAGGTACGTGGTGAGGAGGCCGCCCGGCGAGCACGCCGACCGCGGCGCCCGAGCCGCCCATCGCGCCCCAGATGCCGAGCGCCTTGTTCCGCTCCGCGCCCTCGGGGAACGTGGTCGAGATGATCGAGAGCGCAGCCGGTGTGATGATCGCGGCGCCGAAGCCCTGAACCGCGCGGGCGCAGATCAGCACCGCTTCGGACCAGGCGAGCCCGCAGAAGAACGAAGCGACGGTGAACACGACGACGCCGACGAGGAACACGCGGCGGCGGCCGAGCAGGTCGGCCGCGCGGCCGCCGAGGAGCAGGAAGCCGCCGAAGGTGATCGCGTAGGCGGTGACGACCCACTGCAGGTTGTCGCGCGAGAAGTGGAGCGCAGTGCCGATCGTCGGCAGGGCGACGTTCACGATCGAGACGTCGAGGACGGTCATGAAGAACGCGGCGCAGACGACCGAGAGCGCCTTCCAGCGAAGCGGGTCGAGCTCTGAGACCGATGTTGCTTCCGTTGCCACGACTTGCGTTCACGAACGCCTCCTCTTTGCGCCGTATTCCGCTTCTGTGTCTGCCGGGCCCCCGGTCAATGCCTGAAGTGCCGCCGACCGGTGAGAACCATAGCCGCGCCCGCCTTTGCGACGGCCGCGACGACCTCGTCGTCACGCTTGGAGCCGCCCGGCTGGACGAGGACGGCGACCCCGGCGTCGAGCGCGAGCTCCGGCCCGTCGGCGAACGGGAAGAACGCATCGCCGGCGAGCACGCAGCCGGCGGGATCGTGACCGAGCTCCTGGGCCTTCTCGATCGCGATCCGCACCGAGTCGACGCGGCTCATCTGGCCGGCGCCGATCCCGATCGTCTGGCCGTTCTTGGCGAGGACGATCGCGTTCGAGCTGACGTGCTTGCAGACCCGCCAGGCGAAGAGGATGTCGTCCCAGAGCGCGTCGTCGACCGTGCCGGTGACGACCTCCATGCCGTCGCGGCTCTCCTTGGCGGAGTCGCGCTCCTGGATGAGCAGGCCGCCGACGACCCGCTTGTAGTCGCGCTCGTGCGGGGTGTCGACCCGCCGCTCGCGGTCGCGGAGGATCCGTAGCGCCGGCTTGGCCTGAAGCGCGGCGAGCGCGTCGTCGTCGTACTCGGGCGCCTGGATGACCTCGACGAAGTGCTCGGCGATGGCTTTCCCGAGCTCGGCTTCGACCGGCCGGTTCAACATGATCACGCAGCCGAACGCCGAGATCGGGTCCGCCGCGAGGGCGCGTGCGAAGGCGTGGTCGATCGTCTCCGCGACCGCGACACCGCACGGGTTCGCGTGCTTCACGATCACCGCGGCGGGCTCGTCGAACTCGCGCAGGATTCGTCGCGCGCCCTCGAGATCGGCGAGGTTGTTGTACGAGAGCTCGCGGCCGCCGAGCTGGTTCACGCGCGAGAGCAGGTGCTTGCGCGAGCCGACCTCCTGGTAGTACGCCGCGGTCTGGTGCGGGTTCTCGCCGTAGGCGAGGTCGGTGAGCTTGCGGAAGGTCAGGGTCAGCTGGTCGGGGAAGTACTGGTCCTCCGCGAACCAGCGGGCGATCGCCGCGTCGTAGGCGGCGGTGACCGCGAAGGCCTCGGCTGCGAGTGCCCGCCGCGTCTCCGGCGAGAGCGGCCCCTCCTGGAGCTCGGCGACGATGGGGTCGTACTGCTCCGGCCGGCAGACCGGTGCCACGTGAGCGAAGTTCTTCGCGGCGCCGCGAAGCATCGAGGGGCCGCCGACGTCGATCATCTCGATGATGTCCGCCTCCTCGACGTCGATCCGGCCGGTGAGCGAGGTGAACGGATAGAGGTTGACGCAGACGAGGTCGAACGGCTCGATCCCGTGCTGCTGCGAGCGTCGCGCGATCCTCCTCGAGCTCGAGGCGGGCGAGGATCCCCGCGTGGATCGCGGGATGGAGTGTCTTGACGCGGCCGCCGAGCATCTCGGGGGCCTTCGTCACATCCTCGACCCGGGTCACCTTCAGGCCCTGCTCCTCGAGGAAGGAGGCGGTGCCGCCCGAGGAGACGAGCTCGAAACCGAGGTCGGCGAGGCCGCGCGCGAACGTGTCGATGCCCGCCTTGTCGTAGACGGAGATCAGCGCCCTCATCGCGCCGCGCCTTCCAGCATGCCCGCGACGATCTCGGGCAGCAGCCGGTGCTCGACTGCGTGAATCCGCTCCTCGAGCGTCTCGCGCGGCTCGACCGGCACAGCCTCCTGGCGGAGGACTCGACCGGTGTCGAGCCCCTCGTCGACGAGATGGATCGTCACTCCGGTCGTCTCGACGCCCGCCGCGAGCGCGTCGTCGATCGGGTGTGCGCCGGGAAACGCCGGGAGCAGCGAGGGGTGGACGTTGACGATCCGGTCGGGGAACCGCGCGAGAAACGGGCGGCGTGAGCAGATGCATGTAGCCGGCGAGCACGACCGACTCGACGCCGTGCTCCTCGAGCCAGGTCGCCATCACGAGATCGCGCTCCTCGCGGTTGACGTGGCAGTCGAGCGCAAAGGTGGCTGTCGGTATCCCCGCGGTGCGTGCACGAATGAGAGCGTAGGCGTCTTTGCGGTTGGAGGCGACGGCAGCGATCGGGAGGCCCGCGTCGATCAGGGCCTGCAGGTTCGAGCCGTTCCCCGAGACGAGGACGCCGATCACGCGATCCGCCCGATCACGAGCTCGCTCGGCGCCGGCTCGGCCACGACGGCGCACCAGCCGATCCCGAGGTTGAAGACCCGCCGCAGCTCGTCCTCGGCGACGTGGCGGGCGAGCCAGTCGAACACGGGCGGCCGCGGCCAGGAGCTCCACTCGATCTCGGCGTGCGTCCCCTCGGGGAGAACGCGGCTCAGGTTGCCGAGGATCCCGCCGCCGGTGATGTGGGCGAACGCTTTCGCGCGGCCGCGCAGAGCGCGCGCCTCGTCGAGGTAGAGCCGGGTCGGCGCGAGCAGGTCGGCCCCCGTCGTAGTCCTCGGTCTCGAGCACCCGCCTCACGAGCGTGAACCCGTTCGCGTGGACGCCGGCCGACGCGAAGCCGATCACCGAGTCGCCGGCAACGACGTCGCGCCCGTCGACGAGCTCGTCGCGATCGACGATCCCGACGCAGGTGCCGGCGAAGTCGAGCTCGCCGTCGCGGTAGATCCCGGGGAGCTCCGCCGTCTCGCCGCCGACGAGCGCGACGCCCGCGGCGCGGCAGACCTCGGCCGCTCCTTCGACGAGCTCCGCGACCTGGTCGAGGTCGATCGCCGCCGCGGCGACGTAGTCGAGCAGCATCAGCGGCGTGGCGCCGGTTGTCAGGACGTCGTTGATGCAGTGCGCGGCGAGGTCGCGGCCGCAGTCGGCGAGCTGGCCGCGCTGCCGCGCGAGCATCAGCTTCGTGCCGACCCCGTCGGTCGAGGCGGCGAGCAGGCGCCGGTCGTCGAGCGGCTGGAGCCCCGCGAACGCCCCGAATCCGGTCGCTCCGGTCGACTCGACGGCGGCACGCAGCCGGGCGACGACGCTGTCCGCGACCGCGAGCGAAACCCCCGCCTCGGCGTAGCTCTGCTCTCTCGCGGCCACCGTTAATGAGTCTACGGCCAGCGGCTGCGGGCTGTTCACCCGCGCAGTCATCTCTTCGCAGTCACCTCAACGCAGAGTCGACCGTGGCAGGAACACTTCCTGGCGTGATCGCCTCCGCCGCGACGACGTGGAACCTCGAGCCGCTGCAGCTCGTGCCGACGCTCGTCGTCGGCGCTGCTCTATCTGCGCCGCACGCGCACGCTCGCCCGCCGCGGGACGCCCGTGCCCGGCTGGCGGCAGTTCCTGTTCTGGCTCGGGATCGCGCTTGTCGATCGTGGCGCTCAACTCGCCGATCGACGCCCTCGGCGAGCAGGACTTCTTCTTCGTCCACATGGGCCAGCACGTGATCCTCGGCGACCTCGCGCCGCTCTGCTTCGTCGCCGGGCTCACCGGCCCGGTCCTGCGGCCGGTCCTCGCGATCAGGACCGTCGACAGGCTGAGGTTCCTCACGCACCCCCTCGTCGCGCTGCCGGTCTGGGCGGTCAACCTCTACATCTGGCACATCCCGTTCATGTACCAGGCGGCGCTCCGGCACAGCGCCGATCCACGCGCTCGAGCACTTCCTCTTCTTCACCTGCGGCGCGCTGATGTGGTCGCCGGTGGTCGAGACGCTGCCCGCGCCGGCCTGGTTCGGCACCGGCTGGAAGCTCGGCTACATCGTCGCCGTTCGCTTCATCGAGACGATCCTCGGCAACGTCTTCATCTGGTCGTCCACCGTGTTCTATCCCTGGTACGACCACGCGTCACGCGATGTGGGGGATCACCGCCGTCCACGACCAGAACCTCGCCGGGATCGTGATGATGGCGGAGGGCAGCCTCGTGACGCTCGGGGCGCTCGCCTGGCTCTTCCTGCGGCTCGCCGAGGAGGGCGAGCTCAAGCAGAAGCTGATCGAGGAGGGCTACGACCCGGTGCAGGTCGCCCGCGCCGTCCGCTACGGGCGCGCGAAGGCGTTCAGCGAAGGCGGGGCCGGCGCGGCCTGAGCGTCGGCGTGACGCCTCGCTGCGACGGAACCGGTTTCGGGCCGGCGGTGTAGGAAGGCGGTGGAGGGCCGTCCACACGAGGAGCGCGAGCTCGTGCGGCGCGCGAAGCACGGCGACGAGCGCGCGCTCGAAGAGCTCGTCCGAGCCCACGAGGAGGCCGCGTTCAGACTCGCCTACGTCATCACCGGAAACGCCGCCGAGGCCGAGGAGGCCGCCCAGGAGGGCTTCATCAAGGCGTGGCGCGCGCTCGGGCGATTCCGCGCGTCGCGGCCCTTCCGGCCGTGGCTCCTGCGGATCGTCGCCAACGAGGCCCGCAACCGCAGGCGCTCGTCGGGGCGGCGCGCCGCGCTCGCAGTGCGGGCCGCGGCCGGCCAGGTCTCGGGGGACGCGGCCCCGTCCCCCGAGGACATCGCAGTCGCCGCAGACGAGACGCCGGAGCCTGCTCGCCGCCCTCGACGCCCTTCCCGAGCCCGCGCGCGAGGTGCTCGCCTGCCGCTACCTGCTCGGGCTCTCGGAGGCGGAGACCGCGGCTGCGCTCGGGGTGCGCCCCGGCACGGTCAAGTCGCGCACCGCGCGTGCGCTCGAGCAACTGCGAGGCAGCTATGAGTGAGCTCGACCGCCTGCTCGTGGACACCGCGCCGGAGATCGACTGGCCGGCGACGCCGCGTCTCGTGCCGCCTGCCGCCGAGCCGCAGCGATGGCGCCGGGCCCCGATCGTCGTCGCGCTCGCGGCCCTGCTCGCGATCGCGGTCGCCTTCGCGGTGCCCGGCGCGCGCAGCGCGATCCTGCGCGCGTTCCATCTCGAGGGCGCGACGGTCGTACGCGTCGGCGTCCTGCCGCCCGCCGAGGAGCGCCCGCTCGCGGCCTTGCTCGGCCAGCCCGTGAGCGCAGCCCAGGCCGAGCAGTTGCTCGGCGTACCGGTCGTGCTGCCGCCGCTCGAGGAGCGGCCCCGGCTCTACGCCGAGTCCGGCGTCGTCTCCGCGCTTCTCGACCTGAACGAGCCGGTGCTTCTCTCCGAGCTCCAGACGGGCGCAGGGGACGAGATCCTGAAGAAGTTCGCCGGCGAGTCGACCGGCATCTCGCACGTGCGGGTCGGCCAAGCGCCGGGACTGTGGATCTCGGGGGCAGAGCACGTCTACCTCGCTCCGTCGGCACCGCCGCGGCTCGCCGGGAACGTGCTCCTGTGGGTGAACGACGGGATCGTCTACCGGCTCGAGGGCAGGAGTCTCACGGAGGCCGATGCACTTCGTCTCGCAGGGCAGATCGACGGGAACCTGATCGCTGCGACCGGTGTAGGACGGGTGTCAGCAAAATCGAAGGAGTCGACGATGACGCGTAACGCCCTCATCCTTGCCGCCGTTGCCGCAGCTCTTGCCCTGGTTCCGGCTGCCGCCGCGGTCGGCCCCTCACTGCCCGCCGTCTCGGCGCCCGTCACTCTCGGTGCGAGCAGCTACGTCGCGAAGCCCACCGGCGGCTCGACCACGCTCCTGAGCGAGCGTGTCAAGGGAAAGCTGTCGCATCAAGAGAGCCTCGCCGGGCTCTGGGGCGTGCCGATGGTCACGCTCGGAGCACCCGGTGTGGGCGGCCTCAGCCCGAACGGCCGCATGCTCGTGCTCGGCGACAACGTCAACTCCGACGGCACGCTGCGCGACCGCTCGCGCTTCGCCGTCGTCGACACCCGCACGCTCGCGGTCGTCCGGACGATCGCCCTGCGCGGCGACTACTCATTCGACGCGCTCTCCCCGGCCGGACGCTGGCTGTACCTGATCCATCACGTCGCGAGCACCGGCGACCGCTACCAGGTGAAGGCGTACGACCTGCGCGCGGGTCGCCTGCTTCCCGGCGTGATCGCCGACAAGCGCCAGGCCGGCTGGCTGATGGCCGGGCTACCCGGTGTCCCGCGCCACCGGCTCGGACGGTCGCTGGGTCTACACGCTCTACCAGCAGAGCGACAACTACCCGTTCGTCCACGCGCTCGACACCGTCAACCGCACAGCGATCTGCATCGGCCTGCCGTGGAAATGGTGGAAGGCCGCCGACTCGATCGGCACGGCGAAGCTGACGCTCGACGGCCATACCCTGACGGTGGCAGGCGGGAAGGCTCGGTTCGCGCTCGATACCGCGACCTTCCGGGTGACGGGCGGCTGAGGTTCTATCGGGCGGCGGGCTCGAAGCGGAGCTTCTTCGCTCCGACCGGGACGCTGGTCGGATACTCGCGCGTCAGGCAGGCGCGGCAGAGCGCCGAGGCGGGCCGTTCGGTGGCCGCCTGCAGCCCCTCGAGCGAGAGATAGGCGAGCGAGGTCGCGCCGATCGCGGCCCGGACCTCCTCGACCGTGCTGTGCGCAGCGATCATCTCGTCCTCGCTTGCCAGGTCGATCCCGTAGTAACACGGTGAGACCACCGGCGGGGAGGAGATCCGGACGTGCACCTCGGCGGCGCCGGCGTCGAAGAGCATCTGGACGATCTGGCGCGTCGTCGAGCCGCGGACGATCGAGTCGTCGACGATCACGAGCCGCTTGCCGGCGACCTCGTCGAGCGGGTTGAACTTCATCCGGATCCCCTGCTCGCGCATCCCCTGCTCGGGCTGGATGAACGTGCGGTGGACGTAGCGGTTCTTGATCAGCCCCTCGCTGAACGGGATCCCGCTTGCGCGAGCGAAGCCGATCGCGGCGGGCGTTCCCGAGTCGGGGATCGGCAGGACGAGGTCGGCCTCGGCGGGCGCCTCGGCGGCGAGCTGCACGCCCATCCGGACGCGGGCCCCGTGCACCTCGACGCCGTCCAGCCGCGTGTCGGGGCGGGCGAGGTAGAAGAACTCGAAGATGCAGAGCGCGCCGTCTCCCGCCGACGGCAGCACCTGGAACGACTCGACGCCGTCGCCGCCCGCGATCAGCAGCTCGCCGCGGCGGATCTCGCGCTCGAACTTGGCGCCGACGAGGTCGAGCGCGCAGGTCTCGGAGGCGACGACCGGGTCGTCGCCGATCCAGCCGAGCACGAGCGGCCGGAAGCCGAAGGCGTCGCGGAACGCGAACAGCTTCCCCTCGGCGAGCCCGACGACCGTGGCGGCGCCCTCGAGCCGCTCGAGCGCGCCGGAGATCGCCTCCACGAGCGGGCCGCTCGTCGCACGAGATCACCGCTGCGATCACCTCGCTGTCGGAGGTCGAGCTGAGGCGGGGCGAAAGCTCCTCGCGGAGCTCGTCGGCGTTCGTCAGGTTGCCGTTGTGGCCGAGCGCGACCGTGCGCACCGTGCCGTGATGGATCAGCGGCTGCGCGTTCGCCCACGCGTTCGAGCCGGTCGTCGAATAGCGCGTGTGGCCGATCGCGATCTGGCCGCGGAGGCCGGACAGCTTCTGCTCGTCGAAGACCTGCGTCACGAGCCCGAGGTCGCGTAGCCCGGTCAGGCGCCCGTTCTCGGCGACCGCGATCCCGGCCGACTCCTGCCCGCGGTGCTGGAGGGCATAGAGGCCGAAGTAGCTGAGCCGCGCGACGTCGCGGTCGGGTGCGTAGATGCCGAAGACGCCGCACATCAGACGGTCCCGAGCTCCACGGTCGAGTCCCAGCCGAGCGCGTCGGAGTCCGCGGGGTCGAGCGTGACGAGCACGCCGGCCTCGCCCGGGTGGGCCAGGCCGGGCTCGACACCGCTCCAGGCAGCCGCCTCGCGCAGTGCCGCTGCGCCGTTGCCGTCGGCCACGTCGTGTGCCAGCGTGAACCGGCCGGCGTTGCGCCAGACGAAACGCACGAGCTCGGCGCCCTCGCCGCGCAGCAGCACGCCACGGTCGCCCGCCTTCCAGCGTCCGGGGATTCTGGTGACGTCGGCGACGAGCCCGACGCAGCCGACGACGGGCGTCGGCGGGATCGGCTTCCCACCGGTCTCGTTGTAGAGCGAGACGTTGCCGGACACGACCGGGATCCCGAGCTCGTTCGCGGCGTCCGCGATCCCGTCGATCGCGCGTGAGAGCTCCCACGCGATCTCGGGCCGCTCGGGGTTGCCGAAGTTGAGGCAGTCGGTGAGCGCGATCGGCTCCCCGCCGGCGCAGGCGACGTTCAGCGCCGCGTCCATCACGGCGCGTCCAGCCCGCGCGGTACGGGTCGCGCTCGCCGATCGGCGGGCCGTCGAGCGAGACGGCGAGCCCGCGCGTGCCCTCGAGACGCAGCACGGCGGCGTCGAGCCCCGGCCGGCGCACGGTCCGCGAGCCGACGAGCTGGTCGTACTGCTCGAAGATCCAGGTCTTCGGCTCGTCGTTGACCGCGCTCGCGCGGTGGAGGCGAGACCGGCTCGCTGCTCTGCGAGCTCGAGCTCGTAGCGCGGCGTCTTCTCCGGTCAGAAGCTCTGCGGGGATCGCGCCGACGGTCTCGCCGCCGGAGAACGCGCGTAGCTCGCCGTGATCGGTGACCTCGCCGATCACCGTGCACGGAAGCTCCCAGCGCTCGCAGGCGGCGCGCACGTCGTCGAGCAGCCCCGGCTCGACGACGGCGACCATCCGCTCCTGCGACTCGGAGATCATGATCTCCCACGGCTCGAGATCGGGCTCGCGGAGCGGCACGCGGTCGAGATGAACGTCGACGCCGGCACCCGCGGCGGCCATCTCGGCGAGCGACGAGGCGAGCCCGGCCGCGCCGCAGTCCTGCAGGCCGACGACGAGGTCGCGCTCGACGAGATCGAGCGAGACCTCGATCAGCGCCTTGCCGCGGAACGGGTCGCCGATCTGGACGGAGGGCCGCTTCTCGTCGGAGCCCTCGAGATCCTGGCTCGCGAGCACCGAGGCGCCGCCGATCCCGTCGCGGCCGGTGAGTGCGCCGTAGAGGACGATCAGGTTTCCCGTCCCGGTCGCCTTGGCGCGCAGCACGCGCTCGGCCGGCAGCAGCCCGACGCACATCGCGTTGACGAGCGGGTTCGCGGCGTAGGCCTCGTCGAACACCGTCTCGCCGCCGACGGTCGGAACGCCGACGGAGTTCCCGTACTGGCCGATCCCCGCGACCGCGCGGCGGAAGTGCCAGTCGGGCGCGCCGAACCGGAGCCCGTCGAGGAGCGCGATCGGCCGGGCGCCCATCGCGACGATGTCGCGGAGGATCCCGCCGACCCCGGTCGCGGCGCCCTGGAACGGCTCGACCGCGGTCGGGTGGTTGTGCGACTCGACCTTGAAGGCGACGGCGAGGCCGTCGCCCACGTCGACCACGCCGGCGTTCTCGCCGGGGCCCTGCAGCACGCGCTCGCCCTTGGAGGGCAGCCGCCGCAGGAGCGGAGCGGAATGCTTGTAGCCGCAGTGCTCGGACCAGAGCACCGAGAAGACCGCGAGCTCGAAGTCGTTCGGCGGCCGCTCGAGCAGCTCCTGGATCCGCGCGAACTCCCAGTCGGTGAGACCGAGCGCGCGGTGGAGAGGTTGCTCGGTGACGACGCTCAGGGGGCCAGTCTAGCCGCGGACCCCCGGACGCACCCGCAGGAAGGGTTTGCCGTGCCCGGGCGTTTCGTCTCACGTGGGGGTGCCTCCGGCCGTTACAACCTGAGCATGAGCCGCCGCGACACCACCATGATCATCGCGCTCTCCCTGATCTGGGGGGCGTCGTTCATGTTCATCCGGGTTGCCGACCGCCAGTTCGACCCGGCGGCGCTCGTCTGGTTCCGTGTTCTGCTCGGCTGCGTCGTGCTCGTTCCGGTCGCACTGATCGCGACCGGCAGGGCCGGCCTGAAGCAGGCGCGGAGCGCGTGGGTCGCGATCCTGCTCGTGGGGCTGATCAACACGGCGACGCCGTTCATGCTCTTCGCGTGGGCCGAGACGAGGATCGACTCGAGCCTCACCGCGATCCTGCAGGCCGCGGTGCCGATCTTCACCGTCGTGATCGCCGTCAGGTTCGCGAACGAGCGGGTCAGCGGCATCCGCTGGGCGGGGATCCTCATCGGCTTCGCCGGTGTGGCGCTGCTCGTCGGCTCGCCCGGCAAGGGAGGCGCGCTGGCATCGCTCGCAGTGGTGCCGCCGCCCTCTGCTACGCGGTCGGGGCGACGCTCAGCTCACGGTTGCTCAGGGGAACCGAGCCCCTCGTCATCGCAGCGGGCGCGACCGTCGCCGCGACGATCCTCGTCACCCCGTTCGGGGCGACGCGGCTTCCGTCCTCGGTTCCGGGCTGGAAGGAATGCGGGTCGGTGATCGTGCTCGGCCTCCTCGGCACCGGCGTCGCCTACATCCTCCTGTTCCGCCTCATCCGGAGCGCCGGCCCGTCACGCACGAGCCTCGTCACGTACCTGATCCCCGGGATCGCCCTGCTCTACGGGGTGCTTCTGCTCGGCGAGCCGCTCCGGGCGCTCTACATCGTCGGGCTCGCTCTGATTCTCGCCGGCGTCATGCTCGCGGGCCGCAGCGGCTCGAAGCGGCGCAAGGCCGCTGTTGCGGTCGCCGCGACCCCGGTCGACTGAGCCGGCACCTGACGTAGCAGCGCCTCTCCCTCGATCGAGGGAGCCCGACCGGGGGAGGCATCAACCTCAGTTCGAGGGATCGCCGCGCCCTGAGGGAGGGCCGATGCAAGGCGGGACAACGCCATTCGCCCGCGTCGGAGGTTGATCCAGGTGCGTCGTATCGCTCTTCTTCCTCCCTGTTCTCGCCCTAGCCGCTCTCGCTGTCTCCCCGGCCGAGGGAGGCAGCACCCACGCAACCGGCTGCGGCGTCTCCGACTTTCGAGTACGCGGGCCTCCAGGCCGACAACAAGGCGCACGGTGTCTCGGCGAGGATCGGGACGACCATCGCGCCGGCGGTCACCGACGGTCACGTCGGCGGCTGGATCGGGCTCGGCGGGACGACCAGCGGGCCCGGGCGGCAAGGCCGAGTGGATCCAGACCGGCCTCGCGGCGTTCCAGTCCGACGACACGAGCGCAGATGTACTACGAGGTCACGGTCGCCGGCCATGCCCCGAAATACGTCGCAGCTCGCCTCGAACATCGCGGCGGGCAGCTCGCACAAGTTCGCCGTCCTCGAGATGGGCAAGCGGAAGTCGTGGTGGCGCGTCTGGGTCGACGGCACGCCGGTCAGCCCGCCGATCTACCTTCCGGGCAGCCACGGCACGCTGGTACCCGCAGGCGGTGGCCGAGAACTGGAACGGCGGCACCGGGCGCCTGCAACACCTACTCCTACCGCTTCACCGACGTCTCGCTGGCGCAGAGCTCGGGCGGCGTCTGGCGCCCGCTCCAGCTGAGCTCGGAGTTCCAGGATCCGGGCTACCACGTGGTGCCGATCTCGAACACGCCCGCGCAGCTTCCTCGCAGCGAGCCTCGCCGCGTAGGGCGCTGCGCAGGCGGCTGCTACGTGATCGTCAGCGGCGATCCGACCTTCATCAGCCGCGCGAGCTTCAGGATCTGGCTGTTCACGACGCGGATGCAGCCGTGCGAGATGTGGCCGGGGATCAGGCCGGGCTCGTTCGTGCCGTGGACGCCGATGAAGCCGCCGCCCGGCCAGTCGGTGAGCACGGCCGAGCGGGCGCTCGTGCCGAACGCGAGCGGGCCGTAGAACGGGTTGTGGAAGTTCGTGAGCTTGTCGCGGATGTAGAACTGGCCTCGCGGGGTCGGCCAGTAGGTGCGTGCCGACCCCGACGCGCGTCGTGAAGATCGTGCACGCCGTCCTTCTTCAGCGTCGCGGTCTCCGTCTCGCGGTTGACGTACAGGTGCGTGTGGACCTCGTAGAGCGTTCCGAGCGCGCTCGCGCGGAACCCAGCCGGTCGAGTTGTTCGGCAGGATCGGCAGCCGGACGTGGTACCAGGTCTGTCGACGCGTTGAGGTCGACGCCGTCGAGGATCAGCACGAGGTTCTGCGTCCCGTCGCTCGTGACGGTGTTCAGCGTGGTGATCACCTTCGAGTGGCTGTTCGGCTAGCGTGTGCGCGTCGACGTTGCTGGACGACGACCGCCCAGTGGCCGATCTTCGCGTTCGTCAGCGTGTACTTGTGCGGGTAGGCGACGTGCTCCGCGCCCGGCGCTGCCGGAGTGCCCGTACGGGTGAGCCGTGGCCGATGCCGCGCCGAGCAGCACGACGAGCGCCGTGGCGGCGAGGGCGATGCGCGCGGAGGCGCGTCGGTCGGGAGAGAGGAGGAGGCGGAGCTTCATCGGCAGCGAGTTCGTCGGCGAGCCAGGGAAACCCTGTCGTGCACCGCTACCGCAGAGCGGCGGCGTCGCCATTGGTCGTCGAATGCTTCGGTCGTTCTCTGGTGCGTATGCCCCCGGTGAAACGTCTCTGTCGCCTTCGCCTGCCGTCCATCGTAGCCTAATATCCTGGCCGGAAACAGGGGCCTAGTTCGACCTAGTCGAAAGGCGAGAGCGCGGTTCCGAGGCGCTGGGTTCCCATGCTCAGGGAGGCGGATTTGCCAGGAACGCGCAAGTTCAAGCAGTCCGACGGCGAGGAGGTCGAGGCCGAGGTCGTCGGTTTCCGCGCGGCGGGAGAGCACTGGAACGAGTACCTGCTCGACGACGGCACGCTCTTCAAGATCAAGCTCGTCGTGACCGAGATCGCGCGGATCAAGGATCGCTACGACGCGAACGGCGACCCGATCTACGCGGCGACCCACACGCAGGTGACCGCGGTCGATGCGCCGGACAGCCTGCGCGAGCCCTCGGACTGACGAAGCGCAGATCAGCAGCTAGCCCGAGACATCCGGCTCCGAGCCCAGCGAAGATCGGCGTCGATCGCGCCCTCGTCCAGGAGATGGCGAAGCCTCCGCAGCCTCACGTAGCGATCGCCCTCGAAATCGGCCTGTGTCAGGCCGAATTCGTCGATAGGCCTCGACCAGCTCATCTGCTCCACGCTCGGCATTCCAGTCGAACGCCAGGTCGGGAAAGGTCCGACGCTAGCTTTGAGAAGTCGACGCGATATGACCGCTGATCCGGCTCCGAGCCGTCCGCCATCTCGAGGGCGCAGCCTGTGAGTTCGGACAGCATCTGTGCGAGTTCCCGGATCAAGTAGTTCTGCGCATCCGACCCGACGTTGAATGCTTCGCCTCCCACGCTTTCGGCCGGTGCCTCGATGATCGTAGCCGCGGTCTTCGCCAGGTCGCGGACATGCACGAGCGGCCGCCAGGCCATGCCGTCGCTCAGAAGTCGAATCCGGCCGGTCGTGTGGCCCCAGCCTGCGAGATTGTTGAGCACGATGTCGAGCCGAAGGCGGGGCGACAGCCCGTAGACGGTTGCGTTCCTCATCGAGGTCACCGCGAAGTCCGGCTCGGAAAGCTCGAACAGTCCCTCCTCGGAACGGACCTTCGACTCCGCGTATGGTGTCAAGGGGCGGAACGGGGATCTCTCGTCGAGCGCCTCATCTGTCCCCGACGCCCCGTACATCGAGCACGACGAGGCGAAGACGAACCGCCGAACCCCGGCCTCGCGTGCGGCACGCGCGAGGGCTACCGTCGCCGATGCGTTGATCTCGGCCGTCAGCCGCGGCTCGATGTCGCCGAGCGGATCGTTCGAAAGCGCCGCGAGATGGACGACAGCCTCGAAGCCCTCGAGATCTGACGGGCCGACGTCGCGAATGTCCAGGTCGACGGTCGGGATCTCCAGCAGTTCCTCTCCGAACGAGCATCCGCGGTATAGACGTGAGTCGAGGCCGGACACCTCATGGCCGTGCTCCGCGAGGATCGGTGCGAGGATGGTGCCGATGTAACCGTCGCTGCCTGTGACGACTACCCGCATCGGTGCCTCCGGGCACGATAATGGGCAGCCGCGCAGAGAGCACTCGCGCCTCCACCCGTTCTGAGCTCTTCGACCCCTGTTTTTGCCACGATGCCGATCAACTGGGACGATACACCTGACACCGAGATGGTCGGAGAGGAGTCGATCGCGCTCATGCGCGAGCTCTTCCCGCTCCCACGCAGCCTGACGGGCAACGGCGTGCGTCAAACGCTGGCCGCCCTCGCCCGTGAGGTGCCTCTCGACATCATCGAGACGAGTTCCGGTACAGCCGTCTTCGACTGGACGGTCCCCGACGAGTGGACCCTCCGGCGCGCCTGGGTCGAGGGCCCGACCGGAGAGCGAGTCGTCGACGCGGCCGACTCCTCTCTGCACGTTCTCGGATACAGCACGCCGGTCGATGTCGAGCTCGAGCTCGAGCAGCTCCGCGACCACGTTTACACCCACGATCAGGATCCCGAGCTCGTCCCGTACAGGACGTCGTACTGGGAGGAGCAGTGGGGAATCTGTATGAGCCGACGAACGCTCGAGTCGCTCGAGCCGGGGCGCTACCGAGTGGTGATCGACTCGACATTGGCCCCGGGCTCGCTCACCTCGGGCGAGGTGACGATCCCTGGAAGGACCGACGACGAGTTCCTTCTCACCACCTACATCTGCCATCCGGAGCTCGCGAACGACAATCTCTCGGGTGTCGTTCTGCTCTGGGCGCTCGCGAGAGCCCTCGCTGGGCAGGATCTCCTCTACACGTATCGCCTCCTCTGGGCGCCTGGGACTCTCGGGCCCCTTTGCTGGCTGGATCGCAATCGCGGGACGATCGACCGCGTCAAGCACGGGCTGGCCGTCTCCTGCGTCGGCGATCCTGGGCCGCTCCGGTTCAAGCGAAGCAGGCGCGGCGACACGATCGATCGATCGGGCGGCTGCGCATGTGCTCGTCGACTACGCCCGGGCAGCATTGTCGCCGGTTGGAGCCCCGGGGGCGGCGACGAGCGCCAATTCTGTTCACCAGGCTTCGACTTACCCGTCGGCACGTTCTCGCGTACGCCTCACGGGCTCTTCCCCGAATATCACTCGAGCGCCGACAACCTCGACCTCGTCACTCCGCAGGCGCTCGGCGAGAGCTTCCAAGCCATGCTGAAGATCATCGATGTCGTGGAGACGAACGCCACGTACGTCAATCTCTCGCCCGTACGGCGAGCCCCAGCTCGGCCGGCGCGGCCTCTACCCGGCGATACCCGATGCGCGGAATGTCAACGCGGCGCTGCTCTGGGCGCTCAGCCTGTCGGACGGTGCGACCGACTTGCTCGCATTCGCCGAACGGTCGGGGCTGCCCTTCGACGAATTTCGGGACGCTGCGCGGGCGCTCGAGCGGGAGGAGCTTCTCGGATTGGTCGACGACGGATGAACAGCCAATCCTGCGGCGAACCTCAGGTCAATCGTCTTCGTGAACTCGAACGTCGGTTTGACGACGAGGTCTGAGGTTGGTCAGTATCTCCGCGTCTTTCCCGGCCGGACGGCGACCAGGATGCAGGAGCGCATCTTTCGCGCGGAGGGGCGGGCCTACGACTCGAATGAGCTGTTCCAACCGGACGCGGTGGCCGCGATCACTTGGGGGAGCCGATGCGGCGCGCCAGCTCGATGGGATCGAGCTCGTCAACGCCAACTCGCGCACCCTGAAGCTCCTCGAACGGTCGACCGCTTCGATCATGCGAACGACCTCGAGGCCGACGGCGCCGACGAGCGCGGAGTCCCCCGGCTCCACCGCCCAGCAGAAGTCCCCCAGCTCGAGCGAGAGCGGCTCAGCCGCAGCGATGCGCGGCGAGACGATGTCGCCGGCGCGATAGGTGAGCTGGTACTCGCCGAAGGTCTCGGGGTCCTTGCAGCTCGACGCCCGAGTCGAAGATCCTGACCGGCTCGGTGCTCGTGTCGTCGTAGACCACCATCTTCTCCGAGCCGACGATCGTGGTCCGGCGAAGCTTGCTCGGCGCGAGCCACGAAAGCTCGACGTGGGCGATCGTGCCGCTCGGGAACTCGAGATCGATGAACGCGACATCCGGGATCGCCGGGATCACGTACCCGCGGGTGAGCGCGCTCACGTTGGTGGGCCCCTCGTCAAGCCAGTAGCGGAGGATCGAGAAGTCATGCGGCCCGAGATCCCAGGTCACGCTGACGTCGGCCTGATGGAGGCCGAGGTTGACCCGGCTCGTCGAGATGAAGCAGATCTCGCCGAGCGCGCCCGCCTCGATCAGCTCGCGGATCGCGACGACCGGAGGGCTGTAGAGGAACGTATGGCCGGGCATGAGGACGAGCCCGCGCTCCTCGGCGAGCCGGATCAGCTCGAGGCACTCGCGCGGACGATGCTGCGAGTGGCTTCTCGATGAACACGTGCTTGCCGGCCTCGAGCGCCGCGCGTGCGAGCGGGAAATGCGTCGAGACCGGGGTCGCGATCGCCACCGCGTCGATCGCGTCGTCGTCGAGCACGTCTTCGAACCGCGTCGTCGCGCTCGGCGCCCGCGAACCGCCGGCCGATCTGCTCGAGGCGCGTCCGGCCTCGCGTCGCAGATCGCGGCGAGCTCGGCGCACTCCAGCTCCTGGAAGTTGCGGGCGAGGTTCGGTCCCCAGTAGCCGAGGCCGACCACGGCGACGCGGACGGGGTTCACGCGGTTGCCTTCCGCTGGCGGAGAAGGGCGAACGGCGTCCGGAAAAGCAGCCTGCAGGTCGAGGCCGAGCGACCAGCCGCGGACGTAGGCAACGTCCATCTCGAGCGCCTCGCCGAACGTCGAGTTGGCGCGCGCGGTCACCTGCCAGAGCCCGGTCAGGCCCTGCGGCACGAGGAACCGGTCGAAATGGTGGGGCTGGAAGAACTCCGTCTCGTACTCGATGCATGGCCGCGGCCCGACGAGCGACATCTCGCCGCGCAGGATGTTGAGCAGCTGTGGCAGCTCGTCGAGGCTCGTCTTGCGCAGCAGGCGCCCGAACGGCGTCACGGCCGCGTCGCGGTCGAGCTTGTACGTTCCGTTGGCGTTGATCTGGGCGTCGGCCGTCATCGTGCTCTTGATGTACTCGCGGTGCTCGGAGTGATCCGTCCCGACCTTCATCGTCCGAAACTTGAGCGCCGTGAAGGGGCGCTGATTCAGCCCGAGGCGCGTCTGGCGGAAGAAGATCGGTCCCGGAGACTCGCGCTTGATCTTGATCGCGGCGACGACGAACACCGGAGAGGTGAGGAGCAGCAGGAAGCCGCGCGCCGACGACGTCGACGATCCGCTTGGCCGATCAGGGATGTCTTCGGAGAGGCGCGCCGGCGGGACCGTCAGCAGCGGGAGGCCCTCGATGAGGTGGATGTCCGCCCGCGGGCCGACGAGCTCGTAGAGCCTCGGCACGACGTCGACGATCACGTTCTGGTCCCGGAGCGAGCGGACGAGCGCCATCGTCCGCGCGTCATCCTCGCCGAGAACGCGACGATCACACGCTCGATCGCGTGCGTCGAGACGAGAGTCGGCGAGCTCCTGGAGCCCGCCGAGCACCGGCAGGTGGTCGACCTCAGCGCGCCTGCGACGCGGGTTCTCGTCGACGAACCCGACGAGTCGTGATCCCGTACTCGGGATGCTGCTGGATCTTGCGCGCGACGAGCTGCCCGACATGGCCGGCGCCGACGACGACGCTTCGTTGGACGTACGCGTCGGTTCGCTTGGCAAGGTTCGGACGATCACGCGCCCGCTCAGCAGGAGCGATGAGCGCGAGCGCCCAGAAAGCCGACGAGTCGTGGGACCTGTGGATGCGAGAGGTCCGAGTCGCCCATGCGCTGACGAACACGATCCAGGTCCCGAGCGTGACAAGGCTGATGACGCCGATAGCCTCGTCAGCGGTCGAATGGTCGGCCCGGGCGTCGTCGCGGGTGTAAAGGTCGAGCGTCTTCCCGAAGACGAGCCAGAGCGGCAAGGTGAGGACGAAGAGAGCCGCCTCGGCGCCGAATCGCGGCGAACCGATCGGCGTGCCGTGGCTCAGCCCCGAAAGGCGACGACGAACGCGAGAGACAGTGCCGTGACGTCGGCGATCGCCAGCCAGCGGCGGATGCGGCCCCGACTATCTCGGCGGCCGTGCGCGCGAACGGTGACACCGGCCGAAACCTGTCCGGCCAGACCCGTCCCCGCCGCATCTCTCGGATGAGCAGTTGCAGCGATCGTTCCCCCATTTCCCCTCGTAGCCAAGACTGTGTGCTCCTTTTGGCTCACAGTACTCGGGAATTCCGCGATGTGGGCATGAGGGGACGGAACTAGACCAAGGTACCGTCGAACTAGCCTTGGCTATCGAGATTCCCGTCGCCGGCCTGCGCCAGGGGGTGGGCTCGCGCGGGGACGCCACGTACCGTTGTGGCCTCGGGAACATCCCGGGTGACCACAGCGCCGGCGCCGATGAGCGCTCGACTTCCGATCCGTACCCCGCCGAGCACGATCGCCCCCGAGCCAATCGATGCTCCGTCTCGACGACCGTATGCAGGAGTGTCCAGTCCGTCTCCGATCTGAAGCGTTCCCGCGGTGTTCGTTGCGCGTGGGTACTTGTCGTTGACGAACATCACACCGTGTCCGACGAAGACCGCGTCTTCGATCGTGACGCCGTCGCAGATGAACGTGTGGCTCTGGATCTTGCAGTTGGCTCCGACCGACGAGCCCCGCTGGATCTCGACGAAAGGCCCGATACGGGTTCCGTCACCGATCCGGCAGCCGTAGAGGTTCGCGAAAGACTGGACGACGACGCCGTCGCCGAACTCGACGTCGTTCAGAAGGCGGTATGGGGCCTCGTTGGCGGGCCCGTCACTCACGGAAACCAGGCGCGAACGCACTCGACGACGCGCTCGACCTGGCCACTCGTCATGCCGGGGAAGATCGGCAGCGAGAGCGCCTCGCGTGCGACCTGCTCGGCGATCGGAAACGAGCCGGCGTGGGAACCCGAGCGCCGCGTATGCCTTCGAGAGATGCGGAGGCTCCGGATAATGGCGTCCCGTCCCTATGCCGACGCTCCGCCAGGTGATTGCGCGAGGCCGACCGGGTCGCCCGTGCGGACGACGTACAGATGCCAGACCTGCCCGCGGTCGGTGACATCCGGAAGGCCGAGGTCGCCGACGCCGGCAAGACCCTCGGCGTAGAGGTCGGCGATCGCGCGACGTTCGGCGTTCCACTCGTCGAGGAACGCTAGCTTGCGAATCAGGACAGCCGCCTGGATCGTGTCGAGCCGCGAGGTCCAGCCGATCGCGTCGTGCTCGTACTTCCGCCGCTGGCCGTGCTCGCGCAGCGCCCGGACACCTTGGCGCGAGCTGCGTCGTTCGTGACGAGCGCTCCGGCGTCGCCCATCGCGCCGAGATTCTTGCCCGGATAGAAGCTGAAGGCGGCGGCGTGCGCCACCGTGCCCGAGCCGTGCGCCGTCGCGATGGGCGCCGTGCGCCTGGCAGGCGTCCTCGAGGATGAACAGGCCCGTGCCGGCGGCGACGTCGCCGAAGACGCGCCATGTCCGCCATGCGACCGTACAGATGGACGGGCATGATCGCCCGCGTCCTCGGCCCGATCGCCGCCTCGGCTGCGGCCGGGTCGAGGCAGTAGTCGTCGAGCGAGACGTCGACGGGAACCGGAGGCGCCCGACCTGGGTGACCGCTTCGAACGTGGCGACGAACGTCATCGCGGGCACGATCACCTTGTCGCCGGGGCCGATTCCCTTGCCTGGAGCGCGAGGCGGAGCGCGTCGAGCCCGCTCGCGAGGCCGATGCAGTGGGTGGCTCCGACGTAGGCGGCGAACGCGTCCTCGAACTCGGCGACGTGAGGCCCGTTCGTGAAGGCCCCGCTGATCGTCAGTGCCCGAAAATCGTCGAGGAGAGCCTCGCGGATCGGGTCGTGACTCGACCGCAGGTCGAGAAACGGCACAGGTTCCGCACGCACTCCGGTGATCGTTTGCCCCTCGGTCATGGCCTCCCTCGCACGGTACTGGAAGCCGGAGGTTGGAGTCACCCGGTCGGGGGAGTTTTTCCGACCCGACGGTCGAACCTGTCGGATCGTCGTCTACGCTCTGAACATGTGTGGAATCTGCGGCGTCATCCAGGTCTCCGGGCCCCGTCGTCCGGTGATCCCGCCTGAGGCGCTTGCTCGGATGACCGACGTGATGACCCACAGGGGGCCCAACGACCGCGGGGTCCATCTCTCGCCCGGCATCGCGCTCGGTGTTCGTCGCCTGAGCATCATCGACGTCGCGCACGGGAACCAGCCGGTCTCCAACGAAGACGAATCGGTCTGGGCGGTTCTCAACGGCGAGCTCTACAACCACCGGGCGATCGCGGGTGCCCTCGTCGAAGGCGGGCACCGGCTTCGGAGCCGGTGCGATACCGAGGTCCTACCCCATCTCTATGAGCAGATGCACGACGACCTTGCGACCGCGCTTCGTGGCGAGTTCGCCTTTGCCGTCTGGGACGCTCAGCGAGCACGGACCGTGATCGCGCGGGATCGCCTGGGCGTCAAGCCGCTCTACTACGCGATCGTCGGCGACCTGCTCGTCTTCGCCTCGGAGCTCAAGGCAGTTCTTGCAAGCCGGTTGATCGATCCCGAGCTCGACGTCGAGGCGATCGATGCATACCTCACGCTCGGATACTTCGCCGGCCCGACGACTCCGCTCAGGCAGGTCAGGAAGCTCGAGCCGGCGCACAGACTCGTCGTCGACGGGTCGGTTCGGATCGAACGGTACTGGACGTTCCCACACCCTGATCCCGATCCGACGCTCACCGAGGAGTCGGCGCGCGAGGCGCTCCTCAGCGAGTTGGAGGAGTCCGTGAGGATGCAGCTGATGAGCGACGTGCCCCTCGGCGCGATGCTGAGCGGAGGCCTCGACTCGAGCCTGCTCGTTGCGTTGATGGCTCGTAACATGAGCGAACCGGTCAATACCTTCTCCGTGGGATTCGCCGAGGATGTCTCGAGCAATGAGCTCGAGGACGCGCGTGCCGTGGCCCGGGCGCTCGGTACGCGACACCACGAGCTCGAGCTCTCGGTCTCGGAGACCACGACGAGCCTCGAGGATCTCGTGTGGGCGCTCGATGAGCCGGTTGCCGACCTCTCGGCGCTCGGGTTCATGGCGCTCAGCGAGCTTGCGACGCAGCATGTCACGGTGGCCCTGGCGGGTCAGGGGGCCGATGAGCTGCTCGGTGGTTACCCGAGCCATCGCAACGCCGCGCT